>NZ_JAYJLE010000012.1:0-219195 GCF_035282245.1 Achromobacter sp. D10
GATCGTCGTACCGCCGTCATGGCTATTGCTGCCGCTCAAGACGAGAGTGCCCCCGCCCTGTTTCACGAGACCGGCTCCGTCCGAAACCGTAGAGGTAAGGCCCAGCGTCGTGCCTGCCGCCACGTCGAAGCGGCCGGTTTGCGCCAGCACGACCGCTCGCGCGATATCGAATGTGCCTGTGGTCGCCAGCGTGCCACCGCTGAATACCAGTGCGCCGGCCGCGGCGCCCAGGCTGGCATCGCTGCCTACACGCAGGGTGCCGTCAGCGAGGATTGTGCCTCCGCTGTAGTCATTGCCGCCGCTCATGACCAGTGTGCCGGCGCCGCCCTTGATGAGCGCGCCGTTACCCGACACCGTACCGCCCAATCCCAACGTCGTGCCTGCGCGAACATCGAACATTCCCGCCTGTGTCAGCAGGACGGCACGCGAACTGTCGAAGCTGCCGGTGGTTGCCAGCATCCCGGCGTTCAAGGTCAGGCTGCCGGCCGTCGCGCCGAGATTGGCGTCGCGCTCGACCTGCAGCATGCCACCTTCGATCCTCGTGCCGCCGGCGTAGGTATTGACGCCGGTCAGGCTCAATCTTCCGGCACCCGATGCGGTCAGCGAGCCTGAGCCCGAAACGTCGCCCCTGAAAATGCCATCGACCGTCTGTTGGAAAACCAGCGCGCCGTCATTGATGACATTGCCAGAAATCGAAGCGGCATCGCCGATCAGCGAGCCACGCTGGACCCAGGTATTGCGGTAGGCATTGGCTGCGTTGTCCAGGCGCAGGACGCCCGCGCCTGCCTTGACCAGGTCGGCGCTGCCCGACACCTGGCCAGTCAGGGTCAGGACATTGCCGGCGGCCACGTCGACATTGCCCGCCTGCGCGAGCGTAATGGCGCGCGAGGAGGAAAAGGACCCGGTCGTGGCCAACGTGCCCCCGCCGAACGTCAAGCTGCCGCCCGCGACGCCCAGATTATCGTCGCGGCTCACCTGCAGCGTGCCATCCAGGATTGCCGTGCCGCCACCATAACTATTGGAGCCGCCCAGGACCAAGGCCCCAGCCCCGCGCTTGACGAGCCTGCCGCCGCCTAGAACCGCGCCGCTCACCCCCAGCGTAGTGCCGGTAGAGACGTCAAAGCCCGCATCCGGTGATATCCCGAGGGCGATGGAGCGCGAAATCCCAAAGGATGTCGTCGTCGCCAGCGTGCCGCCGTTGATGATAAGAAGACTGTTCGCCGCGCCGAGGCTGGAGTCATGCGCAATCCGCAGCGTGCCGCCGTCCAGCATCGTGCCGCCGGCGTGGGTGTTTCCGCTGCGCAAGCTCAGCGTGCCGCTGCCCTTTTTGACGAGCATGCCATTGCCCGAAACCTCGCCGTTCAAGCCCAGCGTTGCGCTGCCCGCCACGTCGATGATTCCCGCATTCTCCAGGGTTAACGCGCGCGAGGTATCGAATGACCCGATACTGGCCAAGGTGCCGCCCCGCAGGGTCAGTCCGGCTGCGGCGGCGCCCAGGTTCGCGTCGCGGTCCACCCGCAGCGTACCGCCATCGATTCGCGTACCGCCGGAGTAGCTGTTGGCGCCGCTCAACACCAAGGTTCCTGCGCCGGCTTTGGTAAGGGTCCGCCCGTCCCAGCCCGTCGCGCCATTAGCCGCCTGGTCAGCGAGCGCCGCGCGCACCTCGAACTCGTCCGTCGCGTCGGTCAGGGTGAACGTGCCGTGCGCCAGATTGTTGCCGGTCAGCCAGCTCAGGCCATAAGAGGCGAGGTATCGCAGGTTATCCGCGGACTTGCGGGTATTGACGCCTAGATAATCCACGGTGCCTGCGTAGCCTCCCACGCTCACCGATCCGAAGTCTCCAGTGATGCCCGAGCCGGTCTCGATCAGGACTACGTCTGACAGGCTCGCGCCATTGATACCCCGGATGGCAAGCGAGACGCCGTCACCCAAGGTCACGCTGCCGGCCGTGATGGCAGGTCCACCCGCTCCCGCCGCGATGTCCAGGGCCGTGTGATCGGCCATGCCGATATCGCCCGCCACCGCCAGCGTCGCCGGACCTTGCACCGACAAAACGCTACCCGTCCCCGCCACGCTCAGGTTGCCGCCGAGGCGGCTGGCCGCGCCCCCGAGCTCGTTGCCGAACTGCAATGCGCCGCCGGCCACTTGAGCCGAGCCGCCGAGCGCGCCGATCACCACCAGCTTACCGTTCCACACCTTGGTATGGCCCGTGTACGAAGCATGGTTGCCGGTCAGTTCCAGTGTGCCTGTACCGGTCTTCTCCAGCACTCCGTCTCCGAAGAGTGAGCCGCCAAAGGTTCCGTCGGCCAACTGTTGGAACACTAACGTACCGTGGTTCTCGACATTGCCCCGGACGGAAGTCGCGCTGCCGATCAGCATGCCCGACTGGATCCGGGTATTGCTGTAAGTGTTGCCCCCGTTGGTCAGGTGCAGCGTGCCCGCGCCGGTCTTGATCAAGTCGCCGCCGCCCGACACTCCTCCCGCCAGCAACAGCGTGTGGCCGGTCGCCACGTCGACGCGGCCGGACTGCGCCAACGTAAAGGCGCGCGAGGTTATGAATGAGTTCGAGACCGCCAGCCCGCCGCCGTCGAACACCACGGCGCCCGTGGCGTTGCCCAGGTTTTCATTACGATCGACCTGCAGCATGCCACCGGTGATCAAGGTGCCGCCGCTATAGGTGTTGGCGCCGCTCAGAACCAGCGTGCCGTTACCCGCCTTGGTCAGCGTCCTGCCGTTCCAGCCCGTTGCGATATTGGCTGCCTGGTCCGTAAGCGCCACGCCCAGTTGGAACCGGTCCGGCGCATTGGCAAGCGTGAACGTGCCGTGGGCCAGGTTGTTATTGGCTGTCCAGCTTGGCGCGTAGGTCGCTCGGTACTGCAAGTCGTCGGCCGACTTGCGCGTATTGACCGTGAGATAGTCCACAGGGCCCGTGAATCCGCCCACGCTCACCGCCGCGAAATCGCCGGTGATGCCACTGGTGGAATCAATGAGCACGGCATCGAGTTGGCTCTCGTCGGCAATGCCGCTCAGCTTGAATGTCACGCCGTCGCCCAGCGTCACGGTGTTGGCGCGCAGGGACGGGCCGCCGGTACCGGCTTTCACGTCCAGAATGGTGCCGTCGGCCAAGTCGATATTTCCCGCCACTGCCAGCGTCGCAGGGCCTTGCACCGACAACGTACTGCTGGCGCCGGCAACCCGCAGGTCGCCGGTCAGGTTGCTGGCCACGCCCACCGCGCCGTCGCCGTATTGCAATGTGCCGCCCGTCACTTCCGCCGAACCGCCCAGCGAGCCCAGCACCACCAGTTTGCCGCCGGATACGGTCGTCCTGCCCTTGAAGCCGCTGCTGGCGCCGGACAGCAAGGTGGTGCCGGCGACCTGGTTGACGCGATGCGAGGAGCCGCTGTTGGTCCCGCTGTCCAGCGCGGCGGAAAAGCGGTAGCCGGCGTCGGTGTGGTTGAAGTTCAAGGTGGCGTCCCCCGCGCCGAACTGGATCGCGGAAGCATTGATCACGCCGGCGCCGGCCGCAGCCAGGCCGGCATGCCCACCGATGTTGATCGTGCCGGAGGGGCGGTAGAACAGGAAAGTGCTGGGCGCCAATACGATGGCCCCGGTTCCGCTCGCGCCGACGTTGACCTCTCCCTCGTCCGCGACCGTCAGGCTGCCGGAGTTCACGCCGAGCCCATACCCCAAGGTCATCGAACCCAGGTTGTTCCAGACGGCCCCGCCTCCCCTGACCTCCACGTTACCGACGCTGCCATCCATGCTGCCGACGTAGCTGTCGGTGTTTGAAACGACGCCGCCATTCTGGATGCTGAGCAGTCCGCGCCCGCCCATGTCGCCCACCCGCAGGAAGCCGCTATTGGTCCAGGCCGATCCCGGCCCGCGCACCGTGACGGATCCGTCGCCACCGGCGTTGCGGCCCACGTAGCCATCGACGCTGGTCAACTGCCCCTGGTTCTGGACGGACACCGTGCCGCCGCCGCCGTCCGCGCCAACCAGCAGCGCCAAGGTGTTATTCCAGGTGGACGCGGAGACGGTCACTTGCGCCGAGCCGTTCTGCGCGGCATTGACCGAGCCGAAGCGGTTGGAAACCAGGCCGCCGTTCTGGATGGTCAGCCATCCCTGGCCCGTGCCGCCGACGAAGAGGTTGTCCGAAACGGTCCATTCGGCGTCGGCGCCGGCAACAAGCACCCCTGCCGTATTGCCCGCCGCCGCGCCGCCGTCGATTTTTGCCTCGGCAGAACCCAGCTTGTCGAGGATGCGCAACTGCCCGCCACGGGCTGTCACGACGCCCTGGAAACCGGCGCTATCGCCCGTCAGGAAGGTCGTGCCGGCGTAGTGATTGATGGCGCCCGCGCCCGGTCCGCTGCTGGCAAGGCGCGTGCTGAAGGTGGTCGAGGAACTGGTGTTGAAATTGAGCGTGCCCATGCCCGCCCCGAAACGGATTTCGTCCGCGGACAGCGTGCCCGCGAGGGCGGGTGCGGCTCCAGGCGCCGCGCCGATGTTGATCGTGCCGGTCCCGCCCGCGACCGGGGCCAGCGAGACGATCCCGCCGCCGACGACGACCAGCGATCCGCCATCGACGAGATTCAGCGTTCCGGTGCCGCCGGCGCCGATGGACAGGTCCCTGTACACCGACCAGGAAGACGTCGAGCCCGTCACAGTGGCCGTGCCGATTCCGCCCGGCCCGGTGCCGATCCCGCCCGCTGCGCTGTAAAGGCGGCCTCCGTTGAGTACGGTGATTTCGCCGGAGCGGGTGTTGCCGACCATAAGGTCCACGGCGGCGTTCCACCCCGCCGCATTATCAGGCAGGACATCGCCCGAAGCGATGATCGTCACCTGCGCCCAGGCTGGCGACGAACCGCAGGCGGCGGCCAGCGCAACCATCGCCCCCAGCGCCCGACTGCGGCCCCGGCTCTTGCCATGCCCGCGGGCATGTTCGCCCACGACCTGCCACAGCCCTGCGCTGCGGTTGAAGACAATGCGATAGATACGGTTCATTGCGCTCTTCTGGACGGTAACAAGCGCCGGCGGAACGGTCGCCGCCGGTTATGACGGGCGGCAGGCACGAGAGGGACGGCGCGAAACTTACAATTAGAAAAGCGATTCGTAACATTGCATATCACTGAAACTAGGTAATTCGAGCGCCCGCGCTGGAGCAATTTCCAGCCTGGCTGGAGCCTGGGGCGGGCGGATTGTTGATGCACCGCAAAGCCGTCTATGCTCTGTGTGAACTAAATATGACCGGTCATCAAATCCCCGCCCCGTTTGATTAAGATCTCGGCTTTTGCCGTTGGACACTTGCCGCCATGTCGGAACAGGAATTGAAACTGCACGTGCCCGCGGCTTCCCGCCAGGCCGTCCTGCGAGAGATCAAGCAACGCGAAGCCACGCGCATCCGCCTGCACGCCATGTATTTCGATACGCCCGAACGCGAACTCGCGCGGGCGCGCATCGCCATCCGCCTGCGCCAGGAAGGCCGCGACTGGGTGCAGACACTGAAGATGCCAGGCATCAACGCCATCACGCGCATCGAACTCAATCATCCGCGGCCGGGTCCGGTGCTGGATCTGTCGGTGTATGCGGGCACCGAGGTCGAGGCCGCGCTGGCCGCCATCAAGGGCGAATTGGGCCTGCGGTATGAAACCGACGTGCAGCGCCTGCTGCGCAAGGTCCGCACGCGTTACGGCACGGTGGAGCTGGCCTACGACACCGGCATCCTGCGCGCCGGCGCGCTGGAGCTGCCCATCTCTGAACTGGAATTCGAACTGGTGTCTGGGCGGCCGGCGGCCATCTTCGCGGCGGCTCGCGGGTGGCAGCAGCGCCACAGCCTGGTGCTCGATCCGCGCAGCAAATCCGAACGCGGCGACGCGCTGGCCCAACTGGCGCAGCGCCTGGCCGATGCCGACGCCATCCCCGGCGATGATCTCGAAGCCCGCCGCGCGCAAGCCATCGCGCAGTTCTGGGCGCCGCGCGGCGCGGCGTCGGTCAAGCTGCGCGAAGACATGACCGCGCCCCAGGCCATGGCGCGCGTTGCCGCGGAATGCCTGGACCAGATCGCGCGCAACGCGGCGGTACTGGCCGAAGTCGATACCGAAGGCGTATACCGCGCCGGCAACTCCGAACACGTGCACCAGCTGCGCGTGGGCGTACGCCGCCTGCGTTCAGCCTGGAAGCTGTTCGATGGCTGGATAGCGCCTATCCCCGATGGCCTGCTCCAAGGCGTGCGCACGCACTTCGCCGCTTTCGGCGCCAACCGCGACCAGGACGTGCTGAACGAAACGGTGGCGCCCGCGCTCATGCGCGCCGGCATGCCGGTCATTCCCATGGAAGCCCCACCGCCGGAGCAGGACGCGCGCAGCATCGCTGGTGGCAAGGCCTTCCAGGCCTGGATGCTGGACCTGCTGGAATGGAGCCTGGACGTGCCGCCGGCCCTGCCTGCCGCGGATGGCCAGGCCATCGCCAATGGCACGCCCAGCGACACCGCGCCCGAACCCGCCATCCGCTTGGAAGGCGGCGTGGCCGGCCCTAGCGTCAGGCCCACCATCATTCCCATGCTGGCGCCGGAACCCGATCCGCAGCGCCTGCACAAACAACTGGCGCGACGCCTGCACCGCTGGCACAGCAAGGTCGCCGACCAAGGCACGCAATTCGCGACGCTGGACATCCCAACGCGCCATGAATTGCGCAAACGCGGCAAGCGCCTGCGATACAGCCTGGCGTTCGCCGAATCGCTGCTGCCCGCCGGCAAGCTGCGCGGCTATCGCAAATTGTTGTCGCGAGTGCAGGACGTGCTGGGCGAAATCAACGATCTTGCAGTGGCCAAGGACTACTACGAGTCGTGTACCGCCACCCACCCGCAAGCCTGGTTCGCCTTGGGCTGGATCAGCGCCCGCCTGCAGGAACTGGCGGACGACGCGCAGCAGGCATTCGACGACCTGGCGGCAAGCAAACCTTTCTGGAAGTAAAGCAGGCTTGAATACAAAAGGGACGGCTTGCGCCGTCCCTTTGCTTTTGCCCCACCCGGCGCAAGCGCGCCGGACTCATGGACATCAATCCGCCAGCAAGGCCCCGGCGAATTCGTCAGCCACAAAGGGCTGCAGGTCTTCCAGGCTTTCGCCCACGCCGATCCAGTACACCGGAATCGGACGCACGCCCTGGCTGCCCGCGGCCACGGCAGCCAGCGTGCCGCCCTTGGCGGTGCCGTCCAGCTTGGTCACGACCAGGCCGGTCAGATTGATCGCGGCGTCAAAGGCGCGGATCTGCGCCAAGGCGTTCTGGCCGGTATTGCCGTCCACCACCAGCAGCACCTCGTGCGGCGCCGCGGCATCCGCCTTGCCGATGACGCGGCGGATCTTCTTGAGTTCTTCCATCAGGTGCAGTTGGGTGGGCAGGCGGCCGGCGGTGTCGACCATCACCACGCCCATGCCACGCGCGCGGCCGGCATTGACGGCATCGAACGCTACGGCTGCGGGATCGCCGCCGTCCTGCGAGATCACCGTCACGTTGTTGCGGCTGCCCCATTCGATAAGCTGCTCGCGCGCCGCTGCGCGGAAAGTATCGCCCGCAGCCAACAGCACGCTGGCGCCCTGGCGCTGAAAGGTATGGGCCAGCTTGCCGATCGACGTGGTCTTGCCCGCGCCGTTGACGCCGGCGATCATGACGACCAGCGGCTGCGTGCGCTTCAAATCGAATGCGCGCTCCAGCGGACGCAGGTGGTCGGCCAGCAACTGGCGCAGCGCCGCCTTCACCTTGGCCGGGTCCTCGATGCGCTCTTTTTTCACGCGGGCGCGCAGCGCGGTCAGGAGCTTTTCGGTAGCCTCCAGGCCCGCATCGGCCATAATGAGCGCCGACTCGAGTTCCTCGAACAGGTTCTCGTCGACCTTCACGCCGACGAAAATACCGCCAATGCTCTGACCCGTGCGCGACAGCCCCTGTTTCAGGCGGGACAGCCACGACGCCTTCTTGGGCGCTTCCGCGGCGGCTTCGACAATGGGCGCGGGGGCAACCGCCGAAGGCGCTGCCGGCGCGGGATTCGGCGCCAAAGCCGTTGCCGGGGCAGTCGCCGGTGCAGGCACCGGCGCCACGGCGGCCGGCGCGCTGGGCGCAGGAGCTGCAATGGGAGCAGGCGGCGGTGGCGGCGCGAATGATGGCGCTGACGTTGCAGGCGCCGCGATTGCAGGCGCCGCGGTTACAGGCGCTGCCGGGGCTGAAGCGGGCGCGGCGGCAGGCGCCGCCGGCGGGGCGACAACCGGCGCGGCCGCAGGCGGGACCACGGCAGCAGGTTCTATGCTGGGTTCGCGGCGCGGTTCGGTGGCAACCGGCGCCGGCGGCGCGGGTATGGCCGGCGCGGGGGCGGGCTCGGCAGGCGCGGTTACGGCGTCTGCAGCCTCCGGCGGCGGCGCGGGCTGGGCCGGCGCGGCGGGCGGAGGGGATTTTTTCTTGAAGAAGCGGCTAAACATGGGTAACAAGTATATTCGTATCGTCGGGGGCCAATACAGACGCACCCCCATCGCCGTGCCCGACGTGGAGACGCTGCGCCCCACGCCCGACCGGGTGCGCGAAACGCTGTTCAACTGGCTCAATCACCTGTGGGGCGGCGACTTTGCCGACAAGCAGGTGCTGGATCTGTTCGCCGGCAGCGGCGCCCTGGGTTTCGAGGCGGCCTCGCGCGGCGTGGCGCATGTGCAGATGGTCGAGCGGGACAAGACCGCCGCGTCCGCGCTGCGGACACTGCGCGACAAGCTCAAAGCCGACATGATACGCATCCACGTGGGCGATGCCATGCAGGTCGCCGAAC
This sequence comes from Achromobacter sp. D10, assembly GCF_035282245.1. Lineage (NCBI taxonomy): Bacteria > Pseudomonadati > Pseudomonadota > Betaproteobacteria > Burkholderiales > Alcaligenaceae > Achromobacter > Achromobacter sp. D10. The sequence continues at coordinate 8,801 of NZ_JAYJLE010000012.1, forward strand.
GGATGGATGCGTCCCGATTTGACCTCATCCTCCTGGATCCTCCCTTCGGCCAGGGGTGGCTACCGCGCCTGTGGCCAATTCTGCCGGGCATTCTGACCGAGCATGGGCTAGTCTACGTAGAGGCGGAAAGCCCCATTGAAGCCCCCGAAGGATTCACGATCTTGCGGCAGGACAAGGCAGGCGCGGTCCACTACCACCTGCTGGAATTTGCTGCATTGCGCAAATAGGTCAATAATCCGAGCTTCGGAGGATGGTGTACACCACTAATAACGGTACGGAGCTCGTATGATCACCGCTGTATATCCCGGCACTTTCGACCCGCTGACCAGAGGCCACGAGGATCTGGTCCGCCGTGCCGCCACGCTTTTCGACAAAGTCGTGGTCGGGATCGCCATAAGCCGCAACAAGAAGCCTTTCTTCAGCATCGACGAGCGCGTGGAAATTGCGCGCGAAGTGCTGGGGCACTATCCCAACGTGGAAGTGCAGAGTTTCGGCGGCCTGCTCAAGGACTTTGTGCGCGACCAGGGCGGCCGCGTGATCGTGCGCGGCCTGCGTGCCGTGTCCGACTTTGAATACGAATTCCAGATGGCCGGCATGAACCGCCATCTGCTGCCCGACGTCGAAACGCTGTTCATGACGCCCTCGGACCAATACCAGTTCATCTCCGGCACCATCGTGCGAGAAATCGCGCAGTTGGGCGGCGACGTGAGCAAGTTCGTGTTCCCCTCGGTGGAACGCTGGCTGCAGGAAAAGGCCAAGGAACGCCGCGAACAGTCCTGGCCGGGCTAAACCCGCCCCCAGGCGTTGCTCCACCCTCGAAGGGCGCGTAAAGCGCCCTTCTTGCGCTGCGCGGCCAAGGCGGGCCGCGGCAGTACAATGCGCTTAGCCCCATCCGCCCACACCGCTGCCCGCCATGGCCCTGACCATCACCGAAGAATGCATCAATTGCGACGTTTGCGAGCCCCAGTGCCCGAACGAAGCAATCTCCATGGGCGAGGATTATTACGTCATCGACCCCGACCGGTGCACGGAATGCGTGGGCCACCACGACGAGCCGCAATGCAAAGTCGTATGTCCCGTGGAATGCATCGAACTGCACCCGCAATGGAATGAAGGCCAGGAACAACTCATGGCAAAGTACCGTCGCCTGACCGGTGCAGCATGAGCGACGCCGCGCAGTCCAGCATCAACCTCCCTCCTTCCCGCCACCACGCCCGCCGCGACCTGTCCGCATCGGCCATCGCCGCCGGCCTGGTCGCCGTCCTGGTCAGCTTTGGCGGCACCGCCGTACTGATGGTGCAGGCCGGCCATACCGCAGGCCTGGATTCCGCTCACATCGGTTCCTGGATCGGCTCGCTCAGCCTCGCGTTCGGCCTGGGCGGAGCCTTGTACAGCCTGCGCACGGGCCTGCCCATCGTCATGGCCTGGTCCACGCCCGGAGCAGCCCTGCTGGTCACCGCGCTGGCCGGCGTTCCGTTCAACGAGGCCATCGGCGCCTTCGTCCTGGCGGCCGCGCTGACGCTGGCCTGCGGCCTGTTCGGCTGGATCGATCCCATCCTGCGCCGCATTCCCGGCGAAATCGCGGCAGCCATGTTGGCAGGGGTGTTGCTCAACTTCGGCATGGGCGTTTTCAGCAACATCAAACAACAGCCCGCGCTGGTACTGGCAATGTGCGCCGCCTATCTGCTCTGCCGGCGCTGGGCGCCGCGCTACGCGGTGCTGGTCGTCATGCTGGTGGCCATCGCAATCGCTTTCGGCCTGGACCTCATCCAGCTGGACCTGCTGGATTGGCGCCTGACCGAATTCGTCTGGACGACGCCGGCCTTCAGCGCGCAAGCCGCGGTCAGCCTGGGCATTCCGTTGTTCGTCGTCGCCATGGCGTCGCAGAACCTGCCCGGCCTGGCCATCCTGCAGGCCGCGGGCTACCAGCCGCCCGCCTCGCGCCTGGTCGCTGCGACCGGCTTTCTGGGCCTCCTGGCCGCGCCATTCGGCGCGCACAGCGTCACGATGGGCGCCATCAGCGCGGCCATCTGCACCGGTCCCGAAGCGCATGCGGACCCGTCCAAACGCTACATCGCCGCAGCCACCTACGGACTGGGCTATGTGGTTCTGAGCGTGGTAGCCGGCGCCGTGGCCGTTTTCTTCCAGGCCCTGCCCGCCGCCCTGCTGGCGGCGCTGGCCGGATTGGCCCTGCTGGGTACCATCATGGGCGGCATGGCCGCCGCCATGGCAAACCCGCAACGCCGCGAAGCCGCGCTCATCACGCTGCTGGCCACGGCATCGGGTTTCAGTTTCTGGGGTATCGGTTCGGCCTTCTGGGGCCTGATGGCGGGCCTGCTGGCCCACGCGGCATTCGAGTACAAGCGCTCGGGCGCCCAGGCCTGAGCCAGCCCGGGGGGCCGGTTCTGGCCGGTTCAGGCCGGCCAGGCGGCCACGGGCGTATCCGGATGCACCTTCATGATCCGGCAGGGCACCTGGACGAAGTTCGAAATCCAGGCAGCGGCCAGTTCTCCTTCGTCGATCACGTCGACCACCTGCTCGCCCACCCTCATGCTGTAGCGCACGCTGTCGTCGTCTTCGATGACGTCCAGCGGGATGTCCATGCGCAGCATGCCCGGCGCCTTCAAGACCAGATAGCCCAGTCGCAGCTCGACCGACACGTCGGCCAATCGCGGGCACAGGGCGCGGTTCAGCCACTGGCCGGAATCATTGGCCACCAGCCATTGGCGATGGTAGCCCGCGGCCTCGGCTTGCGTCGTGGAGCCGCATTCGGCCACGGGTTGAAAGTTTCCGGCGTTCATTTACCCAGCAATCCCTTCAAGGCCTTGTCGACGGCGGCGCCGCCCTTGCCCTTGCCCGTCACGGCTTCGCGCAGCTTGTTTTCCAGGCTGCGCTGGAGGATGCCGCCGATGGCATCCTTCCAGAGCAAGGTGTAGGTCGGCTTGTCGAACGGACCCTTGACGTGCACGGGAATGGTCACGTCCTTCAGGTCGATCAGTTCCTTGCCTTCGGGGTCGGCGGCCGGATTGACGACGCGCGCGCGCGCCACCAGGTCCAGCTCGCTCTTGACGAAGTCAATGATGGCGGGATCCCCTTGCGTCACGCGCAGCAAGGGCGACACGACGTTCAGGCGCTTGACCGCGGCCACGCCCTTGGTGAAGGCCAGGTCCGCGTCCATTTCAGAGAATTCCGTCTGCTTGCTGGTATCGGACGCCACGGTTTCGTTCTGCGATTCCGGCTTGAAGGCGGCCTTCAGGTCGCGCAGCGTCTGCGTCAGATTGATGCCCTTGACCGCGCCGTCGCGCAGGCGCAATTGCATGGTGCCGCCCAAGCCGCTCTTCATGGCGTAGGCATTGGCGCCGGCCGTCTTCAGGTCCAGCGCCAGGCTGCCCGTGCCGCTCAGCACGTTCTGGCGCGCCACGTCCATCAGGAACGGTTCGATCGCGATACCGGCCAGCGACATCTTGGTGGCCAACTGATTGCCCTGCGCGGCATCCACCGACAGCGTGCCCGCCAGCTTGCCGCCGTAGAGTCCGGCCGTCAGGCTGGAAATGTCCAGCTTGCCTTTGTCCAGCTTGACCGCCGCGCCGACGTCGTCAGCCTTCAGGCCACGCACGACCAGCTTGCCGACCTTGATCGTGCCATTGACGCTGGGGCCGACCAGCGCCGACAGATCGATCGTGTCGTCCGCAGGCTTGGCCGGAGCCGGGGCCGGTTGCGCCGGCTTCCCTTCTTCCTTCTTGGCATCGGCCGGTTGCTTGGCCGCGGGCTGCGCCGGCGTTGCGGCGGCAGGCGGCACCAGCTTGTCCAGATCCAGCGTATCCACCACCAACGCGAAATTCACCCGCGGCGAATCGCTCAGTTTGGTGATGTCCGCGCTCAGGTCGAACTTGCCGCCTTCCAGCACGGCGTTGATCTTGCTGGTGGCCTGATCCTTCAACAGGTCCGCCGTCACGCTGCCGATCACGGGGATCTGCAGGCTGCCCTTGGGCAGGCCCGGATCCGTGATGTTGACGTCGCCGCGCAAGCCTGACAGGCCGCCGCTACGCTGCAGGAGATTCAAGGACAGCGGCGAGGCGAAGTTCAGCTTGACGACCCGCTCGCCATTCTTGGAGGTGCTGTCCAGCTTGGCTTCCTTGATGTCCAGCTCGCCGGCGTTGCCGCTGATGCCGTTCAGACCGAAGCTCGCATCCAGGCCGCTGATGCGCACGCGGCCCGTCAGGGCTTCTCCCGTGGCCGAGGCCGGGGAGATATTGAGCGCCGGAGCGTCCACGGCAAATTCGAAGGGGCCATCCTCCACGCCGCCCTTGGCGCGGATTGCCAGCTTTTCGATCTGCAATTGGCTCTTGTGCGGATCGATCGCCAGCTTGGGAATGGCCACGCTGGCGTCCACATTGGTGGCGCGCGCGGCGGGATCGGTAACGTCGCCCTGGAACACGACCTCCAGGCCAGCCACGTCCAGTGCCGATTTCTGGCCGTTGAAGGCCAGGTTGCCGCGCATGGCCAGGCTCTTGGCCTCGGCGCCCGGCAGCTTGCCGTCCATGCGCAGGTCCAGCTTCTGCGCGGCATAGCGCTTAGCGGACGGATCCAGCGTCAGCAGGGCCTGGCCGGTCAGGTTGGCATCCACGCGCGGATTGCCGCCCTCGACGCGCGCGGTCAGACGCACGTCAAACGGCTGGTTGAAGGTGACGCGGCCGGTATTGGCGTTGATCTTGGTGACAGCCACCGCCATGCCCGTGATGGCGTCCTGCAGTTGCACCTGGCCGTCCTTCAGGTCGAGGCCGGCGATGTCGATCTGCATGTTGTTGCGCGGCTGCGGCAAATTGCCGTTGGCCAGGGCCTGCACAGCGCTCTGGGCCGCGCCCGCCAGCGCTTCGGCGGGATTGGCCGGCGCCGCCGTGACCGGCGCCGTGCCGCCCACGAGATTGCTGAAATTGAAATGGCCCTGCTTGTCCCGCACCACCCGAGCCTTCAGTCCGCTGATGGCCACGTGGTCCACGACAAAACTGTTGGACAACAGCGGCCACACCGCGACCGCCAGGCGGGTGCTGTCGATGGAAGCGAAGATTTCCGGGCTGTCAGGCTCGGATAGCGATACGCCCTGCACCGACAAGCCGATGCGCGGGAAGAGCGACAGCTCGATCTCGCCGTCGATCGTCAACGTGCGTTGATAGCGTTGCTGGACAAGCTCTTCCAGCTTGTACTTGTACGCGTTGGGGTCGAATGTCAGCAAGAAGATGGCCAGGCCAACGACGGCCACGACAACCAACACTACCAGGCCTATCAAAATGCGCTTGAACCACGTTTTCATTGCTGCCCCGTCGGTACCTCGACTGGATATCCTTGAATGCCGTCCGCAGCGCCAGGCGCGCGGAAGGTGCTTTATCGGCGGAACCCGCCCGGCCTGTGTAGCCATGGCCTTTCAGGGCGTGCCCGCTCTTATGCCGAGCCTGGGGCTGCGGCGCAAAAAATGGGGATCTGCCATGGAAAGCCTGATGAAGACGCCAGCTAGGCCAGCGTACAGATAGCGCTATCGTAACAAATCGGGCCGGCTTCGCGAGAATCGCCGCGCCAGCCGGGACAAAATCATCCATTTGGCCGCCGGCTCGCCTCCGGAAAACCGGCGCCGAAGCTGACAACTTTCTGTCTCGCGGATTGTAGGGCTAGAATGATTGATACATCAATCATTGATAGATCCAGCAATGTCCGCCCCCGCTCCCAGCACGCCGCATTCGCCCGGCCAGGTGCTTCCTTTCCGCCAAACACTGCTCGCCATGCTGGGCATGTGCTTCGTCATGATGATGGTCGCGATCGACCAGACCGTGGTCGGCACCGCCCTCCCGACCATTGTGGCCGAACTCAAAGGCTTCGAACTGTATGCATGGGTAGCGACGTCTTACCTGCTGACCTCCGTCATCACCGTTCCCATCTTCGGCCGGCTGGGCGATTACTACGGGCGCAAGCCCTTCGTGGTCGCGGCGATCGTGCTGTTCACCTTTGCCTCGGTGCTGTGCGGCGCGGCCGATAGCATGTTCACGCTGGTCCTGGCCCGGGCATTGCAAGGCATAGGCGGCGGCATGCTGGTGGGCACCGCCTTCGCGTCCATTCCCGACCTGTTTCCCGACCCCCACGTGCGGCTGCGCTGGCAGGTCATGCTCAGTTCCGCCTTCGGCATCGCCAACGCGGTGGGCCCCACCCTGGGCGGCGCGCTGACGGAACACTACGGCTGGCGTTCGGTGTTCTACGTCAACCTGCCCATCGGCATACTCGGCCTCTGGTTCGTCGGGCGCTACCTGCCGCACTTGCGCAACCATGCAACGGGCCGCGTGCGGCTGGATTGGCAAGGCGCCCTGCTTATCGCGCTGGCGCTGGGCAGCCTGCAGTTGCTGGTCGAGCTGCTGCCCAAGGAAGGGCTGAGCGGATCCCTGATGCTGCTGGGCGCGGGCAGCGTGATCGCCTTCGCGGTATTGATCTGGTGGGAACGGCGCTGTCCTCACCCGCTGCTGCCGCTGGACATGTTCCGCAATCGCGGCCTGGCGATGCTTTTCACGCTTGCCCTGCTGGTGGGCGTGACCATGTATTCGCTGCTGTTCTATGCCCCGCTGCTGCTGCAGGGCGGTTTCGGGCTGTCGCCCCAGGACGCGGGCCTGCTCATTACCCCCATGGTGGTCTTCATCACCGTGGGCAGCATCGTCAACGGCCGCATCATCACGCGTATCCGCAATCCCAACTGCATGCTGTACGCGGGCTTCATCCTGATGGCGTTTTCATGCCTGGGCATTGTTACCACCCATAGCTATACGTCACATGCCCTGATCGCCGTCTACATGCTCATGGCCGGCCTGGGCATGGGTTTCATCATGCCCAATCTGACTGTGTTTGCGCAGCAGACCGCGGGACGCAGCCACCTCGGCATCGCAACGGCCCTGCTGCAATCGCTGCGCATGATCGGCGGCATGCTGGGCACGGCTATCGTCGGCACCATGGTCAGCCACAGCTACTTCAGCGGCGTGGAATCCACGCTGCGCGGCGCTTCCGCCCGCTGGCTACCCGAGCTGAACGATCCTCAGATGCTGGTCAATCCCGAGGCCCAGACGCAGTTCCTGGCACAATTGGCGCATCAAGGCCAGGACGGCACGTCGTTGATCGAAATCGCGCGCGTCGCGCTCGTTGGCGCCATCCATGAAGGACAGCTCATCGCCCTGGCGGTCGCCGTGTTTGCGCTCTGGTGCGTGCGGCGCGTGCCGCCAGTCCAATTGATCCGTCCTTCCAAACCAGAGCCGGCCGGCGTCGGAGAATAGCTTTTGCCCAAACAACAACAAGGCTTGCAAGTCATTCAGCACATGGGACAGGCCTACCGTGGCATGCAAAGCGCCTTCAGCAGCACGGTCGGCCACGCTTTACCCCGCTGGCGCATTCTGCTGGCCCTGCATGAATGCGGCCAGTGTTCACAAAAGCATCTGGCTGAACGGTGCCGGCTCGATCCCGCCTCGCTCACGCGCCAGCTACAAGCCATGCAGAAACTGGGCTGGATCGCGCGCGAAGTGGATCCGCAAGACAACCGCCTGACCAACGCCCGCCTCACGCCCGCCGGACAGGTGGTGGTGGACGAAGCCCTGCCAAGGCGCGCGGCATTCTTCGAAGAATCGCTCAAAGGACTGTCGGCGGCCGATATCGACACGTTGAACCGCGTGCTCAGCGTGCTGGAAGCGAACTTCCTGCGAGCGGCGGACAAGGCGCCTCAAGCCTGAGGCCGCGCAGTGCCTGCCGCGCCCCTCCCGGCGGGCACCTTCAGCGCTGGTCCGACTGCGCGGAAATGATCGCCATGAAGTCATCCGCCAGCCGATGCGTGGCGCCTTTGGCGCGCACCGCATACACCTGCGCCGTCGCCGTCAGGCCCTGGACCGGCAGGTACAGGATGTCGCTGCGGCTGTCATCCGCCACGGATTTTCCGACCAGCGCATACCCCAGGCCGGCCGCCACAAGGCCCAGCGCGGTGTGGATTTCCTTCGCCTCGTATCCCACGCGCACCTTTGCGCCCGCCTGCTCCAGCGCCTGCATGGTGGACCGGGCAAAGCTGCTTTCCGGATCCTTTGGATAGCTGATGAAGGCCATGCCGGCCAGATCACCGGGCGTGAGGCGCTTGCGCTTGGCCAGCGTCCCCGAAAACGGCACCGCGGCGACCAGCCCATCGTCGAACAACGGAAAGTAATCCAGGTCGTCCTCTTCTATGCGTGGCCCCATCGCGCGCGACAGGCCCACATGGATAAGACCGCTACGCAAGGCCTCTGCCTGGTGCTCGCTGAGGATCTCTGTCAGGTCGATGCGCACCTTGGGGAGATCGGCCTTCATCTTGCGCACCGCATCGGGCAGCACCGAAAAAATGGTCGAGCGCGTGAAACCGATACTGAGCCAGCCGAAATGGCCGGCGGCCATGTCCTGCGCCTCGTCGAACAAGCGCGCTGCATCGGCCAGCAAGGCCTTGGCCTTGGGATAAATGAAGCGCCCCAGCGGCGTCAGCGTCATGGGCCGAGTGGAACGATCGAACACCTTGGCGCCCAGCATGGCTTCCAGTTGTCCCAGCTGCATGCTGACCGCCGTGGGGACCACGTGCAGACGCTGCGCCGCCACGTTGGCATTGCGGGTCTCAACTACTTCGCAAAAGAACTGCAAGGATTTCAAGTTCATGGAAATTGATCTTACGCTCAAAAACGCTTGATTGCTTTCCACTTTTCGTTAGCTGAACATGGAATTACAGGCACGCATCGCCGCGCCCACACCTGGAGCTTCCGTTGATTCCCGATTTGAACGAACCCGAATGGCTGCGTCTGGCCCGCGGCCTTTCCACCGCCGAGGTTTCCGATGCCCTCGATTACTACGAGCTGCCCGGCAGCGCGCTGGGCATCCGGCCTGTCGCCGGTCCGGCCCGCATTTTCGGCCTGGCCTACACCGTCCGCTTCGCGCCGATAGACCACGCCCAACCCGGCACGGTCGGCGACTTCATCGACCGCCTGCAACCCGGCACGGTTGCCGTCCTGGACAACGGCGGCCGCATGGACTGCACCGTGTGGGGCGGCATCCTCAGCCGCCTGGCCGCGCACAAGCACATTGCCGGCACCGTCGTGCATGGCGTATGCCGCGATACGGCCGAGGCCGACGAGGCCGGCTATCCGCTTTACGCCCGCGGCGCCTTCATGCGCACGGGCAAGGACCGCGTGCAGGTCCAGGCTTATGAAGAGGCCGTCACGCTGGGCGACGTGCGCGTCAGTCCGGGAGATCTGCTGATCGGCGACGCGGACGGCCTCGTAGTGGTGCCACGCGAGCGCATGCAGCAAGTGCTGTCCAAAGCCCTGGAAACACGGACGCTGGAAGGCCGGATATTGGAAGCAGCTCTGAACGGCATGCCGCTGGCCGAAGCGCGCAGGCAGTTCGGCTACCACACACTGCAACGCTCGCCGGACCGGCTGACGGCCCCGTCCTGACATCGACGCCAACAACAACACCATAATCCAAGGAGACAAAATGTCGATCAACCGCAAGCTGAGCGCAGGCATTCTCTGCGTGGCGACGGCCGCCGCCGCCGCGCCCGCCATGGCGCAAGACCCGTATCCCTGCCAACTCGTCAAGATCATCTCGCCCTATCCGCCGGGGGGCACCACCGACATCCTGGCGCGCCTGGTCGCGCCCGGCCTGGCCGATGAGCTCGGCACCAACGTCATTGTCGAAAACAAGGGCGGCGCCAGCAGCAATATCGGAACCCAGTACGTCACCACCGCCGCGCCCGACGGCTGCACCCTGCTCCTGGGCAACAACACCGGCGTCGTCATCAACCGCAACCTGTACAAGCTGCGCAACGACCCCGTCAGCGCACTGGCGCCGGTCGCGGAAGTGGCGGCGGTTCCGTTGGTGCTCTATGTCAACGCCTCGGTGCCGGTCAAGACCGCCGACGAGCTTTTCACGCTGATCCGTAGCAAGCCGGGCGAGTTCAATTTCGCATCCGGCGGCAGCGGCAGTCCGCAGCACCTGATGGGCGAGATGCTCAAGCTCGACCTGAAACTTGAGATGACCCACATTCCCTACCGCGGCCAGGGCCCGGCGCTGGCCGACGTGATCGCGGGCCAGGTGCCCGTGGCCTTCGAAACCACTACCGCCATCGCGCCGCAGCTTGGTTCCGGCCGTATCCGCGCCCTGGCCACCACCGGCGAAGCCCGCTCCAAGAGCCTGCCCGACGTGCCGACCATGAAGGAACTCGGCCACGCCAATTTCGTGATCGAGAACTGGTATGGCATCTTCGCGCCCGCGCAGACGCCCGCTGCGCTGATCCAGCGCCTCAACCAAGGGATAGTGAAGACCCTGCAAAGCCCGGCGCTGGCCAAGAACCTGGATGAAATGGGCTCCGACAACGTTGCCGGCACGCCCGAACAGTTCGCCAGCTTCATCGCCCGCGAACTGCCTTACTGGGAATCGCTGGTCAAGCGCACCGGCGCAAAGGTGGACTGACATGACCGATTCGCTTGCCACCCTGCGCCAGCTGGGCGCGGCCACCATCTACGAAGCCCAGGGCGCCAAGGGCGCTCTGGATCACGGCATCAAGCCCATCGATCCCACGGTGCGTCTCGCCGGCCCTGCCCTTACGGTGGACTGCCGCCCCGCCGACAATCTCATGTTGCACTATGCGGTTCAGAAGGCGCGCCCCGGCGATGTGCTCGTGGTCGACGCCAAGGCCTTCATGGAAGCCGGCCCCTGGGGCGATGTGCTCACGCTGCAAGCCATGCAGGTCGGCATCGCCGGACTCGTGATCAACGGCTGCGTGCGCGACGCGAACTTGATCATCGAACTGGGTTTTCCCCTGTTTTGCCGAGGCCTGTCGATCAAGGGCACCGGCAAATTCCAACCCGGTCGGATCAATGTGCCGATCACCATCGGCGACACGCTCATCCATCCCGGCGACTACATCGTGGGCGACCGCGACGGCGTCGCCGTCATCCCCGCGGGCGAACTCGAGCAAACCTTGTCGCGCAGCCTTGCCCGCGAGGAAAAAGAAGCCGGGCAACGCAAGGCGATAGAGCAAGGCGTCTACACCACCGAGCTGCTGGGATTGACGGACACGCTGCGCAGGCTGAGCCTGGAGTGAGCGTGAAGCCATAAGCCTCGCGGTATCGGCCCATAGCAAAAGCCGATTTTCGAAGGACGAGGATCGCCGAGAATACAGAACCCCTTCCGCAGCAGGCGTGAAGAGAACGGCAATGGATTCTGTGTATCTGGTGGTCACCCTGGGCGCGGTCACGGCGGGCTTCGTCCAGGGCCTGTCGGGCTTCGCGTTCGGCCTGGTGGCGATGTCGTTCTGGGCCTGGGTGCTGGACCCGCGCATGGCAGCGACGCTTGCCGTCTTTGGCGCCCTGGTCGGACAGATACTCGCCGCCATTACCGTGCGGCGCGGATTCGACCTGCGGCGCCTGCTGCCTTTCGTCCTGGGTGGACTGCTGGGCATTCCGCTAGGGGTCGCGCTGCTGCCGCGGCTGGACATGGACTGGTTCAAGGCCATACTCGGCGCCCTGCTCGTGGTCTGGTGCCCCGCCATGCTGTGCGCGAAAAGCCTGCCACGCATATCCGTCGGCGGCCGGGCCGCCGATGCGGCCGTGGGCATGGCCGGCGGCGTACTGGGTGGAATCGGCGGATTCGCGGGCACCTTGCCCACGCTCTGGTGCACCTTGCGTGGTTTTGAAAAGGACGCGCAGCGCGCCATCATCCAGAACTTCAATCTGTCCATGCTGTTGGTAACCATGGGCACATATCTGGCAAGCGGCATCGTCACACGCGCCATGCTGCCCCTCTTCGCCATCGTGGCCGCCGCCATGCTGGTTCCCACGCTGCTGGGCGCCAGGCTTTACATCGGCATCAGCGAAGCGCGCTTCCGGCAAATCGTGCTGGGGCTGCTGACGGCATCGGGACTGGCACTGCTCGCTTCGGCGCTACCGCGCCTGCTGGAACGCCTGGCATAGTTGCGCGCATTCCGCGAGCATGAGGGGAAGGGCCAGCTTCGATCGATGCAATGAAAAACACCCCAAGATTGGACCGGGATCCAATCTTGGGGTGTCTGCCGAAATACAGTGACGAGAGTCGTCAGACGTTGATCACACGTTTATAAACGTTGATCGGTCGGCAGAGGCTTGTGAACACTAGGTTTCGCGGGGAAATCGGGCCACGGCCTTTGCGGGAATCGCTGGAAGTACCCCCAGTTGTACCCCCATAGGGATGTCGGGATGATAGATCAGTCTGGATGTCAGTGCCAGCGCTGCACCCGGCAGAATAAAACGGTTATGGCGCAGACCGCATTGTTGGCTGACGCATGGAACGGTACGCGATGAGATGCAGGAGAACGGGCCGCTGTGGCCCATACCTTGGAGAACGCTCATGGCAGACCACCACACCCGCCACAACCCGCCTGGACAGGACGCCCTGTTCGCCACGCCGGCATCGCTCATGCTCGATGCCCGCCTCACGCCGCTGGAGCGCAATGGTTGGCAAGTTCTGCGCATGCTGCGCTCTGCGGAAGGCATCAGCCCGCTGGCGAACCTGGGGCAGTTGCGCCGCTATCTCACCTCTACCCCGCTGGGGCAGAGGGCCGGGTACGAGACGGCCCGGCGCGTTCTCGTCGTGCGTCGGCTGACGGGGTGGATCAGTCTAGTGGGCCAGCAACGCGACCCGCTGACCGGCCATGTGCTCAGCGAGCTGTACCAGGTTCACGAAAGCCCCCTGGACTTCCAACAAGCCTGCGCACTCGATGCCAGTCTGTCCGCGCTTCTGCAAGGGTCTATCGGCCACGAAAACAACCAGGTGGATCGGGTGGCCGTCCACATTCAGGCAGTGCTGACGCAGGCACCTGAAGCCGCCTCCATTGCGACCCACGGTCAGCGCCACGATGACGATGATTTGCCCCCTACGCCGCCGTCGCCGGCAAGCGAGGCAGCCGACCCACTGCCATTGTCTGGCGACTCCGCTGGCAGCACGCTTGTTCCGCAACAGACCGGACACGCTCGCCACATGACGGCTGAGCCGGGCGGTACGTATAAGACGTATATGTATAAAAAAGAACGTACGTACCGCGCGCGCGAGGGCGACGGCGATCCGGCATCGCAGTCGGTGAGCTTGCCGCCCTGCCTGAGCAATGCCCAGGCAGATCAGAAAAAGGACGTGCAGGCCGCCTTGCGGCGGCTGCCGCCGCAGCATCGCCAGGAAGTGCTCGACGAGTTGCAGGCACGCAGCCAGAGTGGCACCGTGCGCAATGTCGTGGCCTACTTCTTCGCCTTGGTGAAGCGCGTCTTTGCGGGCGAGTTCCGCTTGTGGGCAGGTCGTAAGGAGACATCTGCCGCCCCACGGCCTGCCGAAAATCGGCCTGCAGCTCCGCCGCGCACCGCAGACCGCCCAGAACCGACTGCGCAACCGGCATCACGTGAAACCGCCCTGGCGCACATCGCAAACATCCGCAAGATCATGAACACCTCGACGAACGCTGGGGACATCGCAGCGCAGGCAATGCAGGCCAGGGGATGGCAGCCGCATCCTGCGTAGTAAATGCTGCCGCAAAATGGGGCGTCACTGCACGCCGCAGTGACGCCCCCACGCACACGAGCAACAATGCGGGCGAACGCCAGATCCCATTGTGTGCGGCATACATGATGATGGCCGCCCTACACTGACCGGGCAGTCGCCAAGACCGATGGGCTTCGTACATCGGTGCCCCCCAACGGCGCAGGTTCCTGCAAGCGCTGGCCCGACAGGGTGGAGCCACCCCAGGTATGCCCAGGCTCCGACCGCATATCGGCCCTACTCAGGGCAGAGCCTTCTTCGTCAGTTTGAACTCATCCCTGCCGCGCCATCTGGCGCACTGTCCTTTGCGGCAATTGCCTGTGCGCAACGCACAGGGTTCCCGCTGCATTTCTCATCCCACTCACTTCATAGGAGGACTCGTCCACGTTCGCATCACTTTCGTCTTGTCGTACCCCCGTCCGGGCTTCCAGCAGGGAGCAAGACGGACGCCTCATTCGAGGCTCTGGTGTCTCCTGAACACCATGCCCTTGCCCTCACGGGATCTCGCCTTGGCGAGCTGGCACCAACACTAACCACTGAATTTCAGGACAACGCAGTACGGCGCTTTGCTTGGAGGCCGGAAGATGGACGACTTGACCTACACCCTGCGGCAGCTTTGCCAGCGCAACCGTGACGGCAGCCACAACACACAGGCTGACCGGATGCGTTCGCTGTCGTTGGCCGCGCGGCAACTGCGCGAGGCTGGTTTCAGGCAGATGAAGGCATCGTCGCTCAAGGGCAAGCACGCCCAGGCGCTGCTGGATCGCTGGCAGGGCGAAGGCTTGGCGTCTGGCACCATCAAGAATCGACTCTCTCACTTGCGCTGGTGGGCCGAGAAGATCGGCAAGGCCGGCATTCTGCCGGCGGACAACACGCAACTCGGCGTGGCCGAGCGCCGCTATGTGACCAACATCAATAAGGCCCAAGAACTGGGCACAGGTATTGAACAGGTCACCGACGCGCACGTACGCATGAGCCTTCAGCTACAGGCCGCCTTCGGATTGCGTCGGGAGGAAGCGATCAAGTTCCAGCCCAGTTACGCGGATCGGGGCGACCACATCGCCCTCAAGGGATCGTGGACCAAGGGCGGTCGGGAGCGAACTGTGCCCATCACCACGACAGAGCAACGCGACGCGCTCCACGCAGCACACCGCCTGGCGGGCACAGGATCACTGATCCCGGCAAACAAAACCTACATCCAGCAGCGGCACGTCTACGATGGACAGTGCAAGGCGGCGGGTCTGAGTCATATGCATGGCCTTCGGCATCAGTACGCGCAAAGCCGTTATGAGACTCTGACGGGGTGGTCAGCACCTGCAGCGGGTGGGCCACCCGTCAGGACGCTGAGCGATACACAGCGAACCCAGGATACCGCAGCACGACAAATCATCAGCCGAGAGCTTGGACACGAGCGGTTGCAAGTCACTGCTATCTACCTTGGAAAGTAGGCCTTGCCAGTCTGCTTGAACTCCACCACCTCGTTTTCCCAGGTGGCCATCAGGCTGTGCAGCAATTGGGATAGATTTGGTCGCGTCATCGTTGCACCTCCAGCAGCACCTGCTCAAGACGATCTATCAGCTTCTTGGCGCGGCGCACTTCCTCTTCGTAGAGCGGTGTGGCGCTACCGTGGGATGCAGGATTGAGCACACGCTCGGTCATTTCCAGCACGCGGTCAACGGCCTCCACGGCCTCCATCTTGGCCCAGCCATCGTCATTCAGCACCTTGCGAAGTGCGTTGCGCTTCGACTTGAGAATGCCCCTTTCTTGTGGCGACAAGTTGGCGTTGCCATCAAGATCACTGTCATCGGCAGACAGCAATAGAGCGCGATGCTCTTCGGGAATGCCCTTGAGAGCCCGAGCATAAAGGGCAACAGGCACGCTCTCCAGTAGCCTTTTCCGCGCCTTGCGCAAATTCTCAGTCAACGAGACGAACTCTCCTGGCGGAAGAGATTTTCCGTCAGCCCATTCACGAGCGCGCTTGGCAATGTCCTCCGCCGCCTTGCGCAGGAACATCGCTGCCTCTTCAATGTCATGGCCATTGAGGTAGTCCTCGGCCTTTTCAATATCGCGTTTATCGTTTTCAGCTTTGATATTCTGTGCGGCGTTGCCCTGCAAGCACACGAATTGCCACTCGGCATGACCGCTTCCGATGCGGCGGCGAAACTCGCGGAAGAACCCAAGTTCGTGGGTCAGGATGATCTTCTGATAGTTGGCGAAGGTGTCGGATAGCAGGATGTCCACCACCTTCATGCGATTGCTCATGTCCAGGCTGACCAGTAGGTCATCAAGAACCAAGAGCTTGAGGTCGGATTCGTGCAGATTGACGAGTGAGGCGGCAAAACGGACGGACAGCGCCAATTGAGTTAGCTTTGCCTCGTTCAAAAAGCTTTGAGGTCGCTTGATTTCTTCACCATCAATCTGGATGCCGAAGGATATTACTGGCTTCGTAAATATGAACGTGCTTTGGGTTGAGCCAATTGATCGCGGTGTTGTTGTCACTGCGATTTTTAAATTCACTTTTGCAGGGTCATCAGCAGCAAAGTGCTCGTCGTAGAACTGTTGGGCCTTCGTACTGATTGAATCCACTATCCCAGGAAGAACAGCCGCAAAAGCATCCGTTTTTCTCCTGAACTGATTATAAGAATTTGTCCCCGCCACACCACTTAATCCACGAGGATTTGGCATTTCGAATCTTATGGCGTCCCACATCTGCAATGGGCTTCCGCCACTGGTCGAGGCACAGAATGGCAATATTTCCTTTTCAAACAGCGGCCACAAATCGAAGTCTTCCGAATTGCGGAAGTGAGAAAATCCGAAGAAGAAACGATAGGTGATGAAGTCACTGGCAAGATCGCCTTTCAGAATGATGGGTTGATTATAGGTTCCATGATCGGCCTGACTAATGCGATAGATAGTGTCGTTGCGGGTCTCTGTCTCCCGCAACGTCAATGCGATTTCCCCAGGTCTGGGGGCCATTTCTTTCTGCTCATGCAGATTAAGCAAGTGTTGTGGATTCGCAGGATCGAAATACTTGGCGATACTGCCGTTCGGCTTCTTTCCTGCACTCTGGAGAAAGGTGTAGAGCGCCCAATATAGCGAAGACTTGCCTGCCCCATTGGCACCGTACACTAACAGGTGGCGCCCCTCCAGCTTAAGCGAAAACTCACGAAAAGCTTTGAAGTTGGTGATGGCGATGTGGTGCAAGCGCGCCTTCATACCTTGCCTTCCTCCTTGATGACGGCCAGGAGATCGGGGCTGTCGGCGGAAATGCGCAGCAGACGGTTGCGTATTTTCGACGCGGGCTCGTTCAGTGAACGATAAAGTTGTGCAATGAAATCGCGCTGCTTCGAGTCCGAAGCGTTAGGATCGTAGACGGCGAGATGTGGAACGAGAGCATCAATGAACAACAAGTCGCGCTCGGCCATATGAGCGTTGAAGTAGCACTCCATTATGCAGGCATCGATCAGGTCTTCGAGGAAGCTGGCGGCGGCATCTTCGCCGATGCGTTTGGTCAACTGCACCATTGGCACCAACTTCTCGAACAATGCCGCCTGCTGCGCAGTTGGCTTTTTTACTGGAATCTTGTCGAAGAAAATCTTCCGCAGTTCCCGGCGATCTTCGCCTTGCGTAGGAAACTCATCAATGTAGCTGCACCGAAATACCGTAGAGTTGAAGAACGCGACCAGATAACTTAGCGAATCTCCCTTACTGTTGATTATGAATGCCTTGTTATTCGGAAAGTAATTGTCGCTCTGATCAAGATAGAATCCCAGCCACTTAGTAATTTCCGGGTAGATAATTTTTGGCTCTCGAAAGAGGTTTAGGTAGTCGTCAGTGGGATTGTTATCCAATTCCAGCCAGTGATGTTGACCAGGAAATGCGCCTTGGTTCGCAGCCGTCCGCGAACGGGAATACTGGCATTGCCCGCGTGCCTTGAGCTGTTTCTCGAACTGGTGCAGGTGTCGATAGACCGCTGGATAACGGTCTTCCAAGTATTCGTGAGCACCAAACTTGACGATGATCTGATACGTGTCTTCCCAACCTACCTTGTATCGCTCAACTTCGCGCCCGCGAATGAGCTTTACGATCAATTCGTCTGACGCTGAATCTTCTTCAACTAGCTGGTTACGCTGCTCAGCGGTGAGGTAAAATGCTTCGTTGAAACCGGATTTTATGCCGTAGCCAATTTTGATATTCCAGCGGCCAATTGGAACCCCTTGAGACCTGACTTGCTCACGAATTGCTTGTCTGGCTGAGGAAAGCACGGCCCATGATTGCGAGGCATCGAGTGGAAGTTTAAAGGTACTTGAGTTGGATTCGGTGAATTCAGCCAGAGAGCAATCAAAGGCAAAAGCCGATCTCATGTAGCTCGATGGGAACTGCTTTTGCGGCTCATTTTTCGAGAGACGAATCGTGCAAGTGTCCACAGTAGCTGAGTTGAAGACTAAGACGCCACCGAAATCTAGAATCTCGTCGATCCGAACCTTCTTGATGAACAAATCACGGAGGTTCTTTCCGTAGCCCGCACGCATCCACTTGTTAGACGTGATGTAGATCAGCGTGCCGCCCTTTCTCAGCAGGTCTATGCCGCGCTCATAGAAGAAGCAGTAAACATCTCCTCGTGCAGCATAAGTGGCGAACATTTCTTGCCATTTGGCCTGTATAGGTGTTCCCGAGAAACGCTCAACGGAAATATAGGGTGGGTTGCCCACGACGATATCAAACCCATCGACCAAGGATTGATCGAACATCCATAGTGGTTCAAAAAATTCGGCCGACTGCTGTGGATCGTAGGGGTTCCATGCTGCGAGCTTCCGGCTCGAATCGCGGTCACCAAAGGATCCCTGCTGAAGTTCAGTGGCGAGTGCTTCACGAATTTCGTTGTCGCGCTTCTGGAGAGCCAATTTGCGTTGGCGAGTCGTTGCGGCGAAGTGATCGTGGCGGACGCGCTGAAGTTCAGATTCGAGCGCCTTGACCTTTGGGCTGGCGAATAACTCAAACTGATTTTCCATCTCCAGTCCAATGAGCGCATCTGCAGCAACGAACTTCGTTTCCAGGTTCGGCAGCGGACGGATGCCGTGGTTCTCCCGCTTGTTGCGGTTGGTGCGCTGATCGCAGATAAGGGAGATGAAAAAGCGCAGCTTAGAAATCTGGATGGCAATGGGCTGGATGTCCACGCCATAAAGGCAGTTCTCAATCAGGTAAAGCTTGCGCCCGTAATCATCCTCGTTGTCGGCAAAGTCGCGCTCGATGGCGGCGATGGCGGCATCACGCGCGGAAATATCAGGAATCTTCGCGGCGGCATCAATCTGGAGTTGCTTCCAGCGCGCGTTGTCGGGATCGAGCTTGTGGATGATGTAAACCAGCTTGTGCAGCATGCCCATTGGGAACGCGCCTGAGCCGCAAGCAGGGTCAAGAATCTTGCAGATGTGGATGGCATCCAGCAGCGTGGCAGCCTCTTTCTCGTTGAAGGGGTGCGCCCGCTCGGTGTAGGCGAAGAGGATGTCGAGACCGGCTTTCGCGTCCTGCTCGCTCATACCCGCCTTCGCAAGCGCGCCGGTGAGGTGCGCTTTGAGCGATTCGTCCACCATGTATTCAACGATGGGGCGCGGGGTATAGAAGGAGCCTGTCTGCTTGCGGGCTGTGGTCTTGGTTTCCTCGTTGTAACTGGCCAGCAGGTTCTCGAACACCTTGCCCAACAGTTCCGGGTCAAGCGCGATTTCCTGATCGACCGGCGTGTTTTCGACGATGGTGAACTTGTAGGCGTTCAGGATGTGCAGCAGGCCACGCACCTTCTCCCGCTTGCGCTTGGTGTCGCCATATGCCCCGGACAGATCTTCTTCGTGCTCGCTACCGAAGAAAAGATGATTGGGGATGGCGGGGCGCTTTTTCTTGTTGCGTGAGAAACCATCGAGGTAGAGCTTTTTGCCCGTGCCGTCCTCGATGCGATCAAGGCACTCGAACAAGCCGCCGTTCAGAAAAGGCACATCGGCAAAGTGTTCCAGCGCAGTGGCGGGGTCGCGGAAGTGGTCTTCGTAGCGGTAAAGCGTGTCCACGCCGTAGGTGCTGCGGTTCTTCTGCAAGCCCTCGTCAGTGGCAAAGGCGCGGAATGGTTGTCCATTTTTATCCTTGCCCATACGCTGGTTGAGCGTGGCGAAGAACAAGTTTTGCAGGATGGCCTCGTTGTAGGTGGAGGCGTTGGGCGACAGGTCTTTCAGGATTTTCTTCAGGTCGGCCTCGGCAAAGAGCTTGTCGGGAACCAGCCCTTTCTCTTTCAGGAACCAGCAGAAGATGAGGCGCGTAAGCAGGCGGATCAGGCCGGTGGCGCGGCGCTTTTCGTCGTCCTTTTCGATGTCGGCCGGGAAATCGACTTGTGGCAGCGCCCAGAAATACCAGTTGGCGAGTTCGCGGTAGAAACGCTTGTTGAGTAGTTCGACATTGAAGACTTCTTCCCAGGCGGCATGAAGCTGGTCGAAGTTCTGGATGACACGGCGCCCCTCGGTCAGCTCGGCTAGCGAGAACGATGCCAGGATGTCCAGATGGCCGGGGTGCGGTTCGTCGATGGCGATGTTCCGTATCAGCGTGACCTTGCCCAGCACGTCCTTGTTGTCATCGCGCTTGTTTAGACGACGATTGATGACGGCAATGGAGAGCCGTCCGCCGATCTTGAACAGCACCATCACCGGCATGGGGAAGATGCGGTTGATCTGGCGGGCGATACCAGCGAGCTTGCCGCGTGCGTAGTCGCCATCCGCCAGCTCGATGGCGATGAAGACGTAGGACTGAAGCAGGGAGGTCTTGACGGCTTCATCCTTGAACAGCGCGGTGCTGCGGGAAAGCTCTTCGTCTGTAAGCTGGAACAACAGTTCAGCAGACTGCCAGCTTGCGATCAGTGCTGCCGGGTGTTCCAGCTTGGATTCTGAATCGAACTGCGCACGGAAATCGGCAACCGAAGGCGTTTCAACGGTACGGTCGGATGCGTAGCCCAAAGTGGAAAACAGCGACAGCGCAGCTTGACGCAAGGGCTGGCTGGAAAATTTTTGGATGTGCTGGCTGATTGCCTGCTTCATTTGGATGCTATTGCTCATGCTTGATCACCAGCCAGGTAATAAGGTCAAAGTCAGTTGTGGCCTTGATAGCGCTCTGGCTGCTCAGCAGCTTGCCACCACGCCCTGAGAAAAGATTCCCTGCGTTCTTGCGCCCAAACTGTGCGGCAATGGCAGCCACCGCCTTGTCGAGCAGGCCGCTGTAGCGGCTCATGTCCTGCCCGTGGGCAGTCTCTTCGTCGAACAGCTTGCACAGCTTGGAGTGTGGTTCGGTCTGGCCCTGGCAGACCGCGCGGAAGATTTCCAGAATCTGCTTGGGCGCGGTGAAGTTGTAGCGCACCTCACCGTCGTCACGGATATAGACGAGGAAGTACGGTTGCAGCGGGTTGACGGCCTCATTGCCGGCGGCGTCGATGCGCTGCTTCAGGCAATAGATGATGCCGGGCTTGATGGCGCTGTACTCGGCGTGCGGAGGCACTACGGCGTAAAGGCCGAAGGGAGCTTCTTCCAGCTTCTCTCGGTTGGCTTCGATGTAAGTGGCCAGTTCCATGCGGAAGTCATCCAGAGTGAACTCGCCCAAAGCGACGGATTCGTTGAAGTCTTCCAGATCCAGCACTTCGTCCTTGAGCCGCAACAGTTGCTTGTCGCGGTAGCGCATGTCCTGCTTGATGAGGTCTTCCAGGTCTTCGGTTTGCAGGATGTTGTCTTCCGCCGTGGCGGCAATATCGACCAGCGCCATGCGCGCCTCGACACGGTTCTTGAGATTGATGTACTTGTTCAAGTCCGGCGTGGGCCAGAAGTTGACGAGCTGGATGGCGCTGTTGGGGCTGCCGATGCGGTCGATACGACCAAAGCGCTGGATGATGCGCACCGGGTTCCAGTGAATGTCGTAGTTGATGAGGTAGTCGCAGTCTTGCAGGTTCTGGCCTTCAGAGATGCAGTCGGTGGCGATGAGGAGGTCTATTTCGCCATCCTGCGGCATGGACTTCATCTTGCCCCGTTGTTTGGCGCGTGGAGCGAAGTTGGTGAGGATGTGGGTAAAGTCGGCCTGGCCGAAGGTGCTGCGGTTGGGGCGTGCGCCGCCAGACACCAGGGCGATGTGAACACCCAGCGTGTTGCGTGACCAGTCTTCTAATTCTTCGTATAGATACGCAGCGGTATCGGCGAAGGCGCAGAACACGATGACCTTGCGGTTTTCCTCGCCTAGCGTGTTGGTGCTGGGGTGACGAACTTTGTGTTCGATGAGGCGCTTGAGTTCGGCGAGCTTGGCATCGCGCGATGCATCGACGGCTTGGGCAGCGTCGGCCAGCAGCGAAAGCTGTTGTTTGTCGGTGACCAGATCGGCCAACCAAGCGGCTACGTCCATGTGCTCCATGCGGTACTTGAGCTTGGTTCCCGCCTGGAAGGCCTGGGCCAGTTCTTCGTCTTCTTCGGCTGGTTCCACGAAGAAATCAGGCTGGATGTCTTCCGCCGTCTCGGCTTGATGTTGCAGAAACTGCTTGAGCCGTTCTTCCAGGTCTTCGATCTTGCTGACGGTGCGTTCCATGGTGATGGCGAAGGCGCGCACAGAGCTTTCCAGGCGCTTGAGGAAGTTCACCTTCATCATGCCGATGAGGAATTTCTCGCGGTTCTCCTGGCTGAAGTTCTGAACGCGATGGTCTTCGTACTGCCCCTTGAACGCTTCCAGCACGTACTTGGACGGCTTGAAGATGGAAAGCTGATAGTTGTCGATCTCGTCGTTTAACTTGTCGTAAGAGAGGAAGCGGCCCTTGAGGTCGATTTCGGAAAACACAGATTCCGGCTTTTTGCGCTTGGGGAACTGGCCGATCTGCGCCATCGAGGCCTTGTAGTACTTCTGGATGTGCTTGCGCGAACGGGCGATGGTGAGTTCGTCCAGCAGGGTGAAGAACCCGGCGGAGAGCCTTTCCATCAGATCACGGGCATCCCGCTCGCCAGAGCGCCTGGCCCACTCCATGAAGGTCTTTTGGGCGACGGTGAGCGTGTCCTTGATGCTGTTGATGCCGAAGCTCTGCGAAAAGGCGATATCCCGCCCTTCGGTGACGAAGTAGATTTGGTTTCGCAGGTCTTTGAGGTCGTTGTTGACCGGGGTTGCGGACAGCAACAACACCTTGGTCTTGACCCCAATCTTGATGATGTCATCCATCAGCCGCTCATAGCGGCTCTTCTTGATGAGGTTGCCTTCTTCGTCGCGCTTACCCTTGGTGTTGTTGCGGAAGTTGTGCGATTCGTCGATGACGATCAGATCGAAGTTGCCCCAGTTGAGCGTTGCCAGATCGATGCCGTCTACGCGGCCGCTGTCACGGGACAGGTCGGTGTGCGAGAGCACGGTGTAGGCGAATCGATCTTTGAGGAAGGGGTTGAGTTCGCTGTTGTTCTGGGCGAGATAGACGGTCCAGTTGTCGCGCAGCTTCTTGGGGCATAGCACCAGCACGCGGTGATTGCGCAGCTCGTAGTACTTGATGACCGCCAATGCCGAGTAGGTTTTACCCAGGCCCACGCTGTCGGCCAGGATGCAGCCGTTATGCTGGTTGATCTTGTGGATGGCGCCTTTGACACCGTCCTTCTGGAAGTCGAACAATGCCTTCCAGACCTCCGTGTCGATGATGGCGGTTTGGTCGAACAATGCGGCGTCGGCTTCCTGCCCGGACAGGAAGCGCTCGAAGACGTGATAGAGCGTTTTGAAATAGACGAACTCCGGCGCGTGATCGACGTAAAGTTGCTCCAGGTAGCGCAGAACATCAGCCTTGACGTCGGCAACCAGTTTTTCATCGCCCCAGATTTCATCGAACCATTGTTTGAGGTCGGCCCTGTCGCGGTCGCCATCGACAATGAGGTTCAGCTCGATGTTGGGCGTGTCGGACAAGCCGAGGCCGCACCGGGTGAAGTTTGAGCTGCCCAATAGCGCATGTTCACGTCGGCCATCGTCAATGTGATAGAGCTTGCCGTGCAGGAGGTTGGCCTGGCGGACTGAGCGGATATCGACCTTGTCGCGCAACCATGCAGCGCAGCGACGAGCAACTTCCTTCTGTTGCAGGCGGTTGGCCAGCTCCATGCCTTCGTCTTCGATCTTGAAAGCTTTCTTGTCGGTCTTGTCCGGGTCGAGCGAAGCGATGAAGCGGGGTTCGCCGAACAGGAAGTTCAGATGATCGATCTGGTCAAGCTGACTGGACAGCGCATCGTAGGCGTAGATGGTGAAGTAGGCCGATACCACGGAAAGTTGGCTGCCTGCGGCCATTTTCTCGGCCAGGAAGTCGGCGACCTTGCCGCGAGTATGGTTGTCGCGGATGCCATGACTGATGATGTTTCTTTGAGTACTCATTTCTCACCCGATTGATCGGTGCGAAGCCACTTCGCACCTCGCCCCTTACCAGTCGATTCAATCAAGCCTTCTGATTTCATCGCTCGCAGCACTAGTCGAACCATGTCCCGGCTCACGCCCGGGCAGGCTTCTTCAATCTCGGAAATCGAGAACGGCAGGGTGCGTCCCAGGACTTCCGCACGCACCCGGTCTCCTTTACTGCCACGTCCCCGCTCGATAGTGCCGACACGCTCCTCGAACTCGCGGTAAGCCCGCAGCAAGGCACCCCAGAAGTAGTCGAGCCAGGGCTTGACGTCGTGCTGCCCCTGGTGCCAGCCCTGCGAGCTGGCTTCCAGCGTCTCGTAATAGCCTTCCTTGGTTTCCTCGAAGATGCGTTCCAAGCTGATGTAGCGACCCACGGCATAGTCGAAGTGGTAGAGCAGCAGCAGGGTCAGCAAGCGGGACATGCGGCCATTGCCGTCCGGGAAGGGATGGATGCACAGGAAGTCGAGCATCGCCAGCGGCACCAGTACCAGAGGGTCGGCCAGGTGCTGGTCCAGTGCGGTGGCGTAGCGCCCGCTCAGATCAGCCATGGTCATCGGCGTGAGATGCGCAGCCACCGGCTGGAAGCGCAAACGCGAAGTGCCATCTGGGTGACGCTCGACGATGTCGTTATTGGTGGCCTTCCAGCGTCCGCCCGCCTGCGGCATGTAGCGGTACAGCAGGGTATGTAATTGCAGCACAACACCCTCGCTGAAGGGCATGTGCGCGGCGGACTCGTGGATCAGCGCCAGGGCATCACGGTAGCCGGCGATCTCCTGTTCGGAGCGGCTCTTTGGCGTTGCGTTGCGGATGACCAGAGACTTCAGCCGCGAGGGTGCGACGACAACGCCTTCCAGGCGGTTGGATGACTCGGTGGATTCGACTACCGCGATCTGGCGTAGCCCTTTGAGGGCTTCGGGCGACTGCGCGGCGTAGAGTTGCTGCTTACCCTGGTACTCGCCCAGTGTGCGCAACGTGGCGGCCTGAGTACCATCGAAGCGAAGTGCGGCTAGGTACTCGGGTGTGAGCGAGTGCATGGAAATGTAAGCCCAGGCTGTCTAAATGGGGTAATCATAGCCTTTAAATGGGGCATTGTCTCTAAAAATACCTCATTAAAGGTGTTTGATTACCCCATTTCCTGAACGTAGGCCGGTCGCGAGGGGCCGGCATGGCCGACCAGGAAGGAAATGCCTAAAAAGGGCAATAATTTCACAATTACCCTATTTTCTCCATTGTTTACCCTATTCCCAGGCCCAACTCAGGGCAAAGGCAAACGGCAAGGGAACGGCACTCAAGAGACAACGGCCCTATCCTGAAAAGGAAAAGGCCGCCCACCCTTACCCACTCGCTCTGTAACAACCAGCCAAACCGTCCCTACGCTGTGCCGCTGCCCTCCGCAGCACTCAGGTAGTCCGCCCAGTCCTGCAACAGCGTCCTTCTCTGATCCAGCAGCAGCGCCTTGTTGTAGGTCGCCCGCACCTTGTTGCTTTCCACGTGGGCAAGCTGCCGCTCAATCGCATCAGGCCGGTATCCGTTCTCATTGGCCCAGGTCGAAAAGGTCGTCCGCCAGCAATGCGGCGTCGTACCCCAGCCCAGGTTCATATCACGCATCGCGTAGGTCAGTCGGTTGGGCGTAGTAAAGCCCTTTCCGCTCCGGTGCGGAAACAGATAGCGCCCACCGCCCGTGATGCACTGCAAATCCTTCAGCACGGCAATGGCCTGTACAGACAACGGGCTGACATGATCACGCCGCGCTTTCATCTTCGCCGCAGGCCGACGCCACAGTGCATCCTCAAAGTCGAACTCGCCCCACTCGGCATCCGCCGCTTCCCCTGGACGGCAGGCGGTCAGCGCAATCAGCCGCAGACACAACGAGGTTTCCGGATAGCCACGGTAGCCGCGCAACTCCTGATAGAACTTCTGGATTTGCTCTCGCGTCATCGCCGCCTTGCTCTCGCTGAACGGCACGCGTAGCAGCCCGCGCAGGCTGGGAATTGGATTGGCCTCGACCAGCCCCCGCACCACCGCAAACTCGAAGATCGCCGAAAGATCACCTTTGACATGGATGGCCGCCCACGCGCCATGAGCCTTGCATTCCTCCAGTAACGGGCGAATCTGCTTCACGCCGATATCGCACATCGGCATCCCATCAAACTTGGGCGACAGGTACTTCCTGATGCGGGATTCTTTCGTGCGGTAGGAACTGAGCGCAAAGACCGGCTTGATCTCGGCCAGGTACGCCTGTGCCACCTTGGCGAACGAGCTTTCCTTTGCGCGCTTGCGCTCCTCCAGCACTTCGAGGTTGCGCCGCTTGACCTGCTGCCGCTCATGAGCAGGATGGATGCCTTGCTTAACCAAGGCACGCGCTTTCTCTCGGACCGCGCGCGCCTCCGCAAGGCTTACTTGAGGAAAGCTGCCAATGGCAAAGAGGTTCTCCTTGCCTTGCAAGCGGTACTTCCACCGCCAGAGCTTGCCGCCGGTGGGCTTGACCAGCAGGAACAAGCCCCCGCCGTCTGAAAGTTTCCAATCTCGATCTGTCGGTCTGGCCGCCTTGACCTTGGCATCAGCGAGTAGATTCTCGGGCATCGTTGGACTCCACTGCGGGGAAAAGTACCCCCACGGTTGAACACGAGTACCCCCAACGCTACCCCCGAATTTTTCAGATCTCGATGAACAATAGGAACGCTCAGTAGACCGTATTGTTTGGCAAGCCATTGATTTAAAAAGGCCTACTCAATCCACCAAGCGCCACGGAGCGCTCCTGAGTTCCAAAAAAAACGTCAGACGTTGAACAGGAAGTTCATCACGTCGCCGTCCTGCACGATGTATTCCTTGCCTTCGGCGCGCATCTTGCCGGCTTCCTTGGCGCCTTGCTCACCCTTGTAGGTGATGTAATCGTCATAGGAAATGGTCTGCGCGCGGATGAAGCCGCGTTCGAAGTCGGTGTGGATGACGCCGGCGGCCTGGGGCGCTGTGGCGCCGATCGGCACGGTCCAGGCGCGCACTTCCTTCACGCCCGCGGTGAAGTAGGTCTGCAGGCCCAGCAGCTTGAAGGCGGCGCGGATCAGGCGGTTCAGGCCGGGTTCTTCCATGCCCATGTCCGACAGGAAAGCCTGGCGATCGGCGTCGTCTAGGTCGACGATTTCGGATTCGATGGCGGCGCAGATAGCGACCACGGGCGCGTTGCGCGCGGCGGCGAATTCGGTCAGGCGGTCGAGCAGCGGATTATTGGTGAAACCGTCGTCGGCCACGTTGCCCACGTACATCGCGCGCTTGGCGGTGATGAAGCAGAGTTGCGCGATGTCGGCCTTTTCCTCGGGCGAGAGGTCCAGGGCGCGAATGGGCTTGGCTTCGTTCAGCTGGGCCACGCACTTTTCCAGCACGGCCACGATGCGCTGCGATTCCTTGTCGCCCGAGCGGGCCGTCTTCTGGTGGCGCTGCAAGGCCTTTTCGGCGGTCTGCAGGTCGGCCAGGGCCAGTTCCGTTTCGATGACTTCGATGTCGGCGATGGGGTCGACCTTGCCGGCCACGTGGATCACGTTGGGATCTTCGAAGCAGCGCACCACGTTGACGATGGCGTCGGTTTCGCGGATGTGCGAGAGGAACTGGTTGCCCAGTCCTTCGCCCTTGCTCGCACCGGCGACGAGGCCCGCGATGTCGACGAATTCGACGGTGGCGGACAGGATGCGTTCGGGCTTGACGATTTCAGCCAGCTTCTGCAAGCGCGGATCCGGCACTTCGACCACACCGACGTTGGGTTCGATGGTGCAGAACGGATAGTTCTCGGCGGCGATGCCGGCGCGGGTCAGAGCGTTGAAGAGTGTCGATTTGCCAACGTTGGGCAGGCCGACGATGCCGCATTGCAGAGCCATGGGAATCCTGTGTAAGTACGGTATTGATCGTTAACGTTCTAGTTTACCCCGGCCAGGCGACGAGGCTGCGCCCGGCCCGCGGGTTTCGGCCCCGCTAAGCGGCCGCGGCGGGCACCCAGCGCATGATGATCCAGATCATCAAAATGGGGCCGGCATTGAAAACGGAGTGCAGCAGAATGGCGGCGCCGATGCCGCGCCGCACGCGCATCCAGCCCAGCACCAGGCCTGTCAGCCACTGGGGCAGCACCAGCAGGGGCAATAGCCAGAACGGCGTCTTGGCATAGACGAAATTGGTCAGGTGCACGGCGGCGAAGGTCAGCGCGACCAAGTGAAACACCAGGCCGAAATGCTTCAGGTAGTAGCGCCGCCAGGTCGTGTCCCAGCCTTGCAGCGGCTCGGGCCGTTGCCGCGCGCCCCAGCAGGCCAGGATCACGAACGCGGCCAGCAGCAGACCGGTCCAGACTTTGGGGCCCCAGAGCACGACAGGCACCATCGCCGGAATCAGCCATAGCGCCTGCTTCGGACGGCGCAGGCCGTAGCGGAACAGTGTCTCTTCAACCAGCGGCGCCCAGATCACCGCCGTCAGCCAAGGAATATTGGCAGGATCCAGCCGGTGCGTGACGCCACCCAGTCCGGCGGCGGCTACCGCCACCGGCCCCAGCGCAAACAGGTTCACGGCCCACAGCAGCGCGGCCCAGGCCAGCAGACGGCCGGGCCCCAAGCCCGGCCACCAGTCGGCCACCAAGCCGCTGGCGGACGCGCGGCCCGGTAAACGCGATGCCGGATGCGGATGGCGAATGAAACGCCAGAAATCCACGATCTCGCTGCGAAAGCGCAATTTCCCGCGGAGCGCGGCCTGCCGCAAGTCTGTCATCAGGCTTCGTTGCCGCTATGAAGTTGGCGCGTCGCCAAGGGGAAATCGCCGGCCAGCATTGCCGGCACCACGGCGCGGCAACGGTCGATGACCGATTCGATCTGCTTCTGCTCTTCCCGGCGCGGCGGGTGTAGAACGAAGTCCGCCACCTGCTGCGCCAGTCCCAACGTACGCGGATGACCGATGCCGATGCGCAGGCGCCAGAAGTTCGGGCTGCCCAGGGCCGCCTGGATGTCCTTCAAGCCATTGTGGCCTGCGTGGCCGCCACCCTGCTTCAGTTTCACCTGCCCCGGCATCAGGTCCAACTCGTCGTGCAGCACCAGCACCTGCTCCGGCGTCAGTTTGTAGAAGCGCGCCAGCGCGCCCACCGCCTGGCCGGATCGGTTCATGTAGGTGTTGGGCTTTAACAGCAACACGTTGTCCGCGCCCAGGCGGGACTTGGCCACCATCCCGAAAAAGGACTTCTCCAGCGCAAAAGAAGTGCGCAAGTCGTCCGCCAGGTGGTCGGCCAGCCAGAAGCCGGCGTTGTGCCGGGTGGTTTCGTAGTCGGGGCCGGGATTACCCAGTCCCACAATGAGACGTATAGGAGTAGACATGATGGGGGTGTTTAAACCAAAAAACCCTGCGCATGCAAATGCACACGCAGGGTTTCGGGCACCAGCCGTGGAAAGCCCGAAGGCTTTCCGGCAGGACTTAGGCGGCCGGAGCTTCGGCAGCGCCTTCGTCGGCGGCAGCGCCGCCCTTGACCACGGCCGTCGCGGCCAGCAGCGGGTTGGCGTCGCCGCCATGGGGGACGTACGTCACGCCCTTGGGCAGCTTGATGTCGGCCAGGTGCACCGAAGCGCCAGGCAGCAGGTCCTTCAGGTCCACTTCGATGAACTGGGGCAGCGCTGCCGGCAGGCAGGTGATTTCCAGTTCGGTCAGGACGTGGCTGATGATGGCGCCGCCCAGCTTCACGGCCGGCGAGACTTCAGCGTTGATGAAGTGGAACGGGACCTTGGTGTGCAGGGCCTGGTTGGCGTCCACGCGCTGGAAGTCCACGTGCAGGACTTGCGGCTTGTAGGCGTGCCATTGAACCGAACGCAGCAGGACTTGCTCTTCCTTGGCTGCGCCTTCCAGCGCCATTTGCAGGATCGACGCGTGGAATTCTTCCTTGCGCAGGGCGTGGTAGATCTCGTTGTGGTCGAGTTCGATGTTCAGGGGGGCAGCCGTACCACCATAGACAATGGCGGGAACGCGGCCCGCGCGGCGCAGGCGGCGGCTCGCACTCGAACCCTGGACGCTACGCGCAGTGGCATTGAATTTCATGGAAAACTCCAAAAACAATAAATGGCGAAGAGACTCCGCCGGTTGGTGCACGGCACGCAAAATGCGCGCCGTGTTTGTTGCGCCTTGCCGCGACCAGCAAGGCGCAGAACTCAGTATCCGGACTGCTCGTCCGAGGGACGCTGCGTCTTAATCGACGAACAGCGAGCTGACCGATTCCGCGTTCGAGATACGCAGGATGGTCTCGCCCAACAGCGCGGCGCACGACAGCTGGCGAATCTTGCCGCTGGCCTGGCCTTGCTCGGAGAGCGGAATGGTGTCAGTGACGACCAGTTCGTCCAGTTCCGACGCTTCGATGCGGTCGATGGCGCCGCCCGACAGCACGGGGTGCGTGCAATAGGCGTAAACGGCGCCGGCGCCGCGGTCCTTCAGGGCCTGGGCCGCCTTGCACAGCGTGCCGGCGGTGTCGACCATGTCGTCCATGATGATGCAGGTGCGGCCGTCGACTTCACCGATGATGTTCATCACTTCCGACACGTTGGCGCGCGGACGGCGCTTGTCGATGATGGCCAGATCGGCTTCCAGTTGCTTGGCCAGCGCGCGGGCCCGCACCACGCCGCCGATGTCCGGGGACACGACGACCAGGTTCGAGAAATTGCGACGCCAGATGTCGCCCAACAGGATCGGACCCGCGTAGATGTTGTCCACGGGGATATCGAAGAAGCCCTGGATCTGGTCGGCGTGCAGGTCCATCGTCAGGACGCGATCAACACCGGCCACTTGCAGCATGTTGGCCACGACCTTCGCCGAGATGGCCACGCGCGCCGAACGCGGGCGGCGGTCCTGGCGGGCATAGCCGAAGTACGGAATGGCGGCGGTGATGCGGCCAGCGGAAGCGCGGCGCAAGGCATCGACCATCACCATGATTTCCATCAGGTTGTCGTTGGTGGGAGCACAGGTGGGCTGGAGGACGAAGACGTCCTTGCCGCGCACATTCTCGTTGATCTCGACCATCACTTCGCCGTCCGAGAAGCGACCGACGGTCATCTTGCCCAGGGACATATCGAGGTGGTTGACTACGTCCACGGCCAGCCGAGTGTTGGCTGTGCCCGTGAAAATCATGAAGCTATCGTTTGCCATGATGGATGATGCGATGGTCGTTTCAAGACACTAACGAGGTGATGCGAGATGATGCACCAGCGGACCCGGAAAATAAAAAAGCTGCTGAACCCGGGCCAGTGTCTTACAGGCGTGTTCAACAGCTTTTTTATGTATTCGGTTGGCTGGGGAGGAAGGATTCGAACCTTCGCATGCCGGAATCAAAATCCGGTGCCTTAACCAGCTTGGCGACTCCCCAACTATCTTGCAATCCAATTCCGCAACGGATGTTCAGCTAATCCGGCACATGCCTGCACTAACCGAAACCGTGGATGCGTTTGGCTGAATGTTTTATCAGCGCCGCGCATTATAGCGGATATTTCTGCTTCTGCCAAAACGGCTTCGGAAAGTTCGGAAAATTCGGCGAATAAACACGCACCCGATCCCGACATGCGAACTGGGGTTCCACGAAGGATTCCCTGTTCAGCAAGCCACCGCGATGCCCCAAGCACTTCAGGGTAAAGGCGGAAGACCACCGGCTCCAAATCATTTCTGCCGAAGCAGAAAGTAGGCGAAGCAAGAAAGTCCGCTATTGTGATGTAAGAAGAATCCCTTGTCAAATCGGGCGCGGAAAATATTTTTGGCGTGGGCACGCTGGCGTCCGGCTGCGCCACCAGATAAGCGCGTTCCGGCAGCGTCACCGCGCTCAGGTCCTCGCCCACGCCCTGCGCAAACGCCGACTGCCCGAAGACGAACACCGGCACATCGGCGCCCAGCGGCAATGCAAGCGCCATCAGCTCGCGCCGCGACAGTCCCGTCCCCCACAGCTTGTTGAGCGCGATCAGCACCGAGGCTGCGTCGCTGGAGCCGCCTCCCAGGCCGCCCCCCTGAGGAATGCGTTTTTCCAGCCCGATCTGCACGCCTTGCCTCACGCCCGTGGCCCGCTGCAGCGCATGCGCGGCCCGCAAGGTCAGGTCCTGGTCCTCCGGCACGCCCGCCAGCTCCGTCGCACGGCTGATGACGCCGTCCGAGCGCAGGTCGAAATGCAGCGTGTCGCAGAGATCGATGAAGCGGAAGACAGTCTGCAGCAGGTGGTAGCCGTCGGCGCGCCGCCCCACGACATGCAGGAACAGGTTCAGCTTGGCGGGAGCAGGTACGTCGTACAGAGTCACGGCGGGGCCCGTCGTTCAGGGCTGATTGACGACCAGCCGCAGCATGATGCGACGGCCCGGCTCCAGACGCTCGAGCACGAGCAATTGAGGGCCCAACGTGTCATAGCGCGAAAGCCGAGCACGCCAGCCGCCCTGCTCGAATGACGCCGGGCGGCCCAGCTCATCGCGCGACACCTCGGTCGCCTCGGGCGTGGCAGCCAGCTTGCCGCGCAACCAATCGCGCAGGCCGGACACCGGCATGCTGCTGCCCAGCGCTTCCGCGGCCAGGGCGTCGGGATTGTCCGCGACCAGGCGCGTGCCGTCGGCCTTGGTCAGGCTGGCCGCGCCGGGACGCCCTTCAACGCGCGCCTCGGTCGAGCCCAGCGGATTCGTCAGGTCCAGCACATAGTGGCGGCCATCGTCCGACCACGAGAAGCCGCCCTGCACAGCGTTCTGCTTGCCGCTTTCCTCGTTGACGGTGATGGCGAAGCGGCCGATGCGCGAAAACGCGTCCGCGCTGGCGCCTTCAATGGGTTTGGGCGTGGTGCAGGCAGCCAGCGTAGCCGCCAGCGCCGCCATCAGAAACCAGCGCAGCGCAGCTGCGGCGCCCTGCATGCGTCGAACAACTGCCGTCACAGGTTGATCCCCAGGCGCTTGGCCACGTCTTGGACGGTCTTGTTCTTGGGGTCTTTCGTCAGTGCGGCGCGCAACAGCTCGATGGCCTGGTCGCGCTTGCCCTGGGTCCAGAGGACTTCGGCAAGGTGGGCCGCGATATCGGCTTCCGGACGCACGCTGTAGGCACGCCGCAGATAATCGGCGGCCGCAGCGGAATCGCCCATGCGGTATTTGACCCAGCCCATGCTGTCCAGGATGAATGGATCGTTGGGAGCCAGTTCGAGCGCCTGCGTGATCAGGTCCAGGGCCTCGGGCAGGCGCTGGTTATGGTCGGCCAGCGTGTAGCCCAGCGCGTTATAGGCATGCGCATGATCCGGATCCAGCGCGATGACCTGGCGCAGCATGCGCTCCAGGTCCGCCAGGCGGTTCTGGCGTTCATACAGCATGGCCAGCTCGTATTTGATCTCGACCGTATCAGGCAGCGCCTGATCGGCGGCCTCCAGCACGGACACTGCCTGCGCCACGCGATCCGCGTCGCGCAGGATCTGCGCCTTGGTCAAGACGCCCAGCGTGCGTTCTTCTTCGTCCTGGGGACCTGCGGCGTCGATCAAGGCCAGCGCGTCGTCCACGCGGCCGCTCTTGGCGCGCAAGGCGGCCTGGCGCATGCGCACCGAGTAACGCAGCGTCGGATCGTCGATGCGGCCCAATTCGGCGATGGCGTCGTCGTAATGGCCCTGGTCTTCCGCGATGCGGGCCAGCAGCACGTGGGCGTCGGCCGCAGCCGCGCCGGCGTCAGTGGCGCCCGGCACGGTGGCGCGCTGCCGCTGCTGCTGCACGTCCAGGTATTGCTGCAACAACGTCTTGGCCTGCGGCAGCTGCCCGGCCTTATAGGCCAGTTGCGCCTGCATGAACAGCAGGTCGAAATCTTCCGGCGAACGGCGCGACATCGCTTGCAGTTCAGCCAGCGCGCCGTTGTAGTCGCCGCTGTCGGCCAACTGGCCGGCCAGCATCAGGCGCACCTTGCGGGCGTTGGGATTGCGGGCGATGTAGGCGCGCGCCTCGGTCTGCGCGCGCTGCGGATCTACCTTGTAGCCATATTCGAGTACGCGCAGGGCAGCGGCTTCCGACTTGGGCTCCGCCGCCAGGGCAGCGCGCGACTCCTGCGCGGCGCGGGGGTAGTCGCCTGCGGCGGACGCCACGTCCGCCAACGCCAGGTGTGCGGCAGGCAATTTGCGCACGCTGTCGCTGAAGGATTCGTCGAGGATGCGCAGGGCCAGACGCCGGTCATTCAGCCGGCTCAGCACAGCCAAAGCCTGGCCAATGGCCGCCGGCTTGTCGCGCGAGGAATCGATACGGTTGCGCAGGGCCTGGGACAGCCCCTTGGTCTGACCGTTGGCCGCAGCCAGCGCGAGCTCGGTGGAACTGGCCTCGACGTCGTTGGGAGACAGGCGCGCCCAGACCCGCGCGGCGTCCAAGGCGCCGGGGAGATTGCCGCCGGCCAACTGGAACTCCAGGGCGCGACGGGCCAGGCGTGGATCACCGGTATCCCGCGCCAGGCCCAGCATGGTGGTCGCCGCCGAGCCGTACATGCCGCGCTGCGCGGCGATCTCCGACGCAAGCACGCGATAAAAGATATCGGCGGTCAGCGAGACATAGGGCAACTGCCCGGGGCGCAGCCGTATGACTTCGGTTTCAGGTTGGCGGCTCTGGGGCGCCATCCTGGGCCCGGTCGCATCGCGCGTCCGGCTGTCGGCGGCCTGGGCCGGCGGGGTCAGTATTGCTGCCAGCGCAAGCGCTAGCGCGGCGATCCCGATGTTTATAGGTTTGAAAGACGACTTCACGCGGCCCGTCCGGTTGATGGCACAATCTTCGTACACGCAATTAATGATCTTACACTGGCTCATGCCGGAACTGCCTGAAGTCGAAACCACGCGTCGGGGAATCGACGCCGTCATCACCGGCCGGACGCTGACGCGGCTGGTCGTCCATGAATCCCGCATGCGCTGGCCGATCCCGCCGGATCTGCCGGCCACGATCGCCGGCCGCGCCGTGCTGGAGTGCGCCCGCCGGGGCAAGTATCTGCTGCTGCGGTTCGAACACGGCACCCAGATAGTGCATCTGGGCATGTCGGGGTCGCTGCGCAGCGTCGCGCCCGGTGAATTCCTGCGCAAACATGATCACGTCGAATGGATATTCGACGAGGCCGTGCTGCGCCTGCATGACCCGCGGCGTTTCGGGGCAGTGCTTTGGCATCCCGCTGGCGACGGCCCCATAGACGCCCATCCCTTGCTGGCCAAGCTGGGCATCGAGCCCTTCGACCCGCGCTTTGACGGCGCATGGCTGCATCGCCACTTCAAGAATCATGGCGCTGCCGTCAAGCAGGTGCTGCTGGCTGGCATGGCGGTGGTGGGCGTGGGCAATATCTATGCGTCGGAAAGCCTGTTCCGCGCCCGAATCAATCCCAAGACGCCAGCCAACAAGCTATCGCCCGCCCGCTGCGAGCGCCTGGCCGACATGGTGCGCGCCACCCTGGCCGACGCCCTGACCTCGGGCGGCAGCACGCTGCGCGACTATGTTGGCGCCACCGGCGAGCCGGGCGCCTACTTCGAGATCCACGCCGCCGTCTACGAACGCGAAGGCCTGCCGTGCCGGGTCTGCGCCACCCCGATACGCCGCATCGTCCAGGGACAGCGCGCCACCTATTACTGTCCGAAATGCCAAAGAAACTGACCGTAACGCCCCCGAAAATCCGCGGGAAATCCCTGTAAAAACAAGGCCATTTGTTTATAGCAAACGTATTGCACAAACACTAACGTCGGGCTATATTCCTTCCACACACCCTATTCCTATAAAAGTGGAAGGAGCCTCCATGAGCAAGCAATTCGCCTCGCACGCCGATCTGGACGACAAGGTCGTCTCGTTTGAAAAACTGTCCGACAACGCCTATGCCTACACGGCCGAAGGCGACCCCAACACGGGCGTGATCATCGGCGACGAGGCCGTCATGGTGGTCGACACCCAGGCCACCCCGGTCATGGCGCAAGACGTGATCCGCCGCATCCGCGAAGTCACGGACAAGCCCATCAAGTACATCCTGCTGTCGCACTATCACGCCGTGCGCGTGTTCGGCGCGTCCGCCTACAACGCCCAGGAAATCCTGGCCAGCCGCGACACCTATGACCTGATCGCCGAGCGCGGCGAACAGGACAAGGCCAGCGAAATCGGCCGCTTCCCCCGCCTGTTCCGCAACGCCGAATCGATCCCGCCGGGCCTGGTCTGGCCGACGATGACGTTCAAGGGCGAAATGACGGTCAACCTGGGCAACCTGGAAGTCAAGCTGCTGCAAGTCGGCCGCGGCCACACCAAGGGCGACACCATTGCCTGGCTGCCCGAGCAGAAAATCCTGTTCGCCGGCGACCTGGTCGAATACCAGTCCACCCCCTATTGCGGCGACGCCTATTTCCGCGATTGGCCCACCACGCTGGACGCGCTGTCCGGCTTTGAAGCCGAAAAGATGGTCCCGGGTCGTGGCCCGGCGCTGAAAAACGCCACCGAAGTCCGCCAGGGCCTGGCTGGCACGCGCGCCTTCCTGACGGACCTGTACGGCGCAGTGAACCGCGGCGTGGCCGAAGGCAAGGACCTGAAGACCATCTACCGCGAGGTCTACGACTTCATGAAGCCGCGTTACAGCGACTGGGTGATCTTCGATCACTGCATGCCGTTCGACGTGTCGCGCGCCTATGACGAGGCCACCGGCCATACCCACCCGCGCATCTGGACCGATAAGCGCGACCTGGAAATGTGGGCGCAGCTGGAAGGCTGATTCCAAATGGGGCCGCGCCACGCGGCCCTAGCCAGCAGGAACCGGAATCGCGCGCCGCAAGGCAGCGCGCGGTGACGTGACATAAAAACAATATGACCCACACAGGAGACAACCGTGGGAGACATCGACTTTCAGGCGATGGAGTTCGCCTATGAAAAGCACGCGGACCAGGCCGCCAGCGAGCTTGCGCGCCATCAGGTAGTGGTTGTGGGAGCGGGCCCGGTGGGCCTGACCACCGCGCTGGATCTCGCCCGCCAGGGCGTGCGCGTGGTGGTGCTGGACGACGATTTCCGCCTGTCCACGGGCTCCCGCGCCATCTGTTTTTCCAAGCGCACGCTGGAAATCTGGGACCGTCTGGGCGTGGGCCAACGCATGATAGACAAGGGCGTCTCGTGGAACGTGGGCAAGGTTTTCTTCCGCGAACAGGAAGTCTGGCGTTTCGACCTTCTGCCCGAGCCCGGCCATCGCCGCCCCGCCTTCATCAACCTGCAGCAGTATTACGCCGAAGGCTATCTGTACGAGCAGGCGCGCCAGGAACCCAACATCGATCTGCGCTGGAAGAACAAGGTCGTCGGCGTGGAGCAGCGCGATGACGGCGTGGTCTTGAACGTGGAAACGCCCGACGGCGCGTACGCCCTGCATGCCGACTGGCTCGTCGCCTGCGACGGCGCGCGCTCGCCGGTACGCAAGCTGATCGGCCAGGAAAGCCATGGCCGCATTTTCCGCGACCGCTTCCTGATCGCCGACGTCAAGATGCAGGCGGACTTTCCGACCGAACGCTGGTTCTGGTTCGACCCGCCATTCCATCCCAACCAGTCGGTGCTGCTGCACCGCCAGCCGGACAACGTCTGGCGCATTGACTTCCAGCTGGGCTGGAACGCCGACCCCGTCGAAGCCGTCAAGCCCGAAAACGTGCTGCCGCGCATCCGCGCCCTGCTGGGCCCCGACGCGCGCTTCGAGCTGGAATGGGTCAGCGTCTATACCTTTGCGTGCGAACGCATGGACAAGTTCCGCCATGGCCGCGTGGTCTTCGCGGGCGACTCCGCGCATCGCGTGTCGCCGTTCGGCGCCCGCGGCGCCAACAGCGGCGTGCAGGACGCCGAGAATCTGGCGTGGAAATTGAAGCTGGTGCTGGCCGGCCAGGCACCCGAAGCGCTGATCGACAGCTACAGCGCCGAACGCGAATTTGCCGCCGACGAGAACATCCTCAACTCTTCGCGCGCCACCGATTTCATCACGCCCAAGAGCGACATCAGCCGCAGCTTCCGCAATGCGGTGCTGAACCTCGCGAAGACTCATCCCTTCGCGCGCTCGCTGGTCAACAGCGGCCGCCTGTCGCTGCCCGCGACCTACGCAGGTTCCCCGTTGAACACGCCGGACACCGACGCCTTCACTGGCCGCATGGTGCCGGGCGCGGTGGCGCTGGACGCGCCTGTGGATACGCAAGGCGTGCAGGACTGGTGGCTGGCGCAGCTGAATGGCGAATTCGTGCTGGCCCTGTTCTGCGGCGATACCCTGCCCGAGCGCGACACGCTGCTCGCCCTGCAGGCGCTGCGCCTGGCGCCCGTGCCGGTCAAGGCCGTGCTGGTGGCCAGCCCGCTGTGCGACCTGTCGGCGCTGCCGAAGGAGCTGGCTGCGGTCACCGACCGCGAGGGTTGCCTGGGCAAGCGCTACGACGCGCAAGCCGGCACCGCCTACCTGATCCGCCCCGACCAGCACGTCTGCGGCCGCTGGCGCACCTTCGACGCCGCTGCCGTCACTGCCGCCGTCGGCCGCGCCACGGGCCGCGCCTGAACTTCGAGATCACTCCATCATGCTGATTACCGAAACCAACCTGAGCTCGCCGGACGACTTCTACGAAGCGCTGATCGAGACCCATCGCGATCTCACCAACGAGCAAAGCCAGGAACTCAACGCGGCACTGATCCTGCTGCTGGCCAACCACCTGGGCGACATGGACGTGCTGCGCGAGGCCCTGAGCCAGGCACGCGCTTCCGTGGCGCCGTAAACGCCAGTCAGGCTCCCACCGCAAAGGTGTTCACGATCAGCGTCCGCAGCCACTGGTTGCCGCTGTCCCGATCCACCCGGCGCTGCCAGTACATATTGGTCTGCAGCGCCGGTACCCTTATCGGCGGCGTCATGTAGCGCAGGCCGAATGGCGGCGCGGCGCTGGCGGCGAGTTTCTCGGGCACCGTGGCCAGCAAATCGGTAGCGCTGACGATATACGGCACGGCCGAAAAGTGCGGCACGCTGAAGTGCTCGGCCAGGTCGACGCCCGCGCGCTCCATGGACTGATTGACCTGCCCATAGGGCGCCGCGCGCGAGACGATCAAGTGGCGCTCGGCTCGGAAGGCCTTGAGGCCCATACCGGCATGGGCCGTCGGATGAGCCTGCCGGAACAAGGTTGCGTAGCCCTGGCGGAACAGCATGCGCTGCAGCGTCCCCGCCCCCATTTCATCGAATGCCCCGATCGCCAGGTCCACGCGCCCCGTCTCCATTTCCCGCGGCAGGTCCGGCCCCTGCACGCGCACGGAATCGATACGCACCAATGGCGCCACCTGCACGCAGACTTCCATCAGCCGCGGCATGAAGTGGATTTCGCCCACGTCGGTCATCGCCACGCGGAAGCGGCGCGTGCTGGTGGCGGCGTCGAAGACGTCCTGGTCTTTCAGCGCCTGCGACAGCATTGTCAGCGCCTCGCTGACAGGGCCCGCCAGGCGCTGCGCGCGCGGTGTGGGCAGCATGCCCTGCGCCGTGCGTACGAACAGGTCGTCGCCGAATGCCTCCCGCAGCCGCCGCAGCGCATTGCTGACAGCGGGTTGCGACAGGTCCATCCGCCGCGCCACGGCCGACAGGTTGCGATCCTCCAGCAGATGCTGGAAGAGCAGCAGCAGATTCAGATCGACATTGCGCAGTTCCGCCATGCGCCCCCCTACTATTCACAAAATTTATAGTCTCTATTTTTGCATTCCCGTAGCCGCAGCGGGGATTTTTTCCGACAATGGCATATCGGTCACCGGAAGCCTTCCGGACCGACCACCCGCATCAGGCCGCGCGGCCAAGCACC
Source organism: Achromobacter sp. D10 (assembly GCF_035282245.1). NCBI lineage: Bacteria > Pseudomonadati > Pseudomonadota > Betaproteobacteria > Burkholderiales > Alcaligenaceae > Achromobacter > Achromobacter sp. D10. The sequence goes on from NZ_JAYJLE010000012.1 coordinate 48,564, forward strand.
GCGCCGCCGCTCAGGAGGATTCCATGGAACTGCAATACCAGACCGGCTTTGGCAACAATTGCGCCACCGAGGCCCTGCCCGGCGCGTTGCCGGTGGGCCGCAACTCGCCGCAGCAATGCCCTTACGGCCTGTACGCCGAGCAATTGTCCGGTACCGCGTTCACCGCGCCGCGCAATGAAAACCGCCGCTCCTGGCTCTATCGCATCCGTCCGGGCGTGCAGCACAAGCCCTTCGAAGCCTTCGGCGGCGCCACGGGCTGGCTGAGCACGTTTGGCCATGGGCCCGTCACGCCCAATCAGTTGCGCTGGAGCCCGATGCCCATTCCCTCCGCCCCCACCGACTTCCTGGAAGGCGTGAAGACCTGGGGCGGCAACGGCGGCCCTGACGAACAAAGCGGCGTGGGTATCCACCTGTACGCGGCCAACCGTTCGATGCAGGGACGCTTTTTCTACAACGCGGACGGCGAGCTGTTGCTGGTGCCGCAGGAAGGCCGCCTGCGCCTGGCCACCGAACTCGGCCTGATCGACCTGGAACCGCTGGAAATCGCCGTCATCCCGCGTGGCGTGCGTTTCCGCGTGGAACTCCTGGACGGCACCGCGCGCGGCTACATGCTGGAGAACTTCGGCGCGGCCATGCGCCTGCCCGAGCTGGGCCCCATCGGCTCGAACTGCCTGGCAAACGCCCGCGACTTCAAGACTCCCGTGGCGTGGTACGAAGACATCGAAGGCGACTTCGAACTGATCGCCAAGTTCACAGGCGGCTTCTGGCGCGCGTCCATCGGCCATTCGCCGCTGAACGTCGTGGCCTGGCACGGCACGCACGCGCCGTACAAGTACGACCTACGCAACTTCAATACCGTCGGCTCCATCAGCTACGACCATCCGGACCCCTCGATCTTCACCGTGCTGACCGCGCCGTCGGACACCCCGGGAACGGCCAACATGGACTTCGCGATCTTCCCGCCGCGCATCCTGGCCATGGAAAACACCTTCCGTCCGCCCTGGTTCCACCGCAACATCGCCAGTGAATTCATGGGGCTGATCCAGGGCGTCTACGACGCCAAGGCCGACGGCTTCGCCCCTGGCGGCGCCAGCCTGCACAATTGCATGAGCGGCCACGGGCCCGACGCCGAGACCTTCGAAAAGGCCTCTCACGCCGACACCAGCACTGCTCACTACATCCGCGACACCATGGCGTTCATGTTCGAGACGCGGCGCGTCATCCGCCCGACGGAACAGGCCTTGGCCTCGGTAGAATTGCAGGGCGACTACTACCGGTGCTGGCAGGGCATAGCCAAGCATTTCGACCCCAGCAAGGCGTGATACGCAGAACCTCTGCTTTCCGCGCCCACGGCGATGAGCGCAAGCTCATCGCCGTTTGGCATTTGGATTTTCCGGCGCCTGACGCCCGGCCACCGCATAACCACACTGAAAGAGACACGCAGCCATGACCACCACCATCAATGAAACCCACGACCCGTCGCTCAAGAGCTGGATCGCCAGCGCCAACACCGGCGAGTCGGATTTCCCGGTGCAGAACCTGCCCTACGCCGCGTTCCGCCGCAAGGGCACAAACGAATCGTTTCGCCCCGGCGTGGCCATCGGCGACCAGATCCTGGACCTCGCCGCGCTGGCTGCCAAGCAGCCCTTCGAAGGCCTGGCTGCCGAAGCGCTAGCCGCTTGCGCCACGGACAGCCTGAACGCCCTGATGGCCTTGGGTCAGGCGCACTGGAGCGCCCTGCGCCTCGCCCTGTCCCGCGCACTGCGCGAAGGCGCGGCCCTGCGCGGTACCGTCGAGCCGCTGCTGATCAGCCAGGCCGACGCCGAGTACACCACCCCCGCCCGCATCGGCGACTACACCGACTTCTACATCTCTGTGCACCACGCCACCGCCGTGGGCAAGCAGTTCCGTCCCGACAACCCCCTGCTGCCGAACTACAAGTGGGTGCCCATCGGCTACCACGGCCGAGCCTCGAGCATCGGCGTGGATCAGAAGTTCCCCCGTCCCGTCGGCCAGACCCGCCCCGCCAACGAAGGCGAAACGCCCCAATTCGGTCCTTGCGCCCGCCTGGACTACGAACTGGAACTGGGCATCTTCGTCGGCACGGGCAATGCCCAAGGCGATCGCATCAGCCTGGCTGACGCCGAATCCCATGTTTTCGGCCTGTGCATCCTGAACGATTGGTCGGCGCGCGACATCCAGGGCTGGGAATACCAGCCCCTGGGTCCCTTCCTGTCCAAGAACTTCGCCTCCACGATCTCGCCCTGGATCGTCACCATGGAAGCGCTCGAGCCGTTCCGCACGCAATGGAACCGCGGCCCGTCCGAACCGCAGCCCATGCCCTACCTGGCGTCCGACGCCAACCGCGCCAAGGGCGCCTTCGACGTGCAGATGGAAGTCCTGCTGACCACCGAGAAATCGCGTGCCGACAAGCAACCGCCCGCCTTCCTGTCGCGCAGCAACTTCCGCGACGCCTACTGGAACGTGGCGCAACTGATCACGCACCACACGGTCAACGGCTGCAACCTGCAACCGGGCGACATGCTGGGCACCGGCACCCTGTCCGGTCCCCAGCCTTCCGAAGCCGGCTCGCTGCTTGAACTTTCCAACGGCGGCAAAAATCCGATCGAACTGCCCTGGGGCGAAAAACGCACCTTCCTGCAGGACGGCGATCAGATCATCATGCGCGCCGAATGCGTGAAGGCCGGCTATCCGCGCATCGGCTTTGGCGAAAGCTCGGGCCAGGTACTGCCGGCCCGCGCCTGATCCGCGCCTAGTCCGCGCCGGCGCCCGCTCTTGCGGGCGCCATCAACGCCTCGATCTCTTCGTCCTTGGCCTGCCATTGCTGGCCCAGCCAATGATGGAAGGTCGAGCGGAAAGTCTTGTCACCGGTGTAGTCGGCGTCACAGAACTCCGGCGGCACCGGCAACTGCCGCATACGCACCAGCACCTGGCCCGCACGGCCGCAAGCCAGGTCCCAAAAGCTGGGAGCGCCCCCCGGATAGACGATCGTCACGTCTATCATCGAGCGAAAACGCTTGCCCATCGCGTTCAGCGCCACCGCCAGTCCGCCCGCCTTGGGCTTGAGCAGATGCCGATACGGCGATCCCTGCGCATCGCGCTTGGCCGCACTGAAACGCGTTCCTTCAGCAAATACCATCACGCTGGTCGGGACCAACGAGAACTTCGCGCACGCGCGCCGCGCGGCTTCCTGATCCTGCCGCCCCAGATCCGGATTGCGCCGCAACGCCGCCTTGCCGTGGCGCTTCATGAACGGAAAATCCAGCGCCCACCACGCCAGCCCGATCACGGGCACATAGATCAACTGCTGCTTCAGGAAGAACTTCAGCAGCGGAATACGCCGGTTCAGCGAATGCTGCAGCACGAAGATGTCCACCCAGGACTGGTGGTTGCAGTTGACCAGGTACCAGTCGGCGTAGCGCAACCCGTCATGGCCCCGCACATCCCAGGACATATCCTGGATCCGCGCCAACCATCCGGCGTTGCAGGACACCCAGGCCGTGGCGATGCCATTGAGCACGGGATCGACGCCCCGCCTGACCGCCGCGAACGGCAGCAGCAACTTCAACAAGGCCAGTGGAAACAGCAGCAGGCACCAGAACACCGTGTTGAGCGCCAGCCAGACGGTACTGACGGTCCCCGTCACCCATGCGAACCGCCCACGCGGCAACGGCAACACGCGGCGCCGCTCGGACGCGCGGGCATCGGATTTGTTTGATTGGGCGGCAGCGGCGCGGCCAGCCCCGGAAGACGATTCAGGAAAAGTCATGCGCCAGTTTCCTACCTTCACCAAAAATCCGACTTGCGCAGAATCAAGCCTACGATCACGCGCAGCGTCAGCACCCACCGCAAGACAGAACGTATGCTCGATGAGGCCGCCCGCGCGCCCCAGGCTCCCGACACCCCAAGCATCTTAAAAACCAGCGGCATCCCGCAGAGGCCAGCCGCCATCAAGGCAGGCGATACCGCTCTTCCCGATAAGCCCAACTGGCCCACAAAGCATGCGCCAATGCCTCTTCCGAGAGCTGAGGATCCAAAGGCTCCACCGGCGCATACACCTCATCCCGCCCCACAGGCGCAGCCTCGTATCGGAACTGCCGCGGCGGCTTCGAAGGCTCCAGCACCAGCAACTGATCCCCCCGCAGATAGCCGAAATTATCCGCGTACTGCATCATCGCCCGGTTCGGATCCCGCTGCGTCAGATCCACGCCGAGCATAGGATTCACGTTGTCCAGGCCCATCAAGGACAGCATGGTAGGCGCCATGTCGATCTGGCTGACCAGCCGGTCGTCCTGCCGCGGCGCGATGCCCGAGCCCAGGATCAGCGCGGGAATCTGGAAATGCCGCACCGGAACGGGAATGGAGCCGTAGACGCGCGAATCGTGATCCGCGATCACCAGGAACACCGTGTTGTCCCAGTACGGAGCCTTGCGCGCCTTGTCGAAAAACTGGCCCAGTGCCCAGTCCGCATAGCGCACCGTGTTGTCCACGGTGGCCGGATCCCCCTGAGGCTGGATGCGCCCTTCCGGATACTCCCACGGTGAATGATTGGACACCGAGAACGCCAGCGTGAACACCGGCTTATCGCCATCGGCGCGCAGCAGCCGGTCCACCTGGTTGAACATGTCTTCGTCCGAGGCTCCCCATGACCCCTCGAATACGGGGTTCACGAACTTCGGACGGTCGACGATCTCATCGAAGCCGTTGCCCAGGAAAAAGGCCCGCATATTGTCGAAATGCGATTCGCCGCCATATACGAAGCGCGAATGGTAGCCATGTTTGCCCAGCACCTGCGCCAGCGTGAAAAACCCGGTCTGCGAACGCGGCAGCTTCACCACCGCGTCAGCCACGCTGGGCAGGAAACCCGCGGTAACGGCCTCGATGCCCCGCACCGACCGCGTGCCCGTCGCATAGGCGCGGTGAAACATCCAGCCTTCCTTGCCCAGCCGGTCGATGTTGGGTGTCAGATCACGTCCGCCCAGACTGCCCACGTACTGCGCGCCCAGGCTTTCCTGCAGGATGATCACCAGGTTCAGCGGCTTGTCCTTGCGCACCGTCGCCTTCTGCTCATGCAGGCTGGGATAGCGCGGATCCAGCGGCGCGCCCGTCAGGCCCGCCTTCTCGCGCACGATGGCATTCATTTCATCCACCGGCATCTTGGGATACATGGCGGCCGACGAGCGCTCATCGCGCATGCGATAGGCAGCGTCGAACACGCTGTACAACGAATTCAATGCCAGCGCATTGACCATGGCGTCTGAACTGTATGCCACCTTGGCCGGATTGATCGGACGATGCTCCAGCGTGCCGCGCGCGCCCAGGAACACCAGCGCCAGGATCAGGAACGAAGCCACCGGCCGCTTCCACCACGACATGAACGGATCTCGCACTCGCGTGGGAAACAGCCGGATCGCCAGCCAGGCAGCCAGCACCAGCACCACGAAGGCGGCCAGCAGCACGCCCTTGTAGCCCTGCCACAGCATCGACCCGACTTCCTTGGGATTGAGCAGGTAGATGAAATAGAGCCGGTTGGGCCGCGTGTCGTACTCCGCGATGAACTGCGGCGTGGAGACTTCCAGCAGCACATAGAGCATCCACCAGACACGGAACCACCAGGCAGTGATGCGGGCCGCCAACGGCCGGTGTCCGAACCAGGGGGACAGCACCGCCGGCAGCGCGATCACCATCGCCATCAGGCAGATGTCGATGCGCAGACCGCCTAGCAGCAACGGCGCCAGCCCGCCCGCGGCCTCGACGCGGTCCCACATCCAGAAGGCCAGACCCAGGCGTGACAGCGTCAGCAGGGCCAGGACGGCGAGGATGAACCGTAAAGTCAGTTGGCGCATGTAACCGCCCCGTGGCGCCGCGACGCCCGCTCAGAAGAAAAAATGCCGTCGTGTATGCCGAGCAGAGCCATGCCGCCTCGTGGTTCGAAATTTGAAAACGCGCAAAGGTTAACGCGGTTTGGGGCGAACGACCGGCCGCGCCCTATTGGGCGCGCCGCAGGCGTTCGCGGCTGTTGCTCAGGTGCGTGCGCATGGCCGCGCGCGCGGCCTCCGCATCCTGCCGCTGGATGGCGCCGTAGATATCCTCGTGCTCCAGGTTCACGCGCGCCAGATAGGAAGCGCGGTCTTCGTGCGCGAACTTCGCTGAATTGATCCGGGTGCGCGGAATGATGGCCGACCCCAGGTGCGACATGAGATCCGCGAAATAACGGTTGCTCGTGGCTTGCGCGATCAGGAGGTGAAACTGGAAATCCGGCGTGACCGTGTCGCCGCCGCCGTCCAAAGCGCTCTTGAAGGCGTCCAAGGCGCGCCGCATCTCATGCAGCTGCGCCTGGCTGCGACGGGCAGCGGCCAAGCCGGCCGCCTCGCTTTCCAGGCAGATGCGCAGTTCCAGCAACACCAGCACATCGCGCACCGTGGCGATATCGGCGGGGTCCACGCGAAAATCGCCGCTGCCGCTGGGTTCCAGCGCATACGTGCCCACGCCATGATGCGTCTCGACCAGGCCGGACGCCTGCAACCGGGACAGCGCCTCGCGCACTACGGTCCGGCTGACGCCGAACTGGCGCATGATCTCGGATTCCGTCGGCAACTTGTCGCCAGGCCGGATATCGCCATTGCGGATACGTTCCGTGATGTTCTCGACCAGCCCTTGGGCCAGGTTCCGGGGACGACGCCGCGGCAAAGCGGGGGTATCGGCGGGAGCGTTCATCAAGAAAGGTCCGAAAGCGGTTGAGCAGGGCCCGGAGGCCGAGCATCGACGCCCATTGTACTTTGGGCGGACGACGCGATCCGGCCCCGATAAGGCGTGTCCGATGAACCGCGCGCCAGCGCTTCAACCGTCTTGCCAGGTTTGCGTCTCAAAGGTCCCGCGCTTCGCGCTCAGACCTGGCGGCGCCGGTACCCGCCACGATCATGGGGTAAAAAAAGACGGCAGCCAGGAACCACAGCAAGGCGGCGGACCAGAGCGTCTGGCTCAGGAAATGGGCGCCTTGCAGGATACGCACGATGGAAAAGCCGACGCCCGCCGCGACACCCACGGCCAGGCCCCACCAGCGCCAGGCCGGCCGCCCCAACGCCCATCCCGCGAAATACAGGGTCAGCATGGAATAGCCCGCCCCGGCATGGCCGCTGGGCAAGGCTCCGCCGGCTTCCGACCTCACCCAGGTCCACCAATGTTGCGGATAAGGCGTGTACCCGCCCAACGAATCCAGGTCATAGGGACGCGGCAAGGTTGTGTAGTGCTTCAGCTGGTTCACCAGCAATTGTCCGGCCAGACAGGTCGCCGCCACCGCCAGCGCCGGCCCTCGCCACGGCCGCCAGGCGGGGATACGGTAGCTTGCCGCGACCACGCCCACGGCGGCCAGCGCCACCCCGATCGGCAAGGCCAGCACCATGCGGTGGCCGACGAGGTCCAGCCAGCGGTTCAGGTGCAGGGGAAAATCATCCAGCGCCGGATCGAACAACGACCGCGCGATGCGCAGGTCCAGCCCGGAAGCATTGGCCCACCAGGCCAGACAGGCCAGCGCGAGCGTGACTGCAACGACGTGGCTGAGCAGGTACGAGGCCGGCGTTGGCTTGCGCATCGCGGGCGGCGATAGAGGCGGCATGAAAGATGACAGGAGACCGTCGGGCAAACGAAAAGCTTAGGCCGCCCGCAGTCGAAATTTCGTCAAATTTCGGCCTGACCGCGGCCTTCAATCGCCTCTGTCTTGCCTTCGTCGGCACCGAAATGCAATGTGAAGCAGGTGCCGCGCTGCGTGCCCTCGCGCGACGAGTCGACCGACAGCGACCACCCCTGCATGTCGCAAACGCGCTTGGCGATCGCCAGGCCCAGGCCGCGCGGCGTTTCGTCGGGACTGCCCGCCCCCGAATCCCGCATGCGGCCGCTGTAATAGCGGCGAAACAGGAACGGCAGGTCGTCGGCGGCGATGCCCTTGCCGTCGTCGCGGAGTTCCAGCCCGCCGTCGGCCGCCATGCTGGCCGTCAGCGTCGCCGGCGCAGCGTGCTCCACCGCGTTGCGGACCAGATTGCGCAATACGGTCAACAAGGCGTAGCGGTCCAGGGTGCGGACCTGGCCCGCGGCAATCCGGTTTTCGAAGCCGAGCCCGGCCAGCCCGGCCTGGGCTTCGTACCCGCGCCAGGCGTTGTCCATGCATTCGGCAAGATTGACGGGCTCTGCGGGCCGCAGTTCGTCCCGTGCCATGGAACGCGCGCTCTCCAGCGAGACGATCACGTCGTCCACGTTGTCCACCACGCGCGCCAGACGCTGGCGCTGGTCTGGAGTGAGGTCCTGCGTCAGCAACATCAGCTCGCTATCCGAGCGGATCGCCGCCAAGGGCGTGCGCACCTCATGGCTGAGGTTGCCGGCGAATTCGCGTTCGCGCGTGATAGACCGATCCACCTGGTTCTGCACGCGGTTGAAGGCCTCGATGAGGCGGCCCGCCTCATCGTCGCGCGTCACCGCCATGTCCGGGGATCCGGGCGCCCAGGTGGCCAGCCGGTCGGTCAGGTCCAGCAACGGGCCGACGGCGATGGCGGCCACGCGCCGCGACAGCGCATAGGCTCCAACCACGCAAATGGCGCCCACGCCCAGCACGATCAGGCCAAAATCATGCACCCGGCCCTCGTTCTCAGTGGCGTCGTACACCAGATACACCTTGCTGCGGCCCGTGTCGGCCACCATGACATGCCAGGTGTACGCGCCGGGTTCGACCAGGTGCAGGCCGCTTTCGAGGGCGGCGATCTCCTGGGGCATGCCTATGGGCGGCTTGCCGTCCACGCTGAACCAGGCTCGCATGGAACCGCCCAGTTCGCGGACGCCGTCGCGCGGCAGGAAGCCGTCGCTGACGCGCGCATGCTGCACCAGCCGGTCCATTTCGGTATTCAGAATGTCATTGACCAGATCGTCTTCCATCTGGTCGAAGGTCAGATAGGCCAGCAGAGCCAGCGCCGTCACGAAAAGCGCGACGGTGCCGGTCAGCGCCCACACCACCCGCTGGGTCAGGGTGCCTCCGGCCGCCGCCGACGAGACGCCCGTCATCTTGACGCTCCGCCTTCCATCGTCAGGCGCCAGCCTGTCCCATGTATGGTCTCGATGCCATCAAACCCCGCATCGGCCAGCGCGCGGCGCAACAGATGAACCTGGCTGCGCAACGCATCCGAAGAAGGTGGTTCGTTGCCCCACAGCGTGGACTCCAGCTCTTCACGCGACACCACCCTTCCGGGCTCGCGCAATAGCGCCTCGATGATGAGGCCCGCCTTGCGCGTGAGGTGCACAGGGTTGCCGTTGACGGACACCTCGCGGTTGCGGGTGTCGAATGACAACGGGCCAAAGGCCCGAACCGAATCCACGGTCGCACCCTTGGCGCGTTGGATCAGCGCGATCAGGCGCGCCTCGACCTCCAGCAACGCGAAGGGCTTGGTCAAGTAGTCATCCGCGCCATGCGAGAAACCCGCCAGCTTGTCTTCGAGGCTGTCGCGGGCGGTCAGCATCAGCACGGGCACGTCCGCCCGCATGTCGTTGCGCAGCGTGTGCAGCACCGCATTGCCGTCCATGCCCGGCAGGCCGATGTCCAGGATAAGCGCGTCGAAGCGCTGCTCTTTCAGGCGCGCCAACGCGGCCGGACCGGAATAGGCGGCATCCGGCAGGAAGCCGCGCGCTTCCAGGAAGGTATACAGGTTGCCGGCGATGACGGGGTCGTCCTCGACGACCAACACCCGGTAATTCGCGCCTGCCGCGGGACTGGTTGCCATGGTTGCGTTCCCTGTGCGCGGTCAGGTGCGCAGCACCTTGCCCGGATTCATCAGCCCTTGCGGGTCCAGCGCGCGCTTGATCCGCCGCATCAGATCCAGTTCTACCGCGCTCTTGTAGCGAGGCAATTCGTCGAGCTTGAGCTGGCCCACGCCGTGCTCCGCGCTGATCGAGCCCTGATGCGCATGCACGCTGTCGTGCACTACGCCGTAGATGTCGCCTTGCAGCGCCAGCAGTTCGGCCTCGGTCTGCCCCGGCGCATGGGCCACGTTGTAGTGCAGGTTGCCGTCGCCAAGATGGCCGAAGATCACATGGCGCACGCCTGGAAAACGCGCCTGCAGCAAGGCGTTCGTCTTGTGCACAAAACCGGCGATCGCGGAGATCGGGATGGACACGTCATGCTTGACGGACTTGCCCAGTTCCGCCTCGGCCAGCGGGATGCTTTCGCGCAGATGCCAGAGCGCCTTGCTTTGCGCCACATTCGCGGCGATGGCCGCGTCGTTGACCAGTCCACTTTCGATGGCCTCGCCAAGCACGGTTTCGAAACGTTCGCGCGCGTGGGCCTCGCTTTCGCTGTCGGACAGTTCCAAAAGGGCAAACCATGGAGACGCGGCGGAGTCCCCATCAAAGGGCAGCCGCTGCTGCGGAAACAGACGCACCACCGCCTGCAGGCATGCGCCGCTCATGAGTTCGAATCCGGTCAGCGCGGCGCCAAAGCCAGCACGGGCGCGCGACAGCAGTTCGACGGCCTGGTCGATGCCGTCCAGCGTCAGCAATGCCGTGCACGAAGCCACCGGCCTGGGAAACAGCTTCAATGTGGCGGCGGTAATAATGCCCAGCGTGCCTTCGCTGCCGATGTACAAGTCGCGCAGATCGTAGCCGGTGTTGTCCTTGCGCAAGCCGCGCAGGCCGTTCCAGATCTCGCCTTCGGCGGTCACGACCTCCAGGCCCAGCGTCAGGTCGCGCGTGTTGCCATAGCGCAGCACCTGCGTGCCGCCCGCGTTGGTCGCGAGGTTGCCGCCGATGGTGCAGCTGCCTTCGGCAGCCAGACTCAGCGGGAACAGCCTGCCGGCGGCGGCCGCGGCCTCCTGCACCGCCTGCAGCACGCAGCCCGCTTCCACGGTAATCGTGTCGTTGTCGGTATCCAGGGCGCGCACGGCCGTCAGCCGTGTGGTGGACAGGATCACCGCAGTGCCGGACAGGTCGGGCGTGGCGCCGCCGCAAAGGCCGGTATTGCCGCCCTGCGGCACCACCGGCACGCCGTGCCGGGCGCACAGTTTCACTGCCGCCGCCACTTTCTCGGTGGAGCCTGGACGGATCACGGCCAGCGCGGCCCCTCGATAGCGGCGACGCCAATCCAGCACATAAGTATCGGCATCCGTGCCCGTCAGCACGTGGGAAGCGCCCAGAAGGGACTGTAGATCGCTCAGCAAGGTCATATGCGCCGCACAAGTAAGGCCTGGACGCGCCCAGGCTTGGGATGTGCGGTCTATTGTAGGGGCTGAAAGCCCGCCTTGGCCGCAGCGCGGCGGACTGTCGGAGTCCGCCGGCAAACCGGGGTCAACCGACAGCCTGATCCAGCCGCGTGCCCGTCAGGCCCGAGCAATAGGCCCGCGAGGCGATGCGGTTCATGAGAAAGGCGCGGTCGACGCCGGCGGGCCCGGGCATTTCCGACAAGGCGCGATAGGCGCGGCGCAGGACCTCGCCCCGGGTCGCGCCGCAGACCAGCAGCCGTGTGCAGGGCAGACGGCGGTCCACGCAGCCGTCGATGCGCACTTCCAGCGCATGGGCCGCAACGGGTTCGCAGTCGTCCACCGCCGCACCCGAATGGGCCTGCGCCTGCGCGCTGATCACGCGAAACACGCCGCTGCGGTCGTCCAGCGCGAAGGCAACGGTACCCATGCCCTGCCAGCCGCGGTCCCGCGCCACGTCGGCAGCCACGGTGCGCAATGCGCTTTCCACGGAAACCGGCAACTGGGGGGCCGGGCATTCGGCAATCAGGACGCGAGCATCGCGCCATACGCAGCGCTCCCAGGCACGGCCTGTCACCAGCCCGCCCGATTCGGAAACGACTACATGGATATCCAGCCGGCGTTCGCGGCCCGCGGCCGGCCCGGCATGGTCCGTGGGCGGGCCTCGCCGGTTTGAGGCGCCCCTGGATGACATGACTGTAGAAACTTTGGCGCCCATGGCCCCTCCCGGTCTTTCTGCTTGCATAGCAAGCGTATCACCTTCGGAGGACGAGCAAGTTTTATGCCATGCGCAACACCCAGCGCAAGGCCTGCAAACGCCGGCTCGCGCCGCACCGAAACAAGGCGCGCGCCCCTGCCTGCGCACCAGATCAGGGCGCATGCGTGCCAAGGCGCGAGCCCGAAAATGCCCTACACCGTCTGCCGGATCAAGGCGCAGCGCCAATGGGGGATAATTCCGGTTTAATCCTTTGCCAGGCGCCTTTTGATATGCGGGTTTACCAGAACCCCCAGAATGCGCCCGCAACCCTCTCAAGGAATCGCCGTGGGCAACAACACGCAATTTCCGGGCTCGGTGTTCAAGGCCTATGACATCCGCGGCACCGTGCCCGACCTGATCGACGCCCGTTTTGCCCGTGCCCTGGGCTCGGCGCTGGCGGCCCGCGCACGCGAACAAGGCGTGCAGACGCTGGTCGTCGGGCGCGACGGCCGCCTGAGCAGCGAAATGCTGTCGGTGGCGCTGCAGGAGGGCATGCTGGAGGGCGGCGTGGACACCCTGGACATCGGAATGGTGCCCACCCCCCTGGTCTATTTCGCCGCCAACGTCATGCAGACGGGCTCGGGCGTCGCCATCACGGGCAGCCACAACCCGCCGAAGTACAACGGCTTCAAGATGATGATGGGCGGCCGCGCGCTCTACGGCGAAGACGTGCAGGCGCTCGCGGCGAGCATGAATGGCGCGGCCAGCGCCCCGGCGGCGGGACCCGGCGTGCGCCGCCAACTGGACCTGGTGGCCGCCTACATCGCGCGCGTGGCCTCGGGCATCAAGCTGGCGCGGCCCATGAAGATCGCCATCGACTGCGGCAACGGCGTCGCGGGCGCGGTTGCCCCCGCCCTGTTCCGCGCCCTGGGTTGCGAAGTCACCGAGCTCTTCTGCGAAGTGGACGGCACCTTCCCCAACCACCATCCCGACCCTGCCGAACCCAAGAACCTGCAGGACCTGATCAAGTGCGTGGCCGAGACCGACTGCGAACTGGGGCTGGCGTTCGACGGCGACGGCGATCGCCTCGGCGTGGTCACCAAATCGGGGCAGATCGTCTGGCCAGACCGCCAACTGGTGCTGTTCGCCCGCGATGTGCTGGATCGCAATCCGGGCGCCACCATCATCTACGATGTGAAGTGCAGCCGCCACGTGGGCCTTTCCATCGAGGCGGCCGGCGGCGTTCCGCTAATGTGGAAAACGGGGCATTCCCTGGTCAAGGCCAAGCTTGCCGAGACCGGCGCGCCGCTGGCGGGCGAAATGAGCGGCCACATATTCTTCAAGGAACGCTGGTACGGCTTCGATGATGGCCTCTATACCGGTGCCCGCCTGCTGGAGATCGTGTCGCGCTTCGACGACCCCTGCGCCGCCCTGGAAGCGCTGCCGCAAGACGTCTCCACGCCCGAGCTGAAGCTGGAAATGGAAGAAGGCCAGCCCTTCACCCTGGTACAGGCCCTGCAAGAGCGGGGACAATTTCCCGGCGCCCACCGCGTGCTCACCATCGACGGCGTGCGCGCGGAGTATCCGGACGGTTTCGGCCTGGCGCGCCCGTCCAACACCACGCCCGTCGTCGTGCTGCGATTCGAAGCACAAACGCCCGAGGCATTGGAACGCATACAGGCCGACTTCCGGCGTGAACTGCACAAGCTCGCGCCGCAAGCCAAACTGCCTTTCTAGATTTCCCTATGTCCCTATCGAACAGCCCAGCCTGGAAACAGTTCACCGCGGCCACGCTTGCCGCGCCCTGCCGCGGCGAACAATTGCGCCTCATCAATGCCCCCGGATTGCGCCTGGACCTGAGCGCGCAAGCGTATTCACCGGACTTGCGAGCCGCAGAGGCAGCCCTGCTGGAACAACAGGGCTTTGAGGCCGCCCGAGCCTGCCTGTTCGATGGCGGCAATGCCAATTGGACCGAGGAACGCCCTGCCTGGCATACGGCCTTGCGCGCGGCCCAGCCGCCCGCCCGGGTAGGCAAGGCCGTGCTGGCCGAGCGCGAACGCATACGCGAATTCGTACGCCAGGCCGACGCGGCCGGGCGGTATGGCAGCGTATTGCACCTGGGCATCGGTGGCAGCGATTGGGGTCCCCGGCTGGTCACGCGCGCACTGCGCCATGGCGGAGCCCGGCGCGAAGTGCGCTTCGCGTCCAATGTGGACTCGCATTCGGTGGCGGACGCGATGAGCCGGCTGGACCCGCACGATACCCTGATCATCGTCGCCTCCAAGTCGTTCACCACCACCGAGCCGCTGGCCAACGCCGAAGTCGCCATGAACTGGCTGCGCGACGCCGGCGTGGCCGATCCGATCAAGCAGGTCGTGGCCGTCACCGCCAACGTCGAGGCGGCGTTGAATCTAGGCATCCTTCCGGACCATATCTTCCAGATCTGGGATTGGGTGGGCGGGCGCTATTCGCTGTGGTCCGCCATCAGCCTGCCGGTCGCGCTTGCCTTGGGCATTGAGGTGTTCGACCAGTTGCTGGCCGGCGCCGCGGCCATGGACGAGCACTTCCGCACCGCGCCCATCGAGGAAAACGCCCCGGTCCAGCTGGCGCTGGCAGGCGTCGTGAACCGCAGCGTGCTGGGCTACGACTCCCTGGTGATCGCGCCCTACGATTCGCGGCTGTATCACATCGTGCCTTGGGCACAGCAGCTGGAAATGGAATCGCTGGGCAAGGTCGCCACGGCGGACGGCAGCCCCGCCGGGGTACCTACGGGACCCGCCGTCTGGGGCATGTCCGGCACGGATTGCCAGCACACCTTCTTCCAATGGCTGCACCAGGACACCCGGGGCGCCCCCGTCGACTTTATCCTGTGTGAACAACCGGATCATGCCTATGCCCGGCACCATGAGCTGCTGATCGCCAATTGCCTGGCGCAGCGTTCCGCACTGCTGCGCGGCAAATCCTTTGAAGAAGCGCTGGCGGAAACCTCCGCCATCGAAAGCGACCCGGACCGCGCGCGGCTGCTGGCGCAGCATCGCGTCCACCCGGGCGGACGGCCATCATCGCTGATAGTGCTGCCGCATCTGGAGGCCTACACCCTGGGCGCGCTACTGGCGCTTTACGAACACAAGGTGTTCACGCAGGGCGTGGTGTGGGGCATCAACCCCTTTGACCAATGGGGCGTGGAGTTCGGCAAAGCGCTGGCCAAGGGCATCATGCATGAGCTGAATTCGCCCCAGGCCAGCCAGCAGGATCCTTCCACCCGCTTCTGGATCGACGCCATCTCGCGCCGCCCTTGATTCCTGGCCCATGCCGGCCAGGCACCGGCCCTTCGACGTCAAGCGCTGAGCTGGTCGTAGATTTCCACGTGAATGCGCGCGACGCGCTCGATGTTGAACTCGCGCTCGGCCAGCGCCCTGCCGGCCGCGCCCATGGACTGGCGCAAGGCTGGATCCTCGGCCAGGCGGGCGATGGCGTCCGCCAGTGCCTGCGCATCGCGCACCGGCACGAGCAGTCCGGTCTCGCCGGGCTCGATCGCATCCCGGCAGCCAGGAACATCGGTCGTCACGACCGCCCGGCCACAAGCCGCGGCCTCGATCAGTGACTTAGGCAGTCCTTCGCGATAGGACGGCAGCACCGCGATATGCGAAGCCGCGTACAGCGCGGCCACGTCGGAACGTTCCCCCAGCGCGCGCACGCAGCCTTCACGCTGCCAGGCGTCCACGTCCTCTTGTGTCGCCGAAGCCGGATTGCCTGCGTCCACGCCGCCAACCATCTGCATGGTCACGGGCAGGCCGCGCTCCTTCAGCAGCCTTGCCGCCTGCACGAATTCCTGCACGCCTTTGTCGCGCAGCAAGCGCGCCACCATGGTCACCACGACAGGCGGCGCCGCCTGCTCGGGCAGGGCACGATACTCGTCGAGGTCCACGCCCGCGCCCCGGATGATGACAATCTGGGCATCGCGCACCGCACCGAGCGACTTGAGCATGTCGCGGTCGCTGGCATTCTGGAAAATCACGCGGCTGTTGGGATGGCCCAGCGCCAGCCGGTACAGGCGCGCAACCACGGCGCGCACCAGCTTCATCTTCAGCGAATTGGACAGGAACACGAAGCCCAGCCCGGAAATCGCCGCGACCATGCCCGGCACGCGCGCCACCCGCGCTGCGATGCCGCCGTAAAGCACGGGCTTGATCGTGACCAGATGCACGATTTGCGGCCGCAGACGGCGGAATAGCCGTATCAAGGCCAGCAACGTGCTCAGCTCCTGCAACGGATGCTTGCCGCTGCGCGTCATCGGAATCACGTGATGCGTCATGCCCAGCGCCTGGATGTCGGCTACGGCCGGGCCGTCCATCGTCGCAACATGGACGTCGTACCCAGCCTGTTGCGCGGCCAAGGCCACCGGCACGCGGTGCGACATGAAGAAGGCGGGGTTGTTGACGACAAACAGCAGGCGGCGCCCGGTGCTCATGCTTGCACTCCTGAGATGCGGCGCCATACCGCGATGTAGCTTTGCACCATGCGCGCTATGTCGAAATTTTCCAGCACGCGGGCGCGGCCCGCTTCGCCTGCGCGCTCGCGGCCGCGCGCAGCCACCTCGCGCAAGGCCGTTTCAATGCCGCGGGCCAGTGCCTCGGGCTGCTCGGGCGGCACCACCACCCCAGCATCGCCAACGATGTAGGCGGCGTCACCCACGTCTGTCACGACGCAATAGACACCGCAGGCCATGGCTTCCGCGACCACATTGGGAAACCCTTCCGCGCAACTGGACAGGACGTGCAGGTCCAGCCCGTTCATCGCGGCGGGCACGTCGTCGCTAGGCCCGGCCAGCACCAGCCGATCACGCAGACCCAGCTTGTCTACCAGAGCGCTCAGTTCTGCGTTATCCGTATCCATGCCTCGGCCTATCAGCACGCAGCGCAAGCCCGCATCGCGGCCGTCGCGCACCAGCGCGGCGATGGCGCGCAACAGGTTGGCATGGTCTTTGAGGGGATCCCAGCGGGCCACGCAGCCAATGGCTGGCACGTCCTGCGGCACGCCCCATTGCGCGCGCACCCGCGAACGGGCCTCGGCATTGGGCGCGTAGCGCGACAGGTCGTAGCCGTTGGCAATCACCACCATGCGTGCGCGGTCGTAGCCCTTATCGGCATGCCGTTCCGCCGATTTCTGGGCTGCGCACACGATCGCCTTGGGTATGCGTCCGGACAGCAACGCGCACGCCCGCAACACCATGCGCGCTGAGCGGCTGCTGCGCTCCAGGTGTTCGCCGGAATTGCGTATGCCCCAGGCAATGGCGCGCACGCCCGCCAGGCGCGCAGCCAAGCCGCCGATCAGGTCGGCGTGATACATCCAGGTCTGCACCGCGTCGGGACGTTCCGCGGCGACAAGCGCGCGCAGGGCCAGAAAGCCGCCCAGGCTGACGCGTCCGCGTTTCATGCCCAGCACGTGCACGGCCACGCCGGCCGCTCGCAGGCGTTCGCCATAGATGCCCTCGTCGGTCAGCGACACGACGACATGTTCCACGTTTGCTTCGGGATAGGTCGCCAGGCGGAACAGCACCGATTCCGCGCCCCCCTGTCCCAGCCCGGTAATGATGTGCAGAACGCGCAACGGGCGAGCGCTCATCGCCCCTCCCGCACGGCATCGAACAATTCATCCCACTCTGCCAGCACGCTGGCCAGCGCATAGCGCTGCCGCACCGCGGCGGCTCCGCGCATGCCCAGTTGTTGCCGCAGGGATATGTCTTCAAGCAGGCGGCGCAAGGCATCGCGCAGGGCGTCGCGATTGCCGGCGGGCACCAGCAGGGCGTCTTCGCCGTCGCGCGTCATCTCGCGCGGCCCGCTGGGACAATCGAACGCCACGCAAGGCAGTCCCAGCGACATCGCCTCCAGCAAGACATTCGGAAAGCCCTCCACCAGCGAGCTCAGCACGAAAGCCTGCCCGCGCGCCAGCTCTTCCCAAGGCTCCTCGGTGCGGCCGGGCAGGCTGATGCGCGACTGCAGGCCCAGGCGCGCGACCTGCTGTTCCAGCGCGCCGCGTTCAGGCCCTTCGCCCCAGATGCGCAGGTTCCAATCCGGAAAATCCGGCGCCAACTGCGCGAAAACGTCGATCAGCAGGTCGAATTGCTTGTCGGGGACCAGCCGGCCCATCGCCAGCAGTTCGCGGGGACCGCCGTCTTCGCGCTGCCGCACGAACGGCCCGTCAAGCAAAGGCGCCGGCAAGGGATTGGGAATGACGGCCAGACGCTTGATGCCGGGCACCTGCCGCCCGAACGGGCCGGCAGTATCTTCCGCCTGCACCGTCACCATGTCGGCGCGGGGATACAGAATGCGGCGCAGTTTGCGCCACACCGTGCCCGTGGTGGTTTCGGCCAAGGGATTGGTCCGCTCGCAGACAATCAGCGGCACGCCCAGCCCGCGGGTGGCGAGAATGGCGGCCACGTTGACGTTGGTCAGGAAAGACACCACCACATCTGGCCGGGAGTCGCGGATATGCCGGCGCAGCGCCAGCAGGCGCTTGAACGCGGCCATCGGGCCAGACACCCGCGTGCCGGCCAGGTCCGCCAGCCATGCGAGTTCGACCTTGTCCGACAGCGGGTAGAAGCAGGTGCCCTTGGACGAGTAGGTGGGCGTCAGGATGACGGAATCCCCGCGTTCGGCCCACGCATTGACCAGCGTGGCGGCAACCCGCTCCGCGCCGCCCGCATGCATGGAACTGACCAGCATCAAGATTTTCATGCGTCAAAGACTCCCAACCGATCCTCCCTGATCCTTGTTGCCGCGATAGCGGTCAAGCCAGGCTTGCATCATCAGCACACCCCACAGGTGGCTGTCCCAGTTCCGATGGCCCGAAGTGTGTTCGCGCCACTTGCGCAGGATGGGCTCGGGTTCAAACCAGCCCTCCTGGCGCAGCCGCGACGGATCCAGCAGCGCATCGGCCCATTCGCGCAGCGGTCCGCGCAGCCAGGCAGCCAGCGGCACGGCAAACCCGCGCTTGGGGCGGTCCACCAGCGCCTGCGGCACGTGGCGATGGAG
Organism: Achromobacter sp. D10; assembly: GCF_035282245.1. NCBI lineage: Bacteria > Pseudomonadati > Pseudomonadota > Betaproteobacteria > Burkholderiales > Alcaligenaceae > Achromobacter > Achromobacter sp. D10. Next base: position 67,547 of record NZ_JAYJLE010000012.1, read on the forward strand.
CACCTGGCGCAGCAGCCACTTGCCCGTATTGCCACGCACCTTGTACTGGTGCGGCAGGCTCCAGGCGAATTCATATACGCGATGATCGATCAGCGGCACGCGCGTTTCCAGGCTGACGGCCATGGCGGCGCGATCCACCTTGACCAGGATGTCGTCGGGCAGGTAGGTCACCGTGTCCAGCTTCATCATGGCCTCGAAGGTGGACCCTTGCATTGCCCGCGCGAATTCAGACACAGGTTCCACGCCGCCCTTCACCACGCTGGAAGGATCGGACCAATAGGACACGAACAAGCGATAGAACTCGCCCTTCGTGTCGGCGCGCAGCAGTTCGCCCAGTTTGCCGACCTTGCCGCGCCACGCCCCACGGCCCGGCAGATGGGTCGAAGCGCTGAGCAGCGCGCCAGCGGGCTTGCGCAGCAAGGCAGGCACGCGCTCGCATTGCTGCCACCAGTTGTTCACGCGGAAATACCGCGAATAACCGCCGAACAGTTCGTCCCCGCCATCGCCGGACAGCGCCACCGTGACGTGCTGGCGCGCCATGCGCGTGACGAGCGACGTGGGGATCTGCGACGAATCCGCGAACGGCTCGTCGTACATGTCGGCCAGCGAGGGCACCACGGCCAACGCGTCTTCAGCGGTCACGTAGAGCTCGGTATGGTCCGTGCCCAGGTGCGTAGCCACGGCTTTGGCGTGTTGCGCCTCGTCGTAGCCTTTCTCGTGAAAGCCGATGGCGAACGTACGCACTGGCTGCGAGCTCTGCGCCTGCATCAGGGCCACGATGGTGGAGGAATCGATCCCGCCCGACAGAAATGCGCCCAGGCTCACGTCCGACAGCATCTGGCCACCTACGGCCTTGGACAACACGCCCTCCAGCGCATCGGTGGCCTGCGCGTCGGATTCGAACGACAGCAGGGATTGGGCGGAGGTATCTGCGGCCTCGCGAGCCGACCAGTACACGCGCGGCTCGGGCATGCGGCGGCTGCGGGTATCGTCGGCGGTGAACTCGACCCAGGTCCCCGGCGGCAGCTTGGCAATGCCCTGGTAAATGGACTGCGGCGCCGGGATGTAGTTGTGCCGCATGAACGACGCCAGCGCGTTGCGATTGAGTTCGCGGCCGAAACCAGGAATCGGCATCAGGCCTTTGAGTTCGGAGGCAAACACCAACTCCGCGCCGGAATAGCCGTAATACAGCGGCTTTTCGCCCATGCGGTCGCGCGCCAGCATCAGTTTGCGCGAGGCGCGGTCCCACAACGCGATGGCGAACATGCCCACCGCGGCCTGCAAGGTGGCCTCGATGCCCAGGGCGGTGAACCCCGCCAGCAGCGTTTCCGTGTCGGAATGGCCGCGCCAGGACGGTGCCAGCGCCGATTGCTCGAGCTGCTTGCGGATGTCCAGGTGGTTGTAGATCTCGCCGTTGAACACCATGACATAGCGGCCGCAGGCCGACGTCATGGGCTGATGGCCCGCCTCGGTCAGGTCGAGGATGGCCAGGCGCACGTGCGCCAGCGCCAGCTCGGCCTCGGTATCTTCCCAGAAGCCGTTGCTGTCGGGCCCGCGGTGGCGGATGCGGCGGCAGCTTTCCGCCAGCACCTGCGCCTTGTTCCCGATAGGGCCCCAAATCCCGACTATTCCGCACATGATGAAGTTCTCGTTGTCACTGTAGCAACGGCGCGATGCGCGGCCTCAGCGGCCGGATCCACGCACGCCGTCAAAAAGTTCTTGCCATTTCTGCAGCACGCGCTCGGCCGAAAAGCGGTCGCGCACGTCGGTCGCCGCCTGCGCCATGCGCCTGCGGTCCGTGTCATTTTTCATGACGGCATCCAACGCCTTGCACAGCGCCGACACATCGCCATTGGGGCGCACCAGCACCCCGTCTACGCCTTCTCGTACGATCTCGCGCGGCCCGGTGTCGCAGTCGAACGAGACGGCGGCGAGCCCGCTCGCCATGGATTCCAGCAAGGTGTTGGACAGCCCCTCGAAGCGCGAAGTCAGCACGTACAGGTCTGCGCTTTCGTACCAGTCGCCGACGTTGCCCGCGCGTCCCGGCATGAAAATGCGCGACGCGAGGCCTGCCGCGCGTACCTGCGCCTCTAGTGCGGGCCGCTCGTCGCCCTCGCCCAGGATAACCAGATCCCAGTCCGGATGCGACGCCGCCAATGGCGCGTAGGCCTGGATCAGGAGGTCGAATCCCTTGTCGGCGTGCAGGCGGCCCACCGCGAGCAGGCGCTTGCGGCCGTCTCCCGACACGGGCGTGAGAATGGGCTCGGCGCGCGGCAAGGGAAAGTGCACCGGGTTGGGAATGACCGCCAGTCTGCTGCCCGGCACATGCTGCGCGAGCCAATCGGCCGTGCCCCGCGTCAAGGCGACCACACGAGCCGCTCGCGGGTAGGTCAGCCGGCGCAGGCGCTGCCAGAACCCCGACAGCGTCTGGGAAGGCGGATGCGTGTGTTCGGTCGCAATCACGCGGCATGGCAGGCCCGCGCAGGCCAGGACCGACAGCACCGAAGCCGTCGTCATCATGGCCAGCACGATATCCGGACGGAAGGCCTTGACCACGCGGCGCAAGGCCCGCACTCGCTGGACATTGCTCCAGATGCCGCGCAAGCCCCCGCCCTCGCCCGCCGTATGCAATACCTCGCGGCGCACCTGGGGGTGCAGGGTATAGACGTCGCCCTCGGCGCTTGCCTGCGTCACCACCATTACCTCGCGGCCCATGCCAGCCCAATGCGCGCTCAGGTCGGCGGCTACACGTTCCGCGCCCCCGCCATGCAGAGAGTGGATGAACAGCAGGATGCGCGGCGCCGGGCCGGTATCGGTGACGGGCATTCAATCGGCCTCTTTGGGTTCAGCCTTGCGCATGGCCACCGCGAGGTAGCACGCGAAGGACAACAGATACATGAGGCTGGTCGCCAGCATGATGCCTGCGGCTCCCATCCTGGGTGCCAGCACGGTATTCAAGACCGCCTTCAGGGCAAAATTGGCGACGGCGATGGCGGCCATCACCCGGTAGCGGTTCTGGCTGGCCAGCAGTTGCACCAGGATCAGTACGCCGAAGTAGAACGGCAGTTGCAGCAGCCCCCAGCGCAATACATGCGCCACGGCCTGCGTGTTCTCGGCGGTAAAGGCGCCGCGCTGGAACAGGACCGACACGCCCCAAGGCGCCAGCACCCAGCCCACGGCCACCGCAACGCCTCCGGCGGCCACCATCAGCACCGACCATTTGAGCGCCATGGCGCGCGCGCGGCCGGTATCGCCACGCGCCTGCACATCGGCCAGCACCGGCAGGGCTGCGCGGCCCACCGACACCGCGCCTATGCCCAGCAGCAAGGACAGCAGCCGGCTGGCATAGCCCAGCGTGGCGTTGGCGTTCGCACCCAGGTTGGCAGCGGCGTACTGATCGAGCGGACCGACAAAGCTCATGGCGACCTGGCCGATCAGCATGACGCCCGCCGCGCTCAGCAGTTCGGGCCAGTGTGGCGATTGCAGCGAGAACCGGGGCGCGCCCCAGAATCCGCCATCGGCGCGCGCCGCCAGCCATGCCAGCCAGACGGTCTGGATGGCGTAGCCCACCAGCGTGCCCCACAGCAGCGGCCCGACGCCATCGGCGCTGGCGGCCAGCATCACCCAAGCCAGCGTCGCCACGGCGGGCACACTGTCCAGCAAGGTATTGACGTGCCTTTCCTGCGCCCGCAGCCGGGCCGCGCTGATGCCCGCGATGAGCAACAGCGCCGACACCGGCGCAAAGGCAACAAGCAGTTGACCCGTCATGTCGCCCACGCGGGCCGACAGACCCTGCCCCAGCATGCCGAGCACGTGCGGCCAGGCAAACCAGGTCAGCAACGCCAGCGCGATACCCGCAGCGGCCACCCAGCCCTGCAATTCGCTGATGAATTGGTTTCTTTCGGCGACATCGGCGCGGCGCAGCCGCACCAGCACCGGAATCAAGACCACCGACAACACGCCCACGATGGTGACCGGCAACCAGCTGGCCATGGTCATCGTGAATTGGTAGGCGTCCACGGCGTCGCTGACGCCGTAGCGGTACGCCACCGCCATCTCCTTGATGGCGCCGGCGGCCTTGCCCAGCAGCAGGAACACCGCCACCCGGAAGGCGCCCTTGAAAATGCGCTGGTGGTCCGGGTGGATGCTGCCGAGTTTTCTGACGAGTGCTTTCAAATCAACGCAGGAATTGCGTGTACCAGGGCATGGCCACTTCCAGGCCTTGCAGCACGGTATGCGTCGGTTCGTAGCCCAGCAAGCGGCCCGCCTTGCTGACGTCCGCCTGCGAGTGACGCACGTCGCCCGCGCGGAAGTCGGCGTAGACCGGCTTCTTGCCATAAGCCACGCCCTGGGTCCCCAGCGTCTGCACCAGGAAGCCGAACAGCTGGTTCAGGGTGCTGCGGCCGCTGACCGCGACGTTGTAGACCTGGTTGCGGCCTTCCGGCGCGGCCATGGCCGCGAGGATGTTGGCTTGCACCGCGTTGTCCACGAAGCAGAAATCGCGGCTGGTCTCGCCATCGCCGTTGATGGTGACGTCCTCGTTCTGGATCATCGCGGCCGTCCACTTGGGGATCACGGCCGCATAGGCGCCATTGGGATTCTGGCGCTTGCCGAACACGTTGAAGTAGCGCAGGCCGACCGTCTCGAAACCGTAGGAACGCGCGAACACATCCGCGTACAGTTCATTGACGTATTTGGTGACCGCGTACGGCGACAAGGGCTTGCCGATGTTTTCCTCGACCTTGGGCAGCGCCGGATGGTCGCCGTAGGTCGAGCTGGAAGCCGCATAGACGAAGGATTTGACTTCGGCATCACGCGCTGCGACCAGCATGTTCAGGAAGCCGCCGATATTCACCTCGTTGGTGGTGATCGGGTCCTTCAGCGAACGCGGCACCGAACCCAGCGCAGCCTGGTGCAGCACAAAGTCCACGCCCTGCACCGCGCGGCGGCAGGCTTCCAGGTCGCGGATATCGCCTTCGATGAAGCTGAAGCGCGCCCACTGCTCGGGCGTAACCGAATTGCGCACTTCGTCCAGGTTGTGCTGAAAGCCCGTGGCGAAGTTGTCCAGGCCCGTCACGGTCTGGTTCAGCTTCAACAGGGTTTCCAGCAAGTTCGAACCGATGAAGCCGGCGCAGCCGGTCACCAGCCATTTGCGCGGGGCGGCGGACAGTTCCTTCTTGGTGGTCTCAAAGCGTGTAGTCATGCGCGCTCCTTACAGGCGGAGATCCGATTCTTCGGGCGACAGCACGTACTTCAGGTCATAAAGAATGTGGTCCTGCTTACCCAGTTTGCGGATGCCGGCAGCGCCCAGTTCGGCGAATTGATGGTGCGCCACGCCCAGGATGATGGCGTCGTACTTGCCTTGCTCGAGCTTGGCCACCGGGGTGATGCCGTACTCGTGCACGGCCTCTTCCGGGTCGACCCACGGGTCGTACACATCGACCGCGACGTTGTAGTCGCCCAGTTCTTTCACGATGTCGACGATGCGGGTGTTACGCAGGTCGGGGCAGTTTTCCTTGAAGGCCAGGCCCATGACCAGCACGCGGGCGCCCTGCACATGGATGCGGCGCTTGGTCATGGCCTTGACCAGCTGCGACACCACGTAGCCGCCCATCGAGTCGTTCAGGCGGCGGCCAGCCAGGATGATCTCGGGGTGGTAGCCGATGGATTGAGCCTTGTGGGTGAGGTAGTACGGGTCCACGCCAATGCAGTGGCCGCCCACCAGGCCCGGACGGAACGGCAGGAAGTTCCATTTGGTGCCGGCGGCCTGCAGCACGGCTTCCGTATCGATGCCCATCTTGTTGAAGATCAGGGCCAATTCGTTGATCAGCGCGATGTTCACGTCACGCTGCGTGTTCTCGATCACCTTGGCGGCCTCGGCCACGCGGATGCTGGAAGCCTTGTGCGTGCCGGCGGTGATGATCTGCTTGTACAGTTGGTCAACCAGCTCGGCCACTTCAGGCGTGGAACCCGAAGTGACTTTCTTGATCGTGCTGACGCGGTGCGCCTTGTCGCCCGGGTTGATGCGCTCGGGGCTGTAGCCGGCGTAGAAGTCCACGTTGAACTTCAGGCCCGACACGCGCTCCAGCACCGGCACGCAGTCTTCTTCCGTGGCGCCAGGATAGACGGTGGATTCGTAGATGACGATGTCGCCGCGCTTGAGCACGGCACCGATGGTCTCGCTGGCCTTGACCAGCGGGGTCAGGTCCGGCTGCTTGTATTCGTCGATGGGGGTCGGCACGGTCACGATGTACACGTTGGCCTGGCCCAGCACGGCGCGGTCGGCCGTGTAGCTCAGCTGGGTCGCTTCCTTCAGCTCTTCGTCGCTGACTTCCAGCGTGTGATCATGACCCGCCTTGAGCGCGTCGATGCGGCGCGTATTGATATCGAATCCGATGACCGAACGCTTCTTGCCGAACTCCACTGCCAGGGGCAGGCCGACATAGCCCAGGCCGACAACAGCGAGTTTCACATCTTGAATTCGCAACATAACTCTCCCTTCGCCGCAGAACGATTACGGCATTTCAAATATGGTCGGGTAATTAAAAAAAGAGATTACCGAGCCCCCGGCGGCAATCGCCGGGGCGCCCAAAACTAATCGGAAGTCCGCAAAACGGAAGGCAGCAGCAGCCAGCCCGGCCGGCGCCAGGACACCAGGCGCGCGTACAGCCAGATATAGACAGCGGCGAACACCGCCAGACTGGCGCACAGCGCCCATGCGTTGTCCCACCAAATGGTGGCCGGGACCAGGCCAATCAACGCCAACACCCACATGTAGGGCGAAGCCAGCGCGTTGCACAGCGCCGGCACCGCATGCCTGCGGCCTCGGCTGAACGTGACCCGGACCAGACGGCGGAACACCAACTGATGCAGGTGCAAGGCGTCCGGCTGGTCGACCGGCACTCCCCGCTTGAAGCGGCGGCGCCAGATCGAGAAACCGGTTTCGAAGACGGGGTAGAACAGCACCGCCAACGCGTAGAACGGCGACACCGAGGGATTGCGTACCACCAGCAATACCGCCAGCTCAGCCAGCATGAAGCCCAGGAAGTACGCACCGCCATCGCCCAGGAACACGCGTCCGAACGGGAAATTCCAGACCAGGAAGCCCAGCGTGGCCGAAGCCAGCGCCGCCGCCACCAGGAAAATCGGCACGTCGCCCACCTGCAGCGCCACGAGGCTGATCGATACCGCCATCAGCGTGGCCACCATGCCGGCCAGGCCATTCATGCCGTCAACGATATTCAGCGCGTGTGTACAGCCGCCCACCGCGAACATGGTGAACAGCAGCGACACCGGCCAGAAGGACAGCACATAGTCCACGGGCGCCATGCCGACTCGGCTGACGCCGCCCAGCAACCACCAGGCGATTGCGGCGGACAGGAAAGCCGCCAACAGACGCTTGCTGGCCCCGATGTCCTTGGTAATGTCTTCGAGCAGGCCCGCCACGAACACAGGCAGCGCCGCGACGAACAGCGCGGGCCACAGCCAGGTCAACGTCATGTTGCTGGGCCCCAGGACCAGCAGGCCCGCCAGCGTGCCCGCAAGGACGGCCAGCCCGCCGACGCGAGGCGTGGCGCGGGAATGGTTGGCTTGGGGCTTGTTGAGGTCGCTGTCGCCGGTGAAGGCGCCATGCCAGCGCTCCGACGCCACGATGAGTCCCCCCACCATGAATGCGACCACGCAAATGTACAGCCAGGTCACCGAATCACCTCTGGTTGGTCTATCGAGACAGGCCCGCCATTATCGGAGGCAGGTGTAACGCCCATATATGGGAGGGATAAGGAAGTGCAATTCACCGGCACAGAACGTAACGCCCCGCGCCTGGCCGCCAGCCCCAAGCCGGAAGTGCGGCTTTGCTGGACGGGAACGACAAAACCGCGATTGCGCGGAAATAGGGGTTTCATGGAAATGATTGTAGAACTTTCCGCTCCGGCGCACGCGAAATATCCAAGGGAAAACGCGAAGTCCTCCCTATGGAGGAAGCGCTGGCGAGCGCCGTTGGAAACGCGCAGCCCCTATTAAAATAGGGACACATTTGAACAACCGAAAAAAAAGCCCGAGATCGTGAGATCTCGGGCTAAATCCACCAAAGGAGGAGGGTGGAGGAGACAACCGTGGCATGTTGGGAGCTGGCCTTCCGCTCGCTACGCTTTCGGGGTTTTGCACCGCGCCGACTGCGTTTCAACATCCGATGAGTGAATAGTACCGAGGTTTTTTGTGCGATGCAAGAATTTTTTTAGCCCATCGCACAAGAGATTTTTTTCGTTGCGTTTTTGCCGCAAAGGCTCAGTTGCCCCTCTGGAAACCCGCGCCAATCAATGCCTGTGCCAAAAACCGGGTTTTTGCCGAATGGGTAAACCCGACCGGGGCTTACCCTAGCTCGCATCGGGTAATCCCGCTCTGGATTTTGCACAGAAACGGTGCGCGAGGCACCAAGTTGCATCGCTTTTTGCGCATTGCAACATTTTGCTTTCCAGGCGTTTCAGACCCAGTAGGCGGTCGTCGTCATGACCTTGGACATGGCCCGCATCGCAGCCTTCACGGGCGTGGGCAGCGGCACACCGCCCGCCGCTTCCGCGCTGGCGCGATGCTGCGCTTCGTCCTCTTTCATCTTTTGGACGATCTGGCGGGAGCGCTCGTCCTGCACCGGCAAGGTGCGCAGGTGTTCTTCCAGATGTGCTTCGACCTGCTTCTCGGTTTCCGCCATGAAGCCCAGATTACGGGGCACGCCGGCATAGCTGGCCAGCACGCCGAGCGCGAAAGAGCCCGCATACCACAGCGGATTCAGCAGGCTGGGACGACTGCCTAGCTCGGTAAGCCGCTGGTTGCACCAGACCAGGTGATCCACTTCCTCGGACGCGGCGTTCTGCAGCAGCGCCCGGGGCGCGGGTTCCCGGCACACCGACGCCTGCCCCCGGTACAGCGCCTGGGCGCAGACCTCTCCCACATGGTTCACGCGCATCAGCCCTGCCGCATGGCGCTTTTCCTGGGCCGACAGGGCTTGCGGCGCCTCGTGGGCGGTCGCGGGATAAGGCCGGCCTGCCGTGGCGCTGCCGGACAGCACTCGCAACGCGCGGTCCGCCTCGGCCAGCAGGGCATCTACAGGACTAATGCGGCGCAGGAAAGAAACGGGGCTGGGTCGGGACAGAGCGGTGGACATAAGCAACTCCTCGGCAAGGCTGGCGCACACCCCTGTTGCGGGGCGGGGCTCTCATGCCTGGAATTGTACGCAACAGGTATCATCAGCCATTGACTGCGCTCAAGCTCAAGGACACGACAACATGGAATGCACGATCGACTGGGGCGGCCCCAACGGCATGCTCTTTACCGCCAGCACCGGCAGCGGCCACGTGGCCGTCATGGACGGCGCCGTGGACGGTGGCGGACACAACCTTGCCCCCCGGCCCATGGAAATGCTGCTGGCCGGCACCGGCGGCTGCACCGCGTACGACGTGGTGCTGATCCTCAAGCGTGGGCGCCACGCCGTCAGCGGCTGCAGCGTCAAGCTCCAGGCCGACCGCGCCGATACCGACCCCAAGGTCTTCACGCGCATCCATTTCGCCTTCACCGTGACCGGCCGCAACCTGCCGCGCGCCGCGGTCGAGCGCGCGGTGCAGTTGTCGCACGAAAAATACTGCTCGGCCTCGGCCATGCTGGAGAAAACCGCCGCGCTGACCTTTTCGGTCGAGATCGTCGACACCCAGGAAGCGCCGGCCGCCGCCTGAACCCGCGCCCGCGTGGTGTAATTCGTCTATCCCTAACTTATAAGCGCCGCCGCGATGCGTTCGCGGCGGCTGTCTGCGTCACCCGCCGGGCGAGCGTGCGCAAGGACCGCCATGAAACAATACCTGGACCTCGTTCAATCCATCCTGGACACCGGCGCGTGGCAGGAAAACCGCACGGGCATACGCACCCTGAGCATGCCGGGCGCGTCGCTGCGCTTTGACCTGCAAAAAGGCTTTCCCGCGGTCACGACCAAGAAGCTGGCGTTCAAGTCCGCCATCGGCGAAATGATGGGCTTCCTGCGCGCCTCGCGCAGCGCCGCGGAGTTCCGCGAACTCGGCTGCAAGGTCTGGGACCAGAATGCCAACGAGAACAGCCAGTGGCTGGCCAACCCGTATCGCGAAGGTCCCGACGACCTGGGCCCGGTATATGGCGTCCAGTGGCGCCAATGGCCGGCCTACAAAATGCTGGACGCCAGCCGCCCGGCGCAGATTGCCGACGCCCTGTCGCGCGGCTACTCCAAAGTGGCGGATCTGGAGGAAGGCGGCGTTCAGAAGGTGCTGCTCTATAAAGCAGTGGACCAGTTGCGGCAATGCCTGGACACCATCCATGAACGTCCGGGCGACCGACGCATCCTGTTCCATGGCTGGAACTGGGCCCAGATCGAGGAAATGGCGCTCCCTCCTTGCCACCTGCTCTACCAGTTCCTGCCGAACGCGACCACGCGCGAAATCTCCCTGTGCCTGTACATCCGCTCCAACGATGTCGGCCTGGGAACGCCGTTCAACCTCACCGAGGGCGCGGCCCTGCTGCACCTCGTCGGCCGCCTGACGGGCTACACGCCGCGCTGGTTCACGTATTTCATCGGCGACGCGCACATCTACGAAAACCATCTGCCGATGCTGCGCGAACAGCTCACCCGCGAGCCCTACGAGGCCCCCAGGCTGGTCCTGTCCGACCGGATTCCCGATTTCGCGGTCACCGGGCGCTACGAGCCCGAATGGCTGGAAAAAGTGGAACCGAGCGATTTCTCGCTGGCCGGCTACACCCACCACGCCCCCCTCACCGCCGCTATGGCCGTCTAGGACCTAGGCGGGCAGCCGCCCCGGCGGCTGTCTCGGAAATGGCCACGGCGGCAAGCGCCCTGGGGAGGTCACCTTCCCCAAGGCGATCCTGCCAGCGCGCTCGAGGCCGCAAGTGAAGATTGGTGAGCTTCTGGAAGCGCGTTTTCGGTATAACCCATCCCTTAGCCATGGACGCGCGTCCAGAATGCCCTGCGCGCCCTTGCTTCCGACCGGCACCTGCCGCGCCGTGCCTGTCGCTCGCCGCGAAACCGGGCACCCCGCCCGGCAGCACCATCCGCCGGCCTTGCCCTGCCGCACCCCCTTCCCAGAAAAGAGAGCACGTGCATCACCAGCGTCGACCGCGGAACTCTGTTTTGCGACCGACTTGCAACCATAGACTACCAATTGAATTGATATGAAGCCCCCGCGGCGGCAGTATGCGCCCAGGCCAGGACCTCACAAATGCTCGTCGGAACTTATAACCCTTCGCTCGTCCTCGTATCTCTAGGAGTCGCCATCCTGGCGTCGTACACGGCGTTGGGCATGGCCAACCGCGTCAGGGCATCGAATGGACTGCCCAGCGCGCGCTATTGGCTGGCGGGCGGCGCCTTCGCGATGGGTGTCGGCATCTGGTCCATGCATTTCGTCGGCATGCTGGCCTTCAGCCTGCCCATTCCCATGGGCTATGACCTGCCCCTGACCGTCCTGTCGCTGGTCATCGCCATCGGCTGCTCGGCCTTCGCGCTCTGGACCGTAAGCAAGGATGAACTGCCGCGGCGGCGGCTGGTGATCGGCGCCCTGCTGATGGGCGCGGGCATCGCGGCGATGCACTACCTCGGCATGGCCGCCATGCTCATGGCGCCCGGCATCATCTACGACCCCAAGTGGTTCGCGCTGTCCATCGCGATTGCCGTGGCCGCTTCCGGCGCGGCGCTGTGGATCACCTATCGACTGCGCCACGGCGGGCCTCGCGTGGCCTGGTCGCGGCCGCTGGCGGCCGTGATCATGGGCATCGCCATCGTGGGCATGCACTACACCGGCATGGCCGCCGCCGGATTCCCTGCCGACAGCATCTGCATGGCGGCCAACAGCGGCATCTCGGCGGGCTGGCTGGCCATCGCCGTCACCGCGGTGACGCTGAGCGTCCTGGCCATCGCCCTGCTGGTCGCGGTGCTGGACAACCGCCTGGAGGCTCGCACCTCGGCCCTGGCCTCTTCGCTGGCCGAGGCCAATGAGGAACTGGTGCAACTGGCGCTGCACGACACCCTGACCAAATTGCCCAACCGCATCCTGCTGGAAGACCGGCTGGAGCAGGCCATCGAAAGCGCCAGCCGCCGCAAGGGCTACTTCGCGGTGTTGTTCTTCGACCTGGACGGCTTCAAGGCGGTCAACGACGCCTATGGACACCATACCGGCGACGCCCTGCTGATCGATCTGGCGCAACGCATCCGCCAGACCTTGCGCACGCAGGATACGGTCGCGCGCCTGGGCGGCGACGAATTCATCGTGCTCAGTGAAGTGATCGAACCCACCGACGCCGCCAACGTGGCCGACCGCCTGATCGATGCCATCGCCCGCCCCGTCACCGTATACGGCCATGAAGTCCTGGTGACCTCCAGCGTGGGCATCGCCATCTACCCGAACGACGGCGAGGACACCCACGCCCTGCTGACCAACGCGGACGCGGCGATGTACCACGCCAAGCGCCTGGGCGGCACCGGCTACAGCTTCTTCGAGCCGTCCATGAACGCGGATGCGCACGAGCAGATCGAATTGCTGCACGACTTGCGCCTGGCGCAGGAACGCAATCAGCTCGTCCTGCATTACCAGCCCAAGTACGAGGCGCCCGCCGGCCCCATCATCGGCGCCGAGGCGCTGCTGCGCTGGAACCACCCGACGCGCGGCCTGGTGGGTCCCGACCAGTTCATCCCCACGGCAGAAAAAACCGGACTGATCCTGTCCATCGGCGAATGGGTGATCAACGAAGCCTGCCGCCAGATGCGGGAATGGATCAACGCCGGCCAGGGCCACTGGACCATCGCCGTGAATATTTCGGCGCTGCAGTTCGCCCACGCCAGCCTGGTGGAAACGGTGCGCACGGCGCTGGAACGCCACGGCGTTCCGCCCGCCTGCCTGACGCTGGAAGTCACCGAATCCACTGCGATGCGCGACGCCGAAGCCAGCCTGGCCGTACTTAAGCGCCTGTCGAACCTGGGCGTGACGATCTCCATCGACGACTTCGGCACCGGCTACTCCAGCCTGCTCTACCTGAAGCGGCTCCCCGCGACCGAGCTGAAGATCGACCGGGGCTTCGTCAACCAGCTGGAAAACGACAACGAGGATGCCGCCATCGTGTCGGCCATCGTCGCGCTGGCGCAGCAGCTCAACCTGCGCATTGTGGCCGAAGGCGTGGAAACGCCGGCGCAGCAGAAGTTCCTGACCGGCCTGGGTTGCGATTCGCTGCAGGGCTTCCTGCTGGGCAAACCCATGCCCGCGACCGAGTTCCTGGAGCATGCAGTGGAGTGACGGGGCTGCGCGGCGCGGACCGCCGCGCAAATTTGCTACGCTTGCCGTAGCCAACCGGCCGAACCTTTACCGCCCCGATCCGCATGCCCGCCAGCCTTACTCTCATCGTTGCCTACTCCACCAATCGCGTCATCGGACGCGACAACGCCCTGCCCTGGAAGCTGCCGGGCGATCTGGCGCACTTCAAGCGCAGCACCCTGGGCCATCCCATCATCATGGGCCGCAAGACCTGGGACTCGCTGGGCCGGCCGCTGCCCGGCCGCAGCAATATCGTGATCAGCCGCAATCCCGGTTTCACCGCGGCGGGCGCCATCGTGGTCCCGTCGCTGGAGGCGGCAGTCCAGGCCTGCGGCGATATCGACGCGGCCTTTGTGATCGGTGGCGCGCAGATCTATGTGCAGGCCCTGCCCTTGGCCGCGCGCGTGCTGGCCACGGAAGTCCGCGCCGACGTCGAAGGCGACGCTTTTTTCCCGCTGCTGCCCGCCTTCCAATGGAAGGAAACGTCGCGAGAAGCCCAGCCGGCAGAAAACGGCTACGAATACGATTTCGTGACTTACGAGCGGCAGTGACTCAGGCCGCCGCCCCGGCATTGCGCACGAAACGCCAGAGGGCGGGAGCCTCGGAGTACGCCACGTTGAACCGGACCCAGGGAGTATCGGCCTCGTCCGCCTCGAAGTAGGAGCCGGGAGCCAGCCAGATACCGTCCTTGAGCGCCAGCTCGGCCAGGCCGTTGGCGCCGCGCTCGCGCCACTGCCCGGCCACCTTGGCCCACAGGAACAGGCCTCCCTGCGGCCGCCCATAGATCTGGAACCCATGCTGCGCCATTAGTTCAGCCACGCCCGCATGGGCTGCCGCCAGGCGCTCGCGGGTGCGCGCGATATGGGCGCGGTAGCGGCCTTCGCGGATGACCTGGTGGACGATCCGCTCCATGATTTCCGGCGAGGTCAGGCCCACCGCCATTTTGGTGCGCGCGATGTCGCGCGTCAGGTCGCGGTGCGCCACCACATAGCCCACCCGCACCGACGGACTGATGACCTTGGAGTACCCGCCCAGGTAGACCACGCGCCGCGCGCCGTCCAGGGCGGCCAGCATGGGCGTGACGCCCGGCGCCAGTTCACGCGAGATATCGTCTTCGATCACCCACAGGCCATGCCGCTCGGCCGCCTGCAGGATGCGAAAGGCGTTGGCCATGCTGATGCTTGCGCCAGAGGGATTCTGCAACGCCGTATTGATGAACAGCGCCCTGGGCCGGTGGCGCGCCACCGCCGTTTCGAGCGCGTCGCAGTCCAGCCCGTCCAGCGTGCGGGGCACGGGCACCGCGCGCAGCCCGGCCAGGCGCAGCATCTGCAGCAGGTTGGCATAGGCGGGCTGCTCCACCAACACGGTATCCCCCGGCCGCAGCAAAGTGCGTATCACCATGTCCAGGCCATGCGTCACGCCCTGGGTCAGCAGGACCTGCGAGGCCTCGACCTCCATGCCCTGCGTGCTCAGGCTGGCAGCAATGGTCTCGCGCAGCGGCGCATAGCCATAGGGATGGCCGTAGTTCGCGATGCGCATGGCCGGCACCCGCCCCATATGGCGCAGGGCCATGTGCAGTCCTTCTTCGTTCAGCCATTCGCCCGGCAGCCACCCGCAGCCCGATTTGATGGGAATGGAATGGTCCGCGAAGATATCCGACAGCAGCCAGCCGGCATTCAGGCGCGGCGGCTCCCAGGAGGGCGGCTGGCTCGGACGCGCCGGGGCGTCCGGCGTGGCGACCCGATAGCCCGCACCCGGCCGCGCCGCCAGCCAGCCCTGCGACACCAGCCGGCTATAGGCACTGGCCACCGTAAAGGTGCTGACTTCGTATTGGCGCGCGAACTCACGCACCGAAGGTAGGGACATACCCGGACGCAGCGTCTGTTCTTCGATGGCGCGCAATATGGCGGCGACCAGTTGCTCGACCAAGGTCTGCGCCTGTCCCCGGCCCCGGGCGCGGTTGGGCTGAAAATCGATCACGGCATTAACTGTACAGTTGTGTCGTTTACAACTATACAGTTAGCCGCATTTGCGCGGATCGTATATTTTCATTCCCCCCGGGACGCACCAGAATCGTTTCAATCCCGCTGGCTGCACAACCGTCGCCCAAGTCCAGCGCTTGTCCGTCCCCTGGAGCCGCCATGAACGCCCCCGACAAACTGCCCGACCTGTCCCATCTCTGGATGCCCTTCACTGCCAACAAGCAGTTCAAGGCCCACCCGCGCATGCTCGCGACCGCCAAGGGCATGTATTACACCTCGACCGATGGCCGCCAGATCCTGGACGGCACCGCCGGACTGTGGTGCGTCAACGCCGGCCATGGCCGCGAGGAAATCGTCGAGGCCATCTCCCGCCAGGCAGGCGTGATGGACTACGCGCCGGGCTTCCAGCTGGGCCACCCGCTGGCCTTCGAAGCCGCGACCGCCGTCGCCGGCATGATGCCCCAGGGCCTGGACCGCGTCTTCTTCACGAACTCCGGCTCCGAATCCGTAGACACCTGCCTGAAGATCGCCCTGGCCTATCACCGCGCCCGCGGCGAAGGCCAGCGTACCCGCCTGATCGGCCGCGAACGCGGCTACCACGGCGTGGGCTTCGGCGGCATCTCGGTCGGCGGCATCTCTACCAACCGCAAGACCTTCTCGGGCGCCCTGCTGCCCGCCGTGGACCACCTGCCGCATACGCACAACCTCGAGCAGAATGCCTATTCCAAGGGCCAGCCCGCCTGGGGCGCGCACCTGGCCGACGAGCTGGAGCGCATTGTCGCCCTGCACGATCCCTCCACCATTGCCGCGGTCATCGTCGAACCGATGGCGGGCTCGACCGGCGTGCTGATCCCGCCCAAGGGCTATCTGGAAAAGCTGCGCGAAATCACCGCGAAGCACGGCATCCTGCTGATCTTCGACGAAGTCATCACCGCCTACGGCCGCCTGGGCGCCGCCACCGCGTCGGACTTCTTCGGCGTCACGCCGGACATCATCGCCATGGCCAAGGGCGTGAGCAATGCCGCCGTGCCCGCAGGCGCGGTCGCGGTCAGGCGCGAAGTGCATGACGCCATCGTCAACGGCCCGGCCGGCGGCATCGAGTTCTTCCACGGCTACACCTATTCGGCGCACCCGCTGGCCGCGGCTGCCATCCTGGCCACCCTGGACATCTACCGCCGCGAAAATCTGTTCGAACGCGCCCGCAAGCTGTCCGGCGCCTTCCAGGATGCCGCCCACAGCCTTAAGGGCGCGCCGCACGTCATCGACGTGCGCAACCTGGGCCTGGTCTGCGGCATCGAACTGTCGTCGCGCGCCGGCGCTCCTGGCGCTCGCGCCGCCGAAGTCTTCCAGAAGTGCTTCGACAGCGGCCTGATGGTGCGCTACACCGGCGACATCATCGCGATCTCGCCCCCGCTCATCATCGAAGAGGCACAGATCGGCCAGATCTTCGAACAGATCGGCCGTGTGCTGAAGGAAGTCGCCTGATTGCCCGCCGCCCCGCGAGGGGCGGCTTTTCAGCCTGGGCGGCCCTGGGCCGCCCTCCGGCATTTTTCAAAGCCCCAGATTCGAGCGTTCCCTCATGAAGAAGATCCCTCATTTCATCAACGGCCAACACTACGACGGCCGCAGCAACCGCTACGCCGACGGTTTCAACCCCGCGACCGGCGAGGTCGCCTCTTCCGTGCCGCTGGCGTCCAATGACGAAGTGGCTCTGGCCGTGGCCGCCGCCAAGGCCGCGTTTCCCGCCTGGTCGGAAACGCCCGCGCTCAAGCGCGCGCGCATCCTGTTCAATTTCAAGGCGCTGCTGGACAAACACCAGGACGAGCTGGCCGAACTGATCACCCGCGAGCATGGCAAGGTCTTCTCCGACGCCAAGGGCGAGGTCACGCGCGGAATTGAAATCGTGGAATTCGCCTGCGGCATCCCGCAACTGCTCAAGGGGCAATACTCCGACCAGATCGGGGGCGGCATCGACAACTGGAGCATGCGGCAGGCCCTGGGCGTCGTGGCCGGCATCACCCCGTTCAACTTCCCGATGATGGTGCCTTGCTGGATGTTCCCCGTGGCCATCGCCTGCGGCAACACCTTCGTGCTGAAACCCTCCGAGCGCGACCCTTCGGCCTCCGTGCGCCTGGCGGAACTGCTGACGGAAGCGGGCTTGCCCGAAGGCGTCTTCAACGTGGTCCACGGCGACAAGCAATCGGTGGACGCGCTGATCGCGCATCCGGACGTCGAGGCCCTGTCCTTCGTCGGATCTACGCCGATCGCCGAATACATCTACGCGGAAGGCACCCGCCGCGGCAAGCGCGTGCAGGCGCTGGGCGGCGCCAAGAATCACATGGTGGTCATGCCCGATGCCGACCTGGACCAGGTTACCGACGCCCTGATGGGCGCGGCCTACGGCTCCGCCGGCGAACGCTGCATGGCCATCTCGGTGGCCGTGGCCGTGGGCGACGTGGCCGACAAGGTCGTCGAACGCCTGACCCCGCGCGTCAAGGCGCTGGTGGTCAAGGACGGCATGCAGGGCGATGCCGAAATGGGCCCGCTGGTTACCTCGCAGCATCGCGGCAAGGTGGTGGGCTACATCGAGGATGGCGTCGCGGCGGGCGCCACACTGGTGGTCGACGGCCGCGGCCTGAAAGTGCCGGGCAACGAAAAGGGCTTCTTCCTGGGCGGCACGCTGTTCGACCACGTTAAGCCCACCATGAACATCTACCGCGAAGAAATCTTCGGACCGGTGCTGTGCATCGTGCGCGTGCCCGATTTCGCCTCGGCAGTGGAGCTGATCAATGCCCATGAGTTCGGCAATGGCGTCGCCTGCTTCACGTCCGATGGCGGCGTGGCGCGCGCCTTCGCCCGCCAGATCAAGGTCGGCATGGTGGGCATCAACGTGCCTATCCCCGTGCCCATGGCCTGGCACTCCTTTGGCGGCTGGAAGCGCTCGCTGTTCGGCGACCACCATGCCTACGGCGAAGAAGGCATCCGCTTCTATTCTCGCTACAAGAGCGTGATGCAGCGCTGGCCCGACAGCATTGCCAAGGGCGCGGAATTCACCATGCCTGTCGCTAAGTGAGGGTCCCCCCCCCGAAGCGCTGCGCGCTTCCCCCCCAGGGGGGCATGCCTGCGGACCGGCAAAGCCGGATCCGCGGCATCCCGATCGGAATGCGACGAACTGGTTTCGTGGCATCACGATGTGGGGCGATGAGTCGGCTGCGTGGCATCACGACGGGGTGCACCGAGCCGGATCCGCGCGACCCCGCTGCGAAAGGTCTTGCCAGTTAGTTGCGTTGTGCCCGTCTGCGACGGGAACTGAAATGGGCGCGGCGTAGCTGCGTCTTCCTCATATCAAAAATGACAAGGGGAATCCTGATGCGCATCGGGATAGGCGGCTTTCAGCACGAAACCAATACGTTTGCGCCTTCGCGCGCGGCGTGGGAAGACTTTGCCGAGAAAGGCGGCGGCTGGCCCAAGCTGGTCAGCGGGCCGGCGATGTTCCAGGCGGTCGCGGGCGCCAACATACCGGTGGCGGGCTTCATTGAGGCCATGGGGCGGCACACGCTGCTGCCCACCACCTGGGCCGCGGCCAGCCCCTCCGGTCCGGTCACCAAGGACGCTTTCGAACGCATCAGCGCGATGATCCTGCAGGGCCTGTCGCAGGCGCTGCCGCTGGACGGCGTCTATCTGGACCTGCACGGCGCAATGGTCACCGAGCATCTGGACGACGGCGAGGGCGAACTGCTCCGCCGCGTGCGCGAGCTGGTGGGACCGGACGTGCCTGTCGTGGCCAGCCTGGACCTGCATGCCAACGTGACCCGCGCCATGGTGCGCCACGCAGACGCCCTGGTCTGCTATCGCACCTATCCGCACATCGACATGGCCGAAACCGGGCAACGCGCCGCCGGACTGCTGTCCTCGCGGTTGGCCGGCACGCCCCGGCCCCATGTGGCGCTGCGCTCGCTGCCCTATCTGATTTCGCTTTGCTGGCAGTCCACGGACATAGAGCCGTCGCGCAGCCTGTACCAGTTGGTGGGCGATATCGAAACGCGCGGTGCGCTGAGCGTATCGTTTGCCACGGGTTTTCCCGCAGCCGACTTCCCCGAATGCGCGCCCGCCGTGTGGGCTTACGGGAACACGCAGGCCGAAGCCGACGCGGCGGCCGACGCCATGACGCGCGCGGTGCTCAACGCGGAACGCGATTTCGGCGGCAAACTCTACACGCCCGATGAAGCCGTGCAGGAAGCCATGCGTCTGGCGCGCGACGCCAGCAAGCCCGTGGTGATCGCCGACGCGCAAGACAATCCAGGCGCTGGCGGCAGCTCGGACACCACCGGCATCTTGCGGGCCCTGATCCGGCACGACGCGCGCGACACCGCCATCGGCCTCATCGTCGACCCCGCGGCCGCGCTTGCGGCCCATCGCGCGGGCGCGGGAAACAAGGTACGCATTGCATTGGGTGGACACTCGGGTATTCCCGACGACGAACCGCTGGACACCGAGTTCATCGTCGAGAAAACTTCAGATGGACGCTTCGATACGCACGGCGCGTTCTACCGCGGCTTCCACATGGACCTGGGTCCCAGCGCCTGCCTGCGCATAGGCGGTGTACGCATCATCGTCGCGTCGAACAAGGTGCAGATGGCCGACCAGGAAATGTTCCGTTTCGCCGGCGTTGAACCGCGGCGCGCCGCTATCCTGGTGGTCAAGAGTTCGGCGCACTTCCGCGCGGATTTCACCGGCATTGCGCAAACGATCCTGGTCTGCGCGGCCCCGGGCTCCATGCTGATGGATGCGGCAAAACAACCATGGACACGGTTGCGTCCCGGCATCAGAATGGCGCCTTGCGGACCGGTCTTTTCCGGCCGGTCGGCTACCGCCTGAACCTCGCACGCCGCCCTCGCGCGGCGGATTAACGACGCAGCGGCGCGATGGCGCCGCTCATTACGCATCAAGGGGAACATTCATGCTGAAGTACGTCCGAGCGGCCGCGCTGGCCGGCGCCACCCTGATGATGGCTCATGGCGCCTACGCCGAGACCGTCATCAAATCGGTGATGCACTCGCCTCTGCGCCTGACCGATCCGCATGCCACCACCGCGTACATCACGACGTGGCACGGCTACATGATCTACGACACTCTGCTGGCCACCGACGCCGACAACAAGATCCAGCCGCAGATGCTTGAAAAGTGGGAAGTCTCGCCGGATGGCAAGACCTACACCATGACCTTGCGCGACGGCCAGAAATGGCACGACGGCAAGCCGGTGACTTCCGAGGACTGCGTCGCCTCGATCAAGCGCTGGGCCGCGGGCGACGGCATGGGCCGCACCCTGCTCAAGTTCACCGACAAGATCGAAGTCATCGACGACAAGAATTTCCGCATCGTCATGAAAGAGCCCACGGACCTGGCGCTGCGCGCCCTGTCCAAGCCCACCGGCACCGCGCCCTTCATGATGCCCAAGCGCATCGCCGAACAAGCCATCGGCCAGCCCATCACCGACATGACCGGCTCGGGTCCGTTCAAGGTCATCGAGTTCAAGCCGGGCGTGAAGACGGTCTACGCCAAGAACGCCGACTACGTGCCGCGCAAGGAACCCGCTAGCGGGCTGGCTGGCGGCAAGGTGGTCAACGTCGACAAGGTCGAATGGGACGTCATGCCCGACGCGCTGACCACCGCCAATGCCTTGCTGGGCGGCGAAATCGACTTCGTCGAACAATTCCCTTATGACCTGTTGCCGATGATCGAAGGCAACAAGGATCTGAAGGAAGAGTCGCTCAGCCCGGTCGGCTACTTCACGATGTACCGCTTCAACTTCAAGTACCCGCCCTTCAACAACAAGAAGGTACGCCAGGCCGCGATGTACGCCATCGGCCAGGAAGACGTGATGAAGGCGCTGGTGGGCAATCCGAAGTACTGGAAGACCTGCGCCTCGCTGTGGGGTTGCGGCACGCCGCTGGAAAGCGACATCGGCAAGGACATGGTCGTGCCGTCGAACATCGAGAAGGCCAAGGCGCTCCTGAAGGAAGCCGGCTACGACAACACGCCCATCCTGGTCATGCACGCAACCGACGTCGGCACCCTGTCGGCCCAGCCGGTCGTGATGGCCCAGGCGTTGCGCAAGGCGGGCTTCAACGTCAACCTCGCCGCGATGGACTGGCAGAGCGTGGCCACGCGGCGCGCCTCGAAGGCCGCGCCTGCGGAAGGCGGCTGGAACATCCACAACACCAACTGGTACGCGACCGACGTGATGGACCCCGTCCGTTCTGCGCCGGCCGCGGCCAACGGCGACAACGCCTGGTTCGGCTGGCCCGACTTCCCCCAGATCGAAGAACTGCGCACCAAGATGGCGCTGACCTCCGACCCGGCGGAACAGAAGAAGATCGCCGAGGAAGTGCAGCGCATCGGTATCGACGAAGGCCTGTACGTGCCGCTGGGCCAGATGTCCGTGCCCACCGTCTACTCGACCAAGCTCTCGGGCCTGGTGCACGCGCCGGTGTTCGCGTTCTGGAACGTCAAGAAAGCCCCTTGACGGGCAGTAGTTAGGGGGAATTACATGCTGGCATTTGTCTCACGCCGGCTCCTCGCGACCATCCCCGTTCTGGTGATGGTCGCGGTGGTGGTCTTCGCGATATTGCGTTTCAGCCCGGGAGATCCGGCCATCATCATGGCGGGCGACGGCGCCACGCCCGAACGTATCGTCCAGATACGCCAGACGATGGGCCTGGACCAACCGGTCATCAAGCAGTTCTTCATCTGGGGCGGCAAGCTCCTGCAAGGCGACCTGGGCACTTCGCTCATGTCGGGCGTGCCGGTCACCAAGCTCATCGGACAACGCCTCGAACCGTCTCTCAGCCTGGCGGTGCTGACCCTGGTGTTCACGCTGATCGTCGCCATCCCGCTGGGCGTGCTGGCAGCCTGGCGGCAAGGCAAGCTGCTGGACCGCGCCGTGATGGGCTTTTCGGTGCTGGGTTTCTCGGTGCCGGTGTTCGTCACGGGCTACGTGCTGATCTGGCTTTTCGCCATCAAGCTGGGATGGTTCAACGTGCAGGGCTACGCTCCCCTGGACAAGGGCTTCTGGCCGTACCTGCACCGCCTCATCCTGCCTTCGCTGGCCCTGTCCACGGTCTACGTGGCCCTGATCGCGCGCATCACGCGCACCAGCGTCATCGAGGTCATGGGCGAGGACTTCATCCGCACGGCGCGCTCCAAGGGCCTGGGCGAGACCGGAGTGCTGCTGGGCCATGCACTGCGCAACGCCGCCGTGCCCATCGCCACCGTCGTGGGCCTGGGCATCGCGCTGCTGATCAGCGGCGTGGTCGTGACCGAATCGGTATTCAACATCCCCGGCCTGGGCCGGCTGGTGGTGGAAGCCGTGCTCGCGCGGGACTACCCGGTCATCCAGGGCCTGACGCTCTTCTTCGCGTTCGTCTACGTGTTCATCAACCTGGTTGTCGATTGCGCCTACACGGTGTTCGACCCGCGGATCAGATACTAGGGGCCGACCCATGCAAACGCCAACCGACGCCGCCGACCTCCCCGGCGGCGGGAATCCCCAAGTCACGGCCTGGCGGCAAGTCCGTCAGGGGCTCAAGAGCTGGCCGGTCATGCTGGCGCTGATAGTGCTGCTGGCGGTCGTCGTCATCGCGCTGTTCGCGCCGCTGCTTGGCACCGTCGACCCCACCCTCATCAACCCCGGCGCGCGCCTCAAGCCGCCCTTCTCCGACTATCTGCTGGGCACCGACGCATTCGGCCGCGACGTCTGGTCGCGCGTGGCCTACGGCGCGCGGATCTCGCTGATCGCGGGCCTGGGCGCGGCGCTTGTCAGCGTCGCCATCGGGCTGGTCATCGGCGTGATCGCAGGCTGGTTCCGCTCGCTGGACGGACTGATCATGCGCACCATGGACGCGATCATGGCCATCCCCGGCATCCTGCTGGCGATCGCCCTGGTTTCCGTCACGGGCGCCAGCATCACGACCGTGCTCGTCGCCATCACCATTCCGGAGATTCCGCGCGTGGTGCGGCTGGTGCGCGGCCAGATCCTGACCGTGCGCGGTGAACCCTATGTCGAGGCGGCGCTGGCCCTGGGCACGCCGCTGCCGCTGCTGCTCTGGCGCCACATGGTGCCCAGCACGATCGCGCCGTTGACGGTGCAGGGCACGTATGTCTTCGCATCCGCCATGCTTACCGAAGCCATCCTGAGCTTCCTGGGCGCAGGGATCCCTCCCGAGATCGCCTCCTGGGGCAACATCATGTCCGAAGGACGCATGTACTTCCGCATGCTGCCGGGACTGATCCTGTTCCCCGGCCTGTTCCTGTCGCTGACCGTGCTCAGCGTAAACATCCTGGGCGACGCCCTGCGCGACGCGCTGGACCCGAAAATGGTGCGCAGGATCTGATGCCGATGACCTATTCCCCCACTCCCCCCGCGGGCGATACCTCGTCCGCCATCCTGGCCATCCGCAACCTCTCGGTCGAAGTCGCCGGCGCGGGCAACCGTGTCGTGCGCAACCTGAGCCTGGACGTGCATGCCGGCGAGACCGTATGCGTGGTCGGCGAATCCGGTTCGGGCAAATCCGTCACTTCGCTGGCCGTCATGGGCCTGCTGCCGCCCGGCGTACTGGGCGTGAGCGCCGGCTCGATCCGCGTGGAAGGCGAAGACGTGGTCACGGCCACGCAGCGCCGCCTGCGCGAGATGCGCGCCACGCGCATGGCCATGGTGTTCCAGGAACCCATGACCGCGCTGAACCCCGTGCATACCGTGGGCAAGCAGGTCGACGAAGTGCTGCGCCTGCACCGCAAGCAGATGTCTGCCGCGCAACGCCGCGCCAAGGTGCTGGACATGTTCCGGTCCGTGCATCTGCCTGATGTGGAACGCATCTTCGAGGCCTATCCGCACCAGTTGTCGGGCGGTCAGCGGCAACGCATCGTCATTGCCATGGCGCTGATCCTCGAACCCAAGTTGCTGATCGCGGACGAACCGACGACGGCGCTGGATGTCACGACGCAGAAGCAGATCCTGGCGCTCATCAAGGAACTGCAGGTCAAGCACAAGACCGCGGTGCTGTTTATCACGCACGACTTCGGCGTCGTGGCCGAGATATCGGACCGCATCGTGGTGATGAACCGCGGCGACCTGATCGAAAGCGGCACGCGCAACGAGATCCTGGCCGAGCCCAAGCAGTCCTATACGCGCCGCCTGGTGTCGTCCGTGCCCAGCCTGGTGCCATCGCGCCGCGAAGCCCCCGCCGGCATGCCGGTGCTGCACGTCAAGGGACTGGGCCGCACCTACGGCACCAAGAGTTCGCTGTTCTCGCGCCAGGCGGCGCGCAACGTGATCGCAGCCGCGGACGTCAACCTGACGCTGCGCAAAGGCGAAATCCTGGGCATCGTGGGCGAGTCCGGCTCAGGCAAGTCGACCGTCGCGCGCTGCATAGTGCGCCTGATCGAGCCCACCGCGGGCCACATGATGATGGGCGGCGAAGACCTCAGCACCCTGTCCGGCTCGGCGCTGCGCCCGGTGCGCCGCCGCATCCAGATCGTGTTCCAGGATCCATACCGTTCGCTGAATCCGCGCCGCACGGTCGGCGAATCCATCATCGAGGGCCTGCTGAACTTCGGCGTGGCTCGCGAGCAGGCCTTGAAGCGGGCCGGCGAAACCCTCAGCGTCGTGGGCCTGAGCCCCGACGCCATGAACCGCTACCCGCACCAGTTCTCCGGTGGCCAGCGCCAACGCATCTGCATCGCGCGCGCCCTGGTCATGGACCCTGAAGTCCTGGTGGCCGACGAGGCCGTGTCCGCGCTGGACGTATCCGTGCAGGCACAGGTACTGGAACTGCTGGAGCAAGTGCGCCAACGCACCGGCGTGGGCGTGTTGTTCATCACCCATGACCTGCGGGTGGCCGCGCAGATCTGCGACACCATCATGGTGATGCAACGCGGCAAGGTCGTGGAAACCGGCTCTGCGGAGACCGTGCTGACCGAACCGCGCCACGAGTACACACGGGCCTTGATCGACGCCGCCCCCGGGCGCGACTGGGACTTCCGCAACTTCCGGCCGGTCGCGGCCGGCCCAAGCCACACCGCCGCGCCCTGAAGCGCCCGGAGCCCGTACACACACTGGAACCGAAATGCCGCAACCGCATGAACTGACCGCCGTGGAGATGCTCCAGGCATACCGCGACAAGAGTCTCTCGCCCGTCGAAGTGACCCGTGCAGTACTGGACCACATCGGGCGCTGGGAGCCTCGGCTCAAGGCCACCTACGCGCTGGACCCGGACGGGGCGCTGGCGATGGCCCGTGCCTCCGAAGCCCGCTGGATGAAAGGCGAACCGCAGTCAACCGGCGGCTACACGCTGGATGGAGTGCCCGCCACCATCAAGGAAAACATCGCCACGCGTGGCGTCCCGGTGCCCTTGGGCACGGCAGCCACCGAGCTCAACCCGGCCGCCGCCGATGCCCCGCCCGCTGCCCGCATGCGCGAAGCCGGCGCGGTATTGCTGGGCAAGACCACCATGCCCGATTTCGGCATGCTGTCGTCGGGCCTGTCGAGCTTCCATGAGCTGACCCGCAATCCCTGGGACCTGTCCAAGAATCCGGGCGGCTCCAGCGCTGGCGCCGGTGCCGCGGCCGCCGCGGGCTACGGCCCGCTGCACATCGGCACCGATATCGGCGGCTCGGTGCGCCTGCCGGCGGCCTGGTGCGGCATTGCCACGCTCAAGCCCAGCCTGGGCCGCATCCCCATCGATCCTCCGTTCATGGGCCGCTGCGCGGGCCCCATGACGCGCACCGTCACCGACTCGGCGCTGATGATGGGGGTCCTGTCCCAGCCCGACACGCGCGATCACATGAGCCTGCCTTACCAGGACTTCGACTGGCTGGACCTGCAACGCGACCTGCGCGGCGTGCGCATAGGCCTGCTGATGGACGCGGGCTGCGGCCTGCCCCTGGATCCTGAGATACGCGAGGCGGTCGAGGCCGCGGCCCGCGCCTTCGAGGCCGCCGGCGCCATCGTGACGCCGATGCAGCCCTGGATGACACCGGCCATGCTGGAAGGCGTGGACCGCTTCTGGCGCACGCGCTCGGCCATCGACCTTGCCGCCCTGCCGCAAGAACGCCGCGACAAGATCCTGCCCTTCATCCGTACCTGGGCGGAAAGCGGCGGCGGCCAATCCGGCGAAGCCGTGTTCCGCAGTTACTACGAGACCATCAACGTGCGCGCCAAGACGGTAGCGGCCTGCGCGCCCTACGATTACGTGCTGTCGCCCGTGGCGCCGGTCGTCGCGTACAACGCCGAATGGCCGTCGCCCACCAACGAAGTCGCGACCACCATGCACCACATCGGCTTCACGCTTCCCTACAACATGAGCGAGCAGCCCGCGGCATCCGTCAACTGCGGCTACACCAAGGCGGGCCTGCCCATAGGCCTGCAAATCGCCGGCGCGCGCTTCGACGACCTGGGTGTGCTGCGCATGGCGCGCGCTTGGGAAACCATGCGGCCCGAGCAACACCCCTGGCCCCAGCCTCCCCAGGCGGCCTGACCGACTCTCCACAGCAAACCCACAGGAATCCCCATGCGTTGGCTTTTGGCAATGATCAAGCACGAGACGAACACGTTTTCGCCCGTGCCCACTCCGCTCGAACGCTTTTTCCGCGGCAATCCCGAGGTCCTGGCCGGCGAACGCGCCATCAAGGCCTACGAAAACACCGACAGCGGGCTGGGCGGCTATATAGAAGTGGCTCGCCGCGAAGGCGCCGAAATCGTGCTGCCCGTCGCGGCTGAATCCTGGCCCAGCGGCCCCGCCAGCGCCCAGACCCACGAACAGCTGTGCAAGCTGGTCCTGGATGAGGTCAAGCGCGGCGGCTACGACGCCATCCTGCTGGACCTGCACGGCGCCATGGTCGCCGAGGGCGTGGAGGATGCCGAGGGCGACCTGCTGCTGCGCCTACGCGAAATCGATCCGCACACGCCCGTGGCGGTGACGCTGGACATGCACGCCAACATCTATGAAGACATCGTCAAGCACGCGACGGTCATCAGTGGCTTTCATACCTACCCGCACGTAGACATCCGCGCCGCGGGCCTGCGTGCCGCGGATGTCATTGCGCGTACCTTGAAGGGCGAGATCAAGCCCGTGATGTCCTGGGGCAACAAGCCCATGCTGCCGCACATCATGTGCCAGGGCACCCACGCGGCGCCCAACAAGCCCCTGCAGGAACGTTGCAAGGAACTCGAAGCCGGCGGCGTGCTGGCCGCCTCGGTCTTCGTCGGGTTCCCGCATGCCGACATCCGCGAAGCCGGCCTGAGCGCCGTGGTCTGTACGGACGGCAACCTGGCCGACGCGCAGCGCCATCGAGACGAATTGCTGGACCGCGCCTGGACCGGCCGCGCCGACTGGGTGTTCCACCCGGAACCGCTGGCCCCCACCATTACACGTGCCAAGGCCATCGAACAAGGCCCCGTCGTGCTGCTGGACCACTACGACAACACGGGTTCCGGCGGCACGATGGACACTACCGCCGTGCTGGCCGAGGTACTGCGCCAGGAACTCGAAAACGTGGTGTTCTATGCCATCTGCGACCCGCAGGCAGCGCAGCAAGCGGCTGCCGCCGGGGTGGGGCAGACCATTACGATCAAGCTGGGCGGCAAAATGGCCATGCCCGCCATCAAAGAATCCAGCGAGCCGCTCGAAGTCACCGGTCGCGTCAAGCTGGTGTTCGACGGCGTCTACCTGAACCGCGGCCCCATGTACCGCGGCGTGCGCAACGACACCGGCCTGACCGTCGTGATCGACACGGGCCGCGTGGAAATCGTGGTGGTATCCCGCCACCAGGAACCCTTCGACATCAATTGCCTGCTGTCGGCCGGCATCGACCCGCTGCAAAAGCGCTATGTCGTGCTCAAGAGCCGGGTCCACTGGCGCGCGGGCTTCTCCGACATGGCGACGCACGTGATCGAATGCACTGGTGTGGGGGTCACCACCTCGGACTACGGCCAGCTTGAGTTCAAGCACGTACGCCGTCCGATCTACCCGTTGGATCCGATGTAATTCCCCGCTGCAGTCGTTTTCCCTGGAAAGCCGGCGCCAGCGCGCCGGCTTTCATTTTGAAATCTTCTGTAACTGCGAGCGAGCTCAGATGCCCATCTGCCTCGGTATACTCGCCGCGGGCCTTACAGGCCGATGAATACGCGTATTCCGATGGCGGGCGCCAGCAACGGCGTCCGGCGGCCAGAAGCAGCCGCGTATCACCGGGTATGACTCGATAATCAACGATACAAGCAGAACGATGAAAAAGAGCGTAGCGATCACCCTCGGCGTGGTCATAGTGGGAGCGGGAAGCTGGGTCGGGGCCACGTGGTACACCGGCAAGCGCATCGAGGAAAGCTCGCAGCGCCATCTGGCAGAAGCCAATGAAAAACTGGCAAAGATCACGCCTCTGTTCGGTCTGCGCATCGATCAGCTGAAGTATGAGCGCGGCCTGTTCTCGACGCAGGCGCGCTATGGCCTGTCGCTGGTCAAGGGCGACAAGGACGCCGATGATCTGCCCGCAGGCATGATCGAGTTCGATGCAACCATCGAACACGGCCCCTTCCCCAAGAGCGCCCTGGCACGCGGCGCCATCGCTCCAAAGTTGGCTTTCACGCACGCTGAACTCGCCAAGACCGACAACATCAAGGAACTGTTCGAGCTGACCAATGGCGTGGTGCCGCTGTCCGCCGACGCGCTCATCAGTTTCGGCGGCTACTCCACCTCCACCGCCAATATCGCGCCCATGAAGGTCACGCAGGACGGCAACGCCGTCGACTTCAGCGGCATGGAGATCAACGGCACCTTCGACCGCGCGCAGCAAGCCGTCACGGCGCACGCGCTGGTGGAAAAGCTCTCGGTGGATGGCGAAAAAACCCGCGACCCGGTCAAAGTGCTGATGTCCGGCCTGACGATGGACGTGAACAGCCGGATGGGCAAGTTCGGCCTGTCCATCGGCGATTCGAGCGTCAAGCTCAAGCGCCTGGACGTGGCCAAGACCGATGACGACATCAAGTTCTCGCTGGACAACCTGGGCTACGGCGTCAAGCTGGGCGAAGACGACAAGAACGTCAATGTCGAAGCCTCCTACCAGACCGGCAACATCACGCTGAACGACGTGGCGCTGGGCAACGGCCAGGCCGTGATCAAGCTCGCCAAGCTGGACGGCGCCGCCATCAAGCAACTGTCGGACACCTACAACCAGATCGTGCGCCAGTACATGCTGGGCGCCACCGACGAAGGCCTGAAAGACGAGCAGTTCGACGCCGTGCTGGAAAATGCCGGCAAGCTGCTCAATGGCAACCCCACTTTCAGCATCGACCCGATCAGCTGGAAAACCGACAAGGGCGAAAGCAAGCTGACCTTTGCGCTGGACCTGACCAATCCGCCCAACGTCAAGGATCTGACGCCGCAGGAGATCATGGTCAAGGCCATCAAGCAGATCGATGCCACCCTGGTCATTTCCAAGCCCATGGTGCGCGACCTGATCGTGCAGTACGGCGTCAAAAAGCAAGGCATGACTGCTGAACAGGCCGCCACCGAAGCCGACGACCAGATGCGTTCGATGTCCGGCATGGCCGAAATGCTCAACGTCGGCAAGAACGACGGCGACAACATCATCGGC
This sequence comes from Achromobacter sp. D10, assembly GCF_035282245.1. Classification (NCBI taxonomy): domain Bacteria; kingdom Pseudomonadati; phylum Pseudomonadota; class Betaproteobacteria; order Burkholderiales; family Alcaligenaceae; genus Achromobacter; species Achromobacter sp. D10. The sequence goes on from NZ_JAYJLE010000012.1 coordinate 97,506, forward strand.
AAGTTCCACTTCGCCGACGGCATGGGCGACCTGAACGGCCAGAAGATCCCGGCCGACGAGCTGTTCGCGGGCCTGCTGGGCGCGACCGGCATGGACGACGACATGGACGGCATGGAAGAGGAAGGCGAGCCGGCAGAAGGTGCGGAACTGGCCGCCCCCACTGAAGCCGCATCCGTCGCCGGCTACATGCAGGACTTCGACCTGGACACCGTAACGGCGATGCTGGACGACATGTCCTACGCTCCCCGCAAGCAGGATGGCGACGAAGGTCCCGTGCTGGTCCTGGATCCGGGCAGCACCGGCGCCAGCGACCTGCGCGTCGAGTTCCTCTGCAACGACTTCACCGAAAAGTGCCATGACCTGGTGGTGACCGCGACCTACAGCGGCAAGAAGCCGGTCTCGCTCAAGGCCATCAACGCCTGGAACCAGGAATACCGCTGGACGCGCGCCTACCTGGATGACAAGAACCGCGCCGTGCTGCAGATGGACATGAACTCGGAAGGCGGGATCGGCAAGGAAAACCTGCAGATCATGCTCAACACGTTCTTCAGCATCGCGGAAGACTTCTCCGTCACCAGCAAGGCCGCGCCGGCCAAGTAAGCGCCAAGCCCTGCGCAGGATGAAAAAAATCCCCCATCTTCTGGATGGGGGATTTTTTTTTCCGCCGGGCCGCCCCAAGGCAAAAGCGCCCCCTCGGGGGGCAGCTAGCCAAAGGCGCAGCGTGGGGGCATTTTTTTTCCGCCGGGCCGCCCCAAGGCAAAAAGCGCCCCCTCGGGGGGCAGCTAGCCAAAGGCGCAGCGTGGGGGCATTTTTTTCCGCCGGGCCGCCCCAAGGCAAAAAGCGCCCCCTCGGGGGGCAGCTAGCCAAAGGCGCAGCGTGGGGGCATTTTTTTCCGCCGGGCCGCCCCAAGGCAAAAAGCGCCCCCTCGGGGGGCAGCTAGCCAAAGGCGCAGCGTGGGGGCATTTTTTTCCGCCGGGCCGCCCCAAGGCAAAAAGCGCCCCCTCGGGGGGCAGCTAGCCAAAGGCGCAGCGTGGGGGCGTTTTTTTGCCGCCGGGCCGCCCCAAGGCAAAAGCGCCCCCTCGGGGGGCAGCTAGCCAAAGGCGCAGCGTGGGGGCATTTTTTTCCGCCTGGCCTTGCTCTCCGTGCTTACGCGTAGGCTTCGATGGGCAGGCAGGCGCACACCAGGTTGCGGTCGCCATAGGCGTTGTCCACGCGGGCTACCGGCGGCCAGTACTTGGCATCGCGCAGCGACGCCACCGGATAGGCGGCCTGCTGGCGCGGATAGTCGTGCAGCCATTCTTCGGCCAGCAGCATCTGCGCGGTGTGCGGCGCGTTCTTCAGGACGTTGTCCTCGCGGTCGCGTTCGCCACGCTCGACCTGGGCGATTTCCTCGCGGATCGAAATCATCGCGTCGATGAAGCGATCCAGCTCGGCGATGCCTTCCGATTCGGTCGGCTCGACCATCAGCGTGCCGGCCACCGGGAAGCTCATGGTAGGCGCATGGAAACCGTAGTCCATCAGGCGCTTGGCGATGTCTTCGGCGCTGATGCCGCTGGTTTCCTTGAGCGGACGCACATCGAGAATGCACTCGTGCGCCACGCGGCCGTTGCGGCCCGCGTACAGGACCGGGTAATGGTCGCGCAGACGAGTGGCGATGTAGTTGGCGTTCAGGATGGCGACTTCGGTTGCGCGGCGCAGGCCGTCGGCGCCCATCAGCGAGATGTACACGAACGGAATGGGCAGGATGCCGGCGGAGCCGAACGGCGCAGCCGACACGGGGCCCACCTTGGCGTCGCCGGGCAGCTTGCCTTGCTCGTTCACCACGCCCGGCAGATACGGCGCCAGGTGCGCGCGCACCGCCACCGGGCCCACGCCGGGGCCGCCGCCGCCGTGCGGGATGCAGAAGGTCTTGTGCAGGTTCAAGTGGGACACGTCCGAACCGAACTTGCCCGGCTGGGCCACGCCCACCATCGCGTTCATGTTGGCGCCATCCAGGTACACCTGGCCGCCGGCCTTGTGCACCAGATCGCAGATCTCGGTGACGGCTTCCTCGAATACGCCGTGCGTGGACGGGTACGTGATCATCAGGGCGGCCAGCTTGTCGCCCACCTGTTCGATCTTGGCGCGCAGATCGGCCAGATCGACGTTGCCGTTGGCGTCGGACGCCACCACCACCACGTCCATGCCGGCCAATTGCGCCGATGCCGGGTTGGTGCCGTGCGCCGACGACGGGATCAGGCAGATGTTGCGCTGATGCTGGCCGTTGGCCTGGTGGTAGCCGCGAATGGCCAAGAGGCCGGCGTACTCACCCTGCGCGCCGGAGTTGGGCTGCAGGCTGATGTTGTCGTAGCCGGTGATTTCGCACAGCGCGGCCGACAGGCGATCGATCAGTTCGTTGTAACCCTGGCTTTGCGCGGCGGGCGCGAACGGGTGGATCAACGCGAACTCGGGCCACGTGATGGGAATCATCTCGGCGGTGGCGTTGAGCTTCATGGTGCACGAGCCCAGCGGAATCATGGTGCGGTCCAGCGCCAGGTCCTTGTCGGCCAGCTTGCGCAGGTAGCGCAGCATGTCGGTTTCCGACTGCACGCTGGAGAACACCGGGTGCTTCAGGATGGCGCTTTCGCGCGTCACTGCGGCAGGAATGCCGCCCGCGGCGGCCGCGTCGAGCGCGTCGATGTCGAGCTCGACGTCGTCGCGTTCCAGGCCTGCAGCGAAAACGTTGACCAGCGCCTGCAGGTCAGCCACGGTCACGGTCTCGTCCAGAGACACCGCCAGGCGGGCGCCGTCGACACGGCGCAGGTTGATGTGCGCGCAATCGGCCGCGGTCAGGATGGCCGGGGTGGCGGCGCCGGTTTCCAGCAGCAGCGTGTCGAAGAAGGTGTCATTGACGACCTTCACACCCAGCTTGACCAGTTCGGCGCGCAGGATTGCGGTACTGCGCTGCACGCGCTCGGCGATGCGGCGGATGCCGACAGGGCCGTGCCACACGGCGTACATGCCGGCCATCACGGCCAGCAGCACTTGCGCGGTGCAGATATTGGAGGTGGCTTTCTCGCGGCGGATGTGCTGTTCGCGCGTTTGCAGCGCCAGACGCATCGCCGGGTTGCCCTGCGCATCCTTGGACACGCCGACCAGGCGGCCGGCCATGTTGCGCTTGAAGGCGTCCTTGCAGGCCATGAAGCCGGCATGCGGGCCGCCAAAGCCGAAGGGCACGCCAAAACGCTGCGCCGAACCGATAGCGATGTCCGCGCCCCACTCGCCCGGCGCGGCCAGCAGGGCCAGCGCCAGCAGATCCGTGGCGACGGCCACGATGGCGCCTTGTGCATGCGCGGCGTCGGCCAGCTTGCGGTAGTCAGCCACCGAGCCGGTGCTGTGCGGATATTGCAGCAGCACGCCGAAGCACTCGGGCAGGCCTTCGGCCTCGTCGCCGACGGTGATTTCGATATCCAGGCCTTCGGCCCGCGTGCGCACGACTTCGATGGTCTGGGGATGCACGTGGCGCGAAATGAAGAACACCGTGCTCTTCGACTTGGCGCTGCGGCGCGCCAGCGTCATGGCTTCCGCGGCGGCGGTGCTTTCATCCAGCAGCGAGGCGTTGGAAATATCCAGGCCGGTCAGGTCGGCGACCATGGTCTGGTAGTTCAGCAGAGCCTCCAGGCGGCCCTGCGAAATCTCGGGCTGGTAAGGCGTGTAGGCCGTGTACCAGGCGGGATTCTCAAGAATGTTGCGCAACACCACGTTCGGCGTCTGCGTACCGTAATACCCCTGGCCGATGTAGCTGCGGTAGACCTTGTTGCGGCCGGCGATCTGCTTCAGCTCGGCCAGCACGTCGGTTTCGCTGCGCGAAGCGGGCAGCGCCAGCGGAGCCTGGCTGCGGATCTTGGGCGGCACGACTTCTTCGATCAGGGCGTCCAGGCTGGCGCTGCCGATGACGGCAAGCATGGCGGCCTGGTCGGCGTCGGAAGGGCCGATATGGCGGGGGATGAAGTCGGTATGGGTGTCTAGGGCGCGCGACATGGGGAGATCTCGGGATAGCGGGTGTCGTCGGAGGACGGACGGTGTTGCATCTTGAGCAACGGGCGCGGAGCCTGTGCCTCCGCGCCCGTTGCCTACAAGCGGCTTAGCCGTTGGCGACGGCTTCGTAGCCAGCGGCGTCGAGCAACTTGTCGGCGTCCGCGGCATTGACCGGCTTGATCTTGAAGATCCAGGCGGTGAAAGCCGATTCGTTGATCAGGTTGGGGTTGTTTTCCAGCTCTTCGTTGAACGCGACGATCTCGCCGGCCACGGGAGCGTAGATGTCCGAAGCGGCCTTGACCGACTCGACCACGCCCGCGGTTTCACCGGCGTTCAGCTTCGCGCCGACCTTCACGTCGCCAACGAAGACCAGGTCACCCAATTGATCCTGGGCGGTATCGGTGATGCCGACGACGAACACATCGCCCTCGGCTTTGACCCATTCATGGGACTCGGTGTACTTGCGATCGGTGGGCAGACTCATGGGAACTCCTGAGGGAATGCGGGTAGATGAATGGTGTTGCGCGCCTCGCGCGGGCGACCGTCGCCCAGGGGGCCGGCGGCTCGCGCGAAGCTTCGAGTTTACGAGTGTTCGACCGCTTTGCCGTTACGCACGAACGGCAATTTGCAAGCCAGGGCCGGCACCCATTTGCCGCGGATGTCGACCTCGACCGTGTCACCCGGCTTCACGCCTTGCGGCAGGCGGGCGAAACCGATGGAGACGCCCAAGGTAGGCGACATGGTGCCGCTGGTGAGTTCGCCCATGCCGTCCTTGGTGCGCACGGCCATGTGCGCGCGCATGACGCCGCGCTCTTGCAGCTTCAGGCCGATGAAGGCGGCGGGGGTGGCGAATTGCTCCAGCGCGTCGCGGCCAATGAAGCGGCGCTCGGCGTTCTTCAGGGAGACGGTCCAGGTCAGGCCGGCCTGGTCGGGCTGGGTCAGCTCGTCCATGTCCTGGCCATAGAGATTCATGCCGGCTTCCAGGCGCAGCGTATCGCGCGCGCCCAGCCCGCAGGGACGCACGCCCTGGGCAACCAGATCGCGCCACAACTGCACGACCTCGGTAGCGGGCAGCACGATCTCAAAGCCGTCTTCACCGGTGTAGCCGGTACGGGCCACCAGGGTGTCGTCGCCAACGCGGGCGGCCACGAAGGGGGTCAGCGGCTCGCTGGCGACCTGCCATGCCGGGCGGGCAGCCCAGACCTTGGCGCGGGCGTTCGGGCCCTGCACGGCCACCATGGCCAGATCGCGGCGCGGCGTAATGGCGACGTCGAACTGGCCAGCCTGCTTGACGCGCTGCATCCAGGCCACGTCCTTGTCGGCCGTGCCGGCGTTGACCACGACGCGCCATTCGTCGGCGGCGAAGAAGTAGATGATCAGGTCGTCGATGACGCCGCCTTGCGGATTCAGCATGCAGCTGTACAGCGCCTTGCCCGGCACGGTCAGCTTGGCCACGTCGTTGGCGACCAGGCGTTGCAGGAACGCGAAAGCGTCCGGGCCGGCCACGTCGACGTTCAGCATGTGCGACACGTCGAACATGCCGGCGTCCTGGCGCACGGCATGGTGTTCTTCCAGCTGCGAACCGTAGGCCAGCGGCATGTCCCAGCCGCCGAAATCGACCATTCGGGCGCCAGAGGCGATGTGTTCTTCGGCCAGCGGGGTGCGTTTGAGGGTTGCGGACATGCGCGGAAACTCCGGGGCGGCAATGTTGCCAGGGTTACGGAATGCCTGTGGTGCGTAACGGCCTGCGCCGGCACTACGGCTGAATCTTCCGCCCCTCTGTCCTTTTGCCTGAGAGTTGCCCCGCGTGGCGGGTTTGCACCTTCGGCGCCTGGGCTGCTCGACATGTCCCTATTTCAGGGGCGGCGCCAGGTCTCTCCAGAGTGCTGTTTTGCCGCGTCCACATGGTGAAAACCGGGACGGAGCAAGCATGGGCGGTATGGGTTACCTGAGCGATTCCGGGCGAATTGCGCCTTCGGCGGCGGCCGGACGTACAGGCCGCTCTCTCCCGCAACATGCGTGACAGCGGCGCAAGCATACAACGAAAGCCGCAGCCAGGGAATGCCCCGCCCTTGCGGCCTGCCCGCGTCTTTGCGGGCCCGGTGCTAGCCCAGCGCCGTGTCCAGCAGCATCATCAACACGAATCCCAGCATCAGCCCGCAGGTCGCGTAAACCTCATGCCCCTTGCGATGCGATTCCGGAATGATTTCGTGGCTGATCACGAACAGCATGGCGCCGGCGGCAAAGCCCAGCCCCCAGGGCAGCAGCGGTTCGGACCAACCGACCACGGCCGCGCCCAGCACGGCGCCCAGGGGTTCGACCAACCCCGACAACATGCCCAACGCCACCGCGAACGCGCGCTGGTAACCCGCGGCCAGCAGCGCCACCGCCACCACCAGCCCCTCGGGAATGTCCTGGATCGCAATTCCGGTGGCCAGCGCGGTGCCGCGCATGGCGTCGTTGCCCGCGTAACCCACGCCGATGGCCAGGCCCTCGGGCAGATTATGGAGAGTGATGGCAAAGACAAACAGCCAGGTGCGGCGCAGACGGTGGGCCTCGATGCCTTCCCTGCCCTTGATGAAGTGCTCATGCGGCAGGGTGCGGTCCATAAGCAACAGCACGGCAGCCCCCAGCAGCACGGCGGCGCCCACGGTCAAGCCGGCGCCCCAGGGACCGTAGCCCAGGTCGCGGCTTGCGGCGATGCCTGGCGCCACCAACGAAAATGCGCTGGCCGCCAGCATGACGCCGGCCCCGAAGCCGAACATGCTGTCCTGCATTTTCTGCGGAATGCTGCGGGCGAACAGAATGGGCACGGTACCCAGCGCCGTGGCCGCGGCGGCCACCAGCCCGCCCAGGAGGGCATCGGCCACGTGCGGCGCGCGCACGTCCAGATAGGCCCACAGCTGGTGCAGGCCCAGGCAGGCCACCAATACCGCCAACGTCCACACGCTAATGCTGGTGGCCGCTGGCCGCACGCGATGACGGCTGAAGGTGTTCATGTGCCGCTGCCTCCTTGCGAGAGATGCGCTCAGCGCCGAGCCGCCGCGTAGCGGCGCGCCACTTCAGGCCAGTTCACGACATTGTAGAAGGCGCCGATGTACTCCGGCCTACGGTTCTGATACTTGAGGTAATAGGCGTGCTCCCACACGTCCAGGCCCAGGATGGGCGTGTTGCCCTGCATCAGCGGACTGTCCTGGTTGGCGCTGCTTTCGACCGTCAGCTTGCCCGCGGGCGTGACGGAGAGCCAGGCCCAGCCGCTGCCGAAACGCGTGAGCGCGGCCTTGGTAAAGGCGTCGCGGAAGGCCGCCAGCCCGCCCAGGTCCGCTTCGATAGCCCCGGCCAACTCGCCGTCCGGCTCGCCGCCGCCTTCGGGTGACATGACGGACCAGAACAGGCTGTGGTTCGCATGGCCGCCGCCATGGTTGCGCACGGCACCGCGGACGGCTTCAGGCAGCTGTTCCAGCCGCGCCACCAAGGATTCGACCGGTTCATCGGTCGCAATACCCGCGCCTTCCAGCGCGGCGTTCAGGCTATTGACGTAGGTCTGATGGTGCTTGCTGTGGTGGATCTCCATCGTCATCGCATCGATATGAGGCTCCAGGGCGTCGTAGGCGTATGGTAGGGGCGGAAGGGTGTAGGCCATGAATGTCTCCGTGGGATCCGCCCTCTCTCAGAGGCCAGATCAATATCGAAAACATAAATGATAAGTATTTTTATTTGATATCACAACGGCAAGCTTCCAATGCCTGCCATAGCGCCGACCTATCGGCGCCCTGGCCTTGTCGTTACAGCGCCTTGCCGCAAGCGACCCCGGAGGCCCACGCCCACTGGAAGTTGTAGCCGCCCAGCCAGCCCGTGACGTCCACGGCTTCGCCGATGAAATACAGCCCGGCGGTGGTCTTGGCCTGCATGGACTTCTGGTCCAGTCCGCGCGTATCCACCCCGCCGCGCATCACTTCGGCCTTTTTGTAGCCAGCGGTGCCGCTGGGCACCAGAGTCCATTGATGGATATCCTGCGCCAGCGCGCGCAAGGTCTTGTCCGGTGCGTCCGCCAGCCGCAGCGATGCCAGTCCAGGTTTGCCGCCCTGCTCGGCCAGGTGCAGCCAACGGTCGGCCAGACGCTTGGGCCAGAGGCCCGCCAGCACGGTATGCAGCTGTTGCCGGTTGCCGGACTTGGACGCCAGCAGTTCTTCGGCCAGATCGCGGCCTGGCGCCAGATCGACCACGATCGGTTCGCCGGGTTTCCAGTAACTGGATATCTGCAGAATGGCCGGGCCGGACAGGCCACGGTGCGTAAAAAGCAGGTCTTCGAGGAATTCGCCGCGGGTCTTGCCTTGCCCGGTGTGCAAATTGACTTCCAGGGCTACGCCGGACAATTCCGCCAGGGGCTGCCATTGCGCGGCATCGAAGGTCAGCGGCACCAGCGCGGGCCGCGGCTCCACCACCTTCAGGCCAAACTGCCGCGCGATCTTCAGGCCGAAATCCGTGGCGCCGAGCTGGGGAATCGCCATGCCGCCGGTGGCCACCACCAGCTTGGCGGCGCGGATCGGCCCCTGGCTGGTGCGTAGTTCGAAACCTTGTTCGCCATGACCGATCTCGGCCACCGAACACCCCATCCGCCATTGCACTCCGCCCGCGTCGCATTCCGCGCGCAGCATCTCGATAATGGATTCGCTGGAGTCATTGCAGAACAGCTGACCACGATGCTTCTCGTGCCAGGGGATATGGTGGCGCTTCATCAGCGCCAGGAAATCCTGCGGCGTATAGCCCGCCAATGCCGATCGGCAGAAATGCGGGTTCTCGGAGAGGAAATTGGCGGGGCCGGCGCCGATATTGGTGAAATTGCAGCGGCCCCCGCCAGAAATGCGGATTTTCTCCGCCAGGCGCTCGGCATGGTCGACCAGCACCACGCGCAAACCGCGCTGGCCAGCGACCGCGGCACACATCATGCCAGCGGCGCCGGCGCCGAGCACTGCTACATCGAACATCAGTCTTCGATCAGGCAGTCGACGTAGTAACGCTTTTCGCCATCCGGCCCCACTTCATCGGCAAGGCCGTGGATGTAGGTTTCAAAGCCCGGGAAGCGCTGGTTGAACTCGCGCGCGAACTGCAGGTACTGGACGATGGTGCGGTTGAAGCGTTCGCCCGGAATCAGCAGCGGGATGCCCGGAGGATACGGCGTCAGCAGCACGCCGGTAACGCGGCCTTCCAGCTTGTCGATGTCGACGCGCTCGACTTCGCGATGCGCCATGCGCGCAAACGCGTCGGACGGCTTCAGCGCCGGCACCATGTCGCTCAGGTACATCTCCGTGGTCAGGCGGGCCACGTCGCGCTCGCGGTAGGCTTCGTGGATCTGCTGGCACAGGTCGCGCAGGCCCATGCGCTCATAGCGGCGATGGTCGCGGCAGAATTCAGGCAGGATGCGCCACAGCGGCTGATTGCGGTCGTAATCGTCCTTGAACTGCTGCAGGGCGGTCAGCAGCGTGTTCCAGCGGCCCTTGGTGATGCCGATGGTGAACAGGATGAAGAACGAATACAGGCCGGTCTTCTCGACCACCACGCCGTGCTCGGTCAGGTACTTGGAGACCAGCGCGGCCGGGATGCCGGTTTCACCGAAGCTGCCCGACATGTCCAGCCCCGGAGTGATGATGGTGGCCTTGATCGGGTCCAGCATGTTGAAGCCTTCAGCCATTTCGCCGAAGCCGTGCCAGTGGTCGTTGGATTCAAGTATCCATTCATCGCGATTGCCGATGCCTTCGGCGACCAGGCGGTTCGGGCCCCAGACCTTGAACCACCAGTCGTTCTTGCCGAACTCGGATTCCACCTTGCGCATGGCGCGGCGGAAGTCCAGGGCTTCGCGGATGCTTTCCTCGACCAGCGCAGTGCCTCCCGGCGGCTCCATCATGGCGGCGGCCACGTCGCAGGACGCGATGATCGCGTACTGGGGCGAGGTGGACGTGTGCATGAGATAGGCTTCGTTGAAGACATTGCGGTCGAGCTTGCGGGTCTCGGACTCCTGCACGATGATCTGCGAGGCCTGCGAAATGCCGGCCAGCAGCTTGTGCGTGGAGTGCGTGGCGAACACCATGGCATCCTGGCTGCGCGGGCGGTCCTGCCCGATGGCGTGCATGTCCTGGTAGAACTCGTGGAACGAGGCGTGCGGCAGCCACGCTTCGTCGAAGTGCAGCGTATCGACATAGCTGCCCAGTTCTTTCTTGATCATTTCCACGTTGTAGATGACGCCGTCGTACGTGCTCTGCGTCAGCGTCAGGATGCGCGGATTCTTGTTGACCGCTTCGCGCGCGAAGGGATTGGCTTCAATCTTCTTGCGGATGCTCTCAGGGCTGAACTCTTCCAGCGGAATCGGGCCAATGATGCCCAGGTGGTTGCGCGTGGGGCGCAGGAACACCGGGATCGCGCCCGTCATCGTGATGGCGTGCAGGATCGACTTGTGGCAGTTGCGGTCCACCACCACCACGTCGCCAGCAGCCACGTTGGCATGCCACACCACCTTGTTGGAGGTGGAGGTGCCGTTGGTGACGAAGAAGCAGTGGTCGGCATGGAAAATACGCGCCGCATTCAGTTCGGATTCGGCCACGGGACCGGTGTGATCCAGCAGTTGGCCCAGTTCGTCCACGGCGTTGCAGACGTCGGCGCGCAGCATGTTCTCGCCGAAGAACTGGTGGAACATCTGGCCCACAGGGCTCTTCAGGAACGCCACGCCGCCGGAGTGGCCGGGGCAGTGCCAGGAATACGAGCCGTCCTGCGCGTACTTGACCAGCTCGCGGAAGAACGGCGGCGGCAGGCTGTCGACGTAGCTACGGGCTTCGCGGATGATGTGGCGCGCCACGAATTCGGGCGTGTCCTCGAACATGTGGATGAAGCCGTGCAGTTCGCGCAGGATGTCGTTCGGGATGTGCTCGGAGGTACGCGTCTCGCCATACAGGTAGATGGGGATGTCGGCGTTGCGGAAGCGCAGCTCGCCGATGAAGGCGCGCAGGTTCTTGATGGCGCTGGCCACGTCCTCGGGCGAATCCACGTCGAACTCTTCGTCGTCGATCGACAGGATGAAGGCACTGGCCCGGCTCTGCTGCTGGGCGAACGAGCTCAGGTCGCCATAACTGGTCACCCCGATCACCTCGACGCCCTCGGCCTCGATCGCCGCGGACAGGGCGCGGATACCCAGACCGGACGCGTTCTCGGAACGGTAGTCTTCGTCGATGATGAAAATGGGGAAGCGGAATTTCATGCAGGCGCTCCTGGGGGCAAGGCGGGTTCGGACGCGAATCGCGGCGCGAGTGTACTTCTAGTAAAAATCCGCCTGATGACAGACGGCGCGAGCACCCGCCAGGGCGGCGGGAATGGCCGAATTGTAGGACTGTTTTTCTTACAGTCCTAAGGGAAATCCCGGAAAGGCCCCGAAAGCCGCGGACGGCCGTTGTCATCGCGCCAAAAGCGGCCGCTTTCAGCACAGAGACATCGGCCGCGCGGGGGAGCAACCCCGGCGCGGGAAGAGCCGGGATGCTAGCGGATGGTGCGAGCCTCGCCCGCCTGCAACGCGGTCAGGAACTGCTCGAAATAAGGCGGGATGGCCTCGGCTGACCCGTAGCGGATGCGCCGTTCGACCTTGGCGATGGCGCCGAAGCAGACTTCGGTGCCGGGATCGCCGCAGACCAGCACCACGGGGTCCTCGTCGTCACAGACTTCGTACAGGCCGCCGTGCGCGCGGCGTCCCACCTCGTAGAGATAGGCGGCTGCACCGACAGTTTGCATGGGGGTGAGAGGCAAGGTGCCGACGTGGGCGGCCTCGAGCGCTTCGTCCAGCGCATGGACGCTGGACGGTGTGTAGTCCAGCACGGCGCCGGTTGGACCGGCTGCCTGGACGAAGTCCTGCGCGGCACCCGCCACGCGCGCCACGAACTCTTCCTGGACTTCGTCGCGCTTGGCGTCCTGGTTTATCTTGAGGAAACCGAACATCATTGGCTCCTTTGTGAAAACCGCAAGCGGCGTTAAGACCATTATAGGCAGCGCGTCCCTCTATACTGCCCAAACCGCAACCGAACGTTCCCAATTCCCAACACTTGCCGCCGATGCTCCCTCCCCTGGTCCGACGCCTGATTCCCTCCGATGCCGCGGCGCTGCGCCAATTACGCCTGGACGCCCTGGTGGAAACCCCTGAATCGTTCGGATCGAGTTACGAAGAGGAACACACGCTGACATTGGAGGACATCCGCACCTGGATCCAGCCCTCGGACGACAGCGCGATGTTCGGGGTATTCCACGGCGAGGTCCTGGCCGGCATGGTCGGCGTGGGCCGGCAGCGCAAACTGAAGATGCGCCACAAGGCGCATATCTGGAGCATGTACGTGGCGCCGTCGCATCGCGGCCAAGGCCTGGCCCGGCAGTTGATGCAGGCGGCGATCACCCACGCAGCGGGCATGCGCGGCATCCGCCAGGTGCAGTTGAGCGTGACCGCCAACAACCTGGCCGCCACCGCGCTGTATCTCAGCCTGGGATTCACGGAGTATGGACGCGAGCGCGAAGCGCTGTGCGTGAACGGCGAACTCTACGATGAAGCGTTGATGGCGCTGCCGCTGGACGGCAAATAGCCCGGCGGATTCACGCCGCGCTCGGCCGCCGCCGCGTGCTGTAGGCCCGCACCTGATTCCGGCCGCCGCCCTTGGCCTGGTAGAGCGCCTGGTCGGCCGCCTTGATCACCGACTCCGGCGCGCGCAGGGCTTCGCTGCGCTCAGCCACGCCGATGCTGACCGTCACCCGCAGCGGGCGCGCATTGCGGGCATCGCGTCCGCCGCGGCGGCGCAGGCCGATCTGGTCCGCTTTGGGACGCGCCGGCTTGTCGCGCAGCCGCATGTGGTAGGCCTCGATGGCGCGCCGGACGCTTTCAAGGTGCGGCATGCTTTCCGCAGCGGTCTTGCCCGGAAACACCAGCGTGAATTCCTCGCCGCCATAGCGATAGGCCCGGCCGCCGCCAGGCACGCGCCGCAGCTGGGCAGCCACCATGCGCAATACCTGGTCGCCCACATCGTGCCCATGGGTGTCGTTGAACGCCTTGAAGTTGTCGACGTCGGCCATCGCCAGGGTATAGACGCGGCCCATGCGCTGCAGCCTTTCGTTCAGCGCGCGCCGGCCGGGCAGGCCCGTGAGCTCGTCGCGAAACGCCATGTGGAAGCCTTCGTGCGCCAGCGAGACGCACAGCGCCGTCAAGGCCGCGGTGGACATCAGCGCCAATTCGACGGGATGCTCGGCCCCGCGCGGCAAGGCCCACGCCATGCAGACAAAGCCCAGCCACTGCCCGGCCTGCTGCGGACGCCCATAGCGCAGAAGCAGCAGCGTCAGCGTCAGGCCCGTGGCCAGCAGCGCGATCAGCCCTTCGATGGGTACGCTCAGGTGCGCCAGCCTGCCCTGCACGGACAGCATGCCGAGCAGATCGGCCATGCCGTCCTTGCCGGCGAGCGCGATAGCCGCCGCGCCGGCCGCGATGAGGCCGATGCGGGCGGCCAGGTCCAGCAACATGCTGGAGCGTTCGGACCACAGGGCGTTGATGGTGTAGGCCAATGACCACCAGGCCAGCACCGGCCCCACGGCCCAGGGCGCATCCCGGGCCAGCGCCGGCCAGGCCGCGGTGGCCGCCAGCACGCTGAGCATCAGCACCATGGTCTGCGCGCGCTGGTACATCAGGCACACGGCAACGCCGATCAGCGCCATCACCCAGGGCACGAACGGCACGATTTGCGTCAGGGCTGGCGGCCATTCCCGCCACAGCAGCAGCCCCACCGCCGCGGCCACGGGCAGCGCAGGGTAGAACAACAGAGGCAGCCAGGGGATATGGGGGTAACGCACGGATCGGGGCTTTTCTAACGCTTGCGGAAATGACGTCGCCAAATCGGCAAACACATGTACTGTCATTTACGGACGCGGCAGTGGTGTTCTTTAGCGCGTTTACACGCAACACCGGACGCGGCGGCCATGATATGTTTTCCGCCTCCACCCAGCGGACGATCCCCGAATGCGCATCCTGGTCAACATCGACGTTCCCGATCTGGAACACGCCATCGACTTCTACCACCGCGCTTTCGGCCTGACGCTGCGACGCAGGCTGGGACCGAAGGCGGCCGAAATGCTGGGCGCCGAGGCGCCCATCTACCTACTGGAAAAAGCGGCGGGCACGCCAGCCGCCGGCGCGACACGCCAACCTCGCGACTACGCGCGCCACTGGACGCCGGTGCACCTGGACGTGGTGGTGGAGGACGCAGACCGCGCAGTGCAACAGGCCGTGGCTGCCGGCGCGCGCCTGGAAGATCCCGCCGTCTCGCACGCCTGGGGCCGCATCGCGCATCTGAGCGACCCCTACGGACACGGCATCTGCATCCTGCAGTTCCTGGGCCGGGGCTACGACGAGGTGGCAACGCCGCAACTGCGGTACTCGCCCGTCTCGGAGGCCGACTTCGAGGATCTGCTGGCGCTGCGCATCGAAGCCATGCGCGAGAGCCTGGAACGCCTGGGACGCTTCGATCCGCAACGCGCGCGCTCGCGCCTGCGCAGCACATTCCGGCCCGAACATACCTGGTCCATCGAGCGGGATGACCAACGGATAGGCTTCTACGCCCTGCGTCCGGATGGCGACGGTTTACGCCTGGACCACCTGTACATCCGCCCTGCCGCGCAAGGCCTCGGACTGGGCGCGCAGGTCTTGGGGCGCATCCTGCAGGAGGCCGACAGCCGCGGGCTGCCGGTAAGCCTGAGCGCGCTGCGCGACAGCGATTCGAACCGCTTCTATCGCCGTCACGGATTCGTCCAGACCGGCGAAAGCGAATGGGATATCGACTACCTGCGCCCGGCGCCCGGAAAAGCGGACTGAGGTTTCAGGTACGCGGCAGGGTCACGCCACGCTGGCCCTGGTACTTGCCGCCGCGGTCACGGTAGGACGTCTCGCAGACCTCGTCGCTTTCCAGGAACAGCATTTGCGCGCAGCCCTCGCCGGCATAGATCTTGGCCGGCAGCGGCGTGGTGTTCGAGAACTCCAGCGTGACGTGGCCTTCCCATTCGGGTTCCAGCGGCGTGACGTTGACGATGATGCCGCAGCGCGCGTAGGTGCTCTTGCCCAGGCAGACCGTCAGGACGCTGCGCGGGATGCGGAAATACTCGACCGTGCGCGCCAGCGCGAAGGAATTGGGCGGAATGATGCAGACATCGCCCTTGAAATCCACGAACGAGCCTTCGTCGAAGTTCTTGGGATCGACGATGGTGGAATTGATGTTCGTGAAGATCTTGAACTCGTCGGCGCAGCGCACGTCGTAGCCGTAGCTGCTGGTGCCGTAGCTGACGATGCGCCCGCCATTGGCTGTGCGGACCTGCCCTGCCTCGAAGGGTTCGATCATGCCGGCTTCGGCCTGGCGGCGGATCCAGCGGTCGCTTTTGATGCTCATGGTGGGAATGGTGCTAGGGAATGGAACGGACGCCATTTTATCCCGAGCGCGGGCGCGCTGCCGGAGACGGCCGGACGGAAGGCTCCCGCCCGGCTTCGTCTCAGTTGCCCCAGAAGGTCCGGTAGACCAGCGCAATCCCGTTGACCGCCCCGCCCTTCAGGTCCACCGACAGTCCGCGCGCCAGCCGGTAGCTGGCCCGGCCCACGGTATCGGTGCCAGACAGCGCCTGCTCGACGCTCAGGGTGATGCCGTTGGCGAAGGTCTTGCTGGCCACCAGGAATTGCGTGGCCAGCTGGCTGTCGCTGTCGCGGTTCACGTCGCCGGCCACCGTGCGGTCCGGCAGGATGCTGCCCGAACTGCCAATGTTGCCCGTCTTGATGCTGACGTCGTCCAGGCCGAATTGCTTATAGAAGGGCTGCCCGCCCCCAAGCAGCGCCGTGCCCACGGACATCAGCAGCGCGGCGTCGCCACCGCTTTCGTCCGGGCCGCGGCCCAGCAGCAGCCAGGACAGTTTTTCCACGTCGCTGACGTCCGGGTAGGACACCAGGTCGATGCGCGGCCGCTGCGCGGTGCCGACCACCTTGACGCCCGCCTCGACCTGTTCGCCCGTGCGCAGCGCCTCGATGTCGAGCAACGGATTGTCCAGGCGGCCCTGGAAGGTCAGCGTGCCGCGGCTCAGCCGCAGCTTCTGGCCGTAGGCCTCGATGCCGCCGCCGCGGGTGCGCAGCGCGCCCACGCCGGTCAGCCGGCCGTCCTGCAGCAGGATCTGGATGGAGCCCAGCAGGCCGGCGTCCAGCCCCATGCCGGTGATGTAGAAGCGCGGCCCCATGTCGAACTTCAGGTTCATGCTGGTCTGTAGCGGCGTGGAGACCGTGCCGGGATCGTCGCCCGGCCGACGTACCTTGACGTCGTCGTCCAGCGACGGCACCCCTTGGAGGATCTCCAGGCTGAACCAGCCTGCGTCCGCCTTCAGGTCGCCCACGATATCGATGCGCGGCATGGCTGCCTTCACGTCGATGACGCCGGACACCATGGCGTAACGGTCCGAGCGCTGTAACGCCGGGAAGCGGTACAGCGTCAGCCGGATGTCACCGCCGCCGTCGATGAAATTCCATTGTCCCTTGGCCTCGGCGTAGCCGCCCTTGGCCTCGGGATTGGTCGTGATCCATTCCTTGGTGCGCCATTCGGCCGGCATCACGCGCAGCGAAGCCGGGAAACGCAGGCTCTCCAGCACCACCCGGTCCCCGTCCAGGCGAGCGGACAACGTGCCGTCGATAAGCCGCACACCGTCGTCGATCCGCACCACGCGCAGCTTGTCGCCGCGGATGTTGCCGCTGGCTGCCCATTTCCCCGCCAGCGTCCCCTGGGCTTCCAGATTGGCCTTGACGGTCCCGCCAACCTCCATCGAATCCCCTACGAACAGACTGACCCAGGCCAGGTCGGCGATGTCGGCGTCCAGTTTGGCTCGCAGCGGTTGCCGCGGGTCCAGCGCCATGCCGCCCTTGGCGTCGACCACCAGCACGGCCGTGCCGGTACCGTTGATGACGCCCATCTTGTCGGTCGCCAGGTTGACCTTGGCGTCCAGGCGGCTGGCGTTGGCGGAGGTCGGCGTGGCGGTCAGGTCGAGCACCAATGTCTTCAGCCCCAGCGGAATGGGAGGGTCGCCCGGTATCAGCAGGTCGCCTTCGCGGCGCGCAATGCGTGCCTTGCCGCCGAGCCGACCGTCGAACTTCAGGTCCCACAACACGTCCAGCGCAATGCGGCGCTGACCCTCCGGCACCATGGCGTTCACGCGGCTTGGTCGCTTGCCCAGCTTGGCGGCGGCTTCGGGGTCGATGGCGCCGATTACCTGCCGCGCCATGGCGGCAGTGATCACCAGGTTGTCGGCCTGGCCTGCGGTTTCCCAACGCTTGCCGCCTCCCCGCGACCCTCGGTGCGCCAGGACCACGCGTTCCTTGCCGGGCAAGGTCAGACTCAGCGCCGTCTGCCCGACCTGCCACTGCCATTGCGGCTCCACGGCGGAGGGCACGTAGGCCAACGAGACCGGCCGATCCACCCCCACGGCAAAACCGGCGGTCTCCGCCGTCAAACGCGAGAACGAACCGCGCCATCCGGAGAGGGCGGCATCGGGCGTGCCGGCCTGCCCCTTGCCCCAGGCGCCAGTGAAAGCAATGTTGGCCTTGGCGGGGGCCTCCCCCAGCACGCCCGGCCGCGGCTTGGGCGGCGTATAGCCGGCCGAAAGCTCGCCGCGGTGCGCGGCCAGCGTCCCTGCCAGCTTGCCCTTCAATTCCGCGCCACCGGGAATGCCGGGCCAGAATGCGTCCAGCTGGGGCGCCTTGGCATCCAGGGTCAGCGCGCCGTCCTTGGCGTCCAGCTCACCCGTGGCCTGGATACGGTTGCGGCCCAGCTTCAGGTCCACGTCCAGGCCGTGGATGCGCAGACCGGCCAGCGGATCGGCTTCTGCAGCAGCGGCATCGGCGGCGGCGGCCGCGATGTCGACCTGGGCCTTGAGCGCGCCCGTCAAGGGCTGCTTGTTCCAGCGCGTGCCCTCTTCGAATCGCAGGTCCACCGCGGCATGGCGCAGCTGGCTCAGGTTCTCGATGTCAGCCTGCACATCGCCGCGCACGGTCAGCACGGCGGGCGGGATGTCCTTGCCCAGCCAGGGCGACAGATCCAGGCGCTGCGCGCTTATCGTGCCCGCAATACGGTCGCGGCCTGCTCCCTGCGCGGTATCCGATTGCAGGTCGAGTTGAGCGGCCAGGGTGGATTTGTCGGGCAATTGCGCCCGCGCCCGGGCGCTGCGCAGCACCAGCGGCGTGCGCGGCGCCAGATCGGCCGTCACATCCAGCAGCAGCCCGGAGCCTTCACCGTCCAGCTTTGCCTGGATGCCATCCAGCGACCCGGCCGCATCCGCGCGCAGCACGACCAGGCAGGCAACCCGGGGCGGTTCGGCGGAGTCCGCGCGGACACCGGCCTTGGAATCGGCCTTGGCATCCGCTTTGGCGTCCGCTTTGGCATCCGGTTTCTTGCCGGCGCCCGCAGGACGCTCATACACGCTGCTCAGCTTGTCGGCCTCGCACAGCGGAGAATCGGGGCCGGTTCCACGCGCCGTCACGTCCAGGCGCGCGGTAAACGGCCAGGGGTCCGCCATGCCTTGCAGGTCGGCCTGGCCCGCGATGTCCGCCTGCGCAAGCGCGTGACCCACGCGCAGGCTGGCGATGCGCAATTGCGCGCCCTGCTTGCCCGCCGCAAATGTGGCGTCCAGGTTACCCAGGCTCACCGGCAGGGGCTGGCCGTCCTGTTCGAGCTGGAAGTCACCGAGGGCCAGCCGGTCCACGGCAATGTCCACCGGCAACGAGGGCAGCGTGAACGGCTCACCGTCGTCTTGCGCCGGCGCGGTATCGGCCGTCGCGGGTAGCGAAATATGCACCGATCCCGCCGATACTTCGCGCACGTGCAGCAGGCGGTCGCCCAGGGCGCGCCAATTCACATCCAAACGCAGATCGGTGAGGTCCACGCGGGTGCCGCCGGCATCCAGGTCCAGCTTGCCGACCGAGACGCCGCGCAGCAACGAGCCGTTCACCTCCAGCGCCTGCCCGTTCAGTTGCTGCGCTGCCGTGGTCAACAGCAGCCGCGTTCCGTTCTGCGAGCCGACCAGCCAGAACAGGAATCCTCCCGCCAGCACGGCCAGCATGGCCAGGCCCGGCAACCACCACACCAGCACATGGCGCAGGAATTTGCGCAACCCCTTCAAAACGCGATCCCCAAGGAAAAATGCAGGCGCAGGTCGCGGTCGCGCTGGCCGTATGCGACGTCCAGGAACAAGGGGCCGGCCGGCGTGCGTACCCGCGCGCCAACGCCATAGCCCACCGCCATCGACATGTCGCCGAACGATTCCGCGGCGTCGCCGGCGTCCACGAACACGCCCATGCCCCAGCGTTCATTGAAGTAGTGGTCGTACTCGATGCTGCCGACCAGCAGCGTGGGCGCGCCCACCACGGCATCATCTTGCTTCACGCCTATGCTTTGGTACTTGTAGCCGCGGATGGAGCGCGCACCGCCCGTGCGAAAGCCAAAGTCGTCCGGCACCCGCACCTTGCTGTTGGACCACACCCGGCCAACTTCGCCGCGCACGGTCAGCACGTCCAGCTTGCCGACAGGCCACCATTTCTGCGCCCTCAGCCGGGCACGGGTGTAGGGTTCGCCGGTATCGAGCGTCACGCCCACGCCGCCGCCGACGGCGATCAGGTTGCCCTCGCGCGGATCGTACTTGTTGTCCACATCGCGACGCAGCCATTCGGCCGTCGCGGTCAGGGTCGGCAGCTTGTACTGGTCGCCGCCGTCGATCTTCACATGGTCTTGCGCCAGCAGCAGGCCCCAGCGGGTCTCGTATTCGACCCGGCTGTCGCCCGCGCCCTTGCGCTCCTGCAGGCGCGTCGCGCCCAGGGCGTAACGCGTGACATCCAGCCCCTGGATATCGGAATGGTCGAACAGGACGCCGAAGGAATCCTTGTAGCCTCGCTCGTTCGGGGGCAACAGGAAGTCCGTGTAGGCGCGCTGTTGCAGCCGGTCCACGCTGAAACCCGTCTCCATGGTGACAGGCTGGCCGAACACCACGTTCTGCCGGTAGAGCGACTCCACGCGCAGGCCGGCCTCGTCGTCGACCCCGATGGACCCGGTGAAGCGCTTGGGCGGCGCTTCGACCACCCGCACCTGCACGGGCAGGGTCACCTCGCCATCCGAGTCATAGGCCGGCGGCGGAGGCGGCATGGCGCCGGACACGGTGGGATCGCCCGCCGGCGTGGCCGCGGCCAGGCCGGTCGACCCTGGCGCGCGCGCGCGGTCGGCGTTGGGCTCGGGCGTCGGCTGCGCGTTGCCCGGCTGCTCCAGCGATACGAACGCGCCGCGGAAGAAGGCGGTGGATTGCAGGTCCTGTTGCCAGGTGTCCAGCTTGTTCTGGTCATAGGCGGCGCCGGGCGAATAGCGCACGTAGCGCTCGACGAGTTTCTCCGGCACCCGCTTCAGGCCTTCGGTGGTGAGCTCCCCCATGCGGACCTGGGGGCCGCTGTCTATCGTGACGCGCAGCGCGGCAGACGCCGCGTCTGCCTCGATTTCAGCCTCGGACGCGGTCATGCGCGCCAGCATGAAGTCGCGCGAAGACACCGCGTCCAGCAGATTCGACTTGGCCTTGTTCCAATCGCTGTTGATGAAGGGCTGGCCCGTCTTGAGCTGCCAGTCGTCACGCAGCTTCTGCACCCGTGTGGCGAACTCGGGCCGGGTAATGCGGCCGGTGAACTTGAGGTCCACGGACGAGACCGTGGTGCGCTTGCCGGAGACAATGCTGATGTCCCAGGTTTCCCCGCCGATATCGGTGCCGGCCTCGAGCTTCACCGTGGGGGAAAAATAGCCCTGGGTGGCCAGGGCCGCCAGCGTCGCGTCGCGCGCGCGCCGGCGCAGGCGGTTGATTTCACCGCCGTCCTGGTCCTCTGCCAGCCGCGCGATCGCGTCGACCGCCTCGGTAATCGCCTGCAGGGCGGCCGGCGGCACGCCGCCGGGATCCACGATGATCTCCGGGCGTTTGGCCAAGGCCTCGCCCGTCATCATGAAAAGTCCTGCCAAGAAGGCGCGGGCTGCCCACCGCATGCGTCAGGTCGGTTGTTGCACGACGATGGACGGGAATTTCCCGGCCATGTCGCGGGGAAGCGCTGCCACGCCAGCCGCCAGCTTGCGGGCGATGCCGCGGTAGAGGGCGGCGGCTTCGCTGCCCGGGTCGGACACCACGGTCGGCGAGCCCGCGTCGGTCTGTTCGCGGATCGCCAGGGTCAGCGGCAGGCTGCCCAGCCAGGGCGTTTGGTATTGCTCGGCCATGCGCTGGCCCCCGCCCTCGCCGAAAATGTGCTCGGCATGCCCGCACTGCGAGCAGATGTGGATGGCCATGTTCTCGACCACGCCCAGGATCGGCACGTCGACCTTCTGGAACATGCGCAAACCCTTGCGCGCGTCCAGCAACGCCACGTCCTGCGGCGTAGTGACGATGACCGCACCCACGACTGGCACCTTTTGCGCCAACGTCAGGGCCACATCGCCCGTGCCCGGGGGCATATCGACGATCAGGTAGTCGAGATCGCGCCAGTTGGTCTGGCGCAGCAGCTGCTCCAGCGCCTGAGTCACCATGGGGCCGCGCCAGATGGCGGGCGAATCGGCGTCGATGAGAAAGCCGATGGAGTTGGCTTGCAGGCCGTGGCCGGTGAGCGGCTCCATGCTTTTGTTGTCCAGGCTTTCAGGACGACCGGAGATACCCAGCATGGTCGGCACGCTGGGACCGTAGATATCGGCATCCAGCACGCCCACCTTGGCCCCCTCGGCCGCCAGGGCCAAAGCCAGGTTCACGGCCGTGGTGCTCTTGCCCACCCCGCCCTTGCCGGAGGCCACTGCAATAATGTTGCGCACATTGGGCAGCGGCTTCAGGCCTTTCTGCACCGCATGGGCAGCGACCTTCCAGGTTACGTCGACCTGAGCGTCGGCCACGCCAGCCGCGGCCAGCGCCGCCACGGCGGCGTCGCGCACCTGCGCGCGCACGGCGTCGGCGGGATAACCCAGTTCCAGCGACAGCGAAACACGCCCACCGTCCAGTTTGATGTCACGATCTTTTACAGAAACACCCAAATTCATACCGGTATTCGGGTCTTGCGCGGCGCGCAGCGCGGCGCGAATTTGTTCTATCGTTATACTCATGTCACTATGGTTCCGTAGGCAGCGCGGCTTCTGCGGGCCGCCATCCCCTAAAGGATAGCGGATACCCGGGAACCTTTCGCTGCGTTTTGCATCCGATCTTCATGACCAACACACTTATCCGCTTCTTTCGTGCCGTCCTATTCGCCGCCCTGGCCTTGATCGGCATGGCGATGGCGCTGGTGTTCATGCTTTCCACGGCGATCGCCGTGGCGATCCTGTACGTGGTCGCCAAGGTGCGCGGCAAACCTTTCGGCGTGCGCGCCTATTGGAGCCAGCGCCAAGGCGCCCGCCCGGGACCGTTCCAGCCCGCCACCGCCCCCTTCGCCACGCAGCCGCGCGGCGATGTGATCGACGTCGAAGCCCGCGAAATCCGCTGACGGCGGCTTTCCAGCATGCTTGCGCCGCCCCCGGCGCAGGCGGGCCGGGGTTTGATGCGCCCCCTGGCCGAGCTGCCGCATCCGCCGCAGGTTCCCCTCACATTGCAACCCGCCCGATTCGCCCGCCGCGAAGGGCGGGTTGAGCCATAGCAGGCCCCGGCCGGGCAAGTCCCTGCCGTTGCCCTAAAATGGCCGGCTTACCCCCCTTTTTCCCTCAACCTCCAAAGACAACCATGTCTCGCACCCTCTTTGTCACCACTGCGCTGCCCTACGCCAACGGATCTTTCCACATCGGCCACATCATGGAGTACATCCAGGCTGATATCTGGGTTCGTTCGATGCGAATGGCGGGCCACACGGTGCACTTCGTGGGTGCGGACGACGCGCACGGCGCGCCCATCATGCTGAAGGCGGAAAAGGAAGGCATCACGCCGCAGGCCCTGGTGGCCCGCTACGCCGCCGAACGCCCTCAGTACCTGAACGGCTTCCACATCCGCTTCGACCACTGGCATTCCACCGATTCGGCCGAGAACGTCGCGCTGTCGCAAGACATCTACCGCGCGCTGAAGGCCCAGGACCTGATCGAAACCCGCTCCATCGAGCAGTTCTACGATCCGGTCAAGGGCATGTTCCTGGCAGATCGCTACATCAAGGGCGAATGCCCCAAGTGCCATGCCAAGGACCAATACGGCGACTCCTGCGAGGTCTGTGGCGCGGTTTACGCGCCCACTGAGCTGATCAATCCGTATTCGGCCCTGACCGGCGCCACGCCAGTGCTGAAGTCCTCTGACCACTTCTTCTTCAAGCTGTCCGATCCGCGCTGCGTGGAATTCCTGCAGCAATGGACCACCGGCAGCAACGCCGCCGGCGGCAAGCACCTGCAACCTGAAATGCTGGCCAAGACGCGCGAATGGCTGGGCGCGGACGATGGCGAAGCCAAGCTGGGCGACTGGGACATCTCGCGCGACGCCCCCTACTTCGGCATCGAGATCCCGGACGCGCCGGGCAAGTATTTCTACGTCTGGCTGGACGCCCCCGTGGGCTACCTGGCGTCGCTGAAGTCGTATTGCGCGGTCAAGGGCATGGATTTCGACAAACTGCTCGATCCCGCCGGCCCCACGGAACAGGTCCACTTCATCGGCAAGGACATCGTGTACTTCCACGCGCTGTTCTGGCCCGCGATGCTGAAGTTCGCCGGACGCAAGACGCCTGACGCGGTGAACGTGCACGGCTTCATCACCGTCAGCGGCGAAAAGATGTCCAAGAGCCGCGGCACGGGCATTTCGCCGCTGCGCTACCTGGAACTCGGCATGAATGCCGAATGGATGCGCTACTACATCGCCGCCAAGCTGAACGCGCGGGTCGAAGACATGGACTTCAACCCCGAGGACTTTATCGCGCGCGTCAACAGCGACCTGATCGGCAAGTACGTCAACATCGCCAGCCGCGCCGCCAGCTTCATCACCAAGCATTTCGATGGCGTCCTGGGCTATTCGGGCGACACCTCGGCGCTGGCCGCGGAGTACGCCGAACAGGCTGAGTCCATCCGCGCCGCGTTCGAGGCGCGCGAGTACAACCGCGCCATCCGCGAAATCATGGCCTACGCCGACCGCATCAACCAGGCGTTCGATACGGCCCAGCCGTGGGTACTGGCCAAGGGTATCGCCACGGCCGACGAGGCACAAAAAGCAGCCCTGCAGGACATCTGCTCGCGCTCGCTGGCGGGCTTCAAGGCGTTGTCCGTAATGCTGGCGCCGGTATTGCCCGCGCTGGCCGAACGCGTGGCCCTGGAACTGTTCGGCGCCCAGGCGCCCTTCACCTGGGCGGATGCCTCGGTGCTGCCGCAACGCGTGGCGCCGTTCAAGCACCTGATGCAGCGTGTCGAACCGCAAATGCTGGAAGACCTGTTCGAACCGCCCGCAGCCCCCGTCGTGGTTCCCGGCGGCGAGCCCATCGCCGACACCATCTCCATCGATGATTTCGCACGCGTCGACCTGCGCATCGCCCAGATCGTCAACTGCGAACACGTGGAAGGCTCGACGAAGCTGCTGCGCCTGACCCTGGACGCGGGCGAAGGCCGCCACCGCAACGTGTTCTCGGGCATCAAGTCGGCCTACAAGCCGGAAGACCTGATCGGCAAGCTGACCGTCCTGGTGGCCAACCTGGCGCCTCGCAAGATGAAGTTCGGCGTCTCGGAAGGCATGGTGCTGGCGGCCAGCCACGCGGATGAGGCGGTCGACGCCGGCATCTACGTGCTGGAACCGTTCCCCGGCGCCAAGCCCGGCATGCGCGTGCGCTGATCCCGCAAAGCCCGCGAAATGCAAAGAGCCCGCCTATAGCGGGCTCTTTTTCATTGATGTCCTGGCTTATGCCTTGCTGGGCGCCAGCGCCGGATCCAGCGAGATGCGCTCGTCAAAGACGAAGCACTTGCCGTCGTAACCCGGACCGCCGGTTTCCTCGAAATACTTGAGGATGCCGCCATCGAGCTGGAAGACGTTTTCGATGCCGGCTTCGTTCATATAGATGGCGGCCTTTTCGCAGCGGATGCCGCCGGTGCAAAAGCTCACGACGGTCTTGCCCTCGAGTTCGGCCCGGTGGGCCTGCACTGCTGCGGGAAACTGCGTAAAGCGTTCAATGCGCCAGTCGATGGCGTTCTTGAAAGTGCCCTCATCGACCTCGAAGGCATTGCGCGTGTCCAGCATGACCACGGGCCGCCCTGCATCGTCCGCCCCCTGCTCCAGCCAGCGCGCCAGCGTGCGCGCGTCCACGCCTGGCGCACGGCCCGCCTCCGGGCGGATCGCAGGGTGATTCATGCGGATGATCTCGCGCTTGATCTTGACCAGCAGCTTGCGGAACGGCACCGTCGCGCTGTGGCTGAACTTCACTTCCAGGTCCGCGAAGCGCGGATCCGCGCGCAGCGTGCGCAGGAAGGCGTCGATGCCATCAGCCGAACCTGCCAGGAACAGGTTGATGCCCTCTTCAGCCAACAGGATGGTGCCCTTGAGTCCGGCCAGGCCAGCCTCGTCCAGGAGGCGGGCGCGCAACTCCGGCAAGGAATCCAGCGAAACGAATTTGTAGGCGGCGATATTGACGACGGAAGTCATGGAAAAGCGGAAAAAAGCGGGCGGCGAAAGGCGTAATAGTAATCGCTGGGCGGTTTTTCCCGCCTGCCGCCCGGCTTGATCCCGCTCAACGATTGACGATTTCCTGCTCGACCACCGCGTCCAGCACCCAGTTCAGGGTGGAAGCGTCGGCGGGCGGATTCGGGTTGCTGACTTCGACCACGCGCAGGCGGTAACGGACGCCCGGCTGGAAATTGAAGCCCGTGATTTCGCCGTACCAAAGCTGCCACGGCTGCGCCGCGCTATCACGCACCTGGTAGCACATGGAGCGGCCTGCGCCCGAGCTGCAGGGAACGCGTTCCGAGTTCACGTAGACCAGTTTGGTGGGCCCTTGCTGACCGCCGGCGATGGGATCGGCGCGGCGGCCAAAGTCCAGCCTGTCGCCCGAGCTGAGCACCCATGTCATGCGCTGGGGATTGTTGGCGCTGTCCACGGAGGAGGCAGTAATGCTGGTCAGCGCGGCCAGGAAGTCCTGCTCGAGTTTCATGTTCTGCGGCGCGCAGGCCATCATCGTCGACACCGGGCGCCCCTGCACGATCAACAGGCCATTGGCGACGGTATAGGAACCGTTGTACTGGTTGCAGCCGGAAAACCCCGAGATGCGCGGCGAGCCTCGATCATGGACGAAGCTGGCCGTGAGCGGACGCGAATTGGACGACGGGTGTGGAATCTGCCGCAGGGCTCCGCCGAGCAAGGTCCAGCGCGCCAGATCCCAACTGGTCTGCGCCAACATGTCGGACGCGGAAGCCGGCTGAAAGCGCGGGTCCTGCCCATCCGCGGCGCGCTGGGGCGGCGAAGAGCAAGCGGCCAGTCCGATGGACAACAGGCAAGGCGCCAGCCAGCGCAGGGATGCGGAAAAGGGCATGAGAGTCTCCCGAAAAAACGTGGAATGCCACGCCCGCGCATGGCGGCGGGCCGGACCGCGCCATTGTAGGCCGGGCCCGGCACCGTTTTTCATGACTTGACACGCTTGGACAGGCGTCAAGCCCTACGGGTCAAGGAGTAGGAGGGTCCTGGCGCCGCTCGAATTCCAGCACGTCGCCGCCGCGCAGATTGAAGGTCAGGTGCCGCGGCGCTCCGCCGTTATCCAGCGTGAAAGTGTCGATCGACGCCAGGCCGCGCAGATAATCCGCTTCCAGGCGGGCACGCTCCGGCGCCGGGCAGGCCATGCGCGTGGCGGCCGGCGCGTCGATGTAAAGCTTGCCGCTGTCGAGCTTGTAGGTGCCCATGTAGCGGTTGCATCCGGA
This sequence comes from Achromobacter sp. D10, assembly GCF_035282245.1. Taxonomy (NCBI): domain Bacteria; kingdom Pseudomonadati; phylum Pseudomonadota; class Betaproteobacteria; order Burkholderiales; family Alcaligenaceae; genus Achromobacter; species Achromobacter sp. D10. The sequence goes on from NZ_JAYJLE010000012.1 coordinate 124,451, forward strand.
AAAACCATTGACGCGGTACTGCTTGCCTTGCGCCAGGAACGTCAGGCGCACAGGCTCGCCGTTGTCGCCATGCGGGATGTCGCGCAGCGCGCCGCCCGCTTGCGTCCAGCGCACCAGTTCCCAGCTGGTCTGAGCCAGCGAATCCGCGCTGCTGGCAGCGTTGGCCGCGGCGGCGCCTTGCGGACGCGCGCCACCCGTGGATCCGGCGCAACCGGCCAGGGCCGCGGCAAGCAGAGCCAGGCCAAACAAACGGCTACGCGTGGACAAGAGCTTAGGCATGTACGGAACTCCATCAATTTCCATACCCCGACTGTAACCGGCCTTGCGGCCGCGCATGCATGTCCTAAGCCCATAAGCGGTATCCAAAAGCAGCACGGCATGCGGCCGCCACGCTCCAATTGCATGGCCTTGCTGCATCGAAAGCCCCATGGCGGCGCTGCACGCCGACGCGCAGAATCAGTACAGATCGTCACCCTGGTCAAGCCGGCACGCGGGGCACGGGAACCGATTGCAACGACCGCAGGCGCAGGTGTCCGGCCCCCTCTGGGGCCAAGAAAAAGATCAATCCGGGGAGACACGGCGATGGGCTTTCTGAGAACGTTGTTGGCATTGTCGGTAGTGCTGGACCACTTGGGCGGGGGCAACACAGATCATCTGGTGGGAGGCCGCCTCGCGGTACAACTGTTCTACGTCATTTCGGGATTCCTGATTTCCTACGTGCTCACCGCCACTGATCACTACCAAGGCGCGGTGGGCAAGTTCTACGCGAACCGCTTCCTGCGCCTGTTTCCGATCTACCTGGCCGTTGCGGGGCTGACGCTTGCGGCCCACGTGATGAGCGGCGGCGCGTTCTTCCGCATCTACGACGCCCTGCCCTTCAGCGCCGAGCTGTTCCTGGTGCTTTCCAATATTTTCATCATGGGCCAGGACTGGCTCATGTTCTTCGGCATCGAGCATTCCGCGCTGAAGTTCACGGGCAGCTTCGCGCACAGCGAAGTACCGCTCTATGAGGGCTTGCTGGTGCCTCAGGCCTGGACGCTGGGCGTGGAAATGAGTTTCTACCTGGTTGCGCCCTTTATTCTCGGCTCACCGCGCAGGCTGCTCGCCTTGCTGGCCGCATCGCTGGCGCTGCGCGGCGTGTTGATCGCCAGCGGTGTCGGCTTGAGCGATCCATGGACCTACCGGTTCTTTCCGACGGAGCTGGCGCTGTTCCTGCTTGGTTCGCTGTCGCACCAGGTGCTGTTGCCGCGCTACAAGGCCTGGACGCAGCGCATCACGCGCCTGCCCGAGATCGGCACTGCGGTCCTCGCAGCGTACTGTGTGCTGCATTTCTCGATCGCCATGAACCACAACATACGCGACGGCCTGGCGGTGCTGCTGTTCGCGGCGCTGCTGCCGCTGGCCTTCCTGTTTCAGTCGCGCCACAGGCTGGACAAGGCGATCGGCGAATTGAGCTACCCGATCTATATCTGCCACTCGCTGGTGATCATGTTCTTCACGTGGATGCTTGAAGACGCGCACCTGGACCAGCCGCTGCTGTTCTCGGCCCTGGTTATCACGAGCACCATTGCGTTCTCGGCCCTGCTCAATAGTGTGATCGCCGATCCCGTGGAACGCCTGCGCAGCCGCCTGCGCACCGACGACGAGGCGCTGGCGCCCGCCGCCGACGCCCGGCGGCGTCCCGCCAGCGCGCCCGCGCAACCTCTGGGGTCTATTCGCCGCGCGCCTTGATGTAGGCGGCCAGCACTTGTTCGATCTGCCGTTTTTCCTGCGAGCTCAGGCGGGCATAGGTGGCGTAGGAGACAGATTCGAAAGGCCAGGCGGCAGGCAGCCCCGCGTGCTCAGTCCCGGACTGGGCACCGTCGGGACCCGGATTCAGCATCGGCCCTTCGCCGGTGCTGAGCCACATGGGATTAACGCACAAGGCCCGGGTCAGCTTGATAAGCGCATCGCTCGACGGCCTGCGGCGCTGCCCGCTTTCGTAGTTGCCGATAGCGCTTTGCGACAGGTTGCTCGCGGCCGCCAAGTCCTTTTGAGTCCATCCCTGAAGCATTCTTGCGTTGCGCAGACGATGGCTAAACGTGTCCAATCGATCAACCCGAGACATTAATAAGAATTTATTTATTTGATTAAAACATCTCAAGACTGACGCCAAATAAACGGATTACGCCCACGTTTGCCGGGCTAATCCTCAAATCGCGTCAGCTGGCTGCCAACACATGCGCCGCATCTGGGAAAAGCCCGTGGCGCCGCGCTGCCACGCCACGGAAAAAATCATATCTATCATTGACTTGCATTTCCTCGCCAGCATTGCTGCGCGGCTGTCGGCGCGGGCGCCTGAACGCCCCCGAGGTGAAAAACCTGCGCAAGTTTATGGCGTTTGAAGTATTCAAAATCGAAAATAATGTATCGGCGATACATAATGGTTCCACGGCGGGAACATCGAAACGGACAAGATTTCAAGTGTTTCCATGGCGCCCTGCCCAGGGTTTCTGTTACTGTCAGAAACTACAGAAACGTATCTTCACAAAAAAACACGCCCGTGTTCAAATGAAACACGGGCGTGACTTCCAAGCAGCATCGAAGCATGGGCGGCCATCGGCGAAGGCATGAAACCAGGGGCACAACCCCCGGCCACGCGCCCATCCGAACAACACCGTCCGGCGCTCTCGCGTCATGGCGCGCAGCACGGGGAGAGGGGCATGACACGCAACGCCACGCCTAGGCATCAGGCACAGCGGCCATACCCTGCCCCCCATTGGAAGCATCAATGAACAACACGCTGGATGTCATTTTTCTGGTCCATGACGGCGCCAGGCACGCAGGACTCATCGAAGCCTTGTCGCACCTGGGCTTCAACGTCCGCCGCTGCCACGATCTGGCGGACGTCTATGACAGATACTCCCACCACCCCAGCCCGCTGGTAGTGCTGAAGGCGCCCTTGCCAGACATCCACAACGCCGCGGTCCGTCTGCGCGCGGTGGATCGCAGCCTGGGCATCGTCGCGATCGCCGCCTTCACCGATGCGGAAAGCCGCATCCGCACGCTGCTATGCGGCGCGGACGCGTGCCTGCCGCCGGATGTATCCGGACTGGAACTGGCGGCGGCGCTGCAGGCGCTGGTGCGACGTGCGGTAGGCCTGGATGGCGCCGATGCGGCGTCCGACGGACACTCCGCTGATGACCCCATGCATGAAACCTGGCGCCTGACGAACAAAGGCTGGACGCTCATCAGCCCTTCGGGCCGGACTCTCGGGCTGACCACAGGCGAACGCGACTTCCTGTCGCGGCTGGTGAACGCCCCCGACCGCAAGGTCAGCCGCGATGCCTTTTACGCGGACGGCTCGGACGAGGCCGATAGCGGCATCACGCGGCGTCGCTTCGTGGACGTCATGATCAGCCGCTTGCGGCGCAAGGCGGCGGCCAACCAGATGACGTTGCCGATCCGCGCCGTGCATGGCTGGGGCTACATGTTCGCAGCGGATATCACGCTGGACCTGGATTTTCGGGTAACGGGGGAAGAGAGCCGACAGGAGGCCCAGCACGACTGGCGCCGTGAGACGGCGGACGCGAGCGCGTCCAATTGACGCCTGGCCCGCAACGGGCCCGGCAGCCGGACGAAAAAAACGCGGCGCTGCCTCGAAAGGTTAAGACGCCGCGCTAAAACAACACGTGAACCTGGAGTCATCAGCCGGCACTGATGCCTACTACCTGGATCACGCGATTCCAACATTCGTGCCTCATACTGCTCACGTACGGTCAGACCGTTGAACCCGAGCGGGGTCTCTAGTCCCTGCACAGGCTGCGACGTGATCAACGCCGAGCGATTCGTCCGCCAGGTAAAACAGCGGGCGTCCCGCCCTTATCAGCGGCGTTCCGTATGGATAGCCGCGTGATGCAAGAAGTTTAGGACCTCGGGCAGGAATGCAGTAATTCTTTGTTGATAGCCTTCCATACATAAATGGTATAGGGCGGCATGCCCCCTACAATGCCGGCAAAGGACTTGGGACGCGTTCCCGCCAAACCTCATGCCCACACTGCCCGTTCCCCTCGCGCGCCGACTCCGGAAGGTGCTGGCACTCTTTCCGCCCAACTGGTGCCTGGCCATCCTGGTGGCCCTGGACGGATATGCTTTCATGCACCCCGTGCTGCGCGAGGTCCGCGCGCGCGAATATGGTTTCTGGCTTGCCATCGACAACTGGCACGAGGTGATGCGCGTGGTCGGCCTGCTGGAAATACCGCGCCTGGTGCTGGGCGTGGGACTGCAGGTCATTGCGCTCGGGCTGATCCTCAAGGCCCGCATCGCGTGGGCGTTTTCGCTGGTGCTGCTTATCGGTGTCGGCACATTCGCCATCATGGGCGACAGCGGCCGCGCCGGCCTGGGGATCTATACGCTGGTTCTCGTCATCGCGCTGATCGCCTATTGGCGCCGCTTCGACCGCGCCAGCGTCACCGCGGGCTCCTTGTTCGCCCTGGTCAGCATGCTTTCCTTGCTGATCTATGCGGTCTTCGGCACGCTCTACCTGGGCAATGAATTCAACCCGCCCATCACGGATGCCACCACCGCGCTGTACTTTTCCATCGTGTCCATGTCCACGGTGGGCTACGGTGACATCACCCCGCACACCGGGACCGCGCGGCTCTTCACCGCGTCGATTATCATTCTCGGCATCACTATCTTCGCCACCTCCATCAGCGCGATCGCCGGACCGGTGATCGGCGGCAATCTGAAACGGCTGGTCAAAGGCAGGTTCTCCACCGCCATGCGCAAAAATCACATCATCATCGCGGGCGCGACGCCCCTGGCCATGAGCGTCTACGACGGTTTGCGCCGGCGCGGCGACGAAGTCACCGTCATCGTGCCTGCCGGCGTGCCGCAGGAATATCCCGCAGCCACAGACTTGATCGAAGGCGACCCCTCCAGCGTGGAAGTGCTGCACAACGCGGGCGTGACGCGCGCCCGTTATGTGCTGGCGCTGCGCGATGACGACGCGGAAAACGCGTTCATCGTGCTGGCCGCGAAGGAAGCGGCCGGAGAAGACGGCGCCAAGACTGTCGCGCTCGTCAACACCAGCAAGCACCTGGAGAAGATCCGCCGGGTCAATCCCGACCTGGTGTTCTCGGTGCAGCTGCTGGGCGCCGAATTGCTGGCCCGCGCCATCAACGGCGAACCCATGGACAGCCAGAGCATCACCGATCTGTTCTTCGCCAAGGCCACCCCGAGCGGAAAAAACGCCTGAAGACTAAGCCGCGGCGCCCGGTTGCTCATGGCCGGCGTACCAGCGCACGAACTCGGCAGACGGCATGGGCCGCGCGAACAGATAGCCCTGGATGAAGGCCACGCCGCGCGCCTTGAGGTAGTCGAACTGATACGGCGTTTCCACGCCCTCCGCCACCACCGCCAGTCCCAGGCGGTGCGACAGCGTAATAATGGCGTCCAGCACCGGCGCCTCTTCGCCCGCAGGCCCGATGGCCTGCACGAAACCCTGATCGACTTTCAGGTAATCCACCGGGAACTTCTGCAGATACGACAGCGAACAATGGCCCGTGCCGAAGTCATCGATGGCCACGCGCACGCCCTGGGCGCGCAAGGCGTCGATATTGCGACGCGCCTGGCCATTGTCCGTGATCAGGCTGCGCTCGGTTATTTCCAGCACCACCAGCGGCCGCCTGGCCGCGACCTTGACAGCAAAGGCCTGCACATCGGACAGCAGTTCCACGCTGGACAGATGCTCGGCCGCGATGTTCACGCCGATATGAAAATCCGGCGGCGTGGGCCAGGCGCGCATGTCGCGTTCGATCAACGCCAGCAGATGCTGGGTCAGGGGAATGATCATGCCCTCGGCCTCGGCCGCGGCAATGAAGACGTCCGGGCGCACCGGCCCGATACCTGGCCGCTCCCAGCGCATGAGCGCCTCCACGCCCTCGCAACGGCCCGTGGCCTGCCCATACACGGGTTGGTAGTGCACCAGGAACTCGTCCGCGAGGATGGCGCGACGCAACTGCTCCTTGAATGATCGCCTGCTGACCTGCAAACGATGCGTGCCCACGGCCAGCCCGAACCCGAGCAGCAGGGCGACCGGCAGATACGTCGCCATGGACCGCGACCACGCGAGCACCAGGATCTCCGGCGGAGCCAGGACATTGACCCTGATCCCTCCCGCCCCGGCCTGGTCCGTTTTCTCGTGTCGCAACGGGACGGCGCGCGCTGCCGAGCCGCCCCACGAGTCGCTGCGGATAGGCGCGCCGTTCCTGCCCACGACCAATTCCAGCTGCAGGTCGTCCATGGTGGCAACGGCGTTCAACAGGTCCTGCACATAACGGCCGTCCACCACAATGATGCCGCCGCGGCCGTCGGCACCGGACTTGCCCATCAGGATGGCCGGGCGCTCCGGCGCCAGGGACGTGCCGGCCACTGAGATCTCCCAGTACTCCGAGACGACATTGAGTTTCCATTTGCTGAAATCGTCGAGCGAGGCATCCACCGGCCCCACGGCCGATGAACAATAGACGCGCTTGTCGCGGACCAGGACCAGTGAGCGGAAATACGGGTTCAGCGTGCCCCAGCGCTGCAACGCCGGCAGCACCTCGGCGCACGGCTTGCCAGCAAGCTCCGCAACCCGCCCCAGCATGTCCCGCGATTGGGAAAGAATGTTCTGGGTCTGGGCGCGCACGATGCGCGCGGCCGTTTCACCGGCAAGCCGCTGCTCGTTGTGAGCCTGAAGCCAGGTCCAGCCCACACAGGCCAGGATGGGAATAACCAATGCCAGCGCCACTGGCAGATAACGCCAGGGCGATGCGCCGCTCGTCACTCCCGATGTCGCCATGTCACCTCGCCGTGTAGGTCGTGCATGGCCGCCACGCGACCAACCTGGATAGGACACCAAGGCGGGCGCAGCGTCAAGGAACTCTGCGCGCGTGCGTCACGCGGGCCCTGCGCGCAGCAGTTCGCAGATAAGCGCCACATGCGCCTGCCGCCGCTCGGGCAGATCAAGGCGTTCGCCTGGCCCCAACAGCACGGACATGACCAGGGTATGGACGATGGGCGACAGCAGCAGCCAGGGATGCTTGAGCGCCACGCAGTCGGCGCACAGGCCGCGAGCCCGCGCGCGCTCCAGAAGCCGCGCGATGTCGGCCTGATGCGCTTCGGCGGTCTCCTGCCGCCAGCGCGCGGCCAGATGGGGGACGCGACCGCTTTCGGCCAGCAGCAGCCGCATGGTGCTGATCATGGCCGGATTGCCCAGGCTGACGTACAGGTGATTGACGATGCGCTCAGCCAGATGGCGCGGCGACTGCGCGCCATCCACCACGGCCTCGATATCGAGTCGCGAGGGACTCAGGTGGCGCGCCAGCAGGGCTTCGAAGACGGCTTCCTTGCTGTCGAAATGCGCATAGAGTCCGCCCTTGGACAGGCCTGCCCGCAGCGCGATGTCATCCATCCTGGCGCCGGCATAGCCCGCCTGCGAGAACTCCTGGAGCGCGGCGTCGAGGATCTGCCCGACGCGCACTGCCGGAGGAAGACGACGGCGCTGCATGACCATCCCTCTGCTCCTGTGCAATGGGTTTCATTAAAAACCGACCAGTCAGTCGTTACTTTGATCCTGGTCAAGGAATGCTCAGCCGCCGCGCCGCACAATACCTACAAGCATCAACCCGGTATCGGGTGCGCCCCGAAGGCGGCGCCACAAGCCTGCCTGCCCAGGGACGCACCCGGCCCCCCGCGCTGGAGAGACCCCGCATGACATGCCGCCCGTTTCCGGCCACGATCGCCACGCGTTTCGTACCCGCAGCCGTGCTTGCGCTGCTGGCCAGCGGCTGCGTTTCCATGGTGCCCGACTACCACCGCCCCGCCCTGCCCGTGCCGACCGCCTACTCGGCCCCCAGCCCTGAAGCAGCGGCAGCGGGAGCCGCGGCGGCAGCCGAAATCGGCTGGCGGACCTACTTCCCGGACCCGGTGCTGCAAACGCTGATATCCACGGCGCTGGACAACAACCGCGACCTGCGCCGCGCGCTGCTGCGCGTGGAAGAAGCCCGTGCGCTGTATGGCATCCAGCGCGCCGACCAGTTCCCCACCGTGGGCGTACAGGCAGACGGTTCCCGCTCGCGCGTGCCGGGCGACCTGAACCTCACCGGGCAACCGCTGGTTTCCAGCCAATATCAGGTCGGCCTGGGCATGGCCAGTTGGGAACTGGACTTCTGGGGCCGCGTGCGCAGCCTGAAAGACGCCGCGCTGCAAAACTACCTGGCTTCCGACGCAGCCGCCCGTGCCGCCACGCTGAGCCTGGTCGCGGAAGTGGCGGACAGCTATCTGTCCTTGCGCGAGCTGGACGAGCGCCTGGCGCTGACCCGCGAAACCATCGCTTCGCGCGAAGAATCGTTGCGCATCTTCCGCCGCCGTTTCGAGGAAGGCGCGATCTCGAAACTGGATCTGACCCAGGTCGAAACGCTGTGGCAGCAAGCCAAGGCGCTGGGCGCGGATCTGGAACAGACCCGCGCCGCGCAGGCCAGTGCGCTGGAACTGCTGGTGGGAGCCCCGCTGGACCTGCCCACGCTGCCCGCTCGCCTGGACGATGGCGCCGTCATGCGTGAACTGCCGGCAGGCCTGCCGTCGGACCTGCTGGTCAACCGCCCCGACATCGTCGCCGCCGAACACCAGCTCAAGGCCGCCAACGCCAACATCGGCGCGGCTCGCGCTGCCTTTCTGCCCACCATCACCCTGACGGGTGCCTTCGGTACCGCCAGCAGTGAACTGGACGGCCTGTTCTCCGGCGCAAGCCGCGCCTGGAATTTCGCGCCCAGCATCAATCTGCCCATCTTCGACGCCGGCCGTCGCTCATCCAACCTGGAGCTGACCGAAGCGCGTCGCGACCAGGCGGTGGCTGCCTACGAAGAAACCATACAGACGGCGTTCAAGGACGTGTCCGATGCGCTGTCGGCCCGCTATTGGCTGGCCGAGCAGGTCGACGTGCTGCGCGCGACCGTGGCGGCGCAAAGCGAACGCGCCCGCCTGGCGCAATTGCGGTATGACCATGGCGCCTCGCCCTATCTGGAGGTGCTGGACGCGCAACGCGATCTGCTGGCGGCCCAGCAGAAACTCGCGCAGACACGTCGCGCGCTGCTGTCCAGCCGGGTCCGGCTGTATGCGGCGCTGGGCGGCGGAACGCAAGCTCCTGCCGCCGCCCCGACCGCGTCCGTCCCCATCCACGGCACCAGCCCCCGATAAACCAAGAACCAAGGATTCCCGATGTCCCTGCCCACCCGAAAACTGGTCCCCGTCCTGATCGCCCTGGCGGTTGCCGCCGGCGGCTATTACGGCTGGCGGTTGCTGTCCGACAATGGCCCGGGCGTAGGGTTCGTCAGCGGCAATGGCCGCATTGAAGCCACCGAAATCGACGTGGCCGCCAAGCTGGCGGGACGCGTGCAGGAAGTGTTGGCGGTCGAGGGCGAATTCGTCGCCGCCGGCCAGCCGCTGGCACGCATGCAGATCGACACCTTGCAGGCGCAGCGCGAGGAAGCCCGCGCCCAGCACCAGCAAGCCGTCAATGGCGCAGCCAGCGCCAGCGCGCAGGTCGCGCAGCGCGAGAGCGATAAGCTGGCCGCCGAAGCCGTCGTGGTCCAGCGCGAAAGCGAACTGGACGCCGCGCGCCGCCGCCTGGCACGCTCGGAAACACTATCCAAGGAAGGCGCCTCGTCCATCCAGGAGCTGGACGACGACCGCGCCCGCGTGCGCAGCGCCCAGGCCTCGGTGCAGGCCGCCCGCGCGCAGGTGAACGCCGCGCAGGCTGCCATCGACGCCGCCCGTGCCGCCGAGGTCGGCGCGCAATCCGCCGTCACTGCAGCGCTGGCCACCATCGCCCGCATCGAAGCCGACATCGCCGACAGCGAACTGCGCGCGCCGCGCGACGGCCGGGTGCAGTACCGCGTGGCGCAACCCGGCGAAGTGCTGGGGGCTGGCGGCAAGGTGCTGAACATGGTGGATCTGTCCGACGTCTACATGACGTTCTTCCTGCCCGAACAGGCGGCAGGCCGCGTGGCGCTGGGGCAGGACGTGCGCATCGTCCTGGATGCCGCGCCCCAATACGTCATCCCCGCCAAGGTGTCGTTCGTGGCCAGCACCGCGCAGTTCACGCCCAAGACCGTGGAAACGGCCAGCGAACGGCAGAAGCTGATGTTCCGCGTCAAGGCCCAGATCAGCCCCGAACTGCTGCAACGTCACTTGAAGCAGGTCAAGACAGGGCTGCCCGGCGTCGCCTGGCTGAAGCTCGATCCCGATGCGCAATGGCCCGCCAGCCTTGAAGTCAAGGTGCCCTGATGGCCTCCCCGGACACCGCGCCCGTGGTGACGCTGTCCGGCGTCAGCCTGCGCTATGGCAAGACCGTGGCGCTGAATGGCATCACGCTGGACGTACCCGCCGGCCGCATGGTCGGGCTGATCGGCCCGGATGGCGTGGGCAAGTCCAGCCTGCTGGCCCTGATCGCGGGGTCGCGCGCGGTGCAGGAAGGCAAGGTGAACGTGCTGGACGGCGACATGGCCAGCCGCCGCCACCGCGACGCCGTCTGCCCACGCATCGCCTACATGCCCCAGGGCCTGGGCAAGAACCTGTATCCCACCCTCTCGGTTGAGGAAAACCTGCAGTTCTTCGGCCGCCTGTTCGGCCACGACGAAGCCGAACGCCGCCGTCGCATCGACAGCCTGACCCGCAGCACCGGCATGTCCGCCTTCCTATCGCGTCCCGCTGGCAAGCTGTCCGGCGGCATGAAGCAGAAGCTGGGGTTGTGCTGCGCGCTGATCCACGACCCCGATCTGCTGATCCTGGACGAGCCGACCACGGGCGTGGATCCGTTGGCGCGCGCGCAATTCTGGGACCTGATCAACGAGATCCGGCGGGAGCGCAGCGGTATGAGCGTGATCGTTGCCACCGCCTACATGGACGAGGCGCAACGCTTCGATTGGCTGATCGCCATGGACGAAGGCCGGGTACTGGCCACGGGCACACCTGCCGAACTGGAGCAACGCACCGGCGCGGATTCGCTGGAAGCCGCCTTCATTGCGCTGTTGCCGGAGGAAAAGCGGCGTGGCCACAAGCCTGTGGAAATCGTGCCGCTGGCGATCGACGAGGACGCCGAGGTCGCCATCGAAGCGCGCGACTTGACCATGCGTTTCGGTGACTTCGTTGCGGTGGACCACGTCAACTTCCGCATCCGAAAAGGAGAGATATTCGGCTTCCTGGGATCCAACGGCTGCGGCAAGTCCACTACGATGAAAATGCTGACCGGGCTGCTGCCCGCCAGCGAAGGACAGGCGTGGCTCTTCGGCGCCGAAGTCGATCCGCGCAACATCGATACGCGCCGCCGCGTGGGCTATATGTCGCAGGCGTTCTCGCTGTATGGCGAATTGACGGTGAAACAGAACCTGGTGCTGCATGCGCGCCTGTTCCACGTTCCGGAGTCCGATATCCCGGCGCGCGTGGACGAGATGACGCAGCGCTTCGACCTGGGTGAAGTGCTGGATACCCTGCCCGAGAACCTGCCCATGGGCGTGCGCCAGCGACTATCTCTGGCCGTGGCCATGGTGCACAAGCCGGAACTGCTGATCCTGGACGAACCGACCTCGGGCGTGGACCCCGTGGCCCGCGACAATTTCTGGCGCCTGCTGATCGCACTGGCGCGGCAGGACCAGGTCACCATCTTCATCTCCACGCATTTCATGAACGAAGCCCAGCGCTGCGACCGCATGTCGCTGATGCATGCGGGCAAGGTGCTGGTCAGCGCTTCGCCGGATGAGATCACCCGCATGCGCGGCGCGAAGACGCTGGAGGAAGCCTTCATCGCCTACCTGATCGACGCCGGCGCGGGCACCAAGCCGGAAGACACGGCAGCCGACACGGCTCCCGCCCTGGCGTCCGCCCCCACTGAAGCGCCAGAACGCGGCGGTTTCAGCCTGCAGCGCATGCTGAGCTATATGTGGCGCGAATCGCTGGAGCTGCGTCGCGACCCAGTTCGCGCCACGCTGGCCCTGGCGGGATCTCTGCTGCTGATGTTCGTGATGGGCTTTGGCATCAGCATGGACGTCGAGGACCTGCGCTACGCGGTCATGGACCGCGACCAGACCGGCCTGAGCCAAAACTACAGCCTTAACCTGGCGGGCTCGCGCTATTTCATCGAACACCCACCGATTTCCAGCTACGAGGAAATGGATGCGCGCATGCGCAGCGGGGAATTGTCCTTGGCCATCGAAATACCGCAGGGCTTTGCCCGCGATGCCGAGCGCGGCAACGGCGCGCAGATCGGCGTCTGGATCGACGGCGCCATGCCGCAACGCGCCGAGACCATCCGCGGCTACGTGCTGGGCATGCACCAGGGATGGCTGATGCAACAGGCGCGCGAGCGCCTGGGCACGGGCGCCACCCTGCCCGTCAGTATCGAAACTCGCTTCCGCTATAACCCGGACGTGCGCAGCCTGCCCGCCATGGTACCCGCCGTGATTCCGCTGTTGCTGCTGATGATGCCGGCGATGCTGACGGCGCTGGCGGTCGTGCGCGAGAAAGAGCTGGGCTCGATCATCAACCTGTATGTCACCCCCGTGACGCGGCTGGAGTTCCTGCTGGGCAAGCAGGCGCCCTACGTCGCGCTGGCCATGCTGAATTTCCTGCTGATGGCCCTGCTGGCCGTAACGCTGTTCGGCGTTCCCATAACCGGCAGCTTCCTGACGTTGCTGGCCGCCGCCCTGATCTACAACGTGGTGGCTACCGCCATCGGCCTGCTGGCCTCCACGTTTACTCGCAGCCAGATTGCGGCGCTGTTCTTCACCATGATAGGCACGCTGGTCCCCGCCGTGCAGTTTGCCGGCCTGCTCAACCCGGTCTCGTCGCTGGAAGGCGCCGGCCGCCTGATCGGGCAGATCTACCCGGCCACGCACATGCTGACGATCAGCCGCGGCGTCTTCAGCAAGGCCCTGGACTTCTCCAACCTGCAAAGCTCGTTCTGGCCTCTGCTGATCGCCATACCCGTCATCCTGGGCGCCTCGGCGCTGCTGCTCAAGAAGCAGGAGACCTGAGATGCGGCACCTGGCCAATATCTACCGTCTGGGCGTGAAGGAATTGTGGAGCCTCGCGCGCGACCCGATGATGCTGATCCTGATCCTCGTGTCGTTCACGCTGATGATCTACACGGCGGCCACCGCCGTGCCGGAAACCCTGCACAACGCCCCCATCGCCGTGGTGGACGAAGATGTATCGCCCCTGTCCGCGCGCATCACCTCCGCCTTCTATCCACCCCATTTCACTGCGCCAGAGGTGACGACCTCGGCACAAGCGGATGCCGGCATGGATGCGGGACGCTACACGTTCTCGGTGAACATTCCGCCCAACTTCCAGCGCGACGTGCTGGCCGGCAGGCCTGCGGAAATCCAGCTCAACGTGGACGCAACCCGCATGAGCCAGGCCTTCACGGGCAGCAGCTACATCCAGCAGATCATCAGCGACGAGATCAACGAGTTCGTCAAACGCTATCGCGCGCCCACCGAGCTGCCGGTGGAGCTGGCCGTGCGCATGCGCTTCAACCCTAATTTGACCCAGGCCTGGTTCGGCGCGCTGATGGAGATCATCAACAACGTCACCATGCTGTCCATCATCCTGACGGGCGCGGCGCTGATCCGCGAACGCGAACACGGCACCATCGAACACCTGCTGGTGATGCCCGTGACGCCCACCGAAATCATGGTTGCCAAGGTCTGGTCGATGGGGCTGGTGGTTTTGGTGTCTGCTGGGCTATCGTTGACTTTCGTGGTACGCGGCTTGCTGCAAGTGCCGATCGAAGGATCGGTGGCGCTTTTCCTGGTTGGAGCGGCGCTGCACCTGTTCGCGACGACTTCAATGGGCATATTCATGGCCACGCTTGCGCGCAGCATGCCGCAGTTCGGCATGTTGCTGGTACTAGTGCTGCTGCCCCTGCAAATGCTGTCGGGCGGCACCACGCCGCGCGAAAGCATGCCTCAGTTCGTGCAGGACATCATGCTGGCCGCCCCCACCACCCACTTCGTGGAACTTGGCCAGGCGATTCTCTACCGCGGCGCGGGCATCAGCGTCGTGTGGCAACCCTTCCTGGCGCTGGCGCTGATAGGTTCGGTCCTGTTTGCGTTTTCCCTGGCGCGCTTTCGCAAGACCCTCAGCCAGATGGCTTGAGGCCTGTGTGTTCGTTACCCCTTACCACTCTTTTAAAAGGACGGATGATGAAGAAAACCACTGCCTCCACGCCCCAGGGCCTCGCCAGCGCCAACGCCGCCTACTGCCAGCGCATGGCCCAGCTTGCGCAAGAAAGCCAGCAACGCTGGATCGAACTGGGCCGCCGCCTGGCCGGCGGCAGCGCCGAGCAATACCTCTCCACGCTCGCGCCATTGCAGCAATCCGGAAACTGGCAGGAGATTGCCCCCGCGCTGGGCGAAATGACGCGCAAGCAATGGCAGTCCCAGCTTGAAGCCAGCCAGGCCATCACGCACGCGCTGCTCGAAGAACAAGCCACCCTTGCCGCCGGCATGAGCGAGGCCATGCGGGGCTGGTTCAAGCAGGCCACGGGCGGCGACATGGGCATGGACGCCACGCCTATGGCCCAGATCTGGAAGACCCTGTCGAACCAGATGGCTTCGGCTTGCTCGGCCATGCGCGAAGCCAGCCAGCCAGGAGCCCACCATGACGGCTGAACGCAAGGCCCTAGTCACGGGCGGCGCCGGTTGCCTGGGCCAGGCCATTGCCCAGGCGCTGCATCAGGCCGGCCACGACGTGATCATCACCTATCACTCCAACGAGACCGCCGCGCGTGATTGGGTGGATTCCGAAGCAGCCCAAGGGCGTCGCTACGCCATGTACCGGGTGGACGTAGCCGACTACGACTCCTGCCAGGCGTTGGCCCGGCGGCTGGAGGAAGACGGCCACCAGATCGACATCCTGGTCAACAACGCTGGCGTCACCCGCGACGCCAGCCTGCGCAAGATGAGCTACGACAACTGGACGGACGTGCTGCGCAGCAACCTGGATTCCATGTTCAACATGACGCAGCCGCTGTGCGGCGCCATGGCTGATCGAGGCTGGGGCCGCATCGTCAACATATCATCCGTCAACGGTAGCAAGGGCGCGTTCGGCCAGACCAACTACGCGGCGTCCAAGGCCGGCATCCACGGTTTCACCAAATCCCTGGCGCTGGAACTGGCCAGGAAGGGGGTCACGGTAAACACTGTGTCGCCGGGTTACCTCGCGACCCGCATGGTGGAAGCGGTGCCCGAGGATGTGCTGAACGAGAAAATACTGCCCCAGATCCCGCTGGGCCGCCTGGGCCGCCCGGAAGAGATCGGCGCGCTGGTCGCCTTCATTTGCAGCGACGCCGCCGGTTTCATGACGGGCAGCAATGTCGCCATGAACGGCGGCCAGCACATGTATTGATGCGGCATCTGGCCGCCGCGGGCTCACTCCCGCGGCGCGCCCAGTTCTTCCAGCAGGAAATCCACAAAGGCGCGCACCTTGGCGACCATGTGGCGGCGCGACGGATACACCGCGTACACGTAGGTTTCGTCCGGTTTCCAGTCCCGCAGCACCGCTTGCAGGGCCCCGCTGTCGAGGTCCTGCTGCACATACACGCGCGGCACCAGGCTGACGCCAAAACCCGCCCGCAGCGCGTCGCGCACCGCCAGGCTGGAGCTGACCTTGTAGCGCCCCCGCACGGGCACGCGCTCGGCCTGCTCTCCGCGCTTGAAGGTCCATTCGTCCGCGTGGCCGGACAGCGTGAACTGCACGCATTCCATGTCGCGCAGCGCCAGCGGCGAGGCCGGCACGCCGTGGCGCTCGAAGTAGGCAGGCGCGCCGCAAAGCACGTGATCCAACGTCATCAGCTTGCGCGCCACCAGGCTAGAATCCTCCAAGCGGTCAGTGCCGCGTATGGCAAGGTCGTAGCCCTCCTTGACGATGTCGATGCGGCGATCCTCCAGGTTCAGGTCCAGCGACACCTGCGGATAGCGTTGCAGGAAGCGCGGCATGGCGTTGGACAGCCGCACCAGGCTTAATGACATGGGCGCGCTGACCCGCAAGGTGCCGGAAGGCTCGTGTTGCAAGGGTCCCAGCGATTGCTCGGCTTCGCTCAAGTCGTCCAGGATGCGCGCCACCTGCTCGTAGTAGCGGGCGCCGGCCTCCGTGAGGCTCATGCGGCGAGTGGTGCGGTTGAGCAGCCGCGCCGCCAGGTGGGCCTCCAGTTCGGCAATGTTCTTACTGACCGCGGCGGGCGACAAACCCATCTGCCGCGATGCGGCCGCAAAGCCGCCACGCTCCACCACTTGCCGGAATACCTTCAACGCCGTCAGATGATCCACGGATTATTTACCCATAGTGAATGATGTTGCCATCCGATTGGATATTATCGCGCCACATTGATTCAATTAGTCTGTCGCTATCTGAACTTTGCCCGGTTCTTCCGGAGCGTCTGACCATGAACCGCGGTCCCGATCTGCTATTGACTGCCGTGGCCCCCGCCATCTGGGGCAGCACTTATGTCGTCACCACCCTGATGCTGCCGCAGGACTATCCGCTGACGGTCGCCATGCTGCGCGCCCTGCCCGCCGGCCTGCTGCTGTTGCTGGCGGTGCGCCAACTGCCGCGGGGCATCTGGTGGCTGCGCGCCTTCATTCTCGGCGCCCTGAACTTCTCCGTCTTCTGGGCGCTGCTGTTCGTGGCCGCCTACCGCCTGCCGGGCGGGGTGGCCGCGACGCTGGGCGCGATCCAGCCCCTGGTGGTGATTCTGCTGGCGCGCAGCCTGTTGGGCACGCCGGTGCGCGGCTTGTCGGTGCTGGCCGCGTTGGGCGGCCTGGGCGGCGTGGCGTTGCTGGTGCTCACGCCCAAGGCCGCGCTGGACCCCGCGGGCATCGCGGCCGGGCTGACCAGCGCGGCCTCGATGGCCCTGGGCACGGTGCTCAGCCGGCGCTGGCAGCCGCCGGTGTCCGCGCTCACTTTCACTTCGTGGCAGCTGACGGCGGGCGGCATCCTGCTGGTGCCGCTGGCGCTCGCCGCCGAGCCCGCCCTGCCGCCGCTGACCGTGCTCAACGTAACCGGCATCGCCTACCTGGGCCTGATCGGGGCGGCGCTGACCTACGTGCTCTGGTTCCGGGGCGTGGCAAGGCTGGAACCCGCCGTGGTGTCTTCGCTGGGTTTTCTCAGTCCCATCACAGCGGTGTTGCTGGGTTGGGGCCTGCTGGGCCAGCACTTGAGCGCCGCGCAGATCGCCGGCATGGCGATCGTGGTCGCCAGCGTGTGGCTGGGCCAGCGCGTGCAGCGCCCGGCTCCGCCCGCGCCAGCCGCGCGGGCGAAGTCGCCGGCCTGATCGACGAAGCGGCGCGCGCCTGCGCCTCGTGAGCGCGCAACAGGCACCTGGCGGCAGGCGCTTCCAAACGAGCGGATCAGGGGACGCACCTACCGTTTCTGTGCTGCTTTTTTTGTAACTTTGCAGTCGCTAAAACATCTGCAGCACAGATCACTTCCCTATGAAAAATGGGTGCAGGCACAAAGATGCGCCAAAACTGATCCGCTTTTTTCATCTGCTTCTGAATCTGTACTGATAACGGCCGCGGTTCTAACTTCGTGGTGTAGCTCAAACACCCGTCAGCGCACGCCGTCTTGTGGCGGTTGAGGCGCGCTGGCGCAGAAGTCAGGAATACCGCCATGGATAGCGACGCGCTATTGCTTGCCCGAATACAGTTCGGCTTTACCATCTCGTTTCACATCATCTTCCCCGCCATTACGATCGGCCTCGCCAGCTACCTCGCTGTGCTGGAGGGCCTGTGGCTGCGCACCCGCAACACCGTCTACCGCGACCTCTATCATTTCTGGACCAAGATCTTCGCCGTCAACTTCGGCATGGGCGTAGTGTCCGGCCTGGTAATGGCGTATCAGTTCGGCACCAACTGGAGCTTCTTCTCCGATTTCGCCGGCAGCGTGACCGGGCCCTTGCTGGCCTATGAAGTGCTGACGGCCTTCTTTTTGGAAGCCGGCTTTCTCGGCGTGATGCTGTTCGGCTGGTCGCGCGTGGGGCCAGGCCTGCATTTCTTCTCGACCGTGATGGTGGCGCTGGGCACCCTGGTGTCGGCCACCTGGATCCTGGCCTCCAACAGCTGGATGCAGACGCCAGCCGGCTATGAAATCCTGGACGGCCGCGTGGTTCCCACGGACTGGCTGGCCGTCATCTTCAACCCTTCGTTCCCCTACCGGCTGGCCCACATGGGCATCGCCGCCTTCCTGGCCACCGCGCTGATGGTGGGGGCCTCGGGGGCCTGGCACATGCTGCGCGGCGACCGCAGCCCCGCCGTCAAGAAGATGTTTGCGATGGCCATGGGCATGCTGCTGCTGGTGGCGCCGCTGCAAGCCGTGGTGGGCGATTTCCATGGTTTGAACACGCTGAAGCATCAGCCCGCCAAGATCGCGGCCATCGAGGGCCATTGGGAAAACGAGCCCGGTGCCGGCGTGCCGCTGACACTGTTCGGCATTCCCGACATGGAGCGCGAAGAAACGCGGTACGCAGTCAACATCCCGCGCCTGGGCAGCCTGATCCTGACGCACAGCTGGGACGGCCAGTTCCCCGGCCTGAAGTCTTACCCGCCGGAAGACCGGCCCAACGCCACGGCCGTTTTCTGGTCGTTCCGGGTGATGGCCGGCCTGGGCATGCTGATGATCGCCCTGGCCGTATGGGCTGCGTGGTCGCGCTGGCGCGGCCGGCTGTACGAATCGCGCTGGCTGCACCGCTGTGCGCTATGGATGGGCCCCTCCGGACTGATCGCCATCCTTGCCGGCTGGTATGTCACGGAGATCGGCCGCCAGCCCTGGGTGGTGTATGGCGTCATGCGCACTGCCGACGCGGCCACGCCGCATGGCCTGGGCGAACTGACGCTGACGCTCGCGCTATTCGTGGTGGTGTACCTGCTGGTGTTCGGCGCGGGCGTGTCCTACATGCTGCGCCTGATCCGCATGGGCCCCAGCCCCGCGCCAGGCCATGCGCCGCTGTCCGGCGGCCCCGGCGAACCGCGCCAGCCGTCGCGGCCGCTGTCGGCCGCCTCCACCCTGGCGGGCATCGAGCCCGCGCAACGCAAGCACACGGGAGTCTGAGGCCATGGGCATCGACCTAGCATTGGTATGGGCCGTCATCATCCTGTTCGGCGTGATGATGTACGTAATCATGGATGGCTTCGATCTGGGTATCGGCATCCTCTTTCCGCTGATTTCCGACCGCGAAGAGCGCGACGTGATGGTCAACACCGTGGCGCCCGTGTGGGATGGCAACGAGACCTGGCTCGTGCTGGGTGGCGCCGGCCTGATGGCGGCCTTTCCGCTGGCCTACTCGGTGATCCTGAGCGCGCTGCACCTGCCACTGGTGTTCATGCTGCTGGGCCTGATCTTCCGCGGCGTGGCGTTCGAATTCCGCTTCAAGGCGGACGAGCATCACCGTCCGCTGTGGGACCGCGCCTTCGTGGCCGGTTCGGTCTGCGCGACCTTCTTCCAGGGCGTGACGCTAGGCGCCTACATCGAAGGCATCCCCGTGGCGGACCGCGTTTACCAAGGCGGCGCCTGGGACTGGATCAGCCCCTTTTCGCTCTTCACCGGCGCGGGGCTCGTGGTGGCCTATGCGTTGCTCGGCTGCACCTGGCTCATCATGAAGACCGAAGGTCGCCTGCATCGCCACATGTGCGACATCGCGCGGCCGCTCACGCTGGCCCTGCTGGCCGTGATCGCGGCGCTCAGCGTCTGGACGCCCTTGGCCCAGCCGCAGATCGCGCAACGCTGGTTCAGCCTGCCCAATATGTTCTGGTTCCTGCCTGTGCCGCTGCTGGTCGCCGTGGCCGGCTTCGATCTCATCCGCCGCGTCAAGGGCGCGCCCAACGCCGGCCCCTTCGTGCTGTCCCTGGCGCTGCTGTTCCTGGGTTACAGCGGCCTGGGCATCAGCATCTGGCCCGCCATCATCCCGCCTGACGTGTCGATCTGGACGGCGTCCGCGCCGCCGCAAAGCCTGGGCTTCGCGCTGGTGGGAGCGCTGGCGATCATTCCGATTATTCTCATGTACACCGCCTGGTCGTACTACGTGTTCCGGGGCAAGGTGCGTCTCGGCGAGGAGTTCCACTGATGAACGGCTCCCAACCCTCCTTGCCCTCGTGGCGCAGCCGCCTGCTCTGGCTGGCGATGATCTGGGCATGCAGCGTCGCAGCGCTGGGTGTTGCGGCTTATGCGCTGCGCCTGGTGATGAGATCCATCGGCATGTCCACCTGAATACGACCCACGCAAACGGACCCACCCATGAAGCGCTATGAACGGCTGACAGAAGAAATCACCGCCTCGATCCGGTCGGGCCTGCTGCAGGCGGGCGACCGCCTGCCCTCGGTGCGGCAGACCAGCGCCAGCCGAGGGGTCAGCCCCTCGACGGTGTTCAAGGCCTACTATCTGCTGGAAGCGCGCGGCCTGATCCGCGCGCGCGACCGCTCCGGCTACTACGTGCTGCGCGCGCCGCATGCCACCCTGCCTGAACTGGACGGCCTGTCCAGCGCCAGCGCCGGCCGCCATCCTGTGGACGTCAGCGACAACGTGCTGCAGGTGCTCAACGCGACGCTGCGGCGCGACATGCAGCCTTTCGGTTCGGCCTTTCCCAGCCCCTCGCTGCTGCCATACGGGCGGCTGGCGAAGTTCATGGCGGCGACCGTCCAGCGCCTGGACCCCTGGGGTTCCATCGATGACCTGAGCCCGGGCGACGCCGCCCTGCGCCGCGCCATCGCGCTGCGCTACCTGGCCGATGGCATGTCCGTGCCCGTGGACGACATCATTATCACCAACGGCGCGCTGGACGCGCTGAACCTGAGCCTGGCGGCGGTCACGAATCCCGGCGACGCAGTGATCGTGGAATCCCCCACGTTCTACGCGGCGCTGCAATCGCTGGAACGCAACCACCTGCATGCGATCGAAGTCGCCACGCATCCGCGCGAAGGCATAGACCTGCAGGCGCTGGAGCAAGCCATCCTGCGCCATCGGCCGCGCGCCTGCTGGCTCATGACCACCTTCCAGAACCCGCTGGGCAGCCTCATGCCAGACGACAAGAAGGAAGCGCTGGTCCGCCTGTTGGCCAGCCATGATGTCGCCCTGATCGAGGACGACGTCTACGGCGAGCTGTACTTCGGAGAAAACCGCCCCAGGCCGGCCAAGGCCTTTGACCGCGACGGCATCGTGATGCACTGTTCGTCGTTTTCCAAGACCCTGGCCCCGGGCTACCGCGTGGGCTGGGTAGCCGCCGGCCGCTACACGCGACGCATCATGCGGAACAAGCTCACCACCAGCCTGGCAACCGCGGCTCCCACTCAGGCCGCCATCGCCGCGTATCTGGAAAAGGGCGGCTTCGACCGCCACCTGCGGCAGTTCCGTCAGGCGCTGGCCCAGCAGCAAGGGGAACTGCTGCAAGCCATCGCCCGCTACTTTCCCAAGGGGACCCGCGCCACGCGGCCGATGGGCGGCTACTTTGTGTGGGTGGAATTACCCGCGCACATCGATACCCTCAAGGTCCACCGCGCCGCGCTCGGACACGGCATCAGCATCGCGCCGGGTCCGTTGTTTTCGGCATCCGGCGCCTTCGGCAACTTCCTGCGGCTTAACTGCGGACATCCCTGGAACCCGGACATGGAGCAAGGCATGGCGACACTGGGCAAGCTGCTGGCGGGCGGCTAGGCGCGACGACCGGCCGGAAACCTCGATACATAGCGGCCCCGAGGGGCCGCTTGGCTTTTGCTCAGTTCGCCGTCGCGCCAGAATCCTTGACCGCCTTCGCCCAGGCCGCGATCTCGCTCTGTATAAAGGCGCCGAACGCCGCCGTGTTCAGGCTGGACGCCTGGGCGCCTTCTTCCATCAAGCGCTGCTTGACGGCCGGCGCCGCCAGCGCGCTGCTCAAAGCCTGGTTCAGCGTGGTGACCACGGCGTCCGGCGTGCCGGCCGGCGCAACGATGCCGTGCCAGGACACCGCCTGAAAGCCCGGCAGGCCCGCCTCCGCCATGGTGGGCGTGTCCGGCATGGCGGGCGAACGCTGCGGCGAGGTGACTGCCAGCGCGCGCAGCGTACCGGCCTTGACGTGCGGCAGCACGCCGGGGATGGTCGTGAACATGAAGTCGATCTGGCCGCCGATCAGGTCCGTAATGGCCGGACTTCCCCCCTTGTAGGGGATGTGCGTGAACTGGAGCTTGGCTGCGCTCTTGAACATCTCGCCCGCCAGGTGGCCGGGGGTACCCGCGCCGGCCGAGCCCATGTTGGTCTTGTCGCCCTGCGACCTGATGTACGCGACCAGCTCCCGCACGTTGGCGGCCTGCACCTGCTTGCCCACCACCAGTACATTCGGCACCGTGGCCAGCAAGGTCACGGGCGTGAAGTCCTTTACCGCGTCGTAGGAAATGCGCGAATACAAGGAAGGATTGATGCCATGCGTGCTGGCGGTGGCCAGCAGCAGCGTGTAGCCGTCCGGCGCGGAAGTCGCCACCTGCTTGGCGGCGATGGTGCCGTTGGCGCCGCCCTTGTTGTCGATGACGATGGTCTGGCCCAGCGCCTTCGCGGCCTCGGCGGCAACGGTGCGCGCCAGGATGTCCGACGTGCCGCCCGCGGAGTGCGGCACGACGAGCGTGATCGGTTTCACGGGGAAGGACTGGGCATGCGCCAACGGCAGCGCAGGCAACAGACAGGCGACCAGCGCGGCGCGCGCCAGCGTGGAAATTCGGAACATTGACGGCTCCAGGTTTGTTATCGATAGCGGCGCCGTCGGCGGGCGCCGTCAAGTCCGCGCGGATGCGCGGTCCCTCAATCCGAGCCCAGTTGCAGCTTGTTGGGCTGGCGCTTCTCGATGGCCCACTTCAATAACGCGGCCGAGCGGTAGATGCCGTGAGCGAACTTGCCGTAAGGCAGCGTCAGGAACAGCGCCATCACGACGCCCAGGTGGATCGCCAGCAACAGCGCCATCGCGCCACCGTCACGGCCCGCCAGCAGGGCCAGGCCCGTGGCGCTGGTCAGGAACAGCAGCGCAATGAAGCCGCGGTCCATCGGCTTTTGCGCCGCGTCGCCCTGTTGTGGATGGCGTTTGAGGTTCAGCCACAGCAGCCCGGCTGGCCCGATCAACAGACCGATGCCGCCCGCCGTGCCCAGCAGAACCGGCGCGCTCCAGAACGGATAGGGCGCCTCCAGGCCGAACGCGTAGTGGTACAGCGTGGCTACGCAGGTGGCCGCGAAGCACAACATGAAGCCGTAGAACGTGAAGTGATGGAAACGCCTGCGCCATAGCGTGAAAGCATCGTCGGCGTTGTTGCAGCCCTTGCCATGGCCACCGTCCAGGTAGCGCAGGCGCAAGGCATCGTGCGCGGCCTCGGCCACCGCCGCGCCGGTGGCGGTCCCCGGGCTCACGTCGCGCCAGAAGCGCGTCACGCCCACGCCCAGTGCCAACACAGCCAGGCCGAACACCACGCCAAACATCAGCGCCAGCGTGTTGTGCGGGAAAACCGCGTAGAAGTTGCCGGCCATGGGTTCATGGAACAGCCCGCCTCCCATCAGCGCGGCCAGGGCCAGGAACAGGGCCAGGCCGGCGGCAGTGGCAAGCGACAAGGCCAGGCCATTGCGCTTGTACAGCTTGCCCAATGCGGGTGGCCAGGCATAGTCGGTGTAGGTCTGCACCCGCACGCGCGCCATGGACTGCGGCACGTTCACCGCGAACTCGTGCGGCGGCGCGTACTGGCAGGCGTGCAGACAGGCGCCGCAGTTGTGGCACAGATTGGCCAGGTAATTGATGTCCGCCTTGCCGAACTCCAGGCGGCGGGTCATCGCCGGAAATACGGCACAGAACCCTTCGCAATAGCGACAGGCGTTGCAGATCTGCATGACGCGCGCCACTTCCGCTTCATCATCCGTCAAGGCGCCGGATCTGGGCTTCCCGCCATGCCATTGAATGGTCTGTTCCGTCATCGCCGGGCCGGAGCCGGCGAAAGACTGGGCCTCGCTGGCCAGGGCTTCAAGCTGCTTCATGTTGTGCTTCCGCGTTGTGCCGGCCGCGCGCGGCCGCTGCGGCCCGCGTGCCGGCAATGCGCCCAAAGGCGGTGCCGATGGACATGCCGACTCCGGCCGTGTAACCCTTGCCCAGCACGTTGCC
This sequence comes from Achromobacter sp. D10, assembly GCF_035282245.1. Lineage (NCBI taxonomy): Bacteria > Pseudomonadati > Pseudomonadota > Betaproteobacteria > Burkholderiales > Alcaligenaceae > Achromobacter > Achromobacter sp. D10. The sequence goes on from NZ_JAYJLE010000012.1 coordinate 148,626, forward strand.
GGCCATCATTTCGCCCGCCACGAACAAGTTGTCGCTGGGCACGTCGTTGAAGCGGACCGCGGCGGTGTCGTCGACCTTCAAGCCCAGGTAGGTGAAGGTGATGCCGGGCCGCAAGGCATAGCCGTAGAACGGCGCGGTATCGATAGGCCGCGCCCAGTGCGTCTTGGCCGGCGCCAGGCCCTCGGTATGGCAATCGTCCAACGCGGTATGGTCGAACGTGCCGACGCGGCAAGCCGCGTTGTAGTCGCGTATGGTCGTTTCGAATGTCGCCGGATCCAGCCCCAGCTTCACCGCCAATTCCGGCAAGGTATCGGCCTGCACGCCGGGAAATACCGGCGGCATGAAGCGGCCGACGGCCTTGGCATCGATGATGGAATAGGCGATCTGGCCCGGCTGCATGGCAGTCAGGCGGCCCCAGATGGCGTAGCGCTTGGGCCAGAAATCCTCGCCTTCGTCGTAGAAGCGCCTCGCCTCGCGGTTGACCACCACACCCAGCGACACGCAGTCGATGCGCGTACAGATACCGCCATCGTACAAAGGCGCGCGCGCGTCGATCGCCACGCAGTGCGATTGCGACGGGTCGCCGATGCTGTCCGCGCCTGCGTCCAGCATGAACTTCAACAGCACGCCCATGTTGTAGCGCGTGCCGCGGATCAGAAAATTGTCGGCCGGCCACTCGCCGCGCTCGTTCTGGCCCCAGGCCTCCCGCATCCATTCGCGGTTGGACTCGAAGCCTCCGGCCGCCAGCACGCAGGCGCGCGCCTCGATGCGCTCATCGCCGATGCGCGCCGCCACGAAACGCCCTCCATCCAATTCCAGCGAGTCAACCGGCGCGTCGTAGCGGATCCGCACGCCCAGCGCCTCGGCGCTGCGGTAATAGGCATTGACCAGGGCCTTGCCGCCGCCCATGAAGAAGGCATTGGTGCGCGCCACGTGCAGCGCGCCGGACAATGGGGGCTGAAAATTCACGCCATGGCGGCGCATCCAATCCCGACAGGTGGAGGATTCACGGATAACCAGGCGCGCCAGATGCTCGTTGGTCAGGCCGCCGGTCACCTTGAGCAGGTCCTGCCAATATTCTTCCTCGGGATAGGCATCGACCAGCACGTCTTGCGGCGCGTCGTGCATGCAGCGCAGATTGCGCGTGTGCTGCGAATTGCCGCCGCGCCATTCACGTGGCGCCGCTTCCAGCAGCAGCACGCTGGCGCCCGCCTCGCGCGCCATCAGGGCCGCGCACAGCGCCGCGTTACCCCCACCCACCACCAAGACGTCGACCATGCCGTTGTTCCTATTCCAAGGAACGGACTGTAGCGAGCGCGGGCGCCCGCGGATATCAGGCAGGCGTCAACAGGTCTTCATGAATCGTGAAGAGTCACCACCGGCCATTTGCCCTCGCGCGCCAGGGTGCGCGAGACGTCCGCCAGCACCAGCCGGGCGGCCAGCGCCGCAGGCGAAAGCTCGTCCTCGGACAGGCTGGCCAGCAGATTGGGGCGGAACAAATGCGCGTCGTCGATGCGCGCCATGTGCAGTTGGCCCGGCGCAATGCGGGCCATGGCGGAACTGGGCTGGATGGTCGCCACGTGGCCCAGCTGCACCACGTCCATCAGCACGGGCAGGCCGTCCACTTCCACCGCCACCAGCGGCGTGCGGCCCGACTGCTGATAGGCGTGGTTGACCAGAGCCCGCAGCCCGTGGCGCGCGCTGGGCAGGACCAGCGGCAGATGCGCGATGGCCTCGATGCGCGTGGTCGCGCCAGCCGGCAGCCCCGCCATGCCGGGTCGGGCCAGGAGAAACAGCGGTTCATCCAGCAAGGGCGTGACGCTCCAGCGGCGCGCGGACTCGGCCTGAAACACGATCGCCAGATCCAGCAAGCGTCCATTGAGCATGTCGCTCAGGTGCCCTGACAATGCCTCCACCAGGTGCAGGCGAATGTCCGGATAACGCTGGCTCATCGCCTGCACGAACGGCGCGCCCAGGATCGCCGCCGTGGTGGAAGGCAGACCCACGCTGACGTGGCCGGCCAGCCTGGCCTGCTGCGCGGCCTGCACCGCGTCGTCGGCATGCCGCAACGCCAGTTGCGCCTGGCGGAAGAATGCCAAGCCGGCGTCGGTGGGCTCCACGCCGCTGGCGCTGCGCCGCAGCAAGCGGGTGGACAACTCGCCCTCCAGCCGGCTGATCTGCTGGCTGAGCGCCGACGTCACCATGCCTATGGATTGCGCGGCGCGGCCGATGCTGCCCGCCTCCACGACGCGGACGAAGTAACGCAGCTGGCGGAGTTCCATGAGCGGCCCTGGCTTTCGGTGAGGGATGACAGGGCCGATTGTAGAGGCCGGATACGCGTGGCGTTATCCGGGGATCGTCAGGCCCCTGGCCACCGCAGGACGCGCCACGAAGGCTTCCAGCACCCGGGCGACATTCTTGAAGCGCGAGAACTCCACCAGCTCGCCCGCGCCGTAGAAACCCACCAGGTTGCGCACCCAGGGCAGGATGGCGATGTCGGCAATGGTGTACTCGTCGCCCATCACCCAGTCACGGCCTTCCAGGCGCTGGTCCAGCACGTTCAAGAGGCGCTTGGATTCTTCCGCGTAGCGGTCGCGCGGGCGCTTGTCTTCATAGTCCTTGCCCGCGAACTTGTGGAAGAAGCCCAGCTGGCCGAACATCGGGCCGATGCCGCCCATCTGGAACATGACCCATTGCAGGGTCTCATAGCGCCCCGCCGTGTCCGCCGGCAGGAACTTGCCCGCCTTGCTGGCCAGGTAGATCAGGATGGCGCCCGACTCGAACAGGCCCAGCGGCTTGCCCTCGGGACCATTGGGATCGAGGATGGCCGGGATCTTGTTGTTCGGGCTGAGCGACAGGAATTCGGGCGAAAACTGGTCTTTGGCGTCGAAGCTGACCCGGTGGACCTCGTAGGGCAGCCCGGTTTCCTCCAGCAGGATCGACACCTTCACGCCATTGGGCGTGGGCAGCGAATACAGCTGGATGCGGTCGGGGTGCCGGGCGGGCCACTTCTTGGTGATGGGAAAGGCGCTGAGGTCGGTCATGCGGGGGCTCCAGGGAGGGGCGGAAAGGTCGGGGTAATCCTAGCGCAAATCCGGTCCGCCGCGCCGCCGGATGAAATCCCCTAGCGCAGGTCTTCGGGATTCATCGACGCATCGCGCACGTACTTGTCGCCCGGCTCAGGTTGCAGCGTGGCCTCAATCTCCGGCGGAAACGCCGGGATCTTGCTGGTCTGCATCACCGCCCAGCGCATGATGGCGTGTAGAAGATTGAACGGCATCATCAGCAGGGACAGGAAGCCCGGACCTTGTGCATCCTCGGCAAAGGCGCGCTGCTTGGATAGGGCGAAGGTCTCCGGCTTGCCGTCCGCCGGCACGCAATGCAAGACCGCGTCCTGCACGGCTTGCGGGCCGTCCTCCATGTAGCGGCGCAGAAACTCCCAATGGGAATACGCGTCTTCGACCCGGTACGTGACCGAGCTGAACGCAAATGTCTCCCTGACCGTCACGCCGTCCGGATCCAGGATCAGCCCGCGGACATCCCAAGTCCGGTGCTGAAACCCGTCGACCCCTCCGCCAAGCGTGAAGTAGAGCTTGTTCCACTTCGCCGTCAGCACCGCTCCGTCCAGCCGGAACACGTGTACCAGCTTGTGCTTGCGGTCCAGGGCGATGGGATAGTACGTCCACCGGAACATCTCCTTGCCCGCGACCCATGCCCCGGCTGCCGCGAGCGCCGCGCCCATCGCCATGCTGATGAAAACCGCCGTCCAGAGCCCGTTCTCATTGGGCAGCCCGTCCACCAGGGCCCAAGCCAGCTCCCGGATAATGCCCACGCCGAAGGCCACGCCTACGAGCCCCATCAGCGCCAGCATGCCCCGGTAGGCGTACCAGCGGTCCGCCAAGACCAGAGCATTGGAATTCATCTTCACCACGCAGGAATCGGCCGCCAGCGGTACGTCCAGCCGTTTCTTCTGCTGCAAGCGGTGTTCGCGGTCGAAGTCCCCAAGCGGCCGGTCGTTGGGGAATTTGCGTATCAACCCCGTGTAATCCATTCAATGCTCCAGAACTCGCCGGCTCGGTTGCGGCGCGGCCGCGTCAGGCCGACGATCCCTCCGCTCGACGTCTGAACATTCATATGTCCCGTCAATATCTGAAGTAGCGCAAACCGTAGTCCCTGCAATCGCCCGGCTTGCGCCTCTTGTTGGACGCCGCCCGCAGATTCAGTTTGCTGGGGCTAGCCCAACCAAATCCACGAAAGACCGATTCTGAGAATCGCGCGAACCGCTCCGTCTTCCGTCCGGCAAGCCAAGCAAAAAAGATACTGACACCGAGCATGCCCGGCAGCATGAAACCAAAGTAGCCGGCATACACCCACGCATGCCCGCTCCAGCTGAAATTCTCTTGCTTCGTGGCCAGGATCAAGTCAAAGATCAGCACAACAATGAACGTGAAACCCATGATGGCCGCCCAAACGCGAAAGGTCGAAAAATAGTGCGACCAACGTCCCTCAAAGCAATGAGGATAGACAGCAACCAATCCGTCCGACTCGCGGCGGGCTCCTAAAGCCGACCAAACCCCGCTTTCGGACGCTTCCGCGACAACCTCCAGGTTGTCTCCATCATTGAAAGGAAACCTCCAGAACCAGCCCCGCAATGGCTTCCCGTCGAGCGTGAACTCCACATAGTCCGCCGTTTCCGCGGTATCCAGCGTCGCAATCGAGATGGCGGCGCCGGCCATCCCGACCAGGCTAGCCGACACCGCGGCGGGGCCAAGCCCGCCGCCAATCTGACTTAGGACGAAGTCATGTCTGCGACGCGACCGCGTCAGCCCCCTGATCTCCCCGCTCAATTTTTGAACGTTCATTTCCGGCATCAGTACCTGAAATAGCGCAGACCATAGTCCTTGCCATCACCCTGCCGACGCTTCGCTTTCGATATTGCACGCAGATTGATCCCAGCGGGATTGCTCCAACCGAATCCCTTGAAGATCATTTCCGCGACATGCGCGAAGCCTTCCGTCTTGCGCCCCGCCCGCCAGGCCAGGAAGCCGAACACGACGAGCAAGGCCGGCAACAGGTACATGGCATAAATGCCATAGGCCTCGAGCTGGCCCGCGATGCTGAACTTGCCTTTGAACAAGGCAAACACCGCATCCAGGCACATCATGAATCCAAAAATCACCGCGACGATGATGCCCCAGAACCGGAACGTGGACAGATAGTGGGATCTGCGCCCTTCAAAGCAGTGGGGATACACCGCCACCAAGGAGTCCGATTCGCGCCTGACGCCATAGGCGCTCCAGGCGCGCTCGCCACGTTCGGCGACCAGTTCCACGTCGTCTCCTTCTTGAAAGGGGAAACGCCAGAACCAACCCTGAACAGGTTCGCCGTTCAGTGAAAACTCCACGAAGTCGGCGCTCTCCGAACTATCGATCGAGGCAATCGCGATACCCGCCCCGCCCATGCCTGCCAGCGCGGCAGATACCGCGGACGCTCCGACATCACCGCCAATCTGGCTCAGGACAAAGTCCCGATTACGACGGGACTTCTTCAGCTCCGTGATCTTTCCGGCGATCTTCCGGACATTTCCATTGAGCTCATTGGTCATTCCATTCCTCACATCAAATCACGTCACGTCAGCAAGAGCAGCGACGAAGCCTTCCTCCTGCTTCTTCGGTTCGTCCTGAGGTTTGCCGAAAGTACGACGGCCAAACGCGCTGGTTTCACACCACTCTTCCAGTGCATTCGGCGTGAAGTACCAGACCAGCAGCTGAATACCCACCAACACTATCGCGATCTCCCAGCCCACCAGGATACCAAGCACACGAGCGAATGAGGCTACCGCCATCCGCGACGCAACCACATCCACAGCCACCACCATCACATTCATACCTGCGCGCCGTCCCACGATCTTCAGCAACGAGGCAGAAGTCGATATTGCCGTGATCACCGCGGCCCCGCCTGCGACAAAGCCTATGGCCGACTTGATGCCGACCAGCACCATCAGTGTGTACTGCTTCTTTTCCCTGCGCTCCATGGCTTCGTTGAAATCTATGGATGCGCCGATAAAGCTCGCGCCGGCACCCAACATTCCCCCGACCAATTTCCATTTCTGGAATCCGTATGCCTTTTTTCCCGCCAATTGATACGGCACGATGGCGATATCAATCACGGCGGCGCTCAAGGTGGCCGTGGACGCGACCAGCTTTGCATAAGTCGTAGCCGTCTTGTCGGTCGCCGAAATGAGCTTCTTGAAGTTCCAAACTTCAATCAATCCCACCACCACCGTAATGCGCATGGTGGTAGCCCCGTTGCGCCCGGTAGCCGGCCGCATCTTGCCCCACATGTCCCGCAGCACTTTGTGGCTGGGTTCCTTGGCGATGGCCTCGTTGGCCTCCAGGAAAGTGCGCGCAGTCCGCAATCGCTGCAGCGCGACCTGACGCGCCACGCCTTCGGACCGGGCCTGTTCTCTCACCAGCGCCAAGGCGTCGGCGTCGCTGATGCCCGTGGACAACAGAAAGAGATTCTGGACGATCTTCTCACCCACGAAATCGCTTACGCGGTTCAGCTGCAACCAGCGGAAAGCCGTATCGCCCACCGTCATCATCAGCTTGTCGATGCCGGCATTTTTCAAAGCGCGCGGCAATGGCCCCAGCTTTTCCACCTTGCTTTCACCAACCAGGGACACCGCCCTCTTGTAATACCCCGAGAAGGTTTTCAGGTTGCTGAGCACCCGTTCGACGACACCGAGACCCGTAGGCAATGGCGTTTCCTTGCCCTTCACGGCTTCATCGAGGGCATTGGTCACCGCGGGCTTCAGTTGCTTCTGGTTTGCGGCGATTGCGCGCCAGAACAGGGACTTCCTGTCCCCTGCATCACGGCGTTCTTCCACCAAGGTTTTGAGATACTGGGCTCCCGCCGCGCTGGATCCGATGCCTTCGATCAGGTCGCCGACCACTTCAATGAACTCGTGGCCGTCATCCTCGACTTCCTCGCTGTAGTCTTCCAGCGTATCGAACAGAAGGCCCCATTCCAGCCATTTGATGAGTTCCACCGTCCTGGCATTCGCCAGCGTAGTCGCCATCTCCTGGAACCTCTCGTAGTTACTGTTGAAGCGATTCAGCTTGTCCCAGTCGATATTGTCGTTGTAGCGATCCCAGGCATGCGCGACCTGGTCCTTCCGATAATTCTCCAGATTCCGGGCGCGAGTCTCGTCCGCCTGAATGATCTCCGCGTCATAGGCGTTGAAATCCGCCTCCGCCTGCGCTCTATTGGCCGCCGGGACGTACTGGTCCAGCAGCACGCGACGGCGGCTGCGGTACTCGGCGTCCGTTATCACGCCATTGGACCGCTCGTTCTCCAGCCCGGCGAATGCCTGCTTGCCCTTCATGTCCGGCACATGCTGATTGATGACCTGGTTGCGGCGCATCACCTCATAGTGCCGGTTGCCGCCGCGCTGCCCCAGTTGCACGGCCTCGGCGGTGCGCCTTGCGGCCTCGTCGGCCTTGTTCTCCAGCGCCGCCTTGGCGCCTTCGATGTTGCTGGCCGCGGTAATCTGTAGCGCGCGTTCCTCGCCATATCGCGCCATCGCACCCAGCGCGTCATTGCAGTATCCGTTGAGCTCGTCGGCGATTCCGATGGCGTCCCACAGCGCCAAACTCATCGGCCAATAGCTGACGCCCATCGTGGGATCGCCGCATTTATCGAGCATTTGCGCCAGCAACAGCTCAAGCGTCTTATCCACAAGGCCGCCGAGCGGCCGGTTGCGCGGATACCAGGGCGTCTTCGTGAATTGCTCTTTCAGCGTCGCTTCGTCGAAAGACCCGTCGACATTGCTCAACTTGCGCTGGCGATCGAGTCCCGTGTAGGGAAGCCAGGGCGGCTCGCCCGTCAGGCCGCTGAACTGGTGGTCTCCGTATTCCAGGATCTTCTTGAAATTTGATTCGACGGCCAGAATGGATTGATGGTTCTTGGCCTCGCAGCGGCCCTGCGCCCAGACGGCGGGCTCGATCGCCTGCATCCGCGTTGCACGGTGCTCCTGCTTTTCGTAGCGCGCGCGGGTCTGCGCGCTCCATTTGTGTTCGCTATAGGCCAGCCACACCTTGCCGCATTGCTCCGGCTTCTCTATGACGATGTAATGCATGCGCAACCCATTGTGCCCCTGGTTCGCGCATTTCATCGCCGGCTGCAGCCGGGCGCTGTCCGCGTCGTCGCAACGCCAGAGCATGCCGTCGGCCGTCACAGAATAGACTTCCCAGTAGTTAGCGCCCTGCGGGCCTTTCTCGTAGAACAGGTAGAGAAAGCCCATGCGCAGCGTACGGGTCACGTACTTGTACTGTTCGCTGTCCAGCGGCACATCCTTCACGCGTTCGCCGCTTACGCCGTCCAGCGCATGCGCCGGAAACCCCGCGGGCACCACGGCGTAACGCGTCGGCAGTATCGGCAGGCCGCCTGCCTTGCACACATTGCAAGCCGTACTCATTCTTCTTCCCTAACTTGGTGATGCGCCGGGCGCGACTGCCGGCAATCGCGGGCAATCGCCGTCCAGTCCGCTTCGGTCAAATCCATGACGAGCCTGGCAAAGCCGACATCCGGCGCGCGGGCGTCCAGTAGCGCGGCCAGCCTGGGATGTTGGTCGAATGCGGGGTGCACCGTCAGCGCCCGAATGGCCATGGCCTCCCAGTCGCGCGGATCCAGCAATCCCCTGGCAGCCCCGCGCCGCACGCATGCCGCGGTCTGCGTCAAGGTTTCATCTGAAATGGCGGCGGCCTGTCCCGCCACCGCGCGCCACGCGCGGTTGATGGCGGCAGAGGACTCGATGCGCTTCCATTGGTCCGAGTCGAACTGAAGCGTGCCGACGGTCCGAGCGCCGCCTGCCTGTTCCGTCCCGCCCCCACAGATTGCCAGGCGCGTCCAGCGGTCGACGGTCACCCATCGGTCCAACGGACCCAGCAACGCCTGGCGCTGCCCAGGCGTTGCCAGATTCCAGACCAGATCCAGGACGGCGGGATCCTGCAGGCGCAACAGGGAGCGGCCTCCATCCGGCCGCGATTGCAGCATGGCCCGGCCCAGGTGGTGCGCCAAGGCCGCGGCATCCGTTGCGCCAAATAGCCAGCCGCCGATGCGGCGCCCCAGGCCTAGCCGCAGGGATTCCGGCGTCCAATCCCGGATCGCCATGCCGGCCGCCACCCGGCTGATATCGGCGTCGCAGGCGCGCGCCAGATCCAGCGAGACGAGCCGAGGCCAAGCCTTGGAATCGACATTCCGATGCGCAAGCCGGACCGAAGTGGTCCGCGCATCGAGTTCATCGGCCAGGCCCCGCCATTCGGAATCTTCCTCAGGCGGCCGCAACAGAGGGTCTAGCAGCAACCAGCAACGCGACTCCCCATGGGATACCGCAAGCCGTTGCAGCGCCTCTCCCAGTTGAATGTCCGATGTGAATGGCCCCATATCTGTCCGCCCTGGCTACAGTTCAACCGCTGCCGCACCTGAAGCCGCGGCGCTCTGCATTCTCAGCTGGCATCCTTCGAAGTCACCCTCCGGCAGCCCCAGTTGCAAGGGCGCGCTTTGCGGCCCCGCCCAGTTATGCACACCCGCCTTCAACTCCACCTTCCCCGGCGCGTGCAGCTGAATCCCGCCGCCTTCCACCCGCAAATAGGCGCCGCCGGCGGTCGCCAAAACGCGCTTGGCGGCCTGCACGTTCACGGCAGCCTGCGCCGAAGCGAAAGTCACCGCCTTTTCGGCGGACAGCGTCATCTTGGCGTCCTGGCTCTGCAAACGCAGCTTGCCGCCGGCCGCGTGCAGCAGCAGTCCCTGGCCTTGCACCGGGCTGTCGCCCGGCGCCTTGCGGCCTAGCGTGAATAACACCGCGCCGCCGACTACCCCCACCGCCAGGTTGGCGCTGCTGACCCAGTTGACGTCCGGCGCCACCTGCGACAGCGTCGCGCCGGCTGCCAGGAAGGCGTCCGCCGGGGTGTACTGGCCGATGCCGCTGGGCGCGCTCACCTGCAACTGTGGTTCGCTATAGGCGGCAACGGACTCGCCCTTGGGCGCGTCCTGCTTCGCGTCGATCACCTCCAGGACGTGCTTCAGGGCGTCCGGCGCCGGCAACGTTTGCGGATCGCCTTCCAGCACCGCCTTCTGGCGCGTTGCCGCCTGGGCCAGTTCCTCCGCTGAACGTGCCGCCCGCGCAATCTGCTTGGCCGCTTCCGAGCTTTCCAGCAGCGCGCCCTCGGCATCCCTGCGCAAGTCCGCGCTGATCAGCAGCCCGGCGCCTGCCCGCAGCGCCACGGCCTCCCGGGTCGACAGCTCGGCGCCGTGGCCCAGGTCCTGCAGTCTTTCGTTGTCTCGCTGCTGCTTGATGTGGCCCAGATGGAGGCGGCTCTCCGCCTGGGTGGTAGACGCGGTCAGACGGGACTGGCCGGGCGTGTCGTCATGCACCAGTTGGTTGTAGCCTCCCGTGCCCTCCGCGCTGCTGCCCAGTGCCTGCGTCTTGAAGCCGGACATCACCACATTGTGCGCGTGGCCGTCGGCCCCCCCCGCGAACCAGGCAGGCGCGTTGCCGGTGGCATTGGCGCCGCCGGCCTGCACCAGATTGTGCGATGCGTCCTCGGCACCTTCACCGTTGTAGAGCGCGCCGACCACCACGGGCCGGTCGATGTCGCCGTGCAGGAACTCGACCAGCACCTCCTGCCCGACGCGCGGCACGAAGTTGCCGCCCCAGTCGCCGCCCGCCACCGGCTCCGCCACTCGCACCCAGGTGCCCAACTCGTCCTTGGCGGGCGCGTTCTCGTCGCCCGAAGGATGCTCCAGGCGGCTGCTGGATGCCTTGCCGCGTTGCCAATGGAACTGCACCTTGACGCGGTGGTCACGGTCGGTGTGCACCGGCGCCTCGGCGCCCACCACCAGCGCCGTCTGCGCGCCGTACACGGTGGGCCGCGGATGCAGGCGTTCGCCATGCCCGTCGCGTGTGGCCTTGCGGAATTCCGTATCGATGCCTATGCAGGTAAAGGTGTTGCGGTAGAAGTCGGCCTGGGACGGCTCCATTCCGTCCTCGCCCAGCGTCTCGCGGACGGCGCGCCCCAGGTCCTCGTCGAAATTGTTGCGGGCCTCGTGCCGCACGGCGATCGCCACATAGGCGCCCCCGCCCTGCTGGTAATGCCCGGTCAGTTCAAAGCGCTGGCCCGGCGCCAATGTGCGCACGGTGCCCGCACCCTCGCAACTATCCTGGTTCACGCGCAGCGCGGCCAGCGCAATGTGCGCCAGACGCTCGCCCTGCGCGCTGTCCTCGTAGGCGTACTGGCCGGGATAGTCGTTGACGACCAGATCCATCGCGCCCTTGGCGCCGCCGCCATCGACCTGCGCCGCCACGGGTCTGGCCTGGGCGCTGCGGTAATCCCAGCTCGCCATGCGCACCGCGTTGGTCTGCCAGCGGGCACGGCGGCTCCAAAGCTGGATGCTGTCTTCGGTCTCCGTGACGTCGGCGCGCGCAAAGCGCACGCTGGCCTGCGGGCCCGGCGCGAAGGCGTCGTTATGATCGGCGATGATCAGCGTGTGGCTGCCGTCGCCGTCACCGGCCTCATGCTCCACCCAGTAGAACAATCCTTCTTCAGCCAGCAGGCGCTCGACGAAGTCCTGATCGGTCTCCCGGTACTGCACGGTCAGGCTGCGCTTGGGATAGGAAGCGCGATCCTTCACCGCCCAGCGCCACTGCGGCACAAGTCCTCCCTGGCCCTTGTAGTCGCCGAAGACGCTGTCGACGATCTCGAAGACGGTCTTGTCCTGATAGGCAAAGCTGTCGTGCCGGGCGCGCAGGAAAGCCAGCCAGGGCTCCAGCGTCAGGCCGTAGCGCGCCAGGCCGCCATTCGCGCCGCGAAACTCGGCCGCGGTGACATAGCCGTTCCAAATACGCGGCTGTTCGCGGCCCAATGCGGTCTGCATGCGCAACGTCGCAGGCTTGCCCAGCAATTCCGCCAAGGGAATGCCGGCATCGTCGGACAAGGCAGTCAGTTCAAGCCGGAACGCGCCTTCCGACAACGTTTCCGTGGCGGTCAGCGTTTCCGCAACCAGCCGGTTGGCGCCCAGCGGCGTGCGCAAGTCCAGCAGACGGTTGGCCTGGTCGACGGACGCGATCGACATTCGGGAAAGGCCGGCGTTATCCAAGGGCATCTCAGGCTCCGGCGTCAGGCAAGGCGATAGCGGAAGTCGCCGTTCTTGCCGGCGGTTACGCGTATGCGGGCGATGGCCTCTCCTTGCGCCATGCGGCCCAGCACTTGCTCCGCAATCTGCGGCAACAGTGTGCCGTTGAGAATGTGGTCCACGTTGCGCGCGCCGGTATCCACTTCGGTGCAGCGCGCCAGCACCGCCTCCACCAATGCCTCGTCCCACTCGAACGCCGCGCGATGATTGGCTTGCACCCGCTGGGCAATACGCCCGAGCTTCAGCTCGATGATGCGGGCAAGCGCGTCATCGTCCACCGGATAGTAGGCGACGGTCTTCATGCGGCCCAGGAAGGCAGGCTTGAAGGCTTTGTATAGCTGCGGCGCCAGCATTTCCTGCAACGCCTCGGGAGCCGGCCGTTCTTCCGCGCTCTTGTTCAGGCAGGCCTGCATGATGGCCGACGAGCCGACGTTCGAGGTCAGAATGATGAGCGTGTTGCGGAAGTCGATCTCGCGGCCCTCGGCGTCATCCATCACACCCTTGTCGAACACCTGGAAGAACAGCTCCAGCACGTCCGGATGCGCCTTTTCTATTTCGTCCAGCAGCACCACGCTGTAGGGCTGGCGCCGCACAGCCTCTGTCAGCACGCCGCCCTCGCCGTAGCCCACGTAGCCCGGCGGCGAGCCCTTCAGGCCCGATACGCTGTGGGCCTCCTGGTACTCGCTCATGTTGATCGTGACCAGCTTGCGCTCCCCGCCATACAACACGTCCGCCACGGCCAGCGCGGTTTCGGTCTTGCCTACGCCCGAAGGGCCGACGAACAGAAACACGCCCTTGGGCTTGTTCGGATCTTCAAGGCCGGCGCGCGCGGTGCGCACACGCTGCGCGATGGCATGCAGCGCATGGTCCTGTCCGATGACGCGCTCGGCCAGCAAAGGCTGCAATTCGAGCACCGTGCGGATTTCGTCATTGACCATGCGGCCCAGCGGGATTCCGGTCCAGGCGGATACGATCTCGGCGATGACCTGGGCATCCACGAAGGCGGGCACCAGCGGCGCTTCGCCCTGCAAGGCGCGCAACTGCTGCTGCAATTCCGCCAGTTGCGTCTGCCCGGGCGTGGCGGCGGGTTCGGCCACCTTCCCTGAACGGCGCTTGCCGGTGGGTTCCGGCGCGCCGTTGCCGCCGGCCGCTTCCAATTCTTCGCGCAGCGCGTGGATCTGCCTGACCAGTTCGCTTTCCTGCGTCAGTCGCGCCTCCGCTTGCGCAAGCGCGGTGCGCGTTGATTCCATTTCCTGGTCCAGTTCGCGCAGGCGCGCCGATTGCGCCACGCCCGCCGCGGCCTCACGGCGCAGCGCCGCGTGCTCAGTCTCCAGGCGCGCCAGGCGATGGCGGGCGTCGTCGATCAGCGCCGGCGTGGCGCTGCGGCCCAGCGCCACGCGCGCGCATGCCGTATCCAGCACGCTGACGGCCTTGTCCGGCAACTGGCGGCCGGTGATATAGCGGTGCGACAAGCGCGCCGCGGCCACGATGGCCTCGTCCAGGACGCGCACGCCGAAGTGCTGCTCCATCAGTGGCGCCATGCCGCGCAGCATGCTCGCGGCCAGCTCTTCGCTTGGTTCTTCGACCTTCACGACCTGAAAGCGGCGCGCCAGCGCGGCGTCCTTCTCGAAATACTTCTTGTATTCGCTCCAGGTGGTGGCGGCGATGGTGCGCAACTCGCCACGCGCCAGCGCCGGCTTGAGCAGATTGGCCGCGTCGTTCTGGCCTGCCTGTCCGCCCGCGCCGATCATGGTGTGGGCCTCGTCGATGAACAGGATGATGGGCGTGGGACTTTGCTTGACCTCGTCGATCACGTTCTTCAGGCGGTTCTCGAATTCTCCCTTGACGCTGGCGCCGGCCTGCAGCAAGCCCATATCCAGCACCCGCAGCGCCACATTGGCCAGCGCCGGAGGCACGTCGCCCGCCACGATGCGCAGCGCCAGGCCCTCGACGACTGCCGTCTTGCCCACACCGGCCTCGCCGGTCAGGATGGGGTTGTTCTGGCGGCGGCGAGTCAGGATGTCGATCATCTGGCGGATTTCGGCATCACGGCCGATCACCGGGTCGATCTTGCCTTCGCGCGCGCGCTCGGTCAGGTTGGCGGTGTATTGGTCCAGCGCCGGCGTCTTGGACAGGCCGGCAGCAGGGGCCGCGCCGTCCTGCGCAGCACCGCTCGCCGGGCCGTCGCCCAGCGCCACCGACTGGCCCGCCTCTTCGGAACCCGCCGTCAATGCGGCGAAGTCGTGCTTCAGCTCATCCAACCTGAAGGATTCGAACAGGCGCGAACCGCGGCGCGCCAGCTGCGCCAGGTCGGGCTCGGTCAGCAGCGCCAGCAACAGATGGCCGGAGCGAATGCGCGTGGTCTGGGTATCCAGCGAAGCGATCAGCCATGCATGCTCGAAAAGCCGCGGCAGATGCGGCGAGAACACTGGCGTGCGCGTGTTGCCGTTCTTGAAACCGCGGATCTCGGCATTCAGGTCCGCTTCCAGCACCGACGCCTCGATGCCGCTGCGGCGCACGACGATGCTGAAGTCGCTGGCGGGTTTCTCCAGCAAGGCCAGGAACAGGTGTTCCAGGTCCACCTCATAGTGTCCCTGGGCCATGCACAGGCTGGCAGCGCGCTCGGCCGCCTGGCGGCAGGTCTGGTTGAGCTTTCCAATCAGGGTCTTCAACGGTGTGGCCATGTTCTCGGTCGTTTTTTCTTAGTGAATGGTGTGCAATTCGTAGCTGGCGTCGTCGCGGTCGGATGCCACGGGTTCGGTACAGAGAAAGGAGTTCCAGCCCAGGCGCGCGCCGCCCGCTACGCCCAGCACGCTGCCGCCGACGTCCTCTTTCGCCATGACCAGCCGGACTTCATACTCGAAGCTCATGCCGCCGAACATGGTCAGCAGCTTCTCCAGCGCCTGGGCGCGCGCCCCTCCGGGCAGGAAGTCGGTGAACGCTGCCTTGGACAAGGGGCCTATCCACAACCGGATGCGCATGTCGCGCTGCCAGATCCGATCGCCGGCCATCGCCGATACGCCCAGCACCGCGCCGGGCATGCCCAGCTGCGTGCGGTTCTGCGGCGGCACGTGATACCAGCGTCCCACGAACTGCTCCACGCGCAGCGCTACCTGGAAGTAGTCCGCCAGCACGCGCTGCAGATAGGCCGCCGATACGGGCCGCTGTCGCGCCGCCGCCGCGTAGTGCGCCAGCGATTCGTCGAACACCCGGCCCTGTCCCGATTGCAGGCGGTCACGCAACGCCGGATGCCCGATGCCCCCCAACGCCAGCAGCAACGGCAGGTAGTGATGGTCTTGCTCGGTCTCGTGCCGCAAAGGCATGCGGTACTTCTTCCAGGCCGCATAGAACAGCGCCGCCGCCCGGTTGGAGAAGATGTCGAAGAAGGCGCGCGCACCGCGGTCACGCCGCGAGCTTTCGCGCGTGCTCAGGATTTCGGTGTAGTGCAACGGCATCGCGCCTTGCGCGCCCAGGAGGCCGAAGAAGGCGGGCTCTATCTCCACTCGCCCCAGGTTGCCGGAAGCCAACGCCGCCAGCCTGGCCTCGGCATCTTCCAGCGCCTGTCCCTGCTTGTCATAGGCCGTCAGCGCCGCGATCTCGCTGGCGGGAAAGCCCAATGACGAAGAATTCAGGAAGCGCAGGTGGGTGGGCACGGCGTTGCGCGCGCGGCTGCCCTCCTGCCTTGCGAACCATGACTCCAGCACCCGCACGGCCTGGAAGAACTTGAAGCGCTGCGGCTCCGCCAGCAGCGACTCGATTACGCTAGGATCGCGTCGCCGTTGCATGGAGGGCACCGTAGGATTTCTTCCGCGCCGCGGCGCGACAACACGACCAGCTGCACAAAGCTGTTGGCGTGCACATAAAGGCCAAAGAAGCGGTTGATCACCGCCACGAAGGCATGCAGGCTGGTGCCGACGAAGTTGTCTTCGTTGATGGTCAGCCGGATCTCGATGCCGCGCACGAAGGTTGCGAAGGGTTCACCGGGCATCCAATGCGTGGCGGGCTTGTAGTCCAGCCCGACCAGTCCTTCTATCTGACGCGCCGCCACCGCCGAATGCGACAGGTCATACAGCCGCAGCGTCTCTTTCAGCGCGGGCAGGCCACTGTGCACCAACGACAGATGGTTCAGCGCCAGGTGGGAAATGAGCCGCCAGTGCGCCGCCCGCCCCTGCTGGAAGCGGTGCGTGTGCGTGGGACGTCTCAACATGCGGATCTCGCGCGCAATGGAGCCGCCCTCCAGGAACAGGTCCCCGCCGGGCTGTCCCACCGCCAGATGCGCCGGTAGGTCCCGGTTGGTGCAGGTCAGTTCCAGGCTCAAGGTCTCGGTCTGCGGCAGCGAGGGATCGAAGTCGATGTCGACGATGGACAGCTCCATTTCGTAGCCAGGACTGCGTTCAGCCACCATGGCGTTGCGCCGCGCCGTCCAGTAATGACCGGCGCCTTCGGGCGTCTCGCCATGATGCAGCGAATAGAAGGGACGGAACTCCACGACCGAATCGCCCTGCGTGTTCTGCCGCACCTGGCGCACGCGGTCGATGGAATAGATCTCGTAGCCGTATGCGCGGCGCGCATCGGCCACTACCGGATAGGATGCCTGCGCGTGCGTGAGCCGGATGGGATCCGCGCGCTGCGCGAACAGATTCACCACGGGCGAGCAGCCAAGCCGGAAATTGTCGGCAGAGGCAGATTCCAGCAGGCGCGCCGTGTTGGAGTCCGCGCGCACGCCCTTGAGCGCCAGATGCAAGGTAATCTCGCGGACCGGGCCCGCAGCGCGCCGCAACGCCGCAAGATCAATGTCCACGAAATTGAATTTCTCGGAAAACGCAAAGTACTCCGCCAACAGCCGGTATGCCGGATGCGAGCTGGCGGGAAAATCGATCAGGGCCTCGTCCTCGGCCAATCCCACCTCTGACAGCGGCACGTCCTGCATGCGGTTCCAGCGGCCGGGCTGCGTTTCCAGATAAGCCGCGGCCGTGCGCAGGAACAGGCAGTCTCGCAGCGCGGCCACGAACGAGGGCTCGCCATGCAGGTAGACACGCAGGCGGTCCACCGCCAGGCTGGAAAAATCCTGCGTTTCGGCCAGGCAGGCCAGCGTCAGCGAGAGGCGGCCCGTGACCCCGGCCGGCAGGCTGGCTGCGGACGGCGCGTTGGCCGTGGCGGCAAATACCGCTTGGCGGATGCTCACCGGCGCCAGCGTTACCTCGTATGCCGTGCGGAAGCGGCAGGCCACGCCGCGCACGGGGTGCGATTTCAATTCCGTGCCCCGCGTCATGCGCACGGGGGCAGTCAGCTGCGAGGCCAAGCCGCCCATGTCGAACTGCGCTATCGAACATGAAGGGAACGGGCGCAGGTAATGCGGATACATCACCTCGAACAGCGCTTCGGTGAACTCCGGGTAGTCGTCATCCAGCTTCTTGTTGATGCGCGCGCCCAGGAGGGCGAACGACTCGATCATGCGCTCGACATGCGGGTCTTCGCAGGTTTCGCCGGACAGCCCAAGCCGCGCGGCGATCTTGGGATAGCGCTGCGCAAAATCGCGCGACGAACCGCGCAGAAAGCCCAGTTCGCGTTCGTAGTAAGGCAGCAGTTCTTCCATCTTTCCCTTCTTCGCCGGCGAGATGCCGCCGGCGCCCGCGTCCATGGTTTGTTGTCAGGCGGCCGCCGCGGCCTTGGCCCGGCCTTTGCTCACCGAGTACTGCAAGGTGGACGGCTGCAACGTCGCGTCGAACGTGACGGGCTCATGCGCCGGGCCCACGTCCAGCATGGCGGTAATCGCGAAATACAGCACCGAGGTCGCGCGGCTGTCCACCTGCAGCAATACCCTCACGTGCGTCAGGCGCGGCTCGTGACGGGCTATCGCCTGCTCCAGGGAACGGCAAATGAATTCGCGGTCGTAGTGGCTGGCCAGGCTCAAGCCCGAAAAATCCGACAGGCCATAGGTCAGGATGGACCGCTGGCAGTTCGGATAGCGCTTGAGCGATTCCTCGGTGAAGACCATGCGCGTATTGAGCAGGGCCTCGATGTCGCGCGCGACCGTTTCCTTGATTTCTTCCACCGACAGGCGTCGCAACGCGTGCGGTGTCTGCCCGTCGCTGTCGAACAACTTGTCGAACAGGCTGGGTTCGAATCCTTTCATCGCGGCCTCATTCAGGAAAGGCCCCGGACGACCCGGGGCCTTTACCGTTCATGCGGTCAGGTTCAGACCGAGTACGTCTTGTCGTTCTTGGTGAGGCTCCATGCACCCTGGGCATTGCCGCCCTGGTTGCCACCCACCTTCTGTTGCGTGTACTTCCACTGGACCGCGGCGTACTTCAGCGAGAACGACTCGTGGGGCAGGCCTTCGCTGACGACTTCCGGCGCCACGCGCGAGATGATCACGTACTTGAGCTTGATTTCCAGGTACTTGACGCGATTGCCCTCGCCATCGGCGCGCAGGAAATCGATAGTCACTTCGTCGAACGTGGTGCCGCCGGACGCGTGCTGATACAGCAGAGGGCTGACGACGTCGAGATCCTTGGTGAAGACCATCTCGCCATGCTCGGTGCGCTCGGCGGTATGGCCACCGGAGGTGGAAGCGGTAG
Organism: Achromobacter sp. D10; assembly: GCF_035282245.1. Classification (NCBI taxonomy): domain Bacteria; kingdom Pseudomonadati; phylum Pseudomonadota; class Betaproteobacteria; order Burkholderiales; family Alcaligenaceae; genus Achromobacter; species Achromobacter sp. D10. Next base: position 167,402 of record NZ_JAYJLE010000012.1, read on the forward strand.
CCGAACGCGGCTGGATGATCTCATGGCGCCACGATCCGACTTCGATCCAGTCCGGATGGTCCTTATCCTGCGACTCGCCCTTGAGCGCGGGATTGCCGAATTTGACGTAGATGTCCTTCATTAATAGCCTCTCCAGTTAAAAAACGTCGAATCTGACGTCGTTACGACTTCTGAGCCTGGGCGGGGAGTTCCGCAACCAGGCGCAACGAAATCGAGAGCTCGTCGAGCTGAAAGTGAGGCCGCAAAAACGCCACGGCCCGGAACACGCCGGGACGCCCCGGAACCTCGGCAACCTGCACCGATGCCTCCCGCAAGGGGAACTGTGCCTTCTGCTCCTGGCTGGCGTTGTCGTCCAGCAGCACGTACTGGGACACCCAACGGTTCAGGAAGCTCTCGACAGATTGCGCGGAGGCAAAACTGCCGATCTTGTCTCGCATCATGGCTTTCAGGTAGTGCGCCACGCGCGATACCGAAAAGATGTACTGCAGCTGCGCCGACAACACCGCGTTGGCGTTGGCGCTGTCGGTGTTGTATTTCTTGGCCTTCTGCACGGACTGGGCGCCGAAGAACGCCGCGTAGTCCGAGTTCTTGCAATGCACCAGCGGAATCAGGCCCAGATCGCTGAGTTCCTTCTCGCGCCGATCCGTGATGGCAATTTCGGTCGGGCACTTCAGCGCGATCTCGCCGTCGTCGGTCTTGAAGGTATGGGTCGGCAGGTTCTCGACCAGGCCGCCGCCTTCGACGCCGCGAATCGCCGCGCACCAGCCAAAGTCAGCGAACGCCGCGGTCAGGCGCGCGCCGAATGCCCAGGCGGCATTGCACCAAAGGTACTTGGCGTGGTCGGTCCCATCCACTTCCTCTACGAAGTTGAAGCCCTCCACGGAAGTGCCTTCCTTCGGGTCGTAGGGCAAACGGCCCAGGAAGCGCGGCATGGTCAGGCCGACGTAGCGGGAGTCTTCCGAATCGCGGAAGCTGCGCCACTTGGTGTATTCCACGGTATCGAACACTTTGGCCAGATCGCGCGGACGGCCCAGGTCTGCAAAGCTGTCCAGGCCCAGCAGTTCGGGCGACGCCGAAGCGATGAAGGGCGCGTGCGAGGCAGCCGCCACATGCGACATCTGCTCGATGAAATACATGTCCTCGGGCTGGCGCGTGATCTCGAAGTTGCCCAGCAACGCCCCGAACGGCGAACCGCCGAAGGTGCCGAACTCTTCTTCGTAGACCTTCTTGAACATCAGGCTCTGGTCGAAGTCGATAGCGGTCTGGAAGTCGCGCACCAAATCGCGCTTGGTGACGTTGAGGACCTTGATCTTGAGCATCGGGCCAGTGTTGCTCTCCTGGCAGAGGTAATGCAGGCCGCGCCAGGTGCTCTCCAGCTTCTGGAACTCGGCGCCATGCATCACTTCGCTCAACTGAGCCGAAATCAGGCGGTCCAGCTCGGCCACGCGGGCATCGAGCATGGCGGACAGGTTGTCCGACACGACCACGGTGCCTTTCATGACTTCACGGGCAAGTTCGCCAATCAGGTCCTTGGCGCGATCGTGCTCGGCCGTGGACTTGGCCACGCGGCTCTGTTCGACGATCTGGTCCAGCAGGCCCGAGTCTGCCTCGGCGGCATGCGCGGAGGTGTTCTGCGCGGCGGCGGAATTACTCATTGCTGCCTCCCTTGCCGTTCTTGCCGGCTTCGCTGGTCAGTTGCTGCAGTTTCTCCGTGCTGCTGAGCACTTCGCCCAACAGGTCTTCCAGCTTGTCGTTGCCCGCCAGCTTGTTGCGCAGGTCGGCCAGCTTGGTGCGGATATCCAGCAGCTCCTTGAGCGGCTCGATCTGTTGCACCACGGCCTCCGGCCGGAAATCCTCCACCGAGCGGAACTTCAGGTCCACGCCAAAGGTGCCGCCTTCGTCGGTCAGGCGGTTCTTCACGCGATACGCGGCGCGCGGCTCCAGGCCTCGCATCACATCGTCGAAGTTGTCGACGTCGATGTTGACGAACTTGCGGTCCTTCAGGCGCGGCAGCTCGGCTTCCGACTGCGCGCTGAAGTCGCCAACCACACCCACGACAAAGGGCAGTTCCTTCTGCTCGATCGCGTCGCCCTTCTCGACGTCATAGGTCAGCTGCACGCGCGGAGGACGTACTTTCTGGAGTCTTTTCTGAACGCTTTCTTTCTTAGCCATGGGGGCTCCAAGCGAAGTGCATAGTGAAGAGGCCGTGGGCCCGATCAGGGTTTGAGGAGGTTGCCGAACGGATCCGGCGCGCGGCCGGCCGCAGCAGCGCCAGATGCCGCAGGGGCCGTGGACGGCGTTGCGGCTGGCGCCGCCGGGGTATTAGCCGCGGGGGTTGCCGCAGAAGTCGCGGCAGGCGCGGCCGGCGTGGCTGCGGATGTTGCCGCGGTATTGGCGGCAGGCTTGGCCTGTTGCCCGGCGGCCGCGCCTTGGGCGTCCGAGCGCCGCGGCTGGCGCGGGCGGGGCGGCTTATAGCCTTCGGGAAACAGCACGTCCTGGCCCAGGGTTTCACGCATGGCGGCAGCCAGCGCGACCGCATCGGTGCGGGCGTTGCCGGCAAGCAGCGCGTTGGCGCGCAAATCGGCCAAGGACTGCATCGCCACGCGCAGGCCACCCACGGCGCGCACGGTCTTGGCCGTGAAGTCCTCGGGGTCGCGGTTCAGCGCCTCGTCGGCCGCGACGATGGCCTCGCCGTACTTCTGTTCGTCGAAACGGATCTTCGCGATGTACGACCAGGGCTCCCCGCGCGCGGGGTTCAACACGGCAATCTCCTGGAATTCGGCGACGGCCTGATCGTTGCCCTTGGAGGCCAGCGTCTGCGTGGCGTGCGTCATCGACTGCTTGTATTCCGCGTCGGTCTGCGGCTTGGGAGAAGTGGCGCAACCCGCGAGGAAGGCCAGCATTCCGCTGATGAGGAGAACCCGGGATATGTGCATATTTTTGGTGTGTAGGAGGGTGTAACCAAGGCCGCGTATTTCAACAACCTTTTGTTAGCACCACACTACAGTGCATTACTTCATGTAACTCACCACCAAATTTCGCGCATCGTGCTGCGATCTGTATGTTGTCGCAGCCTTCCGGTATAAAGAGCCATGTCAAAACATCTCTATTTTTCTCGGTGCATGGCAGCGGCGGCAGCCGTCGCGGCAAGCGCCGTAATCAGCGGTTGCGCAGCGGTTTCAGCGATTGGAGCGGTGGCGGGAATGACCGGCGGCGTGATGGATATGGCGGGCCTGAAAAAGGACCCGAATGCGCCTGTCGACGTGAAATTGGCGATACACGCCGGAGAAAATTTGAATGCGAGTAGCGGCCAGCCAATGGCTGTGGTTACGAAAATATACTATTTGAAGAATGCCGAGGCATTTCAACGCGCACCGCTCACGCAATTGGTTGATACTGACGCCGAAAAGGCGGCGTTGGGTGACAGCATCATCGCTGCGCGCGAAGTCACCCTGACGCCGGGACAGCGTTACGAGCACCTGGAAAAAGTGCCTAAAACCGCTGCCTACATCGCTGTCGCGGGCTTGTTCTACGCGCCCGCGCCACAGCGTTGGAAATACGTATTCGAAGTAAAAGCCGCCGAGGACACCGGCATCGTCATGGGCGCCCATGCCTGCGCGATGACCGTGGTCACCGGAAAAACCGTGTTGCCACCGGGCGTGCCCGGCTTCGACCCGGCCCGCCTCGGCTCGGTGCAATGCCCGAGCTGAACGCGAGCCGCCCCCGTCGACCCGCCGTCATGGACGCCCTCTATATATAAGAAGCAAGAGCCAGCAAACGTGAGCCATTCAGCGAAGATATTGTGGGGAGAGGGGCTGTTCCTGCGGCCCCAGCATTTTCAACGCCAAGACGCGTACCACGAGGCCCGCCTCGCGGAAATGAGCCGCGCGCTGCACCCCTATTCCTGGGGCTTGCGCGCCGCACGCTTCGACGCAGCCGCCCTCGCCAACGGCATGCTGCGCGCGACCGAACTCTCCGCGATCTTTCCCGATGGCGAAATCTACAGCGCGCCCCACAACGACGACCTGCCGCCCGCTGTGGCGCTGGACGGACTGGATGGGGCCAGCACGGCGGTTTTCTACCTGGCGCTGCATCCGATGAAAGACATCGGCGGCAACTACCGTGACACGCGCCAGGAGCAAGGCTTCGATGCGCGCTACGCGCACCAGGACAGCCCCGCCCCCGATCTCTACACCAACGCCAGCACGGCCGAACTCGCGTTCCTGCGCAAGAACGTGCGCCTGCTTTCGGAACACGAACCGCGCGACGCGCTGCTGACCATTCCCGTCGCGCGCGTGCGCCGTACCGCCAGCGCGGGCTATGAACTGGACACCAGCTTCATCGCCCCCAGCGTCACCGTACAGGCATGCAGCGCGCTCTTCGAACAGCTGCGCCGCCTGCTCGACGCGCTGCAGGCGAAGGTCAATGCGCTCTATGGCTTTCACCGCGAGCCGAACAAGAACATCATCGAGTTCCGCTCGGGCGACGTGGCCTCCTTCTGGCTGCTGCACACCTGCAACGAGGCCTACTCCGCGCTGTCGCACCTGTTCCACAACCCGCAACTGCATCCCGAGCGCCTGTTCCAGGAAATGCTGAGGTTGGCGGGTGCGCTCATGACCTTCTCCAAGGTCCATACGCTGGCGGACCTGCCGGCCTATCAGCACGACGCGCCTGGCGCGGCCTTTGCCCAACTGGACGAGATCCTGCGCGACCTGCTCGACACGGTCATCTCCACCCGCTACTTCTCCATCGTGCTGGAAGAGCTGCGCCCCTCATTCCATGTGGGCCGGCTGGACTCCGGCAAGCTCGACGAGACCACTGCGCTCTATTTGTCGGTCTCTGCCGCCACGCCTGCCAGCGAACTGGCCGAAACCGTGCCGCTGCGCTTCAAAGTGGGCGCGCCCGACGACGTCGAAAAACTGGTGCTGTCGGCGATGCCGGGCGTGCAGCTTGTGTACACGCCGCAGGTTCCCCCCGCCGTGCCCGTCAAACCCGGTGCCTGCTACTTCACCTTGCAGACCCGCGGCTCGCTGTACGACCGCATGCTGCAAGCGCGCAGCATCGCCATCTATGCCCCTTCGGGCATCCCCGACCTGAAACTGGACCTCATCGCCGTCACCCGCTAGAGCTTGCCCATGACCGCCGACGCGCCTTCCCTGATGCCCGGAGCCTCGCTCCCTCCCCGAGCCGCGGACTTTTACGGTTCGCGCCCCGCGAAGTCCTTATTGGACCTGCTGTACGACGGGTTCCTGATGCTGTTCCTGCTGAAAAGCGGCCAGGAGCCCGTAGACGCCGCCTCATTCTCGGCGCGCGTCCAGCAGTTCCTGGCGGACTTCGAACGCAGCGCCAAGAAAATGGACATTCCCGCCGAGGACGTCTACGCCACCAAGTACGCGTTCTGCGCGGCAGTGGACGAAACCGTGCTGAACTCTGGCTTTTCCATCCGCGACGCCTGGATGCTGCAGCCGCTGCAACTGACGCTCTTCGGCGAGCAACTCGCTGGCGAGAACTTCTTTGCCCGCCTGGAAGACCTGCGCGCACAAGGCGCGCCGCGCCTGCAATCGCTGGAAGTGTTCTACATGTGCCTATTGCTGGGTTTCCAAGGCAAGTACATGATCGAAGGCCAGGAAAAGCTGGGCTATCTCACCGCGCGGCTGGGCGACGAAATCACGCTGCTGCGCGGCAAGCGCGCGGGTTTCGCTCCGCACTGGCCCCTGCCCGACAAGATCGCCCACACCCTCAAGCGCGACGTGCCGCTATGGAGCATCGGAGCACTGTTCGCGCTGCTGGGACTGCTGGCCTATCTGGGCATGAGCCATTTCCTCAACCGCGACATGCAGACCGCCATGGCTCCGTACCATGACATCGTCAAGATCGGGCCGCGCGCCGCGCACTTGACCATCTCGCTCCCCTGAAGGCCGCAGGCCGACCGCCCAGCACCATGACCGACCGCCCCCATGCGTCCGCCGGCTTCAGCAGCCTGGATACCGCCGCCCTCTCCCAGAACGCCCGCCTCCTGCAAGTGCGCACGCCCCTGGACGCAGCGCTCGCCGTCGAGCGCATGAGCCTGCGTGAAGGTGTTTCCGAACTGTATGCGTTGACGCTGGATTGCCTGGCATCCAACGCCGAACTGGACGTGCAGGCGCTGTTGGGCCGCGAGATCACCGTCAGCCTGCTGCTGGCCGATGGCGGCAGACGACAGTGGCATGCCGTGGTGGAAGGCGTGGACGCGCTGGGCGCGGACGGCGGCCTGGCGCGCTACCGGCTGCACGCCGGGCCCTGGTTGGCGTCGCTGGGCCTGCGCCGCGACAGCTTTGTGTTCCAGGACAAGTCGGTCACGGACATCTTGACCGAGATCTTCGCCGACTATCCGATGGCGGCCTACTCGTTCGACATCGCCGAGCCGCCCGCACCGAGACCATTGCGCACCCAGTACCGCGAAACCGATCTGGCCTTTGTGTTGCGCATCATGGCCGAAGCCGGCCTCAGCTTCCGTTTCGATCATCAGCAGGACGAACAGGACGGCGACGCCTCCGGCGGCGCGCGCCACCGCCTGGTGGTGTTCGACACACGCGCGGCGCGGCCGGTCTGCCCCGACGCCACGCTGCGCTTTCACCGTAGCGACGCCACCGAAACCCAGGACAGCATTACGCGCTTTGGGGCATCCCGCGCGGTACGGCCCAACGCAGTCACCCGCCTGGCCTGGGACGAACGCAAGCTGCTCGCGCACGCGGCCCATGCGCAATCCGATGTGCAGGCCGGCGCCTTGCCTCTCCTGGAAGACTACGACTACGACGGCCATGGCCGCTATGCCGACAGCGACGACGCGGAACTTGCCGTCGCGCGCCGCTTGCAGGCGCATGAAGCCCGGATGGTGCGTTTCGACGGCAGCGGGACGGCCCGGCAGATGATGCCGGGCCATGATTTCACCCTGACCCAGCACAGCCGTTACGCCGCGGGCTCGGGTCAAGCGCTCGATGAAATGGGCGGAAACCGCTATACCCTCTTGAGCGTGCTGCACCAAGCCGCCAATAACCTGGGTAGCCAGGCCGCCCAGGTGCTGGGCGCGTCGGATCTGGAGCACGGTTCGTACCGCAATGACTTTGACGCGCTGCCCGCGGCGGCGCCGCTGATGCCGGAATGGCGCGCCAAGCCCACGGCGCCCGAAGGCCTGGTGGCCGTGGTGGTGGCGGCGCCGGACACGCCCATTTCCTCGGGCCGCGATCTGCGCATCAAGGTGCAATTTCCTTGGCAACGTGGCGCGCGTCCGCTGGCTGGCGGTCTTGCGCACCGCAGTCATGGCGACGACACCGGCAACGCGCCAGGCGACGACAGTTCCGGCACCTGGCTCCGCGTGGCGGGCGCACAGGCAGGCCCCAACTGGGGCGCGCACCATCTGCCGCGCAAGGACACCGAGATCCTCGTCGAGTTCCTGGACGGCGACATAGACCGGCCCGTGGCCTCGGCGCAGCTGTATAACGATGCAGACCTGCCGCCCTGGTCTGCCGGCGAGGACGCCGGGGCCAACCATCCCGGCACGCTCAGCGGCTGGCACAGCAAGGGCTTGGACAACGACGGCCACAGCCAATGGCTGTTCGACGACACGCCCCGGCAGATGCGCACGCGCCTGTCCAGTTCAGTCGGCGCCACGCAACTGGGCCTGGGCTATCTGGTCCAGCAGGCGGCGGATGAATCCAGCCGCGGCGCATGGCGCGGCACCGGCTTCGAACTACGCTCCGACGCCTGGACCGTGGTGCGCTCAGGACAGGGCATGCTCGTGTCCGCCAATGCGCGCGAAGACGCCCGCTCCACCCAGGCCGACGCCCGGGAAGCGCTGGCGCTGCTGCGCGGCGCGCAGAACGCGGCACAGCGCCTGAATGCTGCCGGCACGCAGCGCCAGGCGCGCCCGCTCGCAGCCACCAGCCAATATGACGCGCTGACTCGCGCCATCGACCCCAAGGGCGACGGCCGCTATCCCGGCAGCGTGGGCGGTCAGCAGGCGGTCAAGGCCAGCGGCGCCGAGCGTACGGGCACAGAGGCGGTGGAGCGCATCGACGGCGCCCGCATGCTGATCGACGCGCCGTCCTCACTCAACTTTGCAACGCCGGCCTCGGCGATCCTGCACGCCAGCGAGAACCTGCACGTCACCGCGCAGGCCGACGGCCACGTGGCAGCGCGCCAGACCTTTGCCACTGCCTCCGGCCGCTCCACCAGCCTGTTTGTGCAGGACGGCGGCATCCGCGCCGTCGCCGCCGAGTCGCCAGTGTCGATCCACGCGCATACCGACATGCTGGAGATGCTGGCCGGTCAGGACATCACCGTCACTTCCACCACCGACAGCATCGAGATCCTGGCGAACCAGAGCATCACTCTGCAGGCGGCGGGCGCCAGCATCGTTATGAACGGCGGCGATATCCTGTTCAAGGGGCCGGGCATGTTCTCGGTCAAGGGCGCGTCGCACAATCTGATCGGGCCAGCCAGCGATGCCGCCACGTTGCCCGCGCTGCCCTCCACCCAGGTTGGCGATCCGATGCTGGTGACGGCCGAACTGGTACACCGGCCCAAGGCCAGGCTGCAGGCGGAAGCCGGCTCCGGCCAGGCGCTGAATGCGGCTGGGGCGACCGGCGCTATCGCCGCGGCTCCAGCGGCGACAGCCCCCACCGCGGCAGCGGCCGCTGGATCGCAAAGCTCCCTGCTGGGCAGCGCCGGCGCGGCACTTGCGAGCGGCGCGACTGCCGTCTCCAAGAGCCTGTCGGCGGCGGCCGATGGCGCGTCCGGCATGCTGGATCAGGCCAAGGACATGGCGGGCGACGCGCTCAAGCCTGTGCAGGACTTGGGCGCGATGGCCGGCAAGACCATGCAGGCAGCGGGCCAGGCGGGCTCGGAGCTGATGTCGGGCGCCATGGCCAAAGCCGGCGGCATGGCGAAGACGGCCATGCAGAATGTGGCGCCGTCGCTGACCAGCGGCGCCACGCAATCCTTGGCCGGCATGGCAACGCCGTCGCTAATGGACGGCGGCCTCTCCACCATGAACATGGCACAAGGCGCTGGCGACGCGCTGGCCGGCGCGGTATCCATGCCCCAGGCGCTGACTGACGCGGCAGGCGCCGTGTCCAAGGCCGGCGGCATGGCCACGCAGGCGTCGGCCCTGGCCTCGCAGGCATCCACCCTCGCCTCGCCGGCCGCAGGCGCCGGTCCATCCGCCTCGGGCATGCTGTCGGGCGCTTCCAGCGCCGCCACGGCAATGGGCAACGCCACGGCAGCATCCGCCCTGGGCGCCGCGTCCAACCTGGCCGCAGCCGGCAGCGGCGGCGTGGGGGCCGCCATCGGCCCGGTCATGACCCAGGCCATGGGCGCCATGGGCGGCCGCCCCGCCGCGCTGAGCTCGGCGGTGAACTCGCTGCTGACCATGCCCGACGTCAACCAGGGCAATCTGCCCGCGGTAGCGGGCGCGATACTCAGCACGCCCGGCCTGACGGACTCCGCGATTCCGTCCGTGGTCGGCGCCATCCTGCAGTCGCCCACGATTTCCAGCGTCACGCTGCCGAAGGTAGCGGAGGCGATCATGAACATCCCCGCGGTGGCGAATTCGCCTTATCCGGCGATGGCCAAGCGCGTCATGGAAATGGCCGGCGTCAGCCTGCCCGGCCCTGTGGCGAGGCCTGCGGGCGCGCCCGGCGGCCAGGACGCGGGCGGCTCCGCGGCGGCCGGGACGCCAGATGCCGGCACACCCACGCCGTCCGCCTACCGAGCCAGGAGCGGCGCCAAGCTCCAGTACGTCAACCTGAAGGAAGAGGACGAGGTCTGGAACGACGGCCAGGCGCTGGACAGCCTGGACCGCCAGACCAACAAGCCCAGAATCCGCGTGCGCTTCAACAAGGCCGGCCAGCATCGCTTCAGCGTCAAGGTCAGCCCGCGTCCGGGCAATGCGGTGTACTCCGCGCGCGAACAAAGCCGCCAGCCGCTGTATCGAGAGCCGAACCAGCGCTCTTACAGCTACGTGACCGATGCCGACGGCACCAAGGTGGTCGACAACATCACCCTGCCGGCCGCGGGCCTGAACACCTATACCTTCGAGGTGGTCAACGACAAGAACCAGACCATCTCCACCGAACAGGTCGAGACTGCAAGGCGGCTGTATCTCCAGGAGATCATGCTGCCCGGTCCCGAGCCCCTGGCACGCCGCCACGGCTTCCAGCCGACCGCGACGGAATACGCGCGGCATGGCGTGGACGTCGTGCAATTGCCGCCAGTCAGCGCACGCGGGGACGCCAACATGGACGTGTTCACGGACGACGGTTATGAACGCCTGCGCCAGCTGGCGGCTTCCGTCTACCCCGGATCGCAGGGCCCGGACCACGAGCCCTATACGCTCGTCGTCTGCCATATCGACCGCTTGGCCTCGATGCTGCCCGTCCAGCCCATTTACGTGCAAGCCTCGGCCGGCCCCGGCGCGGGCGACAAGCAGGTGCAATTCGTCAACGCCGACGGCACCCTCAGCTTCCTGTGGCATCACATCGAGCCTGGCGTGGACTGGTACGTCGAATGCCTGTTCGAATACACCGACCCTGCGGCCGGCATCAGACAGGTGACGATACCCAAGGACCGCATGACCCCGGTGCCTTACGACCCTGCGAATCCCAAAGCCTGCCACGCCCTGAACATCCGCATGGCGGGCCTGGTGCCCGTGCCGACCTCGGGCAAGATCATCCTGAAGGTCCGGTTGCTGGAAAGCTCCGCAGGCGGCGTGGCGTTCCCTGGCACCAACCTCCTCGGCGTGGCGGCAATGAGCCCCTGGGAGCCCAACACGCTGGATTATCTGCAGCAGACGCTGGTGCACGAGATCGGCCATCTGATCGGCATGACGCCCAGCGGACCCGAGTGGGCGCGGACTCACCCGGACGAGGCCGACATGGACTCGTCCAAGCTCGACAAGGGTCCGTATTTCTATTCCCAGTTCGGCAACCATTGCCACTTCGGCCTGCCCGCCAGCCAGGCCGACCCCAGCCACGTCGGCTCCTGCGTCATGTTCGGCGGCGACTGCGTCAGCATCCGCTTCTGCGCCAGTTGCGCCCAGGCCGTGCGCAAGACGGATATGTCCAATGGCTGGCCCTCGTTCTGACGCGCGGCGCCGCACGGCGCCGGTGCTGGCTCTGCTGCTCGCGGCCGCGATGGCCCTGGCCGCGCCTGGCGCCGCCACCGCCGCGCGCCCCACCCCTCATACCCAGAAGACCACGATGAACACCGACTGGATCGACCCGCCCTCGTTCGCTACCGCGCCCATCGGCACGGTGCGTGACCACGCCTGCATTCCGCCCAACCATGGCAGCGACGACCAGCTCAACATCGCCGCGCCCGCCCGCGTGCGCCCGCAGGCTTCCGGCGCGCTGGTCATCCCGGTCTGCGCGCAGGGCATCATCCCCGTCTCGCAAAACCAGAAGCTGCCGCGTTTCGTCGCCATCAATACGCAGACCAAGGCGGTCTATGAAGGGGTGGCCTACGAGTACAAGCCGCGCAAGCGCCCCGGCATGGAAGTGGACGAGATCCCCAGCTCGCGTCCCCCCAAGGGCATTCCCATCAGCCCCGGCATCAGCGTCGGGACGCAGTTCAGCACCGATCTGGCGGCGCAGGTGCAGCTGCCCAAGGATCCGGCGGTCTACGAGGTGTATATCGAATCGAACGGCGTGCGCTCGAATACGGTGAAGATCGAAGTGCAGGCGGCGAAGTAAGCGCCCTGCTTGCAGCGGCCGCTAAGACGCGCGGGCCCCGATCATGCGCAGCACCCGGTCCCGGATCGACCGCCCATAGGCCCAGCACCAGACGGCCAGCGCCAGCATCGCAACGGTGAAGTAGGCCCTGGCCTCGATCGGCACCGGGTTCATCGCCGAGATCGTCAGAAAGGGTTCATAGCCCACGAAATCGCTGGCGGCCAGCGTACTGAAGATCAGCGCCAGGACCGGGCCCGTGAAATGCGGGCGCTCGCCGCGCGTGGCCTTGTCAGCCCACAGGGACCAATAGATGTAACGGCTCAGCTGGATCGTCACCGCGAACAGCGGGATGACGACGGCGAGCATCAGGACGATAAGGGCGACGAGGACTTGAGGCGGAAGCATGGCGGAATTTTAGCGGCACATCAGGCATTGCCCTTCACCCCTTGCACAACCGGTACCGGACCCACAAGCCGATCACGGACAAAATCAGCGCGGGTCCCAGATAGTAGGGAAGAAAGAACAGGAAATACCCATACCCGCGGTCATAGTTCCGGGCGACGTAGTAGGCGAGCAGAGCAGCCACGGCAGCAAACGCCCAGACGGCTACCATGGCCACGGCAAACCACTTGCGCGACGCCTCGGATCCCAAGGCTCCGAAACGGTTTGGGCGCACGTGGACTGCGATCCCGAGGAGATAGAGGATAGGCAGCGCGAACGCCAAGGCTTGTGTCGCATACAGGGCCATGTCAGTGGACCACATGACGAATTCACGCAAAACCGCCTCCCATGGATAGAGCTTTCCGATGCCCCGCTTCTTCAAGGTATATCTCTATCCAGGCATCTAACGTGATCATCGATTCGTCACCCAATCACTTCCCGGAAGCTCTGGGGCCACGTTGCTGGAATCCGATACGAGCGGCGACTTGGCATAGCGCACCGCCGCTTTCCCCTCTGGATATATACGCAACTCCACTACGATCTCGCCAGCGGGACGCTGAGGCTGGGAAAGCGTCACCTGAAACGGAAAGCGGCCCTCCCCGGCTGCATCTGGCCCGGATTCATAGCGCCACGATATGCTCATCGGCGCGTCAGGCGCTTTCGCATCTCTAACCTCATTCCTTGATGGCCAGTTCCGACGCCTGCCCGCCGACGACTAGAACGGCAATCCCAATAGCAGCGGATTCGGTGTCGCCATATTGGAGAAGGTTGCGTCGGCCGCTTTCTTCAATTTTTCCGTAAATGTGGGCTGCCGCGTATCGTCGCCATCGTCGATGTAGCGGGACCGGAAAAGTCGTGCATTGTTGGGCAAGCGTTGAATCGCCCAACCATCATCAGGAGGGTCCACCGGATCATGCATATAGCCCGAGAAAATCCGCATAATCGCCGGCCCCAAACGCGGACGCTCGTTATCCGGTAACGACGACACCTCCATGCAGGCGCGTTGATAGTCGTCGGGAGGCGAGATGCGGGATCCCCCGAAGAACGTCACCTTGCCGGGGTGCTTATGCATGATTTCCAAGCGCGCAAAGTCGATCGCGGCCTGCATCGCCGTGATGTACAAATACCCCGGAGCAGCGCCGGTTCGCGCGTCATTGAGCAGCATCCGCAACCAGACCACGTAAACCATGCGATGAAGGTAGAGTTGCCGCGCAAGCGTCTTGTCGCCTTCCATGCCATCGATAGCATCCCGGGCATGCCGCAGTTCCAGCAGTTGCTTGGAAGGCCTCGCCAGCTGTTGCACGTAGCTTCGCAGATCATTACGCACCGTCGAGGTCGCAGCAATATCGAAATCAGCGCCCAAGGCTCTTGCGTTCGTCTTGGTTTTTTCCAGTCCTTCGAAGGGCACGCCGGAAAGTCTGGCTATGCGCCACATTTCCTGCAGCGTGACGCGGCCTATTCCTGGATCCCGCTGCTGAAACCCAGGCGGATAGCATCCCGACACATCGGCACCCAAACCTGGGTACACACGCTCCTGACGCGCGGGCGGCGACATTGGCGTATCGGTTAAGGCACGCAGTGTCGCACCGCCCAGCGTATGCACCCGCCATCTCAGCTCATGCCCCGCAATGAAATGCGCGGCCTTCGCGAGCGCACGCGGCAGTTCCTGGTCGTCTGCAGCGGTGTTGCGCAAGAAGCCAAATGGAGTTTTTGAAGCCAGGAAGCCGACGACAGAATTGTCGCGATACCCCACTGCATCGTAGAACCCGGCAAACACCATCTTGAGCGGGACCTTGCGCTTATCCTCGAGCGTCCATTCAAGCGTATCGCTATTGGCATCGCCGTCGCATTCCTTGCACAGCTCATTAAGAAAAGCCCGAGCCAGCGCCGCCCCCCAATCGCAACCAAAAACCGAAACCTGGATTTCCTCGATCTTGATCGCCTGCGAGGAAATAGCGTTCTTGAAGTAGGAAACTCCTTGAGAAATACGCGGAGCAACACCGGAGTTGATCGCCTCGAACATGAATCGGGAATCACGAACCGGATCAAGCTGATCCAAAATGGCGCGTGTAATGTTTCCGGCAGCATCCTTGACAATCTTGACACCAGTCCTGCCTGGATTTCGTATCGCATCTCCCACATCCTTGCGCACTTTACCGGGCAGCCCCTTCATTGCGTCACTGGCAGCTTCACCCACGCGCCTGCCTTTGAGGATGTCGAGACCGATGTCCTTGGCAGTATCCTTGGGAAGATCCTTGGCAGGATCCACGGTGACGCTTTTAAGCATATCTCCCGCGATCGATCCCGCTTGATTCTTGGCGAACTCGTAGGCATCCAAATTCATTTCGGTACCCAGGCCGGCCACGTAGTACCCAGCTCTGGCTATCGATCCAACGGCGTCCCTTCCAAACGCCCTGAACAAGCGCCCAACATTGGATGGCGGCAGTACCGGATCCGCTACGTTCAGGCCTATGCCATCAAAGAAAAGCGCGACATGCAATTTCCCATGGCATTTGACGCTACTGCTCGGCTCACATGCGACGGCGCGCATGACTTCGCGTTCCTCATCCAGCGATATTTCTTTCCAACTATCCGCGGCGCTCATCGATTCGACACCCAATCGTTCCCTGGAAGTTCAGGATCCACGTTGCCTGACGCAACTCCGAGAGGCGTCTTGGCATAACGCGCCGCCACTTTTCCCTCTGGATAGAGACGCAGCTCCAGAACCACTTCACCTGCGGGACGTTTTGGCTGAGGGAGCGTCACGTGAAAGGGATAGTTTCCCTCCTCGGTTGCCTGCGGACCAGAGTCATATCGCCAGGACACCTCCAAAGGAGCCTCGGAGGAGGTCGGTTTGTAGCCGAATCCGTATGCATTTTTCCCAGTAGCGTCATTGGCATCGGCAAACCATCGCTGTCCGGTCGTAGTCGAGTACGCGATGTCATAGGGCGTGAAGTTATAGGCATAGACAGTCACTGTCCCTTCCAGAGCGCTTCGTGGAACATTTTGCGTCTGGCTTCGCTCCACGTAGACATAAGTCCCCGCCACCACGGCCATCACCGCCAGTACGCCCAGTGCGACCCACCGCCCGAGTTTCGAACGCCCCGACTTTCCCTGACCTCGCTCAGACATCCCCGACATCCCTCTATCCCTTGTTGATCATTGACTGACCCAGTCGCCGCTGTTCCACACCGATTCCGGCGCGCCCATAGGCTCTGGCATTTCTGTTTCCGTCGCAAAGCGGGCCTGCACCCGGTCCGGCGCGGTAAAGCGCAGCAATAACGCCGCGGCATTTCCCGGACGTGGCACCTTCAATTCAGCGCTATGCGGATACTGCTTATCGCTGCCGTTGATGGCCCCCCACACGACCTGCACAGGCTTGCTACGGCTGTCCGGACCATAAATGCAGGCGCCCGAAAGCGGGCCGCCCGGCGTTCCCGATGCTTTCGCTACCCGATCGCCCGGGAATGCGCCGGATGAGTCCTCCAGGCGATAGCCGATATCGACCTCTGTGTCGTTGCGGGCTTCGCAGATCAGCAATGGAGGCAAGAGCGCGGCGTAGGCCCAGCGGTAGACGGGCGGACCCGCGATGGCGCCAACGGCAACCAAGGCCAGTATCAGCACCGTCCAGAGCCACAGACGTTTGGACTTCATGCAACTCTCCTGTGCGCAGATTCTGTGGGCAGCGGTTCGATGGCATAGCCTGCCGGGGCCTCAAACTCTATCGCGCCATCCTGCATCGCCAACTCGGCCCTGACGGCGGCGCGTTCTTCGGACGCAAGGCGCTCCAACACGCCATCCAGCGCTTCCCCATTTCGTAAACGCGCCTGGACCACCGAGCTGCGGTGCGCCATCGGATGCAGATCCAACGCATCCAGCGCGTAGCAGAACTGGCGCTCGAAGGTCGTCAGCCCATGTGCCGCCGCCACCCGCGAAAGATGACAAGCCAGAGCGTACGGCGTGGGGCGCGTCCAGCGGGCCAGCATGGCTGGGACCCGCTGCATCAGCGCGTCGAGCAGAGGGCCGGGTTCGCATAAGCGCATCACGGCTTCCGTCTGCGGCGGGGTCAGGATCCAGAGCGGTGAGTCCGGTCTTGCCACCGGCCCGCCCGACGCCAACGTCAGGGAGCAGACCCGGTTCCAGGGATCGACCCAGGACCAACTTTCGCCCGGCTTCAACATGCCGCGCAGCACGTCTACTCCCATCAGCATCAGCATGGGTTCCGCGTGGCGGGGATCGTAGTAGCGCAGCAGGAAGTCCAGGCCATCGTCGGTCCGCGCATCCAGCCAACACGCCAGATGCCGGGCCATCTCTTCAAGAGGCCGTTCGGTCCATATCCAGGATACGGCATGATGCGCCTGCCCGACCCGCCACAGCCACTCGGCCTGCGCGAGATCCGGCTGCGCCAGCATCGGGCCGATGGATGCCGCCACGACCTCGTGCCGCCGCGCGTATAGCGATGCATCGCCAGGATCCCCGAAATGGCGCAACAACTCGGCGGGCGCGGGGTCCCGACAACCGTCCAGCATGCCGGGCTCGACCAGGGCAAAGAGATTGAGGTCCGATACTTGGACGCGAGCGCTGGCCTGGACCTTGGCGTGCAGGCTCTTGAGATCGGAATGCAGGACCAGCGGACGAACCTGATTGCTCATGTGCGAAACACCGCTGGCAGTGCCTGCTTCATGGCGTTCTTCAGGCATTCGACGCAAACCTGGCCAGGCATGGCCGGAAACTGATAAGGCATCTGGTCAGGCCCCGCAAACTGCTTGTTCCCTGTCTTCACATCGATCCGCCCCGGCGCCGTCACCGTGATGTTGCCGCCTTCCAGCACGATGCTGGCGCCGGCCGCGGTGGCAATGCGGATGCGCTTGGGCGCGGCATACTCGACATTGGTCTGCGCGCTGCCGATGGTGATGTCCTTCTGTGCCTGCACGCGCAGGATGTCGTGCTGGGCCTGGACGTGCACGTCGCCGGTGGCGGAAATCAGGTCCAGGCCAGAGTCCGCGCCGCCCTGCTGCAACCCGGCGACGATGCCCAGCCCCTGCCCCGTATGCACGCGCAGCGCGCCCATCACGGCCAGGTTCTGGTCCTTGCCGGCCGACCAGTGCACGGTCTCGCCGGCGGTGTATTGCATGTGTTGGCCGGCGACCTGCGCCAGGCCTGCGCGCGCGGCCATGAACACGACCGGATCGGTCAGGTGCGGCACCTTGCCCTCGGCCGCCTGAGTGTGTTTGGCCGAGGCGTCACTGCGCGCGCCATCCAGGCTTTCGCCTGCGACGGTACCGGATACCGCGCAATGCATGGCGGCCAAGGGCGCCTTGCCGTCGTCCAGCACGCTCGCTTCAGCTCCCTTGGAGCCCAGCGCGCTCGCCAGCCGCAGGCCCTGGTGCGCACCGACCACGCCATCCAGCGAGCGCGCCATCTGGTCGGCCTGGCTCGCCAGCGCTTGCAGCCCTGCGGCCTCGCCTGCGGGGCCGGCGCCGGTGCCGGCGTAGGTGCTGAGCAGCACGCCCGCGCCGCCGCGCACGGCGCCGTAGGCGTCGGTGCGCAGTTCGGCGCCCAGGCCGCGCAGGCCGCCGCGGTAGTTGCCAGCCTGATGGATCAGATGGCCCAGGTTCAGCTCGCTGGCTTCCTGGCTGCTCTTGATTTGCAGGCGCAGTTGGCCGTCGCTGTCGTCGAACACGATCTGGTTGTAGCCCGAGCCGCCGAACTCCTTGCTCTTGAAGCCACTTAACGCGGCAGCGTTGCGGTGGTTATCCTCGCCGCCTCCGGCGCCATGCCAGGCAGGCGCATTGCCTCCGGCGAGGTTAGCCTGCGCGCTGGGCGCTGCGTCGCGGGCCGCGGCGTAAACCTGCGTGTCTGCCTGCCCTCCATCGCGGCCGCCCGGCGTAGCCGGCGTGCCGCCTTCGCCCCGGCCGTTGTACAGCGCGCCCACCACGATGGGCTGGTCCACATCGTCGTCCAGGAAACGCACCAGCACCTCCTGACCGATACGCGGCACGAAGCTCATCCCCATGCCGGCTCCGGATTGGCGTTGCGCCACGCGGGCCCAACGGCTTTTCGCCAGGCCCTCTTCGCCCTCGGCCTGCCAATGGAAACGGATGCGCACGTCGCCACGCTTGTTGCGCAGAATTTCGTCCTGGCCCCGCGCCTGCACAGCGCCATCCGCGTCCGTCACGATGGCCGTGTGCACGCCATGGACGGACGGCGCTCCATTCAGGCGCGCGCCACGCGCTTGCGCAAGTGCAGGCCGCCACGGACGATCGCAGCGCACCGCCTGGAAACGGTTGGCGTAGCCCACTTCATGCGCCTTGGCCAGGACGGCGCCGTCGGCCCTCGACGGATCGGCATCCTGGCGCCCGGCGCCGGGAGGCTCGGGCGCCTCGGCGTCCAGCGTCAAATGCGCATCCAGGCCGCCAAGGCGCTGCGCCAGCGAGGCGCGCGTCTCGGGTGGCAGGTTGTTGATGCCGACGTGCTCGATCCGGTCCAGCGCGAAGACCGGCTCAAAGCCCTCTTCACCGGAAGGCCCGAGCGGGGACATGTTCTGCAGGGTGAATCGCGTGCCCGATCGGAAGGTGCGCACACCGCCCAGGCCGGCAAAGGTCTCCGCGCCGGCCTGCACGGCTTCCATTGCCAATCCGGCCTGGCGCCGCGCCTGCGCCTCGTCGGCGAAGCTGCCGTGACCGGCCACCTCATACCATTCAAGGCCCTCCTCTTCGCCGCCGTCCGCCGGGCGCGCCAGCGCCTCTGCCGCCACCGCGCGCTTGCCGCCCGCGTGCCAGCCCAGGACCGTAACGCGGTCCGGACCGCGCCGCCACTGGCGTGCCATGGCCTGCACGGTATCGCTGGACTCGGTCGCGCCCGCGCGGTGAAAGCGCACGCCGCCGCCCGCTGATTCCGCGTCCTCGGCAAGGCTCCGGCTGTCGGCAAACACCAGCACTGCGTGCCGTGCGGGCACCTCGGGATCTTCGACCATCGTCCAGCCCAGTCCTGCTTCGGCCAGCAACCGGCTGATGAAGGCATAGTCGGTTTCGCGGTACTGCGTGGTGTAAGGCCGCGGCGCCACGTCGGCCAGCGCTTCGGTGGCATCCGCCGCCACGCGATGCACATAGCCTTCGTACGCACCCAACACATAGCCGATGATGTCCAGCACCGGCCGCGCTTCGAACACGCGGCTGTTGCGCTGTTGGGTGGCGAGCCACAGCCACGGCACGACCGTCAGGCGGTAACGCGCCACGCCGGCATCGCCAGACAGCAGTTCGGCTTCACGGACCAGGCCGCTGCGGCCCGCACGGCTGCCATCCGCGCGCGTCGTCCACAACGTCACAGGCCGCCCGATCATGTCCCCCAGATCCAGGCTGGCGCTCTCGGCCAGCGCAACCAGCCGCATCTGCGCGATGCCGGACAGGGCTTCGCGTGCAACCCAACCTTCAATCTGCAGCGAGGCGAGCGCGCCTTCGCCTTCCAGGGTGTAGAGGCGAGCGTCGGAGCTGAACAGGCCGGGCGTTGCAGTCGGATCCATTGCGGAAAAAAAACCTTCTCTGAAGACTCAGGGCTCGACGTGGGCTTGCGGATTGGGGCATTCGGGCGCGGTGCCCCAATAGCCCGCGCATACCCGCAAGCGGCATTGTTCGCTTTCCAGGAAGCCCAGCTTGCGGCATTGCTCCAGGCGCGCCGTCAAGGGCGAGCCCGGCAATTCGCGGATGAAGACACCGTCGCTCTTGTAGACCTTGGTCCCGGGCGGCGAAGCTGGCGGCAGGCCGTAGGACATCAGCGCCGCAAGCAACGCGGCGTCGGAATCGTTGTTCGGCGGCTTCGCGCGCTTCGCCGTGGCTGGCGACGCAGTTGAGCGCGCGCTATTGGCAGCATGCTCCGCATGCTGCACCGTGGGTCCGCCGGCCTTGGGCGCGGCGGACGGCGCGGGCGGCTGAGCCTGCAACGCGGCGCGGGGCTGCGGCGCCGTGGCGGTAACGGCGAGTGCCGACAAGGGATTCTCCGGCACGCGGTCCGCGTCGGCATCCGGGCGCGTCAACTGCGCCAGCGGGTGGTCTTCGATAATGGCCGCAGCGGACGGTGGCGCTACGGTTTCGGCGGCGCGCGCAGTGGCCGCCGGCGCGGGAACCGGAGCTGAAGCAAGCACCGGAGCAGTGGGTTGTTGCGCTGGCGCCGGCGCGCCGGCCTCCGCCACCACAGGCAAGGCAGGCGCATCGAACACGCTATACAGCACCCCGCTCGCGGCGCCCGTCAGCAGTAGCAGCAACAGCGCGAGCGGCAGGCGGGAACGGCGCTTGGGCGCCAGGTGCTTGACCTCCGCGTCCGGCATACGGCCCTCCAGCGCGGCAAGGATGCGCGACGCCGCGCGTTCATCCGGTGACGGTGAGCGTCCTGCGAGCAAGCTGGGAACAGAGGTCGGTGATCGCGATCTTTTTTCGTCTTCTGCCATGCGAAGTCCCGTGTCTGCAGAGGTCGTCTAAACCCCTGTAACCAAGGGGTTCGAGAATACCTGATGACTTCTTTCGCATCATCGTTTCTTGTTACGAGTTCTAAGCCACAGACGCGTTTTGCAACGTCCAGGCGCTTGCCTGAATCCCGAATAGAACAAAAGATTACGCCTTCGTAACTGAGGGACCTCTTTGCTTCTCCTCCTGCCTTTCTACTTTCTGCTCGTCATAGGCGTATCCGCGCTGCTCGTCTTCCCATCTTGGCGGGAGGCCGCCGCGCGGGGCGCACGCGCGCTCGCACAGGGAATTCGCCAGGGCATGGCCCGTGGCGCGGGACATGCGGGAGGGGCCGTCGGCGGATCGGCGCATGCGCTGCGCACGGGCTTCGGAAAGGCCGGCGGCGCGTTTTCGGCGTACCGCTGGCACATCGCCGCTGGCCTGCTGGTTGTGTTGCTTCCGTCACTTTTTGCTTTCGTCATGCGACACAATCACACATTTGTTTACGAGGATCGAACCGCTGGCCCCGACCCTCGCATCCAGGCCCTGCTGACCGGCGAAAGGCTGGTGCCTCCGCCTCCGCTGCCGCCTGAAGCCTTCACGACCCGCGAAGTGGAAATGGTGCGTCCCAACCTGGGCGGGGCGAGCCGCGACTGGAACCTGCTGGATGCCGATTACCGCCAACGCCTGCTGGCTGCGTACCGCGTGATGCGCGAAGAACACGGCTACGAGATGGTGCTGATAGAGGGTTATCGCAGCCCCGACCGCCAGGCGGAACTCGCAAAGATGGGCTCGCACGTGACCAATGCCGGCGCCTATCAGAGCTATCACCAGTTCGGACTGGCCGCCGACAGCGCCTTCTTGCGGGACGGCAAGGTGGTCGTGTCCGAGAAGGACCCCTGGGCAATGCGGGGCTACGAACTGTTCGGCGAGACCGCCGAACGCGTTGGCCTGACCTGGGGCGGCCGCTGGAAGATGATGGACTTCGGCCACACCGAGCTGCGCCGCCCAGGCGTCATGCAACGCAATGGCGGGGCCGCGCCATGACCAACACCGGATACGTCGGATCGCATTCATGACCCGCATTTTCAAAACCGGACTGCTGCTGGCCCTCGTCTTTGGCGTGGTCTGGCTCGCCGTCATCATCTGGTGGCAGGAATCGCATACCTTGCCCACCGGAGTGGACATCGGCCTCTATCTGTTCGCCCTGCCGCTGGCGCTGATCGCCACGGCATGGGGCGGCATGCGCATCGTGCGCGCGCGCCGCGAAGCGCGGACCGCGCCGACGCAGCCCGCGCAGGACGGCGGCGCCCAGACAGCCGAAGCCCCGCCCCAGGCCGCGCGCCTGCGCGTTCTGGCCAGCGCGGCCAGCGCCGCCATGGGCAGCGAGCCCGCAGCCATCCACGCGGCGTTGGCCGCGCAGAAGCGTCCGGACCTGGATCCCTCATTCAAAAACACGCACGGATTCCCGGTCTTCAGCGCCCGGGCGCCGCAACTCGATACCGATGCGCTGCGCGCGACCGCGCGCGAGGCCGGCGCCCCGGCCGCCGCGCTCGATGAAGAACGCGTGCGCGCAACCGCCCTGTTGGCAGAGGTCGTGGAGACGCTGTCGCAGGAGGCGCGCGCCGTCGTTCTGAATCAGGGCGAGCCGCAACGCGACGACGCATGGCCCCTCTTGCAGCTGGAATTGCTGCTGCCGGCACCATGGCCCGACGCCGTCCGCGACTACGCCGCGGACCAGCTGCGCGCGTTGACAGCCTGGCCGGCCAGCCGCGTCGTCGTGCACCAGCATGCCGCGCAAGACGCGCTTGCCTGCGACGGCCTGTTGCGCCAACTGGCGCACGACTCCCAGGTCGCTCGCGGTGCAACACTGTGCCTGGTCGCCGTCACCGACTCCTACATCGATGCCGCTCGCGTAGAGCAATGGGACGCCGCCGGCCGGCTTATGTCCAACGTCAATCCGCAGGGCCAGGTGCCCGGCGAAGCCGCGGCGGGCCTGCTGCTGGACCTGGCCTCGCACGCGCCCGGCAGCGAGCCGGCGCGCACCGACGGCGCGCTGAACCTGACCCTGTCGGCGCACGTCAGGCGCGCCGTCGGCGCCGACGCGCGCGGCGCGTTGCATGAACCTCGACTGACCGAATTGGCCACGCAGTTCCTCGCCGAGCAAGGCCAGCCCGCCGACGGCGTCGCCGCGCTGATCAGTGACGCCGACCACCGCGGCAGCCGCCCGCTGGAGGCCGCGGGCCTCGCATCGGCCCTGTTTCCCGCGCTGGATCCCAACCAGGACTGCCTTGCGGTGGGCTCCGGATGCGGCCACACCGGCGCGGCGGCGCATTTGCTGACCGTCGCGGTGGCCGGCATCGCCTGCGCGCAGGCAGACGCCCCCGTACTCGCCCTCATGACCCAGGATCCCGCGCTGCGGACGCTGGTGCTGGTGTCATCCTCCGAACCCCTTCCCGCCTGACCCACAAGAACAAAGCTCAAACCATGCGCAGCCCCTCCGATCTGCTATCCGGCACCTCCCGCGCCATCAGCGAAGGCCGACACTGGTCCTCGCGAGCGCTGGCCAACCCACGCACCTTCATGGCGCTCGGACTGCTGGCCCTGGTGGTGTTTCTTTTCCTGTTCGCCGAAACCGTGGAAATCGGCCTGGTGTGGGCCGGCATCGCCCTGGGCGTTTGCGTGCTGCTGTGGCTGTGCGCCTACCTGTGGCGCCGGCGGCGCGCGCGCCATGCCAATAAAAACCTGGGCGACATGCTGGAACAGCAGGTCCAGACCGGCGCGGCCGCCAACCGCAACGACGTGGAAGCGCTGCGCTCGCGGTTGATCCAGGCGGTGCGCACGATCAAGACCTCGAAGATTGGCCAGACCTCCGGCAACGAGGCCTTGTACGAACTGCCCTGGTACATCGTCATCGGCAATCCCGCGGCGGGCAAGAGCAGCGCCGTGATCAATTCCGGCCTGCAGTTTCCCTTCGCGGACAAGAACGGCGCCGCCGTGCGCGGCGTAGGGGGCACGCGCAACTGCGATTGGTTCTTCACCACCGAAGGCATCCTGCTCGACACTGCGGGGCGCTACTCGGTGCACGAAGAGGACCGCAACGAATGGATGGGATTCCTGGACCTGCTCAAGCGGCACCGTCCCAAGGCCCCCATCAACGGCATCATCGTAGCCGCGAGCATCGACGAGCTGACGGGCACGGGCCCCGAGTTCGCGATCAACCTGGCCAAGAACCTGCGCCAGCGCGTGCAGGAACTGACCGATCGCCTGGAAGTGTTCGCGCCGGTCTACATCATCTTCACCAAGGCGGACCTGATCTCGGGCTTCAGCGAGTTCTTCTCCGACAGCGACCAGAGCGAGCGCGACCGCGTCTGGGGCGCGACCCTGCCCTACGGCGCCGAGGAAAACCGCGACGTGCTGGCGCTGTTCGACAGCCGCTTCGATGAGCTGTACGAAGGTCTGAAGGAAATGGGCACGGCGCAGATATCGCTGCGCAATAGCCGCGACCTGCCGCCGGGCCTGCTCACGTTCCCGCTGGAGTTCGCCGGCATCAAACCCGCGCTGCGCACGTTCCTGTCGACGCTGTTCGAGACCAATCCGTTCCAGTACAAGCCGGTGTTCCGCGGCTTTTACTTCACCAGCGCGCTACAGGAAGGCGTCACGCAAAGCACCTCTACCGAACGCCTGGCTGAACGCTTCGAACTGCGGCCGGCATCACGCGCCCAATCGCGCAGCGTGACGTCCAACAACGGCTTCTTCCTGCGAGACCTGTTCTCCAGCGTGATCTTCGCGGACAAGAAGCTGGTTCGCCAACACGCCAGCCCCGCCAAGACCCGTATGCGCTACCTGGCCTTCTTCGGCCTGGTACTGGCGCTGGGCCTGGTGCTGGGCGGCTGGAGCTGGTCCTACCTGGGCAACCGCCAGTTGGCGCAGAACGTGCAGGCCGACCTGGACAAGGTGGTGCGCCTGCAAAGCGAACGCACCGATCTGCAAAGCCGGCTGGAAGCGATGGAAATCCTTCAGGACCGCATCGAACAGCTGGACCGCTATTCCTCCAGCCGCCCGTGGTCGCTGGGGCTGGGCCTGTACCAGGGCGACGTGCTCAAGGAACGCCTGCTGGCCGAGTACTACAACGGCGCGCGCCAGTTCATGCTGGCCCCGGTAAAGGCCAGCCTGGAGGATTTCCTGGCCAAGGTCGACACTTCCGCCGCAGCAGCCAACGGTGCCGCGCCCCAGCCCGCGCCGCAACAGGCCCGCCCCGCCCACGCTGGCGGCGGCGACACCCTGTTCCAGGATGCCTCGCCCACCAACGCGGACGACGCCTACAACGCGCTCAAGACGTACCTGATGATGGCGAATCACCAGCACGTCGACCCCACGCACCTGTCCGACCAGATCACGCGCTACTGGCGCGGCTGGCTGGAGACCAACCGGGGCGCCATGCCTCGCGACCAGTTGATCCGCAGCGCGGAACGCCTGATCTCGTTCTACGTCGCCCGGGCGCAGGACGAGGGCTGGCCGCAGATCGACACCAATCTTGCGCTGGTCGAAAAGACCCGCGGCAGCCTGCGCGCCGTGATGCAGGGCATGCCGGCGCGTGAACGCGCCTATGCCACGCTCAAAGCGCGCGCCGCCACCCGCTTCCAGGCCATGACGGTAGCGCGCATCGTGGGCGAGAACGACGCGGGCGTGGTCGCCGGCAGCTACGCCATCCCCGGCACGTTCACGCGTGAAGCCTGGGAGCAGTACATCCAGCCTGCCATCGGCGAGGCCGCCAAGAAAGAAGTGCAAACCAGTGACTGGGTGCTGGGCGTAAATGCGCGCGACGACCTGACGCTGGAAGGCAGCCCGGAGCAGATCCAGAAAAGCCTGGCGACGATGTACAAGACCGAGTACGCCGAGGAATGGCAGAAGTTCCTGCGCGGCGTGACGATCAAGCCTTTCACGAGCTTCGAACAAT
Source organism: Achromobacter sp. D10 (assembly GCF_035282245.1). Taxonomy (NCBI): domain Bacteria; kingdom Pseudomonadati; phylum Pseudomonadota; class Betaproteobacteria; order Burkholderiales; family Alcaligenaceae; genus Achromobacter; species Achromobacter sp. D10. The sequence goes on from NZ_JAYJLE010000012.1 coordinate 192,949, forward strand.
CTGTGGGCGCGATGAACCGCCTGGGCGATCCGCAGACCTCGCCCATCGCCAAGCTCATCAACACCACCTATGAGCAGACCTCGTGGGACAACCCGTCGCTGATCAACGCCGGGCTGCAACAGGCCCAAAGCGGCGTGGTCGGCTGGTTCAAGCGTGTCATCCTGCGCCAGACGCCGCCGTCCGCCGCGCCCGCTACCGCAGCCAATGGCGAAGCAATTCCGATGGGCCCGGTAGGACGTGAATTCTCTGACGTGGCGCGCCTGGTCGTCACCCGAGACAACCAGTCCCTGCTGGGCAATTACATGGGCGCGCTGTCGAAGATCCGCACCCGCTTCAACCTGCTGAATAACCAGGGCGATCCTGGTCCGGGCGCGCTGACGCTGATGCGCCAGACGCTGGAGGGTAAGGACTCAGAACTGGCCGACGCGCTGAAACTGGTGGACGAGCAAATGCTGGCCGGCATGTCGGCGACGCAGCGCGAAACCCTGCGTCCGCTGCTGGTGCGACCGCTGATCCAGGCCTATGCCGTCACCATGCAGCCGGCGGAGTCGGAGCTGAACAAGGTCTGGAACGCACAGGTCTACCGGCCGTTCAACCAGACGCTGGCGGAGAAGTATCCGTTCACTAGCCGCGCCAGCGTGGAGGCCAGCAGCGACGAGATCGGCCAGGTGTTCGGCCCGCAAGGCAGCATTGCCAAGTACGTCAACGACACGCTGGGCCCGCTGACCGTGCGCCGCGGCGACATCCTCACGGCGCGCACGTGGGGCGACATGGGCGTGAGCCTGCAACCCACCTTCACCGCCAACTTCGCGCAATGGGTGGCGCCGCTCTCGGGAGGCGCGGCGGGCAGCGGCGCAACCAGCCAGCCGCAGACGCTGTTCCAGATCCAGCCCAAGCCCGCGGCCGGCGTGACGGAGTACACGATCGAGATCGACGGCCAACAGCTGCGCTACCGCAACACGCCTCCGCAGTGGGTCAATTTCGTGTGGCCCAATGCCCAGGGCGCCCCCGGCGCGCGCATCACCGCCACCACCTTCGACGGCAGCGTGGTCGAGATCGTGAACGAGCCGGGCCGCTTCGGCCTGGAGCGTCTGATCTCCACTGCCCAGCGCACCGCCAATGCGGACGGCAGCTTCAACATGAGCTGGGGCAAATCCAACGTAACGGTGCCGGTGAAGCTGCGCATCATCAGCAACGCCCAGGCGCCCGGCGCCGGCGGCAGCGAGCCCGGCGGCAGCCAGGGCCTGCGCAACCTGCGCCTGCCCTCGTCCGTGATCGGCGCCTCTCCCGAATCCTCCGCCCAGACGCAACCCGGAGCGCCGCAATGAGCAACCCGCAGTCCCCCCTGTTCCGCACGGCCTACTTCGGCAAGATCCCCAGCCGCGGCGATTTCGTGAAGAACACTTCGCATCCGCAGTTGATGGCCACGCTAGACGCATGGGTGGCCACCACCATGGAGATGCTGGCGCAGGAACCTCATTGGAAGGCGCTGTACGACGAAGCCGAGCCCATGCCCTTCGCCATCCTGGGATCTCGCGGCAAGCTGGCCATCGCGGGGCACCTGCAGCCTAGCCAGGACCTGTCCGGCCGCCGGTACCCCTTCCTGTCCGCTACCTCGGTGGAAGTCCAGAAGCCACTGGCCTTCATCGCCCGCAGCCCCATCGCCTTCAGCCGGATGTGGAACCGCATGAGCGGCACCGCGGCCGTATTGATGCAAGACAGCGATCCCGCCGCCGCCCTGCAGACGCTCAACGAACTGGAAGGCGAGATCCGCACCGCGGCCGACGACGGCTTCGACGCCTTCGTCGACCTGCAGACGCTTGAGCGGCTGGAGGCGATGCTCCGCGGCAACGGCCACGCGGCGCGCGTGCACGACATCATCCTGGCGCTAGGCATCCTGCTGGAACCTGTGATGTCCAGCGGTTCCTCGCAGCTGGACAAGGGGTTGTCGCTGCCCCTGCCGGACGATCCGCTTTACATCAATCTGGTGGCCGCCTACTGGATGACACTGATTTCGCCCTTCCTGTCCCGTGCGGACTTCGAGATCACGATCTTCATCGGCCGCATTGCCGGCAAGCACCGGCTGGCAGTGGACTTCCGGGGCGCCTCGCCGCAGACGCTGGCCAGCCTGCTGTCCACGCCGCAGGCTTATGCCGAACAGCACATCGTGCTGGAGGACGCGCCCTGGGTTCGCAACCACGTGTCGGCCAGCCACGGCCTGGCCAAGCTTTCCAGCTACCTGGACCAGCCGCGCCTGTCCCTGCGCCTGGCGCTCGACACCTTTCTCGAAGTCTTTACCGGAGCCTGACCATGCGCCTTTCCTTTCTGCTCATGGCAGCGCTGTACGCCTGCGCCGCCACGGCTCAGGACGCGGCCACCGTGGTGCCCGCCAACGTCATCCCCCAGCCCGGCCAGGTCGTGGCCAGCGGCGCGGTGCCTGACGAAGCCACCAAGGCCAACGTGCTGGCCCGGCTGCAGCAGGTGTACGGCGTGGGCAATGTGATCGACCAGATCGACGTGGGCGGCGTGGTTGCGCCCCCAAACTGGTCTGAGCATGTCGGCAAGCTCATCGGCCAGCCGTTAAAACAGATCAACCGCGGCCAGCTGGAAATCGACGGCACGCAGATCCGCCTGCGCGGCGAAGTCCAGAACGAGGCTTCGCGCCAGCAGATCGCCAGCGCCTTCGCGACGTCGCTCAATCCCACCTACAAGATCGTCAACGGGCTGCGCGTATCCGCCAGCAAGGACGAACAGGGTCTGCTCGACCAGGTGCTGACCAATCGCGTGGTGGAATTCGAGACCGGCAGCGCCACGCTGACCGCGCGCGGCCGCGAGCTGCTGGACAAGGTGGCGGACGTGGTGCCCAAGCTGCACAGTGACAAAGTGCAGATCATCGGCCACACCGACAGCTCCGGCAGCCGTAGCACCAATCTGGCGCTGAGCCAGGCACGTGCCGATGCGGTCCGTGCCTACCTGGTGGACAAAGGCCTGCCGCCCGCCCGCTTCGAAACGCTGGGGGCCGGACCTGACCAGCCCGTCGCCACCAACGCCACCGCGGAAGGCCGGGCGAAGAACCGCCGAATCGAGTTCCGGGCCAGCCGCTAGCCGCCGGGCCGGCCCGCAGAGGCCGGCTCACGCATGCCCACGACCATGTTCAGCCGTTGTGATCCGGCGATTTGGGCACGCCTAGCAGCTCTTCCAGGCCGGATAGCGCATCGTCGTTCTTGAGGACGGTGCGCAACCACAGGTGCAGCGACATCTCGCCCCAGCTGGCGGCTTTGTCGGCCAAATAGGCCACCGGGCTGTGAGGCTCGGTGCGGCGGAAGAACTCCGCCACTTCGCGCAACTGCGCCAGCGCCTGGTCGCGCGTTTGCAGCGGGCCGCGCGCGGCTGCGGGCGCGGCGGGGACGGGATCGGCTGCGGACAAGGTCGGCTCCATCCGGGTCGCTGCGGACGCAGCGGTGGGTGCGGCAGGCGCCGCGGCGGCGGCGCTATCCGCGCGCACCAGCAATCCAGCGTCGCGGGCGAAGCGGCGCGCCAGCTCGGTTACGTCCTTCAATGCCTCTCGCACCGGCGAGAAGGCGGGGCCTTCGTCGCCCAGCCGCGCCGCCAGGGTCTGTTCAAGCGTGTCCACCGCGGTGAAGCAGCTTTGCAGATTGCTTTCCAGTTCCGAATAAAAGGCCGGCGGCGTGTCGCGGCGCGCAGCATCGAACTGGTCCAGCGTGAGCTTGCCACGGGTGATCTCGGCTGCGTTCTGCGGCGCGCGCTTGACCGCGTTGGCCAGCTGCGAGGCGCTCTCCCACAAGGCCGCTCCATAGCGTCCGCCCTCGGACTGCGTCAATGGCAATTCACGGATCAGTTGTTGCGACCGCGCCAGCAGCCACGCCAGGTTGCCCACGCGCTGCTGCACATCGCCCTCGTCCGGCACCGGATGCAAGCCGTCCCAGTAATGGCGGCACAGCCCATCCACCAGCAGGTAGCCGTCTCGCAAGCCGGCAAATCCGCGCGTCTTGGCCCAGGCCTCGGCCAGCCAGGCGGCGACACGCACGTCCTTGCTTTGTTCGCGCAGCACGGTCGTGCAGATGCGGATGACCTCGGGCCAATCGGCCTCCTTGATGTCAATGACCCAGTCGCCCTGGTCCAGGTTGGGGTCATCATGGCGGCGGGCTTCGCGTATGGCATCGAACTCGGCGGAAAACACCATGTCGACGCCGCAGGGCGCTTCGCCCGCAATGGGCTGCAGCAGTGTGTCGATATCGCTCATATAGGTCTTGTCGGATGGCTGAATCTCGGCCACCGGGCCTGCGGCGGGTGGCGAGAAGAGGATCGATCCTCCCATATCTGTAACGACGTTGCGTTTGAAGATGACACGTCCTATTACAAAACGCATCACGGACCATGGATATCATTCGGGTTCTCCACGACGAGGAACCACGATGGACAAGTCATTCCACATGATGCCCGACGGCCACTTCATCAATGGCAAGCCACGCCGCTGCCCGGATGGCACCTATGTGGGCGACGGCGGTCCCATCACGCGCGCGCCTGACGGCACATACGTGGCCGGCAAACCGCAGCGCGCGCCTGACGGCCGTTACCTCGGCGGCGATGGTCCGGTCCGCATGGCGCCCGACGGCACGTTCGTCATCGGCACCCCGAGGCAGGCTCCGGATGGCACCTATCTGTAAGCACACATAACCAATCTGACAAAGCAACAGGCAGCCATGGCGCAGCTATCGGTGATACGCAAGGGCGATCGCACCTCGCATGGCGGGGTGGTCGTCACGGGCGACGAAACAGTAATGATCTTCGGCCAGCCCATGGCCCGCCTGGGTGATCGCGTAACCTGCCCCAAGTGCAGCGGCACCCACACCATCGTCGAAGGAGCGGCCGCCGTCAGTTCGGACCGGCGCACTGCACTGGAAGGCATGAAGACCTCCTGCGGCGCGACACTGATTGCCAGTCAACAGTTCTACCGCCTGGAACAGGGCTAGGGCGCAGATTGCGCGCATGATGTACACGCCATCCAGGCTCTACCCCTTGTTGTTGTCGGGTGCCCTCGCGCTCGCCCCCATCGCCCTGCCGGTGCAAGCCGCCGATGGCGCCGCGGCCCGGAAGGCCTCCACCCGCAGCACGCCCGCGGCACCGCCAAGGGACATGCCCCAGTATGGCAAGGGCGAGCATGGGCGCTATCTGGTGCTCAGGCTGGAAAACAGCCGGGGCGCCGCGGTGGCTCCGGGCACGCCCTACCGGCTGTTCCTGACCGCGAAGGGCGAGTCCATCGAAAACACACCCAGCCAGGACGGCATACTGGAGGGCGTCACCGACGCGCTGGGGCGCAGCGCCTGGGTCTGGACCCGCGAGGCGCACCCCGCGGAAGATTTCACCCTGGTCCGGATGATCGGCGACGGTGCTTGGGGCCATTTCTTCCAACTGCAATCGGGCTCGGGCAGCGAGCCGCTGGCGGGTTGGCCTTACATCACTACCATGCATGTACGCTGGGGCGAGCAATGGGTGGATCTGGGCTACAGCACCGCCCAGGGCAATACTGCCTACTTCAGCCACGACCGGCCCGCTGCAGCCTTGTCGATAGCAGTCGAGGCCGAGGCGGCGCAGGACCGCCGCTGTTTCGACGAACTGGACGCCATCAACCGCAAGTTCAGCCAGAACGATGACGAAGGCGCCCTGCAGTTGGTGGACGCGACGGGCTGCGGCACACTGCCGCAACAACAACTGGATATGGCCAACCTGCTGCTGATGGCGGGCCACACCGACCTGGCGCGGCAATGGCTGGACCGCGCCCGCTCGGCGTCCGAACCGGGCAAGCCCCTGGATCAGGATGTGCTGCGCGCGCGCTACAAGCTGGAACGCTTACTGGGCATGCCCGAGCTGGCGCTTGAGGATGCCCTGGAGTTGCAGCGCCAGCACGCCGAAGTGCCGCTGCCGGACGCGCCCGACTGGGCCAACGACATCGCGTACTACCTGGCGGACTTCCCTGATCATCTGGCCGAAGCCGAAGCCCAGGCGCGCAAGTCTATCGAAACCGCCGGCCCCCTTCCGTACAACCAGGGAACCCTGGGCTGGATCCTGACGCTCAGGGGCGACATCGACGGCGGGCTGGAACTGCTGAAGCGATCCTACCGTGAGATTCCTCGCGATGAGGAAATCGTGGCGGATTATGGCCTGGCGCTGTGGCGCCATGGCCAGCCCGCGATGGCCGCGCGGCTCTGGAACCAGGCGGAGATGCAATGCGTGTGGGGCGGACGCATGCACGACGCACTACAGGAAGCCGGCCATCCCCACCCCTACTTCCAGGCTGCGAATTCCCCCGCGGTGCAGGCCTATCAGCACCGCTGTGCCGCCCCGCAAACCAAGCGCAAGACCAAAGCCGGCGAACAGCATGGCGCCGGCGCCCGGGCGTAAAATAGGCGCGATAGACAAGCCGCGCGCGCCGCTACCCAGACCGGGAAGACGCGCAGGAGACCATCATGAAATCCGCCCTGATCCGCCTGTTTTCCCTTTTGGCCACGGCCCTCGTCGTGGCCGGCTGCGCGCCGGGCAAAGGCGGTCCGCCCCACCCCGGCGCGGTCAATCCGTATAGCAGCGGCGGGTTCAGCGACGCGGGCCCCAACTATCCCGACACCGGCCCCTGAGGGCGACAGCCCTCAGGCCGCGCGCAATGCCCCCGATTTCAGTAGCGGCGCCAGGATTCCGGCGGTGTAGACGCGTGCCAGATTCACCAGGAAATCGGTGAAATCCGCCTTGGCGGCATGGTCGGCCTGGTCCGAAATCACTCGGAGCACCGCATAAGGCACGCCGAATTCATAGCAGACCTGTGCCATCGCACCGCCTTCCATTTCCAGGCAAAGCGCTTCGGGCAGACGCTGGCGCAGTTGATGCGCGTAGTCATTGCTGTTGACGAAGACGTCGCCAGTGGCGATGAGCCCGTGATGCACACGTGGCGGCGGCAAGGCGGCGTCGGGCAGTCCGGCATGGGTGCGCGCAAACTGCCTGGCGCTCTCCAGCAGGCTTGCGCTCAAAACCGGGTCCGCCTCGAAACGCTCGCGCCCCAGCAAGGGGATCTCGTGCTGCTCGAACAACGGCCGAGCATCCATGTCGTGCTGCATCAACGCAGTGGCGACAACCACGTCGCCCACTGCCACATCCTCATGCAGGCCGCCCGCCAGGCCCGTGAAGATCACGCGCGTGGCCTTGAACTCGTGGATCACGATGGACGCGGTGGCCGCCGCGGCCACTTTGCCAATCCGGCTCAGCGCGATCACGCAGGGGGTGCCCCACAGGGTGCCAACGTGAAAATCGCGCATCGCGATGCGGTGGATGGTGGCGCCCGGATCCATCGCCGCGAGCAGGTCGGCGATCTCTTCGTGCAAGGCGCCCAAAATGGCTAAACGTCCCATGGTTTTCTTCTCGGTTCATGCGCGGCGGGAAGCCGCCAAGCCCGCAACATACTCCAAGCCCGGCGCGGCCGCCAACGCAAGGCGCGGCGTCCGGCGGCAAAGTTCGGATTGCGACTTTTGATGTAGTGAGATTTTCCTCGTGCGCGTGTGCCACCCGGCAAATCGCCCACTTGCGTCGGATTGCCACCAATTAGCTAGTCACAAATACGGTGTACGTCCAATCAGCAGGGAAACCACGCACCCGGCGCGCACCGCCCGCCGTGCTAGCGTACGTCGCGCAGGACGCGAGCCATGCCAACAAGCGGATTCATCGCAGACCCAATCTGTGGAGAACGATCATGGTGAAGAATCTAGCCGTATTCTTCGACGGGACCTGGAACGAACCGAACGACCGCACCAACGTCTACGAGCTCTACAAGGCGGCGCCCGAGACCTCCACGCAGGAAACGTTCTACATCGAAGGCGTGGGCACCCAGGGCCATGGCCTGTGGGCGGCGATCGACAAGTTCGCCGGCGGCGCCTTCGGCGCCGGGCTGTCGGCCAACATCCGCACCGGCTATCGTTGGCTTTGCCAGCGCCACGAACCGCGGGACCGCATTTTCCTGTTCGGCTTCAGCCGTGGCGCCTACTCGGCGCGCAGCCTGGCCGGCATGGTCCGCAAGTGTGGCCTGCTCAATAATCCCTCCGACAACAATGTGGCCGAAGCCTATGCGCTGTATCGCGACGACTGCATTCCCTCGTCGCTGGAGGCCACGGCTTTCCGAACCAATTTCTCGCGCGAGACCGATGTGCATTTCGTTGGCGTGTGGGACACGGTAGGCAGCCTGGGCATACCGGTGGGCGGCATACCCTTCCCCGGCTTTTCCAAGTTCTACAACTTCCACGACACCGAACTCAGCAACCACGTGCATCACGCTTATCACGCCATTGCCACCAATGAATTCCGCGAGCCTTACTTTCCAACCTTGTGGACGCGCCAGGCCAATTCCGAGCCGCGTCCCTCCGACCGCCCCGTCGAGCAGCGCTGGTTCATCGGCGCGCACTCCGATGTCGGCGGCGGCTATCGGGACGGCAGCCTGCAAACGCTGCCGGCAGCGTGGCTGCAGGACAAGGCGCGGCAAGCAGGATTGGAAGCCGGATTGGCGCAGCGCATCGCCACGGACTACGAACAATGCGAGCCGCATGATTCCTACCGCGAGTTCACCGACAAGGTGTTGATCCATGTAAGGAAGCGGCCAAGGCTATGGGACGGCGCGACCGTGCTCAACCTGACGGTGGACGAGCGTTTGCTCAAGCGGTTCGGACGCAGTCAGGAATTCCTGAAGGAGTATCCGGATTTCAAGGACGCGCTGGAGAAACTGCCCATCGCCTCGCCCTGAACCACGGGGTCGCGCGAGGGTTCGGAATGACGTGAAAATGCGCGAAATAGAGTGATGTAATGCGCTTAAAAATGAGACTTTGCGACTTAATGCGATACAAACCTTGAGCGGTCAAACAGTCGCCGGAAAACACTGCAGTCCGAGGTCCATTTCAAGTAACCTCCGGCCACCAGTCATTGTTCCGAGCCGATGTTTTCGCATGTTCCGCAATGTCTTTGCTCTCAAATCCCTTGAAAGGTATTTCCTGACACTGGCAGCCGGCGTGGCGCTGCCAGTCTCCATGCTGACCGTGATCGTGGTGCAGCAGAACTGGCGGTCGCTTACCGCCACCGACGACGCCATGCGCGGGTTCGTTGTCGTTCGCACGACCCTGATGACCATGGAGGCCGTGTCAGCCGAGCGCGGCCCCATGAACGCGGCGCTGGGCTCCGACCTGCCCGTTCCCGAGAACATCCTGCACTTGCTGGACGAAGCCCGCCAGCGCACCAACGCGCAGATGGCCGATCTGCTCGCCTTGTACCGCGCGCCCCTCAATCCCAACGGCGCCCGCGAATTCACCAACATCCAACGGATCCGGCAGTCCCTGCTCGACGCCCGCGCCAGCGCCGACAATGCCATCGCCGCGCCGCGCGCAAACGTCTCCGGCCACAACCTGTGGACCGTGGTCGGAGACATGGTCGCGCTGGTGCCCGAGCTGCGCGCGGCGATGTCCGACGGGATAGGCCTGGTGGCACGAAACCAGGGCGAAGACTTCGACCTGCTTTCATTGGCGCTGCTTGCCGGAGAGTTGCGCGAACAGGCGGGACTGGTGGGCTCCACGTTTGCGCCGGCCTTGAGCAAACGCCGCACCCTCACCACCGGCGACCAACTGAGAATCGAACGCGTGATCGGCCGCATCGACGAGCTGCGCGCCCTGATCGAGGCCAATATCGCGAGCATGCCGCAACATGCCGCGTCGCCTGCCTACCGTGAACTGCAGGAGCAGTACTTCGGCGCCGGCATGAATTACCTCGACAGCGTGCGAGCCATTGCCGAACGCGCTCCGGAAGACTCCCTGGTGTCGATGTACGAGCTGGGCGCGAACTACGTCCCGCAGATGAAGTCCATCGTCCAGTTCCGCGATCTCATGCTCGACGCCGTGGAACAGCGCATCGGAGAAAACCGCAAGGCGGCGATCCGCGTCCTGCTGACGACGCTGGCGGCCGCAGCGATGCTCACCGCCGCGCTGGTGCTCGGCCTGGCCATGTTCCGCAAGCGCGTCATCCGTCCTTTCGTCAGGGCCACGAACATCATCGGCGCGATCGCGCTGGGCGGCGAAATTCCGCCCATCCCCGCCGACCAATACCGGGGCGAAGTGAACAGCATGTTCAAGGCATTGAATGTGCTCAACGACAATGCCACCGCAGTGCGCAAGCTGGAACTCGAACGAGACCGACTGATCCAGGATCTCGCCATCATGGCCGAAACGGATTTTCTCACCGGCCTATTGAACCGGCGCGCCTTCGAAAAGCGCCTGGAGGCCGCGTTGGGCGATGTGCGCCACAGCGACGGCGAAGGCTTGGCCTTCATCCTGTTCGACATCGACCACTTCAAGTCCATCAATGACACGCACGGCCATGCCACCGGCGACGAAGCGCTCAGGACCGTGGCCGACCTTTGTCGCAAGACCTTCCGCGAATCCGACGTGGTTGCGCGTGTGGGCGGCGAAGAGTTCGCGGTCCTGTGCCGCAGCCGCAGCCCTGCCCGCGTCTACGACGTTGCAGAACGCATGCGGATCAACATTTCGAACACGCAGATCAACGCTGGCAACGGCGCGCGCTTTGGCATGACCGCTAGCTTCGGCGTCGCCCATGCCCGGGGCGGCGACGCGGCAGCCTTGGATAGCCTGTCGCGCCGCGCGGATGAGCTGCTGTACAAGGCAAAGCTGAACGGCCGCAACTGCGTACTGCTGGAACAGATGGCGTAAAGCGCCGGCCGTCTCAGGCCGCCAGCGTTTCCCGACGTAGCCCCCGGTAGCGCTCCCACAGCGCGGCTTCCTGCCCGCGCGCCCGTTCAACGCTTTTCTCCTTGACATGGCCATAACCTCGGATAGCATCCGGCAGCGCGGCAAGTTCCAGGGCCGCGCCGCGGTTGCTCTCGTCCAGGGTGCGCGAGAACTCCTCCGCCAAGGCCAGGTAATCGGCCGCCAGTTGTCGCTCCATGCGGCGTTCGGCCGATTTACCGAACACGTCCAGCCACGTCCCCCGCCACCGCTTCATAGGGGCAAGCACGCGGAATGCCAGCGCCATCCAGGGACCGTACACGCGCTTTTGCAGCCGCCCGCGCGCATCGCGGCGCGCAAGCGCGGGTGGCGCCAGGTGGTAACGCAGGCGGTAGTCGCGGCCGGGTTCACCTTCGAACTGTTCGCGCAGCCGAGCCTTGAACGCCGGGTCCACGTACAGCCGCGCCACCTCGTACTCATCCTTGTAGGTCATGAGCTTGGCAAGATTGCGCGCGACCGACAGCGTCACCTCGAAACGTTGCGGGTCCGCCAGCAAGGCTTCCCTGGCGCGCACCGCCGCGACGGCCTTCATGTAGCGCGCGGCATACGCATCATCCTGATAGGCGCGCACGTGTTGTGCCAGCCGCTCGATCTGGCCGTCCAGGGATTCTGGCATCGCCAGGACCTGAGCCCGCGGCGCAGGCTTGAGCGCATCCGCGCCGTGATACGCGGCCTGCCGGCCCAGTTCAAAAGCTGCCAGATTTTTTTCCACCGATACCCCGTTCAGTTCGATGGCGCGCCGCAGGCTGTCCAGCGACAGCGGCAATCCGCCTTGCTGCCAGGCATAACCCAGCAGCAAGGGATTGGCGTAGATGGTGTCGCCAAGCAAGGCCTCGGCCAGCGGACCGGCATCGATGAAATCGCAATGGCCGCCGGTGCTGCGCGCCAACGCGGCTTCCGCCTGCGCGCCCGGAAAACGCCAGCTGGGCTGCGACAGAAAGGCCGCCGTGGGCGCGGCGCTGCTGTTCACCACCGCGCGGCCGTGATCCGGACGCAGGCGCGACAGCACCTCTGGCGACGCCGAGACCAGCGCATCGCAGCCTATGACCAGATCCGCCTCTCCCAGCGCCACACGCGTGGCATGCAGGTCTTCGGGACGGCTGGCCAATTGCACGTGGCTGAGCACGGCGCCGCCTTTCTGCGCCAGACCCGCCATGTCCAGCACCGTCACGCCCTTGCCTTCCAGGTGCGCTGCCGCCCCCAGCAACGCGCCTATGGTCACGACGCCGGTGCCGCCCACGCCCGCGATCACCACGCGATAGGCGGCGCGGTGGCCGATTGCGGCCAAGACCGGTTGCGGCGGCTCCAGCAACACGGGCGTGTTCCTGTCCGCGGCCGGTTTGCGCAGGGTCGCGCCTTCCGCCGTGACGAAGCTGGGGCAAAAGCCCTCCACGCAGGAGAAATCCTTGTTGCAGGAAGATTGGTTGATGCGCCGCTTGGTACCGAGCGGCGTGTCCAGCGGCTCAACGGACAGGCAATTGGATTGCACCGAACAGTCGCCGCAGCCTTCGCAGACCGCCTCATTGATGAACGCGCGGCGCGGCGGGTCGGGATATTCCCCACGCTTGCGGCGCCGGCGCTTCTCGGTGGCGCAGGTCTGGTCATAAATCAGCACCGTGGTGCCTTCGATGTCCCGCAGCGCGCGCTGCACGTCGTCGAGCGCCTTGCGGTGATGCACCTCCACATCTTTCGGCAACGCCGCGCCGCCGGCGTACTTTTCCGGCTCATCAGTCACTACCACGGTCTTGCGCACGCCTTCGGCCTGCATCTGTGCAGCGATCTGCGGCACCGTCAGCACGCCGTCCACCGGCTGCCCGCCCGTCATCGCCACGGCGTCGTTGTAGAGGATCTTGTAGGTGATGCTGGCACGCGCCGCCACCGCGGCACGGATCGCCAACAGTCCCGAATGGAAATAGGTGCCGTCGCCCAGGTTGGCAAAAATATGGCGTTCGGACGTGAAATCCTTCTGGCCCAACCATGCGACGCCCTCGCCGCCCATTTGGCTAAACGTGTCGGTCTTGCGATCCATCCACATCGCCATGTAATGGCAGCCTATGCCGGCCACGGCACGCGAGCCCTCCGGCACGCGGGTGGAGGTATTGTGCGGGCAGCCCGAGCAGAACCAGGGTTTGCGTTCTTCCACCAGCATGGGGCGCGCGGCCTCGCGTTCTTTGGCGGCGATGACGGCGAGCCGCGCCGCGATCCTCGCCCGCAACGCCTCCGACAGGTCCGCCTTCTCCAGACGCGCGGCGATGGCGCGCGCGATCACGGCCGGCGACAGCTCATGGCGCGCAGGCAACAGCCAGGCGCCGCGCGGTGTGGACCACTCCCCGCCGCCGTGCTCGCGCACGTCGAACTTGCCGTAGACGCGGGGCCGCACATCGTCGCGCCAGTTGTAGAGCTCTTCCTTCAGCGCATACTCCAGGATCTGTCGCTTTTCCTCCACGACCAGGATCTCTTTCAGCCCGGTGGCGAACTCGCGTGCATCCTGCGCATCCAGTGGCCAGATGCAGCCCACCTTCAACACGCGAATGCCGGCCTCGCTACAGGCTGCCTCGTCCAGGCCCAGGTCATTCAGTGCCTGTCGCACGTCCAGATAGGCCTTGCCGGCGGTCATGATGCCAAAGTGCGCCCGCGGCGAATCCAGCACCACGCGGTTCAGCTTGTTGGCGCGCACATAGGCCAGCGCTGCATACCACTTGTGGTCCAGCAGCCGCGCCTCCTGCGCCAGGGGCGTATCAGGCCAGCGGATATTCAAACCGCCCTCCGGCAGGGCGTCCTGGGGCAGCACCACCTGCACCCGATCGGGGTCCACCTCCACCGATGCGCTGGACTCGACCACGTCTGTCACGCATTTCATGGCCACCCAAAGCCCGGTATAGCGGCTCATGGCCCAGCCGTGCAGGCCATAGTCCAGGTACTCCTGCACGTTGGAGGGGTACAGCACGGGGATGCCGCTGGCAATCAGCACATGCTCCGACTGGTGCGCCCCCGACGAAGATTTGGCGGCGTGGTCGTCGCCCGCAAGCATCAGCACTCCGCCATGTGCGGAACTGCCGGCCGAATTGGCGTGCTTGAGCACGTCCACCGACCTGTCCACGCCCGGGCCCTTGCCGTACCACATGCCGAACACGCCATCGCGCGCCGCGCCCGGAAACAGGTTGAGCTGCTGCGAGCCCCAGACTGCGGTGGCGGCCAGGTCCTCGTTCACGCCCGGCTGGAACACGACGTCGTTCGCCTGCAGGTGGCGCTTGGCCTTCCATAGCGCCTGGTCCAGCCCGCCCAGCGGAGAACCGCGATAGCCCGAGATATAGCCGCCCGTATTCAAGCCGGCCTGCATGTCGCGCTGCTTTTGCAGGAGCGGCAGCCGCACCAGGGCCTGGGTACCGCTCAGATAGATCCGCCCGTGGGTACGGGTGTACTTGTCGTCCAGCGACAGGCCATGGGTATCGGCTGCGCCTGCGGGGTGTGGGGCGTTCACGCTTGTCTCCTGCGGTCCGGGTTTTGGTGTTTTGCCGCAGTGTAGGAAGCCCGGCCGTTATCGTATATTCATATATTCAGGTATCAGGTATGTGCTAATCAGATGGCTAACGACGTCACCTTGCGCCAGTTGCGGTACTTCGCAGCAGCCGCCCGTACCGGGCGGTTTTCCATGGCCGCCGCGGACGAGCACGTCTCGCAATCCGCCGTCACCAACGCGGTCCTCGCGCTGGAAGCGCAGTTGGGCGTACGCCTTTTCGACCGCCACCCGCATGGCGTCACCCTGACTCCCGAAGGACACAACTTCCACCAGCGCGCGCGCGAAGTGCTCGACTCCCTGGACGACGCCCTGCGCGAGCCCGGCTTCCAGCGCTACGCGCTGCGCGGCGCCGTGCGCATCGCGGCGTCCTACACCGTCCTGGGCTACTTCCTGCCCGACCTGCTGGCGCGCTTCAGGCGGCGCTATCCCGACGTGGAGCTGGACCTCGTCGACCTGGACCGGCCCGACATCGAAGCCGCCGTGGCCCGCGGCGAGGTGGAACTTGGTGTAGCGCTGCTCTCCAACGTAGAACGGCGCGAACGCTTCGGACACCAGGTGCTGGTGCGGTCGCGGCGGCAACTATGGACCGCGTCCGGCCACCCGCTGGCGCAAGCGTCGGCCCCGTCGCTGGCCGACATCGCCGGCCATCCCTACATCCTGCTTGAAATGGACGAAGGAGAACGTTCCGCGCTCGCCTATTGGCGCGCCCATGGCTTGCAGCCCGACATCGCCTTCCGCACGCGTTCGATGGAGGCCTTGCGTGGCTTGGTCGCGCATGGCTTCGGCGTCACGATGCTGTCGGACATGGTTTACCGCCCCTGGTCGCTGGAAGGCCGCAAGATCGAAGCCGTGCCCATTACCGACGCCGTTCCGCCCATGGAAGCCGGCCTGCTATGGCATCCGCAGGCACGCCTGGCCAAGCCCGCCGAGGCCTTCCGCCAATTCATGATCTACGCCTGCGGAGTTTGACGCCGCCGCTATACCAGGATCGCGCCCTTGCGACGCGTGAACTGGGACAACGACCGCAGGGCCAATTCATGCATTGCGGCCACCGAGGGCAGCAGCGTTTCTTCCTTGCGGGTTAACACGCCGACGATGCGTTCCACGGTGGGTTCTGCCAGCGGAACAAAGGCCAGCCCGCTGGCTGCCGTGGGCCGCGCCAGCACCGGCAGCACAGTCACGCCTAGCCCGCTGACCACGCTGGCCAAGAGCGACGCGCGGTTGGACACCACCATGAAAGGGTCCTCGATGGCGGCGCCCAACCGCCGGTTCTTCAACGTGTCGAAGGTGGCGTTACCTATCAGGCGTTCTCCTTCCAGCGCCGACCAGGGCACGGGCCCTCGTCGCCGCGCCAACGGATGACTCTTGCGGCATACCAGTCCAAAAGCGTCGCGCGCCACCGGCGCGAAGGCCACCTCCGCCGTGCGCGGCACTTGTCCCGCCACGCCCACCTGTACCTCGCCGCTCAGCACCAGCCGATGCACATCCTGCGACGATTCATCAATGGCCCGGATGCGGATCGCCGGGTGGCTGCGCGCATAGCGCTCCAGCAAGCGTGGCAGCCATTCGTCGGCCAGCGAGGGCATCACCGCCAGCGACACCGGCCCCTGGCTGCCCAGGCCAAACTGGCGCGCCGCATCCAGCACGCGGTCATGGGTGGCAAGCAGTTCCCGGAAAAGCGGCGCCACGGCGATACCCAAGGGCGTGAGCTGCGCGCGCTTGCCGGGCTCGAACAGCGGCGCGCCCAACTGCTGCTCCAGGTCCTGCATGGCCGCCGATACGGCCGCCTGGGAGCGGAACGTGCCTTCGGCCGCGAGGCGGAAGCTGCCATTGTCGGCCGCCAGCAGGAACTGGCGCAGGTGCTGGATCTTCAAAGGTGGCGGCATCGGGAAGGGCGGCTATGAATTCGGATTTTCCGAAATTAACTTGAGTTAATTTGGATTGTCAAAACTGCTTGCCGCCCCCAACAATGGCCGCGTCTTTCATCCAACCGGTACTGGAGCAGCGGTATGTCTTTGCAAGTGCGCAAGGTAGTCAGCTATGTGGAAAAAACCCTGATCGAAGGCGGCCGCGCGGCCGAGCGGCCGCTGGTGATGATCATCGCGGCGGCCGTGATCCGCAATCCCTGGGCTGGCCTGCCCTTCCAGGAAGACCTGCGGCCGAAGATCCTGGAAGCCGCGCCGCCTTTGGGTGAGCTGCTGGTCGCGGAAATCCTGCGCCAGGCCGGCTCCGCCGATCAGGTCGAGGCCTACGGCAAGGCCGCGGTCGTCGGCACGGCCGGCGAGATCGAGCATGCGTCGGCGTTGATCCACACGCTGCGGTTCGGCAACGCCTATCGTGGGGCGGTGGGCGGCACCAGCTACCTGAGCTTCACCAACATGCGGGGCGGTCCCGGCTGCGTGATCACCGTGCCGTTAATGCACAAACTCGACGAAGGCCTGCGCTCGCACTATTTGACGGTGCAGACCACCATCAACGACGCGCCGGCGCCGGACGAGATCGTGGTCGCCCTGGGCGCGGCCACGTCCGGACGACCACAACACCGGATCGGCAACCGCTATTCCGACCTGCAGGAACTCGAGCGCGAGGCGCAGTCCAAATGAGCGCGCATTTTCGGCGTTCGGGTCGCGGCGAGCCATTGGTGCTGCTGCATGGCGTAGGCCTGGACCACACGCTATGGGACGATCTGGCGCCCCTGCTGGAGCCGGACTTCGAGGTGCTGCGCTATGACATGCTGGGCCACGGCCACGCTCGCGCCATCGACGAGAGCGTGACGGTGCAGGACTTCATTGCCCAGCTGGACACGGAACTGGATCGCGCCGGCTGGAAAAGCGCCAACGTGCTGGGCTATTCCATGGGCGGCCTGATCGCCGGCGCCTATGCCGCCGCCCGACCGCAGCGCGTCACCCGGCTGGCCCTGTTGAGCACCGTTTTCCAACGCAACCCCGACGAAGCCCGTGCCGTCCTGGCACGCCTGGACGCGGCTGCGACGCAGGACCGCCAAGCCGCCGCCGAGGTCTCGCTGCAACGCTGGTTCACGCCAGCCTTCCAGGCCCGGTGTCCCGAGCGCGTAACCCGCATCGGCCAGCGCCTGCTGCATAACAACCGCGCCAGCTTCCTGGCCGCCTATCGCATCTTCGCGCTGGGCGACACGATATTGGCGCAAGCGGCGTCCGGTATCGCCTGCCCTGCCCTGGTGATGACGGGTGAGCTGGATGTCGGATCAACCCCGCGCATGACGCGGGAGTTGGCCAGCGCGCTACCGCAAGCCCAGGCCCAGGTGGTGCCAGGTCAACGGCACATGCTGCCAGTGGAAGAGCCCGCCATCGTGGCGGCGGCGCTGCAGGGATTCCTGCTGCAGGCGTCCGGGGCGCCCATCGTGCCCTAGCCCGCGTAGAGTGGATACGGAGACAAACAATATGAATCGCAGAACCCTCCTGAAGAACATGGCGGCCCTGGCCATCACGCCGCTGGGCGCCGCCCTCGGCAGCACGGTCAACGCGCGCGAAGCCCCCCTGCGCGTCATCGTCCCTTTTCCGCCGGGCGGCGGCACCGACGTGCTGGGCCGCGTCATCGCGGCAAGCCTGGAAGGCGCGCTGGACCGCTCCGTGGTGGTTGAGAACAAGCCCGGCGCCAGCGGCATGCTGGGCGCCGACTACACCGCCAACGGCGCCAAGGATGGCAGCGTGCTGCTGTTTGCCGGGCTGGTGCCCTCGGTGCGCTACTACGCCCGGCCGCCCGAGGACGTGCTCAAGCAACTGGCGCCCGTCTGCCCCATCGCGCGGTCGCCCTACATGGTCGCGGTGAACGCCGGCCTGCCGGCCAAGACGCTGGGCGAACTCATCGCCCAGGCCAAACGCGAGCCCAAGGCGCTGACCTTCGGCTCCCCGGGCAATGCCACCCCGCAGCACCTCGCCACCGAGCTGCTACAGGCCGCCTGCGGCATCGACATGCTGCACGTGCCGTACCGCGGCACGGGTCCGATGATGACCGACCTGTTGGGCGGACAGATCCAGGTGGTGGTGGCCACCGTGGCGGCGGTGGAACCCTATCTGCAAAGCGGACGCCTGCGCGTCCTGGCCGTGACCAGCCCGGAGCGCCTGCCCAAGTATCCGGACATTCCGACGGTGGCGGAGAGCGGCCCCGCCGGATTCTCCGCGCAGATCCAGTTCGGCACGTATTGCGCGGCCGGCACTCCGGAAGCCGCCATCGCGGCGCTGAACCAGGGCATCAACCGCGCGCTGCAGACCGACGCCGTGCGCGCCAAGCTGGGCGAACAGGGCTTCCAGCCCACCGGCGGCACGCCCGCCCAGTTGCAGCAGGCGCTGCTGGCGGAAATACGCGACGTCGCCGGGCTGGTACAAGCCGGCAAGGTAAAGGTCGACCTGTAACTTCCCACCGCCCCATGCTGGATAACCAGCATTTACAGGCGTGTCGTCCTCTGTGCATGCTGGCCGTTGATCCGGCGCAGATCGGGCACCATGGAGACGACATGCCTAGCCAGGAATCCCTGCACTCCGCCCATATCCGCGAGATCGAGCAAGTCGGCCTCGGCCGGCCCACCCAGCGCGACGCCCACGTGGTGAGCAGCTGGCTGCGCTGCCTGGACCAATACCGGCTGGATCCGGCCCAGGCCTGCGAGGCCTATATCGTGCCCGACGGCCGGCTGCGCGAGCACCGCCAGCAATCCGAAGCCCTGGTCTCGATCGCGAGATCGGGCCTGGACCACCTGTTCCGCCAGGTCGCCGGCCAGAACTATGTGTTACTGCTGGCGGACCGCCAGGGCGTGACGGTGGAATTCCTGGGCGACGCGCAGCAGACCGCCAGCCTGCGCAAGGCCGGGCTCTATCTGGGGTCGGAATGGTCGGAGCGGCGCGCCGGCACCTGCGCCGTCGGCGCCTGCCTGGAAAGCGGCGAAGCCCTCACCATCCACCAGACCGATCACTTCGACAACACCCACACGCCGCTGTCCTGCACCGCCGCGCCTATCTACAGCGCCGATGGCGAGCTGGCCGCCGTGCTGGACATCTCGCTGCTCAGCTCGCCCATCCTGAAGGCCAGCCAGAACCTGGCGCTGCACCTGGTCACCAGCACCACGCGGCGCATCGAAATGGCCAACCTGATGGCGCGCACCAGCAATGAGTGGGTGCTGCGCTTCGCGCGTTCGCCCGAATTCCTGGACGTGGATCCGGAGGCTGCGATATCGCTGGATGGTTCCGGTCGCATCCTCGGCATGACGCATACGGGCGCCAAGCTGCTGGCCCGTGCCGCCGGGCTGGACTGGCGCAATCCCGCCAGCCTGATGGGCCAGCCCGTCACCCGTTTCTTCGATGTGCAGCTCGACGACCTGCCGCGCTACACCCGCGCCCACGCGCCGCAGCAGCGCCTGATCGTGGCGCGCGATGGCAATGCGTTGTTTGCGCATGCCATCGAACCCAACCGGCACTCCCGCGGCGCGAGCGTATCGGTGCGCGGCACGCCGTCCGCGCTGCGCGGCCTGGACGGCGGCGACGCCCGCATGGCGGCCATGCTGACACGCGCCGCCAAGCTTGCCCGGCAGGGGCTGCCCATCCTGCTGCAAGGCGAAACCGGCGTCGGCAAGGAGTACCTGGCCCGCGCCATCCACGACGGCAGCCAGCGCGCGGGCCGTTTCGTCGCGGTGAACTGCGCGGCGATCCCCGAATCTCTGATCGAAAGCGAACTCTTCGGCTATCTGCCCGGCGCCTACACGGGCGCGGCGGCCAAAGGCCGCAAGGGCTTGATCGAAGAATCCGACGGCGGCACCCTGTTCCTCGATGAAATCGGCGACATGCCCTTGGCGCTGCAAAGCCGCCTGCTGCGCGTGCTGGCCGAATCGGAGGTGACTCCCATCGGCGCCAACGCGCCGCGCCCGCTGCGCCTCAGTCTGGTGTCTGCCTCGCACCGCGACCTTGCCACGCTGGTGCGCGAGGGGCGGTTTCGCGAAGACCTCTATTACCGCATCAACGCCGCCACGCTCACCGTGCCACCGCTGCGCGAACGCGACGACCTCGAATGGCTTATCGCGCGCCTGCTGGCGCGCCACCAGGACGAGTCCGGCGCCCCGTTGCTGGCGCCCGCCGCGCTGATGGCATTGAAGGCGCATGCCTGGCCCGGCAACATCCGCGAACTCGCCAACGCCATCGCAGTGGCCGCGGCATTGTGCGAGAACGGCGTTATCGAACCTGGCGACCTGCCCGACGCGCTGGCGCCGGCCGCGGCGGCGGCCAGCCCTGAAGAGGCGGCCTTGCGCGCCATGCTGGCCAGTTGCGGCGGCAACGTGTCCGAAGCCGCCCGGCGCCTGGGCGTAGACCGCTCCACCGTCCATCGCCAGATGCGGCGCCACGGGCTCGCCTCGCGCTCCTGAGGCGCAACGCCCCGGTGCCACACCCGGGCGCCACAGGTGTGGCGCGGCGCCACGGGATCCGGCCCCGGCCCCCAGGACAACAGGGTTGGCATGCCAATTGCTTGATCGTTATCGACGCTCACCGGCCGGCACAGGCTGGGGCGCCGGCGGACCGCAACCCGGCCCGCCATGACAACGACGCCCGCCAAGGGCAAGGAGACAAGTCATGCAGACCGATCAAGCCGGCGCCACCCTGGACGCCGTGCTCGCGCGCCTGAATACGGCGCTGGGCAACAAAGACATCGATGGCGTCGCCGCACTGTTCCAGGATGACTGCTATTGGCGCGACCTGGTGCTGTTCACCTGGAACCTCCGCACACTGGAGGGACAGGATCAAATTCGCGACATGCTGCGCCAGCAACTGTCGCATGTGGAGCCGGTGCGCTTCAGCCTGGACCAGAAAGAAGCCGTCTCCGACGACGCCGGCCTCCTGCAAGGCTGGATCGAAATCGAGACCAACCGCGCGCGTGGCTACGGCCACATCCGCGTCCGGGATGGCAAGATCTGGACTCTGCTGACCACCATGTCGGAACTCAAGGGGCACGAAGAACCCAGCGGCCTGCGCCGTCCCAAGGGCGCCGAGCACGGCAGCAGCCGCACCCGCAAAACCTGGCTGGAAAAACGCGAACAGGAAGCGGCCGAGCTGGGCTACGAGACACAGCCCTATGTACTCATCATCGGCGGCGGTCAGGGGGGAATCGCGCTGGGCGCCCGCCTGCGCCAGCTGGACGTGCCCACCATCATCATCGAAAAGAACGAACGCGCCGGCGACAGCTGGAGAAAGCGCTACAAGTCGCTGTGCCTGCACGATCCGGTCTGGTACGACCACCTGCCCTACATCCCCTTCCCCGAGAACTGGCCGATCTTTGCTCCCAAGGACAAGATCGGCGACTGGCTGGAGATGTACACCAAGATCATGGAGCTCAATTACTGGACCTCCACCGTCTGCCAGTCGGCGCGCTATGACGAGCAAAAGCAGGAATGGGAAGTCAACGTGCTGCGCGAAGGCAAGCCAGTCGTGCTGCGGCCAAAGCAACTGGTGCTGGCCACCGGCATGTCCGGCAAGCCCAACATTCCCACCTTCCCCGGCCAGGACGAATTCCAGGGCGAGCAGCAGCACTCGTCACGCCACCCCGGCCCCGACGCCTACCGCGGCAAGAACGTGGTGGTCATCGGCGCCAACAACTCCGCGCACGATATCTGCGCAGCGCTATGGGAAGCCGGCGCCAACGTCACCATGGTGCAGCGTTCGTCCACCCACATCGTGCGTTCCGACACGCTGATGGACATCGGCCTGGGCGGCCTGTATTCGGAGCAGGCGCTGGCCAACGGCATGACCACACGCAAGGCCGACCTGACATTCGCATCCCTGCCCTACAAGATCATGGCGCAATTCCAGATCCCGCTCTACGACCAGATGCGCGAGCGCGATGCCGAGTTCTACGCCAAGCTCGAGAAGGCCGGTTTCATGCTGGACTGGGGCGACGACGGCTCCGGCCTGTTCATGAAATACCTGCGGCGCGGATCCGGCTATTACATCGACGTCGGCGCCTGCGACCTGATCATCGACGGCAGCATCAAGCTGCAGTCGCGCACCGACGTCAGCCACCTGACGCGCGACGCCGTGGTCCTGAAGTCAGGCGTCAAACTCCCTGCGGACCTGGTGGTCTACGCAACCGGCTACGGCTCGATGAACGGCTGGGCCGCGGACCTGATCAGCCGCGAAGTCGCGGACAAGGTCGGCAAGTGCTGGGGCCTGGGCTCCGACACCACCAAGGACCCCGGCCCCTGGGAAGGCGAGCAACGTAATATGTGGAAGCCCACACAACAGGAAGCCCTCTGGTTCCACGGCGGCAACCTGCACCAGTCACGGCATTATTCGCAATATCTGTCGCTGCAATTAAAGGCCAGGCAACTGGGGATGCCGGTGCAGGTCTATGGGTTGCAGGAGGTGCATCACAAGCAGTAGGTGCCCGGCGTCTCATGCTATTGGCGGGCCGCGGCTATGGGGGGGTGCGGCCTAAGGGGAAGGTGCCGGAAGGGGATTGCCTTTTTTGGAGGTGTAGGCCGGCCGACACCCTCTTCCAACCCCGGCCTACAGCGGACAAGCGCGGTTAATCCGCGAGCGCTGCCTACTTCTCTGCGACTTGATCCGGGAAATGAAAAATCTCGGTGTAAAGCGGCTCGCTCCAGAAGTTCAGTCTAGCGCCTAGCTCGTCGCGAGCCCCCTTGTGGTCTTCAAGCAAACTCGCGTACGTGAGAAAAGTCTTTTCGGACTCACCGTACATGCGGTCGAAAGAACGAGACATAAGTACCTTTCCATCTTCGTCCTTGAGCGCGTATTCAATAATGGTCATCGGCTTGTAGGTATCTGTCGCAGACGTAGCCCCATATCCGGTGCTCAACCGCAAAAGGAGCTGCATGTGCCCCTCGGTGGGCACCATATCCTCAGATACGCTCGCTGCCAAGTCGTCGCTACCCGAGGGACGCATTACCTTCGTGACCTTTACCCCACGACCATTCTTAACAAGCCAGTCGCCGACTTGGGTGGCAAATGCTTGGTTGATGCTTTGGCCAGGAAAGCTCCTGTCGATGAGTTTGGAAAACTCCTCGGAGCGGCGTGCCGTGCGCGCCCCGGAGTCCAGCTTGTGCGCCATTTGCGCCGTTATGCCCACCAACAGACCTACTGGACCAAGAATGCCGAGCACGTTGGTGGCCTGGATTCCGCCAAGATCCATGATCACGAATTGATCGTCATGATAGAAAACCTCCACTGGTTTGCCGGACTGAATGGCCGCTTGATTGGCCAATTTTTCCAATTGGTACTGGGGAGGCGGGCGCGTGACTGCGCACCCACTCAAAAATAAGAGAATGATAGAAAGTAGCTTTCTCAAGTTTCAAATCGCAAAAAGGCGCCGCAGTTATAGCGACGCTTTGTTTCCCCTCCAACGAGACTACCGAAATCGTTCCAAAATCGTTCATTCTGGCCACAACAATGCAGCTTATGCTGCGCCTCGTCACTGACTCAAAAATTATTTTTTGGTTCTTTCAAAATAGTCTTTCGATTCAATACGAGTCTATTTAAAAAATCGCAAGAAAGGATGTTTTTGCCGAAAACTAAGACAAGGAGAAGCTAACGATGGGCCGCCACCCATGCCAACCAGGGCCGCCCTTTAATCGCTCTTTGGGGACCGGCAATGTCTTACCATTTCATTATGGGCCGCGTTGCGCGGGTTCAAGCCGATCGAATAGAAGTTTAGTCTTGCGGGCCGGCGGCTCTGTTGGGAGAGCTTATTTTTTCAATCTAAGGGATAAGGGGATTTTTTGAATCGCAGCAACACTTCGCCCCGAATAAGCCATGATTATCTGAAATATTTCAAACCCGCCAAGCTCAAGTGGTGTTAGCCCTCCACGCCCGACTTCCAGACGTTGGTAAAATCAAAATGTCTGCGCTCGGCGCGGCAATGAGAGAAGATGGCTCATCCGTGCTTCGGCGTGCTCAAAACGCCTTCACCTTATCCCCCGTATTACGTCTAATGGCTTGACGGGGAAGACGGTATTTAGTCAGTAAATCCACCAGGGCTAATAGATTATCGCCCCCTCTGCCAAGGTAGATGCCTGCACGCCTTAACCAAACTTCCCGAAAAATCCGGGCCAGCTCAGTCTGACACGTTATTTTTTTTCAACGCTTCAAAAAAACTCACAACTGAAGATACATCAACCCTCCACTCAGAGATCTCTAAACCATCCTCATTGACGGTTTCTCTTTCTGAAACATAGGAGTTTATTTCACTAGGAACAAAAGGTGTAGTCAACTCATCCAGAAACAATATTCTATTCTGCACATACGCCTGCTCCTTCTCCATATAGACCACCCAACAAAATACAAAATTGCATATATCTGGATTACGCATCGACGTTGCTAAAACTGCATGCCCACGATCACGAATCGCGTGATCGAGAGACTTCTTCCAACTCTCCAGATAATCCGCGCGGGACCAGAATCCTACTGGAGCCAGGAAGTTCTCCTTGTATCCGTCAAGGTCTATCTCTCCTTGCAACACAGGCTCATCAAACCGTCTGACAATTTTTTCATTCAAGCTAATGCTAAAGCTCATTTCTTTATCCGAACCAAATCTTTATCGTACGTACCCACTCGATTTCCACGGCGATCAAATATCTTCCAACCACCCGAAACATTATGAGCATCTATATCGCGAGTAATATATTCTTTTCCATTCCAGAAAACCACTTGGCCGTGCGAATCGAACGGCGCTTTTTGAGGCGGAATTCGCTGCGCATACCCCAATTCCTTAGCCCTGCGTTGAAGTTCTTTATTCGAACTTAGGATCGGATCAACAATGATAGGGCCATCATTTGGCGTGCTGATCAGTTCTCCGCCCCCGACTTCCGCCCCTTCTTGACCCGGCGCACCAATCTCAGGCACATCCCCCGACTTACCAGGCAACTGCGTGTCCGGCGCCGTACCCACACCACCACCCGGAGGCACACCTACCGGTGGCACCGGCTCTCCAGGTTTCCCGGGAATACTCTGGGGTTCACCGCCGGTCGCGATGTACTGAACGACCGCTAGCAACAGCGCTTGGTCCTCCGACAAACCGGGCGTCTTAGCCATCAGGTCCGCTGTCACCGCAGTGATCGCTGCGAACGCAATTGGCCCGATCACCTTCTCTTCGCAGGCAGGCGAACGGAAGCATGCGCCTACCGCCGCCATGCCACCGCGCTTGAGCAAGGTTCCGACCGCGTTGTTCTCGGTCTCCGACCTGCCGCTATTGACCACGGCGCTCGCGTCAGCGCCCAGGCCGACCGCCACTCCTGCCAACAACGAGGACACCAGATTGCTACGCGCCTCCTTGTCTTCGGGCGACAAGGCCGAGCCGGACTTGCCGCTGGTGGCGTCCAACAAGACGTTGACCACCGAGGCAGCTCCGGCGCCTAGCGCCGAAGCCCCGCACCCATCACCACGCGCCGATCCTGCTGCGCAGCCCACCAGTGTGTGCAATGCAGCACGCGCGGCTTGCGCGTCTGCACCGTCACCCAGCGCATCCGAGTACAGCTTGATCTGTTTCGCGGTCAAACCCTGGAGATAGTTGACCGCGCCGGCTTTCGCGACGGCAGATACAGCCCCAGTAACGTTGCCAGTCGCGCCGCCCAGGATCGCAGTGGCGATCAAACGGTATTGACCACCAGGTTCCCACTTTGCCGCATCACCCAGATCATCAGTCAGCTGGGCAATACGCGCGGGGTCTCCGCCACCTGGCTTCTTCAACTCAGTGGCCAGCTCATCAGAAAGCGCCTTCGCTTCCTTCGCCCGATTTTCTAAGAACTGCCCCGCCTGCCGTTGCGCCTCCGACGCAATCTCAAACCCCGCCTCGATCTTCTCCTTATCAAAAATCGGCTTCAGCGCATTCAAGGTGTCCGAGGTATCCCGGTTCAACGCCACG
>NZ_JAYJLE010000013.1:0-180163 GCF_035282245.1 Achromobacter sp. D10
CGTGGCGTTGAACCGGGATACCTCGGACACCTTGAATGCGCTGAAGCCGATTTTTGATAAGGAGAAGATCGAGGCGGGGTTTGAGATTGCGTCGGAGGCGCAACGACAGGCGGGGCAGTTTTTGGCGAATCGTGCGGAGGAACTGAAGAACGCGAAGGCGAGGTCCGAAGACAGCTCTCTCCCCTACGCCGAGCGTATCCGGGCGGCGCAAGAGTATGCGGAACTGGAAAGCAAGTGGGGCGCACATGGCTCGCACCGTCTGTGGGGCACGGTCATTCTGGGGGCGATCAGTGGCAACGTGACAGGCGGTACTGCCCAGGTTGTCCAATCCGCTGCGGTTAACTATCTGCAAACCCTAGGCGCAGTCAAGATCAAGGAGATAAGTGGCGCGTTGGGCGGGGAGGGCTCGCTTGGACACATGGCCCTTCATACGTTGTTGGGCTGCGCCGGTGCTGCCGCTCAGGGCTCGGCATGCGGCGCCGGCGGCGCGGGGGCGCTGTCTGGTGTCGTCTTGAGCAAGCTGCTGGACCGCGTAGACGGAGATAAAGCCAGGGACCTGCCGCCCGAAGACGCACAGGCACGCGTCAATTTGATCAGCAGCATCGTCGCGGGTATTGCCGCCTCGATTGATTCCTCGGCTGCCGCGTCGGCGGAGATTGCTGCGCGCATAGAGACTGAAAACAACAGCGGCTACCGCAACCGCGACAAGGTCGCTCGTTTGAAGGCCGAACTTGTTGCACGATTGGAGTCGGCTTGCGGTGACAGCCATAGCTGCCTACAGGCGGGCTGGGCGGAAGCGGATCGCATGGCTGCGTCGTATGACGAAGTGATGACGCTTACGCACTACCCCGACTTGACCAAGGAGAAAACGGACGCGCTTGCTCAATCCGTGCTGGACCTGGCGCCAGGGGTGTCAAATGCAAGTTCGCTATATGAGCTTGTGACCGGGAAGACAGCGACAGGCGACGAAGCGAATCGGTACTTTGCGTCGATTGGCTTGGTGCCGGTGGTTGGCGGCATGCTTAAGAAGGGAGGGCAGACGGTTCATGTGTTCGCCCAAGCGGAAGGGGCTCTTGATGTAAGGAGGGTGGCCGGTAGTGGTGCAAAAGGGACAGCAAAAGCTCCGAAAGTCACCATCAAAGATCATTATGATCACCACCTGAATATGGTGGAAGACATCAAAGATCAACTATCGTCTCAAGGGTTCAGGGTCATTGAAAAGGAAATATCGTTCGGTAGCTCCTGTGGTACCGGTCGTTGTAGGCCAGATATCGTAGCCGAAGCGCCTGATGGAATCCTTAGAATTATTGAGATTAAGACGGGAGGCGCAGGCCTGAGTATTCGCCAGTCCGAAATTTTCCCTCAAATAAAAGAGGGAAGTTCAATTCCGAGAGGAAAAGTTGCCGAAAGTTTTGGCCTGAAATCAGGCGTTCCGTTAAAGGATCAAGGTTATCCTGACGGTATTCCTATTGAGATAATGAATTTTCCTGGTGTTAGAGAATGAAAGAAAAAGACGTGGTTTCCATCTTGAAGGGGCAGGGCTGGGTTTGTAGCAAGGATGAGATTGGGGATTATTTTTGCGTGGCAGATATTGGTGGCGGTGTTAATGTCCAAGTGATTCCATCTGTGAGGAAGCGTTCGGACCATTTTCGAGTGTCGCTTATAACCTCGGTTTCAACCACGGAATTCTCGGAGGCTGTTGCTTTTGTGCAGGGAGAAGGAGCCGGCTATTCACCGGTCATCGTTAGTGCTGCGCCTCCGGAGAAGCTATGTGGTTTTTCTAGTGAGGATGTTCTTAGGATATCTGAGAAAGCCATATCTTGGGCTCGCTCTCAGAATATTGAATCTGGCCTGATGGTTTATAGAAATATGCCGACTGACGCTAAAGGTGCGATGCCCCTTCGGCATTTGGCTGCATTGGCTGTGGCTGGTGATGTTGAACGATTGGAATGTTACAGGAAGAGCTTTGAGATGGGGGATAGACTTGGGTTTGTACCATACATTACTGCAGCCATGATTGATCGAGCAGTTTTCAAAGCCAAAAATGCAAAATAGAGTATTGCTGAACACCACTCATCTTTGAAACCAAAATTGCCTTCGTCAAGATTCAACCCCACATGTCCGACATGTGATCGCGTAGGCTTTCAATTCCTTCGATCAGATTGGACATAATCCAAGTATCTAGTGGTTGCCCGCCACTAGCCTCAGGCTCATTCGCGCCGTTCCCCACAATTCGAGCAATAGCCCAAATCGCAGCGCACGCCCGTTCCATGTTCCGAAAGTCCGCAAACCGTACCGCGCAGAACTCCGGATCATCCGGTGTAGCCCGCCAGTCATGAGTCTAAGGGTGATCGTCCGTCAGCCGCTCCAGCATTGACATAATAAAGAGAGGGTAGTCGCCATTGCAGCGACCATGTCGTCCGTCTTTTCCAACTGTCAATCTGGGTGATCTTTGTGGGATTGCGGTGCCAGTATCGAGCCCGACGGACATCGCAATCAAGCGTGACGCGTGCCAGATTGAGCACACTTGAGCCTAAATCCGCGCCCAGCGATGCGGCCATTTCAAATTCAGACCCATGTCACGCCAGCTCAGTCGTCATCTCCATCCCTTACACTTACATCGATCACCAGGGAGCGATATGTCGATTCAAAGATTAGGCCGTTGCAGCATCCTCTTGTTTCTTGCCGCCTTGAGCTCCGGTTGCTCATTAGGCGGCGAGTGCGGATGGAACCGCAGCAGTTGCATGTATGAAGGCAAGTACGAAGAGGGCGAGGAAGACTACGCGGAAGACGAGGCGAAGCGCTTGAACAAGAACTCGTCCGATCGGTTGCGCCGCAGCTCTGGCAATTGACCCGTGGAGCGAAAGTCTTTCGGCTCGCGAGGCCTTAGCCTGAGACCTGCCGCTCTCGAAACTGCTTGAACAAGCGAAACCCCACATAGGTTTCGCTCCTGAGCCAGCGCCGCCGGTAGTAGCCGTCCCAGTAGCGGGTCATGCGCTGCTGCGCCAGATCCAGAAAGGCCGGATTGCCTCGAAGAACCGTTCCATAGACGTGCTTGTCCAGCAAGGGCAAGCGCGCTTCGATGTCCAGCAGGATTTCAACGACGTATTCGCTACAGAGCTGCGCCACGGACGGCACAACTCAAGGCTCGGATGCCCATGCCAGCCGCTCAATTTGGCGCTGGCGCACGTGGCCGTCATGATGGCGTGGCTGTATGCACGTGTATATCAGGGCCTGGGGTTCGGCCAGCTTGGAAGACCGGAAGTCGCTGCCCCGATGCTGAACGCGATAGGGCAGCGTCAATGACTCGTCCTGCACGATGAGGGACAAGTCGCGGGTGCGCATGACCCAGGGGCGGGACCTCCTCGGCGATATGCGCTGCGTCAGCTCGCAGCCGCGCGGGGAAAGCCGCTGTTAGCAGCGCCGTATGCTCTGGGGCGGCCTTTGCGCGGGCGAGAGGGCATGTGGGGAAGGCTGCTTGAATGGCGTTTACCGTGTCATACGGTGCATCAGGCAGAAGACTGCCGCACGCACGGATGCTCACGCTGCGGCATGAAGCACGACAGGCGCTTACGCCGCCGCCTCTGCTGAGTTCGGCACAAAAAACCGATCCTTCAACTCCTGCAGCCCAATCCTATCCAGCATCTCCGTCAGCCGCTCGGCCGGCTTCCTGCGCGGCAAATCCTTGTACTGCGCAATAATGAGTTCATTCTTCATCGAATGCTCCCATCCCACCAGCTCAGTCACGCTGACCTGATACCCATGCGCTTCCAGCTGCAAGCAGCGCAGCACATTGGTGATCTGGCTGCCGAATTCCCGCGTGTGCAGGGGATGGCGCCAGATCTCGGCCAGCGGATCAGCCAGCGCCTTCGCCTTGTTCTTGCGCAGCACCGACGCCACTTCGGCCTGGCAGCAGGGGACGACGACGATGTACTTGGCTTTCTTCTCCAACGCGAAATGGATGGCGTCGTCGGTGGCGGTGTTGCAGGCGTGCAGGGCGGTAACGACGTCGATCGTGGCGGGCAGCTTGTCCGAGGTGATGGAGTCGGCTACCGAGAGGTTGAGGAAGGACATGCCGGTGAAGCCCAGGCGCTTGGCCAGTTCTTCCGACGACTTCACCAGTTCTTCGCGGGTTTCGATCCCGTAGATGTGGGAGCCGTTCTTCAATGCCTCGGGCTGTTCCTTGAAGAACAGGTCGTACAGAATGAAGCCCAGGTACGACTTGCCCGCGCCGTGGTCGGCGAGGGTGACGGCGCCGCGTTGTTGTTGGACGTCTTTGAGCAGCGGTTCGATGAACTGGAACAGGTGGTAGACCTGTTTGAGCTTGCGGCGGCTGTCCTGGTTCATCTTGCCGTCGCGGGTCAGGATGTGCAGGGCCTTGAGCAGTTCGATCGACTGGCCGGGGCGGATGTCGTGGGTTTTTTCGGACATGGGGTAAGGCAATGCGCCCCGCGGGGAGCGGGGCGCAGGAGAAGGCGGAAAGCGTCAGTTTAACGAAAACCCGGGCAAGGCCGGACCGGGGCGCCCGGCATCCCCTGGACGCGGCGGTCCTGCGATATCTGATGGCCCACGCCCTTGGGCATGCGAGTAACATGCCCGATGCGATTGGAGCAGGTCATGCATTTCTGAAAGCGTCTCGCCGCCAGGGCGGGCGCAGGGAGAGTCATCAAATGTTCAGCCACATCACTGTCGGGACGCGCGATCTTGAACGCGCGGGCCGTTTTTATGACGCGGTGCTGCTTCCGCTCGGATTGAAGCGCCGCGCAGTCACGCCGGACGGCGGGCCCGCGGCGCTCTGCTGGGTGACGGAGCATGCGCTGTTGCCGCGCTTTTATGTCTACATGCCCTACGACGGCGAGCCGGCGTCGGCGGGCAACGGCAGCATGGTCGCTTTTTTGGCGCCTACGCAGGAAGCGGTGAGCGCGGCCCATGCGGGCGGGCTTGCGCAGGGCGGGACGGACGAAGGGGCGCCGGGGATGCGTCCTCACTATGGCGACGGCTACTTCGGCGCGTATCTGCGCGATCCTGACGGGAACAAGGTGCATATCGTTCATCGCGGAGACCTCCCGCTATAAGGCGGAGGGGCCCGAGATTCCTGGAGAAACGCAAATGCTGGTGAGTCAGCTTGCTCTTGTGTATGGCACTTATCTGATTGCCACGGCCAGTCCCGGCCCCAGCAATATGGCGATCATGGCTACGGCGATGCGTCACGGCCGTGTGCCGGCGCTTGCGCTGGCGGCGGGCGTCATTACGGGCTCGTTGTTCTGGGCGACGCTAGCGGCGACTGGCATTTCCGCCGTGCTGGCGGCTTCCGCCCAGGCGCTATTCATCATCAAGGTGGTTGGGGGAGTCTATCTGCTCTATCTGGCGTTCCGCACTGGCAGGTCGGCGCTGAGGCCGGGCGCGGCTTTTGCGAAGGTGGAAACGGGGCGCGCGACGCCGCGCTACCGGGTGCTCTACCGCCAGGGCGTGCTGATGCACATTGGCAACCCCAAGGCGGTGCTGGCCTGGATGGCGATCATGTCGCTGGGGCTTGGAGCCAATGCGTCGGACGGCACCTTGCCCGCGATCATTGGCGGTTGCGCGTTGCTCGGCGTGATGGTGTTCGGCGGCTATGCCGTCGCTTTTTCGACTGCGCCGATGATTGCGCTATACGCCAGGCTGCGGCGCTGGATCGAAGGGACGGTGGCCGTGGTGTTTGGCGTTGCGGGCGTCAAGCTGCTGACCTGGCAGCGTTGATAGGACGGCTTGTCATCGCCGGCCAGTGCCGGCGACGACAAGCTCCAGGCAAGGCGTCCGGCACGTAAGCGGCCGGACGTTTGCAGGATCAGGCAGCCGGGAAAACCGGCTCGCCCAGGTTCAGCATCAGGCGATTCGCCCAGGCGAAGATCGCATCCGAATGCAGCAGGTCCAGGATCTCGCCTTCATTCAGACCCGCATCCTTCAGTGCCTGGATGCTGTCGGCATTTACCGCGGCAGGCGCTTCGGTGATCTGGATGGAGAACTTGCCGATGGCGAGCTCACGCGCCGTGGTGCCGGCGGTGGCGGGATCCTCGAACACCTGCGCGATGACGTCGTTGCGCTTGGCCAGCTGCTCGAAGCGTTGGGCATGCACGGATGCGCAGTAGACGCAGCCGTTCACACGCGACACGTAGGTCGAGCCCAGTTCCCGCTCGGCACGGGACAAGCCGCCCGGCGCATACATGATGGCGTTGAAGGCCGTGGAGCGCTGGCGCAGGATTTCGGGCTGGTGCACCAGGAACAGGTAGTAGTCCGAGACCTTGGCCTTGGGGTGGCTTTCTTCCAGGACGGCGATCTGCTCGGGCGTGGCGGTGTCGACGTTGACGACATCGAGCCAGGCCTTCCATTCCAGGCTTTCGTTGGTGAAGCCGTGAGCCTTGATCAGCGCGCCGGGCGCGGTGGCGGCGGTGTTGGCGGGGAAGGGCGCGGGCGGGGTGCCAGCGGCGCGCTCGGGCTGTCCTTCCAGGTCCTTCATGGCCTGCAGGCCGGCGACCAGGCGCACCTGATAGGACAGGAAGGCGATGAGCTGGGACAGCGTGACCACGGCGGGCGTGGAGACGCCGGCGGCGGGCAGGGTCTTCAGCGCGGCTTCGTCGCCTTCGACGGGCTTCTCGATCAGCTTGCGCGTGAATTCCAGGATGGCGGCCAGGCGCGGGGTGGCGGCGTCCGACGGTTTGCCGGATTCGGCGACGGCGATGTCGGCCGGCGTGGCGCCGGCGTCCGTCAGGCGGGCGCGGTAGTGCGCGGCCAGGAGCGGAGACGGGGTAATGCGGGTGGCGTACAGCGCGACCAGCAGGCGCTCGGCCAGCGACAGGCCGGGAAGCTGAGGGTCGAACAGGGCGTCGTAGCTGCCTTGGGTGGCGGCGGCGACCTTCTCGCGGAAGTGGCGCACTTCGTAGGTCTTGGCACCTGGGGCCAGGCCGATCAGGCGATCGACGAGGTCGTCCGTGACGTTGTAGACGATGGGTTCAGCCATGCGGATCTCCTTGATGCTTTACTTGGCGGCGCGGGCGGGATTGGCAGCGTCGACGGCTGCGTCCAGGAACCGCTTCACGCCTTCCCAGGATTCCTGGTCGGCGCGGGCATTGTCCTTGGGGTTGCCGCCGCTGGTGCTGATCTTGCCGGACACAGGATGGGCGTAGACGAGCTGGGTGGTGGGCACGTAGGGGAACAGGATGGAGTGCCCGCCGTTCTCGTAGTCCAGCCACTCGACCGGATAGGGGTGGTTCACCTCGGCCAGCTTGTCCTGCACCATCTTGGAATAGATGCTGGACGGCCAGGATCCGTCGTCGGTGCCGGACAGCAGCATGACGGGGCCCTTGATGTCTTCGACCTTGATGCGGGCGCGGGCCACGGCGTCGGGGTCTTGCAAGGCAGTGAGGATGGCTTTTTCGTGGCGGTGCGGCGAGGGGCCTTCATCAAATGGCGCCCAGGTGGCCGTGCGATTGTTTTCCCAGACGTGGGGGATGGGCTTGCCGCCCAGGAGCCACGTGGGGCCTTCGCGGCCGATCTTGGGGTCGCAGGCGTTCTGGCCGCTGTGGACCACGGCGCCGGGCACGTAGGCGACCACGGCGGACACTTCGTCGGGAAAGGTCGCGCCCAACAGCAGCACCAGTTCGCCGCCGCGCGACTGGCCGCTGATGGCCACGAAGTCGTGCTTGGGGCTTACTTTCTTGCGCAGCCAGCGCAGGCCGGTCTGGAAGTACTCCAGCGGGGTGTTGGAGATGTAGTCCGACAGACCGGGCGCCTTGAAGTAGGCCAACGCGAAGGCGGCGTAACCGCGGGACGCATAGAGCGCCGCGCGCGGTTCGTTGATGCCGCCGCCGGAACCGTTCAGGATCATGACGGCGGGATGCGGACCGGGGCCGGGCGGCAGGTACAGCGTGCCTACCAGACCTTCTTCGCGCACGTCCTGGCGGGTCACGCCTTCAGCCGCCAGACGCTGGGTGAAGCTGGCCTGGGCCTGGGAACCGGCGGCGCGCGCCACCACGTCGGTGACGAGAGCCTCGGTCACCGGGTGGTTGAAGTGTTCGCGGCTGGGCGAGTCCACGGGAGACTGCGACCAGATCAGGCCCATGGGCGACAGGCCCGCGTAGTCGCCGGACACCGGGGCGTCGCGGCTCAGGTCGACCGTGCCGTCCGGGCCCGCCACGAAAGCGGCCTGGCTTTGCCAGAGCACGCCGTTGCGGCGGGTCAGGGCGGTGATCTCCACCGTCTGGCCGGGTTCGACGTGTTCGACCCGGATCTGGCGCGGCACGTCGATCAGGTCGTCGGCCGGAGTGATGGCAAGAGTGGGCATCATGGCTTACTTGCCCGCTTCTTTGCCAGCGTCCTTGGTCACCATCATGGCGGCCGTGCGGTCGCTGGTCATGGGGGTAACCTTCAGGCCCTTCTTGGTGGCCCAGATGTTCTTGTAGTGGAACAGCGGAATGATGCCGACGTCGTCCGACACGATCTTGACCGAGTCGCGCAGGATGGCTTCACGCTTTGCCACGTCGAATTCCGAGGTGGATTGCTCCAGCGCGGCGTCGACCTTGGGGTTGCTGTAGCGGCCCCAGTTGGATGCGCCCAGGCCCTTCTTGGCGTCGGCGGTGGCCAGGATGTTGACCAGCGCGTAGCTGCCTTCGCCGGTGCCGTTGCCCCAGGCCAGCATGCTGACCGCGAATTCGTTCTTGTTGGCGCGGCCCGAATACACGGCCCATGGCACGACTTCCACCTGGGTCTTCACGCCGATGCGGGTCCAGAACTGCGCCACGGCCTGGGCGGTTTCCGGGCCTTGCGGGTAGCGGTCGTTGGGCACGTGCATGGTCAGCTTGAAGCCCTCGGGGAAACCGGCATCCGCCAGCAGCTTCTTGGCCTGGGCGACGTCGTTCGGAATGTCCTTGACGTCGGGGTTGTAGCCGAAGGTGCCCTTGGGCATCCACTGGTTGGCTTCGGTGGCGGCGCCTTGCAGGATGCGGTCGGCGATGGCCTTGCGGTTGATGGCCAGGTTCAGCGCCTGCCGCACGCGCACGTCCAGGAGCGGGTTCTTGTCCAGCGCCTTGCCATTGTTGTCGGTGATGTACTGGTTGGGCGCCGGGTTGAAGCTGGGCTGCAGGATCATGACGCGCAGGCCGTCGTACGGGTAGACCGAGATGTTGGCGGCCTTTTGCAGCTTGGCCAGGTCCGACACCGAGACTTTGTCGATCACGTCCACGTCGCCGGCCAGCAGCGCGGCAGTGCGGGCGGCGGCGTTGTTGATGTAGCGGTAGTTGACCTTGTCCCAGATCTGCTTGTCGCCCCAGTAGGCGTCGTTGCGTTCCATGATGACGCGGTCGCCGGGAGTGTAGGACACGAACTTGTAGGGGCCGGTGCCGACCATGGCCTTGCCCGAGTTGTAGTCTTCGGTGGTGGACTTTTCACCGACGTGCTTGCTAACCACGTGCACCGAGGCCAGGTTCAGCGGCAGGTCGGGGTTGGGGGCCTTGGTCTTGACGATGAGCGTCAGCGGATCCTTGGCGCTCATGGTGTCGATGGTGCGCAGGTAGCCGGCGTAGGTGGCCACGCTGCCCGGCACGGCGCGCGCGCGGGTGTAGGAATAGATCAGGTCGTCGGCGGTGAAGGGCGTGCCGTCCTGCCACTTGACGCCTTCGCGCAGCTTGAATTCCCAGGTCGTGTCGTCCAGCGGCTTCCAGCTCACGGCCAGGCCGGGCTGCAGCTTGTTCCACTTGTTCTCGATCAGCAGGTCCCAGAAGTGCAGCGCCACCGAGCGGTCGCCGGCGTGGTTGTTCAGCTGGGGGTCCAGGGACGACAGCGGGTCGGCGAAGCCGATGGACAGGTCGTCCGCGCTGGCGGCGGCGGAGGCGCCGAGGATGGCAGCGGTCAGGGTGGTGAGAATCAGGCGTTTCATGTTCGGAGTCCTTGGTATAGGGGGAACGAGCGGTTAATTCGGAAAACCGCGGCGCGGGCGCCGCGGCGGATCCGTTTACGCCATGTCGTTCAGGTGACAGGCGCTCAGATGGTTGATGGCGATTCCCTTCAACGAGGGAACCTCGGTCTTGCAGCGCGGCATCGCATGCGGGCAGCGCGGATGGAAATGGCAGCCGTCCGGCGGATTCAGCGGGCTGGGAATCTCGCCCTTGATCGCGGTAAAGGTCTTGTGGCGGGACTTCAGGCTGGGAATCTCGGCCAGCAGCGCCTGGGTGTACGGGTGGTTGGGGCGGCGGAACACTTCTTCCACCGTGGCCGTTTCCACCACGCGGCCCAGGTACATGATCACGACGCGGTCAGACAGGTGCTCGACCACGCCCAGGTCATGGCTGATGAAGAGATAGGTCAATCCCAGGTCTTCACGCAGGTCCATGAACAGGTTCAGGATCTGCGCCTGGATGGACACGTCCAGCGCGGCCACGGCTTCGTCGCACACCAGCATGGTGGGCTGCACGGCGAGCGCGCGGGCAATGCCGATGCGCTGGCGCTGGCCGCCGCTGAACTGGTGCGGATAGCGCTGCCGCAGGGCCGGGTCCAGGCCGGCGCGTTCCAGCTGCGCGCTGACGTAATCGTCGAAGTCGCCATTGCCGACCAGGCCGTGGATGCGGGCGGCTTCGCCCACGATCTCATCCACGCGCAGGCGCGGATTGAGGCTGGCGTAGGGGTCCTGGAAAATCATCTGCACTTGCAGGCGCGCGGCATGGGCCTGCGCGGCGTTCATGTCCGCCGGGCGCACGCCGTTGATGCGGATCTCGCCGCCCGAGGGCGTGAGCAGGCCTGCGGCGATGCGTCCCAGCGTGGACTTGCCGCAGCCGGACTCGCCGACCAGGCCGACCACCTCGCCGGGGTTGACGATCAGGTCTACGTTGTCGACGGCGCGGGTCACGGCGGGCGGCTTGGACAGGCCCAGGCGCTGCATGGCGCGGACCGCGGGGCCGGCGGGGCGCTCGCCGAAGCGCTTGCTGACCTGGCTCAGGTCGATCAGCGGGGTTTGCTTGGAAGCGGGAGCGGTCGTACTCATGCCATCGCCTCGCTGGTCTGGATGCTGGGATGGAAGCAGCGCACTTTGTGTTCGGGCAGGGCCTCGGTGATGCCGGGTTGCTGGCCGCAGGCGGCGGTGGCGCGCGAGCAGCGCGCCGCGAAGGCACAGCCCGCGGGCAGGTTAAGCAGGTTGGGCGTCATGCCGGGTATCTGGCGCAGGCGTTGGCCGCGCCGGTTGTTACTGGGCAGGCTGTCGATCAGGCCCACGGTGTAGGGGTGCTGCGGACGGTCCAGCACGTCGTCGACGGTGCCGTGTTCGACGATGCGGCCGGCGTACATCACCGCCACGTCGTCGGCCAGGCCGGCCACCACCGACAGGTCGTGCGTAATCCAGATCAGGCTGGTGCCGTGCTGCTGCGCGAGCTTCTGCACTTCCGACAGGATCTGCGCCTGGATGGTGACGTCCAGCGCGGTGGTGGGCTCGTCGGCGATGATCAGGTCCGGCCGGTGCAGCATGGCGATGGCGATGGCCACGCGCTGGCGCATGCCGCCGGACAGCTGATGCGGATAGGCCAGCAGCCGTTCTTCGGGGCTGGGAATGCCCATCATGCCGAGCGTGTCGCGCGACAAGGCGCGAGCCTGGGCCACGCTCATCTTGTTGTGCGCGCGCACGGTCTCGATCATTTGCGCGTCCACCCGCAGCACGGGGTTCAGCGTCATCATCGGGTCCTGGAAGATCATGGCGATGCGGTTGCCTTGCAGGCGGCGCAGTTCGCGTGGCGCCAGCTTGGTCAGGTCGCGGCCCTGGAACAGGACCTCGCCACCCACGATACGGCCCGGCGCGTCGACCAGGCCCATGATGGAAAAGCCCGTGACGGACTTGCCGGAGCCGGACTCGCCGACCAGGCCCAGGATCTTGCCGCGTTCCAGCGTGAAGGAAACGTCGTCCACGGCGGGAAGCACGCCCGCTCGGGTATGGAAGTGGGTGCGCAGGTTGCGCACCTCCAGGGTGGCCGGCGCGCCGGAAGTGATGCTGGCGGCGGTCATTTGTGGGTCCTCGGGTTCAGCACGTCGCGCAGGCGGTCGCCCACCAGGTTGATCGCCACGATGGTGACGAGCAGCGCGATGCCGGGGTAGAAGCTGATCCAGTATTCGCCGGACAGCATGGTCTGGAAGCCGTTGGAGATCAGCAGTCCCAGCGAAGGTTCGGTCACGGGCACGCCCAGGCCCAGGAAGCTGAGCGTCGCTTCCAGCGTGATGGCGCGCGCGATCTGCAACGTGCCGATGACGATCAGCGGCGGCAAACAGTTGGGCAGGATGTGCTTCAACATGATCCGCCAGTTGGGGATGTCCAGGCAGCGGGCGGCTTCCACGTATTCGCGGCGGCGCTCGACCAGGGCCTGGCCGCGAGCGGTGCGGGCGTAGTAGGCCCATTCCAGGATCACCAGCGTCAGCACCACGTTGCCCACGCCCTTGCCCAGATAGGCCAGGATCATCATGGCCACCAGGATGGACGGGAACGACAGGATCAGGTCCACCAGGCGCATGATCAGCGCGTCGACCTTGCCGCCGGCGTAGGCGGCCAACAGGCCCAGCAGCGTGCCGACGATGCCGGCGATGACGGCCGAGCCCACGCCCACCATCAGGCTGATGCGCAAGCCATACAGGATGCCCGAGAGCAGGTCGCGGCCCTGACCATCGGTGCCCAGCCAGTAGTGGAAGGTGTCCAGGCCGTTCATGCTGCCCGGCGGCAGGCGCGCGTCCAACACGTCGATCTGCAGCAGGTCATAGGGGTTCTGCGGCGCGATCCAGGGCGCCAGGATGGCGGCCAGGATCAGCAGCGTGGCCACCGTCAGGCCCAGCACCGCCGTCTTGGACGACATGAACTCGGCCAGGTTGCGCCGCCACGGCGATTCGCGGCGCAGCGCGGGAGTGGGGTTTGTCGATACGGCGCTCATGCCGAGGCCTCCAGCCGCACCCGCGGGTCCAGCACTTTATAGAGAATGTCCACGATCAGGTTCAGGGTCACGAACAGGCACACCACCACGATCAGGTAGGCCACGATGACGGGGCGGTCCAGCGCGTTCAGGCTGTCGAGGATCAGCTTGCCGGCGCCGGGCCAGGCGAAGATGCTTTCGGTCACCACGGCGAAGGCGATGGTGGAGCCCAGCTCCAGGCCCAGCACCGTCACCAGCGGAATCATGGTGTTGCGCAGCACGTGCACGCAGACCACGCGCAAGGGAGACAACCCCTTGGCGCGCGCAAATTTCACGAAGTCCAGCGGCAGTACGTCACGCACGCCGGCGCGGGTCAGGCGGATCACCAGCGAAATCTTGAACAGCGACAGGTTGAACGCCGGCAGGATCAGGTGCCGCCAGCCGTCGGCCGTCAGCCAGGACCACTGGAAGCCCAGGAACTCCACCGTTTCGCCGCGGCCACTGGCAGGCAGCCACCCCAGCGACACGCTGAAGGTCATGATCAGCATCAGCGCAATCCAGAACGTCGGCAGCGAGAAGCCGACGATGCTGCCCGCCATGATCATCTTGGAAAACCTGCTGTCCGGATACAGGCCCGCGTACAGGCCCAGCGGCAGCCCCACGACCACGGCCAGCATCATCGCGGCAATGGCCAGTTCGAAGGTGGCCGGCAGGCGCTGGATCACCAGCTCGACGGCAGGGATGTTGTAGACGAAGCTGTTGCCCAGATTGCCGTGCAGGGCGCCGTTCAGGAACGCCAGGTACTGTTCCCACAGCGGCTTGTCCAGGCCCAGTTCGGCGATGATGCGGGCGCGGTCCACCTGGTCCACGTCCTGGCCGATCAGGATGTCCACCGGGTTGCCGATGGCGTGCAGGCCCACGAAGACGATCAGCGTCATCAGGAAGACAACCACTGCGGCTTGCGCCACGCGGCGCAGCAACCAGCCGGTCATTGCGCGGTCTCCGCTTGGGGGGCGGGCGCCGGGGTCCATTCGTCGCCGAACACCTCGGGTTCCGAGAACGCTTCCATGTTGGCGTAGTGCGTCTCAACGTCCTCGCGGTAGAACAGCCCGGCGATGCCTTGCGCCAGGCGCTTGGCGCCTTCGCTGATGGCCGGGATGTCGCCCGAGATCGTGCCCTGCGTCAGTGCCGCGGGGTAGGAGAAGCAATGCACGCGGTCCAGGCCGGGACAGGCGCCCGGGGTCTTTTCCTGCAGTTCGAACACGGCGCCCAGATCGGGCGAATCATGCAGTTCCTGGTCTTCTTCGCCGGCTGGCGGCACGTAGCGGTCGCCCCAGGCCCGCACGTGCGGGGCCAGCGCGGCGAATTCCGGGCGCACGGTCCAGTCGATGCGGAAACCCGTGGAGAAGATCAGGAAATCCAGCGTGAAGACGCCTTTGGGCGTGGTGACGCGGATTTCGTCGTCCACCAGCGCCAGGTCCTGCACGCCGCAACCCAGGTTGAAGCGGGCGTTGGGGTGACGCGAGACGCGCAGCGTGCTGCCGCGCGGCGGCGGCACCTGGGCCGCGTTGATGTAGTGGCGGATCTTCCACTTCCATTCATCGGGCAGGGTCAGGTGGCCGTGGGTCAAGCCAGGGTTGCCTGCGCCCTTGCCCTTGTTGATGCGGGGGATGTCGTTGCGGCGGATCAGCAGGTCGACGCTGGCCGCGCCCGCTTCCAGCGCGGTGGCCGCGCTGTCCATGGCCGACGCGCCCGCGCCCACCACGCCCACGCGCTTGCCGGCCAGCGTGTTGTAGTCCATTACGTCGGACGAATGCGCCCAGCGGTTGCGCGGCAGCTTCTTCGCAAATTCAGGCACATAGGCGCCACCCAGGCCGTCGCGGCCCGTCGCCAGCACCACGCGGCGCGCCAGTACCGTGCTGCGGCCGGCGGGGGATTCGATGTCCAGCTGCACCAGCTTGTCGGCGCGCGGCAGCACGGCCAGGATGCGGTGCTCGTTCCGGACGTCCAGTTCCAGCACGCGGCGGTACCAGCGCAGGTAGTCCATCCATTGCAGGCGCGGGATCTTGTCCAGCGCTTCCCAGGCTTCGGAGCCGAACTGGGCCTCGAACCAGGCGCGGAAGGTCAGCGCGGGGAGGCCCAGCGCAGGGCCGGTCAGTTGCTTGGGCGAGCGCAGCGTTTCCATGCGCGCCGTGGTGGCCCATGGGCCTTCATAGCCCGCGGGCGCCTGGTCGAAGATCGGGGCGTTGACGCCCAGATGCTTAAGCGAGGCGGCTGCCGCCAGACCGGCCATGCCGCCGCCGACGACGGCCACGTCTAGTACGGGCTGCCCGTCGACTAAACGGGGGATCACCCAGTTCTTGGCCGGGATTTCCAGCCAGGACAGGTCTTGCCGCAAGCGCGCTTCCAGCGCGGCTAAGCCTTGCGGCGGGTTGGCTAGGGGCAGGTTCATATAGCAGGGGATTCCGTAAGAGGGGCGTCGTCGCCATAGATCGACTGCAAGAGCGCCGAGTGCTCGGCGGCGTCATGCAGGGCGAAGCCGGGCAGCAAAGCGGCGGCGGCTTGGGCGAGCGCGTCCGCCATGGCCTGGCAGGCCGGCGTCAGCGTTTGCGACTGCGGGGTGATGACCCCGAAGAAAAAGGGAATGTCCAGATCGATGGGGCGGATCGCCACGCCCGGCATGGGGGCGCCGTAGGCGGTGATCGGCTCCAGCACCGACACGCCCAGTCCGGCGCGCACGGCGGCCAGGGCATTGACGGACGAATTGGTTTCCATGGTGCCCGGCGTATGGGCGTTCTGCGCCAGCGCGGCGTCCAGGCGGCGGCGCAGCCGGTACGGGTTGGCCATCGTGATCATGCGTCGCCCCGCCAGTGCCGCCACCGGCACCACGGCTAGCTGTGCCAGCGGATCGTCTTCCGGCAACGCGGCTACGCAGGGCGCTTGGCCGATCCAGTGCACCGTCAGGCCGCGGTGTTCCAGCGGCAGGCTGGTCGCGCCCAGCTGGGCGGCGCCCGACAGCACGGCGTGCACCACGCGTTCCGGCGATGCGCTGCGCAGCTGTATGCGCGCGGCGCCCACGCGGTCTTCAATGCGCTTGAGCGCATCGGGCACCAGGCCCGCCGCCAGGGCGGAGGTGGCAGCCATCAGCAGCGGTTGGGCCTGGCCTCGGGCGATTTCGTCGGCGCGGCTGCGGATCTGCTGCAGGCTGGCCAGCGCGCGTTCCACATCGTCATACAGCAGGAAACCCTGCTCGGTAGGCGTCACGCGCGGGCCGCTGCGGGCAAACAAGGGGTAGCCGATCTCGGCTTCCAGCTCCTGCAACAGGCGGCTGATGGCCGGCTGCGAGCGTCCCAACAACCGGCCGGCAGCCGTGACGCTGCCCGTGGACATGACGGCCGCGAAGGCCTCGAGTTGACGAAGTTCCATCTGAATTGATTTATGCCAAGGACGAATTCTTGCCCGGCAAGTATGCGCTTTGCAAATAATTAAAGCGCATAAGTAAATTCCCTGATGGGGTTTTCATCAGGGAATTTCATAACTAGCAGTTATTTCAAGGGCTTATGGAGGGGCGGGCACGGGACTCCGCAATTTAAGAATTGTCTTAGGCAAACGCTGGCCAGTCTTGATGAAAATTGAGTGCGAATCATTCGCATTAAATTGGAGTCTGTTTATGGCTTGCAAGCCTCTCTTTGCCCACACCCTCGCTCCTGGCGCGCCCCTCATCTCCGCCATGGCGGTAGTCGCGCTGGCCGCCCCGGCCCATGCGGATGGCGGCGCATCCACCGCGCCCCATGTCCTCGACCCGGTCACGGTCTCGGCTTCCCCCGTGGATGGGTACAAGGCCAATCAGTCCAGTTCGGCCAAGTATCCCGTGCCTCTGCTCGACGTGCCGCAGACCACAACGGTCGTGCCGCGCGAGATCATCCAGGAGCAGAATGCGCAAAGCCTGCGCCAGGTGTTGTCCAACGTATCGGGCATTACCTTCAACGCCGGGGAAGGCGGGGGCGGCTCCGGCGATATGTTCAGCATCCGCGGCTTTGCCGCCACTACCAATATGCAGGTCGATGGCTTGCGCGACAGCGCCCAGACCAGCCGCACCGACATGTTCAACCTGGAATCGGTCGAAGTCATCAAGGGACCCAACTCCGTGTATGGCGGCGCCGGCACCACCGGCGGCTCGGTCAACAT
Source organism: Achromobacter sp. D10 (assembly GCF_035282245.1). Taxonomy (NCBI): domain Bacteria; kingdom Pseudomonadati; phylum Pseudomonadota; class Betaproteobacteria; order Burkholderiales; family Alcaligenaceae; genus Achromobacter; species Achromobacter sp. D10. The sequence goes on from NZ_JAYJLE010000013.1 coordinate 17,097, forward strand.
GGTCAGCAAGGAAGCCCGCGAAGGCAGTTTCACGGAAGTTTCCGCCGGCCTGGGAACGGCCCGCTATCGTCGCGCCACGCTTGATGCCAACCATGAGCTTCCCGGGTCCGACGGTTTCGCGGCCTTCCGCCTCAACCTCATGGGCCACCGCAGCGACGTCGCCGGCCGCGATGAGATCTACCGGCACCGCTGGGGCGTGGCGCCTTCGCTCACGTTGGGGATGACCGGGCCCACCCGGCTTACCCTCAGCTACATCCACCAGCGCGACCACAACTTGCCCGACTACGGCCTGCCGGCCTTGCAGGGCTCCCGGCTGGACGGCGTGTCGCAGCATGCCTACTTCGGCTGGCGCAACCTCGACCGCGAGAATATCGATTCCGACGCGGTCACGGGCAAGGTGGTGCATACCTTCAACGACAAGGCCAAGTTGCAGAACCTGAGCCGTTACTCCCGCGTCAGCCGCGACACCGTCATTTCCGCCTCGCACGTGAATACGCGGGGACTGGAGCCTGGCCGTTACCGGCCTGCGGGCCCGCAGGCCTACGGGCGCGACTCGGTCACCGATATGTGGGCCAACCAGACCACGCTGAGCACTGAATTCGACACCTTCGGCCTGGGCCACACCATGGTCAGCGGTTTCGAGTTCTCGCGCGAAACCTACGAACGCGATACCTATTCGTACAACATCGGGCGCCATTTCCCCGCCGCCGGCTACGATCTGTCCCATCCGCCGGGGTACTGGACGGGCCCCACCGCCAAATCGTATTCGGGCCGCAACAAGACCAGCCTGGAGGTCAAGGCGCTTTATCTCATGGACACCATCGCGCTGGCCCGCCAGTGGGATCTCAGCCTGGGCCTGCGCTACGACTGGATCGACGCCGCGCTGCGCAGCACTACGCCCGCCGGCGACGTCACCAGCGTATCGGGCACCGACCGCAAGTTCAGCAGTCGCGTCGGCATCGTTTTCAAGCCCGCCCACAACGGCCGCATCTATGCGTCATACGGCACCTCGTTCAACCCCTCGGCGGAGAGCCTGGTCACCACAGGCTCGGGCTTCACTGCCACCACCAGCGACCTCGACCCGGAAAAGAACCGCGCGATAGAGTTCGGCACCAAGTGGGACGTGTTGGGTGGCAAGCTCGGGTTGACAGCGGCTCTTTTCGAGATCGAAAAAACCAATGTGCGCGAACGCATGGCCGATGGGACCCAGGCGCTAGTCGGGCGGCAACGCTCGCGCGGCCTGGAACTGGGCGCGGCAGGCGCCATCACCCCACGCTGGAACGTCTTCGCCAACTACACCTATACCCAGGCCAAGACGCTGAGTTCGTCAGCGTACCCCGAGCGCGAAGGGCAGCGGCTGGGCAACACGCCTCGTTCTTCCTTCAGCCTGTGGACCACCTATAAGCCCGTCGATACATGGACGCTGGGCTACGGCGCGCGCTTCATCGGCTCTCGCAACGTCACGGGGCAGGGGGGCGGGGAACTGCCAAGCTACCTTGTGCACAGCGCCATGGTTTCCTATGACGTGGACAAGCACTTCAGGCTCCAGCTCAACGTGGACAACCTGGGCAACAAGGCTTATGTGGAGCGAGTGCGCCAGGTGCTGGGCAGCGAGTCGCGTTCTTCCGCCCTTGAGTATGGCGACGGCCGGGCGGCCATGCTGACCGCGAGCTACAAGTTCTGATCGCTACCGGGCCATTGGCAGACCGCGGCTCATGAATGGCCGCGGCCGCCTTCGCGGCGGTAATACAGATAGCGTTCGATCTCCGCCTGCTCCACCGCCGGTTCCAGCAGGCGCCACCTGACGACGTATCCACGGTGCACTGGCGGCATCCAGCCCAATATGGAGTACATCGTGACTTCGGTCTGGCCAGTATTGAATTCCGTCTCGAAGAATCCCTGGCGATCCGGCGGCTCGCTGCCGCAAATCCAGTTGGAATCTGGCATGGCGCTCTCCCGTACGGCTTCAATCCTACGCGCCAGCCTATGAAATGGCATACGTTCTAGCCCCGATGCGGGCTGCGCCGGCCTTGTGTTAGAAACACGGATGGGGCTGCGTCAGCACGATTTCCATGATCTTTGCGAACCTTTGCAGTTCGATCGGGCTGATGCCGGTAGTATTCGGTAATGGATACTCAGGAGCCCGTCATGCACAGCCAGCAACCCGCCCCCGAGCCGAACAAGCGCCGTTGGCCTTTCGGGTACGGCGAAGAGGAATAGACCGGCAACGCTAGCCGATACGGGCAATCCGTTGGCCTGGACCGGACAACTCGTGATACACGTCGTCCAGGTACTCCGCCAGTTCATCGGCGGACAGCTCAGAAGGAATGGTAAGGTCGGCAGCGCGTACGCGTTTGCCTGCATTCGATCTGTACACCACCCAGGCAGCGCCTTCGCGGTGGATGTCCAGCTGAAACCTGCCGTAGATGTCGAATTTCATGGATGCCCCGCGACGTTCATGACCACGTCAGTGCCAATTCCGCAGCCACGTTGCGTGTAAATCGCCGCAAGCAAGGCTTGTGAGGCTGGGCTGAGCGCCTGTACAGCCGCAGGTTAGCAATTCCACGCCGTGCTCAGTGCTTGGGCAATACGAACTCCACCCGCCGGTTCTGCGCGCGGCCTTGCGGATTGTCCGCGCCATTGGCCAGCCGGTTCGATTGGACCGGTTGCGTGTCGCCCAGCCCCTTGACGGCGAGCCGCGACTTGTCCACGCCGTGGCTTGCCAACCATTGCGCCACCGCCTGCGCGCGGCGCAGGGACAGGTCCTTGTTGTACGAGGCGGATCCTTTGGCGTCGGTATGGCCTTCGATGGTCACCGTGCCGGCCGAACTGGATTTGATCAGGCTGGCGATATCCCGCAACGTAGGCTCGGCCGCCGGTCGAATGGCGGTCTTGTCGAAATCGAACAGCACATCGCCCAGCATGGCGACGGTCACGGCATTCTTGTCCTGTCGTACCGACAGGGCGTCGTGGCGGGCGGCCAACCCGTCGATCTGCGCATTCAGGTCGGATATACCGCCGCTGGCATCCGAGGGCAGACCCTTCAGGTCCAGGATGGTGGCCTGCAGATCGCGGATCTCGGCCTTGTAAGGGGGCTCTTGCGCCCAGGAGCCGCTGGCGGCAGCGAGTAGCGCTGCGGCCAGGAAGGTGGGCGCGCGCGTGGCGGCGGCCATGCTAGCGGTCGGTGATCTTGATGGCGTCGAAGGTCTCGACGCCCGGTATCGTCAGCGATACCTCCTTGATTTCCTTGGGCGGGGCAGGGAACTTGCCCTGCCAGGATCCGGCGATGGGGGCGTCCTTGGCGGTGCGCAGAAGCAGCTTGGGATTGGTCAGCGGCTTGTCGTTGCTGTCTTTCAGCAGCAAGTGCTTCTTGTTGCCGGCGATCACGTAGAAGCTGTCTTCATAGTCGCGCGGGCTGATCTGCGAATAGACCATCTCGGTCTTGCCCGCGACGATGGGCTTGAACCGTATCTTGATCGACAGGATGTCGCCGCTGCGCACCGCTTCGATCACCTGGCCTTCAGCGCTGCCTGAGTCGGTCAGGCCCGTGGCCAGGGGCGCGGGGGCGTCGGCCTGGCCTTGGGCAAAAGCGGCCGGGCCGGCTGCTGCCAGGGTCATGAAGGCGCCCAGCGCACAGGCGGCGGCGGTCTTTCTGATCGGAGTCACGGTAAGCGTCCTTTGTCGTTGAAAACCTTCAGGGCACGGTAGCCAGGCCGGAGCTCATGCTTTCGGCCTAGTCCAAAACTCAACCCCTGATGGTCCGACTTTCAGGCGCTTATTTCAGTTTGATGTTTTACCAAGACGTTACGGAATCTAGCGGCAAGCAGCATTATCCGCCGCGGTGGCCGTGGTAGCGGGGCGCGGCGACGCTGCGCATGTTGTCCTTGTGCTGTGAGCCGACCAAGGCCTTGCGACGGGCTTGCTCATGCTGCTGGTCCACGCGGGCGCGTTCTTTGTCGGCATGCGGGGCCGCGTGCGCGTCGGATGCCGGCTGGACAGGCTTGGAATGGGGGGTGTTGGGCGTCATGGTGCGTACCTATGCAGGTGCCGCGGCATATGCCGCGCTTTCACGTTACGCCCGCCGGGCGCGTTTCTCAAGCCTTCTTGTCGCGGCTTTTTTTGCGTTGCTGCAGCGCGTTTGCGCGCCGCTGGTTCCGCGGCAGCAACACAATGGTCATGCGCAGTTTTCCTAGACGTCCGTCTTTCAGGAGAGCCCGTTCGGATTCGCGGGTGGCGCCGGAACTGGCTTTCGATCAGGGGCCGGGCGACCTCTTCATCGTGCGCGTGGCCGGCAACTTCGTGAATGAAGACGGCCTGGCCAGCCTGGAGTACGGCACGCTGGTATTGCGCGCGCTGCTGATCCTGGTGCTGGGCCATGACAATTGCGGCGCGGTGGACGCGACGGTGAAAGCGCTGAAGGACAAGACCGAGTACCCGGGCCATCTGCCAGCGCTGGTAAACGCAATCAAGCCGGCCGTCGAGCTCGCGAGCAAGTCTTGCGCGAAGGACTTGATGGCCGCGGCGGTCCAGGCAAATGTGCGTCTAGCCGTCGAACGCCTGAAGGCCGCGCAGCCGCTGCTGCAAGAGATGGTGCAGCAGAAAAAGCTGGGCGTGGTCGGCGGCGTTTACAGCCTGGTCACGGGCAAGGTTGCCTTGGTATGACGCCAGGGTAGCGGTGAGAATTGCTGAGCTTTGAACGCTTTTCCCTTCGTAATATCCAGCTGAAAGGATATTGAAAGGGGAGAGGCATGGGGGCGTGCGAAAAATGCGAGGCGATCATAACGAACCGGCGCGATGCGCCCGGACATGAAAACCTGATCAGCCTGGGGGTGGTGAGATCGTTCGGGCAGGCGCAGCGGAACGTGCAACACGAAGCGTTTACCTGCGCCGCGTGCGGTACGGACTGGGACTATCTGCATGACAAGCGCGACCCGGCATCGGGGTGGCGGCGTTGCGGCGCCGATGCCGGCGAACAGATCGAGCCTGTCCAGGAGCCCTTGGCAAGAGCCGCGGGCGGCGCTTAGCTACATCTGCATCTTCTTTTTGCCCAGCAGCGTCAGCGCCAGGCTGCGGCCCGTGCGCATGAAAGGATAGAGCGCGGTCGACAGGCAGCGGTTGCGGAACACGGCTGCGTTGACGCTGTTGAACAGGTCATTGCCGGTGCTGATGAGCGCGAGCCGGTTGATGCAGTCCGCGCCCCAATAATCCTGGCCGTCCAGGTGCAGCAGCATGCCCTGATTCAGGTCATAGCCTTGCGCCTTGTAGGCCACCGCCAGGTCGGGATGGTCGCGCATATTCAGCATTTCGATGGGGCCGACGGCCTTCTGCAATTGCAGCATCCGCACATAGTTCGAGCAGAAAGGGCAGTCGCCGTCGTAGAGCAGGAAATTCTTTGCGATGGCCATGATGCACCGTGAGGGATTGCGCGGGCGCGGAAAGCGCGCCTGCCGCTTACTCCCGATTAAAACGCATATCGCGCGATACGCCCATCGGGCGGCAACCATGCGCGGGCGCGCGTCCGCCCTCAGCGCATCTGGCGCACGCCGTGGCCCAGGCGCCGGCGCAGCAGGTTGCGCAGCGTGGCGCCTGCAGTGGTTCAACATGGTCATGGGGGCGTTGCTGGCGCCCAGCTTGTGGCCGATGTTGAGGTGAGGAAAATGCCGCAGCGGCATTTGGAAGCGCGGGGCGAAGCCGCCCCGCGTCCCGATTCAAGGGTGGGATTCGGCGGCAACCTCGTCCAGGCCGTCCCATGCCAACGTCATGGCGTAGTCGCGCACGTCGACGGGCCATACGGCAATCTGCCGCGCAAATCGCTCGCGGTCCCCGGCATACAGCGCCCGCGTCGCTTCCTCGAACCCCGGCAGGTTGCCCGCCATGCTGGACATGAAATGGTAGGCGGCCTCCTGGCGATTGCGCGCGCGGTCCCGCGCCTCGTTATCGCGGCGCGCCTGTTCCACCAGCTTGCGCAAGGCGACCGAGGCGCCGCCCGGCTGCGCGCCCAGCCAGTCCCAATGGCGGGGAAGCAGGGTGATTTCGCGCGCCACCACGCCTAGCTTGGGACGGCCCCGGCCGCGCGGCGGTATCTCGTCGGATGCGTCGGGCAGGGGCTTTGACGCCGGCGGCGCCGGATCCGCCGGGACATGATGGCGTTCGGCGATCGCGGCAGGGTCGCCGCTCAGGTCCAGGTCGGTCTGCTTGCCGGTCCGGTCGTCGAACACCAGGATGGTGGCGTCGGTTCCGGCGTCCATGGCCTGTTTGACGGCGAGGGCCACATCGGCCAGCGCGCCGGCGGCAAGCAGCCGGTAGCCGGCGAATGCGGTGTGCGGATCGAGAGGAGGGCGTGTGGAGGGAGTGTTCATTATTTAATCCGGATAAAAATCACAACGGAATTATGATCCGGGTAAAAATTGAAGTAAATACACCCGGGTAAAAATAATTCAGAGGAGCGCGGGCCGGTTCCCAGCGCAGAAATATCCCCCATAACCTAGGGTCAACACCTAGGCAAAACACGTGGGCGGCGTATAATCTTGCTTTGCGCCCGGAGTTACCCATGCGTCTCGTACAAAAAGCGCTCACCTTCGACGATGTGTTGCTGGTGCCTGCGTATTCCGAGGTCCTGCCTCGCGACACTTCCCTGGCTACGCGCCTCACTCGCAACATCACCCTGAATATCCCGCTCGTGTCCGCCGCCATGGACACCGTGACCGAATCGCGCCTGGCCATCGCCATGGCGCAAGAGGGCGGCATCGGGATCATCCACAAGAATTTGTCCGCTGATGCCCAGGCCCGTGAAGTGGCCCGCGTCAAGCGCCACGAGTTCGGCATCGTGATCGACCCGGTCACCGTCACCCCCCAGATGAAAGTGCGCGACGCCATCGCGTTGCAGCGCCAACATGGCATCTCGGGCTTGCCGGTGGTCGAAGGGCGCAAGCTGGTCGGCATCGTCACCAACCGCGACCTGCGCTTCGAAGAGAACCTGGACCAACCCCTGCGCAACATCATGACGCCGCAGGAACGCCTGGTCACCATGAAGGAAGGCGCCACGCTGGAAGAGGCCCAGTCCCTGATGCACAAGCACCGCCTGGAGCGCGTGCTGATCGTGAACGACGGCTTTGAACTGCGTGGCCTGGCCACCGTCAAGGACATCGTCAAGAACACTGAACACCCGATGGCCAGCAAGGACGCCCAAGGCCAGCTGCGCGTGGGCGCGGCGGTGGGCGTGGGCGCCGGCACCGAAGAACGTGTGGAAAAGCTGGTTGCGGCCGGCGTCGACGTCCTCATCGTCGACACCGCTCACGGCCACTCCAAGGGCGTGCTGGAAGGCGTGCGCTGGGTCAAGCAAAACTACCCCAAGGTGGAAGTCATCGGTGGCAACATCGCCACCGCGGCCGCCGCCCGCGCGCTGGTCGAGTACGGCGCCGACGGCGTCAAGGTCGGCATCGGCCCGGGCTCCATCTGCACCACCCGCATCGTCGCCGGCGTGGGCGTGCCGCAGATCCATGCCATCTCCGAAGTCGCCAAGGCGCTGGAAGGCACGGGCGTGCCCTTGATCGCCGACGGCGGCATCCGCTACTCGGGCGACGTCGCCAAGGCTCTGGCCGCCGGCGCTTTCGCCTGCATGATGGGCGGCATGTTCGCCGGTACCGAAGAGGCACCGGGCGAAGTCGTGTTGTTCCAGGGCCGTTCGTACAAGTCCTACCGCGGCATGGGCAGCCTGGGCGCCATGACGGACGGCTCGGCCGACCGTTACTTCCAGGATCCGGCCAACAACGCCGACAAGCTGGTTCCCGAAGGCATCGAAGGCCGCGTCCCCTACAAGGGCAGCGTGCTGGCCATCATTTACCAGCTGGTGGGCGGCATCCGCGCCTCGATGGGCTACTGCGGCTGCGCCACCATCGACGATATGCGCACCAAGACTGAATTCGTGGAGATCACCTCCGCGGGCGTGCGCGAGTCCCACGTGCACGACGTACAGATCACCAAGGAAGCGCCCAACTACCGCGCCGACTGATCCGTACAGTCAACTACAATGTCATGCATCACGCACCGGCAGAACCGCAAATGAATCAGCGGTTCTGCCGGTGCGGTTTTATTTACTGCGGTTTTATTCTTTACCGGTAGAGTCTCCATGCACCAGCGCATCCTTATTCTCGACTACGGTTCGCAAGTCACCCAGCTGATCGCCCGCCGCGTCCGCGAAGCCGGCGTCTACTCCGAAGTGCACCCCGGCGACGTCGACGACGCCTTCGTGCGCGACCAGATGGCGCAAGGCTTGAAGGGCATCATCCTGTCCGGCAGCCACGCTTCCGCCTACGAAGAAGGCTCCATGCGCGTGCCGCATGCGGTGTTCGAACTGGGCGTGCCGGTCCTCGGCATCTGCTATGGCATGCAGTCCATGGCGCAGCAATTGGGCGGCGTGGTCAGCTTCTCCGACCACCGCGAATTCGGCTACGCCGAAGTCCGCGCGCACGGCCATACCAAGCTGCTGGAAGGCCTGGAGGATTTCTCCACGCCCGAAGGCCACGGCATGCTGAAGGTCTGGATGAGCCACGGCGACAAGGTCACCGAACTGCCCCCGGGCTTCAAGCTGATGGCTTCCACGCCATCTTGCCCTATCGCCGGCATGGCTGACGAAGACCGCAAGTTCTACGCCGTCCAGTTCCACCCCGAAGTCACGCACACCGTCCAGGGCAAGGCCATGCTGGCCCGCTTCGTGAACGAAATCTGCGAATGCCAGGGCGACTGGAACATGCCCGACTACGTGGCCGAAGCCGTTGCCCGCATCCGCGAGCAGGTCGGATCGGACGAAGTCATCCTGGGCCTGTCCGGCGGCGTGGACTCCTCGGTTGCCGCCGCGCTGATCCACAAGGCCATCGGCGACCAGCTCACCTGCGTGTTCGTCGACCACGGCCTTTTGCGCCTGGACGAAGGCAAGCAGGTCATGCAGACCTTCGCCGAAAACATGGGCGTGAAGATCATCCACATCGACGCCACCGCCCAATTCATGGGCAAGCTGGCCGGCGTGGCGGATCCGGAAGCCAAGCGCAAGATCATCGGCCGCGAATTCGTCGAAGTGTTCCAGGAACAGGCCGGCAAGCAGAAGAGCGCCAAGTGGCTGGCCCAGGGCACGATCTACCCCGATGTCATCGAATCGGCTGGCGCCAAGACCGGCAAGGCCACCTCCATCAAGTCGCACCACAACGTGGGCGGCTTGCCGGACACGCTGAACCTGCAACTGCTGGAACCCCTGCGCGAACTGTTCAAGGACGAAGTCCGCGAACTGGGCGTGGCCCTGGGCCTGCCGCCGCAGATGGTCTACCGCCACCCGTTCCCCGGCCCCGGCCTGGGCGTGCGCATCCTCGGCGAAGTGAAGCATGAATACGCCGAGCTGCTGCGCCGCGCCGACGCCATCTTCATCGAAGAACTGCGCAACACCAAGGACGAGGCCAGCGGCCTGACCTGGTACGAGCTGACCTCCCAAGCCTTCGCCGTGTTCCTGCCGGTGAAGTCGGTGGGCGTGATGGGCGATGGCCGCACCTACGAATACGTCGTGGCCCTGCGCGCCGTGCAAACCTTCGACTTCATGACCGCCGACTGGGCGCCGCTGCCGCATCCGCTGCTGGCTCGGGTTTCATCGCGGATTATCAATGAAGTGCGCGGGATTAATCGGGTCGTGTACGACGTGTCGAGCAAGCCGCCTGCGACGATCGAGTGGGAATGATTTTCGCGGGACTACCGCTAGCGACCGCAAATGGCCACAACCCATTGATTCTGAATATGTAGGTCTAGGCGACGGTCAGCCACTATTGCTGATCAGCTAAAGCGCTTGAGGGTAGACCTTGCAGTAAGAACGGGAGGACTCGGATTCGAGTCCTCCCGTTTTTTTGTGCGGGCCTAAGCAATTTCGCAATGTCGCGTCGACGTCGCCAGCAAACTAGGGTAATCCGGGATTCTTTATGCTTAAACTTTTGTGAAGAATGAGCGGCAGATGCAGGGCAGCCGCCGCGATGAGGCATCACGGCGGTTCACCGGGGGTGCGCGCGTGACGCACCGTACGCAGGATCGCGCGGTGGCGCCCTATGAGGAGAGTTGCATGCTGCGTAGACATTGCCTGGCCGTGATGATGCTGGCGCTGACTGGCTGGGCGACGGGCAGCCATGCGCAAACGCCGTCGCAGGCGTGGCCCGCCAAGCCGGTGCGTCTGGTCGTGGGTTTGGCGCCTGGCGGGCTGGTCGACGTGCTGGCGCGCACGGTGCAGCCGCATTTGGCCGAAGCCTTGAAGCAGACCGTGATCGTCGAGAACCGGGGCGGTGCGGGCGGCAACGTGGCGGCGGCCGAGGTGGCGCGCAATGGCCAAGACAACCATACCTTCTTGCTCAATCCATCGACGACCGAATCGGTAAACCCGTTGATGTTCGCCAGCATGCCATTCGATCCGCAGCGGGACCTGCGGCCGGTCGCCTTGCTGGCCAACAGCCAGTTGTTCCTGTTCGTCCGGTCCTCGCTGGGCGTCGATACGCTCGAGGCGTTCGTCGAATACGCCCGTAAGCGGCCCGAGCCTCTGAACTATGGTTCTGCCGGCAACGGCACGACGCCGCACCTGGCTGGCGAGCTGCTCAAGCAGGCTACCGGCATGCAGGCCACCCATGCGCCGTATCGCGGCGTGGCGCCGGCGATACAAGACCTGGCCGCCGGCCAGATCGACTTCGCGTTTGGACCGGCTACGGTCTTTCCCATGGTGCAAGCGGGCAAGCTGAAGGTGCTGGCGGTGGCGAGCCGGCAACGGGCCGCCGTGGCGCCCGACATACGAACCTTTTCCGAGGTAGGCATCGACGGCGTTTTCGCGGACAGCCTTTTTGGCGTGTATGCCGCCGCCGGCACCCGTGATGACGTGGTTGATCGCATGAACGCCGAAATCAACAAGGTGCTGGCGCGGCCTGAGATCCAGACGCGCTTCCTGGACGCTGGCGCCGAGGCGCTGCCGTTGAGCCTGGCCGACTATGCCGCGCGGGTGCAGGACGAGAAAAAGCTGTTCGCCCCGTTGATGAAGTCGTTGGGGTTGAAGGAACAGTAGTTGGATCGACGATACGATCGAACGCCTGGGTCAGGCCTACTCACAATCCCATCTGCCCCCGTACCAGCGCCAGGTACTCGGGATCGTCCATCTGCTTGCGCGCCGCGATGATCTGCCTGGCATCTTCGCCGGCGATGTAGCGCAGTTGCTGGGTCCCGTCGGTGGCGGCTTCCCAGATGGTTTGCGCCACGACGACCGGCTCGGAGCCGCTGGCGGCGATTGTGCCAAATGCCCCCATCACTGCCTCGACGACGGGGTGGTATTCGGTCAGGCTCGGATCGAGGTTCATGTCGAATGAGCTGGTGGCGAAGTTGGTGTTGATGACGCCGGGCTCGACCAGCTTGATGCTGACCCCGATGGAAGCGAGCTCATAGGAGAGTGCTTCACTCATTCCTTCGACCGCGAATTTCGAGCCGTGGTAGAGCGTGCCCAGCGGGAAGGTGATTTTTCCGCCCATCGAGGAAATGTTGATGATCGTGCCTTGGCCGCGCTGGCGGAAGTGAGGCAGGATGGCTTGCATGGCCAGCATGGTGCCGATGACGTTGACGTCGTACTGCCGGCGCATCTTGTGCTCGGGCGTGGCCTCCAGCAGCCCATACGAGCCGTAGCCGGCATTGTTGAGCAGGACGTCGATGTTGCCGAAGCGCGAGATGCCTGCGGCGATGGCGGCGTCGATGGTGTCTTTCTTGGTGACGTCGAGCTGGGTGACCAGCACGTTGTCGAGCGCGTTGAGTTCCTGGTCCTGCTCTGGGCGGGAGCGAACGGTGGCGACGACGTTCCATCCGCGTTCCTGGAAGTATTTGGCGGTCATGCGGCCGATGCCGCTGCTGCAGCCGGTGATGAGTATGGTTTGGCGGGTCATGGGGTTGGCTCCTTCAAGTGTCGAGGGTCGACGGGGCGCGTTCCAAGAGATGGTGCGTCGCTGGTGGCGCCGCCGTAAAACACACTTTAAAAAGCAGGCCGCGACAGCGCTCTAGCGATTCGCGCCAATCTCGATGCAAGCCGCGCCAGCCTGGCGCTGGCGAATCCGAAAGGCGTCGAGTGGCGTGGTTTGCTGACGATGTGGCGCAATTTGAATTAGGCGGAACGCTCGGGTTCTCTATACTTTGCGCATGATCGGGGAAGGGCATGCGCCCCTTCGAATGACGATAGAGTTCCGGCGATGCAAACCAAAACCTTTTCCCTGGACATCGGCTGGCAGGCGCTGCTGAAGGATCTGGGTGTCCGGTCCGGACACGTGCTGCGCCGCGCAGGGCTGCCAGACGATTTGCTGTCCCGCGGCGGCAACGGCTTGTCGACGGAAGCGTATTTCCGCTTCTGGAACGCTCTGGAGGCCGAAACGGGCGATGTCATGTTCCCCTTGCGCATCGTCGAGGCTTTGTCGGCCGAGTCGTTCAGCCCGCCGTTGTTCGCTGCGCTGTGCAGCGCCAATCTCATGCAGGCGGTGCAGCGCCTTGCGAAGTACAAGCAACTTGTGGCGCCGATGAGCCTGGAACTGGACGTGGGCAAGGCTGGCGAGCTGTCGGTGGAGCCTCGTTGGCTCCCGGCGCCTGCCGAGGTGCCGTACTCGTTGCAGGTGGCCGAGATCGCATTCTTCCTGCGGTTGGCGCGACTGGCGACCCGGGAGCCGGTCAATGCGCTGCGGGCGACGCTGCCGCGACTGCCGCCCAGCGACTATGCCCGGCGCTATGAGAGTTTCTTTGGCGTATCGCTGCAAGCGGGGATGGGCCCGAGCATTACGTTTTCGGCGGCGGATGTCTCGCGCCCGTTTCTTACGGTGAATGAAGGCATGTGGCGCGTATTCGAGCCCGACCTTCGCCGCCGGCTCAGTGAGCTCGATGCCACGGCGACGACGGCGGAGCGCGTGCGCGCGGTGCTGCTGGAGCTGCTGCCCGGCAACGCTGCCACCATCGAGAGGACGGCCGAGCGCCTGGGCTTGAGCAAGCGCACGTTGCAGCGCCGCCTGGAATCCGAAGGGGAGAGCTTTCGGGGGCTGGTCAATGCCACACGCGAGAGCCTGGCCCGCCACTACCTGGAAAACACGCCGATGTCGGGCGGCGAAATCGCCTTTCTGCTGGGGTTCGAAGATCCGAATTCCTTTTATCGCGCCTTTCAGGACTGGACCGGGCAGACCCCGGACAGTGCGCGCCATGCCGGGCGCCTGAATTGAGAGGAGCCTCATCATGTCCACGCTAGCCGATCAACGAAGAGTATTGCTCGCCGGCGCCTCAGGCCTGGTGGGCGGCCGGATCCTGCAGGCGTTGCTGATGGACCGGACGGTTGCCAAGGTGCATGCCCTGGGCCGCCGGGCGCTGCCGGTCAGTCATCCCAAGCTCCAGGTGCACGTGGTGGATTTCGGCAATTTACCTGTGCTGCCACCTGCCGACGAGGTGTATCTGGCGCTGGGGACGACCATCAAGGTGGCGGGCAGCCAGGAGGCGTTCCGCGCCGTGGATCTGTCGGCCAATCTGGCGACGGCCAGGGCTGCGTACGCTGCCGGTGCCCGGCGAGCGGGGTTGGTGAGCGCGGTCGGGGCGAACTCGCAATCGTCGGTGTTCTATAACCGCGTCAAGGGCGAGTTGGAGGACGCTCTGAAAGCGCTGGGGCTGACGGCGCTGGTGATCGCTCAACCCTCGTTGTTGCTGGATTATCGGGAGGGACTGCAGCAGCCGCCGCGCATTGGGGAGCGGATCGCAATCCCGGTCGCGAAGTTGCTCGCGCCGTTGCTGCCTGGCGCATATCGCCCTGTGCGCGCGGAGGCGGTGGCGCAGGCGCTGGTCAAGACGGTGCCGACGGCCGAAGGCGTGGTGGTACTGCCGTCCAATGTGCTCGCGCAGATGGGTGAAGCGCGCTGACCGGGCAGGCCGAGCTTGCTCGGGTTTTGACGCTGTCTTCGCCGCGGCCGCCCTTTCGTTGCGTAGCACCTGCTGCATGGAGGACCAAGTACGCCTGGCGGCCCCATGTGTGGGTCGGCATGTAGTCTGACTGCATTTTGTCGAGCGGCGGCTTTTGGCGTTGGAAAACCAAATCTTCTGCATCGGACGGAGCTCTGATCAAAAGCGGGCATTGAATGAGGTCCCGCGACCACAAGGCTCGGTCGACGGACAAGCGACCCGATTCCCTTCTGTCATTCTATTTTCACGGCAATTAATGAATTGATTATCGCCGCCATAAATCGCGTGGCCGATAGTGATTTTATTAACGTCAATGCCGGAACTAATGATGTTTTTTGGGGTGGCGGCGGAGGATTATCTTTGCATTCTCCTGGCGGAAGCATTTTGAATAGTATGACGTAATGGAATACTGCTCAAGCATATTGGAAATTGACAGAATACCGGGGCGACTTCAATCTTCAAGCCATGGAGTTTCATTTATGCGTTGATTTTCCACTGCTCCCAAAGGAGACAACTATGCGTGAACCCACGCCCGAATTGGTGGCGCGCCGTCGCAAGCTGGTCGAAGAAACCATGGCGCGCGTCCGGGCCATCGAACAAGACCATGGCCAGACTCGCCACGCTCTTGAGGCCATCAAGAACGAATTGCTTTCACTGGCGCGCCATAGCGATGTTTTCGTCACCACGGAGTTCAAGCCAGCCGTGCGCGGCACGTTCAAGGATTTCGTCGCCTACCGCCTGAACGACGATGACGGCACCGGCCGCGCCTTATATCTCTCGCTGGCGCTGCCTGGAAAATCCAGCCCGCCGCATAACCACAAGAACTGGGCGGTGCTGGTCGGGATGGTGGGCGCGGAGGAAAACCGGCTGTACGAAGTCGACAGCTCGGGTGAATTCCGGCAGAGGGAGACCGTCATGGTCGGACCCGGCGTGGGCGTCGCCTTGCTGGGCGAGGACATCCACAGCATTCACGTGCAGGGCGTAGGCGACGAGCCCGTGTGGCAGCTGCGGTTCTACGAGCGCGCGCTGGAAGCCCAGGTCGATCGTGAACAGTTCGACCCCAGTGGCAAGCGGCAGACCTTCCCGCCGAATCCGAACGTCAAGCCAACGTAAGCGCGCGAACCGCTGGAAGGGGAAAAGAATGAAACGACGTGAACTCTTGAGTCTCTGTAGTAAATCCGTGATTGCACTGGGCTGTGCTGGTCTTCCGGGGATGTTGCGAGCCCAGCGTCGTTTCCCGGCGAAGGTCCTCACTTATATCGTGGCGTATACGCCGGGTTCCGCCAACGACATTCTGGTGCGAATTCTTGCGCCGGAGCTGGGCCAGCAGTTGGGGCAGAACATCATTGTGGACAATAAGCCGGGAGCGGGAGGCAGCATCGGCATGGCTGCGGTGGCGCACGCCCGGCCGGACGGATATACGCTCGGGCTGGGGTCGACGGCCACGATGGCGATCAACCGGGCGCTCTACAAGAATCTGCCCTATGACCCGCTGCGGGATTTTGCGTCAGTGGTGAAGTTTGCTTCTACCCCGAACGTGCTGGTGGTTCCGGCCGCCGGTCCGGTAAAGACGCTGAAGGACCTTAAACCCCGCGATGGCAAGTCGCTGATGTTCAGCTCGCCCGGCAATGGCACAACCCAGCACCTGGCGGGCGTGCTGTTCAGCAGCGAAACCAAGCTCCAGACTGAACACATCCCGTATCGCGGTCCAGCGGAGTCGGTAATGGCGGTGGCTTCGGGCGAGGTCGATTTTTCGATGGCGTCGCTGCCTTCGGCGCTGGCACAGATTAAGGCGGGGCGGCTGCGAGTGCTGGGCTGTACTTCGCTCAAGCCTCCACCGAGCCTGCCGGACGCGCGGTCTCTGGCGGACATGGGCTTGCCGGGCTTTGAGCGTACGGAGGTGTGGTTCGGATTGGTCGTGCCGACCAGCACGCCTGCGGATGCCGTCGAGGCGCTCGAGCAGGCTTCGATTCGCACACTGGCCTCCGCCAGGATCCGCGAGCAACTGGAGCAAGCGGGGTATCAGCCGGCGAATCCCAAAGATGAGGGAAAGTTCGACCCGTTTGTGCGAGAGCAGGTCGCGTTCTGGGCAGATCTGGTCAAGCAGGCTGGCGCGTCCATAGATTGAGCGCGAACAGATAGCGAATCAATTGGGCAAAGGGGACAGGAATGGTTGGGGAAGCAGTCAGTGCAGAGTGGCTGAAGCGGTGTCTGGAAAGCGGCGCGGAGTGCGCCGTGGTTGATCCAAGAGAGGAAGGGGCGCATTCGGTGTCGCCGCATCTGTTCCACGCGGTGAACCTTCCGCTGTCGCAATTGGAACTGCGGGCGCCCAGGTTGTTTCCCCGCCGCGATGTGCCCCTAGTCGTCGCTGGCGCGGGCGATGAGCTGGACCGGCGCGCGCTGCATCGGCTACGTGAGCTCGGCTATTCGGGCGCGGTCCTGCTCAAGGGCGGTTCGCCGTCGTGGGGAGAGTTGGGCCTACCTTTGTTCACGGGCTTCAACACGGCCAGCAAAGCATTCGGGGAGTATGTCGAGCATGGTTGCAGCACGCCCTCGATTTCAGCTGATGAATTGAAGGCCATGCAGGAGTCCGGCCAGCGAGTGGTGATTATGGACAGCCGCACGCCCGCCGAGCACGAGCGGGCGACGATTCCCGGTTCGGTGAGCACGCCGGGGGCAGAGCTGGTGCTGCGCTACGCGGAGCTGGCGGACGACCCGACGACGACGTTGGTGGTCAATTGCGCCGGCCGCACGCGCAGCATCATCGGCGCGCAGTCGTTGATCAATGCGGGTGTGCCCAATCCCGTCTATGCCTTGCGCAACGGCACGATGGGTTGGTCGCTGGCGGGCCATCAGATCGAGACCCGATCATCGCGCCGCGCGCCGGAGCCGAGCGCTAAGGCCCTGGAGGTGGCGCGCCGCCGAGCGGTGGCGATACGCGAGCGTTTTCGCATCGGCGAGATCGACGCGGCGGAGTGCTACCGCCTACTCGAAAGCGGCGAGCGGTCGGTCTATCTGTTCGACGTGCGCTCGCAGGAGGAGTTCGAAGCGGGACATCCGGCGCACGCTGTTCATGCGCCCGGCGGCCAGCTGGTGCAGGCGACGGATACCTATGTGGCAGTGCGCAATGCACGCATCGTGTTGTACGACCCGC
Source organism: Achromobacter sp. D10 (assembly GCF_035282245.1). Classification (NCBI taxonomy): domain Bacteria; kingdom Pseudomonadati; phylum Pseudomonadota; class Betaproteobacteria; order Burkholderiales; family Alcaligenaceae; genus Achromobacter; species Achromobacter sp. D10. The sequence continues at coordinate 34,219 of NZ_JAYJLE010000013.1, forward strand.
ACGGGGTGCGCGACGTGATGACGGCCTCGTGGCTGCGTCAGATGGGGCACGCTGACGTGCTTACCTTGCGCGCCGCAACAGTGGACGCTGCAAGCCTCGTCAGCGGTCCGCAGGCGGCGATTGTCGCGGGGCTGGAGGGTGTTCAGGCTCGTTGGCTGGCTCCCGCCGAGGCGGCGAGCCGATTGGATGAGTGCGAGATCATCGATTTGAGCAGCTACCGGGATTACCAGGCAGGGCATCTGCCGGGCGCGCGCTGGCTCACCCGGTCCAGATTGGCCGATGCATTGAGCCCGCTGCCGCCAGGCCGTCCGCTGTTGCTGGTGTCGCCGGACCATGTGCTCGCGGAGCTCGGCTATGCGGACGTGGCTGGTCAGACCGACAGGGACGTGTATGTCCTGCGGGGTGGCATGAAACGTTGGCGCCAGGAGGGCTTGCCGCTGGAAGAGGGCGAGGGCCATCCCCTGCACGAGCCCGACGACGCTTTTGTGAAGCCATTCGAGGCCAAGGATCGCGAGGCCGCGATGCGTGCCTATCTGGGCTGGGAAGTGGGCTTGCTTGATGCGGTGCAGCACCATCCCGCCGTGCATTTCGACTTGTACAAGGCCTGAGCCTCTGATAGAGCTTTCTCTACCTACAGGAGGAGAAAGACGATATGAATCTCAGGCAGATCGAAGCGTTTCTGGCGGTGGTTGACCTGGGGACGGTGACGCGAGCGGCGGAGTCCATGTATGTGACGCAATCGGCCGTGAGCCGATTGTTGGCCCGCCTGGAACGGGAGGTGGGATTCCAGCTGTTCGACCGCCGCCAGGGGGTGATGGTGCCGACCGTCGAGGCCAGGGCGTTGCATGTCGAGGCCATGCGCTCGTACATCGGTTTGAAGGATATTCAGCTAGCAGCTCAGCGCATTGCGCAGATCGGCAGCGGCACCTTAAAGATTTGCGTCATGAATTCACTGCAGCAGGGAGCCTTGCCCAAGCTGGTGACGGCATTCATGCGCGAACATCCGGGAATTACGGTGATGTTCGATGTGCAGCGACATTACGACGTGGTGTATGCGGTTTCACGCGGCAGCGCGGAGATCGGTTTTGCGACGCTGCCGGTGGATCACCCGGACATTGAGTCGTTGCCGATCGCGCGTACGCCGGCGGTGTGCCTGCTGCCCGCCGGGCATCCCTTGGCGGAGCTGGAAACGATAGGGCCGATGGACTTGCAAGGAGTCGATTTCATCAATGTGCCACGCAAGCGCTTCAACGACCGGATCACCCGCGTGCACGATCGGATCACGCGCATCCTGGACGCCCACGGAGTCCGGCCGCGGATGCGTATCGAGGCGGGCACGATGCTCGCCGCCATGGCACTGGTGGAGGCTGGTGCCGGGGCTTTTGTAGTCGATGCCTTTACGTTGGGTGCCGTTCGCGATGCCAATGTCGTGATCAGGCCTTTCCATCCGGAAGTCATCGTCGAGGTAGGGGCGCTGTACTCCAGCTCCCAGCCGCTTTCCATCCTGGCATCCAAATTCTTGGATTACTGCCGGGCATTTCAACAACAGACAGAGACAACATGAATGCATCCCTGCCCGTAGCGGCATCCCAGACGACCGATATCCGTCCTCCTTCCGACCGCAAGGCGGTTGACGAGGTTGCCCGGATACTGAAGGCGGAAAATACTGAGCTGCTGTTCTGCTTTCCGATCAATTCGCTCATCGACGCGGCTACCGCGGCGGGCATACGTCCAGTGGTGGCGCGGACCGAGCGCGCCGTGGTCGGCATGGCCGATGGGTACGCCCGGGCCAGCCTAGGCGAGCGGGTGGGGGTGTGTGCGGTGCAGTACGGGCCGGGGTGCGAGAACGCTTTCGGCGCCATGGCGCAGGCCTATTCCGACTCGTCTCCGGTGCTGATGCTGCCGGGCGGGGTGAACGAGTCACGCCTGGATGTGCGGCCCAATTTTGAAACGGCCAAGCACTATCAGAACATCACCAAATGGGTCGCGCGCATCAACCGGCCGGACCGGGTGGGCGAAATGCTGCGACGCGCCTACACTGGCCTGCGCAACGGCCGGCGCGGTCCGGTGGCGCTGGAATTGCCGATGGACGTGATGGAACAGCCCATCGGCGCGTCGGCGTCCCGGCATGCGCCCATCAGGGCGATTCGCACACTGTGCGACCCGGATGTCGTGCGAGAGGCATGCCGCCAGTTGCTGGCCGCGGAACGCCCCATCTTGCACGCTGGCGCTGGTGTATTGCAGTCGCAGGCTACGCCTGAACTTGTGGAACTGGCCGAACTGCTCTCGATTCCGACGATGACGACGCTGTCCGGCAAGAGCGGCTTTCCAGAGATGCATCCGCTGGCGCTGGGCAGCGGCGGCATGGCGTGGCCGGCGACAGTGTCGCATGGGCTGCGGCACGCCGACTTGATTTTCGGCATCGGCGCGAGTCTGACCAAATCGGTGTTTGCGGCGCCGCTACCGGCAGGAAAGCGGGCGATTCAGTTGGCGGTTGACGAGTCGGACCTGAATAAGGACTATCCGCTGGACTTCGCCCTCCTGGGCGATGCCAGGCTCGTGCTGAGGCAGATGATAGACATGTTGAAGGGCGAGTTCGGCGCGCGGCCAGACCGGGACCGGACTGCACGGATCGGCGCCGAGCTGGACACCATCCGTCAGGCGTGGCTCAAGGCCTGGCACGACAAGCTCACGTCGGACTCGACCCCCATCAATCCGTACCGCGTCGTGCATGATCTTCAGATCGCCTGGGCGGAGCGCGACGTCATCATTACGCATGACGCGGGTAGTCCGCGCGACCAGTTGAGTCCGTTCTACCGCTGCCGCCGGCCGGGGGAGTATATGGGTTGGGGGCGCTCTACCCATCTGGGTTATAGCCTGCCGCTGGCCCTTGGCGCCAAGATGGCGCGGCCTGAAGCGCTGGTGGCGCACCTGCTGGGCGACGCGGCGTTCGGGGAGTGCGCCATGGACCTGGAGACGGCCGTGCGGAACCAGATCGGCACGGTGACGCTCCTGATGAACAACGGCTGCATGGGCGGCTATGACAAGCACATGCCGCTATCGAGCACGACCCATCGTACCCGCTATCTGTCAGGCGACTACGAGATGATTGCGCGGGGCCTGGGCGCCTGGACGGCGCGTGTGGAGGACCCCCGCACGCTGATCGACAAGCTGCGCGAGGCCGCGAGAGTCGCCGACACGGGGCGCCCCGCGGTTCTGGAGATCATGACCGCCGAAGAGAAGGCACTGTCGCAGGAGGCTCCCTGACTGTCCCGTCCGCGTGGGTGTAAGGGGGGCGTCGCGCGGGGAGACATCGCCGGGCGCGTCGCTCGGCAAATGAAAAAAGGCGCCCCGGCGCCTTTTTCATGACTACTCGGTGCGCAGAGGACAGTCCAACTACTGCTTCGGCATTCTCCGCACACCCTACGGTTTCAGCTCCGAATCAACCCAAGAGTTCCTTGCGAACAATCTCCGCGCCTTCGCTCAAAGCGAGCAACTTGCCGTGCGCAATGGCGCGCGACAGCGGCGCCATGCCGCAGTTCGTGCAGGGATACAGCTTGTCGGCATCGACGAACTTCAGGGCCTTGCGCAAGGTGTTGGCCACTTCCTCCGGCGTTTCAATCTTGTCGCTCGCCACGTCAATGGCGCCGACCATCACTTTCTTGCCACGAATGAGTTCAATCAGATCGATTGGAACATGGGAGTTGTGGCATTCCAGGGAGATGATGTCGATATTGGATTGCTGCAGCTTGGGGAAGGATTCCTCGTATTGACGCCACTCGGACCCCAGCGTTTTTTTCCAGTCGGTGTTGGCCTTGATGCCGTAGCCATAGCAGATATGCACGGCGGTTTCGCACTTGAGGCCTTCGATTGCCCGTTCCAGGGTGGCGATGCCCCAGTCGTTCACCTCGTCGAAGAAGACGTTGAACGCAGGCTCGTCGAATTGGATGATGTCCACGCCGGCGGCCTCCAGCTCACGGGCCTCCTGGTTGAGGATCTTGGCGAATTCCCAAGCCAGCTTTTCCCGGCTCTTGTAGTGGGCGTCGTACAGCGTGTCGATCATCGTCATGGGGCCGGGCAGGGCCCATTTGATGGGCTGCTTGGTCTGCTCGCGCAGGAACTTGGCGTCTTCGACGAAAACAGGCTTTTGGCGGCTCACGGCGCCAACGACGGTCGGGACGCTTGCGTCGTAGCGATCGCGGATCCTGACGGTTTCGCGCTTTTCGAAATCGACGCCGTCGAGATGCTCGATGAACGTGGTGACGAAATGCTGGCGGGTCTGCTCGCCATCGCTGACGATGTCGATGCCTGCGTGTTGCTGTTCTTGCAAGGCCAGGCGCAAGGCGTCCTGTTTGCCTTCGGTCAGTTCGTCGTCCTGCAATTTCCAGGGCGACCAGAGCTTTTCAGGTTGAGCGAGCCAGGAAGGTTTGGGCAGGCTGCCGGCGGTAGAGGTGGGCAGTAGTTTTTTCATGATTGGTGATTCCGTGTGTTTGGGTGATTAACGCGCGTAGTTGGCTGCCCAGGTTTCGAGCACGTTCTTGTACGGCTTGATGAAGTGCTCTTCCGTGAACTTGCCCTGCTTGACGGCCAGTTGGCTGCGTTCTTCCCGGTCATAGACGATCTGGGTCAACGAGTAGTCCTGGTTCTGCAGGCTCGGCTGATAGAGCTTGCCGGCCGCGGAATTGGCGTTGTAGATCTCGGGGCGGTAGATCTTCTGGAAGGTTTCCATCGTGCTGATGATGCTGATCAGCTCAAGGTTGGTGTAGTGGCCAAGCAGATCGCCCTGGAAATAGAACGCCAGGGGCGCGGCGCTGCCCGGCGGCATGAAGTAACGAACCTGCAAGCCCATTTTTTCGAAGTACTGGTCGGTCGACGAGAATTCGTTTTGTTGATACTCGACGCCCAGGATGGGGTGCTGGTTTTCGGTCCGATGGTAGGTCTTGCTGCTTGAGGCGCTGATGCAGATCACCGGCGGCTTGCTGAACTGCTCCTTGTATGCGCTGGAGTTCACAAAGTGCTTGAACAGCTTTCCGTGCAGGTCGCCGAAATCCTCAGGCGTGCTGAACGTGGGTTTATTGTGGTTGTGCTCCGGCAGCAGCACGCTGAAGTCGTAGTCGCGCACGTAGGACGAGAAATTGTTCCCGACGATGCCCTCGATGCGTTCGTTGTTGGTTCTGTCGACGATGTTCGTCTTCAGGATCTCGATCAGCGGAAAGGCGGCGCTGTTGCCTTCGGCTCCCATATTCATTTCAACGGAAATGATGTCGAGTTCGACAGCGTAGCGATCGCCCTTGGGGTTGTCCCAATGCGCCAGGCTATTGAAGCGTTTGTCGATCATCCGCAGGGTGTTGCGCAGATTCTCCTGGCGACTCGTTCCCCTGGCCAGGTTGGCAAAGTTGGTCGTTATGCGCGTGCTGTCTGACGGTTGATAATTTTCGTCAAAGCGGATGCTCTTGATGTTGAAAGTGAAGTCGTTGCTCATTTTGATGTGGTGCGCTGATTTCTGTGAAAAGTGTCGGCAGAGACTTGACGCCGTTTTTAATGGGCGCAAGGCGCTACAACTGCGTCTTGCGCCGGGCGTTCAAAGGGCATTGCCGGGTTGGAGGCGCCGGCAGCGGCTGCCGGGCCGGCGGTCCGGGTGTGGTCAGGCAGCGACCACTTCTTCCGCGGTGGCGGCTTGCGGTTGGCGCATCAATTCAACGAAGGGCAAGGCCCGTTGGATCGCCAGCCTGGCCCGCTCGATCAGGGCTTCGTCCTGCAGGCGGTAGCCGGCGAAGTCCTTGTCGGTCGCGTAGACGCCCAGCGGCAGGGTGCGGGCCTGGAAGAAGCTGAACAGGGGCCGCAACTGGTGATCGATCATCAGGGCGTGGCGTTCGCTGCCGCCGGTGGCCGCCAGCATGACGGGCTTGTCGATCAAGGCGTCCTGATCGATGAAGTCGAAAAAGTGTTTGAACAGCCCCGTATACGAGCCACGGTAGACCGGGGTTGTTACCACGACGACGTCAGCTTGCTCGACCGTGGCCAGTTCCCGCTCTACCGCGTCGGGCAGTTGCGAACGCCAAACCGCGCCAGCGAGTTGCGGGGCGAGTTGACCCAATTCAACCAAGTGCTGTTTACATGGGACTTCGCAGGCGATCAGGTCCAGCAGGTGCTGTGCCAGGGCGGCGGATTTGGAGGGGCGTTGCAGTCCGCCGGAAACGGCTACTAGACGGAGTGGACGAGTCATCTTGCTTCACATGAATGGGTCTGTGCGGTGCCGCGCCTGCTTTTGTGCAGGTGCAGCAGAGGCTGGCAGCGGATACTAGAGGAGGGTAATGATGAAGTAAAATGGTTTTATTTCACGAATCCATGAGCAGGAATCATCTGAATGCTTGAGCGCATCCACCTCAGCATCGTCCAGCAGGTCGAGAAGCAAGGGTCTTTGACGGCCGCTGCGGGCGTGTTGAACCTGACCCAGTCGGCCTTGAGCCACAGCATGAAGAAGCTGGAAGTGCAACTGGGCACCGACGTTTGGCTGCGCGAAGGCCGGAGCCTGCGCTTGACCCAGGCCGGCCAATACCTGCTGGCGGTGGCCAACCGCGTGCTGCCGCAACTGGATCTGGCCGAAGAGCGCCTAGGCCAGTTTGCGCAGGGCGAGCGCGGCGCGCTGCGCATTGGCATGGAATGCCACCCTTGCTACCAATGGCTGCTCAAGGTGGTTTCCCCGTATCTGGCTGCCTGGCCCGACGTGGATGTGGACGTCAAGCAGAAGTTCCAGTTCGGGGGGATCGGCGCGCTTTTCGGGTACGAGATCGACCTGCTGGTCACGCCCGACCCATTATTCAAGCCGGGCCTGAAGTTCGAGCCCGTGTTCGACTATGAGCAGGTACTGGTCGTGGCCAAGGGCCATGCCCTGGCTTCGGTGGCATACGTGAAACCTCAGCAGTTGACCCAGGAAGTGCTCATCAGCTACCCCGTGGACATCGAGCGCCTGGACATCTACAACCAGTTCCTGCTGCCGGCCGGTGTCACGCCCAGGCGCCACAAAGCCATTGAAACCACGGACATCATGGTGCAGATGGTGGCGAGCGGCCGTGGCGTGGCCGCTCTGCCGCGCTGGCTGGTCGAGGAGTACGCGGCCAGGATGGACGTGGTGCCCGTGAGGCTGGGCGCGCGCGGTATCGCCAAGCAGATATTCCTGGGCGCGCGCGAGGCCGACACTGCGATTGACTACGTGCGGGCCTTCATCGAACTGGCCCGCCAATCAGCCACCGTCTCCGCCATTGCGCAAGGGAGCGAGGTCGGCGAGGTCCGCTAAAGCGGGACCTGCTGCCGGTCACGGCGGGCAGGCCCCTACGCCAGCCAGGCGTTACGGACGCGCCCCGCAAAGGTCCCGTAACAGCGCGATGTCCGGCTGCACTCCCAGGCCCGCCGCATTTCCGAGGTTCGCGCGTCCGTCGACGATCACATCCAATGCCGGGCTGAGAGCCACGCGCAGGGGATTCTCGTTGGAGTCGATTTCCAGCATGCCGCCGGTGCGTCCTTTGGCTGCGAGGACGTGCGCGGACGCGAGCTGGCCGACGCCCGCGCCGAGGAAGTGCGGGCAATAACACAGTCCGGCTTCGTGAATCCTGTCGATGACGGGCAGGCAGCCAGAGATGCCGCCCCATTTGGCCAGATCCGGTTGCACGATGTTCAGGGCCCGGCTGTTGATCATCGTCTCGAAGGCAGCCGCACCGATCAGGTTTTCTCCGGCGGCGAGCGGGATGTCCGTCCTTTCGGCCAGGTGCGTCCATTCGGCCGCCGGGCGGTCGGCCCGTAGGGGCTCCTCCAGCCACATCGGCGCGTACGCGCTCAAATGGCCGGCCATGCGCAGCGCGCCTTCCAGGTCCCAGGCCTGATTGGCGTCCAGCATGAGCTTATTGCCTTGGGGCAGCCGAGCCTGGACCGCCTTGACGTTGGCCAGATCCCGTTCGTCGCCAAAGCCCACCTTGAGCTTGAAGGCGCGATAGCCCTCCGCATGCTTGGCGAGCACCGTGTCCTCGGGACGGTCGGGGTTGATGCCGCTTGCATAGACGCTGATTGTTCCTGATGCGCCGCCCAGGAACTGCCATAGCGGCATGCCCGCCCGCCGGGACAGCATGTCCCACAACGCCAGGTCGATTCCAGCGATCACCTGGGCGATGGGGCCGGGCTCGCCGGATTGGATGGCAAGCACTGCGGTGCGTTCGCTCATGTGGGCAAACGCCGCTTCGGCCGAGGCGTGGGCCTGGCCGACGATCAGCGGCGCCACCACGGTTTCGAGCAGGCGGGCGCGGTGTTCCGCGCCGCAACCCGGGAAATTGCACCAGACCTCGCCCCAGCCTACGGCGCCGTCCCCGTCCTCGACCCGTACCAGCAGGGCGGGGCGGTCAAGCATGGTGCCGAACGAGGTCTGTACTGGGCGCTTGACCGGCCAGCGCAGGACGTAGGCGTCGACGCGCGCCAGCGTGAAAGGTCTGTGGGCCCAGCCTTGATTCGTATTAGGGTTTGTCATGGCATAAAGATGTTAAGTGCTGGTCTATAGTATGTTTAGCACTTATGGTTTGCAACTCAGGTCTAACCCTCTATACACACCATGCGTCTTCCGTCCTTCATCTCGCGCCCCGCGCTCATCGCGGCGCCCTGGCTGTGCCTCCTGGCGCTGTGGCTGGCGGTGCGGGCGAGCGGGCTCGTCAGCCCCGCTCTCGTGCCTTCGCCGGCCGAGGTCGTCGAACAGTTCATTACCCTCTCCAAGGACCGGTTGTGGCAGGACATCTGGATGTCGGCTCGCCGCGTCTTTACCGGCGTGACGCTGGGCATCATCGTTGCGGTGCCCGTTGGCTTCTGCCTGGGCTGGTACCGCGGGTTGCGGGTGTTCATCGATCCCGTCATCAACTTCTTTCGCGCGCTCCCGCCGATCGCGCTGATTCCGCTGGTGATCGTCTACTTCGGCATCGGCGAATCGGCCAAGACGGTCATCCTGTTCTACGCCTCTTTTTTTGCGGGCGTCATCGTGATGTACGAGGGGATTGCCCAGATCAGCCCGATTTTTGTGCGCGTCGCGCGCACGCTCGGGGCCAATGACGTGGAAATCTTCATCAAGGTCATCGTGCCGCTGACCGTGCCGCACATCCTTACCGCCATCCGGGTGGCGCTGGGCGTGGCCTGGGCGACGTTGGTGGCATCCGAACTCATCGCGGCGCAGCAGGGACTCGGGGCGCTCATCCAGAATGCGTCGTCGTTCTTCCAGTTGGACGTGATCTACGTCGGGATCATTTGCATCGGCCTGATTGCAATGTTGATGGATCTTGCCCTGCGGGCGGCCACCCGCCGCCTGGTGGCGTGGCAAGACCGCATTGCCTGAGACCGATCCGGAATATCAGAGACCATGAGCATCAGCACTCCACTGCGCAGCGTAGACACGGCTTCGCCCAGTCCGTCCTCGGACCCGAAGGTCAGGATCCGTTTCGATAACGTCTCGGTGGACTTTCCCACCGCCACCGGCCCGATGAGAGTCGTGGACGGTGTAACCCTGGATATCCGGGATGGCGAGTTCGTTTCCATCATTGGCCCCTCGGGCTGCGGCAAAACCACCTTGATGAACATCGTCGGTGGATTCGTGCAGCCTACCGCCGGTGCCGTGACGCTGGATGGGCAGCCCGTTACGGCTCCCGGACCCGACCGCGGCGTGATCTTCCAGGAATATGGTGTGTTCCCGTGGCTTACGGTGCGCGGCAATATTGAATTCGGCATGAAGCTTGCAGCCAGCAAGGTGAGCCCGCGAGAGCGCGCCGAGGTCTGCCACCGCTACATGAAGCTGATGGGCCTGGCCGACTTCGCCGACCACTTTCCGAAACATCTGTCCGGCGGCATGCGGCAGCGCTTGGCGATCGCCCGCGCTTACGCCGTTAAGCCGCAATTCCTGCTGATGGACGAGCCCTTTGGCGCGCTGGATGCCCAGACCCGTACCGCCATGCAGGATCTCTTGCTCGAAGTGCTGCAGACCGAAGGCAAGACGGTGATGCTGATCACCCACTCGGTGGACGAAGCCATCTATCTGTCGTCGAAGATCGTCGTGGTCACCGCCCGCCCTTCAAAGGTCCGAAAGGTGATAGAGGTTCCCTTCGGCTACCCGCGTTCGGAGCGGGTTCACGAGGATCCGCGCTTCGTCGAGTTGAGCCGCGAAATCCGGGAGCTGGTCATGTTCGAGTACCAAGCCCAGGCCCGCCAATCCGTTCGACCGACCGATTGAGCGCCGTCAGCAGCGCCTACACAAGGAGACTCCATGAAACTGGACCGCAGAACCATACTCAAGGCCGGCGTTGCCGCGTCCATCGCGGGAATCGCCGCGCCTGTCATCGGCCAGGCCCGCAAGAAGCTGCGCGTCGGCTACCTGCATACGCCCGCCGTCGACGGGCACTTGTGGCTGGGACTGCAGATGGGAAGCTATGCCAAGCACGGCCTGGAACTGGAGCCCATCGTGTTCACCACGGGCCTTGAGATCTTTCAGGCCATGATAGGCGGCAGCCTCGATGTGTTGGCCACCGGCGCGGTCGTTTCGAATTTTCCCGCGCGCGGCCAGGGCAAGGTTTTTCTTGTGAACGACATCGAATATGGCACTGCCCAGCTCTGGGTGCGCGACGATTCGATCAAGACCGTAGCCGACCTGAAGGGCAAACAGATCTCGACGACGACCGGCACGACCGCCCATGTGTTCCTCGACAGGGCATTGCGCGCGGCCAAGCTGGAACCGGGCAAGGACGTGCAGATCGTCAATCAGCGCATGGCCGACGCCGTGACGTCGTTCGTATCCGGCGCGGTCAACGCGGTCGCGCTCTGGGTCCCCTTCGATACGATCGTCAGGTCCAAGGTGCCGAACGCTCGCATGCTGATCGACGCTTCCGCCTTCTATCCCGAGGCGGCGATCATGGGCGGCTGGGCCGCCAGGAACGATTTCTACGAGGCGCAGAAGCCCGCCATCCGTAGCCTCATCGCCGCCTGGGGCGAGGCCAACGACGCCATCGTGAAAGACCCGGATGCGGCGGTGGAAACATTGCAGAAGTCTCAATACAAGGATGTGCCTCTCGCCGAGTTCAAGGCGCAGTTCAAGCAGGCCAAGTACTTTTCCACGGCCGAATGGCGCACCAAGTATGAAGACGGTTCTGTGACCCGTTGGCTGCAGCAGGTGACGGACTTCTTTGCGCGGGCGGGGAACATCCCGAATCCCGTTCCCGCTTCGCGTTACTTCGATCCCACGGCCTATCTTGAAGCGATCAAGGCATGAGCGTCTCGGCTTGCGCAGGCTTTGACTATATCGTCATCGGCGGCGGTTCGGCGGGATGCGTGCTGGCCAATCGCCTCAGCGCGGACCCTGCTGTGCGCGTGCTGCTTCTGGAAGCGGGCGCCGCCGCGCGCAATTTCTGGCTGAAACTGCCGGTGGGTTATTTCAAGACCATTTACGATCCGCGGTTCTCCCGGCAGTTTCCGATCGAAGCCCAGCCCGAGACCGGAAATCGCCCGATCCTGTGGCCGCGTGGGATAGCGCTGGGTGGTTCGAGCACCATCAACGGCCTGTTGTACATCCGAGGCCAGCATGAGGACTACGATGACTGGGCAGCGCTTGGCGCGACAGGCTGGGCCTATCGGGACGTGCTGCCGTATTTCAAGAAATCCGAACGCTACGACGCCGGCGAAACCGAGTACCACGGGGCCGCGGGCGAACTCCGGGTCTCCAATCTTCGCAACCATCATCCTTACACGGCTGCCTGGGTGGATGCGGCGGTCGAGTATGGCTGCCGGCGCAATGAGGACTTCAACGGCGCGGAATCGGAAGGAGTGGGTCCCTACCAGCTGACCCTGGGCAGCCGCTGGCGCTGCGACGCCGCGACCGCCTTCCTCACCCCGGTGCGGTCCAGGCCGAACCTGGTGATCGAGACCCGGGCCCACGTTACGCGCATCCTGATCGAAGGCGGCAGGGCAATGGGCGCGGAATGGGTGCAGGATGGGCAGTTGAAGCGGGCGATGGCGGACGCCGAGGTGGTGCTTGCCGCCGGCGCGCTGCAATCGCCCCAGGTGCTGCAGCTCTCCGGCGTGGGCGACGCCGCGCTGCTCGCCAGGCATGGCATCGCCGTGCATGCGCATTCGCCGGAAGTCGGCCGCAACCTGCAGGATCACTATCAGGCGCGCGTCATCGTCAAGCTGAAGCGACGCATGTCGCTCAATGACGCCGTGCGCAACCCCTTAAGCCTGGCGAGCATGGGCGCGCAGTGGTTGTTCCACGGCAGGGGGCCGCTCACGGTCGGTGCCGGCCAGGTGGGTGGCTTGGCAAAGACCGAGCACGCGGTAGGCGGGCGTGCCGACATACTCTTCAACGTCATGCCGCTGTCGGTCGATAAGCCAGGCGATCCGCTGCATCGGTTTTCCGGCTTCTCGGCGTCGGCGACGCAATGCCGGCCCGATTCGCGCGGCACCGTGGAAATCGTGAGCCAGGATCCGCTGGCATCGCCTCGCATCGTTTCGAACTATCTGACCGAGCCGCGCGATGCGAAGGTGCTGGTGGCGGGTTTGCGCATGTTGCGCGATATTTATGCGCAGCCATCATTTCGCGACCTGGTGACCGGGGAAGAGTATCTGCCTGGAAACGATGTGACGACGGCCGCGGCCCTGGAGCATTTCGCCCGCAACAAGGGCGGAACGGTCTTCCATCCCGTGGGCACGTGTCGCATGGGGGGCGATGCCGAGTCTGTGGTCGACGCGCGATTGCGAGTCCGCGGAATCGAGCGGTTGCGAGTCATCGACGCTTCCGTCATGCCGCGGATGGTGTCGACGAATACGAACGCGGCCGCGATCATGATAGGCGAAAAGGGCGCCGCGCTTCTCCTCGAGGACGCGCGCAGCGGCGTCCGGCGGCCCGTGCGTGATATAGTCGCGGACACTTTGACGCCATGATTCTCGACACCGCCCAAGCCCCTCTGTACGTTCAACTTTCGGATCTGTTCCGACAACGGATCCTTAAGGGCGTCTGGAAGAACGGCGACAAATTGCCGTCACTGGATGCATTGGCCGAAGAGTTCCACGTGGCCAAGGTCACGGTGCGGCAGGCGATCGAAAGGCTTACTCGCGATGGCCTGCTTTCGCCGCAGCGCGGACGCGGCACCTTCGTGACGGGCGCTCCCCAGGACAACCGTTGGTTTCGCGTCGAGACTTCGCTCGAGAACCTGTCCAGCGTCTACCGGGATACGCACCCGACCATACTCAACATCGACGAGTCGACGCGAACGCCTTTGCTGAACGAGTCCGATGGCGTTGCCGCGGAAAAGTATGTCTTCATGCGGCGTATCCATGCCCGCAACGGGCAGCCGTACTGCGTCATCAACATCTACCTGGATGCAGCCATCTTTGCGAAGCACCCTTCGCGTTTTCGCAAGGAGACGGTCATCCCCATTTTGATGGGCATGCCCTCGGTGGAGATCGTCACCGCGCGCCAGGTGCTGACCATTTCGACCGCCGACGTCGAAGTGGCGCGGCACTTGGGGATCAGTGTGAATGCGCCGGTGGCGGAAGTCCGGCGCGTGTTTACCGGACCCGAGCGTCGCGTCATCTACCTGGGCGAAGTGACCTATCGCGGCGATTTCGTGCGCATGGAAATCGACCTGAAGCCCTGACGTCGGGAAGACGCCAGCGCGTGGCTTCGCGGGCCAGGCGGCATCCCCGGGGCCCAGTAATCATCCAACATCGTCAAAGCGCTTCGATCGCGCGACGCGCATAGGTAATGAAGGCTTTTGTCTCGGCCGGATATCGCGCCAGGTCGTCTTCCTCCAGCCCGAGATAGCTTGCCCGCGCCTTGGTCAGGATGGGGCGATAGGGCGCCTCTATCCTGTCCAGCAGCCACGTCGCCGCCCGTTCCTTGGAGGCAATGTCGCCGGACACGGCCGTGTACCAGATGCGTGCCAGCGCAAGAATGATGTTGCGTTCGTCTTCTGCCCAGTCCTCGGGCGTATTCCACTGCGCGACCGTATCGAGCAGCGCGCGTGTCAGGTCCTTACGGGGGACGGCTTCGGAAAGCTGGCTGGCCGACGGGCCAGCGATGGGGATGCTGTGGCCGCGTACCTTGGTAAGGAGTATGGCCAGGTCGTGGTCTGGCATGGGCGGTTCCATCAGCCCTGCCGTCAGGTCCGCGCGCAGCCATTCGCCGAATTGCAATTCGCGCCTGGCAGGGTGTCGCCAGGGCACGATGTGTTCACGCGCAAGCACCGTGACTTCGAGCGCGCGCAGGCTTGCCGATGCGCCCGGCGGGGCCGAGACCGTCAGCAATTCCATGGCCAGCCCGCGCAAAACCGTCTCGCTTGGAGGTGTCGCGACGGTGACGAGCAGATCGATATCGCTGTAGGGTTGCAGCCCGCCGTCCACGGCCGAGCCGAAGAGATGGATGGCGACGATGTTGGCGCCGAGATGGCGTTCGATGACGCTTCTGGCTGCGGCGACCTGGGAAGCGATGGAGGGGGGAATAGCTGGGATCATGCTGCGATAGTAGCCAAGATTGCGCAGGCCGGCAGGTCGTCCGCGGGGGGCGTCAGGCGCGAGGGCGGGCCAGGTGCCATGGCGGGTTGCTCCGGCAATGAGGCCCGGCGCTGGTACTATGCCGGCGCAACGCCCACGTCCCAAGATCCCCTTGTGTCCAAGACAGGCACCGAGATGACCCGTTCACTGTTTCGAGCAACCGCGCTGGCTGCGGGCATGTTCATGGCCAACGGCGGCGCGTCATTGAAGATCGAGGTTCCCATCGGGACTTATTGAGTAACGGAGTAGGCGATCCGAGTGTGCCAGTCTTCAACGGGAGAGAAGTGTGTCCACACCCATAGACGTGTCTGGTGAGCCGGCGGGTTCGGTATGCGAGGCTGGCCGCTATCAGCTGAGCCTGACCGCGCCAGGCAGCCATGTGCTCGCCAGGGAAGCCGGGCGCGGCAACCTGATCATCGGGCCGGCCAGCCTGGGCAAGAAGGCGGATTTGCACGTGATGCCCGACGACAGCATCGACTGGACGGCGTTCAATCCTTTTTCCACGCCCGCCGGATCTCCGTGGCCGCGCCATTTCGATTACTGCGGCAATGACAGCAGCTTCTTCGCCTGGTCGCGACAACGCGGTATCGAGCAGTTCGGTTGGGCGCCGGTGTACGCCGGCAGGCGTGCCATCGACGCCAGCGAGGCCAGGATCCAGACGCTGCATATCCGGCTGGATCGCATGCCGGGGCATCTTGATGCCGCGCTGCCTCCGCTCCAGCACTTGGCGTTGTCCGGCGACCTCGCGCGCATTACCGTTGCGGGGCAGCTTCCCGGCATGTTGTCTTTGCATCCGACGCTAGGCCGCCGGCCCGGCCCGCCTGGCTATGCCTTGCCCGGTCTGGGTGTACTACAGGACGTGGCCGCGCTGGCGTTGCACGGCGCGCCGCTGGGGCAAGCGATATCGCTGCGCGGGATCGAACGTTTCGGGGCGCTGGAAAGCCTGTCGCTTTGGGGGCGCTTCACCGACTGGGACGCGCTGGCGGGACTGCCTCGCCTGACGAATCTGGAACTGCGGTTCACGCCCGATCTGGAAGGCCTGCCGGCGCTGGGCAGTTGGCCATTGCTGGACAGGTTCATCGCGTACAACGTCGATGAGGCCGCGGGCAAACGATTGAAGGCGCAGATGAAGGCGCGCGAGAAGATTCGGGCATGGAGCGGCCACATGTCGGTTTCCAAGCTGCGCAAGCCCGATTGGTGGCAAAGCGAATATGGACGGCCTTTCGCGGGGTGGAGCGGGCGCATGGCGAAGGCCGCGAATGCGGCCTATGACGTGGCGCAAACCGCGCTGGAAGGCGCAAGGCACGTGGAAGACGCCCAGGCGGCCATTACCGAATTTGCCCGTCAGTTCAATGGGATGAAGGGCATCGAAACCACGGAACGGGAAGACATCGGCGAGGCCGTCTGGCAGTTCAGCCAGCTTGCCCGGCTTGGCCAATTGGGCGTAAGCGAAGCGCAGGCGCAGCGCTGGTTCGACGAGGCGCGGGACTACTGATCGTCTTCAGGGCAGAATCGGACCTCAGGCCAGCTACCTCTGCTGGCTCATGATGCTGAGCGCAACCGCTTCCGCGATCTTGATGCCGTCGACGCCCGCTGACAGGATGCCGCCCGCATAGCCCGCGCCTTCACCGGCCGGGAACAAGCCCTGGGTGTTGATGCTTTGCAGGGTCTCGGTGTCGCGCTTGATCCGAATGGGCGACGAGGTCCGCGTTTCGACGCCGGTGAGCACGGCGTCATGCATGCCGAAGCCCTTGATGGTTTTGTCGAAAACCGGCAGCGCTTCGCGGATGGCGGTGATGGCGAAATCGGGCAGGGCGGCGGCCAGGTCGGTCAGATGCACGCCCGGCGTGTATGACGGCAGCACCGAGCCGAACTCGGTCGACGCCTTGCCTGCAATGAAATCCCCGACCAGCTGGCCCGGCGCGCTGTAGTTGCGGCCGCCCAGTTCAAAGGCCTGGGATTCCCATTTGCGCTGGAAGTCCACGCCTGCCAGCACATGTTCGGGGTAGTCCACTTCGGGCGAAATCCCGACCACGATGCCTGCGTTGGCATTGCGTTCGTTGCGCGAATACTGGCTCATGCCGTTGGTCACCACGCGATTGGGTTCGGACGTGGCCGCCACGACCGTGCCGCCCGGACACATACAGAAGCTGTACACGGAACGCCCGTTGCTGGCGTGGTGCACCAGCTTGTAGTCGGCCGCGCCCAGGATCGGATGGCCGGCGTTAGGCCCGAAGCGGGCCCGGTCGATCAGCGATTGCGGGTGTTCGATCCGGAAGCCGATCGAAAATGGCTTGGCCTCCATGAACACGCCCTGGTCGTGCAGCATCTGGAAAGTGTCGCGCGCGCTGTGGCCGATGGCCAGCACGACGTGGTCGGCCTCGATGTGCTCGCCGCTGGCCAGGGTGACGCCGGTGATCTTGCCGTTCTCGCGTTGCAGCATCTCCACCTTGCTGGAGAAGCGGACTTCGCCGCCCAGCTTGGTGATGGTGTCGCGCATGACTTCCACCATGCCCACGAGGCGGAACGTGCCGATGTGCGGCTTGCTCACGTACAGGATTTCCTCGGGCGCGCCGGCCAGGACGAATTCCTTGAGCACTTTTTCGCCGTAGTGCTTGGGATCCTTGATCTGGCTGTACAGCTTGCCGTCTGAAAACGTGCCGGCGCCGCCTTCGCCGAACTGGACGTTCGAGTCCGGGTTCAGGATGCGCTTGCGCCACAGGCCCCAGGTGTCCTTGGTGCGTTCGCGCACGGCTTTGCCGCGTTCGAGGATGATGGGTTTGAACCCCATCTGCGCCAGAACCAGGCCGGCAAACAGGCCACAGGGGCCGGTGCCGATGACGATGGGGCGTTTGGCGAGGCCGGCAGGCGCCTGGGCGACGAACTTGTATTCGGTGTCGGGAGTGGGCTTGACGTTACGGTCATCGTGAAAGCGCTTGAGCAGCGCCGCCTCGTTGTCGACGTCGACATCCAGCGTGTAGATCAGCAGGATGTTGTGCTTCTTGCGAGCGTCGTAGCTGCGGGAGGCCACGGTAAAGCCGCGCAGATCGCTGGCCGGAACGCCTAGTTTCTTGAGAATTGCGGCGGGCAATTCTTCGGGCGTGTGATTCAACGGCAGCTTGATTTCAGACAGTCGCAACATGCAGGGGTCCAGACAGAACGGGCGAGCACAACGTCGCCAAACGCGAATTGTACTGGACCTCGGTGGAGCTGGCGGGGACGCTGCGCGCCGCGTCAGGGGACAGGCGGATTGATCCGCGCTCCGCGTCGCACGGTCTGGGGCGGCATGCCGAAGCCTCGCAGGAAGGCTTCGCGCAGGTGCCGCCGGTCGCGAAAGCCGGTTTCCCTGGCGACGATTTCCAGGGGATGCCGGCTGGTTTCTATCATCAGTCGCGCGGCCTCCAGCCGCAGGCCCTCGATGGCCTTGGCGGGCGACTGGCCGGTTTCCGCCGTGAACACGCGGCTGAACTGGCGCGGGCTCAGGCTGGCGGCCTGCGCCAGATCCTCGACGCTCAGGGGGCGCGCGAGATTGCGCCGCGCGTGTTCCAGTGCCTGCTGGATGCGGTCGGATTTGGGCGCGAGCCTGAGCATTTCCGAGTGCTGGGATTGCCCGCCGGAGCGGCGCTGGTGCATCACCAGCCGGTGCGCCACCGAACGCGCGATGTCCGCGCCCAGGTCCTTTTCCACCAATGCCAGGGCCAAGTCCATTTCTGCCGTCATGCCGGCGGAAGTCCATACCGGGCCGTCAGCGATGTAGATGCGGTCGGCTTCGACCTGAATTCGGGGATGGCGCTGTTGCAGGGCCTCCGCCCAATGCCAGTGCGTGGTGGCGCGCCGTCCGTCCAGCAGGCCGGCCTCGGCCAGCAGGAAGGCGCCGGTGCACAGGCCGGCAACGCGGCGCGCGCGTGGGGCCAGCGTCTTCAGCAATTGGGGCAGCCCCGGCGCCACCGGCCTGGATAACGGAGACAGAACGCCGGTTACCAGCCACGTGTCCGCCTGGCTGCGGGCGGTGAGCGGGCGGGCTTGTACCGTCAGGCCCGTCGATGCGCGTACCGCGCCGTCCAGGGCATAGCAGTCCAGGGCGTAAAAGGGTTCGCGCGCAACCACATTGGCGAGCTCGAACACGGCCTGGGTGCCCAGGGCCAGGATCTGGAAGCCTTCGGGCAGCAGGTAGCCGATGCGATGCATGGAATCCGTCCTTGGGGAACGATGTCTTGATTAATGACTATATACGTCATTTACGCCATATGCCGCAAGCCGGAACATGGGCGCCATG
This sequence comes from Achromobacter sp. D10, assembly GCF_035282245.1. NCBI lineage: Bacteria > Pseudomonadati > Pseudomonadota > Betaproteobacteria > Burkholderiales > Alcaligenaceae > Achromobacter > Achromobacter sp. D10. The sequence continues at coordinate 53,054 of NZ_JAYJLE010000013.1, forward strand.
GCAACCAACTTTCCTGGAGTCTCACCATGACACAAATCCACCATCCCGGCACCGCCCTCGTCACGGGCGCATCCAGCGGCATCGGCGCGTTGTACGCGGACAAGCTTGCGCAGCAGGGCTACGACCTGATCCTGGTCGCGCGCAACCGGGAGCGCTTGAACGCCCTGGCCAGCGACATCAGCACCCGCACCGGCCGCGCGGTCGAAGTGCTGCCTGCGGACCTGGGCGAGCGGGCCTCGTTGGCGCGCGTGGAAGCGCAACTGCGCGAAGACGCAAGCATCACCTTGCTGGTGAACAACGCCGGCATTGGCACGCACACGCCGCTGTTGCAGAGCGACGTGGAGCAGATGACGCGCATGGTCGAGCTGAACGTTACCGCCCCGATGCGGCTGGCGTATGCGGCAGTCCCGGGCTTTGTCGCGCGCGGCAGGGGCGCGGTCATCAACATTGCCTCGGTCGTGGCATTGGCGCCGGAAGTGTTAAACGGCGTCTACGGGGGCAGCAAGGCCTTCGTACTGGCGTTCAGCCAGTCTTTGCAGCACGAGCTGGCCGGCACCGGGGTGCACGTGCAGGCAGTGTTGCCTGGCGCCACGGCCACCGACTTCTGGGCCATAGGCGGCCGCCCGGTGGAAACGCTGGACCCGCGCATCGTGATGCGCGCGGAAGACCTGGTCGATGCCGCCTTGCTGGGGTTTGCGCGGGGGGAGAAGGTGACGATTCCTTCGCTGCACGACGGCGCGCAGTGGGAGGCCTATGACGCCGCGCGGCGCGCCATGGCGGGGAACCTGTCCAGCAACACGGTCGCATCGCGCTACGCGGCGGGCGGCTGATCCCATGAATACGCCTTCCTCCATTGCCGTCGCTCCCGGCGACGCCGCGCCCGCGCGTTTGACCGGGCGCCTGTTGGCCGTGCTGGCGGGACTGGCCGCCCTGGGCGCGCTATCCACCAATATCATCCTGCCGGCGTTCCCGAGCATGGCGTCCGAACTGGGCGCGGACACTCGCGACATGGGACTGGTGCTGTCGAGCTTTTTCCTGGCCTTCGCCGTCGGGCAACTGTTTGTGGGGCCGATCTCGGACCGCTGGGGCCGCCGGGCGCCGGTAGTGGGCGGCCTGGCGCTGTTCATTGCCGGCAGTCTGGTCTGCGTGTGGGCGCCGACGCTGCCTCTGCTGGTGGCGGGCCGGGTGGTGCAGGCGCTGGGCGTATGCGCGGCCTCTGTGTTGTCGCGGGCGATTGCGCGCGATCTGTTCGAGGGTGAGGCGCTGTCGCGGACCTTGGCGCTGACCATGGTTGCCATGGCCGCCGCGCCGGGCTTCTCACCGCTGCTGGGCAGCGCAATGGAGTATGGGCCGGGATGGCGCGCCAGCTTTGCGTTGGTTGCGCTGCTGGGCCTGTTGCTGGCCCTGGCCTATACGGCCGTGGTGGGTGAAACGCATCCGGCGGATCGGCGCGCGGCGGCCTCGCCTGGGGCGGTGTTGCGCGGCTACGCGACCTTGGCGCTGGACCGGCGATTCATGGGGCCGGCGCTGGCCGTGAGCGTGATCGTGGGGGGGCTCTATGCCTTCTTCGCGGCCACGCCGGCAGTGTTGATGGGGCGCTTGGGCCTGAGCGCGCTGCAGCTTGGGTTGTTCTTCGCGTGCACGGTCTTCGTGGTGTTTGCCGCCGGCATGCTGGCGCCACGGCTGGCCCATCGCTGGGGCGCGGCCGCCGTGGCCCGCGCCGGCTGCGCGGTTGCGCTAGCCGGCGCGCTGGCGATGCTGGCGGGCGGGGAATCCGGCGGTCTTGCGTACTTCACGGGAGCGGTCGTCCTGTACCTGCTCGGCATGGGTTTGGTCAATCCGCTGGGCACGGCCATGGCGCTGGGGCCATTCAGCCGGCAGGCTGGCTTGGCCTCGTCCTTGCTGGGGGGCCTGCAGATGGGTTGCGCGGGCGCAATGACCGCGTTGGCGAGCGTGGCAGGGGGAAGTCCTGCATTGACGCTGGGCCTTGTACTGGCCGCGGCTGCGGTATTGGCATTCGCCGCGCTCATGGCGCGCGGGCGCATGGAATAGTATTTGCCTTTCTCTTGATAACCCTCTGTCCAGGAACACATCATGCTGCGCTCCAGTGAAATCATCGACCGTCTCATCGAACGCCAGCGCGGCACGCTGCCCGACACCTTCGGCGTGCGGCCGCTGTCCATCGAGGAGGGGCGCATGTCCATGGAGATGACTGTTGCATCGTGGATGATGGCGCCCAATGGATACCTGCACGCCGCTACCCAGGTGATGCTGGCCGATACGTGCGCCGGCTACGCCACGATGGCGCACCTGCCTGAAGGCGCAAAAGGATTTACCACGCTGGAGCTGAAATCGAACTTCCTGGGAACCGCCAAAGAAGGGGTGCTGACGGTCGAGGCGGTGGCGGAACACATGGGCCGCACCACCCAGATCTGGTCGGCCACCGTGATGGACGCGAACGGCAGGAAGCTGTCGCTGTTCCGTTGTTCGCAGATCATTCTGTGGTGATGGCCGGCGCCAAGCCCCTGATTTCTTCCAGAAACCGTAATGCCGGCCCCTTGCTGCTTAAAGGCGTGCTGCATCGCGAGGATGCCGTTCTTGCCGTCCGCCACGGCGCGGACGGCATCATCGTGTCCAATCACGGTGGGCGCCAACTGGATGCCGCGCCGTCGTCGATCAGCGTATTGCCCGGCATTGTGGATGCCGTTCGCGATCGCATACCCGTGTTCCTGGATAGCGGCGTGCGCAGCGGCGCCGACATCATCCGCGCTCGGGAGCTGGGGGCGCGCGCGGTCTTTATCGGCCGGCCCGCGTTGTACGGGCTGGCCTGCGAGGGCGAGCGGGGCGTGGCAGCCGTGATGCGCCTGTTGGCTGCCGATTACGAGCGCGACATGATCCTGTCGGGACTGGCGGGCTTGCCCGAATCGCCGCCCGATCACGCCTAGGCCGGGTTTGCCCCGGCGCGGCAACCGCCTCTACAATGTGAGATCAAACACACCTCAGGGAGTCATTCGCCATGCGTCATTGATGCCGCCGTCTTTTCGACGGCCAGTCTCCACCTACCCCCACAAGAGCAGGGGGAGTTCTCGGCATCCATGGAATCGCACATGACGAATCCCTATCTGACGCTGGAAGGCGTGTCTTATGTCCTGCCGGATGGCAGGACGCTATTCTCCGATCTCAACGAACAGTTCGACCTGCGGCCCACCGGTATCGTGGGACGCAATGGCGTGGGCAAGACTGTGCTCGCCCGCATTCTGGCGGGACTTGCGCAGCCCGCTGCCGGGCGTTGCATACGAACGGGCAGGGCCTATTATCTGGCCCAGCAGGCTGCGCCTTGCCCCTCCGCGACCGTCGCCGGCCTTGCCGGAATGCAGGCCATATTCGACGCGCTGGCGCGCATCGAGGCCGGCAGTACCGCCGCCCAGGATTTCGATATCGTGGGCGATCGCTGGGATGTGCGCCTTGCGCTACGGCACGAGCTGGAGCGCTGCGGCCTGGGCGGCCTGGACGCCTCGACGCCGGCCGCGGTGCTCAGCGGCGGCCAGGCCATGCGCGTCGCGCTGATCGGCGCCTTGTTGTCGGGCGCGGATTTCCTGATCCTGGACGAACCCACCAACCACCTGGACAGACCAAACCGGCAAGCGTTGATCGCGCAGCTGCAACGCTGGCCACGCGGTTTGCTGGTGATCAGCCATGACCGCCAGATGCTGGACGCCATGGAGCGCATCGTCGAGTTGTCCACGCTGGGACTGCGCAACTATGGAGGCGGTTACCGTTTTTATGCGCAGCGCAAGGAGGAAGAACGAGGCAATGCGCAACTGTTGCTGGCGCAGCGCAAGCACGAGCGCATGCGCGAGCAGCAGTCCCTGCGCGAACAACGCGAGCGCCTTGAGCGACGGCAGGCGCGCGGTAACCGCCAGGGACGCGATGCCAATCAGGCCAGGATCCTGCTGGACCGGCAGAAACAGCGCAGCGAAAGTTCGGCGGGCAAACTGCGTCAACAACATGCCGCGGCCGGCGCGCTATTGGACCAGCGGGTGCGCGAGGCCGCCGAGCAGGTCGAGGACGAGTGCGCCATCGTGCTGCACGCGCCGGCAGCGGCAGCGCCTGCGCAGCGACGCGTCGTGGAACTGGAATCGGCAGAGCTGCCCTTCGTGCGCGCCGCTACGCGTCGCATCGATCTCACCTTGTCCGGACAGCAACGGGTGGGCGTGGTCGGCCCGAACGGTTGCGGCAAGTCGACCTTGCTCAAATTGCTGTCCGGGCAGCTTCAGCCAATGAACGGCACATGCCGGATCGCGGCCAAGACCGTGTATCTGGACCAGGGGCTGTCCTTGCTGTCGCCGCGGTACTCGGTGCTGGATCAACTGCGGGCCGCGAATGGCAAGGCGATGGAAGGCGATCTGCGCACGCGTCTCGCCCAGCTCGGCCTGGACGCGCGCAAGGTCACGGCGCCTGGCGGCGCGCTCAGCGGGGGAGAACGCCTGAAGGCCGCGCTGGCCTGCGCGCTGTATGCGGATCAGCCCGCGGAGTTGCTGTTACTGGATGAGCCCAGCAACCACCTGGACCTGCCGTCGATGCAAGCGTTGGAGACCATGCTGCGCGGCTACCGGGGCGCCTTGGTCGTGGTGTCCCATGATGACGCGTTCCTGGACGGACTGGCCTTGACGCATCGTCTCGTCGCGACGGGCGAGGGGTGGCGGCTGGAAATTATTTGAGCGACAGTTCCAGAATGTCGTCTCCGGCCTCGTCACGCTCTCCGGTGGGTTTCCAGCCCAGGTGCCGATAGAAGCCGTAGGAACGCACGGCCGGATCGCTTGCGCATGCGAGGAACAGGCGCTTGTGGCCCAGGTTTTTCAAAACCTGGATCGTAAGGCCCAGCAGCGTCTTGCCGGCGCCCTGGTTTTCGCTTTGCGGCAGCAGCGCCAGGACGACGATCTCGCCGGAATCCCGGTCGCCGAAGCAGTAGCCGGTCACGCGGCCTGCGTCGCAGGCGACGAAGCCAGGAACCTCGCCCGAGCGGACGCCGGCGGCCCAGGACTCCTGGGTGATGCCCAGCGCGCGCAGCTCTTCCACGGAAAATGCGTTCTCTCGCGTCTGCCCCCGGATCTCGATGCAGGCGGCGACGTCATCGGCGGTGGCAGGGCGGAATGTCAGTGTGCTCATGCCCGTATATTGACACCCTGTGCGCTATCGTGGCGAGCGGTAACATCCGGCGCGCCCGCGCGGCATTAAGATCGTCGGCTTCGATCCGCGCACTGCAGGGTGTAGACATGCTCGAGTCCGTACTCGCGCCATGGGCGCTCACTGGGCGGCTGTGGCTGCGGTTCTGGCCGCAGTTGATGGCGCTGGTTCTGGCCGGCACGCTGGCGCGCGATGTGCTGCTGTGGATGGCGGCCCACACCGGCTTTGCCAACCATCTGGCCGGCCTGGCCGTGCTCACGCTGGTGGCGTTGGCGCAACTGGTCACCACGGTCGCGATGTTTCTCGTGCTGCTGCCGGGGTTGCCGGCATTGCGCGGCGCGCAGGAGGCGGCGCACGCTGGCAATACCGCGGCCGCGGGGAGCAAAGGGAGGCTGGGGCAGGCGCTCACGGTGGCTTTGCTGCCGTTCTTCGCCTATTACGCCGCCTGGGGATTTCTGGGCGACATCGTCCGGCAATATTCGCGTCTGGCCTATGGGCTTGACCCGCTGGGTGAACACGGCAATGTGCTGGACGCCCTGGATTCGCGCTGGCTGCTTGTCTCGGTGGCGATTTCGTGGCTGGTGCGCAAGGCGGCGGTGGCGGCGCGCGACCGCACGGGCAAGGGCCGCTGGCAATGGCTGGTGGTGCTGTGTGAAACCAACTGGGTACTGATAGGCCTGTACGTCATCAGCCGCTGGAAGGACCAGGCCTGGCAATGGCTGGCCGACCCGCGTGGACTGGAGGCGCTGCTTCAGGGCCTGATGAATATGCTGACGCCCGTGTCGAGCGCCTGGGCGGCGGGTATGACGCCGGTAGAGGCGCAGGGGCCTGGCTTGGGCACGACCCTGCTCAGTCTATTCTTCTATGCCTTGCTACCGGTGATATGGCTGGTGATGGCCGCGCTGGTCTACGGCTACGACGTGCGAGACGACGCCGACCTCCGGCGCTACGAAAGATTGGAACGCTACGGGGAGCGCTACCAAGCGGTGCCGCGGTTTCTGCGCGATTTCGTGGAGCATTTCGTGGCTGGCTACCGCAAGCGCTATCTGCCGCTGGCAAGCGGCGTGCGGCTGGCCTTTCATAGCAGCGCGCTGCTGCTCGTGACGCTTATCGTGGGCTACCGCCTGATCGACTGGGGCGCTGCGTGGCTGTGGTATGGCGCCGCGCGCTTGATCGGTCCGTACGATCTCGATACCTGGCAGGTGCTGGCGCATGGCGTATCGCTGCTGTTCGGCAGCCCGTTTCGCGATTCGTCCACGGGCTTGCTGATCGAGCCCTTGCGCATATGCTTTCTCGCGGCGGTACTCGAATGCGCGTACGCGCCCTGGAAGGCGCGGCGGCCGGCACCCGCGGCGGCGACCTGATTCAGCCGGCTGGCTTCGGCGTTGTGAAACGCAGAAAGCCGGGCCGTTCCGCGTCGATCGATACGGTGATGGTCCAGGGCGCGACCGCGTCGGCCGGCACCATAAAGGCTTCCATGACATCCATGCTGGAACCGGGCGCGGTGCCGCGGTGGGCCGCTGCAACGCAGCCGCGCGCCGTGCCGGCGGGCAAGCGCAGCGCGGGTCCGGCGGCGGGCAGCCAGGTGCGTCCCGAGGCGTCGTGCAGGGCGATGCGGCAACCGCGCCAGCGCGTGGGCAGATCGGTGGCTTGGACCTGAATGGAAAAGGCCGCCAGCGCGGCGCGGGAGCCAGGCTGCCAGCCGCGGCCGGCGGGCGGCTCCAGCACGGCGAATTGCCGCAGTTGCCACTGCGCGCCTCCCAGCGGCGCCTGCGTGCCGGCGGCAACCTCGCGCGGCTGCAACTCGCGGCCTTCGAGCCAGCGCGCCACGCTTTCGCGGCCGCTCCAGTACAGGGTCAGCGCGAGCAAGGGCGGCAGCAACCAGAGGCAGCGCCGACGCCAAGCGCGTTCGTCCGGAGCCGCGTCATTCACGGGGCAGCCTCCTCCAGATCGTATCGGGCCACGGCCACGGGCTGGCCGGCGCCATCCACCGGAACGTCGTCCAGCGCGATGCGTACCTGCGAATCCAGGCGCGGGTCATAGCGGGCGGACAGCAGCAACGTGGCGCCGCGAGCTTGGTCGGGCCGGATCTCGAAGACCAGCCGTACGGTGCGCGGCAGGCCGGGTTCCAAGACATGGGGGGGCTGATTGCGCGCCAGTACGAGGCGATCCGTGTGGCGGTATGCCAAGCCGTCGGGTCCCAGCCAAGCTGCTTCACCCACCGTGGCGGAGGTGTCCTTTGCCGCAAGGCGCAACCAGACTATGGCCCAGATGCCGCCGGTTTCGCGCGTTTGCGGTCCGCCCAGGCGTTGGTAGCTCAATTGCTTTGCGAACTGCACGCGCTGCACGGTGACGTCGAACTGCCTGGCGCCCAGGGTCTGGCCCATGGCGCCGCGCACGGTAATGGGACCGGTCAAAGCCATGTAGCGCGGCGTGCTGTGTTGCATGGCGTACAGGGCCAGGGCCGCGCCCAGCACCAGCAGCAGCGTGCCCCATCGCGCGCTCATGGGGCGGCTCCTGGCGCACCGTCGGGCGCCACCGGCAATTCGATCCGGCCTACGCTCACGGGGTTGAACCAGCCAGGCGCGCCATACAGATTGTCGACGGGCTTATACCTCTTGCTTTGCACGGCAAGCGCGGTCTTTTCCGGCACGGGTGCGGATGGCGGCAGTACCCAGACAAAGGCCATGCGCTCGGGCAGGCCGGGCTGCAGGTAGGGCATTTGCTGTGTATCCCGCAGACCGACCACCACGGGCTTGCCGGCGGTCGTCGCGGAGGGCGGGGCCCAGCGCAGCAGTCCCAGGTAATCGGCGCTGGATTCGGCGGTGCGGTTGGTAAGGTCGGCTTCGAGGACCAGCGCGCGGCCGCCGGGCTTGACCGGCACGCCGTAGACCTTGGCGGTGGACGAGGTCCAGGCCCGCTGCGGCACTACCTTCCATTGCCCGGTCTGGATCGAGGCGCCGGCGCTGTATACGGGTTCGGACGTCCGGTTCAATTTCCCGTAGGCGCCATACAACGCGACGCTGGCGGCGGCAACCAGAGAACCTATGCCCGCCAGGCTGGCGGCGACACGGGCCCTGAGCGAGTGCAGTACGCGCATCCGGACTCCTGGCGCGCGGGCGGCGCGCATCGAGAATTCCAGATCGTAGGCGCGCTGCGCCGGTGGGGCGTTGTCCTTATGTTTCCAGGCATGTCGGACCGCGTATGGGGCCGGGCTTGCGCCAAGTTTGAAACAATTCAACGGGCGAGGCTTGGCGCGTTCTGCTGCGTCAGAGCAGGTTCAGCGCGCGCGCTACCCACCAGCCCAGGCCGATCGCGATGCCGATCAGCAGCATTCTGCGCAGGCCGCCGCCGCTGGGCGGCACGGCCCCCGGAGCAAGGCCGGCGCGAGCGGCAGCCTGGTCAGATTGAACAGGCTGCGTTGTGGCGCGCGCCTGCGTTGTCGTGGGGTCGTCCGTCTCGATAACGAACTCGGGTTTGCCGTCGCGCGGCGTCATGCCCTGGGCGAGGTGGTCCACGTCGACGCCTGCATTGCGCAGCATTTCCCAGAGGCTGTCGTCGCCGTGACCGGCTCGCAACGCCTGGATGCGCTCGCGTTCCGGGCGGGGAACTTCGTCCAGGCTGTCGTACTTGCGGCCATTGACCGTGACTGCGCCGTTCTTGATCTCGACCTTGAAGGACTCGCCGTTCTCGGTGCCCGCATAGCTCCAGGTTTCGCTGACCGTGGCGCCATCGGTCCCGCCGTCCAGCAGCGCTTCGATGTTCGCGCGTTGTTCCGAAGACAGGCCCTTCGTGGAGCTCCAGCTGTGTGTGGTCGTGGTGCTGCGCCAGGTCTTGGTCTTTTCGTTCATGGGTCGTCCGTTGGTGTGCAAGCGCGGCAGGCCGCGTCCCTGGTGCTGTCATTAATGCAAAAGGCATTTCCATGTCAAGAAAATCGGGAGGGTGCACTGCTTGCCGCGGCGGGCGAATGCGTTGATATATCAGATCCGCGTGACGATAATTCTTCCACTGTTGCCAGCAAGGGAATCGTGATGCAGAAGCCTTACCCCGCCACGGCGGCTGATCGGATACGGCAGACGCTGGAGGATCAGATCGTCAATGCCGAGCTGCCCCCGGGTCTGGCGCTGGACGAAGCGCTGCTGGCGCAACGCTGCGGCGTTTCACGCACGCCGGTGCGCGACGCCTTGCTGCAGCTCTCGGCCCAGGGTTTCGTGCACATCAAGCCGCGCGTCGGCATATTCGTTGCCGCGCTTGAACCCGGCGAATTGGCCAATATGTTCGAGACCCTGGCCTACCTGGAAGGGCTGTGCGCGGGGCTGGCGAGCCAACGTATTACCAAGGCCGCCCGCCGCGACTTGTTGGCGGCGCATCGCGATGCCGAGCCTGACCGCGCCTCGGCACGGCCTGGCGGCTATGCCGCGGCGAATCTCGCGTTTCATGACGTGCTTTATCGTGCGAGCGGCAACGACTACCTGGTCCAGCAGATCATGGCGATCCGCAAACGCACTCATCCCTACCGCTTGCGGCACTTCGATCAGCCCGGCCGCCTCGCATGCTCCTGGCGCGAACATTCCAGCGTCCTGGATGCCGTGCTGGACGGAGACGAGCGCGCGGCCTCGCAGGCGGCCACGCGCCACATCGTCGAAGGCGGTCAGCAATTCCGCGAGTTTGCCGAACGATTTCCCCAGGGGCTGTACGCATCGGTAGGCAGCATGCGCTCGTCGGAACAGGCCGCGCCGGCCGCGGCCACGCTCGCCTGGCTGTATGGCCCGCGCACGGCGGTCAGGCATACCAACCCCGTCAACTGAAGCCTTTCATGTGTTTACCGGCGTCGGCCGGGGCGTTGTGCTGCCCGGCGCATTTGTGCCACCGATTCAAAACAGAAGCAGGAGACCAGCCGTGATCCATCGAATTGCAGGCCTTGCGGCCGCCTTGTTCTTTACCGCCGTGGCTCCCGCCGTGCAGGCACAGACCACGCCGGTCAAGATCGTCGTCGGGTTTTCGCCGGGCGGTGGTGTCGACACGCTGGCGCGTTTATTGGCCCAGGGACTGGCGCAGGCGATCGACCGGCCCGTGGTGGTCGAGAATCGCGCGGGGGCGGGCGGCACCATCGCCGCCGATGTGGTGGCACGCGCCGAACCGGATGGCGCCACCTTGCTGTTGGCGGACACGTCGCTGCTGCTGGCGCCGCACATTTACCCCAAGGTCAATTACCGGATTGGCACGAGCTTCACACCCGTTGCCATGGTGGGCGATGCGGGGCTGGCGCTGGCGGTCCCGGCCAGCAGCCCGGCGCGCACGCTGCCTGATTTCCTGGCCATGGCGCGCAAGGAACCCGGCCGCTATACGTATGCCTCGGTGGGCGTGGGATCCATGCATCATCTGGGTGGCGAACTGATCAAGTCCATGGCGAGCGTGGACCTCGTGCATGTGCCATACAAAGGCGGCAGTCCGGCTGTCCAGGCGGTCGCATCGGATCAGGTTTCGTCCGCCATTTCCAGCCTGCCGGCAGTGATCCCGCAAGCGAGCGCCGGACGCATACGCATCCTGGCGGTATTGGGCGCGGAACGATTCCCGGGCCTGCCGGACGTGCCCACGGTGGCGCAGACGCTGCCCGGCTTTGACGCCACACCGGCGATTTTCCTGCTGGCGCCCGCCAAGACGCCGGCCGCCGCCATGGAAAAGATCACGCAGGCGCTGCCCAAGGTCTTGGCCGAGCCCAAGCTGCAAGAGGCGTTCATCGCGCAGGGTTCGCTGGTGCGATACCAGCCCGCCGATGCGCTTGCCGCCTGGCTGCCCGCGCAGGAACAGCGCTGGGTCGACCTGATCGCGCGCGCCAAGCTGACGTTCGCCCCTTGAGCTTTTCGGTATTCATAGAAGGAGACGCTGTCATGCAGCAAACAAGTACGCCCGTCATCGGCATGATCGTGCCGCCCGCCGCAGGTCTGGTGCCAGCGGATGGGGCGCGCCTGTATCCCGGCCTGCCTTTCATTGCCAGCGGACTGGGCCTGGGGTCGGTCACGCCCGAGGGTTATGACGCGGTGATCGAATCGGTGGTGGACCATGCGCGCCGGCTGAAGGAGCAGGGCGCCGCAGTGGTTTCGTTGATGGGTACGTCGCTCAGCTTCTACCGGGGCGCGGCTTTCAATACGGCGTTGACGGAGGCAATGCGCGAGTCCACCGGCCTGCCGTGCACGACGATGAGCACCGCGGTGCTGAAGGGATTGCGCGCGCTGGGTGTGCGGCGCGTCGCGTTGGCGACGGCCTATATCGATGATGTCAACGAGCGCTTGGCCGCGTTTCTTGCTGAAGAGGGCCTGGCTCCTGCCGGGTGCCGCAGCCTGGGCATCACGGGCGTGGACGCGATGGCCCGGGTGGATACGGACACACTGATCGATCTTTGCGTGCGCGCCGCCGAGGCGGCGCCGGATAGCGACGGAATCCTGCTGTCCTGCGGGGGCCTGTTGACGCTGGACGCCATACCCGAGGTCGAGCGCCGCCTGGGCATGCCTGTGGTGTCGAGCTCGCCTGCCGGTTTCTGGGATGCCGTGCGGCTTGCGGGGTGCGAAGTCCAGGCGGCGCCGGGATATGGCCGTCTGTCCGGGGTCCATTGAGGATCTGCATCGCAATCCGCGACACCGCAAAGGCGCGTCAAACGCGCATTCATCCTGCCTGGAAACCCGCGTTGGCGGGTTTCTTACTTTGTCCTTAATGCAAAAGACATTTTCATGTCAAGAAAATCGATCTGATACGGTCATATGAGCGTATCAGATGGCTCAAAGAGCGCATAATGTGCGCACCCATTCCCAAGCTCAACGTTGTAGGGATCGGGTCGATTTTCTGTAAGCGAAGAGCGTGTTGTCGCTAGCTCGGCAGTTCGTGTTCCCAGGTTCATGTTCGGTAGCTAGGACAACTTGGAGTATTCACGGAGATGTCTATGACAGAAGACGCAAAGCCGCGCAGGCGGTTCCTTCAGGCGTTGGCCATCGTGCCGGCGTCGACGCTGGCGGTGGGCGGAATGACCACCGGCTGTACCAACGAATCGGACGCGAGCGCTGCGCGCGCGGCCAAGCCCTACGAACCCACTTATTTCACCAAAGCCGAATGGGCCTTCATCGTGGCCGCGGTGGACCATCTGATTCCCGCGGACCAGTACGGCCCGGGCGCGATCGAAGCCGGCGTGCCGGAATTCATCGACCGCCAGATGGAAACGCCGTTTGGCCACGGCAAGCTTTGGTACATGCAAGGTCCGTTCCATACCGATCAGGTGCCGGAACTGGGCTACCAGTTGGACCAGAATCCGCGGCAGGTCTACCGCCACGGAATCCAGGCCTGTGACGCGTGGTGCGTGAAGACGCATGGCAAGACGTATGCCGAACTGGACAAGCCGTTGCAGGAACAGATCCTGAAGGATCTGCAGGCCGGCAAGATCGAATTCGAAACCGTGCCCTCCAGGACGTTTTTCAGCTTCCTGCTTTCCAACACCAAGGAAGGGTTCTTTGCCGATCCGATGTACGGCGGCAACAAGAACATGGTGGGTTGGAAGATGGTGGGTTTCCCGGGCGCGCGCGCGGACTTCATGGACTGGGCAGACCAGCCCAACGCGAAGTATCCCTACGGCCCCGTGTCGATCTCTGGGGAGAAGGGTTAAGCCATGGCGATCAAAAAAGACAAAGTCGATGCGGTGCTGGTCGGGTTCGGCTGGACCGGCGCGATTCTTGGCCAGGAGCTGACCGAGGCAGGGCTGCACGTGCTGGCGCTGGAGCGTGGCGTCATGCAGGACACGCCCAAGGACGCCGAATACCCCAAGGTGATCGACGAACTCGCGTATTCCGTGCGCGGCAAGCTGTTCCAGGACCTGTCCAAGGAAACCGTGACCATCCGCCATGGCGTGGACGACGTGGCCGTACCGTATCGCCAGAACGGTTCCTTCCTGTTGGGCACGGGCGTGGGCGGCGCGGGCTTCCACTGGAACGGCATGCACTACCGCGTGCTGCCTGAGGAACTGGAACTGCGCACCCGCTACGAAACGCGCTACGGCAAGAATTTCATCCCGGAAGGCATGACCATCCAGGACTTCGGCGTTACCTACGACGAACTGGAACCGTATTTCTCCAAGTTCGAGTATGTCTGCGGCACCTCGGGCAAGGCGGGCAACCTGAACGGCAAGATCGTGGAAGGCGGCAATCCGCTGGAGGGCAAGCGCAGCAAGGAATTTCCCTTGCCGCCCTTGACCACCACCTATGGCGCGCAGCTGTTCGACAAGGCAGCCCGCGAAGTCGGCTTCCATCCGTATCCGGCACCCGCGGCCAATGCCTCGGGTCCGTATACCAATCCTTACGGCGTGCGGCTGGGACCCTGCAATTTCTGCGGTTTCTGCGAGAACTACGGTTGCTACATGTATTCGAAGGCCTCGCCGCAGACGACCATTCTGCCGGTGTTGCTGAAGAAGCCGAACTTCGAGCTGCGCACGCAGTCCCACGTGATCAAGGTCAACCTGGACTCGACGGGCAAGAAGGCCGTGGGCGTTACCTACATCGACGCGGAGGGCCGCGAAGTGGAGCAACCGGCCGATCTGGTGATCCTGTCAGCCTATCAGATGCACAACGTGCGCCTGCTGCTGCTGTCGGGCATCGGTAAACCTTACGACCCGAAGACCAACGAAGGCGTGGTCGGCAAAAACTACGCCTACCAGATGAACGGCGGCGTCAACGTGCTGCTGCCCAAGGGCACGCAGCTCAATCCTTTCGTGGGCACGGGCGCAGGCGGCGTGGGCATGGACGACCTGAACGGCGACCAGTTCGACCACGGTCCGCTGGGCTTCCTGGGCGGCGCCAGTATCCGCCACGTGCGCTATGGCGGCCGTCCGATCAAGCAGACGCCTACCATGCCGGGCACGCCTACGTGGGGCACGGGATGGAAGGCAGGGGTGCAGGATGCCTACCAACGCCACATGACCATCGGCATTTCCGGGTCGGTGATGTCGTACCGCGACGCCTACCTGTCGCTGGATCCGACCTACAAGGACAGCTTCGGCCAGCCGCTCTTGCGCATGACCTTCGACTGGCATGACAACGAGTTCGACATGCTGGGCTACATGGGCAAGCGCATGGAAGACGTGGCCCGCGCCATGAAGCCTGAAAAGTACGCGGTGGCAGTGCGCAAGAAGGGCGCCCGCTACGACACGCGGGTCTACCAGAGCACGCACAACACGGGCGGCGCCATCATGGGCACCAACCCCAAGGAAAGCGTGGTCAACAAGTACCTGCAAAGCTGGGACGTGCCCAACCTGTTTGTGATGGGGGCCTGCGTGTTCCCGCAGAACATGGGCTACAACCCCACGGGCCTGGTCGGGGCGCTGGCCTACTGGTCTGCGCAGGCTATCCGCGACCAGTACTTGAAGAACCCCGGCCCGCTGGTCCAGGCTTAAGGAGACGGCACAATGATTAAGCAGACCATTGTTGCGGCCTTTTCCGCCTTGGCCGCCAGCGCCGCGCTTGCCGCGGACGGCACGCCGGCCGCCGCCGACGCGCAACTGATCAAGCAAGGCGAGTACCTGTCGCGCGCCGGCGACTGTATCGCCTGCCACACCGCCAAGGACGGCAAGCCGTTCGCGGGCGGCCTGGGCATCGATTCGCCGCTGGGCATGATCTATTCGACCAATATCACACCCGACAAGGAAACCGGCATCGGCGGCTATTCGTACGAGGACTTCGACCGTGCCGTGCGCCACGGCGTGGCCAAGGACGGGCACTCGCTCTACCCGGCGATGCCGTACACCGCTTACGCCAAGGTCACGCCCGATGATGTGAAAGCCTTGTACGCCTACTTCATGCACGGCGTGGAGCCCGTGAAGCAGGAGAACAAGGACACCGACATCATCTGGCCTTTGTCGATGCGTTGGCCTCTGGGCGTATGGCGCTGGATGTTCGCGCCGGACGTGGCTACCGCGCCCGTCACCGCCGATACCCAGGGCGCCGATCGCGCCGCGTTACTGCGCGGCCAGTACCTGGTCGAAGGCCTGGGCCATTGCAGCACTTGCCACACGCCGCGTGGCGTGGCCTTGCAGGAAAAGGCACTGACCGAGGCGGACGGCTCGGCGTTCCTGTCGGGCGGGGTGGTCGAAGGCTGGTTGGCGAAGAACTTGCGGGGCGATGCCACCGACGGCCTGGGCAGCTGGAGCCAGGCGGACATCGTGGCCTTCCTGAAGTCCGGCCGCAATGGCCATTCCGCGGCGTTTGGCGGTATGGCGCAGGTGGTGGGAGACAGCACCCAGCACCTGTCGGACGCGGACTTGAACGCCATCGCGGCCTATCTTAAGAGCTTGCCGCCGGTGAACAAGGACGCCCCCCAACCGCTGGCCTACGACGCGTCCGTGGCGCAGGCGCTGCGCACGGGCAGCGACAAGGGCGATGGCGCCATGGCCTTCCTCAATAACTGCGCGGCCTGCCATCGCAGCACCGGCAAGGGCTATGCGGAGACCTTCCCGCAACTGGCGCTCAGCTCCACGGTGAACTCGGCGGATCCCGCGTCCTTGATCCACATCGTGCTCAAGGGCGCGCAGATGCCGGCCACGGCGGCGGCGCCCACCGCCTACGCGATGCCGGGCTTCGACTGGCGCATGACCGACAAGGAGGTCGCCGACGTGGTGACGTTCGTGCGGTCCAGCTGGGGCAACAAGGGGGCGGCCGTCACCGCCGCCGACGTTGCCAAGGTGCGCAAGGACGTAGGGGCGGCGCCGCAGCCCGCGCGTTGACCTTCCTCCGCCCGCGCGCCGGCTGAGGACGCGCGGAGCCGGCAAGCCTTGCCCCGGACCGCCCCCCGAGATTGGACCCTGGTCCAGCCTTCGGGGGGCGGAGTCGGTCGTCTCGTGGACGTCAGGCCGCAAATGGCCGTCCGCCCAGGGTCTCGATGACGTAGTCCACAAAACAGGTAATGCGCGCCGCCAGCGCGGTATTGCGGTAGTAGACCGCGTTGATGGATTGGCGCACGTCCAGTGTCTGGGTGGTAAACAGCTGCACGAGCTTGCCGCCCTTGCGGTCTTCGCGCGTCATGAAGTCCGACAGGCAGACGATGCCCAGGCCTGCCAGGGCCATGTGGCGCAGGGTTTCGCCGCTGGAGGAGGCGATGGTCGGCTGAATGCGCAGGATGTTGCCCGTCGCGTCGCGCAATGGCCAGTCGTTGAGCGTTTCGGGCTGGGTGAAGCCCAGCAGCGCATGCTTGGCCAGTTGCTCCGTGTCGATTGGCGTGCCGCGGCGCTTGAGGTACGCGGGGCTGGCCAGAACACGAACCTGGCTGCTGCCCACCGGGCGCGCGTGCAGGGTGGAATCCTTGAGAACGCCGATGCGAAACGCCACGTCGGTGCGTTTTTCGATCAAGTCGATGATGCCTTCGTTGGAGTTCAGCTCCAGCTCCACCTCGGGGTACCGTTCGCGAAAGCCCGCGATCAGCGGCACCAGCACATGCAGCATGAAGGGCGTGGCCGCATCGACGCGCAGCCGCCCGGCAGGCCGCATGCGCCGCGCGGCCATCTGCTCCTCGGCTTCGTCGACCGAGGCGATGATGGCGCGGGCGCTTTGCAAAAAGGTGGCGCCTTCCTCGGTCAACTCCAGCCTGCGCGTGGTGCGGCGCAGCAGCGTGGTCTGCAGCTTTTCTTCCAGCCGCCCCAGTGTGCGGCTGGTGGCTGAGATCGTGAGGCCCAGCAGTTCGGAAGCGGCTGTGATGGAGCCCGTATCCACGACTGCCACAAAGGCCTGCAATTCATCGAGGGTGGTCTTCATTATTGAATTTAATTCAAGAGAATTTATTTAATACGGGGCTTAATCCGCAAATATAAACGGAGGAGACTGCACTCCATCGAAAAATTTCACCGGATTGCAGCCATGCCTCTCGCCCTGCTTGCCCTGACCCTGGCGGCTTTTGCCATAGGGACCACTGAATTCGTTATCGTCGGATTGATTCCGACCATTGCCAACGACCTGAGCGTTTCCTTGCCTTCAGCTGGCCTGCTGGTCAGCCTGTATGCGCTGGGCGTGGCCGTGGGCGCGCCCATTCTGACGGCGCTGACCGGCCGTGTGCCCCGCAAGCTATTGCTGGTCGGCCTGATGGGCTTATTCACCGCAGGCAACCTGGTGGCCTGGCTGGCGCCGGGCTACGGCACGCTGATCGTGGCACGCCTGCTGACCGGCCTGGCCCATGGGGTGTTCTTCTCGGTGGGCACCATCGTTGCCACCAGCCTGGTGCCACGCGAGAAAGGCGCCAGCGCGATCGCGACGATGTTCAGCGGCATGACCGTGGCCTTTGTCACCGGCATTCCGCTGGGCACTTTCATTGGCCAGCACTTTGGCTGGCGCACTACTTTCCTGGTTGTCGCGGCTTTTGGCCTGGTAGCGATGATCGGCGCGCTGACCTTGGTTCCGCGCAATATTGCGCATACCGAACCGGCGCCGCTGCGCCGCCAACTGCGCGTGTTGCTGCAACCGCGCCTGCTGCTGGTCTATGCCATGACGGCCGTGGGCTATGGCGGCTCGTTGATTGCCTTCACCTTCCTGGCGCCGATTCTGGAAGACATCACAGGCTTCAGCCCCGATGTGGTGAGTCTGGTGCTGCTGGCCTACGGTGTTTCGGTGGCTATCGGTAATTTCTGGGGCGGCCGTCTGGCCGATCGCAAGGGGCCGGTGGTGGCGCTCAAGCTCATCTTTGCGCTGCTGGCCGCCGTGCTGTTGGCGCTGACCTTCACCGCTCCCAGCAAGCCGCTGATGTTGCTGACTGTGCTGGCCTGGGGGGCCGTGGCCTTTGGCAACGTGCCCGGCCTGCAGGTCTATGTGGTGCGCCTGGCGGAGCAAGTCGCGCCTGACGCCACCGATGTCGCCACGGGCTTCAATATCTCTGCCTTCAATCTGGGCGTGGCCGGCGGTTCGTGGGCTGGCGCCCAGGTCGTCAGCCAGCTGGGCCTGGCCCACACCCCCTGGGTCGCCGCGCTGGTGACGCTGGCCGCCTTGGGCCTGACGGTGCTGTCCGGCCGATTGGACAGCCGTGCCGCCGCCCGGCAACTGGCCCGCGCCTGAAGCCAACCTCGGCTGGCGTGACTCTTTTACGGAACGCAGCCTCTCTTCTACGCAGGCGTGGCGCGGTCGCGTCATGCCGCAACTCTTGCTTCAAGGAATTTCATGAACATCACGCTGACGCAGGCGCAAGCGGCAATTGCCGCAGCCCGCAAGACGGCTGATCAGCTCGGCATTGCCGTGAACATCGCCGTGCTGGACAGCGGCACGCAGCTGACGGCTTTTGCCCGCATGGACGGCGCTTTTCTGGGCTCCATCGATGTGGCACTGAACAAGGCCAGGACCTCGGTCCTGTTTGGCGAGGCCACCGAGGTGGTGGGTGAATGGTGCAAGCCCGCAAGCCCGGCCCATGGGCTGGAGCGCACCAATGGCGGCCTGATTGTCTTTGGCGGCGGCGTGCCGGTACGCGGGACCGGCGGCCGGCTCATCGGCGCCGTCGGTGTCTCGGGCGGTTCGCCCGACCAGGACGCCGAGGTCGCCCGCGCCGCGGCCGATGCCGGGGCTCTGGACTGAGCCCGGGCAGAGGCAGATATGAGAGTCCCTCGCTATATCAAGACACCCGCGGGCTATCTGATGGTTTTGCGCATGGGTGACAACGCCTTTGCGGAACTGACAAAGCTGGCCAAGGCCGAGAACGTTCCGGCTGCCAGCGTGAGCGCGCTTGGCTTCGCCCATGCCACTTTTGGCTACTGGAATGCGGACCGCAAGGAGTTCGATGCCAAGACTTTCTCCAATGTGGAGATGGGCAGCATCGTCGGCTCCGTGGCGTGGAAGGACGGCGCCCCGTCCATCCACCTGCATGGCGTGGCCGGCGACAGCAACTTCAATGCCTATGCCGGCCATCTGCTGGACCTGGAGGTCGGTACGGGATCGATGGAGATCACGCTCGTCGTCCACGACAAAAAGCTGGAGCGCGCCGTCGACGCCTGCATAGGCGCCAATGTATTGGGGCTCTGAGCCCGATGCTTGCCCGCGCCGCGAACCCATGATCAGTCGCGCCCCTATATTTGACTTAATTTCAAAAGAGTTTGTTTGATATGGGGCTTAATTTGCAAATATGGAAAGCGCAAACTTCTGTCCATCGGGAAACAACTTCCGCTTTTCACATCATTCCAGGAGTCCTTCCATGAGCAATATTCCTTCCTTCGGCGTCGGTACCTTCCGCTTGAACGGCCAAGTCGTGATCGACTCGGTGCGCAACGCACTTGGCGTGGGCTACCGCGCTGTCGATACGGCGCAGATCTATGGCAACGAGGCTGAAGTGGGCCAGGCCATCGCCGAGAGCGGCGTGGCGCGCGAAGCGCTCTTCGTGACCACCAAGATCTGGACCGACAACTACGCCAGGACCAAGCTGGTGCCCAGCCTGCGCGACAGCCTGAAGAAGCTGCGCACCGAGTATGTGGACCTGACCCTGATCCACTGGCCCGCCCCGGGCAACGGCGTGGAACTGCCCGAATTCATGGAAGCGCTGGCTGAAGCCAAGGCCCTGGGCCTGACCCGCCAGATCGGCATTTCCAACTTCAACATCGAGCTGACCCGTCAGGCCATCGCCGCGGTGGGCAAGGGCGAGATCGCCACCAACCAGATCGAACTCAGCCCCTACCTGCAAGGCAACAAACTGACTGCCTTCCTGAAGGAGCAGGGCATCCAGGTGACCTCTTACATGACTCTGGCCTACGGCAAGGTGCTCAAGGATCCGGTGTTGGCCAAGATCGCCGCCAAGCACCAGGCCACCGTGGCGCAGGTGGCTCTGGCATGGGCGCTGCAACTGGGCTACGCGGTGATTCCGTCATCCACCAAGCGCGAGAACCTGGCAAGCAACCTGCTGGCCCGCGACCTCAAGCTGGACGCGGAGGACATGGCCCTGATCGCCTCCCTGGAGCGCAATGGCCGCGAAGTCAGTCCCGAAGGCCTGGCCCCGGCGTGGGATTAAGGAGCGCCTGAAATGACTGCTCTGGCTCGTTTGACTGAAGGCGGCTTCAGCATAGGCATCGAAGCCCCTCTGGACAATGACTGGACGCTTGCGGGCGAACAGGCGCGGCGCCAGACTGGCCGCCTGCCGGGCGAGCCGGATCTGCGCCGCCATGCCGAACTGGCCCGGCTGGCCGACCGGCTTGGTTTTCGCGCCCTGTGGGTGCGGGACGTGCCACTGTACGACCCATCCTTCGGCGACGCAGCCCAGGTGTTCGAGGTGTTTTCCTATCTTGGCTATCTGGCTGGCGTCACGCAGAACATCCTGCTGGGCACCGCAGCCGTGGTGCTGCCCATACGCGAGCCGTTGCTTACGCTGAAGTCGGCCGCAACGGTGCAGCGCCTGAGCGGCAACCGCCTGCTGCTGGGCGTGGCCAGCGGCGATCGACCCGTGGAGTATCCGCTGTTCGGCCGAGACTTCGAGGCGCGTGGCGCTAACTTCCGGGAACAGGTGGCGCTTCTGCGGGAAGGGCCGCAGGCCCGCCTGCCGGACGGACTGGATGTGCTGCCACGCGTGGAGTCGCCCCTGCCGCTGCTGGTGGCAGGCCTGGCCCAGCAGACCCCCTCCTGGGTGGGGGGGCACATGGACGGCTGCCTGGCCTATCCGGGCACGCCAGAGGACCACGCACGCCGCGTGGCTGCCTGGCGCGACGTGGCGGGCGACACGCCTCATACCAAACCCTATGCCAGCTTTATCCATCTGGATTTGGCGGAAAACGCCGATGAGCCGTTGCAACGCTGGCGCTTCGGCCTGCGCGGCGGCCGCAAGGCGCTGATTGCCGAACTGCACGCGCTGCGCGCCGCAGGCGTCGATCACATTGGGCTGCATTTTCGCCGCAACCAGCGCCCGCTGGACGAGACCTTTCACGAGATCGCCGAGTACGTGCTGCCAATTTTTCATCGTTCATCGGCCAAGGTGGCTGCACCGGCCGTGGAGATTTGCAATGTCTGATACCCAAGATTTCCTGTTCAAACCGTATTCCATGGGTGGGTTGACACTACCCAACCGCATCGTCATGCCGCCGATGACGCGTTCGCGCGCCAGCCAGCCCGGCGACGTGCCCAATGAGCTCATGGCCGAGTATTACGCGCAGCGCGCCAGCGCCGGCCTCATCGTCAGCGAAGGCACCTGGATCTCGCCCCTGGGCAAGGGATACGCCTGGACGCCCGGCATCCATACTGCCGAGCAATTGGCGGGATGGCGCAAGGTAACCGATGCGGTGCACGCGGCGGGCGGCCGCATCTTCGCCCAGCTCTGGCATGTGGGCCGCTTGAGCCACACCAGCCTGCTCAACGGTGCATCGCCCGTGTCTTCCTCGGCCATCCAGGCCAAGGGCGTGAATGTCTTCGTGGCCGACGCCGAGGGCAAGCCCGGTTTTGTCCAGGCCTCCGAGCCGCGCGCCCTGAGCGTTGCCGAGATCCATGCCATCGTCGGTGAATACCGCCAGGCCGCGCGCAACGCCATGGCTGCGGGTTTCGACGGCGTGGAACTGCACGCGGCCAATGGCTACCTAGTCAACCAGTTCATAGATTCGAACGCCAACAACCGCAAGGACGAGTACGGCGGCGCGCTGGAAAATCGCCTGCGCTTCCTGGGCGAAGTGGCGCAGGCGCTGGTCGAGGGCACGGGCGACGCCGCCCGCGTGGGCATACGCCTCGCGCCGCTGACCACGCTCAACGGCTGCGAGGACGCCGACCCCCAAACCACCTACCTGGGCGCAGCCAGGCTGCTGGCGGGCATGGGCGTGGGCTATATCCACATCGCCGAGGCGGATTGGGAAGATGCGCCGCACATGCCCGTGGACTTCAAGCAGCGCCTGCGCCAGGCTTTCCCCGGCACCATGATTTATGCCGGCGCCTACACGGCAGAGCGCGCCCGCGAGGCACTGGAGCAGGGCTGGGCCGACCTGATCGGCTTTGGCCGGCCCTTTGTCGCCAATCCCGACCTGCCCGAACGGCTGCGCACCGGCGCGCCGCTGAACCTGCATGACCGCGCAACGCTGTTCGGCGGCGGCGAGCGCGGCCTGACCGACTACCCCGTACTGGAAACGGAAGAGGCCTGAGCCATGAACATGAAAACCGGCAGGACCGCGCCCAAGCGCATGTCCGCGCCGACCGTAATCGGCTTCGGCACGGCGCCCTTGGGCAACATGTACCGCAACATTCCCGAGCAGGAAGCGCTGGCCACGGTGGAGTCTGCCTGGCAGCAAGGCATACGCTACTTCGACGCCGCCCCGCTGTACGGCGCGGGCCTGGCCGAGCTTCGCCTGGGCGAGGCACTGCAGCGCCATCCGCGCAGCGAATACGTGCTGACCACCAAGGTGGGGCGCCTGATCCTGGACGAGGTGGAGGATACTTCCAGGCGCGACCTGGGCGAGAAGGGCGGCCTGTTCGAGCACGGTCTGTCCAACAAGATCGCCTACGACTACACGGCCGACGGCACCATGCGCGCCATCGAGAGCAGCCTCAAGCGTCTGAAGACCGACCACATCGACCATGTCTTCATCCATGACCCGGCGGTGGACTTTCATGGCGACAGCTGGAAGGACGTGTTCCAGGTGGCCATGGACGGCGCCGCCAAGGCCTTGACCCGCCTGCGCGAGCAGGGCGTGATCAAGGGTTGGGGCCTGGGCGTGAACCGTGTCGAACCCTGCGAAATGGCGCTGGAGCAGTCCGATCCCGACGGCTTCCTGCTGGCGGGCCGCTACACGCTGCTCGACCACGCCGAGGCACTGCGCAAGCTGATGCCGGCCAGCCTGGAGCGCGGCGTGGGCATCGTGGTGGGAGGTCCGTACAACTCCGGCGTGCTGGCAGGCGGCGCGCACTACGAATACCAGAAGGCCACGCCGGAGGTGCTGGCGCGCGTGGAGCGGCTGCGCCGGCTGGCTGCCGATCATCAGGTCGACATCCGCGCGGCGGCGCTGCAGTTTTCGCTGGCCCATGCGGCGGTGATCGCTGCCATTCCGGGCGCCAGCCGGCCCGAACGCATTGCCGAGAATCTGGCCTTGGCCAAGGCGCCGATTCCCGCCGCATTCTGGAATGCGCTGCGCGAGCAAGGCTTGGTGTCGGCGGACGCGCCCCTGCCGCTCTGATTGAAGCCATGAGCGCGGTCGATCCAGGACAGGGTCGGCAGCGCTCTCAGCCAACTTTTTTCGGGATTGACCATGAGCACCCCCAACACCTCCCGTCCGTTGTTTGCCGGCCGCAGCTTCCGTGTCGACTATGACGGTCTGTCGGCACACAACATCTATTCGGAAGACGGCAAGACGATCCGCTACGCCATCGTCTCCGGCGCCTATGCCGGCGCCAGCGGCGAGGCGCAATGCCAGTGGCAGGAGGTCAGCGACGGCGTTTACGCGATCTCCTGGCAGGAAGCAGACGGCGCCACGGTCGTGCATATCGACGATTTCATCGGCGGCCGTTCGCAGGCCTATTTCACGGCCGCCGATCTGGGCTTTTACCGCATGCAGGGACCGCTGACCGAGCTCGCTATTCAAAACGCCCAAGACATTTGACAGGCATGGACGGTGGGCGCAAGCTTCATGTCATGCGCCGATCCCTGACCCCGTTCGCCCTGATTATTACCACCATTAGGACCATGGTGGGTTAGCGCTCGTCGGTACATCGCTACACAAACCCGCCAGAGGCGGGTTTTTTGTTGGCCCGTCTCCTGCATGCAGTTTCCTCCAGGAGAGCCCCCCATGATGTCCAACACTGATGCTTCCCCTTCGGCCGCGCCCACGCTGCACTTTCTATGCGGCAAGATCGGGGCGGGCAAGTCCACCCTGGCGCGGAAACTGGCCGCGCGGCCAGGCACCATCCTGCTCAACGAGGACAGCTGGCTGGCCGCGCTGTATCCAGGTGAGATCCTGGACCTTGCCGACTACGGCCGTTGCGCCAGCCGCCTGCGCAATGCGATGGGCAGCCACGTCGCCGCGCTGGTGAAGGCAGGGCTATCGGTGGTGCTGGATTTTCCGGCCAACACGCGGCGCAGCCGGGAATGGCTGCGGCAAGTGGCGCAAGCGGCAGGCTGCACGCATCAGCTGCATTACCTGGACCTGCCCGATGAGGTGTGCAAGGCCAGGCTGCGCGCGCGCAACGCCTCGGGCACGCACCCCTACACCACCACGGACGAGCAATACGATGCCATCACGGCGTACTTTGCCGAGCCGCGCCCGGACGAAGGGTTCAATCTGCTGCGCCATGGGCAAGACTGAACGGGCGCGCGCGGGGCGGGCGCCTGCTATGATTGCTGGATAAATATCCAGTCTTCCGGCCCGGCCGATGTTTCCCGCCTACCGTTACTACTATCTGCACAACTTCCAGCGCGCGCTGGCGTGGGTCGGTGACCGCTACGCCGACCTGCTGGACGACGGCGAACGCCGCTTCATGGCCGAGTTTCCAGCCCTGCCGCAGGCGTCCCAGGCCCTGATGGTGCGCATGCTGATGCGGCGAGGCCCCTGGTTCCGCGCCAGCCGGCTGGTCTACGAGGAAATCGGCGCGGCGGAAGTTGCCGCCGAGCCGCTGCTGGCGCTGGGGTGGTTGGATGCGCACGCGCCGATGACGCTGGACGAGTTGTTCGGCCTTTACACCAAGCCGGAGCTCAACCGCATGTTTGCCGGGGTCTGCGTCAAATCCGGATCCCGCAAGGCCGACCTGCTGGAGGCCGCCCGGACGGCAGGCGCAGCCCCGCGGCCATGCACGGACTGGAACCCTGGCGCGCAAGAGCCGGTCTGGCGCGTGACCGTCACAGACATCTGCGAACGCTTTCGCCTGATGTTCTTTGGCAACCTGCACCAGGACTGGTCGGAGTTCGTGCTGGCAGACCTGGGCGTGTTCCAGTATGAGACGGTGCCGTTCGACGCCACATCCCGAGCATTCCAGACGCGGGACGATGTGGACTGTTATCTGGCCTTGCACGCCTGCCGCGTGGCGCTGGACGAGGGCGCCGACCCTGACACGCTGATGCAGGCGGTGCAGGCCTGCGCCAGCGGCAATCCCTGGCTGGAAAAGCGCCGCGCCAAGGTTCTTTTGCGTATTGGGCAGGCTTGCGAGCGGGCGCAGGACTGGGACACTGCGCAACGCGCTTATGAAAGCAGTGCCTACCCGGGCGCGCGGCATCGCCGTATTCGCGTCTATGAGCGCATGGCGCGATACGGCGATGCCCTGGCCTTGGCCTTGCAGGCGCAGACTGCGCCCGAAAGCGAAGAAGAGGCCCAGCGCCTGGTGCGCATGTTGCCTCGCCTGCACCGTGGCGTCGGGCAGAGCGCGCCGGCGCGCGCGGCGGCGCCGGCTTTGCTGCGCACCGACCTGACACTGGCGCGGCCGGCGGAGCCCGCCTCGGTGGAATTCGTCACGCGCGATCACCTGCACCGGGACGACGCGCCCGTGCATTACGTGGAAAATGCGCTGATCAATTCGCTGTTCGGGCTGCTGTGCTGGCCCGCGGTGTTCGCGCCCTTGCCGGGGGCTTTCTTCCATCCTTTCCAGCGCGGCCCGGCGGACCTGGACGCGCCGGATTTCCATCAGCGCCGCGCGGCGTTGTTCGCGCAATGCCTGGCGCAACTGGATACGCCTCACTATCGCGACTTGATCCTGCGGCGCTATGCGGACAAGTCGGGGCTGCAATCGCCCTTCGTGTTCTGGGGTTCCTTGTCCGAAGACTTGCTGAACCAGGCGCTGGACTGCCTGCCTGCCGCACATCTCAAGCTCTATTTCGAACGCCTCTTGCGCGACGTCAAGGCCAACCGGTCCGGCCTGCCTGACCTGGTCCGCTTCTGGCCGTCGGAACGCCGCTATGAGCTGATTGAGGTAAAAGGGCCGGGCGACAAGCTGCAGGACAACCAGATCCGCTGGCTGCAATATTGCGTGTCGCACGGCATGCCCGTGCGGGTATGCCACGTCAGTTGGCGTGAGGACGCCGCATGAGCTATGCCGTGGCGGTGCGGGCGTTATGCGAGTTCACGGCGCGCGCCGGTGACCTGGATCTGCGCTTCACCCCCGCGCCCACGGGCCTGGAGGGCATGGCGGGCCACGCGGCCGTGACCGCCCGCCGCGGGCCGGCGTACGAGACCGAAGTGGCGTTGTCAGGCCAGCATGAAGGCCTGCTGGTCCGCGGCCGCGCCGACGGCTATGACCCGGTGGCCAACCAGCTCGAAGAAATCAAGACCTATCGCGGCCGGCTGGACAGCGTGCGGGACAACCACCGCGCCGTGCATTGGGCGCAGGCGCGGGTGTATGGGCATCTGCTGTGCCAGGCGCGCGGGCTGGATAGCCTGCGCGTGGCGCTGGTGTATTTCAATGTGGTCACCGAGGAAGAGACCGTGCTGGTGGAAACGCACGAGGCTCCGGCGCTCGCTGCGTTCTTCCGCGAACAATGCGCGCGTTTCCTGGCCTGGGCCGCCGCAGAACTGGAACACCGGCAGGCGCGCGACGCGGCACTGGAGCAACTGGCGTTTCCGCATGGCGAATTCCGCGCCGGGCAGCGCGACCTGGCCGTGGCCGCCTACCGCACGGCGCGGGACGGCGGCTGCCTGATGGCGCAGGCGCCCACCGGCATAGGCAAGACGCTGGGCACGATATTTCCGTTGCTCAAGGCCAGCCCGGGCGCGGGCCTGGACAAGATTTTCTTCCTGGCGGCCAAGAGCCCGGGCCGCGGCCTGGCGCTGGAAGCGCTGGAAACCGTCAACGCGCAGCCCGCGGCGCCCGGACTGCGCGTGCTGGACCTGCAGGCGCGCGACAAGACCTGCGTACACCCGGACCTGGCCTGCCATGGGGAGTCCTGCCCGCTGGCCCAGGGCTTCTACGACCGTCTGCCGCAGGCGCGCGAGGCGGCGCTCGCGCACGCGCGGCTGGATGCTGCCACGGTGGCGGCGGCCGCGCGTGAGCATCAGGTCTGCCCGTATTACCTGTCGCAGGAGCTGATCCGCTGGAGCGACGTCGTGGTGGGCGACTACAACTACTACTACGATGCCACGGCGATGCTGTACGCCATGACGCAGGCGTATCAGTGGAAGGTGGCTGTGCTCGTGGACGAGGCGCACAATCTGGTCGACCGGGCCCGCCGCATGTACACCGGCGAACTGGACCAGGCCTCGCTGGCGGCGGCGCGCTATGCCGCGCCCAAGGCCCTGAAGAAGTCCCTGGACGGCTTGCAGCGTTCCTGGAACGCGCTGAACAAAAAACAGGCGGAGCGCTATCAGGCCTATGACGACGTCGCAGCCGGCGTGCTGGCCGCGGTGCAGAAGGCGGTGGGCGCAATCATGGATCACATGGCGGAATCGCCGCTGCCGCAGGATGATCCGGTGCTGGCGTTCTACTTCGAGGCCCTGCAATTCATGCGGCTGGCCGAGCAGTTCGGTTCGCATGCGCTGTTCGACGTGACCCTTTCGGACGCAAGCGCCGCCGGCGCCAAGACGCGGCCGTCCGTGCTGTGCGTGCGCAATGTGATTCCTGCGCCGTATCTGGCGGCGCGTTATGCGGCGGCACACGCCACGGTGCTGTTCTCCGGCACGCTCAGTCCGCAGCAGTTCTACCGTGACACGCTGGGTCTGCCAGCGGCCACGCCCTGGCTGGACGTGGCCGCGCCGTTCCAGGCCGAGCAACTGGCGGTGCGGGTGGTGGGCAATGTCTCTACGCGCTATCGGGATCGCGAGCGTTCACTGGCGCCCATCGTCGAGCTGATTGCGCGCCAGTACGAGGAAAGGCCCGGGAACTACCTGGGCTTTCTCAGCAGCTTCGATTACCTGCGGCAGGTGGCCGACCTGATGCGCGAACGCCATCCCTCGGTGCCGATCTGGCTGCAGACCCCCGGCATGGACGAGGCCGGCCGCGCCGCGTTCCTGGCGCGTTTCACCGAGACGGGGCAGGGCGTGGGCTTCGCGGTGCTGGGCGGAGCTTTCTCCGAAGGCGTGGATCTGCCAGGCAAGCGGCTGATCGGCGCTTTCATCGCCACGCTGGGGCTGCCTCAGGTGAACCCCGTGAACGAAAACATGAAGCGCGCCATGGACCAGCGGTATGGGGTAGACAAGGGCTACGACTACACCTATCTCTACCCGGGCATGCAGAAAGTGGTGCAGGCGGCGGGCCGTGTCATCCGTACCGAGCACGACGTGGGCACGGTGCACCTGATCGATGACCGCTACCGGCGCGCCAAGGTGCGCGGCCTGCTGCCCGGCTGGTGGCGCGTGGATTGATCAGGCCGGGCGCAGTTCCGTCAGCGGCTGGCTGGGGTCGCGGCTGAGCTGGTAGCCGTACCACAGGCTGCGCGCCATGCGCTTGGCCATTTCCTGGGCCGCGTCGGCCAGCGCGCGGTTGGGCAGGGCGTCCGTGGTTGCCCGCCACAGCGCCAGCCAGCGCTCGAACAATTCGGCGCTCAGGTTCGGCATGGCGGCGTGCTTGGGCATGGGCATGCCGGTAAACCGACGGGTGCCCAGCAACACCGCGGACCAGAAATCCGACAGCGTCGCCAGGTGCTCGTCCCAATCATGCACCTGGCTATTGAAGACCGGGCCCAGCTGCGCGTCGGCGCGCGCCTTGCCATAGAAGGTGTGCACCAGGTCGCGGATTTCGGCTTCTGTGCAAATGTCTTCGGCTGGGGTCAAGGTCGTCTCCTGTGGGGCGGAAGGCGATCTTAGGTCGAGTCTGCCAGCCCGCGGTTTGATCTGGCGCAAGTTTTCAGGCGCGCGTCGCGCGCGAACGCCGCGAGCGCGGCGCCTTCCGTTTGCGTAATATTGTCTGCCTGCGCGGCCGGCGTTCGGCTCGCGTCACCCGATAAGACAGCGCGCCCGGAACTCGCGGCGCCACAAGGAGACCCGCATGACCCTCGCAGCCCCGGCCGCCGCCGATGCATTGAACGACATCGTGGCCATGCCCGCCCACGCGCTGTCCGAGGCGATCCGGCAGCGGCAGGTTTCCTGCCGGGAGGTCATGACCGCCTATCTGTCGCACATCGACCGGATCAATCCCAAGCTGAACGCCATTGTCGCCCGGCGCGACAGCGACGAACTGCTGCGCGAAGCCGACGAGCGCGACGCCCAACTGGCGGCCGGCCAATGGCTGGGCTGGCTGCATGGCATGCCGCAGGCGCCCAAGGACCTGACGGCGGTGCGCGGCATGGTCACGTCCATGGGCTCGCTCGTCTACAAGGATCAGGTCACGGCGCACGACTCCATCATCATCGAGCGGATGCGCGCGGCCGGCGCCATCTTTATCGGCCGCAGCAATGTGCCGGAGTTCGGCCTGGGTTCGCATACCTATAACCAGGTGTACGGCACCACGGGCAACCCTTACGATCCGTCCAGGACCGCGGGCGGTAGCAGCGGCGGGGCGGCCGCGGCGCTGGCCGCCCGCATGCTGCCGGTGGCGGACGGCAGCGATTTCGGCGGTTCGCTGCGCAATCCCGCGGCGTTCTGCAACGTCTATGGCATGCGGCCGTCGGCCGGCCGCGTGCCTTACGGGCCGTCGACCGAGGTGTTCCTCAAGCAGCTCGCGTATGAAGGACCCATGGGGCGTTCGCCGCGGGACGTGGCCCTGCTGCTGTCCGTGATGGCGGGCCCCGACCGCCGCGTGCCGTTGTCCCTGACCGGCGATCCGGCGCAGTTCGCCCAAGCTCTGGATGCCGACTTGCGCGGCAAACGCGTCGGCTGGTTGGGGGACTGGGAGGGTTATCTGCCGATGGAGGCGGGCGTCCTGGAACTGTGCGAGCTGGCCCTCGCGGACTTGACGCTGGCAGGTTGCGAGACGGTCGATTACCAGGTGCCGTTCGCTGGCGAACGCCTTTGGCGGATCTGGCTGGCGCATCGCCACCTCATGGTTGGGGGGCAGCTCCACCCGCTGGTCCACAACCCGGAGACGCGCAAGCTGGTCAAGCCGGCCGTGGTCTGGGAGGTGGAAGGGCTGGAAGGCATGACGGCCCGGCAGGTCTACCAGGCGACCGAAGAGCGCAGCGCCTGGTACCAGACGGTGCTGCGCATGTTTGAGGACGTGGACTACCTGGCGGTGCCTTCGGCGCAGGTATTCCCCTTCGATGCGGCGCTGGACTGGCCCAAGGAAATCGGCGGGCGTCCGATGGACACCTATCACCGCTGGATGGAAACGGTCACGCCCTGGACGCTGGCGGGCTGCCCGGTGATCAGCGTGCCCGTGGGATTCAACGCTGCGGGGCTGCCCATGGGCATGCAATTGATCGGGCCGCCGCAGGCCGACCTGGCCGTGCTGCAACTGGCGCACGCCTACGGCCAGGCCCGCGATTGGGTTGAATCCCGTCCACCGGCGGCACTCTGGGGTAAAACCCCCTGAAAAAGGGTTCGGTACGCATTGTTGCGGGAAAAGACAAGCCCTTGTAAGAGGGCTTTGCTTTTTTCCGACGACAACCGTCATATTTGGTGCAATTTCGGCCTTTCCCGTGGCTGGCGGGCCTCGCCTTTGCAATAATTGTCAACCAACTCACAACATCCCGTAATAAATGGACAGCCTTGTGTCCCTGGTTTGGTTCCAGAATATTTCGGTCCAATCGACGAGTTGAATTTGCATAGAGGTTTTCCGGCATGAAGAATCTGACACTACGCCAGCGCATCCTGGCCAGCTTCCTGGCGATCCTGGCCATCATGGCGTTGATGGTGGTGATGGATTACCGGCGGCTGCTGGTCATCGAGTCGGAAGTCGACCTGATCAATAACGACGCCGTCCCCGGCATCTACTACAGCACCTCGATCCGCGCCTCGTGGTTCGCCGGCTTCGTGGTGGTGCAGGACGCCTTCAATATGGAGACCGAGCAGGAGCGGCGCAACGTCCTGGATGCGCTGCCGCAGAACGATCAGCTGCTCGAGGACCATATCGCGCAGTACCGTCGCACCATTGCGCGCGAGGACGACAGCCGGATGTTCCAGGATTTCGAAAAGGAACTGCAGGATTACAAGCGCATCCGCGCATTGATCCTGGCGCCCGCCACACTGGCCGACCCGGCTCGGGCGCAAGCCCTGATCAAGGCCGAACTGCGGCCCGCCTTCTACAAGGGCCGCGATATCCTGGCCAAGATGGTGTCGGAGAACAAAAAGCAGGCGGACGAAGCCGCCGTCGCCATCAAGCAATCCGTGGACAGTGCTGAAGTGCGCATGCTGGTGTCCCTGGCGCTGGCCATCGTGGCCGCCATCATTTGCGGCATTCTGCTGATGCGCGCCATCGCCAACCCCATGCGCGCCATCGTCAAGACCCTTGAGGCCACGGGAGGCGGCGACCTCACTCGGCGCCTGACGCTGGCGCGCAAGGATGAGTTCAATGCCATCGAATCGGGTTTCAACGGCATGGTGGATGAACTGACCGGCCTGGTCGGCAAGACCCAGCGCTCGGCGGTGCAAGTGGCCACCTCGGTTACCGAGATCGCGGCGACTTCCAAGCAACAGCAAGCCACCGCCTCTGAAGTGGCTGCGACCACGACCGAGATCGGCGTCACCTCGCGGGAAATTTCCGCGACCTCGCGCGAGCTGGTCCGCACCATGGCCGAAGTGTCGGGCGCTGCCGAGCAGACCGCGGCGCTGGCGGGTAGCGGCCAGGTGGGGCTGGCGCGCATGGAAGACACCATGCGCAACGTCGTGGGCGCGGCGGGTTCGGTCAATGCCAAGCTGGCGATCCTGAACGAGAAAGCCGGAAATATCACACAAGTAGTAACCACAATCACGAAGGTGGCGGACCAGACGAATCTGCTTTCGCTGAACGCCGCGATCGAGGCCGAGAAGGCCGGCGAGTATGGCCGCGGCTTCGTGGTGGTGGCGACCGAGATCCGCCGTCTGGCGGACCAGACCGCCGTCGCTACCTACGACATCGAGCAGATGGTGCGCGAAATCCAGTCGTCCGTGTCGGCGGGCGTCATGGGCATGGACAAGTTCTCGGAAGAGGTCCGGCGCGGCATGGCCGACATGCAGCAGGTGGGCGATCAGCTGTCGCAGATCATTCAGCAGGTGCAGACGCTGGCGCCGCGCGTGCAGATGGTCAACGAGGGCATGCAGGCGCAGGCCACCGGCGCCGAACAGATCAACCAGGCGCTGCAGCAGCTGAGCGACGCCGCCCAGCAGACCGTGGAATCTCTGCGCCAGTCCACGCTGGCGATCGAAGAGCTGAACCTGGTGGCCAACGATTTGCGCAGCGGCGTTTCGCGTTTCAAGGTGTGATGGCAGCCATGGCGCAGCGCGCTCCCTCCGCCGCGGCCGGACGCCGGCTGTACCTGCTGTTCCGCATCGGCGGCGACCGCTACGCGCTGGACGCGAGCGGCATCGTCGAGGTGCTGGGCCTGCGAGAGCTGAAGCAGGTGCCGGGCGCGCCGGCCTGGGTAGCGGGCGTGCTGGACCGCCGCGGGGTACCCGTGCCGGTCATCGACATGAGCGCGCTGGCGGGTGGCCATGCCGCCGCGGCCGTTACCAGCACCCGCCTGGCGCTGGTGCGCTACCAGACGAGCCCCGCAGCAGCGGAGCATTTGCTGGGGCTGATCCTGGAGCAGGCGACCGAAACCGTGCATTACGATCCCGCTGCCTTTCAGTCCGGCGGCCTGGACAATCCGGACGCCCGCTATCTGGGGCCGGTACTCAGCGATGCCGGCGGCATGGTGCAGGCGGTCAATGTGGACGACCTGCTGCCGGCGCCTGTGCGCGCGCGCTTGTTTCCCGATGATGCCGGCGGCGTGGCGCGCGGGGCGCGGCCATGATGCTCATCGACGATTTCAGCGCCTTGCTCAAGCGGCGCATGGGCCTGGACAGCGGTTCCATCGGCAAGGCCGCGGTTGAGCGGGCGGTGCGCCGCAGAATGGGCATTGCCGGCATCGCCGATGAGCAGGACTATCTGTGGCAGGTGCAGGCTTCCCCGGTTGAAATGCAGCAGCTGATCGAAGCGGTCATCGTGCCGGAGACCTGGTTCTTCCGCTATCCGGAATCGCAGGCGGCCATGGCCGCGCTGGCGCGCGCGCGCCTGTATGCCCCTGGCGCGGAGGGCCGCGTGCTGCGCGTGCTGAGCGTGCCGTGTTCCAGCGGCGAGGAACCGTACTCCATCGCCATGGCGCTGCTGGACGCGGGTGTCGCGGCCGAACGTTTCCAGATCGACGCGGTCGACATCAGCGTGCGCATGGTCGAATTCGCGCAGCGCGCCCTGTACGGCCGCAATTCGTTCCGAGGGGAAGAGCTCGGCTACCGCGACCGCTATTTTTCCGAAACGGCTGACGGCCATCAATTGGCAGCCCAGGTGGTCGGGCAGGTGCGTTTCCGCCCGGGCAATCTGTTCGATCCCGATCTGCTGGCCGGGGTTGCGCCCTATGACTTCGTGTTCTGCCGCAACCTGCTCATCTATTTCGACTCGGCCACCCAGGAACGCGCCGTGCAGCTGCTGCGCGGGTTCACGCGCGACGACGGCGTGCTTTTTGTGGGGCCGGCCGAAACCACGCTGCTGACCAGTCGCCGGTTGCCCGCGGTGGCGATGGCGCGCTCGTTCGCATTTCTGGCCAAGCCGCTGCCGCCGCCCGCAGCGCCTGTCGCCGCGCCGGCCGCGGCACGGCCCATCGTGCACAGCTGGACTCCGCCCAGGCGGCCGCTGGCCCAGGCGCCGGCGCCCGGCCTGCCGGTGCCCCATGCCCCCATTCCCGCTGCGCCTGCCGCGTCGTCGGCCGCGCCAGACGGCGCGCAGGCGTCCTTGCGCCACATCGCAACGCTGGCCGACCAGGGGCGGGTACAGGACGCCATGGCGCAGTGCCGGGCGCATATCCAGAGTCATGGCGCCAGCGCGCAGGCCCTGTACCTGCAGGGCCTGCTGCAGGACGCGACGGGCGACGTGCGGCAGGCGCAGGCGGCGTACCGCAAGGCGCTTTATCTGGACCCGACGCATCGCGAGGCTCTTTTGCACCTCGCCGCACTGGTAGCCTCGGATGGCGACCACGAAGCGGCCCGCCGCCTGCAGGCGCGCGCGGCGCGCGGGGAGGCGCGACGTGGCTGAGACGATAAGCGCGCTGTCCGACGTGGACGATTGCTGGAACCGTATCGGTATCCGCGGCGACAAGAGCTGCGGACAGTTGCCGGAACACGTGCATTGCCGCAACTGTCCGGTGTATGCCGCGGCGGCCAAGCGCATCCTCGACCGCCTGCCGCCGCAGATGGACGAGGTGGACGGGGGCGCGGCCGAGGTCGTTGGCGCCAATCTGTCTTCGCTGCTGGTGTTTCGCGTGCATCGTGAATGGCTGGGGTTGCCGACGCGGGCCCTGGACGAAGTGGCCGGCACCCGCCGCATCCTGAGCCTGCCGCATCGCCGCGATCCGGCCATGCTGGGCGTGACCAACGTGCGCGGCTCGCTGACGGTATGCGTGTCGCTGGCGCGCCTGCTGGGCCTGGAAGCCGCGGCGGATACATCGCGCGAGCGGCCGGTTACCGCGCGCATGCTGATCCTGGGCGGGGCAGGCCGGGCGGTGGTGGCGCCGGTGGACGAGGTCGAGGGCATCCACGCCGTCGATCTGGAACAACTGGAACCCCTGCCGGCGACCGTGGAGGGCGCAAGCTTGAAGTATTCGCGCGGCATGGTCCGCTGCGGCAGCCGCGCGGTAGGCGTATTGGATGAAACCTTGCTGATGCAAGCGTTGGAACGGAGTCTGGCGTGAATCCGGAACAGATGCGCGATGCCTCGCTCCTGGAGCTGTTCCAGCTCGAAACCCGCACCCAGGTGCAGGTGCTGAACAACGGTTTGCTGGCGCTGGAGCACGATCCGACCTCGGCGCCGCAGCTGGAAGCCTGCATGCGGGCGGCGCATTCGCTCAAGGGCGCCGCCCGCATTGTCGACCTGCATCCGGCGGTGCGCATCGCGCACGCCATGGAGGACTGCCTGGTCGAAGCGCGTGAGGGCCGCCTGCGTTTGCAAGCGGCTGATATCGACGCCTTGTTGCTGGGCGCGGACCTGCTGCAGCGGGTGGCGACGCCGGGCGCGGAGTTGGGCAGCGAGATCGACGAGCTGGTGGAGCGCCTGAGCAACGCGCCGCACACGCCGCCGGCCGCGGCCTCGGTACCCAAGCCGTCGGATTTCCTGCCGCCGATTCCGGCCATGGACGAACCGCCCGCCGCCGTGTTGCAACGGCGCAGTTCCGATCTGGGGCTGGGCGAGGGCGAGCGGGTGTTGCGCGTGACGGCCGACACGCTCAATAAATTGCTGGGACTGTCCAGCGAGACGCTGGTGGAGTCGCATTGGATCGGACCCTTCGGCTCCTCGATGCTGCGCTTGAAGCGCATGCAGGCAGGGGCAGTGCAGGCGTTGGATGGCGTGCGGGCCGCGCTGGCCGGACAGGTCCTGGACGCGCAAGCGCAGGCGGCGTTGGACGATGCGCTGCGCATCGTCGAACAATGCCAGCAGGAGCTCTCGCAGCGCACCAGCGAGGTCGACGAATTCGGCTGGCGCATGGGCCATCTTGCCCAGCGCTTGTACGACACCGCGCTGGCTTGCCGCATGCGGCCGTTTGGCGACGGGGTGGGCGGCATGGCGCGCATGGTGCGAGACATAGGCCGCGCGCTGGGCAAGCAGGTGCGGCTGGAAATCGAAGGCGAGTCCACCCAGGTGGATCGTGACATCCTGGAAAAGCTGGATGCGCCGCTGATGCATCTGCTGCGCAACGCGGTGGACCACGGCATCGAAATGCCGCAGGAACGCCTGGCGGCGGGCAAGCCGGCCGAAGGCCTGATCCGCTTGTCGGCGCGCCACGCGGCCGGCATGTTGCTGATCGAACTGAGCGACGACGGCGCCGGCATATCGCTGGACCGCCTGCGCACGGAAGTGGCGCAGCGCAAGCTGGCCAGCGCGGAAACCGCGGCGCGGCTTACCGAGGCCGAGCTGCTGGAGTTCCTGTTCCTGTCGGGATTCAGCACGCGCGGCGAGGTCACCGAGATTTCGGGGCGCGGCGTGGGCCTGGACGTGGTGCAGACCATGGTGCGCCAGCTGCGCGGCGCGGTGCGCATCCAGCAGCATACGGGCCAGGGCACGCGCTTCATGCTGGAAATGCCCCTGTCCCTGTCGGTGGTGCGCAGCCTGCTGGTCGAGGTGCAGGACGAGATCTACGCTTTTCCGCTGGCCTACGTGAACCATGCGCTGCAGGTGCGCGCGCAGGACATCGAACAGCTGGAGGGGCATCAGCATTTCCGTTTCATGGACCGCCAGATCGGATTGGTGTCCGCGCGCCAGATCCTGCGCAAGAGCGGGTCCGCGCCGGCATCCGAGACGGTGTGCGTGGTGTTGATCGGCGACCATGACAGGCTTTACGGCATCGCCGTGGACCGCTACGTGGGCGAGCGCACGCTGGTGGTGCAGCCGCTGGACCCGCGCCTGGGCAAGGTGCAGGACGTGATGGCGGGCGCCTTGATGGATGACGGCACGCCGTTGCTGATCCTCGACGTGGAAGACATGCTGGTGTCGGTGCAGAAGCTCGTGGAGGGCGGACAGCTGACGCGGGTGGATGGCGCGGGCGCGGCCGAGCAGACACGCAGGCGCAAGCGCGTGCTGGTGGTTGACGATTCCCTCACGGTGCGCGAACTGGAGCGCAAGCTGTTGGTGAACCGCGGCTACGACGTTGCCGTGGCGGTGGACGGCATGGACGGCTGGAACATGTTGCGCGGTGAGGCTTTCGACCTGGTCGTGACCGATGTCGACATGCCGCGCATGGACGGCATCGAGCTCGTGTCGCGCATCAAGGCCGACCCCAAGTTGCAGGGGCTGCCCGTGATGGTGGTGTCGTACAAGGACCGGGAAGAGGACAGGAGGCGCGGGCTGGACGCTGGCGCCGACTACTATCTGGCCAAGGGCAGCTTCCATGATGATGCGCTGCTCGAGGCCGTGGAAGACTTGATCGGAAAGGCTCACACGTGAGAGTCGGAATCGTCAACGACATGCCGATGGCAGTCGAAGTGCTGCGGCGCGCCATTGCGCTGGAACCCGGGCTGGATGTCGCCTGGGTCGCTGTCAACGGCCAGGAGGCCGTGGACCTGTGTGCGCGTGACCGTCCGGACGTGGTGCTGATGGATCTCATCATGCCCATCATGGACGGCGTGGAGGCCACGCGCCGCATCATGGCGGAAACGCCGTGCGCCATCGTGGTGGTCACCGCCGACGTGGCGCGCCATACCTCGCGCGTGTTCGACGCCATGGGCCACGGCGCGCTCGACGCGGCCGATACGCCGGTGGTTGGCGGCGCGGACATGCGCACGGCTGCGGCGCCGCTGCTGCGCAAGATACGGAACGTGGGCTGGCTCATCGGCCGCTACGGCAAGCGTCCCGCCTTGACTCCCGTGGCGCGGCCCATGCCGCAGGCGGACGCCAAGCGCTTGCTGGTCATCGGCGCCTCGGCGGGCGGTCCGCCGGCCCTGGCGCAGCTGCTCAAGGGCATTCCGCCGGCGTTTCCCGCCGGCATCGTGCTGGTGCAGCACGTGGACGCCTCGTTCGCCGCGGGCATGGCGGACTGGCTCAACGAACAGGCGCCGCTGCCTGTCAGGTTGGTGCGCGAGGGCGAATGGCCAGAGCCCGGCCAGATCCTGCTGGCCGGCACCGGCGACCATCTGCATATGCTGGCGGACGGCACGCTGCGTTACACCGAGAACCCCAAGGAAAGCCTGTACCGGCCTTCCATCGATGTTTTTTTCCATAGCGTGGCGCAGCACTGGCGCGGCATGGCAGTCGGCGTGCTGCTGACGGGCATGGGCCAGGACGGCGCGCGCGGGCTGAAGGCGCTGCGCGAGCGCGGCTACCTGACGATTGCGCAGGATCAGGCCTCCAGCGCCGTCTACGGCATGCCCAAGGCCGCGGCGGCCATGCAGGCCGCAGTGGAAATCAGCCCATTGGACCAAATCGCTCCCCGCTTGATCCAGGCTTTTGCCTGAGCGGACGGACCTCGAGAGAATTCAAGGACTTACTATGCAACCTCCCATTGACAGCTCGGCCTCGGCGAACCTGCATTCGCATGCGGCCATGGTGTTGCTCGTCGACGACCAGGTGATGGTCGGCGAGGCCATCAGGCGGGCGTTGGCCACGGAGGGCAATATCGACTTCCACTATTGCTCGGATCCCGAAAAAGCCCTGACGGTGGCGATCCAGACCCGGCCCACGGTCATCCTGCAGGACTTGGTGCTGCCGGGAGTGGACGGCTTGAGCCTGGTACAGGAGTACCGCGGTCATCCCGTGACGCGCGACATCCCCATCATCGTCTTGTCCACCAAGGAAGATCCGGCGATCAAGAGCGCGGCCTTTGCCGCCGGCGCCAACGACTATCTGGTGAAGCTGCCCGATTCCATCGAGCTGGTGGCGCGCATCCGTTACCACTCGCGCTCCTA
Source organism: Achromobacter sp. D10 (assembly GCF_035282245.1). Classification (NCBI taxonomy): domain Bacteria; kingdom Pseudomonadati; phylum Pseudomonadota; class Betaproteobacteria; order Burkholderiales; family Alcaligenaceae; genus Achromobacter; species Achromobacter sp. D10. The sequence continues at coordinate 91,605 of NZ_JAYJLE010000013.1, forward strand.
TCTGGCGCTGGTGCAGCGCGACGAGGCCTACCAGGCCTTGCGCCAGAGCCAGCAACAGCTGCTGGAAAGCAATATGGAACTGCGCCGCCTGACCAATTCCGATGGCTTGACCGGCCTGGGCAACCGCCGCTATTTCGACGAATACCTCAACGCCGAATGGCAGCGCGCGCGACGCGACGGCCGCGAGATCAGCATGCTCATGATCGACGTGGACCACTTCAAGGCCTACAACGACACATACGGCCACATCGCGGGCGACGAAGCGCTCAAGCGGGTTGCCAATACCATCTTTGCCAGCTGCGACCGCTCGACCGACCTGGCGGCCCGCTTTGGCGGCGAGGAGTTTGCCCTGGTATTGCCCGGCACGCCGGCCGGCAGCGCGCGGCTCGCCGCCGAAAAGCTGCGCCGCGCGGTGGAGGCTTTGCAGATTCCGCAAAAGGACACGGGCGACGGCCCTTGGCTGACCGTCAGCATTGGCACGGCCACGGCCGTGCCCCAGGGCGAGCAGGCTTGCACCGACCTGATTCAGGTGGCTGACCGTGGCCTGTATCAGGCGAAGCGGCAGGGGCGCAACCGCGTCGTGCCCGGCGTGATGTAGCGTGCGGACAGGGGCGCGGGGTCTCAATGGCCCCTAGAGGTGCAGCCTCGTCGAGGACTTCACCTCGTGCATGGATAGCGTGCTCAGCAGCTCCTTGACCCCGGGCAAGGTGCGCAGGCGGCTGCGCACGAACTCCGAGTAGGCGTCGAAATCGCGCGCCACGATGTGCAGCAGATAGTCATGCTGCCCGGTGGTGTTGTGGCAGGCCAGGACCTCGGGCATGGCCTGCACGCTGGCTTCGAAGGCCTGGCAGGTCTTTTCCGTGTGGTTCTCCAGCGAGATGCTGACGAAGGCCACGACGCCGATGCCCAGCGCGCGGCGGTCCAGTACGGCCTGGTAACCCCGGATCACACCGGCGGACTCCAGCCGCTTCAAACGTTTCCAGCAAGGCGAGGCCGATAGCGAAACGCGTTCGGCCAATTCGGCATTGCTGAGCCGGCCATCTTCTTGAAGGATTTTCATGATTTTCCAATCGATCGCGTCAAGTTGATGTAACAAGGCAGAGTCTTTCATGGGTGGCCGTCAATAGGAAAGGTCATTTCGCATTATGGCGGTCTGGTGAGCGAAATGGAAAGAAACTTGCCCCGCCCTGTCGCCATACTTCCATGCAGCCCGAGGCGGCCGGCGCTATCGTCTCTGCATGCGTGACGCGCCTGCCCGGCGGCCCGTCCGGGCGCCCGGAATCCAGACAGAGAGGCACACCATGAGTTATTCCAGCTATCACAAGAAAGACATCTTCGGCCGCCCGCTGCACGCGGAAACGCAGATGATGTCCTACGGCTTCGACCCCTTTCTGTCGGAGGGCGCGGTCAAGCCGCCTGTGTTCCTGACATCGACTTTCGCATTCCGTTCGGCCGAGGACGGTGCGGCGTTTTTCGACCTGGTTTCGGGCCGCAAGCCCTTGCCCCAGGGCGAATCAGCGGGGCTGGTGTACAGCCGGTTCAATCATCCCAACCTGGAGATCGTCGAAGACCGCCTGGCCTTGCTGGACGGATCGGAAGACGCTGCGGTCACTTCCAGCGGCATGTCGGCGATCAGCGCGGTGTTCATGGCCTTTTTGCGGCCGGGCGACCAGCTGGTGCAGTCGGTGCCCTTGTATGGCGGCACGGAGACCTTGATTTCCAAGATCTTTCCGGAATGGGGCATAGGCTCGCACGCCATCGAGGACGGCCTGTCGGCCAAGAGCATGCGGGCGGCGCTGGAGGCCGCGGCGGCCCAGGGACCGGTGCGTCTCTTCTATGTGGAAACGCCGGCCAACCCGACCAATGCACTCATCGACTTCGAGGCCATGAAGAACGAGCTCGACGCGTTTGAAGCGCGGCATGGCTACCGTCCGGTGTCGGTGTGCGACAACACGCTGCTGGGACCGATCTTCCAGAAGCCGGCGGAGCACGGCGTGGATCTATGCGTGTATTCGCTGACCAAGTACGTGGGCGGCCATAGCGACCTGGTGGCGGGCGCCGTCACCGGCAGCAAGGCCCTCATCAAGAAGGTGCGCGCCATCCGCAGCGCGTTTGGCTCGCAGCTGGACCCGCATTCGTGCTGGATGATCACGCGTTCAATGGAGACGGTGGTATTGCGGATGAAACAGGCGGCGCGCACGGCGACCAAGGTGGCTCAGTGGCTATCAGGCAATCCGCTTGAAAAAGTGCGCATATTCCATCCCGAATTGATCAGTGACCGGGCCTACCAGGAGGTGTACAAGCGCCAATGCACGGGGCCGGGCTCGACCTTCGCTTTCGTGCTGGATGGCGGGCGCGCCAAGGCGTTCCGCTTCATCAACGCCTTGCACCTGTTCAAGTCGGCCGTCAGCCTGGGCGGCACCGAATCGCTGATCTGCCATCCGGCCTCGACTACGCATTCCGGCGTGCCGGCCGCCGAGCGCGATGCGGCTGGCGTGTCCGAAGGGCTGGTCCGCGTGTCGATCGGCCTGGAGCACGAGGAGGACCTGATCGCAGACATGGATCACGCTTTCCGCAACTGCTGAGCTGCGGCTGGCATGGCTGGCCTGTCTCAGGTCGCCATGCGCCTGCGGTTGAAGAGCACGAATCCGGCCGTGACCAACAGCATTGCCGCCGCGGTGGCGATGACGGCGGCATAGCCGGTGTCGAAGGCCGTCTTGGCCAGGCGGGTCAACACCATGCCCAGGTCCGACGATAGGCCGTCGGCGACGATCAGCGCCTGGTCCAGGCTGTCGCGGGCCATGTCGGACTGGGCCAGGCCGGGCGGCACGGCGAGCGTGTGCGCGTAGACGCCGGACAGGATGGAACCCATCAGCGTGACGCCCACGGCGCCGCCGAGTTCGTACGACACTTCCTCGATGGATGCCGCCATGCCGGCGCGCTCCGGGGTGGCGCTTTGCATGATGGTGCTGGACGCCGCGGTCATGGTGGCGCCGATGCCCGCGCCCAGCACGCACAGGCTGGCCATTTGCGGCAGCAGCGCGCCGTCGTAACTGAGCAGGTAGCCGGTCATGCCCAGGCCCGATACCAGCAGCGACAGGAACAGCATGGTGGCGCTGTTGACATGCCCCAGCAGCCAGCCGGCCAACGGGCCGGCGATAAAGGCGGCAAGCGACAGGGGCAGGATGAAGAGGGCGGCTTCCAGGGGCGACATGCCCATGACCAGCTGCAACCGCTGGCTGAACACCAGTTCCATGCCCAACAGCGCGGCCGCGGCGAACAAGGCGGCTGCCACGGCCGAGCTGAAGCTGAGGTTGCGGAAGATGGCGAAGTCGATCATGGGATAGGGGCTCGCGCGCTGGCGCCGTACAAACACCGCGAGCATGGCCGCGCCCGCTGCGCAGGCCAGGCCGGCATCGCGCCAGGAAGGCTCGGTCTTGCCCAGTTCCTTCAGCGCGTAGGCGCACAGGATCAGGCCGGCCATGACCTGCAGTGAACCCGGCAGATCCCAGGGCCGCGAGGCGTCCGGGCGGCTGGCCGGGATGTAGCGCCAGGCCAGCGGCAGCGCCAGCAGCACGATGGGCACATTGATGAGGAACACGGAACCCCACCAGAAATGCTCGAGCAGCACGCCGCCCACGACCGGACCTACCGCGGCTCCGCCCGAAGCCACCGAGGCCCAGACCCCAATGGCGATGGCGCGTTCGCGCTCATCGGCGAAGGTCAGGCGCAGGATTGACAGGGTGGCGGGCATCATCATGGCGGCACCCACCGCCAGCAGCGCGCGCGCCGCGATCAACGCGGCGGCGCCCGGCGAATAGGCTGCCGCCAGCGAGGCCGCGCCGAACACGGCCAGCCCCGCCATGAACAGGCGCTTGTGACCCAGACGGTCGCCCAGCGTGCCCATGCCCAGCAGCAGGCCGGACACGACCAGCGCGTATATGTTCACGATCCACAGCTTTTCCGACGCGTTGACGTGCAACTCATGCGTAAGCCGGGGCAGCGCGGTGTAGAGGACGGTCATGTCCACTACGATCAACAACAAGGCGCTGGACACGATGGCCAGCACCAGCCAGCGGCCGGGCGCGGCCGTGGCGACAGCGTTCGGTTCAGTCCGCTGCATGGTTCTACTCCAGAAGCTGAAACGCCTGCCGCGCCGCGTGCGCGGGCGGGGCCGGGATGGCCGGGTTTCAGAGATCGCCATTATCCATCTTGCAATCAGCAAGAAAAAGTTAGAATCCATCTATAAATCAGATGGGTAATAGAGAAATCAGCCATGCAATGGACGCTGGAGCAGCTCCGCCAATTCGTCGCCGCGGCAGAGGCCGGGTCGTTCTCCGCGGCGGCGCGACGCCTGGGCCGCGCACAGTCGGCAGTCAGCACCTCGGTAGGCTTGCTGGAAGCGGACTTGGGGGTGGAGTTGTTCGACCGATCGCGTCGCAACGCCACCCTGACCGCGGCCGGCGCGGTCATGCTGCAAGAGGCGCGCGAACTGCTGCGCCAGGCGGGCTCCCTGGAGCAGCGCGCGCTGTCCTTCGCCGCCGGGCGCGAGGCGCAGTTGTCCATCGCGCTGGACGAGGGGCTGCCTTATCTGGTGGCGGACCAACTGCTCAAAGAACTCGCCGAACGTTACCCGGCGCTGGAACTGACCCAGCTCAACGGGACCGCGACGGAGGTGGCGGACTACGTGGAGCAGGGCCGTGCCAGCCTGGCGTTCCATTTCGACCGGGGCGACCCTGGCAGCGTTTTTGCACACCGCCATCTGGGCAACGTGGCCCAGGGCATTTTCGTGGCCCAGGCCCACCCGCTGGCCGCGCTGCCCGAGGTCGGACGCAACGACCTGGCGCGGCATCGCCAACTGCTGATGCAGATGGACGGCGTGGACCAGGTGGTGCTGAGCCCCACCGTGTGGCGGGCGGACAGCAGCTACAACATCGCCGCCATGGCCGCCAATGGGGTGGGTTGGGCGATCCTGCCGCTGAACATCGGCGAATACGAAGGGTTCAGCAGCGCGCTCGTCAGCGTCCGCTGCACGGATCTGTTCCTGCCCATGCTGTCCGTGCGCACCCTTTGGCTGCAGGGCGGCACCCTGAGCGAGACCGAGCAATGGCTGCAGCAGCGCATGGGCCAACTGCTGCGCGCGGGGTAGCCGGCGCGGGCAGTGGCTGGCGCGCAGGGCCCGGGCGCCGGCGGGCGCGGCTTCAGCTGAGCAGCGCGCTGACCAGGTCGCTGCCGCTGCGGCCGCCATCCTTGAAGTTCAGCGCGGTCTGCACGTGTTCCAGGTGCTGGTCCATCAACATGCAGGCGCGGTCGGCATCGCCGGCGCGGGCGGCCTCGATGAAGGCGTGGTGCTCCTGCGACGAGCAACTGGCGTCGTGGGAGCTCTGATACAGCATGGTGATGACGGCGCTGCGGGCGGACAGCTCGCGCAGCATGCCGGTCAGCACGCTATTGCCCACGGCCTCGGCCAGCAGGATATGGAAATGGCCGAGCAGGCGGTTGCGTTCCTGCACGTCGCTGCTGTCGAGCGCCTTGCGTTCCTCGGCCAGGTGCGCCTCGATGCGGCGATAGTCCGCCGCGGTGGCGCGCGCCACGAACTCGCGGGCCAGGGCCGCTTCCAGGATGCGCCGCACGGCATAGACTTCGCGCGCCTCGTTCGCATCGGGCTTGCTCACGAACGCACCCTTGTCCGGCACGATATGGATCAGCTTGTCCTTGGACAGCATCAGGAGCGCGGCGCGGATCTTGGTCCTGCTGACTTGATACACCCCCGCCAGCGCCTCCTCGCGCAGCCGCGTTCCCGGAGGCAGTTTGTGCGCGACGATGGCCGCCGCGATTTCCTTGGCGATATCGTCGGCGCTGGGATCGGGGCGGTCTTCCTGGGACATGGGGCGGAGCAGGGGAGTTGGGGCGGTCAGTCTAGCAAAAACTCGGCTGCTGCTTGGCGGGGGCTGTGAACCGCCGGACCATGAACTCCACAAAGGTCGTGAGCTTGGGCAAGGCCTTGCGGTCCTTGGGGTACAGCAGCGTGATCGGCCGGGCGACTGGCCAGGCGGACTGCAGGATGGGCACCAGCCGGCCTGCGCGCACATCCTCGGCCAGCAGCAGCTCGGGCTGAAGCACGATGCCGAAGCCGGCCAGGGCCGCCTGCCGCAGTGCCTGGCCATTGTTCGACACGAAGCGGCCGGCGGGATAGGCCGCGCCGTCGCCTTCCTGCGAGTTCAGGCGCCAGCCGGTTCGGCGGTTCCAGTAGGAAAAGTCCAGGCATTGATGTCGCGCCAGGTCGCTCGCGGTTTCGGGGGTGCCATGGCGTTCCAGATAGGCGGGGGCCGCGCAGATGATCATCTGGTAGCGCCCGATCTTGCGCGCAACCAGGCCAGAGTCTGCCGGTTCGCCGATGCGCACCGCCAGGTCGTAGCGCGAGGCCACGACGTCTTCGACGGCGTCGCTGAGCGCGAGGTCCACGCTTACGTCGGGATACTCGGACAGATAGTCGGCGATCGCGGGCGCCAGTGCGAACGACCCGAAGGTCACCGTGGACGTGATGCGCAGATGGCCGCGCGGAGCCGAACGCATCGCTTCGGCGCCTTGTTCCGCATCGCGGATGTCCGACAGGATCAGCTTGCAGCGCGCGAAATAGGCCTGGCCGGCTTCGGTCAGGCTTTGGCGGCGGGTGGTGCGATTCATCAGCCGCAGGCCAAGCCGCGCCTCCAGCCCCTTGATGTGCTTGGCCGCCATGGCGGGTGACATTTCATGGCGGGCGGCCGCCGCAGTCAGGCTGCCCAGTTCAACGACCGCCACAAAGACTTCCATGCTGAGCAATCGGTCCATGAATTACGCACCCTGAGTGTGAAGTGATCCGACCATTTTAGGATTTTTCGCCGGGAGCCCCTTGGCCAGAATGCGAGCAAGCGCTGGCGGCACCGCCGGTGCGGCACACAACCTACCTGAACCGGAGTTCCCCATGAAAATCATCCTGATCGGCGCCACCGGCACCATCGGCCGCGCGGTCGCCCAAGAGCTGGGCCAGCGCCACCACATCATCGCCGTGGGCAAGTCCCGCGGCGAGCATCAGGTGGACGTGACCCGCAGCGACAGCATTCGCGCGCTGTTCGAACGAGTGGGCAAGGTCGATGCCATCGTCTCCACCACAGGCGGCCTGCACTTCGGCCCGCTTGCGGAAATGACGGCCGAGCAGTTCAAGATAGGCCTGCACGACAAACTGCTGGGCCAGGTGGACCTGGCGCTTATCGGCCAGCACTACCTCAATGCGGGTGGCTCCATCACCCTGACGAGCGGCATCGTGAGCGATGAACCCATCCGCTACGGCGCCAACGCTTCCGCGGTGAACATGGCCATCGACGGCTTCGTGCGAGGCGCGGCCGTGGAACTGGGCGGCATCCGCATCAATTCCGTCAGTCCCACGGTGCTGACGGAATCGCTGGACAGCTACGGCCCGTACTTCCAGGGCTTCGAATCCGCGCCCGCGAGCCGTGTGGCGCTGGCCTACAGCCGCAGCGTCGAAGGCGCCCAGACGGGGCGTGTGTTCCGCGTGTGGTGATTGCGGGCATACCACTGGAGACAGCAGCCGGGAGTTGGCGGAGCGACGGATTCCTGCGACACTCCCTGCCATGCTACGCATCGACCATCTCAGCAAGCGCTACGGCGACCATCTCGTCTTCCAGGGGCTGACCCACGCGTTCACGCCCGGTTGCGTGGCGCTGTGCGAAGAAGACAGCACCGGAAAGTCCACTCTGTTGGGCATCATCGCGGGCGTTGTCTCGCCGGATGAAGGAGACGTCTGGATCGACGGGCATTCCCTGGCGCAGGAACCCGCGCAAGCCCGGGCGCGTCTGGCCTATGTGCCCGACAATTGCATGGCGGAGCCCGCGCAGACGGGGCGCGGATTGCTGGAACGGGTCGCGGCTGAAAAGAACGTGCCGCTGAGCGCGGACGTGCTCGACCTGGCGTACCGGCTGGGATTGGAACCGCATCTGGACAAGCGCTTCGAACAGATGTCGACAGGCACGCGTCGCAAGGTCTATCTGACGGCCGCCGCATTGGGCGACCCGGCCGTCATCATCGCGGACGGCGCCAGCAACGGGCTGGATGCGCAGGCGCGCGCCGTGCTGGCCGAGCAATTCAAGACCTGGGGGCGGGATAGGGTCGTGCTGTTCGCGAGCCACGATCCCGAACTGGTCCAGGCCTGCGAGGCCCGGTCGGTCAAGGTCGCGGACCTGCGCTAGGCGCGGTCCGCGAGCCAGCTCAGTCCTTCGCCATCAAACCCAGGTATTCGATCAGGCCTTTTTCCTTGACGTAAGTGGCCTGCGCCCATTCTTTGTAGTCCTGGCTGTTGCGGTACGCGGGCTCCTGGTTCAACTGCTTCATGACGTCCATGCTGGCGGGGTCGAACAACGCCTTCTTGAACGCGTCGTGCAGCGTCTTCACGACGGCAGGATCCATGCCCTTGGGCCCGGCCAGGCCATAGGGCGAGGTGGACACGACCTTGTAGCCCAGCTCCTGGGCGGTGGGCACGTCGGGCCAACGCGTGGTGCGTTTTTCACCAAAGGTGACGAGCAGGCGCATCTTGCCGGAGTCGACGAACTGATCCCAGCCGGTGGCGTCGCTTTGGGCCATGACGTGGCCGCCCAACAGCGCCTGCTGCATGTCGGCATTGCCCTTGAACGGCACGTGGTTCAGCTTGACCTTGGCGTTGATGGCGACTTCCTCGATAAGAAGGTGGGGCGAGGAACCGACGCCGGTGGAACCGTAATCTATGGTGCCGGGCGCCTTGCGCGCGGCTTCGATGTATTCATTGAAGGTCTTGTAGGGCGAGTCGGCGCGGACGGTGAAACCGAAGGTGTAGCCCGACAGGCCCAGGATGAAGCTGAAGTCGTTGATCGGGTCCCAACTGCTTTTCTGCATGTAGGGCATGCGCAGCATGGCCAGGGTATACAGGCTGATCGTGTAGCCGTCGGGCTTGGCGGTCTTGGCCATGGTGGCCGGGCCCAGGGTGCCGCCGGCGCCGGGCCGGTTCTCGACGATCACGGGCTGGCCCAGGTACTTGGAGGCGTCCTGCGCCACGATGCGCAGGTGCCGGTCGGTGGAGCCTCCGGCCGGGAACGGCACGATCAGTGTGATCGGCTTGGAGGGAAACGTGGCTTGTGCGATGGCGGCGAACGGCAGGGCGGCGCCGGCCATCGAGAGCAGGACGGCGGCGAGGCAGGCGCGCCGCGGAGGCTGGTGGGTCATGGGGTTGTCTCCTGGGTTGTTGTTGTGTGTGGGGGACTGCTCAGTCGCGCAGGACGACTTTGACCGGCAGCCGCGCCAGCGCATCGCGCAGGGCGGCCTTCAACGGTTCGGTTGCGCGGGCGCTGGCCAGGACCGCGACCTCGGGCTGCGCCTGGGTATCGATGCGGAACAGGTCGCTGTCGTCGGCCAGGCCGGCATCTTGCAGCGCGCGCGCGATCACGGCCTGGGCCGAGATGGCGGTGGCCAGCCGGCGCAGGTCGGGCTTGTAGATCTTGCCCACATTGGTCATGGGCATGCTTTCCAGCACGATGACGCGCTTGGGCCGGGCGGGGCTTTCGTCCACGTGCGTGGCGGCATGGGCCAGGAGGTCGGCTTCCTCGACCTGGGCGCCTTCCGCCAGCGTGACGAAGGCGATCGGCAATTCGCCCGCGTAGGCGTCGGGCGCGCCGACCGCGGCGCATAGCTGCACCGCGGGGTGCGTGGCGAGCGCGTCTTCGATGGTCTTGGGATCGATGTTGTGGCCGCTGCGGATGATCAGGTCCTTGGCGCGGCCTTGCAGGTGCAGGCGGCCGGCCTCGTCCAGGTAGCCCACGTCGCCGCTGATCAACCAGCCATCCGCGGTGAAGGCGCGCGCGGTGTCCTCGGGATCGAGAAAGCCGGGTATGACGTTGGGAGCCTTGAACAGCACCATGCCGGGCTCGCCTGCGGGGAGGTCGCGCGCCGGCGTGCCAGCAGGCATGTCCAGGCCGACGATCCGGACTTGCACATAGGGCAGGGGAAAGCCGACGCAGCCTACCGGGAACTCGCAGCCCGGCGGCGAGATGGTCGATATGCCGGCCATTTCGGTCATGCCCAGGCTTTCATTGACGTGCAGTCCGAACAGGCGCTTGAAGCGGGCCGCCAGTTCGGCGGGCAGAGGCGCGGCGCCGGTGCGGCAGTAGCGCAGCGACGAAATGTCGGCGCCCGCCAGAGGGATTTCCGCCAGCGCCGCGAGGATGGTGGGCACGCCTTGCAGCGACGTGGCGCGGTGATGTTCGACCAGGCGCCAGTAGTTGCGCAGTACATCGCGGTTGCGCAGCAGCAGGGTAGTGGGGATGACGGTTTCCACGCCCGCCGACAGCGCGGCCAGGGAGGCTGGCAGCACACCGGCCACATGGAACAGCGGATAGCCGTTGATGACCACGTCATCGGGCCCGGCGTTCTGCAATTGCACCGCGGCCCAGGCGCTGAAGACCTGGTTGGCATGCGTGTGGATGGCCAGCTTGGGCGCGCCGGTGGTCCCCCCGGTATGGAAATACGCGGCTACGTCGCCACCCCGGATCTCGCGGCCGCTGACCAGGTGATCCGCCGGTTGCACCGCGCGCGCGGCGTTGAAGTCCAGCGCCTGGTCGGGCAGCGCCGGGCGGGCCGAGGGCGGCTCATCCAGCGGCGCCACGCGCAGCAGCGTGCGCAGCGTGGGCACGCGTTCGCGCAGGCGCAGCGCCTTGGACCAGGAACCGCACTCCACGTCGGATCCATAGGCGATCAGCACCTTGGCGCGCGCCGTGGTCATGAGGGAGGCGAGCTTGTCTTCCGCCAGCAAGGGGTTCAGCGGCTGGACGATGCCCGCGGCTTCGCCGCCCCACAGGGCCAGGTGGTATTCCAGGCAGCCAGGCAGCAGGATGCCGACCGCGTCCTCCGGGCCGATGCCCAGTTCGCGCAGCAGGTTGGCGGTCTGGTGGATGCCGGCGAGCAGTTCACGGTAGCTCCAGCGCACCGGCGCGTCGCCCGGGTCGGCGCTGCGCAGAAAAGTCAGCGCGGTCTTGTCGCCGAAGGCGGCAGCCGAGTTGCGGAAGATCTCATAGGTACTGTGCACCGTGAGCGTTTCGGCCAACGGCCGGGCCTGCAGCCGTTGCACGTCCGCCGCGCTGCGCACGGCAAACGGCGCGGCAAAAGGGGGCGACAGGGGCGGGGCAGCGAGAGCCTGGGTCATTGCGCGGGCCTCCGTTCAAGCCTGCCCCAGCGCAATGTAGCGCCGCAGGTGGTGGTCTTCGTCGCCGAGCTGGTGGTCGATCATGACCAGGCGCTTGGCGTAGTGCGCCAGCGGCAGCTCCCAGGTCATGCCGATGCCGCCGTGCAGCTGGATGCTTTCCTCGGCCACCAGGGTGCCGATGCGGCCGATGGTGTATTTGGCCGCGGACAGCGCGCGTTCGCGGTTGACGCGGTCGGGGTGGTCCAGAGCCGCAGCGGCATTGATCACGGCCGAGCGCGCCTGCTCGATCTCCAGCAGTACGTCGGCCATGCGGTGTTGCAGCGCCTGGAAGCTGCCCAGGGGCGCGCCGAACTGGCGGCGCGTGCGCAGGTACTCCAGCGTGGCATCGCGCGCGCAGTCCATCGCGCCCACGGCTTCGGCGCACAAGGCCAGGATGCCGCGGCCGGCAGCGCGTTCCAGCAGCGGATAGCCGGCGCCGGCCTCGCCCAGCAGGGCTTCTGGCGAAAGCCGCACCCCGTCGAATACCAGTTCCGCGGCGCGGCCGCCATCGATCAGGCCGTAGCCGCGGGCCGTCAGGCCGGGCGTGCCCGCGCTGACCAGGAACAGGCTGATGCCGGCTTCGTCGTCCGGGCCGCCCGCGCTGCGGGCCGCAACCAGGAACAGGTCGGCATGTTCGCCTGCCGTGACCAGCCCCTTGACGCCATTGAGCACCCAGCCGTCGGGGCCGCGCTCGGCACGGGTTTCAATGTGCGCAAGTTCGTAGCCGGAGCCAGGTTCCACGTGGGCGAGGGAGGCTGTCAGGACGCCCGAGATCAATCCTTCGAGTGCTTCACGTTGCGCCGGCGTGCCCGCGGCGGCGATGGCGCTGCCGACCATGAGCGCGTCCAGCAGCGGTTCGACCGCCAGGCCGCGGCCCAGCGCCTCGAACACGACGGAAATATCGAATCCGGTGCCGCCCAGACCGCCGTCCGCCTCGGCGAACAACGCGCCGATGGCGCCCAGTTCGGCATAGCGCCGCCACAGTTCCAGGCTGTAGCCGCGCGGCGAACGGGCGTTGCGGTCGCGCGTGGCGAAGTCGCTCTGTTCGGCGACAAAACGGCGCAGCATGTCGGAGAGCATGCGCCGGTCTTCGGTGTGTTCAAAGTTCATGGCCGGCCTTTACAGTCCCAGGATCATCTTGGAGATGATGTTCTTCTGGATTTCATTGGAGCCGCCGAATATCGACAGCTTGCGGTTGTTGAAGTACTGCGCCGCGGCGCTTTCCGCGCCCTCGGGCCCGACGGGCGGCGCGTCGTAGCCGTCGTGCAGTGCTTCGGGCACAAAGGGGCGGGCGTAAGGGCCCATGGCGCGTCGGTTCAGCGCGCTGATCTCCTGGCGGATCTGGGTGCCGCGTATCTTCAGCATCGAGCTTTCAGCGCCGGGCGCGCCGCCGCCCGCCACGGCCGCCACCACGCGCAGGTTGGTGGTGCGCATATTGGCCAGCTCGATCTCCACGCGCGCCAGGCGGGCGGCGAAGTCCGGGTCCTTGGATAGCGGACGGCCGTTCTTGCGCTGGCGCTGGGCGACGGCTTTCAGGCGGGCGAGCGCCGCGGTGGACTGCCCGACGCCGGCGATGTTGGTGCGTTCGTAGGTAAGCAGATACTTGGCGCAGGTCCAGCCCCGGTTTTCCTCGCCCACCAGGTTGGCGGCGGGGACGCGCACGTCGGAGAAGAACACTTCGTTGACTTCGTGCTCGCCGTCCAGCGTGATGATCGGGCGGACCTCCACGCCGGGGCTCGTCATGTCGATGAGCAGGAAGCTGATGCCTTCCTGGCGGCGGCCCTCCTGCGACGTGCGCACCAGGCAGAAGATCATGTTGGCGTATTGGCCCAGCGTGGTCCAGGTCTTCTGGCCGTTGACGATGTAGTTGTCGCCGTCGCGTACTGCCGTGGTCTTGACCGAGGCCAGATCCGAGCCCGCGCCGGGTTCGGAATAGCCTTGGCACCACCAGTCGGATCCGTCCAGGATGCGGGGCAGCCAGTGGCGCCGCTGTGCCTCGGTGCCGTATTTGATCAGCACCGGGCCCAGCATGCTCAGGCCGAATGGCACGATGCGCGGCGCTCCCGCCAGCGCGCATTCGTTTTCGAAGATGTATTTCTGCACCGTGCTCCAGCCCGTGCCACCGTATTCGACGGGCCAGTGGCTGGCCAGCCAGCCCTGTTGGTTCAGGATGGCATGCCATTCGGCCATGTCGGCGCGGGTCAGCAGCTTGCCTTGCTCGACCTTGGCAGACAGGCGTTGGGGCAGGCGGTCGGCGAGAAAGGCGCGCACGTCGTCGCGGAAGGCGTTTTCTTCGGGGGTGAATTCCAGGTCCATGGGGATCCTCAGTAGATTTCGAACAGGCCGGCCGCGCCCATGCCGCCGCCCACGCACATGGTGACGACGGCATAGCGGGCGCCTCGGCGGCGGCCTTCAATGAGTACGTGGCCGGCCAGGCGGGCGCCCGTGACGCCAAATGGATGGCCCAGCGCGATGGCGCCGCCGTCCACGTTCAGGCGGTCCATCGGGATGCCTAGCTTTTCCTGGCAGTACAGGGCTTGCGAGGCAAAGGCCTCGTTCAGTTCCCAGAGGTCGATGTCCTGCACCTTGAGGCCGTGGCGCGCCAGCAGCTTGGGCACGGCGTAGACCGGGCCGATGCCCATTTCGTCGGGTTCGCAGCCCGCGATCGCCAGTCCGCGGAACGCGCCCAGCGGCCGGATGCCGGCGCGCTGGGCTTCCGAGGCCTCCATCAGCACGCAGGCAGCGGCGCCATCGGACAATTGCGAGGCGTTGCCCGCCGTGACGAACTGGCCGGCGCCGCGCACGGGCGCAAGCGAGGCCAGGGCCTCGTAGGTGGTGCCGGGCCGGTTGCAGGTGTCGCGATCCACCGTGACCTCGCGCTCGCTGACGGCGCCCGTGGCGCGGTCGGTGACGGACATGGTGGTGGTGACGGGAATGATCTCTTCCTGGTAGCGGCCGGCGGCTTGCGCGGCTTCGGTGCGTGCCTGGCTTTGCGCGGCGTAGCGGTCCTGGGCTTCGCGGGAGATGCCGTAGCGGGCCGCCACGATGTCCGCGGTTTCGATCATGGGCAGATAGAGTTCGGGCTTGTTGGCCACGATCCATGGGTCCATGCCGCTGACGCCGTCGTCGCGGGTGCGGATCTGCGACACCAGTTCCACGCCGCCGGCAATCATGGCGGGCGCGCCATCCATGACGATGCGGCTTGCTGCCGAGGCAATGGCCTGCAGGCCCGAGGCGCAATAGCGGTTGATGGTGGCGCCGCCCACGGTGACGGGCAGGCCCGCGCGGATGACGGCCTGGCGACCGACGTTGCGGCCGGTCGCGCCTTCCGGGTAGCCGCAGCCGATGAAGGCGTCCTCGATCAGGGCGGGGTCGATGCCGGCGCGGTCGACGGCGGCGCGCACCGCATGCGCGGCCAATGTGGGGCCGGCGATCAGGTTGAATTCGCCCCGTCCGGCCTTGGTGATGGGCGTGCGGGCAGTGGAGACGATGACGGCTTCGCGCATGGCGGTTTCCTGTCTGGTAGCGGGGTTCAGGCGGTCTGGTTCAGGCTGGCGAAATTGCGGCCGGATTCGGCCAATTGCACGAGCAGGGGAGACGGTTTCCAGAAGGCGGGGTCTTCTTGCGCGTAGCCGCGGATGTCGGCCAGCACGCGGTCCAGCCCCACGCTGTCGGCGTAGTGCATGGGACCTCCGCGATGCCGCGGAAAGCCGTAACCGGCCAGGAACACCACGTCGATGTCGGACGGACGCTGCGCGATGCCCTGCAGCAGCACATTGGCGGCTTCGTTGATCATGGCGGCCAGGTAGCGGCGCTGGATGTCCTCTGGCGTAAAGGAACGCGGCGTGACGCGGGCGCGGGCGCGCTCCGCCGCGATGATGGCGAGGACCTCGGGGTCCTGCTCGCCCTGGCGCGCGCCGTCCGGGTAAAGGTAGAAGCCGCGGCCGGTCTTCTGCCCGAACCACCCGCGTTCGCAGAGCCGGTCCGGAATCTGCACATAGCGCTGGGCCGGATCGCGGGTGGGCGCGCGGCGCTTGCGGGTGGCCCAGCCTATGTCGCCGCCGGCCAGGTCCGCCATCTGGTAAGGACCCATGGGGTAGCCGAAGGCGCGCACCGCAGCGTCGATCTCATAGGGCGAAGCGCCGTCCTCCATCATCATGTCGGCCGCCTGGCGATGCACGGCCAGGATGCGGTTGCCGATAAAGCCGTCGCAAACGCCGGCGCGCACCGGAATCTTGCGCAGGCGCCGCGCCAGTTCAAAGCCGGTGGCTACCGTATCGGCGGCGGTGTGTTCGCCCACCACGACTTCCAGCAGCTTCATGATGTTGGCGGGCGAAAAGAAATGCAGGCCCAGCACGTCGGCGGGGCCGCGCGTGGCAGCCGCGATGCGGTCTACGTCTAGATAGGAGGTATTCGTGGCCAGCACTGCCCCAGGCTTGGCGACGCGGTCCAGCTGCGCGAACACGGCCTGCTTCACCGCCATGTCTTCGAACACGGCCTCGATGATGAGATCGGCATCGTCCAGCGCACCGTAATCCGTTGCGCCGGTGAAACGCGCCAGCCGGCTTTCGCGCTCTTGCGGCGTGAGGCGGCCCTTCTTGAGCAGCAGGTCGTAGACCTGCGCGACGCGGGCGCGGCCGCGTTCCAGCGCGGCGTCATCCTGTTCGACCATGGTGACGGGAAAGCCGGCGTCCAGCGCCGCCACGGCGATGCCGGCGCCCATGGTGCCGCCGCCAACGATGCCGAGGCGTTCCAGCCGGCGCGGCCGGGCAGGTTGTCCCGGCATCTTGGCGGTATCGCGTTCGGCGAAGAAGGCGTGTATCAGACCCGCGCGCTGGGGGCTGTCCAGGCATTGCAGGAACAGGGCGCGTTCGGTGCTCAAGCCCTCGTCGAAAGGCTGCTCGATGGCGGCGCGCACGGCCTCCACGATCTTGGCGGGCGAATACAGTCCGCGGGTGGTTGCGGCGATGCGTTCGGCGGCGGCCTCCACCTGTGCGAGCGCCACCGTCTTGTCAGCGAGCGCGCCGGCGTCGCGGCTGCGGCGCGGGCCCGCGCCCACGGCCAGCAACTGGCGGGTGTAGGCCAGCCCCGCGTCCAGGGGATCGGCATCGCTGGACAGCGTGTCCACCAGTCCGGCCTCGAGCGCGGCTCGCGCGGACAAATGCTTACCGGTCAGCATGAGATCCAGGGAGGCCTGCGCGCCCATGAGGCGGGGTGCGCGTTGCGTGCCGCCCGCGCCGGGCAGCAGGCCCAGGTTCACTTCCGGCAGACCTAATTTGGCGCCCTCCAGGGCGACCCGATAGTGCGCGGCCATGGCGATCTCCAGCCCGCCGCCCAGTGCCGCGCCATGCAGCACGGCCACCACGGGCTTGGCGCTGGCTTCGATCTGGTTGCAGACCTCGGGCAGGATGGGCGCTTGCGGCGGCTTGCCGAATTCGCGGATGTCGGCGCCCGCGATGAAGTTCTTGCCCGCGCCCATGAGCAGAACGGCACGCACCTGCGGATCGGCTTGCGCCTCGCGGATGACACGCGCCAGGTCGCCGCGCACGGCGGCGCTCAGGGCGTTGACGGGAGGGTGGTCGATGGTAACGACGAGGATGTCGTCGTAGCGGCGCGTGCTGGCCGCGCCGGTGCTTGCGCTGTCTGTCATGGACAGTGTCTCCGTTGTGGCCTGCCTCAGCGCGCCGCAGTCGACTGCCGCAAAGGCCAGGGCTGATGGGCCAGGAGCGGCCCGCTTGTTATTGGCCCATTCTTTCTCAGTAAAGAAGTCTTGACAATGACATCGATAATTGACATTGAGGTCAAAGAAATTTGACAATCACGCCGTGCACAGGATCGGCGCGGAGGCTCACGATGGACACCAAATCCCTGACATTGCTGGTGGAAATACTGGATGCGGGCAATCTCAGCGAGGCCGCGCGGCGCTTGAAGATGACGCGCGCCAATGTCAGCTATCACCTGAACCAGCTGGAGCGGTCGGTCGGCATGCAGCTGGTGCGCCGCACCACCAGGCATGTGGAGCCCACGGAAATAGGACTAAAGCTGTATCAGCATGGCCGCAGCATCCAGGACGAACTCGCGGCGGCCCGGGAGTCCGTCGAGACCCTGGGCAAGACGCCGCAGGGCAAAGTGCGCTTGAGCGTGCCCAGCGGCTACGGGCAGTTTGTGATGACGCCGTGGCTGCTGGAATTCAAGCGCACCTATCCCGATATCGTGCTGGACGTGCTGTTCGAGAACAGCGTTGATGACCTGTTGCGCGACGAGGTCGATATCGCCGTGCGCATCATGTCCGAGCCGCCCCAGAATCTCGTTGCGCGTGAACTGGGCCAGGTCCGCTACGTGGCCTGCGCCTCGCAGGGCTACATGGCCGCCCGCGGCCTGCCGCAGCGTCCGGAGGACCTGACACGCACGCCGATCATCAGCGCGGCGGTCATCGGCCGTCCCTTGCGGCTTTCCGCCTACTACGGCGGCCAGCCGCGGCAGCACGTGGTGTTGGAGCCGACCGTCATTTCGCGCAACTACGCGTTCCTGCGCGACGCGACGCTGGCAGGGCTGGGCGTGGGCGTGGTGCCGGACTACGTGGTCCACGACGACATCGCGCGCGGCGATCTGGTGGCCGCGCTGCCGCAGTGGCGGCTGAGCATTTTCGGACGCGGCATGTACATGCTGTACATGCCCAACCGGCATCACCCGCGGGCGATCGCGATGATCATCGAATTCATCCTGGAACGGGCCCAAGCTGCGCACGAGGGCCGGCCGGGATTGCTGGGCGCGGCGGGCTAAAGCCTGTGAACATGCCGCGGTCGAGCGGGTTTCCTGACTGGGCGTTCAGCTTGGCGGGAATAAAATCCCGTTTCCTCACGGCAAACGGCCGCAGGGCCGCGCCCATCTTTTTCCAGGCCCGTCCATGTCCTCCTCCGACATCCAACTGCTTCTTACCGCCCTGGCCAGCGTGCTGGTGCTGGTTGCGCTTATCGTCTCGCGCATCCGCATGCATCCGTTGCTGGCGCTATTGATCGTTTCCATCGGCGTGGGGTTCGCCACCGGGATGGAGCCCGTTGCCATCGTCAAGAACCTGAGCAACGGCGCGGGCAAGACTCTGGGCGCGGTGGGTGTGGTGATTGCGCTGGGTGCGATGCTGGGCAAGATCCTGGCGGATTCCGGCACGACCGAACGCCTGGCCAATGCCATTCTCAGCCATACGTCTGCCCGCATGATTCCCTGGGCCATGACCCTGGTGGCTTTCGTTATCGGCATACCAATGTTCTTTGAGGTGGGCCTGGTGGTGATGCTGCCGTTGATCTTCAGCGTGGCGCGCAAGCTGGAAAGCCAGGAACGCTTCAAGGGCTCGGCCTACGTGTACGTGGGCGTGCCGGTGATCTCGGCCCTGGCTGCGATGCACGGCATGGTGCCCCCGCACCCCGGCCCGCTGACGGCAATCGCCACGTTGAAAACGACGGTGGGGCCGACCATGATTTACGGCTTTATCGCCGCGCTGCCGGCCATGATTTTCGGCGGCCCCTTGTATGGCGCGTTCATCTCGCCGCGCATGACGACGCGTCCGGACGAGGCGCTGCTCGAGCAGTTCACCACCACCCGGCAGGAAGCAGCCAGCCGTAACCCGCCCAGCGTCGGCCTGGGAGTGCTCGCGGCCTTGTTGCCGGCGTTGTTGATGCTGGTACACGCGGGCGCCGAGATGTTGCTGCCCAAGGGCTCCAGCGCCATGCGCGTGGCGGCATTCCTTGGGGATCCGATGGTCGCCATGCTGCTGGGCGTGCTGTTTGCCGCGTTCACGCTGGTGTTGATGCGGGGCGGGGATGCCGAAAAACTGCGCGACGCGATGGGCAAGAGTCTCAAACCCATTGCCGGCATCATGCTGATCATCGCGGGCGGCGGCGCATTCCAGCAGGTGCTTACCAGCGCCAAGGTGGGCGACGCCATCGTGCAGCTGACGCATCAGTTCTCGTTGCCGCCGCTGGCGCTGGGCTGGCTGATCGCCATGCTGCTGTCGGTGTCCACGGGGTCGGCCACGGTCGGCATTGTGGGTGCGGCGGGTCTGCTGGCACCGCTGGCGGGTGCGGATCCCAGCCTGAACCTGCCGCTGCTCGCCCTGTCGATCGGCTGCGGTTCGCTGTTCTTCAACTATGCCAATCACGCGGGCTTCTGGATGGTGAAGGAGTCCTTCGGCATGACCATGGGTGAAGCTACCAAGACGATCTCGGTAGTGCAGTCCATCGTCTCCGTGGTGGGCCTCATCATGGTCCTGCTGTTCAACCTGCTGCCGCCCCTGGGCTGATCCAGCCCGGCCGGCGGCCGGCCTCTATTGTTATGCTGGGGCTGTCCTCGCCGGAGAGCCCATGACAGACACGCCCCATTTCGCCGCCACGCATTCCGAGCTGGCTTCCGATGCGCGCCGCGCACAGCTGCGGCGCATGAAGATCGCCGCGCTGGCTCTGCTGGTGGCGATGGTCAGCGGCTTCATTACCAGCCATGTGATGGGCGGGCAGGGCGCCTGGGCTTGGGTGCGGGCGTTCTGCGAGGCAGCCACGGTCGGGGCGCTGGCCGACTGGTTCGCGGTGGTGGCGCTGTTCCGCCGGCCGATGGGCCTGCCCATTCCGCACACTGCCATCATTCCCAGCAACAAGGACCGCATTGGAGACAACCTGGCGGTCTTCGTGCGCGATCATTTCCTGGATCCGGACACGCTGATGGAGAAGCTGCGGGTGTTTGATCCGGCGGCGCGCCTTTCCCGCTGGCTGGCGCGTCCGCGTCAGGCGCGGGCCCTGAGCGAGGGCGCGCGCAATGTGGCGCTGCAGACCCTGGATCTGTTGGATGACCGGGCGGTGCGCGGCGTGATCCAGGAATTCGTCGTGAAGAATCTGCGGCGCTGGGACGCGGCCGATACTGCGGGCGAGGTGCTGGGCCTGCTGACCCGTGACGGGCGGCATCAGGAGCTGCTGGATGCCGCGCTGGAGCGGCTGGGGGGCTACCTGGGTGACGAGGACGTGAAGGCGCGGGCGTCGAGCCTGCTGGTGAAGTTTGCGAAGAAGGAATGGCCGCGCATCATTGCGGCGGTGGACGTGGTCAAGTCGGTGGACGGCATCGCGGACAATCTGGCGGACCGGCTGGCGCGGGCATTGGTGGAGGAACTGCGCGAGGTGCTGTCCGAGCCCGGGCATCCGGTGCGGCGGGACTACGAAGCCTGGGTGCAGGACTACATCCGGCGGCTGAAGGATGATCCGGCCTTGTCGGCGCAGGTGGAGGCGCTGAAGCAGCGGGCGATCGATCATCCGAAGGTGCAAGAGTACGTGCAGGGTCTATGGGATGACATTCACGCGGCGCTGCGGCGTGATCTGTCGGCCGAGGATTCGGCGCTGGCGCGGCATCTGGAAAACGCCTTGCTGGCCTTGGGGCGCAAGCTGGGCGAAGACCCCGGATTGCGGGAAGCGATCAACAACCATGTGCTGGGCGGGGCGCGGCGCCTGACCGGAAGGTTACGCAGCGGGGTTACGGAGCATATTTCCCGCACGGTGAAGAATTGGGATGAACGGCATCTGGTCGACGAGTTGGAACTGAGCGTGGGGCGGGATTTGCAGTACATCCGGTTCAACGGGACGTTGGTGGGCGGGTTGATTGGGGTGGGCTTGCATGCGGTGGTGTTGCTGATGCGGGGGTGATGCCCGGGGTGGCGTTTGTATCAGGAACGAAGATTGCTGGCGGACCGCGCGAGGCGAATGCTATTGTTTTTTTCGGCGTGGGCGGCAACGGGCCGGTCATGCACCACCGGGCGTCCGCGGCTCGCGGGCGCGTATCTTGGAGGCACTCCATGAAGAAAATCTCGATGCTGGTCACGGCGCTTGCGTTGGCTGGCGCGTCTGGCGCGGCGCTGGCGGAAAATGTGTCGATGTCGTTCCTGAGCGTGGACGGCGTGGGCAAGAGCGCTGGCACGATCTCCCTCAAGGACACCAAGGGCGGACTGCAGTTCACGCCGAACCTGAAGGGCCTGCCACCGGGCGAGCATGGTTTCCATGTGCATGAAAAGGGTTCCTGCGGGCCGGGCATGGTGAACAACCAGATGGCGCCGGGCGGCGCTGCGGGCGGGCACCTGGATCCCAAGGGCACCAAGGCGCACAAGGGGCCGATGGCCACCGATGGCCATCAGGGCGATCTGCCGTTCATCGTGGTTGCCGCGGACGGCTCGGCCAAGAAGGCGGTGGTGGCGCCGCATCTGAAGCTGGCCGACGTGAAGGGCCATGCGCTGATGGTGCACGTGGGCGGCGACAACTACAGCGATACGCCCGCCCCCCTGGGCGGCGGGGGCGGCCGTCTGGTTTGCGGCGTGGTGAAGTAGCAGGCAGACCGTGTCAGGCCGGGCCGCGCTAGGCCGGGCCGCGCTAGGCCGGGCCGCGTCAGGCCGTGCCGTTGCGGCCGTACAGCCGGTAGCCTTCGCGTTCGGCGAGCCGGTCGTAGTAGGCGGCCACAGCCGGCAGCCGGGGCTTGTCGAATGGGGTGTGGAACCATCGATTGACCGACAGGCCCACCGGGATATCGGCCAGCGAGAACGCGGGGCCGGCGACATGGCCGCCGGCCTGCTCCAGGCGCCGGTCCAGTATTTCCATCGTGTGCGTCCAGTCGCGGCAGGATGCCGCCAACGCGTCGCCGTCGCGGTGCGCGGGGGACAGGCGCGCCAGGGCCATGAAGGCGTAGCTCCAGGAGCGGTTCAGGTCGGTCGCTTGCCAATCCATCCACTGGTCGACGCGGGCGCGCAGGCGGGGCTCGGCGGGGTACAGGTGCTGGCCGCCGTATTGCGCAGCCAGATAGCGGATGATGCTGTTGGACTCCCAAAGCACAAAGTCGCCGTCCTGGATGACGGGAACCATGGCGTTCGGGTTCAAGGCGAGGAATGCGGGATCGTCGGTCGACTGGAAGCCGGAACCCCAGTCTTCGCGTTCAAAAGGCAGGCCTAGTTCGGCGCAGGTCCAGAGCACCTTGCGCACATTGATGGATGAGGCTTTACCCAGGATTTTCAGCATCGTGCCGGCACCGTGTTGACTGACCGGTGCAGTCTAGCGGCCCGCCGCTGCCGCCGACAGATACAGATTTTCGCTTTTCCGTGCGCAACAGCGTTCAGCAGGCGCCGGGTTCGGGCTGGCTGCGCAACCGCAGCACCGGCGAGGTATACAGCACCACGAACTGCACGGCAAAGCCGGCGGTCGATACCCACAGGCAGGCCTCGACGCCGACCCGGGCGGCAAGCGTGGCGCCGATCAGCGCGCCCACGGGCCGCGCGCCAAACGTGGCGGTCAGGATCACGGCGGACACACGCCCCAGCAGGACGTTGGGCGTGATCGCCTGGCGCAGCGTGGTGGTGGTGATGGTCCAAAGGATGGGGCCGGCGCCGAACAGGAAGAAGCCCGCCGCCGCCCAGGCGCCGGACGGATACGCCAGGGTGGACAACAGGATGCCGCTTGCGATCAAGGCTGCCAGCGGGCCGACGGCGATCATGCCGCCAAAACTCAGGCGCTGGGCCAGCCAGGGTGCCAGCAGGGCGCCCGCTACCATGCCGCCGCCGTATACGCCCAGCGTGACGCCGACGGCCGCGGCCGACAGGCCCAGCCGTTCGATGGCGTAGGCCACGTAGATCGCCTGCAACACGAACCAGGCCGTGTTGAAGAACACGGCGGTCACCAGTACCGGGCGCAGCAGCGGGTGCGTGAGGACGAAGGCCGCGCCTTCGCACAGTTCCGCCAGCAGGTGCCTGCGCTGCGCCGGTCCCGGCGTGTCGTGGCGCAGTCCCGCCAGCAGCACCGCCGCCAGCAGCGACAGCACGGTGGCCAGCACGTAGGCCGACGGCGCGCCCATCCAGCCGACCAGCGCCCCGCCGGCCGCCGGGCCGGCGGAGAAGGCGGTGCTGCGCGCCAGTTCGAGCCAGCGGTTGGCGCTGGCGAGTTCGGCGGGCGCGACCAGCCGCGGCACCAGCGCGGGGGCCGCGACGTTGTAGGCGACCGTGCCGACCGCGCCAAGAAATCCCAGCGCCGCCAGCCAGCCCAGGCTGAGCCCGCCCGTGGCCAGCAACGCCAGCAAGCCCAGCAGGCTGGCGGCGCGCACGCATTCGGCGGCGGTCATCAACGTGCGCCGCGACATCCGGTCCGCCAGCACGCCGACGGGCAGGGACAGCAGCAGGAACGGCAGGGTTTGGGCGGTTTGCAGATAGCCCGTCTCGGCGGCGCTGGCGCCTAGCGCCAGTACCGCCACCAGGGGAGCGGCCGCCAGCGCCATCTGTTCGGAGAATTGCGCGGCCAGGTTAGAGGCGGCGAGGCGGCGGAATGCGGAGGGCAGGGCGGACATGGAGCGCGTATGGCGGAAACGGCAAGGGCACGATCATGATCGTGCCCTTGCCTGTCCGCACTCCGTTCCTTGCCACGGGCAAGGCTCAGTGGGGCGTCACGCCACGGGATCAGGGAATGGGAGGATAGTCGCCGAAGCCGTCCGGCCAGGGCGTCAGGACCTCGTAGCCGGTCTCGGTCACGACCACCATGTGTTCCCATTGCGCCGACAGCGAGCGGTCCTTGGTGACCACGGTCCAGCCGTCGGGCAACTGCTTGGTCTGGGGCTTGCCGGCGTTGATCATCGGCTCGATGGTGAACATCATGCCGGGTTGCAGCACGAGGCCTTCTCCGGGACGGCCGTAGTGCAGCACTTGCGGATCGTCGTGGTAGATCTGGCCAATGCCGTGGCCGCAGTACTCGCGCACGATGCTGAAGTGCTCGCGGTGGGCCACCGTCTGGATGGCATGGCCCACGTCGCCCAGCGTGGCGCCCGGCTTGACCGCCATGATGCCCGCGCGCATGGCTTCATAAGTGGTGTTGACCAGGCGCCGCGCCAGCGGGCTGGGCTGGCCGACGTAGTACATGCGGCTGGTGTCGCCGAACCAGCCGTCCTTGATGACGGCGACGTCGATATTGAGGATGTCGCCGTTTTTCAGCACCTTGGCCGACGGGATGCCGTGACAGATCACGTGGTTGGCCGAGGCGCAGATGGTCTTGGGAAAGCCGTGGTAGCCGACGTTGGCGGGAGTGGCCTTTTGCACGTTGACGATGTAGTCGTGGCAAATGCGGTCCAGCTCATCGGTGGTGACGCCCGGACGGACATGCTCGGCAATCATGTGCAGCACTTCCGCCGCCATGGCGCCGGCCTTGCGGGCCATTTCGATGTCGGCGGCGGATTTGATGGAAACCTTCTTTGCCATTTATGCGGCCTCCTGCTGGGCGGATTGCGGCAGCCCTTGGGACAGCGAGGCGATGGCAAAGCCTTCTGCCTGTTCGATGCGGATCAGCAATTGGCAGATATCGGCGTGGCGCAGTTCGGGATAGAGCTCGGACAGCATGCCGATGCGCATCCAGTGTTCGGCCTGAGAGTTGATGGAGCGGCTGAGCGCGCCGCTGGCGACGCGAAGGTTCTCATGCATCTGCTCGGAAATCTTGACGATGCCCATGGAGTGAATGATCCATATATGGTTTGTATATGGAACGTATCTTACTGCCGATGGCCGGGCAGGCGCAAATCGAGCGGGCCGCGAGGCGGTGGCGACCCGCGTCAGCGCCCTTTGCCGCGCGCCGTTTTCTTGGCGCCCGCGCGGGGGGCGGCCTCCCTGGGAGGGGGCGCGAGAGCCGCGTGCACCTGCTCTAGCCACATCAGCGCATCGGTATAGGACAGGAACTGCTGCAGATAGCCTGGCGACACCTCGCGCATCAGGGACAGCGCGCGGTGCACCAGCTGATTGGAGTTGAGCGGGCCGGCGTTCTTGTGCACCTGTTCCTGCGACTGCCGGACCTGGCGATCGGCGCTGACCCGCGACCAGACGCTGCGGAAGTACTCGAGCGACTCCAGTTCGGGGTAGGAGGCGCGCAGGTTTGTGGTCCCGCGCGCATCAGGTCCGGGATCGGCCATGTAGGCGGTCAGCGCGGCCAGCGGGCCGGGTTCTGGCGTCGCGGCGGCAGGCCGGTTCGGCGTCGAGTCTGGGTCCCGGGCGCTATCCAGCTCGGACTCATAGGCCTGGATCAGCGCCGCCAGCTTGCCGTCCAGCAGCCTGCGGGCTTCGCCGCCGTGCGCCGCGGCACGGCGCTCCAGGGCGTCCATGAACTGGAAGCGGACGGGCGCGACGCGGTCCGCGCCAGCTTCGCGCCAGGCGTCCAGCATGGCTCGGGCGTCGACGAGCTCGCCGCGGGTGCCGTCACTGGCCATGCGATGTCCCGGCGTCGCTGGAGGGCTTGGGGATCGGGGCGATTTCCACCCGGCGGTTCTTGGCGCGGCCTTCCTCGTCATTGTTCGAGGCCACCGGCTGCTCGGAACCGAAGGCCGCGGCAAACACCGCGGACGACGGGACGCCCTCGTCGATCAGCGCGCGGGTCACGGTCAGGGCGCGTTGCGCCGAAAGGTCCCAGTTGTCGGCGAAGCGGCGGTTGCCTTCGCGCACCTGCTGGTCATCGGTGTAGCCGCTGACCATCAGGATTTCGTTGTGCGACTTCAGATAGGCCGACAGCGGCTCGATCAGGGTCTTCAGGACTTCCCGGCCTTCGGGCTGCAACTGGTCGGAGTTCAGCGCGAACAGCACGCTGCCGCTGATGCCGATGCGGCCGTCGATCAGGGTCACGCGGCCGGCGGCCAAGGGGCCCGCCAGCGCCTGTTCCAGTGTCTCGCGGCGTTGGGTTTCTTCCTGGCGCTGCTTGACCTCTTCCTCGAGCTGGGTGGATAGCTGCAGCTGCACGGCGACGACGCTGACCAGGATGAGCACGAAGGCGCCCAGCAGCACCGACATCAGGTCGCCGAAGACGGCCCAGGCCGGGACTGTCGGCTCCACGCCGCCGTCGATGTCCTCGCTCATGCCGTTTCCGCTCCGGCCGTGGCGCGTTGGCTGGCCAGTTGCTGCAGGTTCTCGATGATCTGCTTCTGCGACACCATGCTCAGGTCCACGACTTCGCGGGCCTGCGCCACGTAATAGGCGAGCTGTTCGTCACCGCGCGCGATGGACTTGTCCAGCGCCGCTTCGATACGTTGCAGATGCGCGACCAGCTTGTCGTTGGACTCGCCAAAGAGCTGCACGGCGGCGCCGAACGATTCGCCCAGGCTGGCCACTTCGACCGCGCCGCTCGCGACCTGCGCGGCCACTTCCGCCAGCCTGCCGGTTTCGGCCTGGACCTGATCGGTGAACTGCGTGCCGACGCGGTCCAGCAGATCCGCGGACGAGGACACCAGCGCGTCCACCGCCGTGCGCTGTTCGGCGGCGGTATGGTTTACGGCCTCCAGCAGGGTGCCCAGTGTTTCCAGCAGGCGGTTGCGTTCTTCCAGCATGTCGTTGTCGCGCTCCATGCTGTCGGAGAGTTTCTGGCGCAGTTCGCCGATGACCTCGGCGGCGGCGCGCGGCGCCTCCGAGGCCGCCTGCACCAGGCGGCCGATTTCGGCGATGGTGTCGTTGGCGGACGCCTGGGCCTGGGCACTGATGTCCTGCGCGGTCACGGCCAGGGTGTCGCAGATCTGCTGCTGCTGGTTGGCCGTGTATTCGCTGGTGTGTTCCCATTCGGTGCGCAGCGTGTCGGCGATCGTGCCGAGCTTGCCGGTCCAGGCGTCCAGCCGCGCTTCGTCCTTGGCCGCCAGCGCGGTTTGCAGATCCGCTTGCGACTGTTCCAGCGTCTGCAGCAGCGCGGCCGAATGCTGTTCGAAGGCCGCAGCCGCGGCTTCCAGCGCCTGCTGGTTGTCGCCCGCCAGCTTGGCGTTGACCTGTTCCTGGCGTGCCTGCGCTTCGGTCCAGGCCTGGGTGACGCCGTTGGCCGCCGTTTCGAGGCGCGCCGAGGCGTTTTCCAGCAGGTCGGCCTGGGCCTGGGTCTGGGCGGTGATGTCGCGCGCGGTCTGGGCCAGTGTGTCGTTGACTTCCAGCTGGCGCAGGGCGGCCTGGGTGCCGGCCTGTTCCCATTCCTGGCCGAGCTTGGCGGCCATGGCGGTCAGGGTGCCGGTCCAGGCGGCCAGGCGTTCCTGGTCGCGCGAGGCCAGGGTGTCCTGCAACCCGGCGTGGGACTGCTCCAGCGTTTGCAGCAAGGCCGCCGAGTGCTGTTCGAACGCGGCGGCGGCCGCTTCCAGCGCTTGCTGGTTGTCGCCAGCCAGCTTGGCGTTGGCCTGCTCCTGCCGCGCTTGCGCATCGGTCCAGGCCTGGGTGACGCCGTGGGCCGCCGTTTCCAGGCGGGCCGAGGCGTTTTCCAGCAGATCGGCCTGGGCCTTGGTCTGGGCGGTGATGTCGCGCGCGGTCTGGGCCAGTGTGTCGTTGACTTCCAACTGGCGCAGGGCGGCCTGGGTGCCGGCCTGTTCCCATTCCTGGCCGAGCTTGGCGGCCATGGCGGTCAGCGTGCCGGTCCAGGCGGCCAGGCGTTCCTGGTCGCGAGAAGCCAGCGCGGCCTGCAGTTCGGCGTGCGATTGGTTCAGCGTCTGCAGCAGGGCGGCGGCATGCTGTTCGAAGGCCGCTGCGGCGGTTTCCAGCGCCTGCTGGTTGTCGCCGGCCAGCTTGGCGTTGAGGTGTTCCTGGCGTGTCTGCGCTTCGGTCCAGGACTGCGTAACACTGCCGGCCGCCGCTTCCAGGCGTGCCGACACGTTTTCCAGCAAGCCGGCCTGGGCCTGGGTCTGGGCAGTGATGTCGCGGGCGGTCTGGGCCAGCGTGTCGCTGACGGCTTGTTGGCGTGCCACCGTGTCGGCGCCGGCCTGCTGCCATTGCTGGCCCAGCGTCGTGGCCATGGCGGTCAGCGTACCGGTCCAGGCGGCCAGGCGCTCCTGATCGCGCGAGGCCAGCGCGGCCTGCAATTGCGCGTGGGACTGGTCCAGCGTCTGCAGCAGGGCAGCGGAATGCTGCTCGAAGGTGGCGGCCGCGGCGGCCAGTGCCTGGCGATTGTCGTCGGCCAGTTTTTCGCCGGCCTGTTCCTGGCGGGCCAGGGCGCTGGCCCATTGTTGCGAGACGCCGTTGGCTGCCGCTTCCATGCGGGCCGACACGCCTTCCAGCAGCTGAGCCTGGACTTCCGCCTGCGCGGTGATGTCGCGCACGGCCTGCGCCAGCGTGGCACTGATGGCCTCCTGGCGTTGGGCGGCCTGCGCGCCGGACTGTTCCCACTCCTGGCGCAGCGTGGCGCCCATGGCGCCCAGGGTTTCGGTCCAGGCGGCAAGGCGCTGCTGGTCGCGCGAAGCCAGTTCGGATTGCAGGAGGGTATGCGATTGGTTCAGGGTGCGCAGCAGCGAGGCCGAGTGCTGTTCGAAGCTGGCGGCCGCCGCCGTCAAGGCCTGCAGATTGTCGCCAGCCAGCTTTTCGCTGGCCTGTTCCTGGCGCGACAGCGCCTGGGTCCAGGCTTGGGACATGCTGCCGGAGGATTCTTCCAGGCGGGAGGAAACGCTGTCCAGCAAGGCGGCCGAGCGCTGTTCGAAGGTTTGGGCAAACTGCTCGAGCGAGGCGCGCAGGTTCTGGGACATTGCCTCGCTGGCGCGTTGCTGTCCGGCCAAAGCCTGGTTCCAGATATCGGCGACATTGCTGGTGGTGGCCTGCAGGTTCGCCGTCAGGCCTTCCAGTTGGCGCTGCACGGCCTCGGCCACCGTGTCCTGCAAGGACGCGGTTTCGCGCGACAGCCCGGCCATCGTCGCTTCAACCACCGGTTGCAGCGCGGCGCCGGCCGAGCGCGCGCTCTGCGCCACGGTTTCTTTCATGGATTGCTCCATGACGGCGGCCAGGCGCGAGTAGGCCGCTTCGGCCTTGCTCTGGAACGCATCCTGGCTGGCCATGTGGCGGTCGCTCAGGGCCTGGTTCTGCTGCGCCATGCCGTTCATCATGGTTTGCAATTGTTCGACCAGGGTGGGCATGGACTCGGCCTGGCGCTGCATCACTTCGGCCTGGCGCTGCAGGAGCTTGAAGGACTCTTCACGCTGATAGCCCTGCGAGTACACGCGCAGGGTGGTCGCGGCCTTGCTGTCCAGCAGTTGGGCCGCGCGCACCCGTTCGCGGCGGCACAGCGCCGCCAGCAAGCCCAGCATCGCGGAGCTGGCCACGCCGGCGATCGAGGTGCCGAACGCGAAGCCCAGACCCTTGACCGGCGCGGCGAGCGAGGCGCGTATGGCGGCGAGGTCGGTTGCGCTTTCCAGTGCCAGACCGGTGCCGCGCAGCGTCACGACCATGCCCAGGAACGTGCCCAGCATGCCCAGCAGCACCAGCAGGCCGACCAGATACGGCGTCAGGGCGGGGCCAGGCAGGCCGGCGCGCTCGCCTTCGATGCGCAGGCGCGTCGCGTTGCGCAGGGCGGGCGGCAGCTTGTCCAGCCAGGATCCCAGGTTGCCCGGCGCATCGGTCAGGTCCGACAAGGCGCGCGTCAGCGCAGAGGTTGCCTGCTGATAGCGCAGCAATTCGAGCGCGCCCGTCAGGTAGCAGACGGCAATCAGCAAGGTTACGGCCAGCGCCAGCGGGTTGCTGCCCGCATAGCCCATGCCGATCCAGCCCACGACGGCCAGACCCGCCAAGAAAACAACGAGATTAGTCAGATATTTGGACATAGTGTCCCGGTTAGCTGGCGCGAAGGGTGGCAAGCAGCCCTTCGACCGGTTGTAAACGAACATCCAATTCGGCAAGCAGGACGCTGCGCATGTCATTGCGGAACGTATCCAGCCATGCGCCTGGCGTGACAGCCGTCGGCGCCGGCGTTTCGTCCGCCTCGCCATCGGGCGCGGCTTCCGATTCGGCCTGGGCCTCGGCTTCGGCTTGCGCCGCAGCCAGCGCGGCGGCCTCGGCCTCGCGCAGGCGGTCGAAATGGCCTTGGAGCAATCTCGGAATCGCGCCGAACAGCGCGCGCTCCTTGGGCAACAGGGCGCGGTCCATAATGGCGTCGACCACCGCCAGGCGCGTCATTTCGCCATTCTTGGCCGCGACCATGCCCCGCAGCCGGCTGCGCAGATTACCCACGGCCGTTTCCATCGTGTGCTGCAACGATAGATAGCGTTGGCGAAAATTCGCGTAGTCGGCGTCGGCTTCGGCCAGCGCCGCCAGCTGCTTGGCGGGCGCGGGCGCTTGTCCTGGCACGGGCCGCTTGGCGGCCGTCGCCGCGGTGTCGCTGGCGATGGCGTCGGCCAGGGTGGTCCGCACGCGGGCGCATTCGCGTTCCTCGGCGCTGCTGAACATGCGCGCGCCGGGGGCGATCACCGGCGGGCTGGTGTTCAGCGCCGCCGAAAGCGCGATCGCATCCGTCCAGCCAAGCCACTGGCTCAGATGGTCCGAAAGCGATTGCCTGGATTGCGGGACGTCGGCATCCGTCAGGCGAGTCAGCAAGCGAATGAGCGTCGGGCCGCTTAAACCTGTGCGCTGTGGGGCCTGCAACATACCACCAGAGTCAAAAAGGGGGGAGTTTACACGGTGGACGGCTGGGTCAGGGGCAAGAGGCGGCTGGAAACGGCGGCATGCCCGGAAAAAGGGGGCCGCATCGTCTCGGGATGCAATATTGTGACGGCCGTCAGGCCGCGCGGCGGATCTGCAGATCGGGCGCCCGGGCGCGCGCCGGGTTGTCCAGATAGTCGGCCAGGAAATCGATGAACCGCCGGGTCCGCGCCGGCAGCAAACGCGTTTCGGTCACGGCGTGGACCTCGACGGGCGCCAGGCTCCAAGCCGGCAGCACGCGCGCCAGTTCGCCCGAGCGCAGGCGGCCGCTTTCATCGCCGCCAAGCGCGGCGATGCCCGCGCCCAGCACGGCGAGCTGCCTGGCCATGCTGGCGTCGTTGGCGCCGTAGCGGTGCTCGACCGGCACCAGCAACTGGTCGCGGCCGCGTTGCAGCGGCCAGGGCGCGGGCTGGCCGCCTCCCGTGCGCAGGCCGATGCAGTCGTGGTGTTGCAGGTCGGCGGGGCTGGCGGGCGTGCCTCGGGCGGCCAGGTAGGCGGGCGAGGCGTACAGGTGGGCGTGGACCTCGCCCAGGCGGCGCGCCACCAGTGAGGAATCGGGCTGTTCGCCCAGACGGATCGACACGTCGCCGATTTCGGGCGGGTGCTCGGCGAACTCCGGTCCGGCCACGCTCATCTGGAGGCGGATTTCCGGGTAGCGGCCGCCGAACGCCACCAGCGCGGGTATCAGGGCGTCCAGGGCATAGGCGGCCGGCAGTTGGACGTGCAGCGGGCCGCTGGGAATTTCCAGCTGGTCGCGCAGTTCCTCGTGGGCAATCTCCGCCTCGGCCACGATGCGGCGGCAGCGCTCGAAGTACAGCCGTCCCGCGTCGGTCAGCTCCACCCGGCGCGTGTTGCGGCTGAGCAGGCGCAGGCCGACCGAGCGCTCCAGCTCGGCCACCTGCCGCGACACCGTGGAGGTGGGCATGCCGAGCGCGGCGGCAGCCCGGCTGAAGCTATGCGCCTTCGCCACTTCGGCGAACAATTCCATGCCATGCAGGCGTTTCATGTATGCATCTCCCGCGCGCGGTCCAGACGGACCTGCGCCAACTTTCATTGCTATGCGTGTATCGAGCGGGCCGGTAGACCCGCCTTCACAGGAGCGCATTGTCGGCACGGGGTATTAATAATTCTTTAAAGCGTTGCCGACAGGCCGAACGGGGCAGTCCGTCCCGTGGAAAGGACTGCCCCGTTCTCAGCGTATCGCGGGATAGCCTGCCGCCTCCGCGGCGCGCGCCATGTCGTTCAAGGCCGCGTAAGAGGCCGGATCGGCGGGCGTGAAACGCGCTACATGGGCGGCGCGCAGCAATGGCGCGCAAGCGGGATCTTCATGCATCGCCACCAGCGCTTCCGACAGGGCCCGCACGGCGGCCTCGGCCACATCGGGTCCGGCGACCAGCAGCGGATTGGGCGTCCATGGCGTGTATGCCAGGGTGCGCACTCCAGCCAGCGCGCCCGGATCGTGCTCGCGCAGCAGATCCAGGTACCAGCCGTCGGCCGCGGTCAGATCGATTTCGCCTTCGGCCAGGGCGCGAAGCAGGCCCCGCGGATTGCCGTAGGGCCCCTTGGATGCCGCGAACAAGGAACCGCCGGCGGGCGCCAGGCCAGCCAGGGCCGCGCGCGGCGCGTTCCAGCCCGATTGCGAGTCAAGCACCATCCAGCCATAGCGGCTGCCGGCCGCATCGGCCAGCGACGACCACCTGCAGTCGGCGCGCACCAGGAATTCGCTGCGGTAGCGCGGCAGGTTTTCATAGGCGGGCCAGTCTGGCACCACCGCGGCCACGGCGGCAAAGGTCCGGCCCGCCTGCAGGGCCGCGATGTAGGGCCAGCCGCACATGAAGGCGCCGCACAGGCCGGGGCGTTCCCATAGCTCGCCGATGGGCGTGGGCCAGCCGTGCTCGACGAAGCGCACGCGCAGCCCGGCGCGCGCATGGGCAGTCTCCAGCAGCGCATGCCAGGCATCCCGCGCTCCCGGCGCCACGTCGTACATCCGGGTCGAAGTGATGAGCTCCATGGCGCGGCGCCTACGCGAATTTCAAGGTCTGGCCCAGACCCATTCCGCGGGCCTTTTCAAGCATGGCATGGCCCAGCGCGATGTCGGTGGTGGACAGGCCGCGGTGCCAGAACAGGATGGTCTCGTCGTCGCGCTCTCGGCCTGGTCTCAGGCCGGCCACGATCTGGCCCAGTTCGGCGTGAAGATTTTCCTCGGTGATGCGGTCGCTGTCGACGTGGGCGCGCAAGGCGCCGTAGGGCAAGCCTTTGCGGCATTGGCCCCAGTCATCGACCACCACCTTGCTCATGATGTCGGTCAGGCTCAGTTCCACGGCGCTCATGGTGCCATAGGGCATGACGAGGGCGCCGGGCTTGATCCATTCGGTCTTGAGCAGCGGCGTGGGCTCGGGCAGGCGCGAGGCCTCGACCACGATGTCGGCGCCCCGCACGCAGGACTCCCAATCGTTGACGACCTTCACCGGTTTGCCCAGATCGCGCGACAGGCGCTCGCCAAAGGCCTGCTGGCTTTCCGGGCGGCGCGAATGCACGCGGATCTCGTCGAAGTCGTAGAGGCTGTCGAGCAGGCGCACGTTCCAGTATGAAGTCCCGCGCGACCCGATATGGCCCAGCACCTTGCTGTTCTTGCGCGCCAGATACTTGGCGCCCAGCGCCGTCACCGCGCCGGTACGCATGTCGGTGATGGCGGTGGCGTCGACCACGGCCAGCGGCTTGCCATTGACCGGATCGAACAGATTGAGCAAGGCCATTTCCGAAGGCAGGCCGACCTTGTAGTTGTCGACGAAGTCGCTGACCACCTTCACGCCGGCCACGTGCAGCGGCTCGATGTAGCCGCGCAGCACATTGAAGTGCCCTTTGGCGGAAGACTCGGGCACCAGGTGCATGCGCGGTTCGATGACGGTCTTGCCTCGTCCCTGGGCGTCGAGCGCGCTTTGCACTGCCGCCAGGATTTCCGCGTCGGTCAGGGCCAGCGCGCGGACGTCGGGGCCATTCAGGTAGGTAATGTCTATGGATTGCATGATGTCTCCTCTGTTATTGGATCGGTTGTATGCCGGCCTGCTTGACGATGGCCGCCCATTTGTCGGTTTCCTGCTGAATCGCCCGGGTGAAATCCGCGCGGCTTGAGCCGGCGGGGTCGACGCCCAGGCCGGCGAACTTCTGGCGCACGGATTCTTTCTGGAGGGCCTGCGCGATGTCGGCCTGCAGCTGGTCGAGGATCGCGGCGGGCACCTTGGCCGGCGCGACGATGCCGTACCAGGAGGTCACGTCGAAGCCGGGATAACCGCTTTCGGCCACCGTGGGCACGTCCTTCAATTGCGGCAGGCGCTGCGGGCCCGCGACCGCCAAGGCGCGCAGCTTGCCGGACTGGATATGCGGCAACACGGTGGAGACGCCGGCGAACATCATGTCCACATTGCCCGCCACCACATCGTTCACGGCGGCAGCCATGGCGTTGTACGGGATGTGGCGCGTGACGATGCCGGCCGACTGGTTCAGCAGTTCGCCCGCCAGGTGGGCGCCGCTGCCGGGGCCCGGCGAGGAGTAATTGAGCTTGTCCGGATGCTGGCGCGCATAGGCCACCAGTTCGGTGAATGTCTTGGCGGGCACGCGGTCGTTGACCACCAGCACGTTGGGCGAGGTGGCCAGCATGGTCACCGGCGCGAAGTCCCTGGCCGTATTGAAAGAAAGCTTGGTATAGAGCAGCGGGTTGACGGTCAGATTGCCGGCGGGCGCCAGGGCCAGCGTGTAGCCGTCGGGATTGGCGCGCGCGACGTAGTCCATGCCGATGTTGCCGGAGGCGCCGACCTTGTTCTCAATGATGACTGGCACCCCCCATTTGCCGTTGAGTTCCTGGCCGACGATGCGGGGCAGGGCATCGGCGATGCCGCCGGCCCCGAACGGCACGACGATGGTCACGGGTCTGGCGGGATACTTGCCTTCGGCCGCCGCCGCGGGCCCGGACAGTGAGGCGGCCAGCAAGCTGCCACCCAGGTACAGCGCAAGATACTTATTCATGGAATTCCCCTTGTTGTCGGTCGGACTGCGGCGCGGCGCCTATCGCGCGGTGCCGCGCTCCGTGTCAAGAAACTGATCGGCGCGCGCAATGTCGTCGGCGAGCCTTCTGTCTTGCGAAAGAAATGGCACTTCCTGCCGGAAAGCCGCGAGCACCGCGCCGGTTCCCTTGCCCACGGCGCGCTGCGGGTCGGCGCGGGTGCGCAGGTCCACAGCCTGCGCCGCGTGGATCAGTTCGATGCCGAGCAAAGTGCGCAGGCGCGCGGCCTGTTGCGCGACGCGTTGCGCGGCCAGCGGGCCGTTCGTGGCCACATCCTCGATGTTCCCCGCAACGGCCAGGGCGTCCGACGATACGGGCTGGGACAAGGCCCGGATCTCCGTGGCAAGCAGCGAAACGGGCTTCTGGATGGTGGTGTAGGCCAGCGTGGTTTCGTTGGGCGACAGAAAGCGCGGCAGCTTGGTGAAGGCCGGGTCGCCCATGCGCAGCACCCGCTGCGCCGAAGATTGGGCCACCTGCGACAGCGCCACCCCCACCGACTGCAACGGCACCACCCAGGCCGTGGGGTCGAACCCGGCGCTGGGCAGCACGGCGCCGCGCAGCTTGCCTTCGGTGACGTAATAGCGGGCCTCCTGCGGCGTCGCGCCAGCCGGCGGAGAGACGTCCAGCGCCACGGTCGGGTTGTCGTCCGACGTATTGATCTGCACCATCAACTGTGTGTCCAACTGCCGCAAGGCTTCGCGGGCGGCGCCATGCACCTGGCTCACGGTACGGAAGCTCAAGGGGTCCTGCAGGGGACGCTGCGCATCCACCTGCCACAGCGCGCTGCCTTCAAGCAGCGACAGAATCCGCCGCGCCACCTGCTGCTGGGCCGGATACGGACGTTGGGCCTGAGTGGCGGGCAGCAGGGGAGCGACGTTGCCGTTCAGGCCTTCAAGCGACAGGGCGGCAACCTCGTCCGCGCGGTCCAGCACCCGGCTGGCGTCGTGCGCGGCCAGGATGGCCAGCGCCGCGCCGTAGGCATTGGAGCTCAGCAGGGAAAGGGAATCCTTGGCGTAAGGCTTGACCGGCGACAGGCCCGCCTGGCGCATGGCTTCGGCTGCCGGCAGGCGCTTGCCGCCGGCTTCCACCATCCCTTCACCCATCATGGCCAGGCCGATCTGCGGCAGGATGGTGATGTCGGCCTGGCCGACCGAACCTTGCCCGAGCACCACCGGCGTCAGGCCCTTATTAAGGAATTCAGCGTACTGGCGGATCAGGGGCGGGCTCATGCCCGTGCCGCCGGCCAGCGCGGTGTTGAGCCGAATCAGCATGGCGGCGCGCACTGTGTCCGCCGATGCCGGTTCGCCATAGGCCACGGTGTGCGACAGCAACATGCGGTGGTTGAAAGCGGCGGACAGCGCCCGGGCCTCGTCCGACAACGTGTCGCCGGAGAAGATGGTCTGGTCCTTGTTCTGGCCGACGCCGCGATTCAGGCCGTACACGGGTTGTCCCAGGCGGCCGTACTCCAGCAGCAGGTCGTGCGAACGGGCCACGCGCTGCCACGCGGCCTCGGTGGGCGCTACGGGCTGGCCGCCGCGCGCCACGGCGACCACGTCCGCCGCAGTGAGCGAACGCCCGTCCAGTGCCAGGGGGGCTTGGCGGGCTGCTTCGCGCGTCTGCGCGGATGCGGCCAGCGCGGCGGCAGTGGCGGACATGGCCGGAGCGGCAGGGAGAGCGGCGGCGAGGGCCAGCAACAACGGACCAGCAAACCTGCGGGAAAAGCCTGTCTGAACGCGAACTTCAACAACGGGAAGACGACGCATCACAGCTCCTCGAACGGAGGAAGGGGGAAAGGAGGGGGAACTGCACCTTGAGCATGGACAAAGCCAGGCCGACGGCTTGCGCGCACACGATGGCTAAGGGGTGTTGCCCAGGTGCGGTGCGGCGGATGGCGCTCATGGCGCGTTCCGGGATGCGGTATCGGCGAGATTTATTTAACTCGTATATACAAGTACAGTCAAGCGAAGAATACGACCCTGTTTCTCTGGCCGGATTGACGGGGGCGCTTGTTAAAATGCGGCGCTCAAGTGCTTTGCCTGGCAGGGCTTTTCCCCGCTCCTGCCCATGTCCGTTACAGCCGCGTGGCAGGGGCAACGGCTTTTAATCAGTTCTTAAAACGCAGCCGGCATGCTGCGGCATCATTTACCCCCCTGGAGCTTTCTTGCGTGTCCTGCTAGTAGAAGACGACGCCATGTTGGGCGACGCCGTGCATACCAGCCTGGTGCAATCGGGCGCCGACGTGCAATGGGCGCGCGATGTCGCCCAGGCGCGCCTGGCTTTGGTGGAGCACGGCTTTAACGCCGTGCTGCTGGACCTGGGCCTGCCCGACGGCAGCGGCCTGGCGGTCCTGAAGCATTTGCGCGCGCGCTACGACGCCACCCCGGTCCTGATCCTGACCGCCCGCGACCGGCTGAGCGAGCGGGTGCAGGGCCTGGACGCGGGCGCCGACGACTACATCGTCAAGCCGTTCCAGCTCGATGAACTGCTGGCTCGCTTGCGCGCCGTGGTCCGGCGCAGCAGCAATGCCGTGGTTTCGGCGCTGCGCTGCCGCGACGTGGTGCTGGAGCCCGCCCGACGGGCGGTGACCCGCGACGGCGTCGAAGTCAATCTCAGCGCGCACGAGTACCGGACGCTGCTGGCGCTCATGGAGCGCGTCGGCCACACGGTCAGCCGCGAACAGCTGGAGGCCGCCGTCTATGGGGACAGCGGCGCCATCGAAAGCAACACGGTGGCGGTCTACATCCACCAATTGCGGCGCAAACTCGGCGACAAGCTCATCGTCACGGTCCATGGCCTGGGTTATCGCATCGAGGCGCCGGAATGAAGACGCTGCGCAAGCAGCTGACCCTGACGCTGCTGTTGACGATGACCCTGTCCTGGATCGCCGTGTTTGGGTTCCAGCAATATGAAGCGACCCGTTCGCAGACCGGCGCGCGCGACCAGTGGCTGCACGACGCGGCCAGCCAGATGCTGGCTTCCCTGCCGGTCAGCCTGCTGGGCAACGAGGCTCCGTCCGAACGTTTCACGCCGCCTACGCCCAGCCGCGTCGACCGCGACAAAGTGCGCTTCCATTTGTGGTCGCTGGCTGACCGCCGGCTGCTCCTGCGTTCGCCGGAGTCGCCCGAGCAGCCCTTGAGCGGCGGTTTCCGGGACGGCTATTCCGACGTGACCGCCGACGGCATGGATTGGCGCGTGTATGCGATCTCCGACGCGCAAGGTCGCGTGCAGGTGCAAGTGGCCCGGCCGCAGAGCGAGTTGCGGGCGCAGTCTTTGCAAAGCCTGAAGCGCGGGCTGATCATCGTGTCCGTTCTTTTTGTGTTGCTGGCGGTGGTGAGCTGGGTAGTGGTCGGCCGCGCATTCAGGAAAGTGGACCGCGTCGGCGTGGCGGTTTCGCGGCGCGGTCCGTTCGACCTGGCGCCGCTGCCCATGGCCGGGATGCCCGGCGAACTGCGCCCCTTTATCCGCTCGATCAATCAGCTGCTGCTGCGTGTCAAGGGCGGCATGGATCGCGAGCGCCGCTTTCTGGAGGATGCCGCGCACGAACTGCGCACCCCGCTGGCTGCCTTGAGCGCGCACGCGGAACTCGTGGCCCGCAGCGCCGGCTCCGGCGACGCGCCGGCGGCCATCGAGAAATTGCGCCTGGTGGCCCAGCGCACCTCGCGCCTGTCGGAGCAGCTGCTGGACCAGGCCCGCATGGACGCGCTTATTGCAAGCGCCGACGAGCCAGAATTGATCGAGCTGGACAAGCTGCTCGTCATGCTGGTGCGCGATTGGGAAACGGACGCAACCCGCAAGCAACTGCGCATCCAGTTGGACGTGCAGGCTTGCGTCGCCCGCGGGCGGCTGGACGCCTTGGGAGTGCTGGTGCGCAACCTGCTGGACAATGCCGTGCGTTATACGCAAAGCGGCGGCCAGATTGCCGTGTCTTGCGGGCCGTCGCCCGTTGGCGGGGCCTGCCTGCGCGTGGCTGACGATGGTCCCGGCATTGCGCCGCAGGAACGGTCGCGTGTGTTCGACCGCTTTTACCGCGCCCCGGGCAGCGCCGCCGGCGGCAGTGGCATCGGCCTGTCGTTGGTGGCGCAGATCGCGCAACAGCATGGCGCAAGAGTGGATCTGGACGTGGGCCTGCGCGGCAGGGGCGTGGGGTTGACGGTGACGTTCCCGCCCGTGGCCGGTACGTCGGCCGCCTGAATTCCGGTCGTCGAAGATCAGCCTGCCAGATGGCCGGGCATCAGGGCTGCGCTGCGCACGCCTGCCAGATGGTAGATTAGTTTCCGGTCAGCGGACTGCGGGAGCGGCGGCAGTGGCGGGATTTCAATGGATGTTCTGATCACTACGGCTGCGCGCGCGCTGGCAGCCGGCAACCCGCTGGGCGCGCTGAACCTCGTGGCCTTGCGCGACGACGCGCCCGCGCTGGCCTTGCGCGGTATCGCCATGGCGCAGCTGGGAGATTTTCGCCGCGCCCGCACCTTGCTGCGCACCGCGGCCAGGAACTTCGATCCCAAGAATGCGCTGGCCCGGGCCCGGTGCGTCGTGGCCGAGGCGGAGATTGCCCTGGTTTCGCGCGACCTGTCCTGGCCGGAGAAGGCGCTGGAGGCCGCGCGAGCCGCGTTGGACGCCTACGGCGATCCCGCAAATGCCGCGCACGCGCGGCATTTGCAGGCCAGGCGCGAATTGCTGATCGGTCGGCTCGATCGCGCCGAGGACGCCCTGGCCATGCTGGATCCGGGCACCCTGGCGCCGGCGTCCCGCGCCATCCACGAACTGATCGCAGCCGGCATTGCCTTGCGGCGGCTGCGCACGGGCCCGGCGCGCGCGGCGTTGACGCAGGCCGAGCTGGCGGCTCGCGTTGCCGGCATTCCGGCCCTGATGGCCGAAGTCGAACACGCTACGCTGGTCCTGAACACGCCCGCCGCGCGGCTGGTCGGGCAGGGGGGCCAGCGGCCCATCCTGCTGGATGAAGTGGAAGCGCTGCTGGCGTCCGACATGCTGGTGGTGGACGGATGCCGCCATGCGGTGCGTGGAGAGGGGCTGGAGATCCCGCTGGCCAGCCGTCCGGTGCTGTTCGCGCTGGCCCGCGTCCTGGCCGAAGCCTGGCCGCAGCCCGCGCCCAGGGAAACACTCATAGCGCAGGCCTTTCGAACCGCTTACTTCGACGAGACGCACCGCGCGCGCCTGCGTGTCGAAATCGGGCGCCTGCGCGCGGCCTTGGGAGGGGTGGCCGGGATCAGCGCGGCGCGCGGCGGCTTTGTCCTGAAGCCAAGAGAGGGCAGGCAGGTGGCGTTGCTGGCGCGGCCCGCAGGCGAAGGTGGCAGGGACCAGGGAGCCGTCCTGGCCTGCCTGGCCGATGGCGAGGCCTGGTCCAGTTCGGCCCTGGCGCTGGCGCTGGGCGCAAGCCAGCGCACCGTGCAGCGCACGCTGGACGCACTGGCCGCGGCGGGCAAGGTGCGGGCTTGCGGGCAAGGCCGGGCCCGCCGCTGGATGACGCCGCCTGTGCCGGGATTCACGACAACCTTGTTACTCCCGGCCGCGCTCGCCGACAACTAGCATGGATGCTCGAACCCCAGTTAAAGGACATCGACATGAAGCGCACGCAAGCCCAGATCATTCGCGAGTACGGTCCCTTTCCCGGCGTGCAGGCCGTGCATGGCGTTACCTATGATGGCCGCCAGGTATGGTTTGCCACCGGTGAGAAACTGGTCGCCATGGATCCCGACAGCGGCAGCACCCAGGCTTCCATCGACATGGTCGCCAACGCGGGCACGGCCTTTGACGGCAAGCATCTCTACCAGATCTCCGACGGCAGCATCGTGAAGCTCGAACCGCAAAGCGGCCGGGTGCTGGCCCGGATTCCGGCGCCGGGCGGCGGCGGCGCCTCGGGCATGGCCTGGGCCGAGGGCAGCCTTTGGGTCGCCGAGTACCGCCAGCGCAAGATCTACCAGGTGGATCCGGAATCCGGCCGGGTGCTGCGCACCATTGAATCCAACCGCTACGTCACGGGGGTGACCTGGGTGGACGGACAGCTCTGGCACGGCACCTGGGAGGATGGCGCCAGCGATCTCCGGCAGGTGGATGCGCGCACCGGCGAAGTGCTGCAAAGTGTTGAAATGCCGGCGGGTACCGGCGTATCCGGATTGGAGTCGGATGGCGCCGGTTGCTTTTTCTGCGGCGGCGGCGAAAGCGGCAAACTGAGGGCGGTGCGCCGTCCGTCAGCCCAGTCCGACGATACGGTGGTCACCAGCGGATGATGTAGGGCCTGTCTCCCAGCTCCCACACGCCGCTCTTGCGTTCCAGCATGATGTGCTCCGTCTGCCATTCGTCCGGCTGCTCCTGCGAGGCGAAGCCGGATATGTACGGACGGAAGGCGGGATCCACCGCCCAATCCGCGGCGGCGCGGTCCAATCGCCATTCGAACTTCACTGCCGAGACCAGGTTGGGGTTGTCGTCGAACGGATTCTTGAGCGGCTTGGTATAGGTGAGAATCTTGCCGATCTGCAGGCCGGGGGCGCAGAACTTCGCGGTGTAGACCAGCTTGGAACTGATGCGCGCCTCGCCGTCCGTGTAGTACGGGCGGCCCTTGTCGGTCAGCTCCACGCGGCTGGTCGCGTCATCGGGATCCTCGTCCGCTCGAGGCGGCCCGCCGTCGCCGCTGGCGCTGACGCGCTTGACCGTGATCAGCTCGTGCTTGATCAGTCCCTGCACGATCCTGTCCTGGCTTTCCAGGATCGAGGTGTAGGCATTGGTGGGCAAGGGCCGCACGCCCACGACGCTGACGCAGGCGCCGACCGGCGCGTACGCCGGCTGCGCCGTCGCCTCGAGCAGGATCTTGCGTATCTTGCCTTCGTTCAGGCCCGGGCCCAGTGGCGATTCCCACCATGCATAAAAACCCGCGGCGCCAGCGATGATCAGGCCCAAGGCCCAGGCCTTGCGTGGAATCCGGCGGCGTTCGGTCGTGCGCTGCTTCTGGTTCATTCCCTTCCTTGCGGCTTGTGGTCCCGCGATAGTAACGCGGGCCGGCCCGGGGCCCGGCAAGCCTCGTCGGCGGTCCCGCGGCGCAAGGCGGGTAAGCAAAGACCATACAGGACGGCGCCCGCGATCCACGGCCATCCGTTCCAACCAGGTGGTGACGCATAGAGCGCGGTGATGGCCACGGGCCCGACTATTGAACTCAGGTTCGACAGCCCGGCCAGCGCGCCTTGCAGCCGACCCTGGCGCTGCGGGTCCACTTGCGCCGACAGCATGGCTTGCAGCGCGGGCATGCCTACGCCGCCCGAGGCCAGCAGGATCATGATAGGAAAGGCCATCCATCCACGCGTCGCGAATGCCAGCAAGACATAGCCCAGGGCATCCGCCGCCATGCCCAGCAACAGCGTCCGCGCTTCGCCCAGCCGCGCTGTGAGGGCGCCTGTGGCCAGCGCCTGCACCAGCGCGTGCAGCGCGCCGAACGCGGCCAGCGAAATGC
This sequence comes from Achromobacter sp. D10, assembly GCF_035282245.1. Lineage (NCBI taxonomy): Bacteria > Pseudomonadati > Pseudomonadota > Betaproteobacteria > Burkholderiales > Alcaligenaceae > Achromobacter > Achromobacter sp. D10. Next base: position 133,834 of record NZ_JAYJLE010000013.1, read on the forward strand.
CGACGGTGGCGGCATCCCAGCGGAAACGGTCTTCGCCGAAGATGACCCACAGCGTGCCGGGCACTTGCCCCGCGAACTGCATGACGAAAAAAACGGACATCAATGCGATGACCACCGGTTTGCCGCGCGCCCACAGGAAGGAAGACGCGGGCATGAGAGCCTTCAACGACAGCGGGCGCCGCTCGCCGCTACGTGATTCCGGCAGCAGGAAACAAGCCATCAGGAAATTCAGCCCATTCAAGAATGCGGCGCCCAGGAAGGGCATGCGCGGCGAGATACCGCCCATCAGTCCGCCGATGACGGGACCGGCAATCATGCCGAGTCCGAAGCAGGCGCTCATCAGCCCGAAATAGCGGGCTCGTTCGCGGCCGTCGGCGTGGTCGGCGATGCAGGCGCCCGCCACGGCGCCCGTCGCGCCGGTGATACCCGCGACGAGCCGTCCCAGATACAGGACGAGCAGGGTCGGGGCCGTTGCCATGACCAGATAGTCAATGGCGGCCCCTGCGAGCGAGAGCAGCAGAATGGGCCGCCGCCCGTAGCGATCGGAAAGCGCGCCCAGCGCCGGGGCGCAGAGGAACTGCATCAGCGCATAGGCCGCGAGCAAGGCGCCATAGTGGCCGGCGATGTCCTCCGACCGGACCAGGTCGCGCAATAAACCGGGCAGGACCGGCATGACCAGGCCGACGCCTACCGCGTCCAATGCAACGGTGCTCAGGATGACGAGGACGTTGCCGGCCTTCATGGTCGGTTTCCGGGGAGTTTTACGGCATGCATGGATGTGTATTATTTATCGTTGATAAATTTTTCAGCACAGTAATTTATCATTGATAAATTTTCAAGCCGTTCGAGGAAGAAGCATGACGAAATTGCAGCGGGATACCGTGATCCGCGCGGGGCTGGACCTGCTTGACGAGGTCGGGGTGGACGGTTTGACGACACGCAAGCTGGCCGAGCGCCTGGGCGTCCAGCAGCCCGCGCTTTACTGGCATTTCAAGAACAAGCGCGCATTGCTGGATAGCCTGGCCGAAGCGATGCTGTCGGAGCGCCACACGTACGCCATGCCCAAGCCCGGCGACAGCTGGCGGACGTTTCTGAAGGGCAACGCGCGCAGCTTCCGGCGGGCGCTGCTGGCCTATCGCGACGGCGCCCGCATACACGCCGGCACCCGACCGAGCGAACCGCAGTTCGATGCGGTGCAAGCACAACTGGGCTTTCTGTGCGGCGAGGGGTTCGCGCCGGCTGACGCGGCTTATGCCTTGGTGGCGATCAGCTGCTTCACGGTCGGAGCGGTTCTTGAGCAGCAGGCCGCGGAGAACGATGGCCAGGACCGCCGAACCGGCCAACCGGAAAGCCTGGCGCCCAAGGCGCCTTTACTCGCCGCAGCGTTGCGGACTTTGGACGATGGCGGGCCCGATGCCATGTTCGAGTATGGGCTTGCGATGTTGCTCGATGGTCTGAAGCAGAAGCGCAGCCCGTCGCTCAAGCCCGATTGACTCATCCAAAAGTCGTAGTCATCCCGTCTAGGGTAATTCCTGACGAGAAGCTGATTGTCAGCGATTAGTCAGAAAGGTTTAATCAGCACACGGTTGCGCCTTGTCCGCAATCGCCTCGGCGGGATACCGCAGCAGGCGTCGCCATCCCGCGTCCACGCAGGAGAAGTAACTACAAGCTGGTCCATGTAGTCCTTTCAGGAGACAACAAGCCATGCAACACGTTACAAAGCCCCGCCGCAAGTTCATCTCGGGCGCTGCCGCCGCCGGCGCCGCGGCCCTCGGATTTCCGGCTGTCACCCGGGCGCAGAATGCCCCGATTTCCCTGCGTTTCCAGAGTACCTGGCCCGCCAACGACATCTTCCACGAGTTCGCCCGCGACTACGCGCAGAAGGTCAATGACATGGCCGGAGGCCAGTTGAAGATCGAGGTGTTGCCGGCTGGCGCCGTGGTCAAGGCATTTGATCTGCTGGACGCGGTGTCAGCGGGCACGCTGGACGGCGGACATGGCGTGGTCGCCTACTGGTACGGCAAGAATACGGCGGTGGCGCTGTGGGGGTCCGGCCCGTCTTTCGGCATGGACGCCAACATGCTGCTTGCCTGGCACGAATATGGCGGCGGCAAGGAGTTGCTGGTCGAAATCCAGAAGGCCATGGGCGTAAACGTGGTGTCGCTGATGTACGGGCCGATGCCGACTCAACCTTTTGGATGGTTCAAACGGCCGATCACAAAGATGGAAGAGGTCAAGGGCCTGAAGTTCCGTACCGTGGGCCTGGCCATCGATATGTACACCGCCATGGGTGCAGCCGTGAACGCGTTGCCCGGCGGGGAAATCGTGCCGGCACTGGACCGCGGGCTGCTGGACGGGGCGGAATTCAACAATGCCTCGTCGGACCTGGCCCTGGGCTTCCAGGATGTGTCCAAGATCTGCATGCTGCAGAGCTTCCACCAGAGCGCCGAACAGTTCGAAGTGCTGTTCAACAAGGCCAAGTACGACGCGCTGCCCGAACACCTGAAGCACATCCTCAGCTACGCAGCGCAGGCTTCCAGCGCGGACATGTCCTGGAAGGCGTCCAACCGCTATTCACAGGACTACATCAAGCTGCAGAAGGATCACAACGTCAAGTTCTACAAGACGCCTGACGCCATCCTGCAGCAGCAGTTGAAGATCTGGGACGAAATGATCGCCAAGCGCTCGGCTGAAAACCCGCTGTTCAAGAAGGTGCTGGATTCCCAGCGCGCCTTCGCCGAGCGGGTGGGGCGCTGGCACGGGGATACCTCGGTCAACTTCCGCATGGCCTACAACCACTACTTCTCGCGCGGTACCAAGACCGCCTGAGACCCAGCCCGTACCTGCTGACGCGGGCCCCCTCCAGGGGGGGCGCCTGCGGACCGGCCAAGCCGGATCCGTGGCGCCCTGGATTGGGTAGAGCATCTTGATTGTGCAGAGCATATCTGCCGCATGCCGCGCGCCTTTACCGGGGTGCGGCGGGACGCCACGCGTCTTGACCTGGAAGTGAGATGATCCGAATCATACGTTTCATAGACCGTATCTCCACTTTTGTCGGGCAGGCCTTTGCCTGGTTGATCGTAGTCCTGACATTGCATGTCTGTTGGGAGGTGGCCGCGCGCTACCTGTTGAACCAGCCCAGCGCCTGGGCGTTCGATCTGCAGATGATGTATTACGGCATCCTTTTCATGATGGCCGGCGCGTATACCCTGGCCAAGAATGGCCATGTGCGCGGCGACATCCTGTATGGCTTCCTGCCACCTCGCGTGCAGGCGGGGCTGGACCTGATCTTGTACATCGTGTTTTTCTTTCCGGGCGTGATCGCGCTGGTGTGGGCAGGCTGGTATTACGCCGGCTATTCGATCGCCATCCGCGAACACTCATCGTTAATGGCCAACGGGCCACCGATCTATCCCTTCAAGGCTTTTATCCCGATAGCGGGCGCGGTATTGCTGGTGCAAGGCGTGGCGGAGGTGCTGCGCTGCGTGCTGTGCCTGCGACGCGGCGCCTGGCCCTCCCGCGCCGAGGACGTCGAGGAAGTGGACGTCGACAAGCTCAAGCAGATGGTGCATGTGAAGGACGAAGACATCGCCAAGCTGGATCGCTACGTCACTTCCGGGGAGCCGCGCTCATGAAGATCCACAAGGCGCTGTGGTTCGGCCTATCATGCATCGGGCTGGTGCTGCTGATGATCGCGTTCCTGACGCCCTGGGACCACCTCACTACGGGGCATATAGGCCTTTTGATGCTGGCGCTGATCGTGGTGGCGATCATGCTGGGCTTTCCGACCGCATTCACGCTGATGGGCATGGGGGTGCTGTTCACCTTCCTGGCCTACTACATGCAGAGTTCCGATGCAGGCCGTTCGGTCGGGCAGACACTGGACCTGATGGTGCAGCGCACGTACGCCACGATGACGAACGACTCGCTGATCTCGATTCCCTTGTTCGTGTTCATGGGCTATCTGGTCGAGCGCGCCAATCTGATCGAAAAGCTGTTCCGTTCCATGCACCTGGCCCTGGCGCGTTTGCCGGGCGCGCTGGCGGTGGCCACGCTGGCGACCTGCGCGATCTTCGCGACCGCGACCGGCATAGTCGGAGCGGTGGTCACGCTGATGGGCCTCTTGGCCATGCCGGCCATGCTCAAGGCGGGCTACAGCGTCCGCCTGACCGCCGGCTCCATCACGGCGGGCGGCTGCCTGGGCATTCTGCTGCCTCCCTCCGTGATGCTGATCGTGTATGGCGCGACCACCGGCGTATCGGTCGTGCAGCTATACGCGGGCGCGCTGTTCCCGGGCATCATGCTGGCGGTGCTGTACATGATCTACGTGATCATCGTCGCGAAGCTGCGTCCCGACATGGCGCCGCCCCTGCCCAAGGAAGAGCGCGGCGTGCCCTTGTCCCAGGAGTCCGCGGCGCTGGCGTCCGGCGGTTACACGCGCGCGGTCTCCGGCATGCTGGCGGCCTTGTTCAAGGGACGCCGCAACCAGAATGTGCCGCTCGGCTTCCTGATGCGCAACATGGCGCTGGCGCTGGCGCCGTTGGCGGTGACGGTGCTGCTGGTGGCGGTGGTCTACCAGGCGTCGACGCGCCCGGAAGTCGTTTACGAGATTCCAGCCGAACTGCAGCTCGGCTCGGGAGGCTTCGATTCAGGCTTGAGCGAACCGCCTGCCGACGGCTTGGCGGAACCGCCATCGAATGAACTGGCGGAACCTCCTTCCAATGAACCGGCCGCGCCGACCGGCCTGGCCGAGCCGCCGGGCGCGCAGGCTGCCGCCCCGGCGCCCGCCGCCGGGCAGGCGCCGCCAGCCGCTGACGCCGGCATCGCCGCGCCGAAGGGGTTCTGGATCTTCGCGGGCATATGCGCGGCGATCCTGGTGGTGTTCTATGCGATGCTGACCTGGGCGCGCATGGAAATCTTCAAGATGCTGATGGCCTCGTTCTTTCCGCTGGCGGTGATGATCGCGGCGGTGCTCGGCTCCATTGCCTTCGGGCTGGCCACGCCCAGCGAGGCCGCCGCCATGGGCGCCATGGGCGGAGCGCTGCTGGCGCTCGCGTACCGGAGGCTGAACCTGCCGGTGCTGCGCGAATCGGTGTTCCTGACCGCCAAGACCAGCGCCATGGTGTGCTGGCTGTTTGTCGGTTCGTCGATCTTCTCTGCGGCGTTTGCCTTGCTGGGCGGGCAGCGCATCATCGAGGAATGGGTGCTGTCGCTAGGCCTGTCGCAACTGCAGTTCCTGCTGTTGGCGCAGGTCATCATCTTTCTGCTGGGTTGGCCCCTGGAGTGGACCGAGATCATCGTGATCTTCATGCCCATCTTCGTGCCGCTGCTCAATACGTTCGGCATTGACCCATTGTTCTTCGGCCTTCTGGTCGCGCTGAACCTGCAGACGGCGTTCCTGTCGCCGCCGGTCGCGATGTCGGCCTTCTATTTGAAGGGCGTTTCGCCGCCGCATGTGACCCTGAACCAGATCTTCCTGGGCATGATGCCTTTCATGGGCATCCAGGTGGTCGCGATTTTCCTGCTGTATGTGTTCCCCGGCATCGGCATGTGGTTGCCGACGGTGTTGTACCGGTAAAGGATTTCAGGGAGGCGGCCTGCGGCTTGCCTTCCGTCCTGCCGCGGCTCAAGCGGTGCCCGGTATGGCGCGGCGCCCCAGGCCGGCCGAGAACCGGATCAGATAGCCGTCCGGATCCTGTACCAGGAACTGATGCACGCCGACTTCGGTCGTCCCCGCGCGGTACCACTTTTCTTCAGCCTGCATATACAGCGGCCAGCCGGCGCCGCGCAGGGCGTCGACTATCGGTGTAATCGCGGGAACCTCGATCTGCAGATTGATCCCGCGCCCCAGCGGCGGCTCCAACGGGCCGGTAATCCAGTTCCTGCCATGACCGTATTCTTCCAGCATCACCTGCGAGCCGTCGTGGTCCAGGTAGGCAAAGCGATCCTCCGGACGGTCGTAGGCTATCGAGAACCCGCACAACCCGCACCAGAAGCGCAGGCTCTTGTCGATGTCCGAGACCAGCAGCTCGGGCACGACGCGGGCCGCGGAAAACTCGGAAGCGGGAAGCACGGGATAGGTCATGGCGGATATCGTCAGAGGGAAGCGCCGGCAGGCGCGGATGAGGCGCGCAATGACAGGCCGGAATCAGCGGTGGGGCGCGCAAGAACATAAACGGCGGTGTCGTGGCCGTAGTGCCGTTCGTATGCTCTGAACGCGAAACCCAACTTTTCCAGCACGCGTATCGATGCCTGGTTGCCGGGCCAGACCACCGCAACGATTTCAGCCAGGTCGAGTTCGCGCCACGCATACTCGCACAGTTGCCCGGCAGCCTGGCTGGCATAACCCCGGCCCCAGGCTGCGCGCTGCAATCGATAGGCCAGCTGGATGCTGGCGGTGCCCAGCAGCGGAACCAGGCTGACCCAGCCGACCGCGGCGTCATCGACCGTGATTGCCCAATGGCCGAGCTGGGTCAGTGGTTCGCGCAGCCATGCCAGGAGTTCCTGGCGCCGCGCGTCGTCGGCAGGCTTGATCCCCGTGCTGTAGCGCATGACTTCGGGATCGGACTCCATCGCCAGCAACATGGGGATATCAGTTTCCTGCATGCGGCGCAGGGTCACGCTGGTTGGGGCAGGCATGGATTCGGCAGCCAAGGTGAAAACTTCGGGAATGATACCTGGCCCCGCCGCGATATGTGGTTTGTGAAAAATAATTAGGCGCCTTACTATATGCCCGGTCAAATTATCGATGGAGCCGATCCGCCCATGCAAGACATCCAAGCCATGCTGGAACCCAAGCACCGGGCATTGCTCGACGTGGCGGCAAGGCGCGGCCTGCCATCGGCCGAGGGAATCGGCCTGTGTTTTCAGCTGCTGTCGCTGGCCAGCGCCATCGACCGCGACTGCGCTGCCCGGCTCGCGCCGCGCCAATTGTCGGAGGGAAAGTTCGTGCTGTTGTTCCTGCTGCACGAGCAGGCCGGCGGCATGTCGCCCCATGAATTGGCCGAGGGCGCCGGAGTCACGCGTGCCACGGTCACGGGCTTGTTGGACGGGCTGGAGCGCGACGGGTTTGTTTCGCGGCGCGCGGCCAAGGAAGACCGGCGCAAGATGCTCGTGAAGCTGAGCGCCAAGGGTCGGGCCGAAGTGGGCTTGCTCTTCAAGACGCACACGGACTGGATAGGCGCTTTGTTCACGGGCCTGAGCCACACGGAGCGCGCAAGCCTGCGCGACCTGCTGGGCAAGATTTGGCAGGCAACGGACGCGGGCCGGGCCGCGAGCCAGGAGGATCTGCAATGAGCAGGAAATCCCCCCTTGCCGCCGCGCCGTCGGGCCGGGGCGTGAAGGACATCAGCGCCGAACGCCTGGCACAGCTGAACGCGGGTGAACCCGCCCGCAACCTGACCGAATGCCTGGCGGTGGACTTCGCCGAACTGCTGCGGGCTGCCGCGCCTGGGTTGGGTCCCCGGTCCATCGCGGCCCTGCGCGCGCAGGCGGGAGCGGGCATTTCCAAACGCATGGCCTTGGCGGCGCGGATCCTGCTGGAAGGACTGGGCCCGGATGCTTTCAGACAACTGCGCGATCATCGTTCCGACACCGTGCGGGGCTGGGCTTGCTTCATGGTTGGCGCGATGCCGGACTTGACGCTGAAGCAGCGCCTGGGGTTGATCCGACCCCTGGCCGATGACGCGCATTTTGGTGTGAGGGAATGGGCCTGGTTGGCGGTGCGCCCGCAATTGGCGGCTGAACTGGACGCGGCCGTAGAACTGCTGCAGCCCTGGACCGCGGAAGCTTCCGAGCGGCTGCGGCGCTACGCCAGCGAGTCCTTGCGGCCGCGCGGGGTCTGGTGCGCGCACATAGCCGTGTTGAAGGCAGACCCCGGGCGGGCGCTGCCTTTGCTGGAACCGCTGCGGGCCGATCCGTCTGCCTACGTACAGGACTCGGTGGCGAACTGGCTGAACGACGCAAGCAAGGACCAGCCCGCCTGGGTACGGGACGTTTGCGCGCGCTGGTCGGCGGGCAAGCCGGCCGAGGCGACGGCACGCATCTGCAAGCGCGCGCTGCGTTCCATCGGCGCCTAGCCTACAACTGGCTCATGCCGCCGTCGGCGATGATTTCCGTGCCCACGATGAAGGCGGACTCGGGCGAGGCCAGGTGCAATACGGTGGAAGCGATTTCCTGCGGGGTGCCGAAGCGGCCCAGCGGAACCTGGGCGCGGATGCTGGCAGCGGTCTTCTCCAACGTGGCGGCGTCCAGCCCCAGCTTGTCATAGATCGGCGTGGCCACGGGTCCGGGGCTGATGACGTTGACGCGGATGCCTCGCGGCAGCAATTCCGCCGACAAGGTCTTGGCCAGCGAGATCAGCGCGGCCTTGCTGGCGGCATAGATGGATGAGGCCGGCATGCCGATGCGGGCATTGATCGACCCATTGAGCACGATGGATGCCCCCGGATTGAGCAGCGGATCCAGCGCCTGCAGCTGGAAGAAGGCACCCTTGACGTTGGTGGAAAACGTCTGGTCCCAGAGCGCTTCCGTGGCTTCGGCCAGGGGAGCGAAGCGCGCCACGCCCGCGTTGATGAATACGGCGTCCAGTCGGATGCCGGCCTGGCGCAGTTCGGCGGCCAGCGCCGTGGCGGCGCCGGGAGCGCCGGCATCGTTGCGCAGGGCCAGGGCATGGGAGCCCAGGCTGGCGCGGACCTGCTTCAGCACGGCGGCGTCGCGGCCGGTGACGACCACGCGGGCGCCTTCGGCGGCGAAGGCCTGGGCGGCGGCGAGTCCGATGCCGCTCGTGCCTCCGGTGACCAGGACGGTCTTTTGTTCAAAACGGTTCATGGTGGGCTCCTTGGAAGCCGGGAAGTGTCCTGCGCGCTTGCGGCGGGCGGGATCGCCGCATTCCACGATAGATCAATCGGAAGCCTTGCGGGCGATTCGTTATAGTCATTGCGGACCGCGGTCCGAATCTGCGGCAATGCGGCAAAGTCCGCGCACAACAGTCCAAGGGACGGGCATGGAAGAGACGACACCGAATTGGGCATCGCTGGTCGATGACTTGAACAAACTGCTGCGCCTGAAGACGACGGTCATCGGCATGAAGCTCTACGAGCGCGAAGCGGACATGGCGGCCGTAAAGGGTTTGCGCCGGCCGCAGGCCACGCACACCACCGATCAGATCGTCGGCATGGCCGCACGCCTGGGATGGACGGTGGGCATTACGGGCGACGATCTGGTCGGCGCGCAATGCCGCGCCGTGATCGGCCTGGGGCCGCAGGACGACGCCTGGAAAAGCGGCAAGGATTATGTGGGCGTCTGGCACGCCACCCAGGAAGATGCGCAGGCGCGCCAGGAGGCGCTGTCCTGTGTGCCGGCGGGCAAGTACCGCGGGTTGGTGGTGTCGCCGCTGGCGTCCGGCCGGCTGGATCCGCCGGACATCTGCCTCATATACGCCACACCGGGCCAGATGATCATTCTTATCAATGGCCTGCAATGGAAGAACTATCGGCGCTTCGACTGGAGCGTGGTGGGCGAGACGGCCTGTGCGGACTCCTGGGGCCGCGCGCTGGCCACGGGGGAACCCAGCCTGTCCTTGCCCTGTTACGCCGAGCGCCGTTACGGCGGCGTGCCCGATGAGGAAATGCTGATGGCTTTGCCGCCGCATTACCTGCCCATTGCCATCGCGGGCATGAAGGCCTTGTCCGCCAACGGCCTGCGCTATCCGATTCCGCCCTACGGCATCCAGAACGACGTGCGGGCAGGCATGGGCGTCAGTTACGCCCGCCCGCCGGCGGCATCCGCGCCGCAATCCTGATGGGCGGCTGCGCGCAGGGCGGCCGCCAGGACGCGGGCGGCGGGTCCCAGGGGCTGGTCGATGCGATGCGCCAGGTAGGTTTCGCTGGCCACCTGGCTGCCGCGCCCCAGGCTGTCCGTCGGCAGGCGCAGCAGCCGGCCCTCGGCCAGGTCGCGCGCCACCTGCCAGTAGGGCAGCCGACCCCAGCCCACGCCCGCCAGGATCAGCGCGTGTTTGGTGTCCTGGCCGCTGACGCGGCAGGTTTGCGGCGACAGCACCGCGAAATCGCGTCCCGGAGTCAACGAAGACGGGTCCATTTGCACGATCTGCACGTGGTCGGCAAGCTCGGGCGGGCCCAGTGGCGCATCGGCGGCCACGCGCCGCGCCAAGGCATGTCCTGCGCCAACCACCGCCACCATCTGCACGGACGACAGTGCCTGCATGACGATGCGTGGATGACGGAAATGGTCGCCAGCGGTGATGGCCAGCGTGTGGCTGCGCGTCAGCAGGGCTTCGACCGGGCCGCCCAAAGGCAGCACGGACACCCGGACGGCGACCGAGGGGTAGGCCGCGCGCAGCGCGTTCAGCGCGGCGCCCACTTCGGCGATGGGATACAGCGTGTCCACGGCCAGCGACAGTTCCAGTTCAACGCCTTCACCCAGGCCCTGGGCGCGGGCTCGCATGGCGTCCACGCGGAGCAGGATGTCCCGGGCGTTGGCCAGCAGGGCTTCACCCTGCGGCGTCATGACCGGCCGGTGTCCGCTGCGGTCGAACAGCGTCACGCCGAGCTCCGCTTCCATGTTGGCGATGGCGTGGCTGACAGCCGATTGCACGCGCGACAGGCGCCGCGCGGCCGCGCGGAAGCTGCCGGCATCGGCCACGGCGGCGAATACGCGCAACTGGTCCAGGGTCAGGGCGTCTATCATCCGGCAAGTTGATCTATTTAATCGATCGATTCCATCAAAAGATTATCACTTACCAGGATCGGCCGGCGCTGGCATCCTGCGTGGGTTGAAGCAAGGGGAGACGGGGATGGGCAAGGAAGGAACGCGTTGGTCGGCGGTGCTGGCCATCGTGGGGGCGGGGGTGGTGTCGGCGCTGCAGGTGGGCAAGGTCATCATCGCGGCGCCGCTGCTGCGCAAGGACATGGGCCTGGATCTGGCCTCCATCGGCGCGCTCGCCGCGGTGTTTTCGATCCTGGGCCTGGTCGGCGGAATTGCCGCCGGCGGTGTCATCAACCGCTATGGCGCCCGGCGGATGCTGCTGGCGGGGCTGGCCGCGACTGCCGTGGGCACGGTGACCGGGGCGATGGCCCCGGTCTACAGCGTGCTGCTGGCTTCGCGTATCGTGGAAGGACTGGGCTTCCTGATGATCACGGTGGCTGGACCCGCGGCCCTGCAGCGCATGGTATCGGCGTCCACCCGCGACTTTGCGTTTGCGCTCTGGAGTTGCTACATGCCGGCCGGCATGGCCATCGCAATGCTGGCCTCGCAGGCTTTCAACGGCTGGCAGGCTTATTGGTGGTGCGCGGGCGCAGCGGTGCTGGTGGCGCTGGCCGGCGTGGCCGCCTTGGCGCCGGCCACGCCGGGCGGCGCAAGGCTGTCATGGGACGGCTTGCGCCAGGATACGGTGGACACAATGGGCGCGCCCGGCCCCCGATTGCTGGCGCTGTCGTTCACGCTCTACAGCCTCATGTTTTTCGCATTGTTCACCTTCCTGCCGGTCTTGCTGACCGAACAACTGGGTCTGCCCCTGGCGACCGCCGGCCTGTACAGCGCCATCGCCAGCGCCGCCAACGTGGTTGGCAATCTGGGCGCGGGTGTGCTGCTGGCGCGCGGCTGGCGGCGTTCCACGCTGATCGCCTGCGCCAGCCTGATCATGGGCGCAGTGGCGCTCCTGATATTCCGCTCGGTGCTGCCGGCCATGCCCACCTTTCTGCTCTGCGTGCTGTTCTCCGCGGTCGGGGGCCTGATACCGGCCACGTTGCTGGGCACCGCGCCGCTGCTGGCTCCCAAGCCCGCGTTGACGCCGGCGTCGGTGGGGCTGGTGATGCAGGGCAGCGGCCTGGGCCAGGTGATAGGGCCGGTGGCGGTGGGCGGCGCGATCGACCATTACGGCTGGTCGGCGGCCTCGTTGATCGTGGCGGCGGCGGGGCTGGGAGGCGTATGGCTGGCATGGCGCCTGCGGCGCCTGAATGGGCCTGGGCTGTAAGCGGCGTGCAATGCGCGCGGTTGTCACGGGACCGGCATATCATGGCACTTCGTCCCTCATGGAGCCATCATGCCTACGCCTGCCCCCAGCCTGGTCATCTTCGACTGCGACGGCGTTTTGATCGATAGCGAGATCATCGCGGCGCGCGCCCAATCCCGGGCGCTGGCCGCGCATGGCATCGCCATCACGCCCGAGGAAGCTGCGCGCCGCTTCGCAGGCATACCCGACGCGGATATGTGGCAGACCTTGCAGCAGGAAAGCGCTTGCAGCCTGCCGGAAGGATTCGCGCGCGAATACGCGGATGGATTGGCTGCCACCTTCCGCCAGGAACTGCGCGCGCTGCCGGGCGCGCTCGAGACAGTCCGGGCGCTGCGCGAGCGCGGGCTGCAGGTCTGCGTGGCATCGAGCAGCACGCCGCCCAAGCTGGAGGCGGCCCTGAAGCTGGTTGGCCTATGGGACGAGTTCGCGCCGCACGTGTTCAGCACGGCGCAGGTGGCGCACGGCAAACCAGCGCCGGACGTGTTCCTGTTCGCGGCCCGGCAGATGCGCGTCGCAATCCTCGATTGCGTGGTGGTGGAAGACAGCGTGCCCGGCGTGCGGGCCGCCCGCGCCGCGCGCATGCGCGCGGTGGGCTATGTGGGCGCCTCGCACAACGGACCTGACCAGCGCCAGCGGCTGCTCGACGAGGGCGCTTCGGACGTCATCGACGATCTGCGCCGCTTGCCCGAATTGCTGCTGGCCTAGCGTGCGGCGAAACACGCGCGTCTTTAGGCGGGGGCCGGCACGGTTTCGGGCTTGACCCGGACCGCGCGCAGCACGCCCACGATCAGGCAGGCGATGCCGATCAGGGTCAGCGGTTGGGGCATCTGCCCGCGCAGGATGTAGGCATAGGCCAGCGCCGCCAGCGTTTCGAACACGATCAACTGTCCGGCCAGCGCGGTGGGCAGGCGCTGGCTGGCTTCGTTCCAGCACAGGGTGCCCAACCAGGACGCGAACAGGCCGATGATGGCCATCAAGGCCAGGAAGACCTCGGGCCGGGGACCGGCGGGCATGGGAAAGCTGCTGCCGGCGGCTGCCATGCCGGCCCACAACGCGGCGTAACCCGCCAGCGCCAATGGCAGGGTCGCCACACCCTGGGCCGTGGCCCAGGTGCGCGGGCTGCGGTCCGGATGCGCGCGCAGCCAATCCGCATTGCGCAACGGATACCAGGTCCAGCAGGCCACCGCGCCCAGCGCCAGCAACGCGCCCACGGTGTAGCGCGACATGTCGGCGTCCGCCTCCTGGCGCAGTGCCTGCAACTCCACCTGATTGACGCAGGCGATGCCCAGGGCGATCAAGGCCAGGGCAGGGGCCAGGCGTTTCCAGGGCAGCCTGCCGTCGCGCCTGGCGTTACGCAGGTTGGCGCTGATGGCGATGACGACGGGCAGCGTGCCGATGATCATGGTGGGCAGGGGGCCGCCGGCGCGCTGGATGGCGCTGGCCAGGCACAGGTAGTAAAGCAGGTTGCCGATGGCGGCCAGCTTCAGCGCCTCGACCCAGTCGGCGCGGCCCAGCCGGCGCAGCGCGCGGCGATCCATCCAGGCCAGCGGCAGTGCAATCAGGCCGAACGCCAGGTAGCGCGCCACGGATTGCAGCGCCGCCGGGTATTCCGGCAGCAACAGGGGGCCCACGAACACCAGCCCCCACATCAGGCCGGCGGCCAGGGCGTAAAGGGTTCCAGCCCACATAGCAAGTCGCTCCAGATCAAGAATGCGGGCAGTCTAGCCAGCGCGTTGCTGGCGCGTCTTGTACCAGATTGCTGCGTGCGGCTCAGGCGCGGACTTGCTTCTGATAGCGGGCGGGCGTGACCCCGTAGCGGCGGGAGAAGGCGCGGGTCAGATGGGCCTGGTCGGTCAGGCCGGCAGCCAGCGCCACCTGTGCGGGCGATTCGCCCGCGGCCAGGCGGCGTTTGGCTTCGAACAGGCGCAAAGCCATCAGCATCTGCTGCGGCGTGGCATGGTATCGGGCCTGGAAGCTGCGCAGGAAATGAAAGGGGCTGAGGCCGGCAACGGCAGCGAGTTCGTCCAGTGTCAGGCGGCGCGACAGGTGGGCGCGCAGGTAGTCGATGACGGAAGCGAAGCGCGGCGCGCCTTCATTGGGCGCCGCCCGTGCCATGCGCGCGTGGCGGCGGAACTCGCCCAGCAGCGCATACAGCGCGCTATCGAAAGCGAGCGGCTCGCGCGCCTGCCACAAGGTATCCAGCAGCGCGGTGACGCGCTGTGCGCCCGCGGCGTCATGGCCGACGGCCGTATCGAACCACCAGCCGGAGTCGCCCGTGACGCGGGCTACTACATCCGGATCCAGGTAGACCATGCGGTAGCGCCAGCCTCCCTCGGTTTCGGCGCGGCCCGTGTGCAATTCGTCCGGGTTCATCAGTACTACCGATCCCGAGGGCGCCAGATGGTCCGCGCCGCGGTAGCGGAAGCGTTCGACGCCCGCTTCGATCGCGCCCAGGCCATAGGCTTCATGGGTATGGGGCTCAAAGGCGTAGCGGATGATGTGCGCGCGGTACAGCTCCACGCCGGGCAGATGCGCTGCCTGGCGGAATTCAGCCCGGTCGCCGGGATGCTCGAACGCCGCCGGCACGCCCGGCAAGGCGGGCGCGGCGAGGTCGGACGAGGCGGGGGCGATGGGGTGCATGCCTGGATTTAAGCATGCCGGCATCAGGCTACGGGCATCTCCCGCGCCCGTCCCAGCAGCATTTCCCGTTCACGCGCGTTGCGCGTCATGCCGGCGGCGCGTTCGAACTCGGCGCGGGCTTCGGCGTGGCGCCCCAGCTTGGCCAGCAGGTCTGCCCGCACGCTGGGCAGCCAATGGTAATTGGCCAGCGCGGGTTCCTGCGCCAGATGGTCGGCCAGGTCCAGTCCGGCCTGGGGGCCGAAGGCCATGCCCACCGCGACGGCGCGGTTCAGTTCCACCACTGGCGACGGCATGGCCTGCGCCAGCGCGTCGTACAGCGCCACGATGCGCGGCCAGTCGGTTTCTTCGGGCGCGCGGGCGCGAGCATGGCAGGCGGCCAGTTCCGCCTGCAGCGCATAGGGACCGCGCGGCGCACCCAGGCTGTCCGAGAGCGCCAGCGCCGCCAGGCCGCGGCGGATCAGCAAAGGATCCCAGCGGCTGCGATCCTGGTCCATCAGCAAGACGGGGCGGCCCTGGGCATCGGTGCGCGCATGCAGGCGCGAAGCCTGCAACTCCATCAGCGCAGCCAGCCCATGGACCTCGCTTTCATCGGGAGCCAATTGCGCCAGGATGCGGCCCAGGCGCAGGGCTTCATCGCATAGCGCGGGACGCATCCAGTCATCGCCCGAGGTGGCCGAATACCCCTCGTTGAAGATCAGGTAGATGACTTCCAGCACGGACGCCAGGCGCGGCGCCCGCTCTTCGGCCCGCGGCACCTCGAAGGGCACGTTCGCAGCGGACAAGCTGCGCTTGGCGCGCACGATGCGTTGCGCGATGGTGGACTCGGACGCCAGGAAGGCGCGCGCGATTTCGGCGGTGGTCAAACCGCCCAGCAGGCGCAGGGTGAGCGCCACGCGCGCTTCGGTGGACAGCAGCGGGTGGCAGGCGGTGAACACCAGCCGCAGCAGGTCGTCGCCTATGTCGTCCTGGCGGGCGGCATCCAGCGCGTCGACGAAGTCGGGCTCGACGTCGGCTTGCAGGGCCTCCAGCTCGTGCCCGATCTGCTCGTGCTTGCGCGTGTGCAGCGCATCCAGCCGCAGGCGGTCGCGCGCGCGATTCTTGGCGGTAGTCATCAGCCACGCTCCCGGGTTGTCCGGCACGCCGGTTTCGGGCCAGCGTTCCAGGGCGGCGACCAAGGCATCCTGCGCCAGCTCTTCAGCCAGCCCGACGTCGCGCACCAGGCGCGCGACGCCGGCGATGACGCTGGCGGCTTCGATCCGCCAGACTGCCTCGATGGCGCGATGCACGGCCTCCCGCGTCATGCGTTGGGGACCTCGCCGGGAGCCATGTACACCAGTTCCCAGACATGGCCGTCCAGGTCCTCGAAGCCGTGGGCGTACATGAAGCCGTGGTCCTGGGGCTGGCGTGGCGCGGTGCCGCCAGCGGCCAGGGCACGCGCCACCTGTTCGTCCACTTCGGCGCGGCTGTCGCAGGACAGCGCGATCAGCACTTCGGTGGTCTTGGTGGCGTCGGCCACCGGTTTGCCGGTGAAGGTCTGGAAGAAGTCCTTCACCAGCAGCATGACGTAGATGCTGTCGCTCACGACCATGCAGGCGCCCTGGTCGTTGGTGAACTGCGGGTTGAAGCTGAAGCCCAGGCTCTTGAAGAAGGCCTGCGATTTCTGCATGTCGGCGATGGGGAGATTGACGAAGATCTGGTTGTGCATGATGTTCCGTTTCCTGATGGTAAGTATGGCCTGGCGCCAATGCTAGTGGGCTGATGAGGGTTACGCGCGGAGTTGCGCCCGGCTACTGGCCATTGCCCGGTATCTGCCGGAAGCGTTCGACGCCTTCGCTGGGGCCGAACTCGTCCAGCTCGAAGACCTGGCGCACTTCGACGGCGCACGGCTGGCCCGGGAAAGGCTCTGGAAAGCGCAGCGCCCACTGCATGGCTTCCTCGCGCGACCGCGCCTGGATCATGGTGTAGCCGGCGATCAGCTCCTTGGTTTCGGCGAAGGGGCCGTCCACCACTTCGCGCTTGCCCTGGTTGTACTGCACGCGCCACCCCTTGGAAGAGGGGTGCAAGCCATTGGCGTCCAGCAGCACGCCGGCCTTGGCCAGCGCCTCGTGATAGGTCGCCATGGCGCTCAGCAGACTTTCCTCCGGCATCACGCCCGCTTCACTGTCCGGCGTGGCCCGGACGATGATCATGTATCGCATTCCTGAGACTCCTCGGTTCTGAAACACAGCCCGTGGCAGGGCTTGTACTGGCACGACGAACGGCGGGAAGCGGGATCGACAAGAAAATCGTAAACCTAGGGTAAGTACCAGGAGGCGGTGTTGGATTCAGCACCTGGTTACAACGGCACAGCCCTGGTTGCAGGCAGCGTCCCTACACTCGCAGCGTCCACAACTTTGAATGCCGATATGAAAATCCTGTGCAGTCTTGCCTTGCTGGCGTCCTTGCTTTCGGGCTGTGCCGTCTATACCCCCAGCGGCGCGGTGATTGTTGATCCGCACGACGGCGGTGGCCGCGGCGGTTTCTGTCCGCCAGGCCAGGCCAAGAAAGGAAACTGTTGAAGAAAGCGGCTGGCCGCGGGGCCGGCCGCTATTTCGCCTGCAAGCGTGCCTACATGAAGCACGGGCCCAGTTCGCGGACCTCCACCGTGGCCCATTGGGCGGCAGGACACTCTGCCGCCAGGGCCAGCGCCTCTTCCCTGGTATCGCAGTTCAGCAGGAAGAAGCCGCCTATCATTTCCTTGGCCTCGGCATACGGGCCGTCCAGCACCGAACGTTCTCCGTCGCGGATCCGCAGGCGCACGGCTTCGGATTCGGACTTCAGGGATTCCGCTCGCGCCAGCAGGCCGCGCGATGTCAGGTCTTGCGCATAGCGCAGCATTTGCGCATAGGCTTCGCGGCCCTCTTCGGGCGTGCGCTGGGCGCGCTGGCCCACCGGTTCGACGATGAAAAGCAGATAGGACATGGGATCTTCCAGTGCGGACTGCCGACAAGGTTCGCCAGATTACCGCTATTTGTTGCGCCCGCGCCATCTTGGCTTGGGTTGGCACGCGAGCTTTGTAAGCAGAGGTAGAGGGGGGCGGCATCGGACGTCCGTGCGCGGAGTTGCCGCCCGCGCTTGCCGCATCCTCGGGATTGTTCATCTGGAGCATGCCGCGACCTGCCAATATCTGTATAAATAGGGGATGCCCCAACCATGCCCCGTGCGGGTGTGGCCGCAAGCAGGAATAATGCGTCAGACTACGGAATCGGCGCGGCCGGAGGCCCGCTAACACTGCGAAGGTTTCATGGCTACCCATACTCCCGCCTCCGAGGATGTTCCTGCCCCCGGCTGGCTGCGCTGGCTGCCGGGACTGGCGGTGCTCCGGTCGTACCAGGCCGGCTGGCTGCCCAGGGACTTGGCGGCCGGCCTGGTGCTGACGACCATGTTGGTGCCGGTGGGCATCGCCTATGCGGAAGCTTCCGGTGTCCCGGGCGTCTACGGCCTTTATGCCACCATCATCCCGCTACTGGCCTATGCGTTATTCGGCCCCAGCCGGATCCTGGTGCTGGGGCCGGACTCCGCGCTGGCCGCGCCCATCCTCGCGGTGGTGCTCAGCGTGTCGGAGGGCGATCCGATGCGCGCGGTGGCCGCGGCCAGTCTGATGGCCATCGTCGCCGGCCTGTTCTGTATCGTGATGGGTTTGCTGCGGCTGGGCTTTATCACCGAACTGCTGTCCAAGCCGATACGCTACGGCTACATGAACGGCATTGCGCTGACGGTGCTGGTCAGCCAATTGCCAAAGCTGTTCGCCGTGTCCATCGACGATGCCGGTCCGCTGCGGGAACTGGCGCAGTTGGGGCGGGCTGTCTACAACGGCGAGACCAACTGGTACAGCTTCGCCGTGGGGGCGGCAACGCTGGCGGTGATCCTGCTGCTCAAGCGCTTCGAACGCGTGCCCGGTATCCTGATCGCTGTCATCCTGGCCACGCTGGCGGTCAGTCTGTTCGATCTGGACAGGCAAGGGGTGAAAGTGCTGGGCGAGATCCCGCAAGGGCTGCCCGAGTTCGCGTTGCCGTGGCTCAGCCACGCAGACCTGGTCAAAATCGTGCTGGGCGGTTGCGCGGTGGCTCTTATTGCCTTCGCGGACACCAGCGTGCTGTCGCGCACGTACGCTGCGCGCACGAACACGCGCGTGGATCCCAATCAGGAAATGGTCGGCCTGGGGGTGGCGAACCTGGCGGCCGGTTTTTTTCAGGGCTTTCCGATCAGCAGCAGCGCGTCGCGCACGCCGGTGGCCGAGGCAGCGGGATCGCGCACGCAACTCACCGGCGTGGTGGGCGCCATTGCCGTCGCGGGGTTGCTGGTGGCCGCGCCCAACCTGCTGCGTTATCTGCCAAACAGCGCGCTGGCCGCCGTGGTGATTGCGGCGGCCATCGGGCTGTTCGAATTCAAAGACCTGCGCCGCATCTACCGCATCCAGCAGTGGGAGTTCTGGCTGTCCATGGCATGCTTTGCGGGCGTTGCCGTGTTCGGCGCCATTCCAGGCATCTGCCTGGCGGTGGTCATCGCTGTCATCGAGTTCCTGTGGGACGGCTGGCGTCCGCACTACGCGGTGCTGGGCCGCGTGCCCAACCTGCGCGGTTACCACGACCTGAAACGCTATCCGAATGCTGCGCTGATCGACGGGCTGGTGCTGTTCCGCTGGGACGCGCCGCTGTTCTTCGCCAACGCCGAATTATTCCAGCAACGCCTGATGGAAGCGGTGGAGGCCTCGCCCACGCCGGTGCGCCGCGTGGTGGTGGCGGCCGAGCCTGTCACCAGCGTCGATGTCACGTCGGCGGACATGTTGCGCGAACTGAGCCGCAGCCTGGCCCAGCAGGGCGCGGCGCTCCATTTCGCGGAAATGAAGGATCCGGTCCGCGACAAGCTCAAGCGTTTTGAACTGACCGAGATATTCGGCGACGACCGCTTCCATCCAACGGTGGGTAGCGCGGTGGACAGCTATCTGGAGAGCGCTGGCGGTGGCCACCCGGGGGATTAAGGCAGGCTGCGAGGTTCAAGCCATCACGGCGGCAAGCTGTTCACCGAACAGGATCAGCGCGATGACGACCATGGCCAGGCCTGAGAATTGGCTTACCCGCCGCGCCGCGAGGGGGCGCGCCTGCAGTACCGCTTTCGAGCCCAGCCCCACCAGGGTGTAGATCACGGCGCAGTTCATGATCTGCAGGATGCCCAGTGCCGTGATCTGCGTGGAAATGGGCCACGCCCCGTCACGGCTGGTGAATTGCGGCAGCAAGGCCAGGAACAGCAGGATGGCCTTGGGATTCACGCCGCTGACCGCGAAGCCCCTCGCCGCCCAGCCGAACCAATGTCCGGCGGCCTGCGCTTCGCCGGCAATGGGTTCGGAAGGGTGGGCCAGCACGTTGGCGCCGAGCCACAGCAGATAGGCTGCGCCCAGCAGGGTCAGGACGGTAAGGATGGCGGGTTCGCTTGCGACCAAAGCGCCTATCCCCGCAGCGACCACCAGCGTGATCATCAAGTAGCCGGTCAACATGCCCAGCACGGCGGGAAGAACCGCCTTGTCCCGCAAACCGGCGGAGATGGCATACGCCCAGTCCGCGCCAGGGACGACAACCAACGAAAGCGAAAGAAGCCAAAACGCCACCAGATTGCCGGTTTCCAACTGCATGCCCCAAATGAATCTCAGGCGGGGAATGTTATCGGCGATGCAAGGGGAAGTGCTCCCGCAATCTACCGGAATCCTGGACATCCTGGGTAAAATCTTCCGCATGGACGATGTAGATAGAAAGATTCTTGCCGAGCTTCAGCAAGACGGCCGGATTTCGATCACGGACCTGGCGGAAAGGGTCGGCTTGAGCCTGTCTCCCTGCCATCGGCGGCTGCGGGCGCTGGAAGAGGCTGGCGTGATCAGCGGGTACGGGGCAAACATCAATCTGGCCGCGGTTGGCCTGAACTTTTCGGCCATCGTATTCGTGACGATGCGCGAAGGCAGCAGCGACCGGGTGTCGGCATTCGAAGCGGCCTTGAGCAATATTCCGGAAGTGGTGCAGGCGCAGCGGCTGTTCGGCGATCCAGACTACATGCTGCATGTCGTCACCCAGGATTTACCGGCATTCCAGGCGCTCTATGACCGGGTGTTGTCCGCGCTGCCCAGCGTGCTGCGGCTGCGCTCCACGCTGGTAATGAAGAACGTGCTGCGGAATCGGCCGGTGCCGCTCTGAGGCGGCGGTTCCGCGAGGCGGCCCGCGGGCGGGCCGTCCGCCTCAGGACTTGGCGGCGGGGGCGGGCGCGGGCGCTGTTGCGGTGGCGCCCTGTGCCGCTTTTTGCGGCGCCGTGATGTCCATGATCAGCTCGACGCGCCGGTTGGCGGCGCGGCCGGCCGGGGTGTCGTTGGACTCGATGGGACGGGTTTCGGCGTAGCCGACGGCGCGCAGGCGCTGCGCCGACACGCCGTCGCGAACCAATTCGCGCAGCACGCTGGTGGCGCGGCTGCTGGACAGTTCCCAGTTGGATGCGAACTGGCGGGTCTGGATGGGCACCGGGTCGCTATGGCCTTCGACCGAGACCTGATACTCATTTTTGTTCAGGATGGCGGCCAGGCGCTTGATCACGTCCAGGCCGGTGGGGCTGAGCGTGGCCTGGCCGGACGGGAACAGCAACTCATTGCTGATGCGGAAGCTGACGGACTGTTCGTTGATGATCACATCGACCGATTTGCCCAGGTCGCCCAGGCCCAGCGATTCCTTGGAAGGAGCGCGCAGGGGCGGGGCTGCTTCGGCCACGACTTCACCTTCCTGGGAATGCGCCGGCTGGACGGCGGCAACGGCGGTCGCGGGCGGGGGCGTTTCAGCTTGGGCCCAGCTTGCCGGAATGTGGACGGCGTCGAACTCGGAGTACTCGCCGTCATACGTGGGCAGGCCGCTGGCAGCCAGCGTGCCGACCAGCTCCACCGGCTGTTCCGATTGGCCGAAGGCGCCGCCGTGCAGGCGCGTCAACGCCAGCAACACGACCAGCATGGCCAGGAGCAGGGTGATCAGGTCCAGGTAGCTGAGCAGCCAGTTTTCGGAGTCTTGCTCGATGGTTTCTTCAACGTGCCAGCGGGCGTAGCGATCCTTGCGGTCGCTTTCGCTGGGGCGCCAGCCGCTATTGGCCGCCGCTTTCTCGGCGCGCAACTGGGCCTGGCGGGCCTGCTCGATCCGCTGCGCCAGGGAGGGAGAAATCAGGCTCATTGGCGCGCGGCGGCAGGGCGGGCGATCGAGACAGGCTGGGTGGCCGGCTTGGCCTGGGCCTCGGCCCTGGTTGGCGCAGCCTGGGGCTTGGCATCCACGCCGCCATCGTAGATTTCGTCTTCGACGTGCATCACGAACGAATTCAGGGTTTCGCGCACCACGGCGGGTCCGCGTTTTTCGCACATCATGGCGATGCCCTGGAGCACCATGTTCATGGATTCCACGCGCCTTGCGGTGCGGCGTTCCAGCTTGAGGGCGATCGGTTTGCAGACCAGGTTGGCCAGCAGGATCCCGTAGAAAGTGGTCATGAGACCGATGGCCAGTTGCTGGCCGATGGTCTGCATGCTGCCTTCTCCCAGCACCGACATCAGGTTGATCAGGCCGACCAGGGTGCCCAGCATGCCGAAGGCGGGCGCGAAGGTGGCCATGACCCGGAACATCTGGGCCTCGGCCTGCTCGCGGGCGCGCAGCCGCGCCACGCGCCATTGCAGCAGTTCGATGATCTGGTCTTCGGGCGTGTTGTCGATGATCAGTTGCACGCCGGTGCGCAGGAACGGGTTGCTGACCTTCTTGAGTTCCTGTTCGACCTTGCGGACATCCGTGTTCATCCACAGCTGGGCCATGGACACCAGTTCTTCGATGTCGCGCTGCTGATCGTGCTGGTCATTGCGGAACACGGTGCGCACCAGTTTGAAGACGCGCAGCACTTCGGACAACGGATAGGCGATGAATACGGCGGCGGCGGTGCCGCCCAATACGATGGCCAGTCCGGGCAGGTTGATGTACATGCCGGGGTCGGTGGCGGCCAGGGCCACGACGATAACCAGGGTGAGCAGGCCGACGGCGGCGCCGATGACGGTAGACGGATTCATGGATCTTGCCCGATAACGAGGGCATCCCGTGTGCGGAATGCCGGATTTTCGGGAATTCTAGCCAGCGCCGGCCCAGGTCAATCGGCCGGAAAAAGGGGCGAAAAGGGCGGTAAGCGACGGCTTGGACGATCTAGCGGGCGGGCGCCCTGCTGAAATAAATGGGGGCGGATTGGGCCTGGAATTCCCGGCCGCCCCGAACCTGCCTCATGCCGGGCTTGCGCCCGGCCCGCGGCCGTGCCGGGCGATCCATTCTTCCCGGGTGATCTCCCAGATTTCGGTGGGGAGGCGTCCGCTGACGTAGCCGCGCTCTTCCGTGGCGATCAGGCGCATGCCGCCGCGCGCGGAGATCCGGCGCGAGGCCACGTTGGCGAGGGCCTTGGGCGCGCGCAGCGCGGGCTTGCCCAGCACTTCGAACCAGTAGGCGGTGGCGGCCTCGCTGGCTTCGGTCATGTAGCCGCGGCCATGGTGGACGGGGTCCAGCCAGAAGCCGCGGTTGTTTCCGGTGTCGTCGTCCATCAGGCTGACGATACCGATCAGCACATCGGGCTGGGCGCGGGTGCGGATCGACCAATGCCATTGCTCGCCTCGGCGCATGGCGGGCACCGCCACCTGCTCCAGATAGACGCGCGCCCCGTCGGCCGGATAGGGCCAGGGCACCTGGTCGGCCAGGAATCGCACGATTTCCCATTGGGGAAAGACGCGTTGGATGGCGTCGGCGTCCTGGATTTGCAGGGGTTGCAGGACAAGGCGGTCGGTAAAAAGAGGCGGGAACAATGGGGTGTCGGGCATGGTTGCCGGGCCGGCGCGCGGTGGACGGGAGGCAGATATGTATATCATGGGCGTCATCTGGCGGCTTCAGCCCGGCTGCCGCAGCATTGGAGCAAACCATGAATACCCCCAACGAAAACGTCAGCATGGCGCTTTTCTGTGATTTCGAGAACGTGGCGCTGGGCGTGCGCGACACCAAATACCAGAAGTTCGATATCCGGCCGGTGCTGGAAAGGCTGCTGCTCAAGGGCAGCATCGTGGTCAAGAAAGCCTATTGCGACTGGGAGCGCTACAAGGAATTCAAGGCCCCCATGCACGAGGCCAACTTCGAGCTGATCGAGATTCCACATGTGCGCCAGTCCGGCAAGAATTCGGCCGACATCCGGCTGGTCGTGGACGCGCTGGACTTCTGCTATACCAAGTCGCACGTCAATACTTTCGTGATCATCAGCGGCGATTCCGATTTTTCGCCCCTGGTGTCCAAGCTGCGCGAGAACAACAAGAAAGTGATCGGCGTGGGCGTGAAGCAGTCCACCTCGGACCTGCTCATCGCCAACTGCGACGAGTTCATTTTCTATGACGATCTGGCGCGCGAAGGCCAGCGCGCGGCGGACGCGCGCCGCGACAATCGCGGCGGCGCAGCCAACCAGCAACGCCGTACGCCCGACGAAGAACGCCGCCGCAAGGAAGAACTCGAGGCCCGCAAGACCCAGGCCGTGGAGATGGTCGCGGAAACGTTCGAAGACCTCATGGCCGAACGCGGCGACAGCGGCAAGATCTGGGCTTCGGCCTTGAAGGACGCGCTCAAGCGCCGCCGACCCGATTTCAACGAGTCCTACTACGGCTTTCGCGCCTTCGGCAATCTGCTGGACGAGGCGCAGTCCCGCGGCCTTCTGGAAGTGGGGCGCGAGGAAAACGCCGGCACCTATGTGTACCGCGACAGCGCGGGTGGCGCGCCAGCGGCGGATCGTGCCACGGTCAACGGTGGCGCCCGTACCGCGCCGGCTCGCCAGCCGGCCGTGACCGACACGGGCGATACGCAAGTCGCCGCGGTCCAGGAAGAATCAGGCTCCCGGTCTGGCCGTAAATCGCGCGGCGGCCGCAAGTCCGGCGGGGAGGCCAAGGCCAATCGCCAGGCTGCCGAGCAAGGTTCTGGCGACGTAAGCGGCGAGAACGCTGCCACGTCTGCCGAGGCTTGGGCAGCGGCTGCGCCGGGTCCGTCCTCCCAAGCGGCATCCGAAGCGCCGGCCGCGGTGGCTGCGGCCGTGCAGACGCCCGCTGCGCCGGCCGCCGACGTTGCCAGGCAAACGGAAGATCAAGCGGACGCCGCCAGGGTCGACGCCATGCGGGCGGATGCGCTGGCGCGGGCGCAGGCGCCCAAGCCTTTCCAGCCTTCCCGGCTGCCGCCCATGCCCAAGCCCTTGCCGCAAGCGCGCCAGCCCTTGCCCGCGGTGAACATCGCCGAATGGACCTTTGCCGAACCGGCGGCAGAAAGCCGCCGCGAATCTTCCGGCAAGGCGCCTGCCAAGGTATCCGATCCGTTCGAGGGCAGCATGGCCCGGGCGGCCGCCCGGGACGAGGCCAGCAGCCCGGCCGCTGACTCGTCCACGGCGGACAAGCCTGCTGCGAAGCGGGCCGCAAGCCGCAGCCGCGCTCCTGCGAAGAAGACTGCCGCCAAGACCGCGACGGCTGCTCCGGTTGCGGCTGAGCCGGTGGCGGCAGCCGATACGCCGGCTCCCGCCAAGCCTGCCTCGAAGACTGCCGGCAAGGCTGCCGCCAAAGCAGCCCCGCGCGCGCGCCGCGCCAGCAAGAAGGCCGAAGAGTCGTGAGTCCGCGAATGGGTGCGAGGGGCTGACACGCCCTAGTTGGCCGGGCCGCTGTAGCGGCCTGGCGTCGCGCCCAGTTCGCGCTTGAACATGGCAATGAAGGCGCTGACGTTGTCGTAACCCAGTTCCAGCGCCACCGTCGTCACGGCGGCGCCCTCAGCCAGCAATTCCTGCGCCCGCATCAGCCGGGCGCGTTGTCGCCACGCACCCAGGGTCAGCCCGGTTTCCGCCAGGAAGCGGCGAGCCAGCGTGCGCGGCGACATGCCGATCGAGGCAGCCCATTGGTCCTGCGTCCGCAGGTCGGAAGGCTGGGCCGACAGCGTTAGCGCCAGCCGCTGCAGCCGCGGGTCGCCGGGCAGCAGCAGGGCCTGGCCGGCACGCGGCAAGGTGCGGATCTCGTCCCGGATCACTTCTGTGAGACGGCTGCGCGCAGGACTGGTCTTGTCGTCGCGCCAGGACGAGGCGCGGTCGACGGCGGCCAGCAGCAGGGCGGAGGCATGCAGCACGCAGGGGGCTGCCGGCAGGCCCGCGCACGCCGCCGGGCTCAGATAGGCACTGTAGCCGGCATAGGGCCCATGGGAGTACAGGCCATGCGGGTGATTGGGCGGAATCCAGACGGCTTGCCTTGA
Organism: Achromobacter sp. D10; assembly: GCF_035282245.1. Classification (NCBI taxonomy): domain Bacteria; kingdom Pseudomonadati; phylum Pseudomonadota; class Betaproteobacteria; order Burkholderiales; family Alcaligenaceae; genus Achromobacter; species Achromobacter sp. D10. The sequence continues at coordinate 159,829 of NZ_JAYJLE010000013.1, forward strand.
CGCCACCACCCATTGCTGGTCGCCGGCGTAAACCGTCAACAAACCATGCTGGGCGCCCAGCAATTGCCCCCTGGCGTGCCGATGCAAGGCGGTGTGCCGCAGCGCGCCGTCCTCGAGGCGCACGGCGATCAAGCGGGGGCCGCTGCGGGAGCGGGCGAGCGCCGGATCCAGCAGGGGCGGTGGGGAAGCAGGATGTGGCATTGGCAGAAACACCGTATTGAATGGCCATAACAACGCAGTTTTGCCAGGCCGGCGGATCTATCGTAACCCTGTATGGATTCAACTGGAGCAGCGCATGAAAGCACACGATGTCTTGCCGGACGGCATGGAGGCAGGAGACTTCAATGGAGTGGTCGTACGCAAGGGGACCGTTGGGGCATTTCTTGCAAATGCCCGCGTCTGCCTCGACCCGCAGGCATCGGCCCAGGCTTTGGCCGATGCGCGCCAGGACATCCAGGCGGCATTGCCCGCCCTGAACGCATTGGGCCTGTTCGATGTGCTGCAGGTCCGTGATCCCGCTCTGCGCGCCTGGATGCGAAAAATGGGTGCCGCCGGCAGCTGACGCAGGGTTGGCGAGCAGCCGGATTGCGGCACCGGTGCTCTATCATGCGTGCTTGGATCCGGGGCTTGCGGCCCCTCATGTCGGACGACGCATGCAATATGTTCTGGTCAGTTCCTGCCTGTTGGGCAACCCCGTGCGCTACGACGGCCGTGGCGTTTCCCATGACAATCCCGTGCTTGCCCGGTGGCGGGAAGAGGGCCGGGTGGTCGTCGTCTGCCCGGAAATGGCGGGCGGCATGCCCGTCCCGCGTCCACCTGCGGAGATAGAGCCGGCCGAGGACGCGGCGGCGGTATTGGCCGGCCGTGCCCGCGTGGTGGCGGTTTCAGGCGAGGACGTGACGGCACCCTTTGTGCAAGGCGCGCAAGCCGCGCTGGCAACCGCCCGCAAGCACGCGATCGGCATTGCGGTCCTCAAGGAGGGCAGCCCATCCTGCGGCAGCGGCTATGTATACGACGGCTATTTTGCTGGCCGCAGGCAGCCCGGAGTCGGCGTGACGGCAGAGCTCCTGGCGCGGGCGGGCTTGCGCGTCTTCAGTGAAAAGCAATGGCAGGAAGCCCAGGACTGTCTGGCCCGCCTGGAGGCCGCCGATGGGCCTTGATGCCGGCGACCTGCTCATGCTGCTGGGCGTGGCGGGATGCGCAGTCCTGACATGGAAGATTGCGGCGCGCGCCGGACGCAGCACGGGCCTGTTGCGTTTGGCTGCCGGGATGAGCCTCGCGTTGTCGGCCTTTTTTTTCTATATCTGGCATGCGCAGTACCTGAAGTGGGATTTCAACGAACTGGGCCGCTATTACGACCCGGTAGATCAGGTGGTCTACACGGATTCGGGGTTCGTCTGGGTGCTGCCGGCCGGCGCTTTGCTGGTCTTTGGCCTGCTGTGCGCCTGGCGTGGCTGGCGGCGCTGAGCCGCCTGCCACCTGGGCGCGTTTGACTGGGCGCCTCCGATTCACCGCCGTCTATTCACTGCGGATATTGGCCCGCTTTACGATCTGACCGTTGTCCGCGTACTCCTTCTGCACCTGGGCGCTGAACTGCTCGACGGTGCCGGGCGACATGATATTCAGCGCGTCCGTCAGCGGTTTGCTGATGTCCGGCATGGCGGCGATGCGGTTGATCAGGCCGTTCATGCGCTTGCGGAAGTCCGGACTGGTGGTCGCGGGCGCAAAAAACCCAAAGGTAGAGGTCATGTTGGCCATGGGATAGCCCAATTCGGCCAGCGTGGGCGTGCCTGGTCTCGCTGGCAGGCGGGCCGGCGAGCCCACGGCCAGCAGGGTGAGCTTGCCTTCATCGATCAGCGCATTGATGGGGCCCGACGCATTGACCAGCATCAGGGTGAACTGGCCGCCCAGGGCATCGGGCACCATCTGCGCCATGCCTTTGTACGGCACGTGGGTAATGCGCACGTCGGCCTGCCCATTGATCTGCTCCAGCATCAGGTGCCCCAGCGAACCCACGCCCGCGGTCGCCAGCGACAGGCCGCCGGGGTCGGCCTTGGCCTGGGAGAGCATGTCCTGGAATGTCTTGCCGGTGAACTTCGGGCCACCCACCAGATAGACTGGCGAATACATGACGGCGGCCACGGGCGCCAGGTCCTTCAAGGGGTCGTACAGTGTCTTCATCACGTGCGGCGACAGCGTGACCGGGCTGACGGCCGTAAAGGCCAGGGTGTTCTCGTCATGCGCCCGGGCAACCGTGTTCATGCCTATCATGCCGCCGGCGCCGCCGCGGTTCTCCACCACCACGGGCCGGCCCAGTTCCGCCGCAAGCTTCTGCGCGAAGGCCCGCGCAGTGTTGTCGACGATGCCACCCGCGCCGTAGGGCACGACGATGGTCATGGCCTGGGACTTGGCGTCGGACTGCGCGTAGCTGGCGGCAGAGAATGCGCAGGCTGCGCCGATGGCGCACACCCCCGCGATCCGCTTGAAATTCAACATGCTTTCCCCTTTATATGCCCGGCGGCCGATCCGCCAGGACGCGGCGGCCCTTCAATGAGGCGCGCCGGCATGCAGTGTGTGCAGGCCGGCGCGGCAGGGCAAGCGGGAATACCCGGTATGCGCTTTCAGTGGGCGCGGTAGCCGCGGCTGGTCATGCAGGAATCGAGCGCGCGGTTATAGGAATCCACCATGACTTGGGTGGTCCATTGCGTGATGGTGGCCGGGTCGTAACCGCTTTGGTTCATGGCCCAGCGCTGGCAGTCCAGGGTGGCGCTGGCCTGGGCGCTGTTGACGGGCGCCGTGGACTCATATTGCACCGGCTCGTACTGAGGCTGCGGCGCGCTGTAAACGGGAGCCGCCTCGTATACCGGGGCGTTGTATACGGGGGCTGTGTAGACTGGCGGGCTGGTGTAGCCCACGCCCGACGAGTAGACGCCGGCCTGGGTATAAGTGGGCCCGGAGTCGGCCGCCAGCAGCAGGCCTATGGTGGCCAGCGCGAAGGCGCCGCCTATCCACCAGCCGTCGGAACTGCTGCTGCCGCCATGGTAATTGTGATATCCGCCGTGATAGCCACCGCCGTGATACCCGCCGTGGCCGCCGCCCCAGTAACCGCCGCCACGCCCGCCGGCCATGGCGGGCGCGCTTGCCACGGCCAGCGCCAGCGCCGCGACGATGGCCATACGGCCAGAAAACCGCTTCATGATCTTGCTCCTGATCCGTCCCGGGAGCCGGCGTAACGCCAGGTCCGGGCCGATAGTCCTACTTTACCGCCTGGCCGCCTCCATAAAGTGTCTCAAGCGCTACGGAGATTTCAACTGATTTCAGCGTGGGCGGGCAGGTTCTAACGGTCTGGCCAGTTGTTGCAGGAACGCGACTCGCCTGGGCGCAATGGGATCTGCGGTTTGTCGTTGAAGAGCGAGGCATCGCGGTCCAGGGTCTGGTAGGTTTCGTAACCCGCCTTTTCCACGCACCAGTTCCAGAAATACACCTGCGCCCCGTGGATCATCATCGATTCGGCGCGCCACTCTTTCAGGGCCTTGAACGTGGCGCTGCCATCGGCAGCGCTGCGGGTTTCATTGCGGAATTGTTCCCGGCCGTACGGGTAAGTGCTGCTGATCAGAACGACCCGCGCATCCGCCAGGGGCTGGGAATGTTCATCCAGCACGGTGGCCTGGGCGTCCGGCTGCATGGTCTTGTAGACGGGGTAGGGCACGCAGCCCGATATCAGGCTGCCAAGAATCAGGACAGCCACAGTAGGCAAGCGCCATAGGGATGACATTGCAATGGATGTATCTGCGCTGGAAACAGTCATTGAAAGCAGTGGCTAAAAGCGCCGAAGGGTAGTATTTTCTCGCGATGATTACGGCACGACCCACTTCTTTACCGCAAGACAAGCGTCTCACCAAGGGTGAACGCACACGGCTACAGCTCCTGGAGGTCGCGGCGGCGGAATTCGCGGAGCGCGGATTCCAGCATACCCGGATCAGCGACATCGTCGCCCGGGCCGGCGTGACCCAACCTGTCTTCTATCAGTACTTCCCCAGCAAGCAGGCAGCCTACGACGAGCTGGTGGGCATGTTCGCCCAGCGCCTGCGCCAGGCCATCGGCCAGGCGCGCCTGCCGGACGACCTGCAGGGGGCTGAACTGGCCGGGCGCATCCGCCAGGGCGTGAGCGGCTTGCTCGCCATCCTGCAGGAAGATCCCAACCTGACCCGCATCGGCTTCTTCCAGGCCGCCGAGGCGGAGGCATTGAAGGACGAGCTGGTGGCGTTGATCGCCGGCAACGTGGCCGCCGAACAGCAGGCCGGCCTGTTCCGCGAAGACATTCCGTCCGATTGGTTCGCGCAATCGCTGATGGGCATCATCGAACGCTTCACAAGGCAAACGCCGGATGCGGGCCGGCGCTTGGTGCTGGCGGAATTCATCACCGATCTGCTCTTGGACGGGATACGGAAACGACAACGACAAGCCTCCTAGCCGGAGGCTTTTTTTTGGCCGTTGCCCGCTACAGCCGCTGGTCTTAACGCTCCAGCGCCGGCGTACCGCCCGCGCCCAGGTCCCAGTACAGTCCGGTCATCAGGCTCAGCCCCTGGCGCAGCAGCGCTGGCGGCAGGTGTTCGTTTGGCGCGTGCTGGGAGCAGCCGGGATAGGAGTGCGGCACCCAGATCGTGCGCAGGCCCAGCACGTCGGTGAAGATGTCGTTGGGCAGGGAGCCGCCCAGGTTGGGCAGCACGGCGGTCTTGGCGCCGGACGTGCGCTCCAGCGAGTCCACCGCCCAGCGCACCCAGGCGTCGTCGGGGTCGATGCGCGTGGCGCGGAACATGTTTTCACGCGTGAGCGCGATCTTCACCATGGGAAACCCCTGGCGGTCCAGGTGGCGGCGCAGGGCGGGCACCAGATCGTCGGGGTCCACACCCACCACGAAGCGCAATTGGCAGCGCGCCCAGGCTCGGGGTGGGATGGCATTGACGGGGGTGTCCGGATTGCCGGTTTTGTAAGCCAGCACCTCGAACGAACACCAGCCGAATACGCGTTCGGCCGGCGACAGGCCGGGCTCGCCCCACCACGGCTCGATGTCGGGGCCATCGGCGCCGCCGTCCACCTGGCAGTCGGCCAGGGCGCGCCGCACCGCATCGGGCAGCTCGCGCGGCACCCATTCCGGGATGCGGATCTGGCCGGTGGGCGAGACCAGGGTGGCGATGGCGTGGGCCAGCTGGATGCCGGGGTTGGAGATCAGGCCGCCCCAGTTGCCGGAATGGTGGCCGCCTGCGCGGGCTTCGATGCTGAGGTCGAAGTTCAGGCTGCCGCGCGCGCCCAGGAAGAGGGTGGGCCGCTCGGCGCTCAGCCGCGGCCCGTCCGAGGCGATCAAGAGGTCCGCCGCCAGCAGCGCGCGATGTTCCTCGCACAGTTCGCGCAGTCCCATGGAGCCCGTTTCCTCGCCCATCTCGATCAAGTATTTGGTGTTGAACCCCAGCTTTCCGCGTGTTTCCAGCACCAGCCTCAACGCTTCCATGTTGACGGTGTGCTGGCCCTTGTTGTCGGCAATGCCGCGCCCGTACCAGCGGCCTTCCGACTCGGTGAGCGTCCAGGGTGACAGCCCTTGCTTCCATTCCTTTTCCAGGCCGCGGATCACGTCTCCGTGGCCATAGCCCAGCACGGTGGGCAAGGCAGGGTCTTCGATGCGCTCCGCATACAAAAAGGGCGCCAGCGCCTTGGGATGGGTAAGCGTGCGGCAGGTGAAACCCATGGCTTCGAAGGCGGGCCGGATATCGGCTTCCAGATAGGCGGCGAGTTCAGGGGCGCGGTCCGGATTCTGGCTTTCCGTGGGTTGCGCCAGGCGGCGCGCAAGCAGGGCGCGGAATGCGCCGGAATCGAAACACTGCTCGGCCTGGGCGATGGCTTGTGCACGGGTCATGATGGCTGGGCTCCGTCGGAGGAAGAGGGGTAGAGGTGGCAGGCCACCACGGCTTGCGCGCGCAGCGTCAGCGCCGGGCGTTCAGTCTTGCATAGCGCCATGGCCTGCTGGCAACGGGGATGGAAGGGGCAGCCCGAAGGCGGACGCAGCGGGTCGGGGAAAGACAGGCCCAGGCCCATATCGGGAATGCCCAGGCCGGGTTCGGGCGTCAGTACCGACGCCAGCAGGGCTTGGGTGTACGGGTGGCGCGGATCATGGAACAGTTGCGCGGTGGCGGCGGACTCGACCACGCGCCCCAGGTACATCACTGCCACGTGGGTGGCGATGTGCTCGACCACGGCCAGGTTGTGGCTGATGAATACATAGGTCAGGTTGAAGTCGCGGCGCAGGTCCATCAGCAGATTCATGATCTGGGCCTGCACCGATACGTCCAGCGCCGAGGTGGGCTCGTCGCAGATGACGATCTCCGGATGCATCACCAACGCCCGCGCGATGGCCACGCGCTGGCGCTGCCCGCCGGACAACTGGCCCGGCGTGTTGTGGGCCAGCCGCGGCGGCAGCCCGACGCGTTCCAGCATCTCGATGGCTTTCTGCTGCTTCGGATTGGCGATGCCGTGCACTTCCAGCGGCAGCGACACGATGGAGGCGATCGAGCGTCGCGGATTCAGCGACGAATAAGGATCCTGGAAGATCGGCTGCACGCGGCGGGCCAGGGCTCGCCGGCCCAGGGTGCGGATGTCCTGTCCGTCCAGGCGGATCGCCCCTGCGCTTGGCGGCGTCAGCCCCAGCAGCATGCGGGCCAGCGTGGACTTGCCGCAGCCTGATTCGCCCACGATACCCAGCACCGAGCCACGCTCCACCGCCAGGTCCACGCCATTGACGGCATGCAGCGTGCTGCGAGGCCGGAACATGCCCGAGCGGATCGAGAACTGCCTGCTGACGGCGTCGGCTTGCAGCAAGGGGTTCATGCCAGGACTCCTTCTGGATGGAGGATGCAGCGCCACCGCTGTCCTGAGGCCGCGTCATGCACGGGCACCTCGTTGCGGCATTGCGCTTGCGCATGGGGGCAGCGGTCGAAGAAGGCGCAGCCCTGCAGTTGGCCGACCAGCGCGGGCACGACGCCCGGTATGGTGCCCAGCGCTGCGCCGGGGGCCGTGCGCCCTGGCACGGGGATACAGGCCAGCAAGCCCTGCGTGTAGGGATGGCGGGGCGACGCGAAGAGCTCCGCGACCGGCCCTTCCTCCACGATCTGGCCGGCATACATCACGGCAACCTGGCGCGCGATGCGCGCCACCACGCCCAGATCGTGTGTGATCAGCACCATGGCGATGCCGAGCTCGGCCTGCAGATCGGCCAGCAGCCGCAGGATCTGCGCCTGGATGGTGACGTCCAGCGCGGTGCTGGGTTCATCGGCAATCAGCAGTTCCGGGCCGCACATCAGCGCCATGGCGATCATTACCCGTTGGCGCAGGCCGCCGGACAGCTGGTGCGGATACTGCGAGAGCCGCTGCGCGGCCGAAGCAATGCCGACCTTTTCCAGCAGCTCTACCGCGCGGTCGCGCGCCTGTTGCGCGCTCGCCTTGCAGTGATGGATATAGTGCTCGGTCAATTGTTCGCCGATGGCGTAGGCGGGATTGAGCGCCGTCATGGGTTCCTGGAAGATCATCGCCATCTTCCTGCCGCGCAACGCATTGACGCGCCGCCCGCGCGCGGACGACAGGTCCTCGCCCAACACCGAGAGCCGGCGCGTGGCGCGCCGCGCCGCTTTGGGCAACAGGTCCATGATGGCCAGCGAGGTCATGGACTTGCCGCAACCCGATTCCCCCACCAGGCAGAGCGTTTCGCCGCGCCTGACCTGGAAGGAGACGTCGCGCACGGCGTGCAGCGTGCCGCGCGGCGTGGCGATGTCGACGGTGAGTCCATCCACGTCCAGGACGATTTCGTTGTCGATCATGGTCACGCTCTCTCCTCGGGCGTCAGCAGCTGATGCAGCCCGTCGCCGGCCAGGTTGATCGCGAAGATCAACAAGGCCAGCGCCGATCCGGGAATGGCGATCAACCAGAATGAAAAGAACATGTAGGCCTTGGCCTCGGAGATCATCAGGCCCCAGGAGGGCAGCGGCGGTTGCACGCCCAGGCCCAGGAAAGAGAGAGAGGCTTCCAGCAGGATCGCGCTGGCAGCCTCCAGCGTGGCGATCACGATCAGCTGCGGCACCACGTTGGGCAGCACCTCGCCCCAGACGATGCGCCAGGTGGACGCGCCCGCCGCTTGCGCCGCGGCCACGTACTCCAGGGAGCGCACCTGTTGCGTGGCGCTGCGCATGACTACCGCGTACCGGTCCCACTTGAGCAGTCCCAGCACCAGGATGACGACCCAGAGCGAGCCGCCGACGATGGCGACGGTGGCCAGCGCCACCAGGATGACGGGCATGGACAGGCGGGTGGTGATCAGGAACGACACCGCCATGTCGGTCTTGCCGCCGAAGTAGCCGGCCGCCATGCCCATGGCCGTGCCGATCAGGCCGGAGATCAATGCCACGCTGATGCCGATCAACAGCGAGATGCGGGCGCCGTAGAACAGGCGCGACAGGTAGTCTCGCCCAAGCTGGTCGGTGCCCAGCGGATGCAGCCAGGTGCCCTTGGCATACCAGACGGGGGGCGCCGTGCGGTAGGCGAGGTCCTGGTAATAGGGATCGTGCGGCGAGATCCAGGGCGCGAACAGCGCGATCAGCACGATGACGAGCAGAATGCCGCCGCCGGCCAGCAACGCCTTGTTGCGGCGCAACCGGCGCCAGCGCAGGGCAGAGGCGGACAGTTCCAGCGGCGCCGTGGCGGGAGCGCCGGGCACGGACGGAGTCAGGGAGGGCGCGCGCATGTCAGGACACCCGGATGCGCGGGTCGAGCCACGCGTTGGCGACGTCGGCCGCCAGGGTCAGCAGCACATAGAGCACCGACAGCAGCAGCACGATGAGCTGCATCACGGGATAGTCCTTGTAGGTGATGCTTTGATAGGCCAGGTAGCCCAGGCCGTCCAGGGCGAAGATGGTTTCTATGACGACCGAGCCGCCCAGCAGGTAGCCCAGCTGCACCGCGGCCAACGCCACCACCGGCACGATGGCGTTGCGCAACGCGTGCTTGAAGACGATCTTGCGCGCCGGCAGGCCCTTGGCCCGGGCGGTGCGGATGTAGTCGGCGGCCAGGACTTCGATCATGCCGGCGCGGATCAGGCGCATGAAGGCCGGGGCGACGTAATAGCCTAGCGCGATGGCCGGCATGACAAAGTGCTGCCAGCTGCCGCTGCCCGACACCGGCAGCAGCCGCAGCGATATCGAGAACAGCATGATCAGGATCAGGGCGAAGAAAAAGTTCGGCAGCGCCTGGCCCAGCACGGCGATGGCCAGGCAGGCGCGGTCGATCAGGCTGCCCTTGTAGAGCGCGGCCAGCACCCCCAGCGGAATCGAGATCAGCAGCGCGAAGGCCAGCGCGCCCAGGCCCAGCAGCAGCGTGGTCTTGAGCTTGGAGAGGATCAATGGTCCGGCCTCGGTCTTGAAGTACACCGAGGTGCCGAAGTCGCCCTGCAGGATATGCCAGAGCCAGTCCGCATACTGCACGATCAGCGGCCGGTCCAGGCCGTAGGTCTTGCGGATCATGTCGATATCGGCCTGGCGCGCGCCTTCGCCGGCCAGGGCGAGAGCCGGATCGCCGGACAAGTGCAGCAGCAGGAACGCCAGGATGGATACCGTCAGCGCCACCAGCACCGCCAGGCCCAGGCGCCTGATCGTGAAATACAGCATAGGGCTTCCTCTTCGTTGGGTTCACGCCGGCCCGGCGCATCGCAGGGCCGGCGCGAGCCCGCGCCTCACTTCCAGCTCATGTCCCAGAAGCGCACCAGCTCATCCGAGTAGGGCTTGAAGTTCACGTCCTTGGTGGCCACGTAGTAAGCAGGCAGGGTCCACAGCGGCACCGCGTAGGCCTTCTGTGCGATCAGATCGAGCGCCTGCTTGTAGGCGGCATTGCGCGCGCCGCTGTCGATGGTGCGGTCACCCTTGTTGAGCAGATCGCGCACTTGCGGATCGCGGGTGATGTCGTCGTTGCCGAAGGCGAAGTACACCGGCGTGGACGCCGACACGTCATTGACCAGGTTGGAACCCCAGGTCTGGTGCGTGAGGGATGCCTTGTTGGCCCGGATCATGTCGCGCATGGCGGCGTATTGCAGGAAGTTGAGCTTGGCGCGAATGCCGACCGCTTGCAGGTAGTTGATGATGGCTTCGGTCTGGTTGCGTTCACGGTAGGCCACCAGGTCGATGTCGAAGCCATTGGGATAGCCGGCCTCGGCCAGCAGCTTCTTGGCTTGCGCCGGGTCGTACTTGTAGACGGGCGCGCCGTCCTGGGTGCAGCCCGTCTGGGACGGCGTGCAGATGGTGTTGATGAGGCCGCCGCCTTCGCCCACGATGTTCTTCAGCATGGACTCGCGGTCGATGGCGTGGATGATGGCGCGGCGCACGCGCTCATCCTTGAGCTGGGGCGCCGGCGTGCCTTCCTGGATATTCATCTGCATGAAGACGATGCGCATGGTGTTGCCGGTGACCATCTGCAGCGTGGGCATGCCGCCCAGTTGCTCCGCCTGGTCCTTGGGAACGCTCATGATCAGGTCTTCGCCGCCCGAGATGACTTCGGCCATCTGCGTCTGGCGGTCGGGGATGAAGCGGATCACCACCTTGCCGATCTTGGGTTGGGCCTTGGGCGACTCCTTGAAGTAGTCGGCGTTGCGTTCCAGCGTGATCGACTTGCCGGGCTGGTAGTCCACCACCTTGTATGGACCGGAGCCCACAGGCTTGGCGTTCATACCCTTGGGGCCGACTTCCTGGTAGTACTTAGCGGGATGGATGGCGGCGGTCGTGGACAGGTACTCCTTGGCGCCGGGGAAGGGCTCCTTGGTGGTCAGGCGCACCTTGTACTTGTCGATTTTCTCGACCTTGTCGATCCACGCCACATTCTGCTGCGTCACGGCCTTGTTCTTCGGGTCGGCCACGTAGTTCAGCGTATACACCACCGAGTCGGCGTCGAACTCCTCGCCGTTATGGAATTTGACCCCTTCGCGCAGCTCGAATTCCATGGTCTTGTCGTCGACCTGCTTCCAGCTCTTGGCGAGCTGGCCCTTGTACTCATTGGTGACCGGATCGCGGTAGAGCAGGGTGTCCCAGACATTGGCGGCAATGATGACGCCTATCCGCACGTTGTTGTAGTAAGGATCCACGCTTTCCGGAGCCTGGTCATAGGCCATGCGCAAGGTGTCGTCCTTTTTGCCCGCCAGCGCTGGCTGGGCCGCCAGCGTGGCGCAGGCCAGCACCGCGGCTGCGAGCGCCTTGAGCGGAACGGCGTGGCGCCAGGACGGCGCGGGTGCTGCGGGGGTGATGCGGAAATCAGTCATGGTGAGGCTCCTGTGGAAGTCACTGCACGTACTGCTTATCTGCCATCTGGTCGCGGGCGGCGCGGCCCGCTGTCCTGCTCGCGCCCGAGCACGGGTCAGCCGGAATCGGCGGCCGCGGGTGGAATGCCCAGCGTCTTCAACGCGGCATCGCACTTGCGCTGCAGGTGCTGGCGCATGATGCCCGCCAGCCGGTCGGCGTCGCGCGCCTCCAGGGCCTCGGCCATTTCGATGTGTTCGCGCATGGCCAGATCCCATTTCTGCCGGTTCTCGTTCGAGACAAAGCGCAGGTTCTGGATGCGGGCGTTCTGGGCGTCGTACAGCTGCTTGAGCAGGCTGTTGTGCGCGGCCAGGCTGATGCGTTCATGGATCTCGCGATTGGTGCGGAAGTACGTGGGCAGGTCGTGGCGCGCATGGCTGGCCATCATTTCGTAGGTCAGCGCGCGGATCTCGGCGATCTCGGTGTCCGTGGCCCGCTCACAGGCCAGCCGGCACGACATGGCTTCCAGCCCGCCGATGACCTCGAAGGCTTCGCGGATGTTCGCTTCCGATAACGCGACGACCTGCGCCCCGCGGTTCGGTTCGATTTGCACCAGCCCTTCGGCGGCCAGCACGCGGAACGCTTCGCGCAACGGCGTGCGGGACACGCCCAGCAAGTCGCACAGCGCGCGTTCGTTCAGGCGTGCGCCGGGCGGGAATTCCCCCTGGATGATGCGTTCGCGCAATTGCCCGGCCACTGTGGCGGGCAGCGTGCGGCCATTGCCCGCGCCGCGGGCCGCAGTCGGCGCCGCGGTTTCGGCGGCCACGCTGGCGGCGCCGGAATCAGGCATCAGGCTGGAAACGCTGCTCATTGGTATACAAAAATTCCCCGTGTTTTGCGAGACTATATACCCGGTCCTGTTACCGGCCCGATGGGTGTATACCCTAGGTTATTAACGTAAAAACAATGGGATAGAGTGACGCATGCCGCAAGTCCGCATGCCGGGCATCTCCTGCTTGTTTGCTTGGCGCCTTTCGTTGGTATACAAAAATATTCCACTTTGGGACTACGCATGCTTACCCTGAACAGTCATCCGTCCGGCCGGCATTTCCTGCAGATTCCGGGGCCGACCAATGTGCCCGACCGTGTGCTGCGCGCCATAGACCAGCCCACCATCGATCATCGGGGTCCGGAGTTCGGCGCGCTCGGGCTGGCAGTGCTGGAAGGCGTCAAACAGGTCTTCCAGACGCAATCCCCGGTGGTCATCTTTCCGTCGTCCGGCACCGGGGCGTGGGAGGCCGCGCTGGTTAATACGCTGTCTCCGGGCGACCGTGTGCTGATGGTGGAAACCGGCCATTTCGCCAGCCTGTGGCGCAAGCTGGCTGGGCGGCTGGGCCTGGAAGTGGATTTCCTGGAAGGCGACTGGCGGCATCCGGTGGACGCGGCGGCCATCGCAGCCCGGCTGGCCGAAGACACCGCGCACGGCATCAAGGCCGTGTGCGTCGTGCATAACGAAACTTCCACCGGGGTGACCAGCGATATTGCGGCCGTGCGCGCCGCGATCGACGGCGCGGCGCATCCGGCGCTGTTGATGGTGGACACGATCTCATCGCTGGGTTCCATCGACTATCGCCACGACGAATGGGGCGTGGACGTGACGGTGGCCGGCTCGCAAAAGGGCTTGATGCTGCCGCCGGGGCTGGCGTTCAACGCCGTCAGCGCGCGCGCCCTGGCCGCTGCCGACCACGCGCGGCTGCCGCGCTCGTATTGGGATTGGCGCGAAATGCTCGCCGCCAATGCCCGCGGCTATTTCCCCTACACGCCATCGACCAACCTGCTGTACGGATTGCACGAAGCCCTGGCCATGCTGCGCGAGGAAGGCCTGCCGCAGGTCTATGCGCGCCACAGTCGCCACGCGCAAGCGGCGCGCCTCGCGGTGGCCGCTTGGGGACTGGAACTCCTGAGCCTGGATCCGACCGCGCACAGTGCGGCGCTGACAGCGGTGATCATGCCGCAGGGCCATGGCGCCGACGCTTTCCGCAAGCTCGTCCTGGAACGTTTCGACATGTCGCTGGGGCAGGGGCTGGGCAAGCTCGCCGACCGCGTGTTCCGCATCGGGCATCTGGGCCACTTCAACGACCTCACGCTGTGCGGAACGCTGGCAGGCGTGGAAATGGGCCTGGCCGCGGCAGGCGTGCCGCATCGTCCGGGCGGGGTGCAGGCCGCAATGGAATTCCTGGCCGGGGAACGCGCAAGCGCCCCGGCCTGACACAAGACACATAACGAGGGAAACAATGAACGCACTCATGCAGCAGGCGATCCAGTTCGCCAATGACCACGAATCCACCTGGGACCGCAGCGTCAAAGGCAACTTCGGCGTGCACCTGAACGATCCGCCGCCCTGGAACCGCCTGTTGGGTCCGATCCACGACCGCGGCCCGGTGTCCGGCGTAGTGACCGTGCGCGGCGAAACTATCGCGTCCTGGGGCGAGCCCGATCGGGCCGACCTGACCTTCAGCGTTGCCAAGCTGTACCTGGCGCTCCTGGCTGGCGTGGCGCACGACCGCGGCCTGCTGCCGGACGTGGACGAACCCGTAGGCAAGCGCGTGCCTGGCATCGGCTTTGACGAAGGGCAGAACGCCGACATTACCTGGCGCCACCTGCTGCAGCAGACCAGCGAATGGGAGGGCGAGCGCTTCGGCGTATCCGACCAGGCCGACCGCTACCGCGCCGTTACCTTTGGTGTGCCGCCCGGCGGCAAGAAAGGCGATGCGCGGCCCCTGCAGCGTCCGGGAACCTACTGGGAATACAACGATGTGCGCATCAACCAGCTGTCGTACGCGCTGCTGCACCTGTTTCGCAAGCCCTTGCCCGAGATCTTCCGCGAGGCCGTCACGCGGCCCATTGGCGCCAGCGAAGATTGGCAATGGGTGGGTTACGACAATGCCTGGGTCGAGATCGACGGGCAGCGCATGCCGTCCGTGCCGGGCGGCTCGCACTGGGGCGGCGGCATGTCCATCAGCGCCCGTGACCAGGCCCTGATCGGCCAGATGCTGCTGAATGACGGCATGGCCAATGGCCGCCGCATCCTGTCCAGCGAGTGGATCCGCGACATGCGCACGCCATGCGCCATCGCGCCGTACTACGGCTACCTGATCTGGCTGAACCATGAAGGCCGCGTGTTTCCGAGCGTGCCGGCTTCCAGCTTCTTTGGCGTGGGGGCAGGCAGCTCGTTTACCTGGGTGGAGCCGGAGCGGCAGATGGTGGTGATCGTGCGCTGGCTGGATTCGGCGCATGCGGATGCGTTGTTCGGCAAGATCCTAGGCGCGGTCGATGCTGGGGGCTAGAGCATTTTTGGCTTGGCTTCTTGATGGTCAGGATCCAGGGGCTTCGAGCACGCGAAGGCCGGGGTTCTAAACCGCCGAGGCTACCCTGCGCCATTCCGATGCTCGCCCCGGTGGGGCTGCGCTTCGTAGGGCTCCGGGGTCCTCGGCTGGCAGTCGCCCAATGCGTTGGTTCTGGACCCCGTTCATGGGCAGGTGCCGTGAGCCGATGGCCGGGCGAAGGGATCCGAAGCGCAGCTCCATCGGGGCGAGCATCGCAATCCCGCAGTCCGGACGCCGGCGGCTGAAGAACCCCAGCCGTACAAACCGATCACCCACAATCCAACCAAGAATGCCTGGAACGCGAATTTGACTGGCGCGCGCTTGCCGTTGCATGCTCGCGTCTAATCCATTTCCGTAAATGAGAGGAAGCCAACCATGAACTACCGCAGACTCGGCCGGAGCAATCTCCGGGTTTCGCCGCTATGCCTGGGCACCATGATGTTCGGCGAGCAGACGCCCGACGACGAAGCCGCGCGCATCGTCGCGTCCGCGCGCGATCATGGCCTGAACTTCATCGACACGGCGGACGTCTACAACGGCGGCCGCTCCGAAGAAGTCGTGGGCAAGCTGCTCAAAGGCCAGCGCCACGACTGGGTGCTCGCCAGCAAGATCGGCAACGCTGTCGGCACCGGCCCGAACCAGGCGCACTATTCGCGTCAGTGGCTGATACGGGGCGTGGAGGACAGCCTCGCGCGCCTGGGCACCGACTTCATGGACATCCTCTACCTGCATCGCGACTACCACGAGGAAAACCTCGAGGAAGCGCTGTGGGCGCTGGGCGACCTGATCCGCGCGGGCAAGCTGCGCAGCTTCGGACTGTCCAACTTCCGCGGCTGGCGCATCGCCGAAGTGATGCGCCTGTGCGAAAAAATGGGCGTGCCGCAACCGGTGGTGTGCCAGCCTTACTACAACATGCTCAATCGCGGCCCGGAAGTCGAAATCCTGCCCGCCTGCAAGCACTATGGCCTGGGCGTGGTGCCTTACAGTCCCATTGCGCGCGGCGTGCTGACCGGCAAGTACCTGCCGGGCCAGGCGCCCGCGGCCGACAGCCGTGCCGGGCGCGGAGACCGCCGCATCCTCGCGACCGAGTTCCGCGAAGAATCCCTGCAAATCGCGCAGAAGCTGGTGGCCCATGCCGCCACGCGCGGCGCGCAGGCCGGGCATTTCGCCACTGCCTGGGTGCTGGCCAACCCCATCGTCACCGCCGTCATCGCCGGGCCCCGCACCTTGGCGCAGATGGAGGACTACTACGCGGCCCTGGACGTGAAAGTCACGGCCGAGGACGAAGCCATCGTCAACGATTGGGTGACGCCGGGCCATGCGTCCAGCCACGGCTACAACGATCCCAACTATCCGTTTTACGGCCGCCCGGTAACGGCGGCCTGACGCCCAAAGCCCTGTTGCGATGCGCCGGCCCTTGCGGCCGGCGCGTTCACGTTCAGGCCTTGCCCCATCCTCCGCGCGGCATGGCGGGCGGCGTTGCCGCCTCCATGTCAGCGGGCTGCGCACCGCGTCCGATCAGCATGGCGCACACAGCCGACACCACGCCCGCGAACAGCACGTACAGGCAGATCAGCCAAGGCTGGCCGCCGCCCGTCTTCAACAGCGCGGTGGCGATGATGGGCGTGATGCCCGAGGCGAAAATTCCCGAGAACTGATACACGAACGAAATGCCGGTGTAGCGCACCTTCGCGTCGAAAAGCTCGCAGAACAGCGCTGCCTCGGGGCCATAAACGGCGGCGTACAGGATCCCGAACGGGATGATGATGGCCAGCCAGATCAGCATGACGCTGCCCTGGTTGTTGAGCATCAGCCAGAAACCCGGGAAAGACGCCGCCGCGGTAATGAGCGAACCCCAGAAATAGACGCGGGTGCGGCCGATGCGGTCGGACAGGCGGCCGAAGAAGGGAATGAAAAAGCACATCACGAGCGCCGCGGCCATTACGCCGATCAGCGCCTCGGTGCGCGAGATCTGCACCGTCTGCGTCAGGTACGAGATCGAGAACACGCCGAACACGTTAAAGAACACGCCGTCGATGTAGCGCGCGCCCATGCCCTTGAAGACATTGCCGGGGTAGCGCTTGAGCATGTCGAAGAAGGGGATGCGGCTTTCGGCGTTGTTGGCCTTTACCGCCGCGAACTCCGGCGTTTCCTTGATGTTCAGGCGGATATACATGCCCACCAGCACCATGGCGGCCGACGCCAGGAAGGCGATGCGCCAGCCCCAGGCCATGAACTGCGCGTCGGTCAACAGGGTGGACAGCAGCGCGACCGTGCCGGAGGCCAGGCACAGCCCGATCGCCAGCCCGATCTGCGGCAACGACGCGTAGAAGCCCTTCTTGCCGGGCGGCGCGTATTCGTACGCCATCAGCACGGCGCCGCCCCATTCTCCGCCCAGCCCGATCCCCTGGAACACGCGCAGCAGAAGCAGCAGGATCGGCGCCCAGATGCCGATGCTGTCGTACGTGGGCACCAGGCCGATCAGGAAAGTGGCGATGCCCATGATCATCAGCGTCAGCACCAGCATGCTCTTTCTGCCGATGCGGTCGCCGAAGTGGCCGAATATCAGCCCGCCCAGGGGCCGGGTGACGAAACCGACGGCGAAGGTGGTGTACGCCAGCATCGTCGAGACCACCGGATCGCCCGTGGGGAAGTACAACTTGTTGAACACGATGCCCGCGACGACGCCATACAGGAAAAAGTCGTACCACTCGATGGTGGCGCCGATCAGCGACGCGGCGACGACTTTGCGCACCGCGGCTTCGTTTTGCTTGGCCATGTCTAGTCTCCTTTGGTGGGGCGGTGGATCAATCTGCGTTGTCCTGCGCCTTGGGGTTCCGCTATCCGGGGTCCGTCATCTCCGATTCAGGCGGCGACGCGCAGCGCCTGTGGCTGCGCTTGCCTGAGGTCCTGCAAAATGAAGTCGGCCGCGCGTTCGGCCAGCATGATCACCGGCACGTTGGTGTTGCCCGACACCAGCGTGGGCATGATCGAACAGTCCACCACGCGCAGCCCCGCCACGCCATGCACCCGCAGGCGCTCGTCCACGACCGCCATGGGGTCGCTGGACGGACCCATCTTGGCGGTGCCCGAGGGGTGGAAGATGGTGGCGCCGTACTCGCGGCAGAAGTGCAGGATCTCGTCGTCCGTGCGCACCTCGTGCCCGGGCCGGAATTCGCGCTTCATCAGCCCGGCCAGCGGTTCGGTGGCGGCCAGCCGCCGCGCGTACTTCACCGCCGCCACGGCCATGCCGCGATCCAGTTCGGTGGACAAGTAGTTCGGCTGCATCGACGGCGCTTCGAAAGGGTCGCTGCTGCGCAGGCGCACGCGGCCGCGCGACGACGGCCGCAACTGGCAGACGGAATACGTGCAGCCCGAGAATGGATGCACCTTGCCGCCGGCCATATCGGCCGACAGTGTGGCGAAATGGAATTGGGTATCGGGCGTGCGGCTGGCCGGATCGACGCGGCAGAACACGCCGCCCTGGTTGATGCCCACGGCCAGGGGCCCGCCGCGAAACAGCAGCCACTCCAGGCCCATGCGGGCGCGTCCGAACAGGCTGCGCAACTGGTCGTTGGTGGTGATGGGGCGCGTGGTTTCGTAGATCAGGCGGATCTGCAGATGGTCCTGCAGGTTTTCGCCCACGCCGGGCAGGTCGCGCACCACGCCGATGCCGAACTGGCGCAGCAGGGCGGCCGGGCCGACGCCGGACAGCTGCAGCAACTGCGGCGATTGCAGCGCGCCGGCGCACAGCACGACTTCGCGGCGCGCGCGCAGAGTGTGGACCTGGCCGTCGCGCCGGTAGCGCACGCCGCAGGCGCGGCGGCCCTCGAACAGCACGGCCATGGCGTGCGCATCGGTTTCCACGCGCAGGTTGCTCCTGCCCTGGGCGGGGCGCAGGTAGGCCACGGCGGTGGAACAGCGGCGGCCATTGCGCGTGGTGAGCTGGTAGTAGCCCACCCCCTCCTGGTCGCCGCCATTGAAATCCTGCAAGCGGGGCAGTCCCAGCTTTTGCCCGGCATCGATCAAGGCTTCCACCAAGGGGTGCGGCGTCTTGATCGACGTGGCATTGAGCATGCCTTCGGTACCGCGGGTGGGGCCAGGGCCCAGGTCATTGTTTTCGAGCTTGCGGAAGTAGGGCAGGCATTCGTCCCAGCTCCAGCCCGGATTGCCGGCCGCGGCCCAGGCGTCGTAGTCTTGCCGCTGGCCGCGGATATAGATCAGGCCGTTGATGGCGCTGGATCCGCCCAGCGTGCGCCCGCGCGGCCAATAGATGCGGCGGTCCAGCATGCCGGGATCGGGGTCGGTGTAGTAGCCCCAGTTCACCACCTTGTGGAACATCGTCTTGCCGTAGCCGATCGGTATGTGTATCCACGGGTAGCTGTCCTTGGGGCCGGCTTCAAGCAGGCAGACGCTATGCGTGCCGTTGGCGCTCAGCCGGTTGGCCATCACGCATCCGGCCGAGCCGGCGCCAACCACGATGTAATCCACGGTATCGGACATGTCCGCAAGCTCTCCCTGCAGCCGGGCGCCGCGCCTGGCCTACGGCGCGTTTACCCTGCTTGTCGTTGTGGGGCGCACTTATATACTGGATCGATGCCGGCGCTTGGGCGCTGCGGCATTTGTGGCGATTCTAGAAAGCAGGCGCGCAGAACAAAGCACAACAGGCGCAGGGGCGGAAAAGTGGAACAGAATATGCAGATTCAGTTTCAAAATCGCGGTGCAGCATCGGCGCAGCAGACCGACGACGCCACGACCCACCAAGAGGCCGCGCGTTCCCTGCGCGCCTTGGTGGTGCTGGACCACCTGGCGCGGGCCCAGCATCCGCCCACCCTGGCGCAACTGGCGCAGCGGCTGGACATGCCCAAGACCACCTTGATGCGCTTGCTGGCCGCCATGCAGCGCGCCGGTTTCGTGGCCGCCACACCCACCGAGAACGGCTTCGTGCCCGGGCCGCAAGCGGCCACGCTGGCGCTGGCCACGTTGCGTGCGTCTGCGTTCACGCGCGCCTGTCGCGCCGTGCTGGCGCAACTGGTCGGCACCCTTGGCGAAACCTGCAACCTCACTGCGCCGGACGGCGACCGCGTGATCTACATGGAACGCGTGGAAACGGCGGAACCCTTGCGCCTGTTCTTCGCGGTAGGCAGCCACGTGCCCATGCATTGCACCGCCAGCGGCAAGCTGTTCCTGGCGTCCATGAACCGGCTGGAGCGCGGGCGGGTGCTGGCGCGCTTGCCGCTCACACGCAATACGCCGCGCACGCTGACCGACCCCGCGCGTCTGGCAGAAGAACTGGACCGGCTGGCTGCGCGCGGCATCGGCATCGACAACGAGGAATTCGTGCGCGGCATGAGCGCCGTGGCGGTGCCGGTGCGCGATGCGGACGACCGCGTCGTGGCAGCGGTGGCCTGCCATGCGCCGACCGCCCGGGTCATGCTCGACGAATTGCTGCGCGCCGTGCCCACGCTGGAGCGCGCGGCGCGGGCCATGCACGAGGTGCTGGCCCAGCATCGCGCGGGCGCAGCCTGAGCACGTGGCCCTCAGGCGGGCGGATTGAACAGATCCGGCGGCAGGCGCGCGACGGCGTCGTAGGTGAGGCGGATGTGGGCGGCCAGCAGATCGCAGGCGCGG
>NZ_JAYJLE010000014.1:0-171980 GCF_035282245.1 Achromobacter sp. D10
CGCCTCTCTTAGCAGCTATCGAAATATCAGGGTTAACCCTAAGTTTTCGGCAACTGCCAAGCCTGAAACTTTAACACAACTTTTGCAGATTATGCAACCGGCTTTTGCCTGACTTGCATTCTTTCCTGCAACATCGCAGCGGCTTTCGCCAGAGCGCTGATCCTGAAATCCAGGGGTTGGTTATTGCAACAGCTGGTTGGCGACATAAGGGTAAACCCTTTGTTTACATCGCCAGCCAAGCCCAAGACTATAGCACGATTTTTGCAAATTGCGCAACTGGCTTCTGCCTGATTTGCTGCAATTCATGCAATAACCGCATCGCTTTCATTTCTGACCGCTTGCGGCAGGCCGGCTTGGTTGCCCGTGTCGCCCTGTGTGCTTGCTTGGCCTTCGCGCCTCAAAAACCGACCGAATCGCGAAGGAGCGAGACTATAGCACGGAAATTTGCCCATTCCATGAAGATGGCACCCATTTTTCAAAAAGATGAAGTTTTCTGGGGACGGGCTTAAGTGAGGGGCGCTCCTTCCCTATATATAGAGAGCCAGGCAGGAGAGGAGGAATCCAACAGAGGCCGGCGGCAAGTTGCCACTCGCGGCACGCACGCTTATATATATAGAGCAATACGCAAGCCTCCGCGGCCACACCAAAAGATCAGAGCCTCAGCTCTGTCGTCTCTTTGATCTGCTGAAGCGCGAAGAACGAGCGCATGTCGACTACTGCGGGATGGCGCATCAAGGTGTCCATGGCGAATCGGGAGAAATGCGCGAGATCGGCGACCTGTATGCGCAGCAGGTAATCCATGTCGCCAGACATGGCATAGCACTCGACCACCTCCGGCCACAGCTGCACGTCGCGGGCGAAGTCGCTCATGGGCGCGTGACTGGATCCGCTGTGCTTGTTCAAGCGGATGTTCACGTACGCAAGCAGGCCCAAGCCAACCTTCTTCGCGTCGATAAGCGCCACGTACTTCTTGATGAAGCCCTTCTCTTCCAGCCTCCGGACTCGTCGCAGACAGGGACTGGGCGAAAGCGACACACGGTCGGCCAGTTCCTGGTTGCTGAGCCGCCCATCCCGCTGCAACTCGGCCAAAATCCGTATATCTGTCCTATCTAGCTCAATGTCAGACATTTTTAGCCCTGAATATTTTTTCTACGGCAATATTATTGCTCAACCAGCTAGCTTTCGCGACACGTTTGCAATTGTCTGCCCGTCGTTCCTTCCTACAATCTCCGTCTAGACTTGAAGAACAAGTCGTCCTTAAAAATGATGCAAGGGAGCAGACTTATGAGCAGCGCTTTCCAACCCTGGGACAACCCGATGGGCACCGCCGGGTTCGAGTTCATTGAATACGCCGCGCCGGACCCCGCCGCACTGCGCAAGGTGTTCGAGCTGCTGGGCTTCAAGGCCATTGCCAAACACCGCCACAAGGATGTGACCCTGTATCGCCAGGGCGGTGTGAACTTTCTGATCAACGCCGAGCCGGATTCTTTCGCCCAGCGTTTCGCGCGCCTGCATGGACCGTCGATCTGTGCGATCGGTTTTCGCGTGCAGGACGCCAATGCCGCCTACAAGCGCGCCCTGGAGCTCGGCGCCTGGGGCTTCGATTCGCATAGCGGCCCGATGGAACTGAACATTCCGGCCATCAAGGGCATCGGCGATTCGCTGATCTACCTGGTGGACCGCTGGACCGGCAAGGACGGCCATGGCGGTATCGGCGACATCAGCATCTATGACGTGGACTTCGTGCCGGTGGACCCGCAGAACGCCCAGGCCGACCTGAATCATCGCGGTGCCGGCCTGACCCTTGTGGATCACCTGACGCACAACGTGCACAAGGGCCGCATGGCAGAGTGGGCGGAGTTCTACGAGCGCCTCTTCAATTTCCGCGAAGTGCGCTACTTCGACATCGAGGGCAAGGTGACGGGCGTGAAGTCCAAGGCCATGACCTCCCCCTGCGGCAACATCCGCATTCCGATCAACGAAGAAGGCACGGAAGAAAAGGGCCAGATCCAGGAATACCTGGACCTGTACCGAGGCGAAGGCATCCAGCATATCGCCATGGCCACGGAAGATATCTACGCCACTATCGAGGCGTTGCGCCAGAATGGCGTGGTGTTCCTGGATACGCCGGAGACCTATTACGAGTTGCTGGACCGCCGCCTGCCGAACCACGGCGAGGACGTAGCGCGCCTGCAAAAGAATCGCATCCTGCTGGACGGCGCCCCCGGCGGCGGACTGCTGCTGCAGATTTTCACTGAAAACCAGATCGGCCCGATCTTCTTCGAGATCATCCAGCGCAAGGGCAACGATGGCTTCGGCGAAGGCAATTTCAAAGCCTTGTTCGAGTCGATTGAACTTGACCAGATGCGCCGAGGCGTCGTGAAGACCGTCGAGTAAAGACTTCCCCCGCCAGCGTCCGGTGCTCGGGCATCGACGCTGGCCTTGAAACCTCACCCCAGGGTGAGGTTTTTTTTGCCTGCTACTTCTGCAGTCGGTCCTGGAATTGCTTACGGAACTTGGCGACCTTCGGCGCAATCACGAACTGGCAATAGCCTTGCTCTGGATGCAGGGCAAAGTAATCGCGGTGATAGTCTTCAGCCGGCCAGAATTTGGCGGGTGCCAGCAGGTGCGTCACGATAGGCGCATCGTAGATTTTCTGGGCTTCGACTTCGGCGATGACCGCTTGAGCCTGTTCGCGCTGCGTTTCGTTCTGCCAGAAGATGGCCGATTCGTACTGCGGACCGACGTCGTTGCCCTGACGGCCAGGGGTGGTGGGATCGTGGGTCGCGAAGAACACGCGCAGCAGATCGCTGTAAGACAGTTCGGCGGGATCGAACTCGACGCGAGCCACTTCGATGTGACCTGTATCCTTGCCGCAAACCTGTTCATAGCTGGGGTTGTCCACATGCCCGCCGCTGTAGCCGGGCAGCACGCTCCTGACGCCGCGCAGATCGGTGAACACCGCTTCGACGCACCAGAAGCAGCCGCCGCCGAGTACGGCGACTTCATTGCCCGGAGAGGGTTGTTCTGACATGACGGTTCCTTATTGATAGGCGGCCGCGAACTGCGGCCAGACGCCCGGATTTCATGCGTGGGCGCAGAAGAATAAGACTACTGCTTGGGCGGCGCCAGCGACAAGATCCATTCAGCAAGCGCGCGGGCATCATCCTGGCTGACCTGGGTTTGCGCAGGCATGGGCACCGCGCCCCAGGCGCCTCTGCCGCCCCCGCGTATCTTGCCGGCCAGGTAATCGACCATGGCGTCGCCCTGCCCCGCATAGCGCTCGGCCACACTCTTGAGGGGCGGCCCCACGCGCTTGGCTTCGACTTGATGGCACGCCATACAGGCCTTGTTTTTGGCCAGGTCCAGCCCGGTGGTTTGCGCTTGCGCCGCCCCCGCGCCCAGGACGCAGGCGGCGGCCAACAACAGACTACTCTTCAAATGCATCGGTAACTGCCCCACGGCTCGCGGTGCTGGCGAGCTTGCCGAACTTGGCAAGCACACCGCGTGTATAACGCGGCCGGGGCTGAACCCAGGCCTGGCGACGAGCCGCCATCTCTTCGTCGCTGATATTGAGCTGCAACAGCAGCTTGTGGGCATCGATGGTAACCGAATCGCCCTCGCGGATCAGCGCGATAGGCCCTCCGACGAAAGCCTCCGGCGCGACATGGCCAACCACCATGCCCCAGGTTCCGCCCGAGAAGCGTCCGTCCGTGATCAACCCTACCGTTTCACCCAGCCCCTGGCCGACCAGCGCGGAGGTGGGCGCCAGCATTTCGCGCATGCCTGGGCCACCCTTGGGGCCTTCGTAGCGGATGACCACGACATCGCCATCGCGGATCTCGCGCGCCATGATGGCCGTCATGGCGTCGTCTTCCGAGTCGAAGACACGCGCGGGTCCGGTGATGACCGGGTTCTTCAGACCGGTGATCTTGGCGACGCAACCTTCTGGCGAGAGATTGCCTTTCAAGATGGCGAGATGGCCCTGGGGATACAGCGCCCGATCCAGCGACATGATCACGTCCTGGTCCGCCCTGGGCGCGTCAGGCACGGCGGCCAGCGTTTCCGCGATGGTCTTGCCTGTGATGGTGATGCAGTCTCCATGCAGCAGGCCTGCATTGAGCAATAGCTTCATGACCTGAGGAATGCCGCCGGCGCGATGCAGGTCCGTGGCGACGTATTTGCCAGAAGGCTTCAGGTCGCACAGCACGGGCACGCGCTCGCGGATACGTTCGAAATCGTCGATGGTCCAAGGGACTTCGGCGGCATGGGCTATTGCCAGGAAGTGCAGGACGGCGTTGGTGGAACCGCCCGTGGCCATGATGACGGACACTGCATTCTCAATGGATTCGCGCGTGATGATGTCCCGCGGCCGCAGCCCTTGCCTGACGGCCTCGACCAACACACGCGCCGACTCCGCGGCGGAGGCGACTTTTTCCTCGTCCTCGTTGGCCATGGTGCTGGAGTAAGGCAGGCTCATGCCCATGGCCTCGAACGCGGAGCTCATGGTGTTGGCCGTATACATGCCGCCACAGGATCCCGAGCCCGGAATTGCGCACTTTTCGATCTGCTTGAAATCTTCTTCGGGCATGCGGCCCATGGTGTATTCGCCCACGGCCTCGAACACGGAAACGATGGTCAGGTCGTTGCCCTTGTAGTGGCCAGGCTTGATGGTGCCGCCATAGACATAGATGCCGGGCACGTTCGTGCGCGCCAGGGCAATCATGCCGCCGGGCATGTTCTTGTCACAACCACCGATCACCACCACGCCGTCCATCCACTGGCCTTGCGCGGCTGTTTCGATGCAGTCTGCAATGACTTCGCGGGACACCAGCGAATACTTCATGCCCTCGGTGCCCATGGACATGCCGTCTGAAATGGTGGGCGTGCCGAATACCTGCGGATTGGCGCGGGACGCGCGAATGGCATCGATGGCGGCATCGGCCAGGCGCTGCAAGCCGCTATTGCACGGCGTGATCGTTGAATGGCCATTGGCCACGCCGATCATGGGATTTTCGAAATCCGTTTCCTGGTAACCCAGCGCGTAATACATGGCGCGGTTGGGCGCGCGCGCGACACCGTGGGTGATGTGGCGGGAACGTTCGTTATGCGGCATGGTCTGTCTCCTGTCGGCCGTCGGGGCTCGGACGTGGCGACCGCCCCGGGAAGCTGGCTCGCTTGCGCGCGAATCTTCAATGCTCGCCGGTTATTATCATTCAACTTTATTGTGTCGGGCAGAACATGCTGCAATATCCCCAATTTGATCCCGTCGCCCTGCAGATCGGGCCGCTTGCCATCCACTGGTACGGACTGATGTACCTGGTGGGCTTCGCCCTGGTGTACCTGCTGGGACGCCGGCGCATCACCTCCGGCCACACTACCTCGCTGAACGTGAAGGACCTGGAAGACCTGATCTTCTACAGCGTGCTGGGCGTGGTGCTGGGCGGGCGGCTGGGCTATGTGCTGTTCTACAAGCCCTCGTATTACTTGTCCCACCCGCTGGAAGTGCTGTACCTGTGGCAAGGCGGCATGTCGTTCCACGGCGGCCTGATCGGCGTGATCGTGGTGATGCTGCTGTTCGCACGCAAGAAGAAGCTGCCGTTCTTCGCGGTGAGCGACTTCATCGCGCCGCTGATCCCGCTGGGGCTGGGCTTTGGGCGCCTGGGCAATTTCATCAATGGCGAACTCTGGGGCCGCCCCACCGATGTGCCGTGGGCAATGGTGTTTCCGGGCAGCGGCGATGGCCTGCCGCGCCATCCGTCGCAACTCTATGAGCTGGGCCTGGAAGGCATCGTGCTGTTTGCGCTGCTGTGGTGGTTTTCCAGCAAGCCGCGCCCCCTGGGGCAAGTGAGCGGGCTCTTCCTGATGGGTTACGGAACGTTCCGCTTCCTCGTGGAATTCACCCGCGAGCCTGACAACTTCCTGGGCCTGCTCGCGGGCGGATTGAGCATGGGACAGTGGCTGTCCCTGCCGATGGTCGCCTTGGGCGCCATCATGTTCAGCCTTACTGCAAAACGATCGTCCCGTTGACCGCAATGCTGACCGTGACGTTGCCCGCTTCCAGCGGCACGTCCGGGCTATAGCCGCCGGAGGCGTCCTTGGCCATGGCGGCGGCGCCCATCATGCGCGGCACGGGCACTGCGCCGCCCGAGCCGCCCAGTTCGAGCTTGGACAGGCGGTAACCCGAGAAGCCGAAAGCGTTGGCCGCGGCCAGCGCGCGGTCCTTGAAGGCCTGCGCGGCTTCCTTGAGCAGCTTGCGCTCTTCGGCCTCGCGCGCCTCGCGCGACAGCAAGAAGCTGATGTTGGAGATGGCTGTCTTGTCGGACAGCTTGGAAGCCAACGCAGCCGCGGCTTCGAAGTTCTTGGATTCCAGAATCACCTCGCCCTGGCCACGCCAGGAACTGATCTTGCCTTTGCTGGAGGTGTTCGGCCAGACGTTGTAGCCGCCGGTACGCACCTCGACGTCCTTGACGTCGCGCGCGCGCTTGATCACGTCATCCAGGGCGGCAGTCAACTTCTTGCCCGCGGCCGGTTGATCCTGCGCTTCAACTTCGGCCGACAAGGAAATGCGGACCGTGTCTTGCTTGACCTCGGAAGACGCCGTGGCCTGCAGGGTCAATTCCGGAGCGCGGCTGGCAGAGGCTTCGGCGGCGGCGGGAGCCGGGGTCTGCGCGTGGACGAGCGGCGCAGCACTCAGAGCGGCCACGGTTGCGCACGCCGCGCCGAGTTTGGTCAGCGAGAAAACAGGGTGTTTGAACATGGACTGGTCCTAGGAGGGAGGACGGAGGGGAGAGATGAGGCGCCCGAGGCGGACCTGCTCTTGTGGCAGGCCCGCTGGGATAGATGCCCCGCCTGTGCCGTCAAGGCCGGCATCTCGAACCCTGAGGTTCAAGGTGGTCGCGTTCCGAAGAGCGTCGGGTTCGTCTACAGGAGACGATCACTCCAGCTCTGCACTCCCGCAACCAATATGCCATAAGACATAGGTTCAGAGAATGTATGGCCTAGTCACGAACACGGCAGGGACAAACTGAAAATACTTGAGTACTGCTTCATGAACTGTCAGAGCAGTTTTTCCTGACCCGACAAGGCGTCATCGAGTACTGCGTTCATGTCCTCGATTCTACGCTTGAAGTCGCCGACCGCCAAACCGCCCAGCGGACCATCGGGTGCTTTCATGGCGAGCAGCTCGCCCGCGACTTGCAACGCGGCCATCACGGCGATGCGTTCATTGCTGGAGACCTTGCCCGTGCCCTGGATGCGCAGCATCAGCTGGTCCACATGGCGCACAGCGGCCAACAGGGTCGGCTTTTCTTCGGCGGAACACGCCAGGGAATAGTCGCGTCCCAGTATGGTGACATCTACGCGTTCCATCAGTGTTGCTCTCCAGACGGTGCGCCCGGCAAGCGGGCCAGCACGGCGTCAATGCGCTCACGGGCCGATGCGGCGGCCACGCGCAAGCGCTGTAATTCGGTGTCGCGGGTCTGCAAGTTGCCTTGCAATTCGGTCTCGCGGGCGGAGAAACGCGATTCGAGCGATTGGCGCTCGGCGGTTTCGCGGGCCAGTTGCTCGCGCAGCGCAGCCTCGGCCTGCTGGGCCTGCTCGAGCATGGCGGAGACCGCGCCATCGTGATCCTGAAGCTTGCTCTGCAGCGTGACGATTTCGGCCTCGCGCTCGGCGGCGCGTTGCTTGAGCACGCGTTGCTCAGCTTCGGTTTCATTCAGGCGTTGGCGCAACGCGTCACGCTCTGCGTGGAGTTGGCGGGTGCGTTGCACCAGTTGCCCTATGCGGGCGGCGAGTTGGTCTAGATCTTGCAGCATGGGCGCTATCGTAAACCATCCTGAGTTGAACGGGGTCCCTTCACGCAAGGTGAGAAACCCGGCAATATTCAGTAGGATTTATCCCTCCCTCATCCGAACGCCACGCATCCGGCCGATCCTGCTTTCGTCTTTCTTTCTATAAACTTTCACTTAGCTTTCAAAAAGCCCTCAAACTTCCTGGCCCGTTACAACTCGGGGTCGGGAGTTCCCGAATTCTAGGGAAAACCCCAGCCTTTCACCGACCTTACAGGGTTTGCAGCGTGCCGGGCGTCCATTACCATTCGCCCTTTCAAGAATCCTAGCCTTACCTTTCATAAGAACAAATGGCACCCTGAAGTGCCTTTTTTGTGCCTGTCACTCGCCTGTCGGCGGGATTGGCCACAGACCTTTTTATCTACATGCTGTAAACAGGAGCCAACCAATCATGCAGCTACGCAATCGACAGGACTTCTGGTCGGGGGTGATGTTCATCGCCCTTGGACTGGGATTCGCCTGGCAGGCCAGCAGCTACCAAATGGGTACTGCCGCCCGAATGGGCCCAGGGTATTTTCCTTTCTGGCTAGGCATTGTTCTGGCATTGCTGGGCGCCATCGTGCTGCTTGGCTCGCTGTCCAAGAAGGCCCACGAGACCCACGTCGACAAGTTCGACTGGCGCATCGTTTTCCTGGTGGTCGGATCGGTCGTGCTCTACGGCTTCATCCTCAAACTGCTGGGCATCTACATTTCGGTATTCGTCCTGGTTGTCGTCAGCAGCCTGGCCAGCCATGAGTTCAGCTTGAAGGTCGCCGTCGCCAACGCGATCTTCCTGGTGGTGTTCTCGTATCTGGCATTCGTCAAGGGGCTGGGGCTGATTTTCCCGCTGTGGCCGTCCTTTCTGGGCATGAACTAAGGAGCCTTCGGTCATGGAATTGTTTGACAACCTCATGCTGGGCTTCTCGGTCGCGTTCACGCCCGAGAACCTCGCCTACGCCTTGCTGGGCTGCATCCTGGGCACGCTGATTGGCGTGCTCCCGGGCATCGGCCCCGTCCCGACCATTGCAATGCTGCTGCCGATCACGTACGTGCTGCCCCCGGTGGCCGGTCTGATCATGCTGGCGGGTATTTATTACGGCGCCCAATACGGCGGCTCCACGACGGCAATTCTTGTGGCATTGCCAGGGGAAACGTCCGCGGTGGTGACCGTGCTGGACGGTCACCAGATGGCCCGCAACGGCCGCGCTGGCGCAGCACTGGCAATCGCCGCGCTGGGTTCGTTCTTCGCAGGTTGCGTGGCCACGCTGCTGCTGGCCGCCTTCGCGCCCCCGCTGGCTGAAGTCGCGTTCAAGTTCGGCCCCGCCGAGTACTTCTCGCTGATGTGCCTGGGCCTGGTCGGCGCCGTGGTGCTGGCCTCGGGTTCGCTGCCCAAGGCAATCGCGATGATCCTGCTGGGCCTGCTGCTGGGCATGGTGGGCACCGACGTGAACTCGGGCGTCGCCCGCTTCGACTTCGGCATCCCCGAGCTGCAGGACGGCATCGACTTCGCCATCGTGGCCATGGGCGTGTTCGGCTTCGCCGAAATCATGACCAACCTCGAGCAGAAGGAAAACCGCGTCGACATCACCGACAAGATCGGCACGCTGTATCCCAACAAGCAGGAATTCAAGGAAGCTGCTCCCGCCGTGCTGCGTGGCACGGCCCTGGGTTCGGCCCTGGGCATCCTGCCGGGCGGTGGCGCCGTGCTGTCGTCGTTCGCGTCCTACACGCTGGAAAAGAAGATCTCGAAGAATCCGGAACGCTTCGGCAAGGGCCACCCGGCCGGCCTGGCTGGTCCGGAATCGGCGAACAACGCTGCCGCGCAGACTTCGTTCATCCCGCTGCTGACGCTGGGTATCCCGGGCAACGCCGTGATGGCGCTGATGGTCGGCGCCATGACCATCCACAACATCCAGCCCGGCCCGCAAGTCATGACGAGCCACCCCGAGCTGTTCTGGGGCCTGATCGCCTCGATGTGGATCGGCAACCTGATGCTGGTGGTGCTGAACCTGCCGCTGATCGGCCTGTGGGTCAAGCTGCTGAAGGTGCCCTACCGCATCCTGTTCCCGGCGATTCTGGTGTTCTGCACGATCGGCGTGTACTCGTTGAACTACAACACGTTCGACATCTTCACCACCGCCATCTTCGGCATCATCGGCTACGTGTGGTCCAAGCTGAAGTGCGAAGGCGCACCGCTGCTGCTGGGCCTGGTGCTGGGTCCCATGATGGAAGAGAACTTCCGTCGCGCCCTGCTGCTGTCGCGTGGCGACTTCACGACCTTCGTGACGCGTCCGCTGTCGGCCTCGCTGCTGGCCGTC
Source organism: Achromobacter sp. D10 (assembly GCF_035282245.1). NCBI lineage: Bacteria > Pseudomonadati > Pseudomonadota > Betaproteobacteria > Burkholderiales > Alcaligenaceae > Achromobacter > Achromobacter sp. D10. Next base: position 10,148 of record NZ_JAYJLE010000014.1, read on the forward strand.
GCCGTCTTCCTGGTGATCCTGGTGGCCCTGCCTGCGATCCGCAAGAAGCGCGAAGAGACCTTCGTCGAAGAAGACTAAAGCGCAGCCTGCCGCTGCATCGCGGCAGCCTCGCCCTGAAAACCCCCGGGTTCCGCCCGGGGGTTTTTCTTTGCGCGCGCAAAATGCCTCCCTCAAATGAAACCAGGCAATACAAACCGATACGGGTTATGTTCAAAGGCCGTTCAGCTACGTTAAGCTAGGGGTTTACCCCACGCGACGATTCGAGATGAATTTCAACTGGAACAACCCCTATCCCTCCACCCGCCGCCCCGTCTTCGCGCGCAACGTGGTCGCCACCTCGCAACCCTTGGCCGCTCAGGCCGGCCTGCGGATCCTGGCGCAGGGCGGAAACGCCGTCGATGCGGCGATCGCCGCGGCCGCCACGCTGGCACTGACGGAACCCGTCAGCAACGGACTGGGATCGGATTGTTTCGCGATCGTCTGGGATGGCTCCAAGCTGCATGGCCTGAACGCGTCGGGCACGGCGCCCGCGGCGTGGAACATGGACTACTTCCGGCGCAAGCATCAGGGTGCCATTCCGGCCCGCGGCTGGGACAGCGTGACCGTGCCGGGTTGCGTGGCCGGCTGGGGCGCACTGCATGAAAAGCTGGGCCGCCTGGCTTACGCCGACGTCTTGGCGCCCGCCATCGAATATGCCGAGCGCGGTTTTGCCGTGTCGCCGATCGTGCAGGAAAAATGGGCGGCGCAGGCTGACCTGTTGCAGCCTCAGCCTGGCTTCGCCGAGCATTTCCTGCCTCGTGGCCGCGCGCCTCAGGTTGGAGAGCACTTCGTCCTGCAAGGCGCGGCGGCCACGCTCAAGCGCATTGCCGCCAGCGGCGGCAGGGACTTCTATGAAGGCGAGACCGCGCACAAGCTGGTGGCGCATGCCCAAGCCCACGACGCCGCACTGACGCTGGCCGATCTGCGCGATTACGCGCCGCAGTGGGTCACTCCGATCAGCCAGGCCTACCGCGGCCATACGCTGCACCAGATTCCCCCCAACGGCCAGGGCATTGCAGCCTTGATCGCCCTGGGCATCCTGCAGAACTTCGACGTGGCCGCCCGCCCAGTGGATCACGCCGAAACGCAACACCTGCTGATCGAGGCGATGAAGCTGGCCTTCGCCGATGTGTACGCACACGTGGGCGACGCGCGTCACATGCGCGTGACGCCCGAACAGATGCTGTCGCCGGACTACTTGGCGCAACGCGCACGCCTGATCGATCCCAATGCGGCGCAGGCCCACGCCAGCGGCCATGCGCCGCGCGGCGGCACCGTTTACCTGACGGCCGCAGACAAGTGCGGCATGATGGTCAGCTTCATCCAGTCGAACTACATGGGTTTTGGCTCCGGCGTGGTGGTGCCCGGCACGGGCGTCAGCCTGCAGAACCGCGGCCATTGCTTCAGCACGGACCCGGACCATCCCAATGCGGTAGCGGGCGGCAAGCGTCCCTTCCACACCATCATCCCCGGCTTCCTGATGCGCAACGGCGCGCCTGTCATGAGTTTTGGGGTCATGGGAGGCAATATGCAGCCCCAGGGGCAGGTCCAGGCGCTGGTCCGGATGCTGGACTACGGGCAGCAGCCACAGGCCGCCTGCGATGCGCCTCGCTGGAAGTGGAACCATGGGCTGTCGCTGGATGCGGAGGCCGGCCTGGCCTCCACGGTTGCCGAGGGGCTGCGCGCCCGGGGCCACGTGCTCGAGAGCATGGCGGATCCCTACATGGACTTCGGCTCGGGCCAGTTCATCTGGCGTCTGGGCGATCCGGCCGTGGACGGCTATGTCAGCGCAAGCGACAGCCGTCGCGACGGACTCGCCGCAGGCTTTTGATTGCGTTAAGGTTAGGGCCTGTTTACAGGCGCCAGCGCCCCTGATGCCCCTAACCTCATAAAGCGGAGTCCCCTGCATGGCAACGATCGGTACCAAGAGCTACGACGCTGTCGTAGCCCAGAAAGTCACTTTCCTCGGATTGGGCGTCATGGGCCTGCCCATGGCCGGCCACCTGGCGCGCGCAGGGCATGACGTCACGGTCTACAACCGCACGCCTGCCAAGGCCCAGGCCTGGGTCGCGGAATTCGGCGGCAAGAGCGCCGCTACGCCTCGCGAAGCGGTCGCTGGCGCGCAGATCGTCTTTGCCTGCGTAGGCAACGATGACGACCTGCGCAGCGTCGTGCTGGGCCCGGACGGCGCCTTCGCCGGCATGGCGCCCGGCGCGGTATTCGTGGACCACACCACCGCGTCGGCCGACGTCGCGCGCGAACTCTATGCGCAAGCCAAGGACCTGGGCCTGAATTTCGTGGACGCTCCGGTGTCGGGCGGCCAGGCCGGCGCAGTCAATGGTGTGCTGACCATCATGTGCGGCGGCGAACAGGCCGTATTCGACGCGATCAAGCCCGTGGCGCAGAGCTTTGGCCGCGCCGTCACGCTCGTCGGGCCGCCGGGGGCTGGGCAACTGGCCAAGATGGTCAACCAGATTTGCATCGCCGGCGTGGTGCAGGGCCTGTCCGAAGCCGTGGCTTTCGGCCAGGCGGCCGACCTGGACATGAAGCTCGTGTTGGACGTGATCAGCAAGGGCGCGGCGCAAAGCTGGCAGATGGAGAACCGCGGCGGCACCATGGTCGATGACAAATTCGACTTCGGTTTCGCGGTGGACTGGATGCGCAAGGACCTGGGCCTGGTGCTGGCCGAAGCCCGTCACAACGGCGCGCGCCTGCCCCTGACTGCGCTGGTGGACCAGTTCTACGGCGACGTGCAAAAGATGGGCGGCGGCCGCTGGGACACTTCCAGCCTGATCAAGCGGCTGCGCGACTGAGCCTGACGCTTGCAGCAAGAAAAAAGGCGAGCCGCCAGGCTCGCCTTTGCTTTTGACGCCCGCGCTTACGCGGCCAGGCTGTCCTGCTGCGCGGCAGGCAGCAACGCATCGATGCGTTGCTTGGCTTGCGCCATGCCTTCCAGCGCGGCCACTTCACCCATGGCCATGCCTTCAGCGGCAATGAAAGTGACGTCATCCATGCCCAGGAAGGCGAGCATCTGACGCAGGTAAGGAGTCAGCGTGTCAGACGGCGTGCCCTCGGCCTTGCCGCCGCGAGCCGTCAGCACGAACACCTGCTTGCCCTTTACCAGGCCTTCCGGCACGCCTTCGGCGGTGTAGCGGAAGGTGATGCCGGCGCGGGCCAGATGGTCAAGATAGCTCTTGAACTGTGCGGGCATGTTGAAGTTGTAGACCGGAACGGCGAAGACGATGCGATCGGCTTGCATCAATTCGGCGACCAGTTCGTCGCTCATTTCAACCAGGCGTTGCTGTTCCACCGTACGGGCATCAGCCGGGGTAAACAGCGCGCCGGCAGTGTCGCCGTCGAAGTACGGAATGGGCTGCGCGCCAATGTCGCGGACCTTGATGACCGCGGCCGGATTGGACGCCTTGACGCAGTGGATCAGGTGATCGGCCAATTGCTTGCTGTTGGAACGATCGCCGAGAATAGAGGAAAGGATAACCAGGGTCTTCATTGCAAATTTCTCCAGTGATGGCCCGCTCACTGCGGGCGGTCAGGATCCGTAAGCGTTAGTCAGATCCCGAGTGCATGGACGTCACTGTAGACCGCTTAATTGTTCACATAAATCCGGTTATGATGAACTATTCGTTCCAGGAATAGAACAATCATGCAAGATCTCAATGACCTCTATTACTTTTCCCAGGTCGTCGAACAGGGGGGCTTCAGCGCCGCAGCCCGGGCGCTGGACATTCCGAAATCCCGCCTGTCGCGCCGGATCTCGCACCTGGAGGAAAGCCTGGGCGTGCGCCTGCTGCAACGCACGACGCGCCGCTTGCGCCTGACCTCGGCTGGCGAACGCTACCTGCACTATTGCCGCGAAATGGCCGCCTCGGCGCGCGCGGCGGACGATGCCATGCGGCAATTGCAGGCGGAGCCTACGGGCCCCGTGATCGTCAGCTGCCCCGTATCCATCGCGCAGGATGTGCTGTCGCCGCTATTGCCCGAATTCCTGGACGCCTGGCCGGCCGTGTCGGTGCAGTTGCTGGTGACCAACCGCCGCGTGGACCTGATCCGTGAAGGCGTAGACCTGGCGCTGCGCGTGCGCACCAAGCTGGATACGGACGCCGAGCTCGTCGTGCGTCACTTCGGTACGGCTCGCGGCACGCTGGTCGCCAGCCCCAGCTACCTGCAACGCCACGGCACGCCCGACACTCCCCAAGACCTCGCCACGCACACCACGCTGAGCTTCAGCGACCCGCAGAACGAGGTGCGCTGGCCCCTGCGCAACGACAAGGGCGAAGAAGTCCACGTGGAATTGAAGCCGCAATTGTCATGCAACGACTTCATCGTGTTGACCGAAGCGGCGGTGCGCGGCCGCGGCATCGCCCTGCTGCCTTCGATTGCCACGCACGAACAATTGCGGCGCGGCCAGCTGGTACAGGTTCTGCCCCAATGGCAATCGCCCGAAGGCATCGTGCATTGCATCTATCCGTCACGGCGGGGCATGATGCCCGCCGTACGCGCCCTGCTCGATTTCCTGTCTGAGCGCCTGCCCGCGATGTATCAACGGCTGGAAAAGGCGCCGCCGCTTCCGGCTCAATAGCCCCGCGAACGGTCCACCACGCCAGTGATGGCTTCGCCGCGCCGCAGTTGCTCGACCTTGCCCGCGATCTGCCGGATGCTTTCATCGCGCAAGGTGCGCGCCGCGATGTGCGGCGTGACGTGAACGCGCGCATCGCGCCAGAAGGCATGGTCCTTGGGCAGGGGTTCGGTATGGAAGACATCCAGCGTGGCGCCGTCGATCTCGCCTTCTTCGAGCATCTGCACGAGGTCGTCCTCGACCAGGTGTTCGCCCCGGCCCACGTTGACCAGATGCGCATGCGGCAGAAGCTGGGACAGCGTGTCGCGATTGAGGATGCCGATGGTGTCCGGCGTAAGCGGCAGGACGTTCACCAGGAAGCGCGTGCGGGCCAGGAATGCCGGCAAGGCGGCTTCGCCCGCAAAGGATTCCACGCCGGGGATGTCGCGCGGCGACCGCGACCAGCCCGCCACGGGATAACCGAACTCGGCCAGAGTCTGCGCCACGCGTGCGCCCACCTGCCCCAACCCCAGCACGCCCACCGGCCAGTCGGCCTGCCGTGAACCTTCGCGGGTGTCCCAGTGCTGGCGGGCCTGTGCGTGGTCGAAGGCTTCGAAATCACGCGAGACGCGCAGCAGCGCGTACAACGCATATTCGGCCATCTGCACCGCCATGCCTGCGTCTTCCAGGCGGACGATCCGCACCTGCGGCGGGATCTCGGGCATTTTCAGCAAGGCGTCAACGCCGGCACCCAGGTTGAACAGTGTCGTCAGGCCGGTCTCGTGCTTGAAGAGTTCGGCTGGCGGCTTCCAGACCAGGGCGGCTTCTGCGCCCGAGGGCGGCCCGTCCGGGTTCCACACGGAAATGCGGCATCCGGGCATCGCGGCTTCCAGTAACGGAACCCAGGTGGCGGGATCGTGGTGGGGACAGGCGAAGAGTAGGTGCATGATGGCTATGTATGCTGGCTCGGGAAGCCTAAAGCATGAGGGATGCCGCCGCACAAATCAAACGGCCCGGCATGATGCCGGGCCGCTCGCAAACCTGCAGAAAAGCGCTTATGCCGCCTGCGGTACCTCCGGCTTGCCTTTGCCCTTGTTCTTGTTGCGGCGCAGGAAGGCCCACACCTGCAACAGGACGAGCAAGGCGCTCGCGCCGATGAACCAGGCGCTGATCGGGCGTTCCACGAATACCGCGAGGTCGCCGCGCGACAGCAACAGCGCGCGACGGAAGTTCTCTTCCACCATCGGCCCCAGCACGAAGCCGAGCAGGATGGGCGCTACCGAAAACTCCAGGGTCATCAGGATGGCGCCGATCACGCCGAATGCCAGCACTTCCCAGATCTGGAAGAGGCTGTTCTGCGTGCTGAACACCCCCACCGCGATGAAGAACAGCGCGGACGGGAACAGGTAGCGGTACGGCACCTGCAGCAGTTTCACCCACACACCGATCAGCGGCACGTTCAGCACCATGAGCAACACATTACCGACCCAAAAGCTGGCGATCAGGCCCCAGAAGATGTCCGGATGCTCGGTGATGAGCTGGGGACCGGGCTGGATGCCCTGGATCAGCAGCGCACCCAGGATCAGCGCCATCACTGCGTCGCCGGGAATGCCCAGGCTCATCGTCGGAATGAAGTCGACCTGCGTCTTGGAGTGCGACGACGCTTCGGGCGAAGCCACGCCGGCGATCATGCCGGTGCCGAACTTCTCGGGCGTCTTGGATATCTTGCGCTCCAGCGCATAGGCCACGAAGGTGGTGATCGTGGGCCCCGTGCCGGGCATCGCGCCAAACAGGGTGCCCACGGCCGTGCCGCGGACCATCGGCCAGAACGCGGTCTTGAGCTCCTGTTTGCTGGGCCGCATATCGCGCAGGCGCAGCTTGGCGCCGCTGCCGATGATGGTCATCCGGTTGACGCTCATCAGGAAGTCGGCCACGCCGAACAAGCCCATGGAGATCGCCACGAGTTCCAGGCCATCGGACAGATCCAGCAGCCCGAACGAGAATCGGATGGTACCGGTGTTCACGTCCGTGCCCACGACACCGCACATCAAGCCGAACAAGGTCATCGCCACGCCCTTGAGCGGAGAACCGCGCGACATCGTAGCGCCGGCCAGCAGGCCCAGCAGCATGATCGAGAAGATCTCGGTAGGGCCGAACTTGAAGGCGACTTCGACCAGCAGCGGCGACGCGAAGATCATGACGATGATCCCCACCGATGCGGCGAAAAATGAGCAAATCATCGTGATGCCCAGCGCCGTGCCTCCCTTGCCCTGCTTGGTCAGCGGATAGCCGTCCAGGCAGGTAACCGCGTGCGGCGGATGCGAAGGCAGGTTCAACAGAATTGCACCGATGGCGCCGCCGTACTGCGAGCCGTAGAAAATACCCGCCAGCATCAGGATGGCGGGCACCGGATGCATCACATAGGTCAGAGGCAGCAGAATGGAAATGGCCGACAGCGCGCCCATGCCGGGCAGCACGCCGATGAGGTTGCCCACCAGCACGCCGAAGAACGACCACATCAGGTTATGCCACTGGAAAGCGACGCCGAAGCCGTACCAGAGGTCCATCAAGGATTGGGAAATCATGGCGCATCAACCCCAGCGAAACAGCGGAAGCTGCAGTTGCAGCGCCCACCAGAAGACAACGACCGCGATGACGGTCATGGCGATCGAAAGCAGCAGAGCCTGCTTGATCGTGTTGTTGCGGTCGCCCAGCGCCGAAATGAAAACGATGGCGAACGTGGCGGGCAGCAAGCCGCCGTAATGGCCCAGCAGCAGGAACGCCAGGATGCCCAGCAGGATGCAGGCACCGCCCCGGAAATCAGGCAGGCCGTGGGCATGGCCGTCGCCAGGCGCAGGCGCCGCCGATTCGCCGGAGCGCGCGGAAATGGCGATCAGCACGCCGGTCAGAGCCAGCAGGCCTCCGAGCGCAGCTGGGAAGAATCCTGGACCCATGTGACTCAGGGTCCCGATGTGATAGTCGGTCCCGCCGTAAATCGCCCCCAGCCCGATGAGGACCATCAGCGCTCCGCCGTAATAGTCCTTTCTATTGATTGTCTTTTGCACTTCATCCTCCTTCATGGTGCGGCACCGCGCCTGACCAGGATGCGCAGCTCGAAACGAGCGCCACCCGGTGCCCGGCGACAGGCCCGGACGCAGATTACGGAAGGAAGCTGCTAATCCGCTTTCTGTGCGCTGTCGCGTTCCTGAATTCGGGGGTTATCCCTGAAAGGAAGCCGGACCACGCGTGAAAAAAGAGGTTGAAAGCGGAAATGCGGAGAAGTTATTGATCGCCCTTGAGGTCGACATCGACCGGGCGCGGATACTGCGACACCGTGGAAGCTAGCGGCAGCCACAGTACGGACGCAAGGCCGACGCCGCCTTGCGCGTTCGGCTCGCCATCGCGTAGTTCGATGTCTCCGTCATTGCGGCGCGCATAGGCGCGAGCAATCGCCAGGCCCAAGCCCGAACCGGAGGAGGCGACCGGTTTGTCGGTACCGACACGCTCGAAACGCGCGAAGGCGCGCTGGCGCATGATCGGATCCAACCCCGGTCCGTTATCGGAAACGGCCACCTCGGCTCGATTGTCGCGGCAGCAGACCGACACGGTGATGCGCGCGCCCACGGGCGCGTAGTGGATGGCGTTGTGCACCAGGTTGGACAGAGCCTCGTGCAGTTCGGCCTCATTGCCCGACACTGGCGCGGGCATTTCCTGCCCTTCTTCCGAGCCTGCCTGCACCCAGCCCAGGTCCTGCTGCTTTTCGTGCGCCAACGGCAGGTATTGCAGCACCACTTCGCGTGAGACCGCGTTCATATCCAACAGTTGGCGCGGCTGCTGATCGGCCTGGTTGGCGTGCGCCAAGGCCAGCAATTGCTCGGTCAGGCGGCGCGTGCGGCCCAACTGGTCGACGATGCCCCGCAAGCCTTCCTGCGCGCGGGCGGGATCACGTTCACGCAGGGCGTACTGCGCCTGCGTCAGCATGATGGCCAACGGGGTGCGTAGCTGATGTGACGCATCGGCCAGGAACTGTGATTGCTCGTCAAGGACGCGGCGGTAGCGCGCGATATGGTGGTTGACGGCATCGACCAGCGGCGCCACTTCGCTGGGCACGCGCGATGCATCCAGCGGCGTCAGGTCTTCGGGGCGGCGCGCGCGGATATCGTTGCGCAGCCGGCGCAAGGGCTTCAGTGCCCATGAGACGCCCCACCAGACCAGCAATGCGACCAGCGCCAGCATGCGCGTGTCGCGCAGGATTTCCTGGCGCCGCGCGTTGTTCTCGGCTTCGATGCGCTTGCCCGTGCTTTCGGCCACGACGACCAGCACCTGGCGGTGTTGCCCCTGGTAATACAGATCCCGCACCACCGACACAACGCGCACGGGGTCGTTGCGATACACGCTGTCGTAGAAAACCGGCTGGCTGTTGGACCGCGGCCAGGTAGGCGGACGCGGCATTTCCGGCATGCCCAGCAAGGTCTTGCCCGGCTCCGTCGGCACCGCGGCGCCGTCAGGCAGCGGCGGGTCGATCTCTTCGATGCGGAAATACTTGCGCAGGCCCGCCCGGGACTCGAGCATCACCTGCGCGTACAGCGGCGTGGCGACCTGCAAATTGCCGTCAGGCGTGAATTCCAGACTGCTTTCCAGCACCCGGGCCGGTTCCACCAGGGCGCTGTCGTAGGCCTCGTTGGTGATCTCGGCCAGCGTGCGGTAGTCGTTCACGCTGTCCACGACCAGCAGCATGATCACGCCCGGCAGCAGCAGAATGATCAGCAGCGCGCGGATGCCCACGCGCGGCAACTCGGATAGCCGCAGCCTCACTCAGGATTCCGTGGACTCGCTGGCAACGCTTTCCAGCATATAGCCCAACCCGCGCACGGTAACGATGCGCACGTCGCTACCAGCCAGCTTCTTGCGCAGGCGGTGCAGCACAACCTCGATAGCGTCCGGATTGGCTTCGCTGTCATGGGTGAACACCTTGCCGAACAGCTGGGACTTGTCCACCGGATAGCCGCTGCGGGTCAACAACGCGGCCAGGGCGGCATGTTCGCGCGGGGTCAGGAACAGCAGCGAGCCGTCCAGCGTGAAGGCGCGGCTTTCGCTGTCGTAGGACAGCGAACCGCACTGCAGGCGCGGATGCTGGCGACCGCGGCTGCGGCGCACCAGCGCCGTCAGGCGCGCTTCCAGTTCTTCGAGTGCAAACGGTTTGGTGAGGAAGTCGTCCGCGCCCAGGTTCAGGCCGCGCACGCGGTCCTGCAGGGCGCCCTGGGCGGTCAGAAGCAGCACGGGGGTGCGGTCGTCACGGTTGCGCATCTCGCGCAGGACCACCAGACCGTGCTTGTCGGGCAGGCGCAGGTCCATGACGATAGCGTCGTATTCCGTGCCCGCCATGAAAGCTTCAGCGGTGCGCGCGTCGGCCGCGTGATCGGGCACGAACCCGCTCTGGGCGAGCGCGCGCATCAACCAGGACGCCATGTCCCGTTCGTCTTCAACCAACAATATGCGCATGACCGTCCGTTCCTTCGGGCAGATTCTCTGCCGCCCGTTGCCCGTGCACCCGCTGGCGCAGGTAGCGGGTTTCGTGATGGCGCCGGAAGAGGATAGCCGACAGCTCGTTCAGCGCCTGGGTGTAGACATCGCGCTTGAACTCGATCACCGCATCCAGGGGCACCCAATACTGGCTCCAGCGCCAGGCATCGAATTCCGGATGCTGCGTCGCGCGCAAGCAAACGTCACTGTCACGTCCTACCAGGCGCAACAAGAACCAAATCTGTTTTTGTCCTTTATAGTGGCCGCGCCACTCACGCCGGACGAAGTGATCGGGCACGTTATAACGTAACCAATCGCGTGTACGCCCCAAAATACGGACATGCTCGGGCTTCAGGCCCACCTCTTCATGGAGCTCGCGATACATGGCCTGCACCGGGCTTTCGCCGTACTTGATGCCGCCCTGGGGGAACTGCCAGGCATGTTCCCTGATACGCTTGCCCCAAAAGACCTCGTTTCTACCGTTGACGAGAATGATGCCGACATTGGGGCGGTAGCCTTCGCGGTCAAGCATGGGCCACCCCCACCGAATTCAATACAATTACGGTCGATTATACGTATCTGCTGCCACCTTTAAACATGCGCGCATCCAACTACCACATCAACACCCTCAAAGAAGCCCCTTCCGAAGCCGAAGTCGCCAGCCATCAGCTGATGACCCGCGCAGGGATGATCCGCAAGCTCGCGGGCGGCATCTACACCTATATGCCCCTGGGGCTGAAAGTCATCCGCAAGGTCGAGGCCATCGTCCGGGAAGAAATGAACGCCGCGGGTGCGATCGAGCTGCTGATGCCGGTGGTGCAGCCGGCCGAGCTCTGGCAGGAGTCGGGCCGCTGGGAGCAATACGGCGCCGAACTGCTGCGCATCAAGGACCGACACCAGCGCGATTTCGTGCTGCAACCCACGTCCGAGGAAGTCATCACGGACATCGCGCGCAACGAAATCCACAGCTATCGCCAACTGCCGGTGAACTTCTACCACATCCAGACCAAGTTCCGGGACGAGCGCCGCCCGCGCTTCGGCCTGATGCGCGGCCGTGAATTCACCATGAAGGACGCCTATTCCTTCGACCGCGACGAAGCCGGCGCCCAGGCCAGCTACGACAATATGTTCAACGCCTACATGCGCATTTTCGGCCGGCTGGGCCTGGAATTCCGCGCCGTGGCCGCTGACACGGGCTCGATCGGCGGCACCCGCAGCCACGAATTCCAGGTGATCGCCGACACCGGCGAGGACCTGCTGGTCTACAACGCGGATTCGGAATACGCCGCCAACATCGAACTGGCCGAGGCTCCCGGCCTGTACGCCAGCCGCGCCGAACCCGCCCAGGCCATGGCGGAAGTGCCCACGCCGGGCGCCGCCAAGTGCGAGGACGTGGCCAAACTGCTGGGCCTGCCGCTGGAACGCACGATCAAGTCGATCGTGCTGGCCACCGATGGCGAAAAAGGCGCCGACATCTGGCTGCTGCTGCTGCGCGGCGACCATGAACTCAATGAAATCAAGGCCGGCAAGCTGCCCGGCCTGGCCGGCTTCCGCTTCGCCACGGAAACCGAGATCGTCGAAGCCTTCGGCTGCAAGCCCGGTTACCTGGGCCCGGTCAAGACCGCGCGTCCGGTCCACGTCATCGCCGACCGCACCGTGGCCAACATGGCCGACTTCGTCTGCGGCGCGAACAAGGAAGACTTCCACATCCAGGGCGTGAACTGGGGCCGCGATCTGCCGGAGCCGGAACTGGTGGCCGACCTGCGCAACGTGGTCGCCGGCGATCCCTCGCCGGATGGCAAGGGCACCCTGTCGATCCAGCGCGGCATCGAAGTGGGCCACGTTTTCTACCTGGGCAAGAAGTATTCGGAAGCCCTCAAGGCCACGTTCCTGGACGAGACCGGCAAGCCCGCCGTGCTGGAAATGGGCTGCTACGGCATTGGCGTGACCCGCATCGTGGGCGCGGCCATCGAGCAGAACCACGATGCCCGCGGCATCATCTGGCCGCGCGCAATCGCGCCCTTCGAAGTGGTAATCTGCCCGGTCGGCTGGGGCAAAAGTGAAACCGTGCGTGACACCGCGCAGAAGCTGTATGAATCCCTCCTGGCGCGCGGCGTGGACGTCATACTGGACGACCGCGATGCCCGCCCGGGCGTGATGTTTGCTGAATGGGAGCTGATCGGCGCGCCGCTGCGTGTAACAGTTGGAGAACGCGGCTTGAACGATGGTGTGGTGGAATTGCAGGCCCGTCGGGAAACCGAAGCGGCCAAGATTCCGGTAGAGTCCGCGCTTGAAGCCGTGCTGACGAAGCTCGATACGCTGTAAACCTTATAGTAACTACGGACTTTTCGCGTCCCGACCGCCCTTTCCTATTCATCGTGACCGATCCGAAGTCCGCCGAATCCGTCCTGCAGGTCCGCGTCTACTACGAAGACACGGACGCAGGCGGAGTGGTTTTTTACGCCAACTACTTGAAATTCCTGGAGCGCGCACGCACCGAATGGCTGCGCGCCCTGGGAGTCAACCAGTCCAATCTGGCGGTCAGCGAGCAACGTTTATTCGTTGTCCGCTCTCTGGACATGTCCTACCGCAAGCCGGCCAGGCTGGACGATTTACTTACCATACGCAGCCGGGTCACACGACTGGGCCGCGCTTCGATACACTTCGCGCAACGCGCGGAACGCGACGGGGAACTGCTTGCCGAAGGCAACATCCAAGTCTGCTGCGTCGATGCCATTCACATGCGGCCGGCGGAGTTGCCGGCTGACGTTCGCGCCAAACTGGAATTCATTCAGGAATAACCATGCAAGTCACCAACGACATGTCGTTGCTTTCGCTGATTTCGCACGCCAGCGTGCCGGTCCAGCTGATCATGCTGATGCTGTTGGGCATTTCGATCATGTCCTGGACCTACATCTTCGCCAAGCGGCTGGCGATCAAGCGGGCCCATGCCCAGACCCGCCGCTTCGAAGATGATTTCTGGTCGGGCGGCGACCTGTCCATGCTGCAACAGGCCGTGGCCTCGCGCCGCGATGAGCAGGGCGCGCTGGCCCGCATCTTCGATGCCGGCATGACCGAGTTCCTGAAGGCCCGCCGCGGCAACTCCTCCGGCGATGCCACCGCCCTGCTGGATGGTCCGCGCCGCGCCATGCGCGCCGCCTATCAGCGCGAAATGGATTCGCTGGAATCGCACCTGAACTTCCTGGCCTCGGCCGGCTCCGTGTCCCCCTATATCGGCCTGCTCGGCACGGTCTGGGGGATCATGCACGCCTTCATCGGCCTGTCGAACATGCAGCAAGCCACGCTGGCCTCGGTGGCTCCCGGTATCGCGGAAGCGCTGATCGCCACCGCCATCGGCCTGTTCGCGGCAATTCCCGCCGTGGTCGCCTACAACCGTTTCACGAACGACATCGACCGCATCTCGATCCGTTTCGACAGCTTCGTCGATGAATTCCTGAACATTCTGCAACGGCAGGTGCGCTAATGCCCTCGGTAAGCTCACGCGGCAGGTCCGGCCGCCGCATGAAGGCCGACATCAATGTGGTGCCGTACATCGACGTGATGCTGGTGCTGCTGGTCATCTTCATGGTGACGGCCCCCCTCATCACGCCCGGCCTGATCCAGCTGCCCTCGGTAGGAGCGGCCTCGGACGTGCCGGTCAAACCGCTGGAAGTCCAGATTTCGGAAGACGGCAAGATCGCCCTGCGCGTGCGCGAACCCGGCGCCACCATGCAGGACATCGCGCGCCCCGAGCTGGTGGCGCAAGTGCGCTCGCGCATTACCGCGGAAACCCCGGTGGTCATTGCCGCCGACGGCAAGGTGCCCTACGAGACGGTCGTGAAGGTCATGGACGAACTTCGCACCAATGGCATCACCCGCCTGGGTCTGCTGGTGGACCAGTCCGCCGGCGGCGCTTCCCAGCCCGCACCCGCGAAAAAACGCTAACGCGACGCCTTCCGCCGGCGCTGCCGGCATGCAACGCTCATGACGCCACCCATAATCCGACACCGCAGCGGCCCACCGGCCACCCCGCCCAATAACGACAACCGGAAAGCATTGATTCTGGCCGTGGCGGTGCACGTGCTGCTGCTGATCGTCTTGATCTTTGGCGTGAACTGGCGCTCGGAGAACCCTGGCCCCGTGCAGGTGCAACTCTGGGCCGACGGCAATTCGCCCGACTCCCCGCCGCCCACGCCCCAACCCGAACCCCAGAAGCAACAGCCCAAGCCGGAGCCAAAACCCGAGCCCAAGCCTGAGCCCGAGCCCGAGAAGGCCCCGGAGCCGCCGCCTCCGCCGCCTCCGCCGCCCAAGCCTGAGGTCCAGGCCCAGCCCAAGACCGAAGAGGTCGACCCCGAGATCGCGCTGCAGGAAGCCAAGAAGAAGCGCGAGCAAGAGGAGAAGGCACGCCAGGCTGCCGAAGCCGCCAAGGAAAAGGCGCGCCTCGAAGAAGAGCGCAAGCAGGCTGAATTGAAGGAAAAGAAGCGCCTGGAGCAGGAACGCCAAGCCGCCGAAAAGGCTGCTGCCGAGAAAGCCGCCCAGGAAAAGGCCGCGGCCGACAAGGCTGCCGCCGAAAAGAAGGCCAAGGACGACGCCGCCAAGAAGGCCGCGGCGGAGAAGGCTGCCGCCGAGAAGGCCGCTGCCGAGAAGGCAGCCCAGGAAAAAGCCGCCGCCGAAAAGGCCGCTGCCGAGAAGAAGGCCGCCGCCGAGAAGGCTGCTGCCGAAAAGAAAGCCAAGGAAGAAGCTGCCAAGAAGGCCGCCGCCGACAAGGCCTTGAAGGACGCCTTCCGCAATGACGCCCTGGGCGCTGCCGGCATCCCCGGCGGCACGGCCGACCGCAACCAGGCGGGCGGCGGACGAGACAGCGGCTATGGCGCCAAGGTCCGCGCCTGCGTGCAGCCTGGGGTGGCATATCCGCCTCCGGCCCGCAGCGGATCGGAAAATCCGACGGCACAATACCGGGTACAGTTAGGTTCTGACGGGAAGGTCAATGGCGTCACCTTGACCAGTTCTTCGGGCAACCCCGGTTTCGACCGCGCGGTCGAGACCGGCATCCGCCGTTGCAACCCGTTCCCGAAGCCCTCCACGGGCCGCTACGAACCCATTATTGACGTTGTGTACAGAATGTATGATTGACAGGAGATTGATGAATATGACTCCCGCTTATAGCCGACGAGTACCCCCCCTCGCTCTCTGGCGATCGTATGGACTCGGGCTGCTGATGCTGGCGCTGGCCTGCCTGATGGCCATCAAGCCCGCCCATGCGCAGCTGCGCGTCGACATTTCCGGCACCGGGGCCACCCAATACCCCGTGGCCATCGCCGATTTCGCCGTCGATGACACCCATGGCCGCGCCTTGGCCGAAGTGATCCGCGCCGACCTGACCCGCACCGGCCAATTCCGTCTGATCAACGCCGCCGGTTCGGGCCTGAACGTCGACTCCCCCATCGCGCACGACGACTGGCGCGGCAAGGGCGCCGACTTCATCGCCTATGGCAGCATCACGCGTGGCGCCGACGGCCGCTACGATGTCCGCTACCGCTTGGCCGACACGGTCAAGAAGAGCCAGCTGGACGGCGTGGCGTTCTCGGGCACGGAGCAGGAACTGCGCCGCGTGGCGCACCAGATCGCCGACCGCATTTACGAGAAGATCACCGGCGTTCGCGGCGTGTTCTCGACCCGCATCGCCTACGTGCTGAAGAAGGGCGCCACCTACGAATTGCAGGTGGCTGACGCCGACGGCCAGAATCCCCAGGTTGCCCTGCGTTCGCGCGAACCCATCATTTCGCCGTCCTGGTCGCCCGATGGCTCCAAGCTGGCCTATGTGAGCTTCGAGTCCGGCAAACCTGTCGTCTACGTGCACAATCTCGCGTCCAGCGCGCGCGCTCCGGTTGCCAACTTCAAAGGTAACAACAGTGCACCGGGCTGGTCCCCGGACGGCACCAAGCTGGCGGTGGCTTTGACCCGCGATGGTTTGTCGCAAATTTACATCGTTGGCGCGACCGATGGCTCAAATCCGACGCGAGTTACGCGTTCTCCCGGGATTGACACCGAACCGAGCTTTACGCCAGACGGGGCTTCCATTATCTTTACGAGTGACCGCAGCGGCGGGCCGCAGATCTATCAGACCGGCTCGAGTGGCGGCGAAGCTCGCCGCCTCACGTTTAATGGTGGTTACAACATATCACCCCGAATTTCCCCCGACGGATCGACGCTACTGTACGTTGCAAGACGCGACGGCGCGTTTCGCATCGCGTCGTTGAACCTGTCCTCAGGCGCCGAGACCTTGTTGACTGATGGTCGTGACGATCAGTCCCCGAGTTTTGCGCCGAATGGAATGCAAGTCCTTTACGCAGCCATCCAAAACGGCCGTAGCGTGCTTGCAGGTGTCTCGAGCGATGGCCGCGTACGGCAGACGCTTTCGGTACTGAACGGGGAAATACGTGAACCGACTTGGGGCCCATTTACCCGATAACACGTGTGACTCTCTTTGCAAAGGAACTATCATGAAGTCGCGCATTGCCAAAAGCCTAACCATCGCCGCTCTGGCTGCCGCCCTGGCAGCTTGCAGCTCCGTCCCTCTCGACGATAAAGCGGGTCAGGGCGGAGGCGCTGGCCAAGGATCCTCGGCCTCTGGCCAGATCCTTGATCCCTTCAACCCCCAAAGCATCCTGGCGCAACAGCGCTCGGTGTACTTTGACTTCGACAGCTACACGGTGTCGGACCAGTACCGCAGCTTGGTCGAAACCCATGCCAAGTACCTGGCTTCGCATCAGCAGCAGACCATCAAGATCGAAGGCAACACCGACGAACGCGGCGGCGCTGAATACAACCTGGCCCTGGGCCAGCGCCGTGCCGACGCAGTGCGCCGCATGATGACCCTGCTGGGCGTCAGCGACAACCAGATCGAAACCATCAGCTTCGGTAAAGAAAAGCCGAAGGCGACTGGCACGTCGGAAGCTGACTTCGCGGAAAACCGCCGCGCCGATATCGTTTATCGCCGCTAAGCTTTTTCGTATAGTCTAGAGCCCTACCACGCGTCGGGACGGTCAACCGGCCGTCCCGACGTTTGTTTTTATACCCGGGAATTTTCATGCGCGATAACGTTCTGTCCCTGCGTCCTCTGATTGCGGCCACCGGCCTGGTGCTTGCAGCCCTGACGGCGCCCGCCCACGCTTTTTCCGACGATGAAGCCCGCCGGGCCATCCTGGATTTGCGCCAACAGGTGCAGCAACAGAACGAACAAAGCCAGCGCGCCAAGCTGCAACTGGCCGACCAGATCCAGGCCCTGCAACAGGAAGTCGCCCAATTGCGCGACCAGTTGGAACTGGTGTCGCGCCAGCAACCTTCGGCCAAGCCGGGCGGCGGCGCTGGCAGCGCGAATCCGCCGGGAGCGGCCGCTGGAGATGCCCAGGAACAAGCCGCCTATGACGGTGCGATCGACTTGTTCCGCAAGGGCCAGTACAAGGAAGCCTCCGAATCGCTGGCCGCGTTCACCGCCCTGTACCCCGCCAGCCAGCTTGCCCCCAGCGCCCAGTTCTACCTGGGTAGCAGCCGCTATGCCCTGAAGGACTTCAAGGGGGCCATCGAGCAGTTGAACGCCATGGTCCAGAAGGCCCCGGACAACGCGCGCGCGCCGGACGCCCTGCTGGTCATCGCCGGCAGCCAGATCGAGATGAACAATCGCGCCGGCGCCAAGACGACGTTGCAGCGCATTGTCCGCGACTACCCGACCACGCCGGCCGCCAATACGGCCAAGAGCCGCCTGCAGCTGTTGCAGTAATGCCGCCAACCGCAAGCGCGGTTGCCGCCTACCGGCACATCCTGCGCCGCCGGGCAGGGCTTATGGCCCTGCTTCTGGCGGCGCTTTTCATTGCGCTGCTGGCGGACTTCACGGTGGGGCCTGCGGGCCTGCCCTGGGGCGAACTCTGGCAGACCCTGACTGCCCCGGCGGCAGCCGACCCGACAACGCGCGTAATCGTATGGGACATCCGCCTGCCCTCCGCGCTGATGGCCGCGCTGGTCGGCATGGCGTTGGGAATGGCCGGCGCCGAAATGCAGACTATCCTGAACAACCCGCTGGCCAGCCCCTTCACGCTGGGCGTATCGTCCGCCGCCGCTTTCGGCGCCTCGCTGGCCATCGTGCTGCAGCTGGGGCTGCCGGGCATCCCGGCAGCCTGGCTGGTGGCTGGCAACGCCTTCCTGTTTGCCATGCTGGCGGCGCTGATGCTGGATGCCGTGACCCGCTGGGGCGGCATGAATACGTCGGGCGTGGTGCTGTTCGGCATTGCCATGCTATTCACCTTCAACGCCCTGGTATCCCTGGTGCAGTTCATGGCCAGCGCCGAGGCTTTGCAGAACCTGGTGTTCTGGACCATGGGCAGCCTGTCGCGCTCCAGCTGGACCACCGTTGGCGTGCTGGCGGCGGCCTATGCCCTGGCGCTGCCGTTGGCCATGCGCCAATCGTGGAAACTGACTGCGCTGCGCCTGGGCGAGGACCGCGCCGCGAGCTTTGGCGTGGACGTGCGCCGCGTGCGCGTCGCAGCGCTGGCCCGCGTCAGCCTGCTGTCGGCGCTGGCGGTGGCCTTCGTTGGCACGATCGGCTTCATCGGGCTGGTTGCACCGCACATTGCGCGGCGGCTGTTTGGCGAGGATCACCGATTCTTCCTGCCGGGTAGCGCGCTAGTGGGCGCGGTGATCCTGTCCCTGGCGTCCATTGCATCCAAGAACCTCATGCCGGGCGTGATCGTGCCGGTCGGCATCGTGACCGCCCTGGTCGGCATTCCCTTCTTCGCGTCGGTCGTGCTGCGCCGACAGATGCCATGACCGCACCCAGCCCCTCACTTGCGCCGGCGCTGTCCGTGCAGGGTCTCACGGCCGGCTACGGGCGGGCGGAAGTGCTGCATGCCCTGTCTATACCCGAGTTGCCCGCAGGCCAGGTAACCGCCCTGCTCGGTCCCAATGGCAGCGGCAAATCCACCCTGCTCAAAGCGCTGGCGGGACTCGTGCGCGTGCGCGCGGGTAGCGCGCCGCTGGACGGCCGCGACCTCGTCCGGCAAAGCTTCGGTGAGCGCGCGCGCCAGGTCGTCTACCTGCCCCAGGGCCTGCCTGCCGCCGTACACCTGCGGGTATTCGAATCCGTGTTGGTAGCGGCCAAGGCGGGCGATGGGCTGGCCTCGCCGGTGGACATGCAGGCCATAGACCGGTTGCTGGAGCGGCTAGGTATTGCCCACCTGGCCTTGCAGTATCTGGATTCACTGTCTGGCGGACAGAAGCAATTGGTGGGACTGGCCCAAGCCCTGATTCGGCATCCACGCGTGCTGCTGCTGGACGAGCCTCTGTCGGCGCTGGACCTGAACTACCAGTTCCACGTCATGCGGCTGCTACGGCAGGAAACCCGGGAACACGGCTTGATCAGCATCATCGTGCTGCACGATCTCAATGTAGCGCTGCAGCACGCCGACCGGGCCGTCATGATCCATGACGGCCGGCTGCATGCGGCGGGTTTGCCGGCGGACGTGATTACTCCCGCCTCGCTGGCGGCAGTGTATGGGGTTCAAGGCCGTGTGGAAGCGTGTTCGCGCGGCTTGCGGCAAGTGCTGATCGACGGGCTGGAAGCGCGCCCGCACTGATCCGCGCAATTCAGGCGCGCAAGGCCACGTCCACGACCGGCGCGCCGGTCATGTCCGCCAGCTGCCGCGGGGTCAGGTTGAACACCGCATGCGGATGGCCTGCGGCGGCCCACAGGCTGTCGTAGTTGAAGAGATCCGCGTCCAGCAACATCACCGGTTTGACCGCGTGGCCGATGGGGCACACGCCGCCGATCGCATACCCGGTCATGTCGCGCACGAATTTTGCGTCCGCCTTGGCAAGCTCGCCCACTTGCGAGGCCACCTTGGCCTCGTCCACGCGGTTTGCGCCGCTGGCGATCACCAGCACCGGCGCATCGTCGGCGGCGCGCCGGAAAATGATGGATTTGGCGATCTGCGCGACTTCACAACCCAGGCCGGCCGCAGCTTCCGCCGATGTCTTGCCGGTCTGCGGCAGGACGACCACGGGTTTGTCATGCCCCAACTCCAGCAGCAGACGCGCAACGCGCTGGGCGGACTCGGGCAAGGCGGCAAGAGACTCGGGGGACATCAGGGCGGCTCCGTTGAAAGAGGGAATCCGGCGCGGATAGCGCGCCGGCATGTCGGAAAACGAGTTTATCAGCGCCGGGGCGAAGCGCCAGCGGGCTAGAATGCGGACCTGGCTTTCCCATCCGACACCCATGCGTTCCGAACCCGTCCTGCCCCTGCAAACCGCCCTGATCGACGGCTACGCCATGTCCTACACCGAGTATGGCCGCGGCACGCCTCTGGTACTGGTGCACGGATCCTTGTCCGACTGCCGGTACTGGAAGTCGCAAATGGCGCCCCTGGGCAAATCGTTCCGCGTACTGGCGGTATGCCTGCGTCGCTACTGGCCCGAAACCTGGAACGGTGAAGGCGAGGGCTTTTCGATCGAACAACATGCCAAGGACGTCTTGGAGTTCATCGATAGCGTGGCGGGCGGACCTGCCCATCTGGTGGGCCATTCCCGCGGCGGCCGCGTCGCGTTGGAAGCGGCACTGCGCCAGCCCGATGCACTGCGCACCCTGACCCTGGCCGATCCCGGCTTGCCTCTGCCCGGCGACGACGACCTGCGCGGCGGCTTTCGCCAGCGGGCGCTCGCGCTCATCCGCGACGGCGAGATCGAAGCGGGGCTGGCGCTCTTCGTCGATACGGTAACGGGTCCCGACACCTGGCAGCGCATGGTGCCTTGGTTCAAGGAAATGGTGCGCGACAACGTCGGCACCCTGTTTGGCCAGGCCGAGGAAAAGCCCGAAGCGCTGACGCCGGCGCAGATCAGCACGCTGAAGCTGCCGACCCTGCTGATCGGTGGCGCGCTCAGTCCCGCGCCCTACCCCGCCGTGTTGGACGCGCTGTCGCAATGGTTGCCGCAAGCAGAGCGGGTAACCATCACCGGATCCTCGCACGGCATGAACCTGGGCAACCCGCGCGCCTTCAACGGCGCCATCGAAACATTCATCGGCGGCTGAACCGCGCCTGGCCGCTGGGCCGAGACCGGGCCGAAGACGCGTGTATTCAGGGTTCGACCGAAGGCGTGTGCTTGAGGCGACGCAGCACGAATGTGGATCGGCTGTGCCGCACGCCGCGCAGCTTGTAGAGCCGCTTGCGCAGGAATTCCTCGTAGCCTTCGGTGCCCGCCACCGCCACTTTGATCAGATAGTCGTATTCGCCCGTCACGAGAAAGGCCTCGACCACTTCCGGCAGCCGGGTGATTTCTTCGCCGAAACGCGCCAGCGTATCGTCGTCATGGTGCTCCAGCGTCACTTCGATCATCACGGTGTCCGGCAAGCCCAGCGCTTTCTGGTTCAGCAGGGCGGCATAACCCTCGATCACGCCGGCCTCCTCCAGCGCCTTGACCCGGTTCCAGCATGGCGTGGGCGATAGGCCCACCTGTTCGGCCAGCTTCAGATTGGTAAGGCGTCCGTCCGCGCGCAAGGCGCGCAGGATCTTGCGGTCGGTTTCGTCGATTTTGGGCGGCATGGACATGGAACGCGGCGGGAAAAGAGAATATCCCTAAAAATTCGAATTTTACAGGATATATATTTTTCAAATTCGGCCGATTTGGCGTGAATGAGGAAACCTATTTTGCGTCCCTGCCCGTAGACTTTCCTGCAAGACGGCCAACTATCCCGGCTGTCCGATTTCGGTGTCAACGCTGCGGCACAACCCGGCGCAGGCGCCGGTAGTTCCAACGCAGCACGCCGCGCGCCGATCCGCGCGGCAGGAAACCATGTCTCTCGCAGCAGCACCCGCAAGAACCGGCCTGGGCCTCTCCGGCGCCGCCATGCTTTTCACCGCTCCGGCGCTATTCGCCTCCAACATGGTGGCGGCCCGCTGGGCCCATGACGCCAGTCTCCCTCCCGTCTTCCTGGCCTTCGGCCGTTGGCTGATCGCCCTGCTGATCCTCCTGCCGCTGGCCGCGCCCGCCTTGCGCTCGCACCGCAAGGCCCTGCGGCGCGCCCTGCCGTCGTTGGCGCCACTGGCCGTGCTGGGCATGGGGGTGGCGGTAGCGCCGCAATACATCGGCGCCCAGAGCACTAGCGCTACCAATATCGCGCTGATCTTTTCGTGCAGCCCCATCCTGGTGGCGCTGCTGGAGGCCGCCATCTGGCGCAAGCCGTTATCCGCCCTGCGCGGCGCCGGCCTGATGCTGGCACTGAGCGGGGTGCTGGTGGTGCTGGCGCGTGGCGACGCGCAGGCACTGGCCAAGCTGGCATTCGGACAAGGCGATCTGTGGGTATTGCTGGCCGCGACCGGCTGGGCCTTCTATACGGTGCTGCAAAAACGTTTGAGCCTGCCGGCGGTGCCGGACAGCGCCCGGCTGGCGACCATGATGCTGGGCGGCGTGCTGGCGCTGGCCCCCTTTGCCGCCATCGAGACCGCCGCCGGCGCCACGCCGCCTTGGGGCGATCCGCGCCTGGCCGCCGTGCTGCTGTTCCTGGCGGTGGTGCCCAGCCTGGGCGCGTATTACGTGTACGGCCGTTTGATCAGCCTGGCCGGCCCCGCTACGGCAGGGCTGTCCATGTTCCTGGTGCCGGTGTATGCCGCGCTGCTGGCCTGGCCGCTGCTAGGCGAGACCCCGCAGTTGTTCCACGCCTATGGATTCGTGATGATCCTGCTGGGCGTAAAGCTGGCCTCGTCGCGCATGCGCGCGGCGGCCCCGACGGCCGCCGCCCCCGCCTGACACGCGCCACGCAGGCTCAGCGGCCCGAGCCCTGGGCCGCCATCACTTCCTGCGCGACCTGGCGCGGCGCTTCCGCATAGTGCTTGAACTCCATGCTGTAGGTCGCGCGCCCCTGGGTCAGGGACCGCAGCGACGTCGAATAGCCGAACATCTCGGCCAGCGGCACTTCGGCGCGCACCAGCTTGCCGCCACCGCCCGCGATGTCCTCCATGCCCTGCACCATGCCGCGCCGCGACGACAGATCGCCCATGACGTTGCCGGTGAAGTCCTCGGGCGTTTCCACCTCGACCTGCATCATCGGTTCAAGCAACACAGGGTCCGCGCGGCGCATGCCTTCCTTGAACGCCATCGCGCCCGCCATCTTGAAGGCGTTCTCGTTCGAATCCACATCGTGGTATGACCCGAAGAACAGCGTCGCCTTCACGTCCACGACGGGATAGCCCGCCAACACGCCGGCATTGAGCGCTTCGCGTATACCCTTGTCGACAGCCGGGATGAATTCGCGCGGCACCACGCCGCCCTTGATGGCATCGACAAATTCGTAGCCCTTGCCCGGTTCCTGGGGCTCCAGCTTAAGCACCACATGGCCGTACTGGCCCCGCCCGCCGGACTGCTTGACGAATTTTCCTTCGACCTCGTTGCAGGTCTTGCGGATGGTTTCGCGGTACGCCACCTGGGGCTTGCCTACGGTGGCCTCGACGCCGAACTCACGCTTCATGCGGTCGACCAGAATTTCCAGGTGCAACTCGCCCATGCCGGAAATAATGGTCTGGCCGGACTCTTCATCCGTGCGCACGCGGAAAGAAGGATCCTCTTGCGCCAGGCGGCCCAATGCAATGCCCATTTTTTCCTGGTCGGCCTTGGTCTTGGGCTCCACGGCCTGGGAAATGACCGGCTCGGGAAAGACCATGCGTTCCAGGATGATGACGTGCGCAGGATCGGTCAGCGTGTCGCCGGTGGTGACGTCCTTGATGCCCACCGCCGCGGCGATGTCGCCCGCATAGACCTCGGTAATCTCGCGCCGCTCGTTGGCATGCATCTGCAGGATGCGCCCCAGCCTTTCGCGCTTTTCCTTGATGGGATTGAAAACCGAATCGCCCGATTTCACCACGCCAGAATAAACGCGGAAGAACACCAACTGGCCCACGAAGGGATCCGTCATGATCTTGAAGGCCAGGGCCGAGAACGGTTCGTTGTCGGCGGGATGGCGTTCGATTTCATGGTCGCGCTGATCGTGGCCCTTGATGGCGGGCACGTCCACGGGCGACGGCATGTAATCGATCACCGCGTCCAGCATGGCCTGCACGCCTTTGTTCTTGAATGCGCTGCCACAGAGCATGGGCACGATTTCGTTGGCGATCGTGCGCATGCGCAAGCCTTGCTTGATCTCCTCTTCGGTCAGCGGTTCGCCCGACAGATACTTTTCAAGCAAGGTTTCATTGGCTTCCGCCGCCTTCTCCACCATCTTGTCGTGCCACTCCTGCGCCTGCGCCTGCATCGCGGCCGGGATGTCGCGATACTCGAAGCGCACGCCCTGGCTGGCCTCGTCCCAGATGATGGCTTTCATCTTCACCAGGTCGATCACGCCCTCGAAGTGGTCCTCGGCCCCAACAGGCAGCTGGATGGGCACGGCGTCGCCCTTCAGGCGTTCGGCGATCTGCCTTTGCACGCGCAGGAAATCCGCGCCGACGCGGTCCATCTTGTTGACGAAGGCCAACCGCGGCACTTTATATTTGTTGGCCTGGCGCCAGACGGTTTCGGATTGAGGCTGCACGCCGCCCACGGCGTCGTAGACCATCACCGCGCCATCCAGCACGCGCATGGAACGCTCGACCTCGATGGTGAAGTCCACGTGGCCCGGCGTGTCGATGATGTTGATGCGATGTTCCGGGTAGTTGCCGGCCATGCCCTTCCAGAAAGCCGTGGTGGCGGCCGACGTGATGGTGATGCCGCGTTCCTGCTCCTGCTCCATCCAGTCCATCACGGCGGCGCCATCGTGCACTTCGCCGATTTTGTGGGTGATGCCGGTATAGAAGAGGATGCGCTCGGTGGTGGTTGTTTTGCCCGCGTCGATATGGGCGCTGATGCCGATATTGCGGTATAGCTCGATACGCGTCTTGCGAGTCATGGCCTCTTCCCTTGCAGTGAACTACGGGGCGAAGACGGCAAGCCCGACCGGGCCTTGCCGCGGCGGGCGCCATGCCGCGCAGGGTGTTTGGGAATGGCGAAATCGCGCCCGCACTGATGCATAAATATTACGCGCCATGCGACAAGTTATATAGGCCCCCACGCTTCGCCACTACGTGGCTCTCTGCCCGCCGAGGAGGCTTTTTTTCCTTGGGGCGGCCCGGCGGAAAAAACATTCTTGCGAGCAAAAAAAAACCCCTCGCGAACGAGGGGCTTGTCTGCCTTGCACCTGTTTGGGGCAGGCTATTTCTTTTCTTCCTTGACGCGGTACACCAGCACAGCGGTGCTGGCCAGCGACAGGACCTTGGCGGTGACGCTGCCCAGCAGCAGGCGCGACAGGCCGCTGCGACCGTGGCTACCGATGAAGATCAGGTCGCAGCCGGCGTCGGCGGCGGCTTGCACAATGCCATCGGCCACGTTGAAGTTCGACACGGCGCGCGACTCGGACTTCACGCCGGCGGTGTCGGCGCGGTCGGTAATCTGCTTGAGATACTTGTCAGCCTGCTCGGCGGAAGCCTTTTCGTAGTCTTCGTCGGTAATGGCGTATGCGGCGGCCATGCCGTCGAAACCGATCGTGGCTGCGAAGGGCTGCGTCACGTAGAGCGCGACGATTTCCGCGCCCACGGAGCGCGCGAAGCAAATGCCGGCATTGGCGGCTTGGGCCGAGAGCGGGGAACCGTCGGTGGGAATCAGGATCTTCTTGAACATCTTGCCTGCTCCTGTTTGTGAGGTAGCTCCATGCTACCGGAAACGCGCCAGGTTCACATCAATTGAACCGGGCGCGCCTTGACGCGCATCAAGCGTTCAGCCCAACTGCTGGGCGGCGGCGAACAGGTTGGTGCAGCGGGTGCCGGTGCGGCAGTACGCCAGGACGGGGCCCGGCAGCGTGCGCAGCAGCTCCGCGAAGCGCACCACGTCGGCGGCGGTCATGGCGCTGCCCACCACGGGTTGATATTCGATCTGCAGGCCGGCGGCCAACGCGGCCTTGGAGACGTCGGCTGCGGTCGGCTGGTCAGGGCCGCCTTCGAAATCGGGACGGTTGATGATGACGCTTTTGTAGCCGGCGGCGGCGACGTCCGCCATGTCGTCCGGGCCGAGCTGCGGCGCGACGGCGAAATTCTGGGTCAGGGGCTTGATGGGTGCGGACATGGCGATTCCTTCAATGGCTTCAACGAGATAGCTCTCTATTATTAATTGCTGGCGGCGTTTTGCGCGAAGATTTTTTCCAGATCCGTCCAGACGCCGCGATGATCGACGATCGTGACCGAAAAGCGCAGCATGGTCGACGGCGCCTGGGAGGGCGAAAACAGCGTGCCCGGCGCCAGCAGCATGCCGTGGTCGGCCGCAACGCGCGCCAACGCCTCGGTATCGCGGCCGTAGTCTGCCCACACGAACATGCCCGCATGCGGCTCGTGGTGCACTGTCAAACCCAGCTTCAAAAGCCCTTTCAGGCAGCGTTGCCGGGCGTCGTCCACCCTCAGGCGCACACGCTCGATATGGCGCCGGTACTGCCCTTCCATGAGCACGCGGTGAATGACCCGTTCACCCAGTTCGGGCGAAGTCAGGCCGGCGAGCATCTTGAGGTCCGCCAGTTTTTGCAGAATCTCGGGATTCGCCGCCAGATAGCCCACGCGCAGGCTGGCCGCCAGCATCTTGGAGTAGCCGCCCACCAGGATCACCCGTTTGAGGCGGTCCAGGGCGGCCAGTTTCATGGCCCCGCCCGGATGCAGTTCCCCGTAGGTGTCGTCCTCGACCACCAGGAAATCGTGGCGCTCGGCGATGCGCAGGATGTCATAGGCGGCGCCCGCCGACAGGCTGTGGCCGGTGGGGTTGTGCACCGAACCATTGATGATGAAGAGCTTGGGCTTGTGCTGCGCCGCCAGTTGCTCGAGCAGCGCCGTGTCGGGGCCATCGGGCCCGCGGGGCACGCCGATCAGGCGCGCGCCGAATGCGGCCAGCCGGCCAAAAATGACAAACCACGCGGGATCTTCGACCAGCACGGTGTCGCCCGGCTTGACCAGATGCCTCGCGATCAGGTCCAGGCCGTGTGTCACCCCGTTCGTGGTCAACAGGTTGAGCTCCGGATGCGCCGGCACGCCATCGTTCTGCAGGAACGCGGCGATCTGCTGGCGCAGCGGCGCGAAGCCCTGGGGATGCCCATAGCTGACCAAGTGGCCGCGCACGGAGCGCCCCACGGCGCGCACCGCCCCCGCCACCATCTCGGGATCCAGCCAATCCGCCGGCAACAGGCCCGCGCCGCCCGGCATGCCTGAAGGATTGGCGTCGCGGAACATGCTGCGCAGCAGCCAGGCGACGTCGATCCGCGCGGGAGGCGCCAGGGACACGGGCGCCGCGCTGGCAACGGCGGCCAGTTGCCCGCTGCGCGCCCGGACGAAAAAGCCGGCGCCCCGGCGCGACTGCACCAGGCCACGGGCGACCAGGCGGTCATACGCCTCGACGACGGTGAAACGGCTGACGCCGGACTGTTCTGCCATCTTGCGGATCGACGGCAGCCGGGTGCCGGGCCGCAGGCCCTGTTCGTCGATACGGCGCGCGAGCCCGTCGGCCAACTGTGCCACCAGAGTGGCATCGGCCTGGCGCACGGGCTGCCAGGGCATGGAGGTGGAAGCAGCGGCAGAAGCAACTGTCATGGAGATTTCACCAGGCCAGTGATTAAAGTGACATGCAAAAGTGTACCGGTACTGTACCGATGACTATGCGTAGAGTGACAGCAATGCCGAAAACCCGCAATAGCGGGTAGCCCTGGCGTTCCCCTTTCTTGGTGGCTGTGATGACCCGTCCCGCTTTCTATCCGACCTCCCAGGGCGCGCCCGCCGCGCCTGCCCCGCTCTGGGAGGGCTACGGCTATGGCTTTCTGGGCGTAATGGTCTTTTCCCTGACACTACCCATGACCCGCCTGGCGGTCGGCGAACTGGCGCCGCTGCTGGTGGGGCTGGGCCGCGCGCTCCTGGCGGCCGTGCCAGCTGTCGCCGTGCTCTGGTTGACACGCGCCCGCAGGCCGAACCGTGAGGAGTGGCCCGGCGTGATCCTGGCCGCGCTGGGCATCGTGGTGGGCTGGCCGTTGGCATCCTCGCTTGCCATGCAATCCGTGCCGGCGGCGCAGGGCGCCGTGTTCAATGGGCTGCTGCCGTTGTCGACCGCCGCCTTTGCCGCGTTACGCAGCGGCGAGCGTCCGTCGCCTGCGTTCTGGACATGGGCGGTACTGGGTGCAGCGCTGGTCACGGCCTACGCCTGGCGGCAAAGCAACGGCACGCTGGAACCGGGCTATCTGTGGTTGCTGGCGGCCGTGCTGCTGGGCGGGATGGGCTATGCCGAAGGCGCCCGCGCCTCGCGCACCCTGGGCGGCGGACGCACAATCTGCTGGGCGCTCGCGATCAGCGCCCCGGTGGTGGCGGCGCCTGTGGGCTGGATGGCCGCGCAACAGGCCAGTTGGCCCAGCGCCCCGGTGATCTATGCCTGCGCCTATCTGGCGCTGGGCTCCATGTTTCTGGGCTTTTTTGCGTGGTATCGAGGCCTGGCCGTGGGTGGAATCGCCCGGGTCGGCCAAGTGCAGTTGCTGCAGCCGTTCCTGACGGTCGTGGCGGCCGCCATGTTGTTTGGCGAGTCCGTGGAACCGGCGACCTATTTCTTCGCCGCTGCCGTGATCGCCGTTATCGCCGGCGGACGCCGCGCCATCGTCAGGACCAAAAAATGAATCTGTTTCCCGCCAACTGGGCCGACGTGCCCTTGATGTCGCTGTCCCTGCTGGGCCCCTTGGCGATGTTCGCGCTCGTCAGTTCGATCACGCCCGGACCCAACAACGTAATGCTGGCTTCGTCCGGCCTGAATTTCGGGTTCCGGCGCAGCGTGCCTCACCTGCTGGGCGTGAACCTGGGTTTCACGCTGATGATTTTCCTGGTTGGCATCGGGCTGGGCTCGGTATTCCAGCAAGTGCCGCAGCTATACACCGTACTCAAGTACGCAGGCGCGGCCTATCTGCTGTACCTGGCCTGGAAGATTGCGAATTCCGGCGAAATGGACGACGGCGAGGCCCGCGGCAAGCCCTTCACCTTTCTGCAGGCCGCCGCGTTCCAGTGGGTCAATCCCAAGGCCTGGGTCATGGCCGTGGGCGTGATCGCAACCTACACGCCGCAGAACGGCTTCTTCGCCAACCTGATCATTGCCACGGTCGTCTGCGGCATCGTCAACCTGCCCAGCATCGGCATCTGGGTGACTTTCGGCACGGCGCTGCGCCGCGTGCTGCACAAGCCGTGGGCAATCCGCGCCTTCAATGTGGGCATGGCGCTGCTGCTGGTGGCCTCTCTGTATCCGGTAGTACTGGAACTGGTGCACTGACACGGCCGTCAGGCAAGCAATCCCACCACCACGGCGGGCGTGACCAGCACGTTGAACAGGCCCGCCATAACCATCACCAGGCCGGCGACGGCGCCCTCATCGGCCGCCAGTTCGCGGGCCTTGGCCGTTCCGGCGCCATGTGCGCCCATGCCAAACAGCGCCCCGCGCGCCAACGCCGAACGCAACGGCAACCAACGCCTCATTAACTGGCCGAGCGCGGCGCCGAACACGCCCGTGACGATCACGAAAACGGCGGTAAGGTCAGGCACTCCGCCCACATGGGACGACACGGCCACGGCGAACGGCGTGGCCACCGAGCGCGGCAACAGGCTCAGCCGCAGGTCTGGCGATAGGCCCAGCAGACTGCCTAGCATCCAGGCGCTGGCACCCGCGATCAGGCTGCCCACCGCCACGCCAGCCACCAGCACGGGCCAATAACGCCGGATGAGCGCGCGCTGCTCGTATAGCGGTAGTGCGAAGGCGACGATGACCGGGCCCAGCATCGCCATCAGCCAATGCGACCCTGCCATGTAGTCCCGATACCCGGTATGCAGCGCAATGGCCAGCGCCAGCAGCAGCGCGGGCGCCACGACCAGGGTCGATGTGCACCAGTAAGCGTAGCGCCGGTAAAGCAGGCGCGCGCACACATATGCCAGCACGGTCGCGGCAGGCCAGAACAGCAGGTTGAAATCAGCCGGCATGGCGGTTCATCCAGCGGTAGCAGAGATCGATGGTCAAGGCGGTGCCGGTCATCACCAGGGCGGTGCCCAGCAGGATGACGGCCAGCAGCTTCAGCCCCAGCAGGCCAAGGAATTCACGATGATCCAGCAGCGACATGACGGCGGGCACGAAGAACAGCAGCATCTCGCCCAGCAGCCAACTGGCCCCCCGGTGCACATTGCGCACGCGCAGCCGGCGCGTGGCCAACAGGAACAGCACCAACGCCATGCCTATGACGCCGCCCGGCACGGGCAGGCCCAGCACTTGGGCCAGCGCCTGGCCCAACAAAGAGAAGAGAACCAGCAGGCAGATCTGCAACACGCGGCTGCGGCGCAGCCAGCTGCGTAGAAGAATGGCGAGGGGTAGGCGAGACATCGAATGGGTTCCTGCGGGCAGTAGATGTTTTACGCCTCCGCGCCATATAGATAAAATGAATTCATTGAATTCAACCTATTCCAACTGGGAATACGCATGGAACTGCGCCCCTTGCGCGCCTTGGTCGAAGTGGTCCGCCAGGGCGGTTTCTCCCAAGCGGCCAAGGCAGTCTTCGCCACCCAGCCCACCGTGAGCAAGGCGGTGCGTCAGCTGGAAGACGAACTGGGCATGCCGTTGCTGGACCGCCACGCCCAGCCTCCGCGGCTGACGGCTGCTGGCGAAATCGTCTACCGCCGCGCCGTGGCCATGCTGGCGCAGCGCGACGACTTGTATGCCGAACTCGACGAATTGAAGGGGCTCAAGCGCGGCGTGCTGCGCCTGGGCCTGCCGCCGCTGGGCAGCAGCACCCTGTTTGCGCCGATGTTCGCGCGCTTCCGCAGCCGCTATCCGCAGGTCGAGATCAGCCTGGTGGAACACGGCAGCCGCCGCCTGGAAGAAATGGTGATGGCCGGCGAAATCGAGCTGGCGGCCTCGCTCAAGCCAGTGCCCGACATTTTTGAATGGCAGCCCGTGGCCCGCGAACCGCTGGTGGCGCTGATGCCCGCGGACCATCCCAAGGCGCGCGCCGACAGCGTGGGGCTAAGCGAACTGCGGGACTCGCCCTTCGTACTGTTCGAAACGGGCTTTGCCCTGAACCGCATCATTTACGACGCCTGCCAGCGTGCCGGCTTCGCACCGTCCATCGCCGCGCGCAGCGGCCAGATCGACTTCATCGTGGCGCTGGTGGCTGCAGGGCTCGGTGTCGCTTTCCTGCCGCGCCTGAAGGCCCGTGAAGAGCTCCATGCCGGCGTGGCGCGCGTGCCGCTGCGCGATGCCGGCACGGACTGGGAAATGGTGCAGGTCTGGCGCCGAGGCGGCTACCTGTCGCACGCCGCCCAGGCCTGGCTGGCCTTGACGCGCGAAGTCCATCCCGAAGTATGCTGATGCCGGAACCCAGCCGCCCCGCCAGGGTCAGATATCCCATGCCCGCCCTAACCCGATTCTCTCCCCGCCGCCTGTTCGCCGTCGCCCTGCTTGCGGGCGCCAGTGTCGTGGGCTGCTCTCAGCTCGATTCCTGGCAACGGCAGACCATTTTTTCTCCCCAGTCCGAACCGCAGACCTGGTGGCGCGAGCCCGCCGCCGGCACCAAGGTCTATGACCTGACGCTGGCCGGCGGCGACAAAATACGCGCTTGGTATTGGCAAAGCCCGCAGGCCGGCGCGCCGACCGTGCTGTACCTGCACGGCGCACGCTGGAACCTGAATGGCAGCGCCTTTCGCATCGACGGCTGGACGCGCATGGGCTATTCCGTGCTGGCCATTGACTATCGCGGTTTCGGGGCGTCGACTCCGCGCCTGCCGTCGGAGGAAAGCGCGCTGGAAGACGCCATGGCCGGCTTGAAGGAACTGGCCCGGATCCAGCCCGATCCGTCACGCCGTTTCATCTACGGCCATAGCCTGGGCGGCGCGATCGCAATCGATCTGGCCGCGCGTCCGGAACAGCCCGCGTTTGCCGGCCTGATCGTGGAGTCCAGCTTTACGAGCATCGGCGCAATGCTGGCCACGCTGCGTTGGGGCAAACTGCCGGGCGCAAGCCTGCTGGTCACGCAACCATTCGCCTCGGTGGACAAGCTGGCCCGCATGCGCACGCCGATGCTGTTCATGCACGGCACCGCCGACCGCGTGGTGCCGCACACCATGAGCGACGAACTCTACGCAGCCGCCAGCAACGTCGCGCCCGAGCTCAAGCGCTTGGTCAAGATCGAAGGCGCCTCGCACTCGGGCGCGTTCCGCAGCGGCGCGCAGTACGAAACCGCGGTAAAGACCTTCATGCAGGACGCGAGCCGCGCCTACCCACGCAAGGCCGGCTAGCCTTCGCGCCCGGAGCAGGCCTTAAGGCCTGCTGCCGCTCCTCGCCCATCCTCAGCACTGCCACACGCCCGCCCGGAAGACCGGCTTCGGGATGACCCGCCCCGGGAAATCCCCGAATCAAAATATCTTCTAAATATATTTGTTAGATATTAGACTTTGCACCTGCTCGCCGCTCCGCCATTGAAGCGACGGCATCTTGAGGAGAAGCCAGTTGAGTAACGTGCATTGGCAGGGCGTCTTCCCTGCCGTAACGAGTAAGTTCCATGCCGACGAGACCCTCGACTTCGAGGCGATGCGCAAGCACTTCGGCTTCCTGATCGACAACGGCGTACACGGCCTGGTCACCTGCGGCTCGCTGGGCGAAGCCAGCACCCTCACCCTTGAAGAAAAGCTGGAAGTGACGCGCTGCGCCGTCGAAGTCAGCGCCGGCCGCATTCCCGTCCTGGCCAACGTGTCCGAAACCAGCACTCGCGAGGCACTGCGCTTCATCAAGGCTGCCGTGGAGCTGGGCGTGGACGGCTTCATGCTGATGCCCTCGCTGATTTACGTGGCGGACTCGCGTGAAGCGATGCAGAGCATCCGCACCATGGCCGAAGCGGCGCAAAAGCCCTGCATGATCTACAACAACCCCGTTGCCTACCGGGTGGACCTGAAGCCCGAGCACATGGCCGAACTGGCCGACTGCAAATGGCTGGTCGCCATCAAGGAAAGCAGCGACGACGTGCGCCGCCTGACCGACCTGCGCAATGCGCTGGGCGACCGCTACCAGCTGTTCATCGGCGTGGACGACCTGTCGTTCGAAGCGTTGGCGCTGGGCGCGGACGGCCTGCTGGCCGGACTGGTCACCGCCTTCCCGCGCGAGACGGTAGCCCTGTACGACCTGATGAAGGCCGGCAAGTGGCAGGAAGCGCTGGCGCTCTATCAATGGTTCACGCCGCTGCTGCACCTGGACGTTTCGACCAAGCTGGTACAGAACATCAAGCTGGCGGAAACCATGGCGGGCGTGGGCAACGAATACGTGCGCCGCCCTCGCCTGCCGTTGACCGGCGCTGAGCGCGAACGCTGCGCCGCCATCATCCAGGCCTCGCTGGCCAAGCGCCCCGCGCAGTACCAGTCGAAGTAAGGCCGGGCTCCGGAAGAAGCACGAATCCCTTGGCGCGTGGCGGGGCCGCGACGCGCCAGGGCCTGTCCTCCCGCAAGCCTAACGGACATCATGCAAAGCGACATCATTCTTCAGACCCGGGGCCTGAGCAAGGAATTCCGCGGCTTCGTGGCCGTCAACAATGTCAACATGAGCGTGCGCCGCGGCGCCATCCATGCGCTCATCGGCCCCAACGGCGCGGGCAAGACCACTTTCTTCAACCTGCTGACCAAGTTCCACATCCCGACGCGCGGCGAGATCCTGTACGACGGCGTGGACATCACGCAGGAACGCCCCGCGCAGACCGCGCGCCGCGGCATCGTGCGCTCGTTCCAGATATCCGCCGTCTTCCCGCAACTGTCGGTGCGCGAGAACGTGCGCGTCGCCCTGCAGCGCAAGCTGGGCGTGGACTACTGCTTCTGGCGTTCGGAAAGCACGCTGGAAAGCCTGCATCACCGCGTCGAGGAACTGCTGGACCAGGTCGGGCTGCGCACGCACCTGGACGTCGCCGCGGGCGACCTGCCCTATGGCCGCAAACGCACGCTGGAGATCGCGACCACGCTGGCGCTTGAACCCGAGCTATTGCTACTGGACGAGCCCACCCAGGGCATGGGCCACGAGGACGTGGACCAGGTCAAACACCTGATAAAGCAGGTATCCGCCGGCCGCACCATCCTCATGGTCGAGCACAACATGAAAGTGGTGGCAGATATCTCCGACACCATCACCGTTCTGCAACGAGGCGAAATCCTCGCCGAAGGCCCCTACGCAAGCGTCTCGGAAAACCCAGCCGTGCGCGAAGCCTATATGGGAGTCGAAGATGAATGAAGCCGCCTCGGGCGCAACCTCCAACATGCTGGAGATCCGCAATCTGCACGCCTGGTACGGCGAATCGCACATCCTGCATGGCATCGACCTGGACGTGAAGCCGGGCGAATGCGTCACCCTGCTAGGCAGGAACGGCGCGGGCCGCAGTTCGACCCTGAAGTCCATTCTAGGCCTGGTGGGCCGCCGCAGCGGCTCCATCCGTATCCAGGGCCAGGAAACCGTGGGCCTGCCGCCGCACAAGATCGCGCGGCGCGGCATCGGTTACTGCCCCGAGGAACGCGGCATCTATGCGTCGCTGAGCGCCGAGGAAAACCTCATGCTGCTGCCCTCGGTAGGACCGGACGGCATGTCGGTGCAAGAGATCTACGAGATGTTCCCCAACCTGAAAGAGCGCGCGCACAGCCCCGGCACACGGCTGTCGGGCGGCGAACAGCAGATGCTGGCGATGGCGCGCATTCTGCGCACCGGCGCCCGTCTGCTATTGCTAGACGAAATCACCGAAGGCCTGGCCCCGGTCATCGTGCAGTCCCTGGGCCGGGTGATCCGGCAATTGAAAGAGCGCGGCTACACCACCGTGCTGGTCGAGCAGAACTTCCGCTTCGCCCAACACCTGGCCGACCGCCATTACGTCATCGAGCACGGTCAGGTCGTAGCGGTAATCGACCGCACCGAGGTCCAGCAATCGCAAGACAAGCTGAATGCCCTGCTCGGCATTTGATTTGAGTGTTCCAGCCTCATTCCTTCCGACCGCAGTCCCCTTCCTACACGGAGCGTAGTCAGATGAAATTGAATCGAATCGCAGCAGCGCTGTTCTCTGTCGGCATGATCGGCGCCGCCCAAGCCCAGGTCAGCGACGACGTGGTCAAGATCGGCGTGCTGACCGACCTGTCCGGCGTCTATTCCGACCTGGCCGGCAATGGGTCCGTGATCGCCGCCCGTTTGGCGGCCGAAGAGATGGGCAACAAAGTGCTGGGCAAACCGGTGGAAGTGGTCTCTGCCGATCATCAGAACAAGCCCGACGTCGCCGCCAACCTGGCACGCGAATGGTTCGACCAAGGCAAGGTCGACATGATCACCGACTTCCCCACGGCGTCCACCGCGCTGGCGGTGATGGAGATCGCCAAGCAGAAGAACCGCGTGACCATGCCTTCGGCGGGCCTGTCCACCGCCATCCTGGGCGAGAAGTGCTCGCCGCTGAACGCCCAATGGACGACCAACACTTACGCCCTCGCCGCCGGCACGGCCCGCGCGCTCGTCAAGGAAGGCAAAAAGAGCTGGTACTTCATCACCGCCGACTACACCTTCGGCCACTCGCTCGAAAAGGACGGCACCGAGGTCATCCAGGAGAACGGCGGGAATGTGGTGGGGGTATCGCGCCATCCCTTCCCCGGCAATGACTTTTCCTCGTTCCTGCTGAAGGCGCAAGCTTCGAAGGCGGACGTCATCGCACTGGCCAACGCGGGCAACGACACGGTCAATGCGGTCAAGCAAGCCAACGAATTCGGCATCAACAAAAAACAGATCGTGGCGCCGCTGCTCACCTATATTTCGGACGTGCACAGCATGGGACTGGCCAAGGCGCAGGGCATGTACCTGACCGAAGCTTTCTACTGGGACTATGACGACGCTTCGCGGGCGTGGGCACAGAAATTCTTCGAGAAGGCCAAGAAGATGCCGACCGCTTCGCAGGCCGGCGTGTATTCCGCCACGCTGTCCTATTTGAAGGCGATCGAAGCCGCCGGCACCGATGACGCGCCGGCCGTGATGGCCAAGCTGCGCGAAATGACCATCAACGACCCCGTGATCCGCAACGGCAAGCTGCGCGCCGACGGCGCTCTGGTGCACGACATGTTGCTGCTGCAGGTAAAGACGCCCAAAGAATCCAAGGCGCCCTGGGACTACTACAACGTGAAGTCGGTGCTCAAGGGCGAGGACGTATTTCCCAAGCCCCAGGCCGCGTGCTCGCTGAACAAGACGTAAAGCCGCCATGCGCCGCACGCTCGACGTACGGCGCCGGCTGCCCTGGCCGTGGCGCACCGCCGCCGCGGCTTTCCGGAAATCGACGCGACACCTGTCCGCCCGCCGCCTACTATGTTCGACATCTCGCTTTCCGCCTTGCTCGCCCAACTGCTGGTGGGCCTGATCAACGGCTGCTTCTACGCCATCCTGAGCATGGGGCTGGCCATCATTTTCGGCCTGCTCAATATCGTCAATTTCACGCACGGCGCCCAGTTCATGATGGCGGCGTTCCTGGCCTGGATCGGCTTCACGCAGCTGCCGCAGCTGCTGGGGCCGGGCGTCCAGATCAACTTCTGGGCCGCGTTGATCCTGGCGCCACTGCTGGTGGGGCTGGTGGGCATCGCGATCGAGAAGACACTGCTTAAACGGCTATACCACCTGGATCACCTGTACGGTCTGCTGCTGACCTTCGGCATTGCGCTGATGATGGAAGGCGGCTTCCGCTACTTCTACGGCATCTCGGGCGTAGGGTACGAACCGCCCGAGATCCTGCAGGGCGGCTACGACCTGGGCTTTATGTTCCTGCCGGCCTACCGGGCCTTCGTGGTGGTCGCGTCCCTGACGCTGTGCTTTACGACCTGGTATTTGTTCGAGCGGACCCGCCTGGGCGCCATGCTGCGGGCCGGCACCGAAAATCCCAAGCTGCTGCAAGCTTTTGGGGTCAATGTGCCGGTGATGATCACCCTGACCTACGGCTTCGGCGTGGCGCTGGCCGGCGTGGCCGGCGTGCTGGCCGCGCCCGTCATGCAGATCAACCCGCTGATGGGTTCGAACTTGCTGAATATCGTGTTCGCAGTGGTCGTCATCGGGGGATTGGGCTCCATCATGGGCGCCATCGTCACCGGCTTGGCGCTGGGCCTGCTGGAAGGCCTGACCAAAGTGTTCTATCCCGAAGCCTCGACGGTGGTTGTGTTCATCGTGATGGCCATTGTTCTGCTGACACGCCCCGCGGGCCTGTTCGGCAAGGAGAAATAAGGTGCAGCGCATTCCCTCCTCGATCCGCATCCTGGCGCTGCTGCTGGTGCCGGCCCTGCTGGTGCCGTTCTTCCCGCAGATCGTCTACCCGGTGTTCGTCATGAAGGTGCTGTGCTTTGCGCTATTCGCGCTGGCCTTCAACCTGCTGACCGGCTTTACCGGCCTGGTGTCCTTCGGCCACGCCGCCTTCTTCGGCTGGGCAGGGTACGCGGCTGGCGAAATGATGATCCTGTTCGGCGCCCGCGGCCTGCCGCCCGAAATCGCCATGGCCTGCGGCGTGGCGATGGCCGCCGCCATCGGCTATGCGATCGGCTGGCTGGCGATCCGGCGCACAGGCATCTACTTCGCGATGATCACGCTGGCGCTGTCGCAAGTGGCGTATTTCATGGCGGTGCAGGTGGGTTGGACTCGCGGCGAGGACGGTATGCAAGGGATTCCGCGCGGCAAGTTCCTGGGCCTGGTCGACCTGAGCGTCGACACCAATATGTATTACTTCGCGCTGGCAGTCTTCGTACTGGGCTTCCTGTTCGTCTACCGGGTGATCCATTCGCCATTCGGCCAGGTGCTCAAGACCATCCGTGACAACGCGCCGCGCGCCATATCGCTAGGTTACGATACAGACCGGTGCAAGCTGCTGGCCTTCGTGCTGTCGGCGTCGGTGGCCGGCCTGGCCGGTTCGCTGAAGGCGCTGGTGCTCCAGCTGGTTGCATTGAACGACGTTTCGCTCGCCACCTCCACGGAAGTGCTGCTGATGACGCTGCTGGGCGGCATCGGCACGGTCTGGGGGCCTGTGGTGGGCGCGACGCTGGTCGTCAGCTTGCAGAATTACCTTGCCACCCTGGGCGACGTCGTCACCATCGTCATCGGACTGATTTTCGTGTTGTGCGTGTCGTTCTTCCGGCGCGGATTTGTCGGCGAATGGCTGGCCTACGCGCAGTGGCGCAAAACGAAGGAAAACAATAGTTGATGGCAGGAGCAGAATCCAAACGGCGAACCGCCGATGTGGCCTACGACCAGATCGAGAGCATGATCGCCACGCTGCAATTGCAGCCCGGCAGTGCGGTGGTGGAAGCGGATCTGGTGGAGAAGACCGGCCTGGGACGCACGCCGCTGCGCGAAGCGCTGCTGCGCATGGTGGCCGCCGGGTTGATACGCCAGGAGCCGAGGCGCGGCCTGCGCGTGTCCATGATCCAGCTCGCGGATCACATGGACCTGATCCAGACCCGCCGGGCACTCGAGCAACTGATCGCGGCCAGCGCCGCGCGCCGCGCCACTCCGGCTCAGCGCAGCCAGATCGTGGATTGCGCGGCGCAGATGATCCGCGCGGCCGAGGGCGGCAATCTCGACGACTACATGCACGCAGACCAGTTGCTGGATCACGTCTGCCACCAGGCATGCCGGAATGCTTCCGCGGTGAACGCGGTGGCGCCGCTGATCATCCAGTGCCGGCGCTTCTGGTATGCGTATCAGCACGAAGGCGACATTGCCGAAGGCGCGCGCCGCCACATGCTGATGGCCGAAGGCATCGCCACCGGCAACGAGTCCGCGGCCATCAAGGGCGCGGACTCGCTGATGGACTATCTGGAGATGTTCACGCGCAAGGTGATTGACGCGTGACGGCCGGGGCGGCCTGCCCATTGCGGCGGGCCAGCCACTGCATGACCCGGGGCCGCGAACGGTCATACGCCAGGTTATACAGGAAGGCATAGGGCAGGTAGAACAACACCAGTGCGATATCCAGCACAAAAGCCTGCCACAGGCTGATGTTCAACCACCATGCCGCCAGCGGGATCACGATCAGGATCAGGCCCAGCTCGAAGCCGAAGGCGTGCACCACGCGCAGCCGTAGCGTGCGGGTCCAGCCCATGCGGTTCTCGATGCGGTCAAAGCCGGCGTTGTAGATCATGTTCCAGACCAGCGCGATCCAGGCGATCACCGCGGTCAGCACGCCCATTTCGAACAGGGACTTGCCCATGGCCCAGGCGGCCGCCGGGGCACACAGCCCGATGGCGATGATTTCGAACAGAAATGCGTGGAGGAAACGTTCTTTAATGGATTTCTTGGCTTGCGTCATGACCCACCTGCGGGCGGTTGCTACTCAGTGGCAGGGATTCTCGACGATATTTCCGTTACTATAAAGATAGATTTCATCGGAAAAACCGATACAACCGGAGCCCCTGCCATGCGCCACTCCCTGGAATCCCTGGCGGCGTTCGCCCAGGTCGCCTCCGAAGGCACGTTTTCAGCCGCCGCCCGCAAGCTCGGGAAAAGCCAGTCCACCGTCAGCGAAACCATCGCCAACCTCGAGGTGGACCTGAACGTCGCATTGTTCGACCGCAGCCAGCGCCAGCCTGTCCTGACCGAGGCGGGCCAGGTCCTGCTGGGCCAGGCTCTGCAAGTGCTGGCGGCCAACGACAGGCTGAACCGCAGCGCCAGCCAGTTGGCCGAAGGCCTGGAGCCTCGCCTGACGGTGGTGCTGTCCGACACGTTCCAATCGGAAACCTTCGAAACCATGCTCAGCCAGATCGACCAGCGCTATCCGGCCCTGCGCTTCGAATGCCTGATCGCCGAGTATGAGGACGTGGTGGCGCTGGTGCAGCAAGGCCGCGCCCACCTGGGTTTGATGGCTGCCCAGGACAGCTATCCGCCCGACGTGGCGCACGCCACCCTGGCCGAATTGTCGGAAATTGTGCTGTGCGTGGGCCGCAGCCACCCCTTGGCCCGGCTTGCCCAGGTCACCGAAGACCAGTTGAAATCCGAGCGCGCGCTGCGCCTGAGCACTTACGAACTGGGCGACAAGGAAACGGAGCCGGCCTACGCCACGTGGTCGGCGCCGGGCTATCTGATGCTATTGGAAATGGCCAGCCGCGGATTCGGCTGGACCGAATTGCCGCGCTGGATGATCCAGCGCTTCGGCCAGGATCAGCTGGTGGAACTGAAGGCGCCGGGCTGGCCGCGCCACATCCGCGTCGACGCCGTCTGGTCGCGGCGCCGCGCGTTGGGCCCGGCGGGCGCCTGGCTGCTGCAAAGCCTGACGGGCGTCTAGGCTGCTCCCGCAGCAAGCTTCGCGCGGGCCTCTCCGCGATCAGCGCGCCGTGGCCGGCAAACGCGAAATGTGCACGCCGTTGACCGTAAGCCAGTCGCCCAGCTTGGGGCTGGCCAGAACGTCGAATTCCGCGCGGCGCTGGCGCGACATGGCGCTGCCGTCCTTGCTGCCCAGCGCGGGATGACACATAAGCAGATCGCAGTCGCGCGCGTTGAATAGCCAGTTCTGCAACAGGTCCGCGTAGCGGCGCTTGCCACCTTCGAAGCCGTAGACTCCCAGCAGCCGGCGATTGGTGCGCATGCCGTCCTTGCGCGCCTGGCGCGCCAGCGCCGCGGACCCAAGCGCGCCAATGACGCGCGCCTTGATGGCTTCCTTCCAGGGAATGCCGAACTGCATGCCCGGCGCGGTCTGGCGCAGCCATGGCATGCGGGTTCCGTAACGGCGCTTGAGCAGTTGCAGCAAACGTTCGCGGATGCCGGGCAGTTGATGCACGTGCTGGTGGCCGTCGACGTAATCCGGCGCGCGCCCAAATGCCGCCTCGAAGGCGTCGAACTGGCGTTCAAGCTGCGCCTCGATCCACCCTGTGTCCAGGCGCCCCGCGTAGGCATTCAGGATCAGACGGCTCAGCGCCGGCATGGGTTCAGCGCCGGGCGCGAGCGCTTCGGTGAAGTTCACGTGCAGACCGATGTCCACGTTCATCGGCGCCAGCCGCTCTGCGTTCGCCGCGAACGAAGGGCCCAGCGCAAGGCAGCTGACCGCGCTCAGACGGCCCATGCCGGCCAGCGCAATCATGCCTTCATCGATATCGGCATTCATGCCAAAATCATCACCGCAGACCACGATACGTTTGCTCATCGCTATACCTTTGACTTCCCTTTCCCCACTGCTTTCATGCGCGCTCTGCTGCAACAAGTAAGCACCTTCATTGCTGTCGGATGCGCCGCCGCAGCCACCCATTGGGCTGTCGCCGTGGGGTGCGTCGAACTCTTGCGCATGCCGCCCCTGGCCGCCAACCTGGTCGGCTGGCTGATCGCATTCGCGGTTTCCTTCACCGGCCATTACCGGCTTACGTTCCGACATTCCAAAACTCCCTGGACGGTAGCAGCGCGCCGTTTCTTCTTTGTGTCAGCGGCGGGCTTCCTCATCAACGAGGCCGCGTACGCCTGGCTGCTGCACAACACTGCCATCCGCTACGACATCCTGCTCGCGCTGATCCTGCTCGGGCTCGCCGTCGCGACTTTCATCGTCAGCCGGTTTTGGGCGTTCCGCCACAAACCCGCTGCCTGAGGGCCGCATCCACGTCGACGCGCCACATTACGTACTTCACGCTGCTGGCCACCGGCGCCAGGCCCTGCAACGGCAAATAGACCGGGTTATCCGCCGCGGTGCCCCATACCCAATAGCGCGCCCCTTCCTCGGCGGTGCAAAGGCGCGCGTTGAACTCCGCGGGATTCAGCAGCACCTGTCCGCCCGTCGCCGGATCGAATTGGGCCGCGTCGTACAGCTCCTTGCGCCAGTTGTCCCGCACTGGCACCTCCGGGTTGTGCCAATCGTCCACCACCCACGCAGGCCGCACAGCCCTTGCATACAACGCCAGATCGAAGGGATAGGTGTGCAGCGACACGAAAGTGTCGTCCGGCCGCGCCTGCTCCCGCACCACCTTGGCCAAGGGCCCCGCGCTGCCGCGCGCATTGTGTGCGGCGACGCCCACGGCGATGACGCAGATCCCAGCCCCCACGGCCACGCTCAGGCGCACCAGGCGAGTGGCCGAGTCCGCATCGGCGCGCCGGGCGCCCTGGATCACTTCGGCCAGCAATAGAGCCAAGGGCGCCAGCGCCGGCAATACATAGCCCACAAGCTTCGAATCCGGCAGCGAAAAAAATACGAGCACAACCGCAAACCACACCAATGCCAGGCGCCGCAGGCTACGCTGCGGACCTTCCCAGAATGCCTTGCGCAGAATTCCCCCGCCCCAAAGCGACCATGGCAGGCTGAGCCCGGCAAGGACCGGCAAGTAGAACCAGAACGGCTGCGCGTTGTTGAAGCCGCTGGCCGCGAAACGCTGCAGATGTTGATAGACGAAGAAGTAGTCGTAAAAGCCGGGATAGCGCTGCTGCATCAAGATGAACCATGGCGTCGCCACGGCGAAGAACACCAGCACCGCGGGGGGCCAGAGCAACGCGCCCAGACTGCGCCAGCGCCCCTCCCACACCAGCCAGATCAGCAGGATGGCGCCCGGCAGCACCAGTCCGATCAGGCCCTTGGCCAGTACCGCAAGCGCCGCCAGCGCGCCGGCGGCCAAAGACATGCCGCGCCAGGCCTCGCCACGCTCGAAGCGCAACGCCGCATCCGCGGCGGCCAGCACACATAACGTGATCAGGCCGGCCACCAGCATATCCAGGTTCGCGAACTGCGCGCCGCCATAGAAAAATGGCGTGGTGGCCAGGATCAGCGCCGTCAGCGCGGCGGTCGCGGCATCACGATGACGCCGCAGAAAGCAGTACAACGCCGCGGCAGCGGCCCACGCGGCCAGCCAGGAAGGCGCTCTCGCCGCCCAGGGATGCACGCCGAAAATCGAGAAAGACAGCTCCGTCAGCCAGTAAAAAAGCGGCGGCTTGTGGAAATACGGCATGCCGTCCAGCAGGGGCACAGCATGCGAACCACTGCGCAGCATGTCCCAGGCTACGCCCGCGTAGCGGCCTTCATCGGGCAGCGTCAGCGGCCTGATCCACGCCAGAAACGTGAGCCACGCACCTATCGCGAGCAGGAAGCGTCCCGCCGGCGGGGTCCAATCGGAGCGCCGCCCGAAAGTCGTGGCAAACATGTCAGCCCAGGCCTTGACCTGGCCGCGAAGCCCGGCCTTGGCGCCGGCGCACGACGAACAACGGACGCCCCTTCACTTCATCGAAGATCCGGGACACGTATTCACCCACCACGCCCAGCGAAATCAGGTTCACCCCGGCAAAGAACAGCACCGCTGTCACGATGGTCGTCCAACCGGAGACCTCGTTGCCAAAGAACAGGTACTCGCCAACCAGGTAGACAGCATAGGACAGCGCCAGCACGGCGAACGCCACGCCGACCAGGCTGACCAGGCGCAGCGGCCAGGTGGTGAAGGCGGTCAATCCGTCCAACGCCAGCCGGACCAGCCGCATGCTGCCGAAACGGCTATCGCCGTGCATGCGTTCGTCGGGCGTATAGGTCAGCGCCTCGCCCTTGAAGCCGACCCAGGCGTACAGGCCCTTCATGAAACGGGTGCGTTCGGGCAACGCGATCAATGCATCCACCACGCTGCGGTCCATCAGCCGGAAATCGCCGGCGTGCGCCGGCACGTCCACGCCCCGCGCGCCGCTCAACAGTTTGTAGAACCAGCGCGCGCCGGCGCGCTTGGCCCAGGATTCGTCGGCCCGGGTCTCGCGCACGGCGTAAACCATTTCCGCTCCGGCCGCCCAACGGGCAAGCATCTGTTCGATCAGCGCGGGCGGATGCTGCAGGTCCGCGTCCAGGCAGATCACCGCGTTGCCACTGGCCGCTTCAAGACCGGCGCTGATCGCCGCTTCCTTGCCAAAGTTGCGCGACAGTTGCACATAGCGAAAGCCGTCATGTTCCGTCCATTCGGCCATCAGCGCTTCCGTGCCGTCCGTGCTGCCGTCATCGGCCACGATGATCTCCCAGCTCGTGCACAGCG
The DNA here is from genome assembly GCF_035282245.1 of Achromobacter sp. D10. Classification (NCBI taxonomy): domain Bacteria; kingdom Pseudomonadati; phylum Pseudomonadota; class Betaproteobacteria; order Burkholderiales; family Alcaligenaceae; genus Achromobacter; species Achromobacter sp. D10. The sequence continues at coordinate 54,320 of NZ_JAYJLE010000014.1, forward strand.
TTTCCAGGCGGTTGCGCAGCAGCGGCAGCAACACTCGCAGGTTCTCGCATTCATTCAGGCAGGGAATGACGCAGGTCACGCAGGTGTCATACGGAACGGGAGCCTCGGCCGCCGGCCATACCGCTTCCAGAGGAAACGACTTGGTCAATACTTGCGGGGAGACGGGTTCGGACCGGAACTGGATGTGCATGACTTTAAGCTCGGAATGCAGGACTATGGCGAGCAGTATGCGCAAGGGGTCGTTGAATTTTCATAAAATGCGCCGCGTCCTGAAAAGCCGGTAGTCCAGGGCGAATTCTAGGGAGCCGATCCCTGAAAACAATAAAGTCGCGTGAACCTGTGTCCCCAATTTGTGAAGCCCTGTAAAGCGAGGATCCGCTCGGGCATCGGTAAAATGCGCCCGAGTTCTTGTTTTCGCAGGTTGTCATGCAATATCAAGTCCGGCCCATGCAGGCCAGCGACATCGACGCCATCCTGGCCCTACAGACCCTGGCCTATCCCGGTTTCCTGCTGGAAAGCGCGGGCTTCTTCCAGAATCGCCTTGCGCTCGCCCCCGCCCATTGCTGGGTCGCGCAGGCACAGGCTTCCGCCAGCCAGGACGGCTTGCTGGGCTACTTGATTTCCTATCCTTGGGATTCCGGGCTGCCGCCCGCGCTGGACGTCGCGCTGGCCATGCTGCCGGCCGACGCCGATCACTGGTTTCTGCACGACTGCGCCGTGGCGCCGTCGGCGCAAGGACTGGGCGTCGGCCAGGCACTGTTGCGCGCCGCCGCGGCCTGCGCGCACGAAGGTGGCCTGCGGCGGGCGAGCCTGGTGTCCCTGGAGTCCGCCGTGGGCTATTGGCAGCGCCACGGCTATCGGCCCGTCAGCGCAGACAGCGCCGATCTGGCCGAGAAACTCGCCGGCTACGGCCCGCGCGCGCAATACATGTCGCGCGCATTTCCGCTCTAACCGTTCCGGCCGCCTGCGGGCCGCCCCCTGCCCGCCCGGCTCCGCGCCGCGCGCCGCCCCCCTGCCCCCATGTACACCGCCCTCGCGGCGGACGTAACATAAGCCTCAGTCCGTGTGAGGCGGCAGGGTTCCAATAGCCAGAAAATTCACCGTGCCCTGACAGGGTGCAAAGGTATCTATGATCTCGCTTACGCCCGTTCAATCGCTGCTGGCATGCTGCCTCGTCCTGGTCATCGGACGTGTGCTCACCACACGCATCGGCGTCCTGGCGCGCTACAGCATTCCCGACCCCATCGTGGGCGGCCTGCTGTTCGCCGTGCTGGCGTACCTGCTGTCGACCTGGGGCGGCGTTTCCGTCTCGCTGGAAACCAGTATCAAGCCGACCTTGCTGCTGCTGTTCTTCGGCAGCATCGGCCTGACCGCCAACCTGAAGCTGCTGGCCAAGGGCGGCCCGCGGCTGATCGCCTTCCTGCTGGCCCTGATCCCGTTCCTGGTGCTGCAGAACGCGGTGGGGCTGGGCATGGCCTGGCTGCTGGACATGCATCCGCTGATGGGTCTTCTGGGCGGCACCATCACGCTGGTGGGCGGACACGGCACGGGCGCCGCCTATGCCACGCGTTTTGCCGACTTCAACAACATCCAGGACGTCATGGCGCTGGCGATGACCTCCGCCACCCTGGGGCTGGTGCTGGGCGGCGTCGTGGGCGGACCGGTGGCCGAATGGATCATGCGGCGGCACAAATTGGCCGGCAGCCTGGACCATGTTCCCGGCGACGGCCACGAAGCCCCCGACCTCATGGAACACGCCCCGGCCTCCACCGCGGGCTCCTACATTGTGTCCCTGACCGCGGCGCTGGTCTGCCTGGTCGTCGGGGGGTACCTGGCCGCGCTGGTCGAGGACGCCCCGGTCAGCCTGCCCAACTTTCTGTGGTGCCTGGCCACCGGCGTGCTCATCCGCAATGGCGGCGAACGGCTGGGCCTGAAGCTGGACGACCGTGCCACCGAAATCATCGGCACCATATCGCTGTCTCTGTTCCTGGGCATGACGATGATGACGCTGGACCTGTCCAGCGTGGCGCGACTGGCCGGCCCGCTGGCGCTGATGCTGGCGGTGCAAACTCTGGTGTGCGCGGTGTACGCCGCCTGGGTGGTGTTCCGCATGCTCAAGCGCGACTACGAGGCGGCCATCATGTCGGCCGCGTTCTGCGGCTTTGCGCTGGGCGCAACGGCCACCGCCATCGCCAACATGCAGGCGTTGACGCGGCGCCACGGCCCCGCGCCGGAAGCGTTCATCGTCGTGCCGGTCACCGGCGCCTTCCTGGTCGACATCCTGAATGTGATCGTGCTGACGTCGCTGATCTCCTTGCCGTTCGTGGGGGGTATGTGACCATGTTCAAACGCCTCGTCATTCTGAGTCTTTGCCTGGTGCTGGCGGCCTGCGGCCGGGCGCCGGATACCGACGCCCTGCGGGCCGATGTCGAACACAGCCTGACCACCGCCTACGGCGCGGGCCTCTTCCGGATCGCGGAACTCACGCGCATGGGGTCGGCATCGGATAGCAGCGCCCCGGCGGGTGAAACCCGCCGCGTCGTCTATTACGACGTCGAACTGGATCTTGGACGCGACATCACCCTGGGCGCCTGGGACCAGCCCGGCGCCGCCGCGCTGGTAACGCTGCTGGGCGCCGGCCCGCGCAGCATCAGCGGGGTGAAATCCGGAGGCAACCAGGCCGGCGATCGCATCGTGGCACACGCCAGCGCCATCTATCGCAAGGACGGCGACAGCTGGAAGCTGGTGACGCCGGCCGGATTCAAAGCGGCGGCGGCGCCTAACCTGGACACCGGCGCGCCGCCGCCCGTCACGCGCCAACTGCTGGACACGTTGGACCAAATCACCCATTCCGTTTCCTACAGCGCCTCCAGCACCGCGCAACACGTGGTGCAGCAGGAACTGGAACGTTCGGTGGCGCGCATCAACGGCCGGCTGGCCCGCCTGCAACAGGGCTACCCCCTGGCGGGCGGCCCGGACCGCGGTGAGTACGTGGCGTTCGCGCGGGCCCTGAGCGACGTGGCGCGCAAGCAGCAGATCCGGGTCTCGCCGCTGATCACCGGCGGCGGCGTCGAAAACATCGCGCTGCTGCGCAGCGGCGACGCCGTGGTCGGGCTGGCGCAGGCCGACACGGCGCGGCTTGCCTACGACGGCAAGGGACCATTTGCGGAGCAAGGCCCATTCACCGGCCTGCGCGCGCTGGGCAGCCTGTATCCGGAGCTCGTCCACATCGTGGTGCGCGACGACGCCGCCTTGCGCGGGGTGCGCGACCTCAAAGGCAAGACCATCGCCCTCGGACCGAAGGGCTCGGCAGTGCGCGCCACGCTGGAAAACGTGCTGGCTGCCCACGGCCTGCAGGCCGGCCGCGACTACACGGTTGTCGACACGCCGTTCACGGAGTCCCTGCCGGCACTGAATTCCGGCACGGTCGACGCTGCCGCCCAGGTGATCGGCGTGCCCGCCACGCCCTTGCGCGATGCCCTGACCCAGGCCCGCCTGAAACTGCTGCCTCTGGACCCCGCCGCCATCAAGACGTTGACGGCGGCCGACGACGCGCTGATGCCGCTGGACATCGCGGCCGGCACCTATCCCAATCAGCGCGAATCGATACCCACGGTAGGCATGGCGGCGCTGTTGCTCACCACCGCCGACCTTACCCGGGACGAAGCCCTGGTGATCGTGCGCGCGGTCTATGTGACGGGACAGGACCTGCTGGCGGCGGGATCGGCCCAGGGCGCCCAGGTCGGCCTGGCCACTGCCAGGCTCGGCCTGACCGTGCCGCTGCATGACGGCGCCCAGGAAGGGCTGGCCAAGCTCGAGCAGGGCAAACCCCACTGAAGCCGGTTGCGCTTATGATTGCGCTCCCTACCAGGAATTTCCATGAATAAATTCGATCTGCAGAAAAACCAGGCCCTGAAGCTGGCCGGCCAGCTCAAGCAAGCCGCCACGCCGGACCGCTTCGGCACCGCCTCGCAAGTGCTCGACCGCCGCGAACAGCGCAAGCTGGACCAGGCCGCCGGCCTGGTGCCGTTCCCGCTCAAACTGAGCCAGGCTCATGCCGACAAGCTGCGCGCCCTGGCCGCAGAGCGCGGCGTGTCCACCAACGACATCGTGGCCGAAGTGCTGCAGAACGCGCTGGACAAGTAAGCGCAATGCACATCTGGGTCGATGCGGACGCCTGCCCCGCAGTCATCAAGGACATCCTGTTTCGCGCCGCCCAGCGCTGGCAGGTGCCGCTGACGCTGGTCGCAAACCAGATGCTCTACACCCCGCCCTCTCCGCTGATCCGCGCGGTCCAGGTGCCGCGCGGCTTCGACGTCGCCGACGCCCATATCGCCGAACGAGCGGCCCAGGGCGACCTGGTGATCACCGGCGACATCCCGCTGGCTGCGCAAGTGCTGGAAAAAGGCGCGATGGCCCTGAACCCCCGTGGCGAGCGCTATTCGCCGGAAACCATACGGGAACGGCTGGCGCTGCGGGACATGATGGAAGAACTGCGGGCAAGCGGCGTCGATACCGGCGGCCCGGCGTCATTCAGCCAGGCCGACCGCAAGGCGTTCGCCAACCAGTTGGACAGCCTGCTTGCGCGCGCGGCGCGCAAGGCGCAAACAGGCTGAATCCCGACCACCCGGGACTGGTCGTCAATAGAAAGTGATGTAGGCCTTGTAGATGATCGTGCCCAGGGCCGTGATGAGGCCAATGCCCATCAGCCCCATGCCGAGATTACGGTCGCGCAGCCCGAAGCCGATCAGCATGAGCGCCACGCCGGCGCCGATGATGATCAACATGGTGGTGGTGTGCTCGGACATGACCTTCTCCTGTTCGCCTACGCCTGGCCCCACGGGCCAAAGCCTTTGTTATCAATGATAGTCAGGCTTGCATGCGACGCGGCTCAATCGATGAGAGTCCGCTTGCGTCAAATCAAAGGAAGGGTAATGAAAGGGACGGTTCAGCGCAATGGTCTGCGCGCCATGGACAAAGCGCCCTGATTGGAATGCGGGGCGAAGAACCCTCCCCGCGCGCAAAAAAACAACGCAAAAAACAAAAAAGCCAACCTCGCGGCTGGCTTTCTTTGCTTTGGTCTGCTTTTGCTTAGCGTCTGCTTGAACAGCTTTTAACCTTGGGACGCCGACAACGATAAGTCTGGAACAACCGGAGCTTACGTTATCTTCCAAGGGTCTTTGGTGGGTAGTACTGGGTTCGAACCAGTGACCCCTGCCGTGTGAAGGCAGTGCTCTACCACTGAGCTAACCACCCCGAAAGAGGCGAAATATTAGCACGTTTTTTTGAACGTGTGCAAGTCGCCAGGAAAAAACTTCAAGCGGCCGCCACCGGTGCTTCGATTTTGCGCCAGGTGCACTCCCCGCCCACGGACTTATCCAGGGCAGCGAGATAGTTTTCGTGCTCGGCCAGCTCGGCCTCGCTGGCCTTGATCACGGGCAGGCCCGACGCATCGAAGCGAGTCAGTTCAAGACCGCTGCCGCCGCCACTATTGCCGTCGTCCACGTCGATCAGCAGCGCGTCCTGGCCGCGGGTCATGGCCAACCAGACTTCCGCCAGCAGCTGCGAGTCCAGCAATGCGCCGTGCAGCGTCCGATGGGCATTGGAAATGCCGAACCGGTCGCACAGCGCATCCAGCGAGTTGCGCTTGCCCGGGAACAGCGAACGCGCGTGCAGCAGCGAATCGGTGACCGTCTCGCAGTAGTCGGTGACCGGGCCTCGCCCGGTCTTGGCGAGTTCGGCGTTGAAGAACTTGACGTCGAACGCCGCGTTGTGCGCGATCAGTTCGGCGCCCTGGATGAATTTCACGAACTCGTCCGCGATGTCGGCAAAGCGGGGCTTGTCGGACAGGAACTCCGTGGTCAGGCCGTGCACCGCCAAGGCCTCGGGATCGCTGTCGCGGTCCGGGTTCAGATAGATGTGCAGGTTGTTGCCGGTGGTCATCCGGTTGACCATTTCCACGCAGCCGATCTCGACGATGCGATGCCCCTGGGCAGGGTCCAGTCCGGTGGTTTCAGTGTCAAAGATGATCTGGCGCATAACTTATTCCGACGCTTGGGCTGGCGAGGCGGGCTGCGTGCGCGGCGCCGGATCGGGGTCCGGATGATGCGCTGCGCTGCCGGCCTGGCCGGGTTTCTTGCGTGCGGTGGCGATCAAGGTGTAGGCCACCGGCACGACGAACAAGGTCAGTAGTGTACCCAGCATCAGCCCGCCCACCAGGACCCAGCCGATTTGCTGGCGCGATTCCGCACCCGCGCCCGTGGACAGCGCCAGCGGCACGGTGCCCAGCACCATGGCGCCGGTGGTCATCAGGATGGGACGCAGGCGCAGCACGCTGGCCTCGACCACCGCCTCGAACAACTCCTTGCCCTCATCGCGCAGCTGATTGGTGAATTCGACGATCAGGATGCCGTGCTTGGTGATCAGCCCAACCAGCGTGATCAGGCCGATCTGGCTGTAGATCGACAAGGTGCCGCCGGTCAGCCACAAAGCCAGCAACGCGCCCGTCATGGACAACGGCACCGACAGCATGATGATGAACGGGTTGCGCCAGCTTTCGAACTGCGCGGCCAGCACCAGGTAGATAAAGGCCAGCGCCATGGCGAACACCAGGTAGATGCTGCCCGAGGAATCGCGGAACTCGCGCGACTGGCCGTCCAGATCGGTGATGATGGTGTTGGGCAGTACATCGCGAGCCACCTGGTGCATGTGCGCCAGCACTTCGCCCAAGGCATAGCCCGGGGCCACCGCGCCATCGATCTTCACCGCGCGCAGGCGATTGAAGTGGTTCAGCGACTGCGGCGACACGCCCTCGTGCACACCCAGCAGGTTGTCCAGCTGGACCATGCTGCCGTCGCGCGCCCGCACGTAGATGCCGGAGATGTCGGTGGGATTGGCGCGGTCGCGGGGCGTCACCTGCACGATCACGTCGTACTGCTCGCCTTCGTCCTTGTAGCGGGTGACCTGGCGGCCACCCAACATGGATTCCAGCGTGCGGCCCACGGTATCCACGTTGGCGCCCACGTCGGCCATCTTGTCGCGGTCCACGCGCACCCGCAATTCCGGGGTGTTCAGGCGCAGGTCCGTGTCCAGGTTGATCAGGCCGGGATACTTGCGCAGCTCGGCGAGGAAAACCTCGGTCAGGCGCGACAGCTCCGCATACGAGGCCTGGCTCATGATGATGAATTCGACCGGTTTGGAACGTGCCGACTGGCCCAGCGACGGCGGGTTGGTCGGAAATGCCCGCACCCCCGGCAGCGAGGCGAACTGCGGCTGCAGCTGCTGGGTGATGGCCTGCTGTTTGCGGCTGCGTTCTTCCCAAGGCTTCAGACGCAGGATGGCGGTGCCGTCCGTCACGGTCGGAAAGCCCACTGTCACCTGGCTGCCGCTGGCTTCCGCGATGTCGGCGTAGAACTTTTCAATGCCCAGCATGCTTTCCAGCGTGTAGTTCAGCGTGGCGCCTTCGGGCGAACTGACGATGCCGAACACGACGCCGCGGTCCTCGATGGGGGCCAGCTCGCTCTTGACCACTTTGAACAGCACGCCGCTCGCGGCCGCCACCGCCAGTCCGATGGCCACCACCACCCAGCGGTAGCGCAGGGCCAGCCCCAGCGCGCGCCGGTAACCGTTGCTCATGCCGTTGAGCCAGCCTTCGATCAGGTTGTACCAGCGGCTGTGGCTGCTCTGGTGGCGCAGCAGTACCGAGCACATCATGGGTGTGAGCGTCAGCGCCACAAAGCCGGACACCAGCACGGCGCCGGCCAGCGCCAGCGCAAACTCGATGAAGAGCCGTCCGGTGCGGCCCGTTGCGAAAGCCAGCGGGGCGTACACGGTGACCAGGGTCATGGTCATTGCGACCACCGCAAAGCCGATCTCGCGCGAACCGCGCAGGGCGGCCTCCTTGCGCGGCATGCCCTCTTCAATGTGGCGGAAGATGTTCTCCAGCACCACGATTGCATCGTCCACCACCAGGCCGATGGCCAGCACCATGGCCAGCAGCGTCAGCGTGTTGATGGAAAAGCCGAACAAATACATCAGCGCACAGGCGCCCACCAGCGACACCGGAATGGTGACAATGGGAATGATGCTGGCGCGCAGGTTGCGCAAAAAGAAGAAAATCACCAGCACCACCAGGACGATGGCCTCGCCGATGGTGTGGAACACGGAATCGATGGAACGCTCGATGAACACCGACGAGTCGTATGCGATGTTCAGCTTCATGCCGGCCGGCAGGTTCTCGTTCAGGCGCGCCACTTCCTCACGCGCCGCCTTGGACAGTTCCAGCGGGTTGGCGGTGGATTGGCGCGTCACGCCGATGTTGATGGCGGGTTTGCCATTGAATCGCGACAGCACGCGGTCGCTGGCGGCGGCGATCTCGACGTTGGCCACGTCGCGCATGCGCACCGGGTAGCCTTTGACGTTGGCGACGATCACGTTCTCGAATTGCGCCGGCGTCTGCAGGTCCGTGGAAGACACCACCGAGAACTCGCGGGCGCGCGATTCGATGCGGCCGGCCGGGATCTCCACGTTCTGGCTGCGCAGCGCCGCTTCCACATCCTGCACGGTCAGGCCGTAGGCCGCGAGCTTGTCGCGGTCCACGTAGATGCGCATGGATGGCAGACGTTCGCCAAAGACACGCACTTCCGCCGCGCCGGGCAGCACCGACAAGCGGGTCTTGATGTAGCGGTTGATGTAGTCCGAGGTCTGGATCGCGGAATACGAACCGGACTCCACCGCAATGTAGATAATGGGCTGCGAGTCGGCCTCGACCTTGCCGATGATGGGCTCGTCGATCTCGTCGGGCAGGAAACGGCGGGCGCGCGAGACCTTGTCGCGGACTTCCGCGGCCGCGGCATCCGGATCGCGCGACAGGTTGAACTTGATGTTGATCAGGCTGCGTTCCGAGCGGCTGCGCGAGGTCATCACGTCCACGCCCTCGATGCCGGCCAGCTGGTCTTCCAGCGGCTTGGTCACCTGCGATTCGATCACCTCGGGCGAAGCGCCCTTGTAGGTGGTATCCACCGAAACGATGGGCTCATCGATCTTGGGGTACTCGCGCACCGTCAGGCGCGAGTACGAAATCAGGCCGATCAGCACGATGATCAGCGACAGAACCGATGCGAACACCGGCCGCTTGATGCAGGTTTCCGAGATACGCATTGCGTTACCGCCACATAGGGAAAAGGGCCGGCGTCACGTGCCGCTGGCCAGAACGGTCACCGCGGCGCCGTCCGTTACCCGCTGCAAGCCGGACACCACCAGTTGGTCGCCTGCCGCCACTCCGGTCAGGATCTCGACGCGACCCTCGCGGCGCTCGCCGATGGTGACCTCGCGCCGCTCGGCCGTGCCGTTTTTGATCCGGTAGACATACTGCGTCGCGCCCGAGGGCGACAACGCGGCTTCCGGCGCGACCAGCGCCTTGTCCTGGCTGAACTGCAGCTGCACGCGGGCAAACATGCCGGGGCGCAGCACCGCATCCTTGTTGGCGACCGTGGCGCGCAGCAGGATGGAACGGCCCCCGGCGTCGACCAGCGGGCTGACCGCATAGACCATGCCCTGGCGCTCCTGGCCGGGCAGCGCGTCCATGCGCAGCGTCAGCTGCTGGCCTACGCCCACCTTGCTCAGATACATCTCGGGAACGCGGAAGTCCACCTTGAGCGGATCGATCGCCTCCAATGGGGCCAGGTCCTGGCCCTGGTTGACGTAGTCGCCCACCGACACGCTGCGCAAACCCGCGATGCCACCAAACGGCGCCGAAATCGTCATCTTGTCCAGCCGCGCCTGCGCCAGCGCCACGGCGGCTTCCTGCACCTTCAGCGTGCTGGCGGCCTCGTCACGGGCCTGCTGGCTCACGAAACCCTTTCCTTGCAGCTCCACCGAGCGCCGGTAGTGGCTCTGCGCCAAGGTCAGGTTGGCGCGCGCCTGGGCCAGCTCGGCGCGCGGCACGGAATCGTCCAGGCGGATCAGCACGTCGCCGCGCTTGACCGGCTGGCCTTCCTTGAAATCGATGGACTGGATGCGGCCGGCGACCTCGGGCCGCAGCACCACGGACTCATCCGAACGCAGGCTGCCCACGGCCGAAATACCGCGTGCGAAAGGAATTTCCTGGACGACGGCAACTTCTACCCGCACAGGCGCGGCGCGCGTGACCAGGGGCGCTTGAACGGCGCCGGGCTGTGGACTGACGGTTCCGAAGGCGAGCCAGCGCGGCACATAAACGCCGAGCGCGGCCCCCGCGGCCACCCCTGCCGCTACGGCGGCGAGCAGTACTGCTTTTTTCATGCGCGAATGTGGCGGTATTGCGGCGCGGGCCAGGCATGCCCCCACGCGGACTGCGCCGCAGTAACTGGAATGAGGGTTGGCACTTTAGCACCCGGATTTACATACTGGAACAATCCTGAAGCCGGATGAAAGAACTAAATCCGCCCTTCAAGGCGGATTTGAGGGTATATCCCGATGCCCCTAGCCGCGCCGGGCCGATTCCACGCCCAGATTGGCCAGTTGGTCGGCCCGTTCATTGCCAGGATCGCCGGCGTGCCCGCGGACCCAACGCCAGGACACGGTGTGGCGCTGCACCTGCTCGTCCAGTAACTGCCAGAGTTCGGCGTTCTTGACCGGCTTTTTATCGGCCGTCATCCAGCCGCGCCGTTTCCAGTTGGCCAGCCATTCGGTCATGCCCTTCATCACGTACTGGGAGTCCGTGTGGATGATGACCGCGCAGGGGCGCTTCAACGCGCGCAGGCCCTGGATGACCGCCAGCAATTCCATCCGGTTGTTGGTGGTCTGGAGTTCGCCGCCATGCAACGTCTTTTCGTGGCTGCCGGCGCGCATGAGCACGCCCCAGCCGCCCGGACCGGGATTGCCCTTGCAGGCGCCATCGGTCCACATTTCCACTTTCTGCTCGTTCGGTTTGTCGTCCTGCATGGTGCTGCTTGGTAATCCTTGCTAAAAATTTGCCCCGCGGCGCGGGGCTCTGCCCTTCAGCGGCGGTCATCCGCCTGGCGGTTGACCACAACCGACGCGGCGCGGGCGCGCTTGGGCTTGGCTTTCTTCCAGGCCGGGCCGATGATACGCATGCCGGCCACCCGCTTGACGGCCGACACCAGATAGACCGCTCCGCCCACGCTCCACCAGCGAGCGCCCGCCGATTCCAGGAAGGACCAGCGCTGCAGCCACTTTTCACTGCGGCAGGCTGGCGCGTAGCAGCCGAAATGACTGGCCTCGACTTCCAGCGACAGCAGCTTGAACCAGTCCTTCAAGCGCGGCAAAGACACCTGGGACGCGGGCGGCTGCGGCAGCCAGGGCTCCATGCCGGGCATGCGCGTGCGCGCGCCCCACATGCTCCAGGGGTTGAAGCCCGAGATCACGACCCGACCTTCCGGAACCAGCACGCGTTCGACCTCGCGCAGCACGTTGTGAGGATCGTCCGCGCACTCGAAGGCATGCGGCAGGATGAGCAGGTCCACGCTCTGCGATTCGAACGGCAGGGCCTCGGGTTCAGCCAGCACCACTCGCGACTGCCAGCCGGCCGCGCTCTCGGCGGACGGGGTCTCGGTGCCCACGTAGCCCTTGAAGGGCATGCGGTTGGCACGCAGCAGATTCATGTCCGCCAGGCCGACCTGCCAGGCGTAATATCCAAACACGTCCGCGACAGCCGCGTCGAACTGCGCCCGCTCCCAGGCCAGGACGTATTGTCCCGGCGGCGTCTGGAACCATTCGGCCAGTTCTACAATCGGCGGAGTATCTTCTGCCACGTTCTATTCCTTCGAATCCCATGCAAGCCTTGACCGCCCCCACAGGCGGCCGCGATCGCAACGCCGCGGTCTTGCCTCTACCCGCCTTCAACGACAACTACATCTGGGCCATCGTCCGTGGCGGCGACGCCGCCGTGGTGGATCCAGGCGACGCCGGCCCCGTGCTGCAATTGCTCGACCAACTTGGCCTGAGACTGCGCGCCATTCTACTCACGCACCATCACGGCGACCATGTGGGCGGTGTACCGGAATTGTCCCGCATCGAGGGCATTACCGTATACGGCCCCGCGCGCGAACAGCTGCCGCGCTGCGACGTGCGCCTGGCGGAAGGCGACCGCGTGGCCATTCCCGAACTGGACCTGGATCTTGCCGTGCTGGACGTGCCGGGACACACCGCCGGCCACATCGCCTATTTCGGCCGCGCGGCCGGCCAGGAGCCGGTTTTGTTCTGTGGCGACACCCTGTTTGCGGCGGGCTGCGGCCGTCTTTTCGAAGGCACTCCGGCGCAAATGTATGATTCTTTAGGGAAATTTGCCGTTTTACCGCCAGATACACAGGTTTTTTGCGCACACGAGTACACTCTAGCGAACTTGCGCTGGGCCTTGGCAGTCGATCCGGCCAACCGCAGCCTGCAACAATGGCACCAGCAGGCCCAGCAATTACGAGCAGAAGGTCTTCCCACGCTTCCGTCCACAATCGGACAGGAACGCGCGGCCAATCCGTTTTTGCGCACGCAAGAAGTTGAGGTCGTCCGCGCAGCTGAGCGCCGGGCCGGCCACAGCCACGCTACGCCGGTAGAGGTTTTTGCCTCCCTTCGTGAATGGAAGAACGATTTCAAGTGACAGCCTGATGAATCTATCCCGACTCCTTCTGCCGCTCATGCTGGCAGTCCTCGCCGGTTGCGCAGGAACCAAAGCCCCCGATAGCAAGAACCTCACCACCAATTCCCAAGGGCGATACATCGCCCGCGACACGTCCCGGACGGTGGACCTGACCAACCCGCCCGCCGACGCCTGGGACCGCATCCGCCGCGGTTTCGCCATCCCCAACCTGAACACCGACCTCTCGCAGCAGTGGACCGACTATTACGCGTCCCACCCCGAGTCGGTGCAGCGCATGGCCGAACGCGCCGGCAAGTACCTGTATTTCATCGTCGACGAGATCAACCGCCGCGGCCTGCCGACCGAGCTCGCGCTGCTGCCCTTCGTCGAAAGCGCCTACAACCCCACCGCGCTGTCGCGCGCGCAGGCCTCGGGCCTGTGGCAGTTCGTGCCGGCGACCGGCCAGCACTTCAACCTGAAGCAGGACTGGTGGCGCGACGAGCGCCGCGACCCCATCGCCTCGACCAACGCGGCGCTGGATTACCTGGAAAAGCTGTTCGAAATGCAGGGCGACTGGTACCTGGCGCTGGCCTCGTACAACTGGGGCGAAGGCTCCGTGCAGCGCGCCATGGCCAAGAACGAAGCGGCCGGCCAGGGCACGGACTACCTGTCCCTGAACATGCCCGACGAAACCCGCAACTACGTGCCCAAGCTGCAGGCCATCAAGAACATCATCGCCGATCCGCAGCGCTATGCGGTGGCCCTGCCTCCGGTGGGCAACACGCCCTACTTCGTAACGGTCCAGAAGAACAGCGACATCGACCTGGAAATCGCCGCCAAGCTGGCCGAAATGCCGCTGGACGAGTTCAAGGCGCTGAATCCCTCGTTCAACCGTCCCGTCATCCGTGGCGATCACGGCCCCACCCTTCTGCTGCCGGCCGACCGCGTCGAGGTCTTCAACGCCAACCTGACCAATTACAAGGGCGACCTCAGCGCCTGGAAGATCTACCACTCTCGCCGCGGCGAATCCTACGCCTCGATTGCCAAGCGCTTCGGCATCAGCGAAGCCACGCTGCGCCAGACCAACGACATCGGCTCGCGCCAGAAGTCCGCATCCGGCCAATCCCTGCTGGTGCCGGGCGAGCCTGGCTCGGGCGGCGTGCAACTGGCCTCGCTGGCTACGCCGGTGGGCGCGCTGGACGCTGCTCCCTCGGACAACAAGGCCGCCGCGCCGCGCGGCCGCGCCGTCCAAGCGCCGGCCGCCCGCGTCGCCAGCGCCCGCCCCAATGTCCGTACCCACAAGGTGCGCCAGGGCGACACGCTGTTCTCGCTGGCCAAGCAGTACGGCACCTCGGTGGACGCGCTGCGCGCGCTCAACAACATCAAGGGCAGCGCCCTGAAAGTGGGCTCGCAGTTGCGCGTGCCGGGCACCAACGCCCGAGGCTGATCGCGGCTTGCATGAAAAAACGCGTCCCCGGGGACGCGTTTTTTATGCCCGGCCGCCCGCTAATGGGACCGTGCCGCTAATGGGACTGTGCCGCTAAAGGGACTGCGCCGCGAACTGGGCGCGCCATTGCGCCAGCTGGGCAGCCGTTACGCCCACGCCACCGCACAGGATGACTGCGACCGAACGCGCGTTGCGCAGGAATTCCGAGTCGCTGTCCAACGCCGCCACCGACACGCCGCAAGCCGGTTCAACCAGGATCCGATGCTCCAGCAGCACGTCCTCGCAGGCCGCCACGGCAGCAGCGTCCGATACGACCACGCTCTCAATGGGGTGCTCTTGCGCCAGCTCCAGCGCGCGGCCGCAAACCTGGCGCGCGCCCAAGGACGTCGCAATGGAGGTGATCTCGGACAGCAGGACAGGCGCTCCCGCCCGCAGGGCCTGGGCGTAGGAATCCGCGCCGGCGGTCTCGGCCGCGATCACCGGCACATCGGCCCAGCCATTGCGCCGCAGGCCTTCGACCACGCCGCACAGCAGCCCGCCACCGCCGACCGAGCAGATGACCAGGTCCGGCCGCCCGCCTTGCCTGGCGAGCTCGTCGATCATGGTCGCATGCCCGTCCCAGAGCAAGGGGTCGTCGAAGGGGTGCAGGAACGCATCTGCCGCGGTCATGAGCTCCAGCGCCCTGGCATTGGCCTCCATCCAGGATGCGCCATGCACAATGACTTCGGCACCCTCGGAGCGGATCAGGCTTTGGGCGCGTTCCGAGGTCGTGGCCGGCACCACCACAATCACAGGCGTGGCCAGCATGCGGCCGGCGTAGGCCACCGCATAGCCGGCATTGCCGCCGGACGAGGAAATGAAGCGCCGGGCGCCGCGCGACTTGTAGATCTGGCACGCATGGCCTATGCCGCGAGCCTTGAACGAGCCGCTAGGCTGCAACGCCTCCATCTTGAATCGCACGTCCTTGCCGCTGCGCAGGGAATAGGCACGGGAAGCGAGCGCCGGAGTTTCAATATGAATTGCCATGTTCTGTATCAGGGAAAAGTGAATCTGGGCCGCACGTCAGGCCCGGCTGGCCACCACGCAGCAGACATTGCCGGGCACGACGATGCCGGGATGCCGTTTGGCGAAAACGACGCCGCTGGCACCGTAAAGCAATTCGACCGGCGCGCGCTGTGGATCGAAGATCTGGTGGATGCGGCCCGCCGGCTGGCCCGCCTCCACCGATACGCCGTGTCGATGGTACGCCTCGAATACGCCCCGCTCCGAAGCGATGACGTAGGACTTGGCGCCCGTAACCTTGTGCAAAGGCGCGGGCTGCCCGTCCAGGGGCTGGGCGCAAGCCTGATCCAGCACGCCCCAATGCGCCAGCACGCGCAAGGCCCCGGCGCGGCACAGCTCGAGCGCGCTGTCCGTCACGGTGCCGCGCCCCGCCATCTCGGTACTGACACAGGTAAGCCCCGCGGCCACGGCCGTGGCGACGCTGGTGCGCGTATCGCCCAACGTGTCCAGCAGCACGTTGAACGGCGCGCCGAACGCCAGCACCGCATCGGTGTTGCGCTGGGTCTGTTGCGCATCGGCCGAAGGCTGAACCAGGGCGCTGGGAATGATGTCCAGGGACGATCCGCCCGAATGCAGGCTGAGGAACGCGTCGCCGCGCGGAAACAGCTCGTCGCTGACGTACGCGGCAATCTGTTCCGTAATGCTGCCGGCGTGATCGCCGGGAAATGAGCGGTTCAGGTTCTTGCCATCCAGCGGCGAGGTGCGCCGGCCGGCCTCCGCCGCCGGCGCATTGAGCGAAGGCATGATGATCAGCCGGCCCCGGACGCGTTCCAGCGGCAAGTCGCGGATGAATTCGCCCAGCACGATCTGTCCTTCGTACTCGTCCCCGTGGTTGCCGCCTTCCAGGATGACGGTGGGTCCGTCGCCATTCGCCAGCACCGCCATGGGAATGCGCACGGTGCCCCATGCATCCTCGTGCGGCGACTGAGGAATGTGCAGGAAGCCCGCCTGGCGTCCAGGCGCGTCGAGATCAATGTCAGTGAACGCCGTCGCGCAGTGCGGATTGCGCGCAGGCACATGAGGAACCCGCCGGTCACGCAAAAACGGCGATTCGCGGAATGTCGGTTTCGTCATAGACCGTTTAGGTATACGTTATTGGGATCAACGAGAAAATATAGGTATTTGAAGGGATGGAAACAAATACTTTTGTCGCTTATTACCTATGCCGAAGAGGCATGGCATGGAATTGAGACAGTTGCGTTACTTCGTAGCCGTATGCTCGGCCGGCAGCGTGGCGGGCGCGGCAAAGGCCCTGCATATCGCCCAGCCCGCCCTGTCGCGCCAGATGATGGCGCTGGAAGACGAATTCGGCGCGCAACTGCTGGTGCGGCTGCCGCGCGGCGTGGCGCTGACGCGGGCGGGCGAAGCGCTGCTTGCGCAAGCGAAGCTGATGCTGGCGGGCAGCGAATCCTTACGGGCCCAGGTCGCGCTGGCGGCCAACGGCAAGGCTGGCTCACTGAGGATCGGCGTCATGCCGGGCTATAGCTGGCTGCCCGGCCTGGGCCAGGCAATCGCGGCTCTGTCGCGTGCATCGCCCCACACCGACGTGCTGGTGGAATCCGGCCTGTCCGCCTGGCAATTGGATGCGATCAAACGCCACGAGCTCGACGCGGGCGTCGTCGCCTGGCGCTCTCCGCTGGATAGCGAAGTGGAAGGCATGAAGATCTATGAAGATCGGATGGTGCTGGCCATGCCCGCCGCAGCCGCGCGCGGCATGGGAAGGATCCGCTCGCTGGAAGACCTTGCCGGTCAGAAATTCATTCTGTTCCCTCGCGCCGGCTCGCCTTCGCATTACGACGCTCTTGTCCGCATCCTGAAGGATGCGGGCATTCCGCTCGCGCGTCCGGGCGCAGCGGCAACCGATCTTCCCACCATACTCGGCCTGGTGTCGGCTGGGCTGGGTTGCGCCATCATCCCCGACTCATTCAGGAAACACGGCCCGGCCGGCGTCGTGTTCAAGGAAATCGGCGGCATAGACCTGAGCTTCGATCTTGAACTGGTCTGGCGCGCCGACCAGCGCGATCCGCTGCTCGCCAGCTTCGTGCGCATGTTTCCACCGCCCGGAAAAACGTATTGAAACCCGAAGCGGACGGATCCGCCCCCAAGGGATTTTCATATCGCGAAATCGCGCAAACTCCTTAAAATAGCCGGTCTCCAGAGGGAAAAATCAAAGGATAGAAATATGGGCTTTCTCGCCGGCAAGCGCATCCTGGTCACCGGGGTGCTTTCCAACCGATCCATCGCCTACGGCATCGCGCGCGCCTGTCACCAGCAAGGCGCCGAACTGGCGTTCACCTACGTGGGCGACCGCTTCAAGGACCGCGTAGGCGAATTCGCCGCCGAATTCGGCAGCAAGATCGTGCTGCCCTGCGATGTGGCCGAAGATAGCCAGATCGAAGGCGCCTTCACCGAACTCGGCAAACACTGGGACGGCCTGGACGGCCTGGTGCACTCGATTGGCTTTGCGCCGCGCGAAGCCATCGCCGGCAACTTCCTGGATGGCCTGTCGCGCGAAGGATTCCGCATCGCGCACGACATCTCTGCCTACAGCTTCGCCGCCATGGCCAAGGCCGCGCTGCCGCTGATGGAAGGCCGCAATGGCTCCGTGCTGACCCTGACCTACCTGGGCGCCGAGCGCGTGGTCCCGAACTACAACACCATGGGCCTGGCCAAGGCCTCGCTGGAAGCCAGCGTCCGCTATCTGGCCACCGCCCTGGGCCCGCGCGGCATCCGCGCCAACGGCATTTCCGCCGGCCCCATCAAAACCTTGGCCGCCAGCGGCATCAAGGACTTCTCGGCCATCCTGAAGTTCGTGGAAGCCCAGGCTCCGCTGCGCCGTAACGTCACCATCGAAGACGTCGGCAACGTCGCCGCCTTCATGCTCTCGGACCTGGCCGCCGGCGTGACGGGCGAAATCACCCACGTGGACGCCGGTTTCTCGACGATCGTCCCGGGCATGGAAGACTAAGCCCACAAGCGGCGGGGCCTCTGGCCCCGGCCGCCGCGGCCGGCCGGTTCAGGCCGGCTGCACCACCACCGTGGACACCTGCACGTCCACCGCCGTCATCAGCTTATGCACCGGGCATTTCTCGGCTACCGCCAGCAGTTCGTCGATCTGCGCGTCGGACAGCTCGCCATGCAGCGTCAGCTTGGCCGTCAGCCGGTAAATCCCCTTGCGCTCCTCGCTGGCATCGCGCACCACTTCCACGCCCACGGACTCCAGCGGCAAGCCCTTGCGCTGCGCGTAGACCATCAGGGTCATGGCTTTGCAGCCGCCCAGAGCTGTATCGAAATAGTCATGCGGGTCGGGGCCGGCGCCCTGCGGCTGGGGCATATCCAGCGGCAAATCGTGGCCTTCGGCCGTCGCGGTGAATTGCAGCGTATTGGGCGCATTCTGGCGCACGCGGATGCTCATGGATCCAATCTCCTGGTAACGGGTCCCGACGGACGGCCGCCGCGGCCGCCCCAGACCACGTTGTAGCACCTGCAAAGCGCGTCAAGGGCGTTACCGGTCAAAGCAACTGACGGAAAGCTGAACTTATGCCAGCGCCACCGGTCGGATATTCCTGTTCGCAATACCTGAGCACACTTTAAGGGGGCCGCATGAGCGCCAGACAACTACTCGACCAACTGCTGCAGTCCGGGCAAGGGCTGCTGTCGGATACCACCAGCCGCGTGCAGAACGCCGCGGGCGGCAAAGGTTCGTCCTTCCTGACCGGGCTGGGCGGCGGCGCGCTGGGCGCAGGCGCCCTCGGCCTGCTGCTGGGCAGCAAAAAAGCACGCAAGATCGGCGGCAAGGTCGCCATGTATGGCGGCATGGCGGCACTGGGCGCCCTCGCCTATCGCGCCTATGGCGACTGGCAGCGCAGCCAGGCCGGCGCGCCAACTGCCCCGCCGCAGACGCTGGACCGGCTGCCCGCGCCCCAGGCCGAGCAGCACAGCACGGCGGTGCTGACCGCCATGATCGGCGCGGCCAAGGCCGACGGCCACATCGGCCCCGAAGAACGCGCCTTGCTCGAAACCGAGCTGTCCAAGCTGTCGTCGGACGCGCAGGACCGCCGCTGGCTCGAAACCGAGTTGTCGCGCCCGCTTGATCCCGGCACGGTCGCGCAAGCGGCGCAGACGCCGGAAATGGCGGCCGAGATGTACCTGGCCAGCCTGCTGGTGGTGGATGAAGAAAGCTATATGGAACGCGCTTACCTGGATGAGCTGGCGCGCCAGCTCAAGCTCCAGCCGGGCTTGAAGGAACAGCTGGAACAGCACGCTCGGGCCGCCGCGGCCTGAACCCCGGACGGCCTGCGCCCGGCCTCAATCGGCGCGCAGTCCGATCGCTTCGGTCAAGGCGGTGTAGCGGTCGATATCGGCGTCGATCATCGCCTGGAATTCCCGCGGCGTGCTGCTGGTCGGCGTGAAGCCCTGTTCGCGCAACGCAGCCTGCACTTCGGGGCGCTGAACGATCCTGGCCACTGCGGCGTTCAGCTTTGCCAGTACCGCGGACGGGGTACCAGCGGGCGCAAGCAGCCCGTGCCATTGGTCCAGCGCATAGCCGGGCACGCCCTGCTCGGCCACTGTCGGCACCGAAGGCAGCAACGGTGAACGCGCGGGCGACGTCACGGCCAGGGCACGCAGCTTGCCCGCCGCAATCAAGGGCGCGGCGCTGGATGCCGTGACCACCCCCATACCCACCTGACCCGCGGTTACGTCGGTCAGCGCGGGGCCGCAGCCCTTGTAGGGCACGTGTTGCAGCGGCGTTCCGGTAGCGCGAGCCAACATCTCGCCCGCCAGGTGTTGCGGTGTACCGTTGCCGCAAGATGCAAACGGCAGAGGCTGCTGGGGCGTGGCGGCAGCCAGCGCGTCGTCCAGATTGCGCAAGGGCGAGGCCGCCGGCACCACGTACACCGAAGGCACGAAGGCCACGTTGATGACGGCCGCAAAGTCCTTCTTGGGCGCGAAGCCCAAATTGCCGTACACCCCCGGATTGATCGCGAACGAACTGTTGACCATCAGCAGCGTGTAGCCGTCCGCGGGCGCTTCGGCCACGGCACGAGCACCGATGTTGCCGCTGGCGCCGGGACGGTTTTCCACCACCACCGCCATGCCCAGCTGTTCCTGCAGACTGGCGCCGATGCGGCGCGCCAGCAGGTCGGTGCCGCCACCCGGCGGAAAAGTCACCACGATGGTAATGGGGTGGGAGGGATACGCGGCGTCCTTGGGCGCTTCGCCCGAAGGCGAATTGCCGCAGGCGGCCAAGGGCAGGACCAGAAGCGAGAAAACGGATCGAAGCAGGCGGTTCATGATGCGGTCTTGCAGCGTCCCGCGCTGCACGCGTGCGCGGGAACAGGGGCGATGCCGGCCGAAGCCGGTCTACGGGCTCAGGCGTCCAGCCCGATATCGAGCACTTTGGCGCTATGCGTAATCCAGCCCACCGCGATCTGGTCCACCCCAGTCGCGGCCACTGCGGCGGCGGTCTCCGGGGTAATCCGGCCGGAGGCTTCGGTAATGGCGCGCCCACGCGCCATCGCAACGGCGCGGCGCAGATCGTCCAGGCTCATGTTGTCCAGCAACACCACATCCACGCCCAGGGACAGTGCCGTCTCCAGCTGCTCCAGCGTGTCCACTTCCAGTTCGATCTTGACCATGTGGCCGACGCCGGCGCGGGCGCGCTGGACCGCCGTGGCAACCCCGCCCGCCAGCGCGATGTGGTTGTCCTTGATCAGCACCGCGTCGTCCAGGCCATGCCGGTGATTGCTGCCGCCGCCCACGCGCACCGCGTACTTCTGCACGGCACGCAGGCCGGGCATGGTCTTGCGCGTGCAAGTAACGCGGGCGCCATAGCCAGCAATGGCGCGGGCGATGGAAGCGGTGGCGCTGGCCACGCCGCTCAGGTGGCACAGGAAGTTCAGCGCCACGCGCTCGGCGGTCAGCATGGCGCGGGCGTTGCCGCTGATACGGGCGATTTCCATGCCCGGCTGCAGATCGCTGCCGTCGCGCCGAGCAACCTCGAACGTCATGCCCGGATCCATGGCGCGAAACGCCAGGCGCGCCAGGTCCAATCCGGCCAGAACGCCTTCCTGGCGCGCGACCAGGCGAGTCTGCGCCGTGGCGTCGGCGGGCACGATGGCATCGGTGGTCAAGTCCCCGGCCCGTCCCAGGTCTTCGAGCAAAGCCGCGCGCACCAGCGGCTCCAGCATGACGTCCGGCAAAGGAGGAACGGCCAGTCGGTCGACGGTCACAGGCGCTATGGCTTTAATGCTCATTTTGAGTATTTGTTGATTAAAAAAAGGCGCGCACGAATTGCGCACCATTTATGCTAGAGACGAGCATAAGCCTTGTCAAGCGTTACATCGCCCTGGACAGCGGCAATTTGCTGCCAGCAATGGCCCGCTCCAGCAAGACGTCCCGCCGGAAGCGGAACAACTTGGCCGGCCTGCCGGCCGTGCCCGTGGCCATTTCACCGGTTTCTTCCACCAGCGCCTGCTGCTCGATGAGACGGCGGAAATTCTGCTTGTGCAGGCCGCGCCCCGCCAGCGCCTCCACGGCCAGTTGCAGCTGCAGCAAGGTGAATTGCGCAGGCATCAATTCAAACACGACAGGCCGGTACTTGATCTTGGCGCGCAACCGGGCGATGCCCGTGGCCAGGATGCGACGATGATCGTGACGCATGGGTTCACCCGGCACGACGGCGCCCCCGCCGCCCCTGCGCGCCGCTTCGGGGACCAGCCCCGCTTCGAACAGGAGTTCGTAGCGCTGCAGCACCATGTCTTCGTTCCACGGCGAGCCGTCCAGGCCGAAGGTGATGGCGGCGCGTTGGCGGCGGCGCGCCCGCACGGCCGTGTCGGCGTGGTCTTCGCACCAGGCGGCCAAGCGCGGCACGATCAGTTCTTCCACCAGCGCGGGCGTACCCATGCGCCGGTCTTCCCAGGGGAAATAGCGGTACCAGTCCTGCCAGCCGACTTGCGCCACGCCGGTCTCGCCCGCCTCGCGCGTGAGCCCCAGGTAGCTGACCGACATGACGCGCGCGCCCGATTCATCGGAGCGGTCACCGTCGGCAAAAGTGTAGAGCTGCTCTACATAGCCCAGCGGATGATGCGTCTGCTCCTCCACCCAGGCCCGCAAGCCGGCCTGCAGCGAACGGTGCGACAGCTCAAAGGGTCCGGCCGGCAAGGCTCGCGCATCATCGGTCGTCAGCACCCTTGGTTCGCCGTTGGTAACGGCGACGAGCACGGCAACGAGTTCAGCATGGACGGAGCGTTCGACGGATTCAGTCAAGGTAGATGTAGGAAAAGTAGGAAACCGGGCAGCTTGCGGCAAACCGCGAGGCGCTCGAAATTATAAGGTTCGGGCTTCTGCAACAGCCCCTTGCAAACGTGACAGGCAATCCTGCTCCCAACGGGCCCCGCGGCCCTAAGATGGAAGTGGCAACCAGGCGCGTCGCCATCCCGGGACGCCCGCAAGCGGAGCAGACATCATGTTGAAAACCGCCCCCGATCCGCAGGCGGCCAAGGCCGCCGATACGGAAAAAACCGTCCCTGTCGACCCGCGCAAAGGCACTGAAGTCTTGCCGATGCCGGACGACAGCAAGGAGGTCGCCGGCATGCCGCGGCGCGGACGCGCCGTTGCGGAACCCGGCGAGCCCGGCATCATCACCCCGGAAGACGACGTACTGGACACGTCCTACGAAAATCGCAAGAACTGAGGCCCCCGGCCGACGCGATGGCGAGATGATACGCGAGCCCGGGCGCCGCGGCGCGGCGCTCAGGCGGCGCTGGGCAACGCCTCAAATGCGCGGGCGAGAATGTCCACGAAAGCCTCCGTCACTGACGAAGGCGCCGTCTGCGCGGGATAAGCCATGCTGACGCGCACCGGCAGGCACGGCGTGAACGGCCGTATCGCCAGCCTGTCCGCAAACACGGCGGCGATGTAGGGATTGACCACTCCCAGCCCACTGCCGGCCGCAGCCAGCGCGCAGATGGTCGAAGAATATGTCGTCTCGATTTCCGAGGCAGGCTGGACTTGGTGTTCCTGCATGGCGCCGCGCAACTGCAGATAGACGTCATCGTCCGCGTTCAGTACCAGCAGGCGGCGCGCGTCCAGGTCCATGATGCCAACGGACGACTGCGCGGCCAGCGGATGATCGGGCCGCAGCACGCAAACGGCCGCACTCTCGTGCAAGCCCTGCATTTGCAGTTGCGCGCCGTCCATCGGCGCCGTGGTCACCACCACATCGTACGTGCCGTGCAGCAACCCTTCGCGCAAATACTGGCTGCCGACGGTCTGCATGTTGATGTGCACGTCGGGGTAGCGCTGCGCAAAGGTCTCGATCGCGCCGGGCAGCACGCCCAGGCCCAGCGCCGGCGTGCAGGCCAGCCGCAGCACTCCGCTGCCGCTGCGCCGCATTGCCGCGACCCGGTCCTCGATGCGCTCCAGCCCCACGAAATGCCGCTGCACGGTATCGAACAGGTCTTTGGCTTCGCGCGTGGGGCGCAGGCGGCCGCGCTCCATGTCGAACAGCTTCAGGCCGCTGGCCTGCTGCACCTGCGCCAGCAGGCGACTCACCGACGGCTGGGTGGTGCGCAACATCTGCGCGGCGCCAGTGGTCGTGCCGGCCAGCATCACCGCATGAAAGGCTTCGATCTGGCGGAAATTCAGGGGTCGGCTCATGGCAAGGCAATGTATAGCAAACCTGCATAGCCTATGTTGAAAAAAGAATTTTTTCAAATACCTGCGGACTCCTACACTGGTTTTCCCAAGGGCGCCGCCAGATGCGCCCTGCGCGCTACCCAAACCTTCCAGGGGAAACCAAATGAACCTTCGCCGCTCCTGGCGTCAACTCTTCCAGACACTGTGCTTGAGCCTGACGGCAGCGTCGCTGCCGCTGGCCGCGCATGCGCAGGCCAACTACCCGGACCGCCCGGTGCGCATCATCGTGCCATTCACGGCGGGCGGCAGTTCCGACATCCAGGGCCGCCTGCTTGCGGAACACCTGGGCAAGCTCTACGGCCAATCCGTGGTCGTGGAAAACCGGCCTGGCGCCGGCGGCCACATCGGCGGCAAGTTCGTGGCCGACTCCGGTCCGGACGGCTACACGCTGCTACTCGGCTCGATCGGGCTGCACGCCACCTACGGGGTCTACAAGAACCTCAATTACCAGCCCGCCAAAGACCTGAAGCTCATCACCATCGTGGCCGAGATGCCGCACGTGGTGGTGGCGAATCCCGGACTCGAAGCCAACACGCTGGCCGAGCTCACCGCCCTGGCCCGCGCCAAGCCGGAAACCCTGCACTTCGGTTCGGCCGGCGTGGGATCGTCGGTGCACATGGTCGGCGAGCTCTACAAGATGGCTGCGCAAGCGCCCATCGTGCACATCCCGTACCGCGGCAGTTCCGCCGCCACCAACGACCTGCTGGGCGGCCAGATCCAGCTTCTCTTCGAGAACGTGCCGACAACCATCGGCTACCTCCAGGCCAAGAAGCTCAAAGCACTGGCCATCACGGGCGCGACCCGCTCGCCCGCCTTGCCGGACGTGCCCACCGCCGCCGAAGCCGGTCTGCCCGGCCTGACCGTGACGTCATGGACCACGCTGGCTGCCGGCAAGGACGTGCCCGACGCGCTGATCGAAAAAATCAGCGCGGACCTGCGCCGCGTGTATGCCGACCCCGCCTTCCGCGAGGGCCTGGAACGCCTGGGCATGACGCCCGTGGGCAACAGCCCCGGCGACGCGCGCGAATTCGTCGAGCGCGAACGCGCCCGTTGGAACAAGGTCATCGAGACCGAACACATTACCGCGGGTTGAACATCCGCCGGGGCGGCGCCCGCGCCGCCCTTCTTGCTTTCGGCCCTTCTTCTTTCCGCTTTACTTGACGCAACGCCATACATGAACCGCATGCTCGCCACGCCTATCGCCTGCCGCCGCCTGGGCGACACGCCGCAACACCACTTCTTCGGCTACTACAACAAGACGGTCTGGCACCGCGACGGCCGCTACCTGCTGGCCAACCGTACCCTCTTCAAGGATGCGCGGCTGACGCCTACGCTGAGCGCCGAGGTGGGCTACTTCGACCTGCATGACGGTGACCGCTACCATGCCGTGGGCAGCACCACCGCCTGGAATTGGCAGATGGGCTGCCAGCTGCAATGGCTGGACGGTGAAGCCGAACCACAGATGATCTACAACTGCCGCAGCAACGATGCCGACGGCGTCTATCCCGGCTTCCGATCCGCGGTATACAACGTCACCACCGGCCAGACGCGCTACCTGCCGCTGCCCATCTACGTGGCCGCGCCGAACAGCCGCTATGCGCTGTGCGTGGATTATCGACGCCTCTACATCACGCACGAGACCATCGGCTATAGCGAGCTTGCGCCCGGCGCGGTGGCGAACACGCCGGCCGACGACGGCATCCGTCGCATGGACCTGGAAAGTGGCGCGCATCGGCTACTGGTCAGCTACGCCGACCTGCGCAACTTCCATCCGCGCGACTCGATGGAGCGCGCCATCCACTGGGTCAGCCATATCGAGATCAACCCCTCGTCCAGCCGCATTCTGTTCCTGCACCGCTGGACCGAACGCGTGGAAGACGAAACCTGTTTCCTCCACCGCTTGATCACCATGAACGCGGACGGCAGCGACATGCGCCTGCTGGAATGCTCCGATCACCCGCTACCGCAGCTGGCTGACAACTTCGACCCCACCGCGGTCGGCACGTTCGACTACGAGAAATCCGAATACCAGATCTCGCATCCGCTCTGGCGCGATGACCATACGATCATCGTGTGGGGACCACATGCCGGCAGCATCCACTATCACCTCTATGAAGATGCGCCCGCAGGCGCAGTCCAGGTCGTGGGCGCGGACGTACTGACGGAAAACGGCCACATGACCTTTTCGCCGGTGAATACGCGCTGGCTGCTGAGCGACACGTATCCGGATGCCGCGACGCATGAGCGCATCCTGTTTCTCTACGACATGGAGACCGGCCAGCAACACGCCTTGGGCAGCTTCTACGCTGATCCCAATCTGTCGAAGGAAAACCGCTGCGACCTGCATCCGCGCTGGAGCCGCGACGGCACGCAGGTCTGCATCGACTCCGTGCATGAAGGCGAACGGCAGATGTACGTGCTGGACGTGACACCCATCGTCGGACCGCGCGGCTGAGCGGACATTCCGGGGCCGCCGCCTCAGCCGCCGGGTGGACAACCACCCGGCAGCAGACCGGTATAGCCTCGGCCAGGCGGCGGACTATACGCACCACAACAAGGACTTCACACTATCGTCACCCCGTTGTAACGACCGACCTTTAACCTCGCTTTCGTTTTGCTTACAGATAACTGAGCGACTCGTTCGCGACACTATGAGGTTGGAATGTCCCACTTGACTGATAAATTGCGCGCCCCTTATCGCGAAGCCCAAGGCGAAGTCACCGTCCCCGGGCAGATGTTCGACGAGATCGTCGCCGCGAACCCTCAGCGCCGCACTTTGCTGAAGAACAGCTTCGGCCTGTCAATGTTGTCCGTGTTCGGCGCATCGACCCTGCTGACCGCCTGTGGCGGCGATGACGATGACGATACCTCCGGCAACGAACCCGGCGAAGGCGGCGGTACCACGCCGCCGCCGCCCGGTCCGGATTACTCCGTCACGTTCACCCCGCTGGCCGACAAGATCGTCGCCGACACCGTCACCGTTCCCGCGGGCTATGTCGCGGAAGTTCTTTACTCCGCCGGCGACAAATGCATGATCGGCTCGGTCGGCTACACCGGCGTGCCGCAGTCCTATCCCGCCACGGAAAACCAGGCCGGAGGCCAGCACGACGGCATGCACTTCTATGCCTTGCCGGGCGTGGATCCCAACCAGGGCGGCCTGCTGGTGCTCAACCATGAAGCGCTGGACGACGAAACCCTGGACCAGAGCGTCGAGGGCGTGAAGACCCGCCTGTCCAACGTCGGCGTGTCCGTTATCGAAATCGCGCGCGGCGCCAACGGCGCCTGGGCCGTGAAAACCGATTCCCGCTACAACAAGCGCTACACCGGCAACACGGTCTACAACGTCAGCGGCCCGGCCAAGTCCGTGGTCGGCGACACCGTCGTCGGCACCCTGAACAACTGCTCCAGCGGCGACACGCCCTGGGGCACCTACCTCACCTGCGAAGAAACGCTGAACAACTACCACTACAAGACCGGCGATGCCGGCAAGCCGGCCGACGAGGGGTACGGCTGGGTGGTGGAAATCGACCCGCAGAACCCCGACTCCACCGCCGTCAAGCGCACCGCGATGGGCCGCTTCAGCCATGAAAACACGGCCTTCATGCTGGACGAAAACAATCGCGTCGCCTTCTACATGGGCGACGACACCACGCCCGGCTGCATCTACAAGTTCGTGCCCATGAAGGCCTATGATCCGGCCAACCGTGCCGCCAACATGGGCCTGCTGGACGAAGGTACGCTGTACGCGGCGCGCTTCAACGACGACGGCAGCGGCAACTGGGTGGAACTGACGGTGGGCAAGAACAACCTGACCACCGGCGCCACCGACCCCGGCAACTTCACGCAGGTTGCCAGCGGCACCGTGATCACCGGCAAGCTCGTCGACTTCAACACGCAGGCCGACGTGCTCGTCAATACCCAGGCCGCAGCCCGCGTTGCCGGCGCCACGCTGATGGACCGCCCCGAATGGATCACCGTGGGCGTGGACAAGACCGTGTATTGCACCCTGACCAACAACGGCAGCCGCAAGCGCACCAGCGCCGCCAACCCGCGCGTCAGCAACTCGCATGGCCACATCATCCGCTGGCACGAACGCGGCGACTCGCCGCTGGCCACGACCTTTGAATGGGACCTGCTCCTGCTGGCCGGCCGCGACCCCGCCGACGGCGCTGCCGCCAACCTGACCGGCAACGTCAACGGCGATACGTTCTCCAGCCCCGACGGCATCCGCGTCGATCCCAAGGGCCGCCTGTGGGTCCAGACCGATGCCGGCACCAGCGCGTCGACCACGGACTTCTTCGGCAACAACTCGATGTACTACATCGACCAGAAGACCGGCGAATCCAAGCGCTTCCTGGTCGGTCCCCTGGGCTGCGAAATCACCGGCATCGCCTACACGCCGGACCTGACCACGTTCTTCATCAACATCCAGCATCCGGACAAGACCTGGAACACCCTGCGCGCAGGCGGCGGCGACGCCCGTTCCGCCACGGTGGTGGTACGCCGCACGGACGGCAAGCCTGTAGGCGCGTAAGCGTTCCGCCCGCAAGACGCCGCCCGGCCGAACGCGCCGGGCGGCGTCTTTTTTGGCGCGCCAATGCAAAAACCCGCAAGGCCGGAGCGCTTGCGGGTTTTTTTGTGCACTGACATGCAGTGCGAATTCTTGGCGGACAGAGGGTCATCCGAACAAAAGGCTGTATACCCCGAATTTACTGGCTTTTCCTTGTTCGGAAAAACTCACGTACCCGAAAATATACCTACCTCCCGCCAATCGCCTGAACCTTTCCAATCAATCAGCGTCGGCCGTGCTGCGGATGCGCTGGTATTGACGGTGATTCGCGCCGTTGTTCCCTTTGTACTTGATGTGGTCAAAGCTGTCGGTGCCGAGCTTTTCTTGCAGCATTCTGCCCGCTTTGATACGCGCAGCTTTGGGAAATTCGTCCCATTCCCCAGCCTTGAACATGGCCCGCATGGTGAAGACATCGCCAATCGCGAGCTTCCGCGAACGCGTCCCCGTCCGTTTTACGATGTCGGCGGCGACAGAATCATCGGTGGACAGGCCAAACTGCTGCAACACATACGAACTGATGCCGGCGCACTTCGCCTTCTTAGCGCGCTCGCTCAATTCTTTGAAAGCTTCTTCGTTCATGGTCAATCGGACGGTTTTCATTGGCGGCATTTCTTGCTCCCCCTGGCTGGCCAACATCT
This sequence comes from Achromobacter sp. D10, assembly GCF_035282245.1. Classification (NCBI taxonomy): domain Bacteria; kingdom Pseudomonadati; phylum Pseudomonadota; class Betaproteobacteria; order Burkholderiales; family Alcaligenaceae; genus Achromobacter; species Achromobacter sp. D10. The sequence continues at coordinate 83,311 of NZ_JAYJLE010000014.1, forward strand.
GCGGACATCACTATAGCGAACATCATTATCAATGTCCACCAATAAACATTGGATGAAGTTTGATCGCCCATCACCACGGATGGGGCCGCATCGCGCAGGAGTGCAGATCAAGCGGCACTTGCAGCTCCAGTGTTTGACCAGCGCGGCGTCCAAGTCCACCGTGCGCCCGTGGCCAGCACCCGACGCAAGAACGAGAGAGCACCGGATAGCAAGATCCAATTGCACCGGAAAAGGGGGCTGTCCAAAAATTTCGGGAGGGGCTGGGAAAAACCTAACCTTCCTAACCGGACATTGCGAATTGACCGGGGAGCCTTTATTCATGCGGGTCTCCGGGGTTTCAGAAAGCCTAACCTTTTCCTAACCAAAGCCTAACCCGGTTAGGTTTCTGAACCCTAACCTTATAAAAAATAAATATCTATATAAATCAATGGCTTACAAATAAGTTAGGTTTCAGGTTAGGTCAGGTTAGGTTTTAAACCTAACCATTTTTATTCATATAAATCAATAGCTTAACCATGATTTTCGGGCCCGGTTAGGAAGGTTAGGTTTTTCCCAGCCCCCCCAAACCTGCGAAGAGATTAAGCAAAACCAGCCATTCAAGACATCGCAACCATGCTGCAGCTGGGCCTCGCCACTGACGTGCGAAAGACCATCAACCAAGCCCGCAGCCCCATCGAAAAAGCAGCGCGAAACCGCAGTGTGTTACAACTAGTTAAAACAATCACTTCCTGCTCAGCTATCCGCGTTTTTCGCGCTGCCGGGCAGCTTAGGCGCGTTCTTTCGCTGCGGGCCTTGATATCGGAGCAACATATGTCGTCTTTCTTAGAGCAGTATCGAATTGCAGATTTCCTCGAATGGCACAAAGAGAAGCGCTTGGAGCTAAATCCAAATTTTCAACGTGCTGCTGTCTGGACTCCCGCTGCGCGGACCTTCCTCATAGACACGATTCTGCGAGAGCTACCGATACCAAAGGTCTATCTCCGAACAAAGATGAATGTGGTGTCTAAGAAATCAGTGCGCGAGGTGGTCGACGGTCAGCAGCGCTTACGTGCCATTATCGATTTCGCAAACGATAAACTCACTCTATCGAAAAGGGCGGGAGAGTTTGCGGGCCTTACGTATTCGTCAATGAGCGAACAACTCCAAGAGAAGTTCCTCGGCTATCCGATCGCCGTCGACCAGCTGCTGAATGCCAGTGATGCCGAGGTCCTGGAGGTTTTCGCACGCCTCAACAGCTATAGCGTTGCGCTGAATCACGCTGAAAAGCGCCACGCTCGCTATCAAGGTGACTTCAAATGGACAGTCAGAAAACTGTCGGCCACTTGGTCCCCACTGTGGGAAGCGCATGAGGTGTTTTCGGTGCGAGACCGGCTGCGTATGGAAGATGATTCTTTCACCGCTGAATTACTCGGCATTCTGTTGCTAGGGGTGCAGGACGGGGGGCAGGTGAAGATAGACCACTTGTATCGTGACTTGGATCCCTCGTTCAAAGCAGATGACCCGGTAGTGTCTCGCTTCAATGGAACTATAGAGTTCTTCGACAAACATCTGGCAACCGCTCTTGCCGGAACCAGTTTGCTACGTCCTCCTCATTTGCTGATGTTGCTAGCGGCCTTGGCGCATCAGTTGCACGGGCTGCCCCAAGGCGCGCTAGCCGATGATGAGTTTCCCGCGCGGCAACGCTTGCGCATCAAGGACGTCGGGACTGTCGTTGACAATTTGACGTTGCTCGCCTCGTTCATCGACGACCCCAGCGACTCCCCGGGCCTCAGGGATTTCACCGCAGCGTCCTCTGCAACCACACACCGTATTGCGAGTCGCCGTATCCGATTCAGGTACTACGTATCCGCAATTAGCCCTGATAGCCTAATCTAGCCTGCTGCCATGAAGAGTCGGTTGTCAGCGCCACTACAGAGATTTGTTAAAGAAGCTTTGTGGCTGAACAAGGAATTTCACGATGCAAGTCATCATCCCAACCATTCCTCTGCTATCACACATCAACTTACCCAGGAGATGTGTGTAATTCAGTTGAACGACGCTTGGGCACGATTCTGTCGAGAAATTGTCATCGTTTCAGCAGTCGGGCGCACTACTACACTTTCGGGAAGTTTTATCGCCCCTGCGCCGCAAATCTCTGGGCGGTCTAACGTCATACCTACGCTATTGCGTTCATATGCTCGTCGTCGGCCCTACGAGCCGAATTGGCATCAAGCAAATGAGTGCATTACAGCGATCACTAACTTAAATCTTTCGAATCGTGTGACGGTTCGGGACGCTATTGGAGTGATGGACTCTCCTGCGGAAGAGCTCCGTCGAGTCCGCAATTATTTTGCGCATCGGGGAGCCGGAACAGGCGAGTATTGTTGGAACACAGGCTTGTTTTCTAACCGTGGAAGATACGAGCCGATTTCGCTCAAGTCTTATGTCCCTGGGGGTAGTACAGTTTTTGAATCGTGGGCCAAAAGGCTCTGCGCGATTGCCCGTGCTGCAGTGGATTGATTGCGCGTCACTACTGCGTCGATGTGCGTCGCTGGCCAAGCCCTGACACCAACCCGCAGCGGCGCGCCGACATTGGCGCCAGAGGGTGACGCACAGTTGAGTCTCTTTTCATAGATTTAGCGCGCAGGCGTGGAGGGGGGGATGACTGCGCGCCAAGGGGTGTACATCATCGTTTTACTGTATATTTGTACAGTGTTTTGAGGTGCCCCATGGATTTCATCGACCGACCGCCGCCCGCCCCTATGCCTGCGGCTCGCATACGCACGCTGTACGCGCAAAACCCCACGGACGAGGCTCGCGCTATGGCCTGGGAGATCTGGCGCCTACAGCGCGTTATCGTGGCGCTAGAAGCGGGGTTAGCGCACGCGGCGCGTGCGTCACCGGCAAGACATCCTCGACCGGGTGAACGAACGGCGCGAGTACGTCCAGGCAAAACCCTGTTTGAATGAGCCAATGGCGGTGCGCCCTGGCCAGCGGCCCGGTGGCAACAAGCCCGAGTCGGCGCGCTGACGACGCGCAATAAAATACCCGCCATGCGAGGCGGGCTAAGGGTCAGCAGTGGACCAGCTCTAGGCGTCGTCGCCTTCGATCACGTAGGGCTTGAACCGGACAGCCTCGACGCCCAACCAATCGTTGAGCGCGAGAAACTTGGCGTGCAGGGTTCCAGCTCGTTGCGAGCAAAAACCTTGGCGGCGGCTACCGGCGTTCCGAAGCCACCGCTATTCGTCGGCACCAGCCCAAGGAGCTGCGGCGGCACGCGGTGCGCCGCCAGCACATCATCACGGCCGACGTTCTTGATGTTGAAGAAGTCATCACGCACCGCGACTTCGCTGATGGGAATGATCTCCAGGCCACCGTCGGCCATCTTGTAAGGCTTATCGCGTCCCTTCGCGGAGCGGATTGCGGTGTCGGTCAGCTTGGCTGAGCGTGGCCATATCTCCCCTATGGAAAACGGGTACTTTTTTCGGATTTTGGCCCTTCAAGGCCGAGATACCCGGCAAAGTACCCAAATTGTGGGGTTGCTTCCAGTGGTGCTGCCTGGGCTGCGCTGGGCAAGAAAAAACCCGCACAGCTAAGGCTGGTGCGGGTTTCCGGGCATTGCTTGGCAATGCTTGTATGAATTCCTGGCGGACAGAGGGGGATTCGAACCCCCGATACGCTTTTGACGTATACACGCTTTCCAGGCGTGCGCCTTCAACCACTCGGCCACCTGTCCTAACTGCGATTTTCGCGGCGGACTAACCGCTGCAGAAAATGCGAATCCGCGATTCTAGCAGATTGCGCATGCGGCCAGCAAGCGGACAAAGAAAAGGGGACGCTATTGCGTCCCCGTGCCCTCTCCTGTCGTCAGGCCGATGCGGGCGGGTCCTGTTCGCGGTAGGAACTGATGGTGCCGTCCGGCTCGGTCTCTTCCAGGCGCACCCTGAAGCCCCACAAACGGGCCAGATGCTTCATCACCTGTTCGGCATCGTCGCTCGCCAGCGGACGGCCGCGGCTCTTCAGGTGCCGCAGCACCAGCGAACGGTCGGAATCGCGGTTGAAGCGGATCACCTGGATATCCGGCACCTGGTTGTCGCGGTTGTGCTGCGCGGCCAGCAGGCGGCGGATGTCGCGGTAGCCGTCGTCGTCATGGATGGCGGCGACTTCCAGCTTCGGGTTGGCCTGGTGGTCGGAAATCGCGAAGAAGCGGAATTCCCGGATCAGGCGCGGCGACAGGTACTGCGAAATGAAGGACTCGTCCTTGAAGTTGCGCATGGCGAAGTCCAGCGTCTTCAGCCAGTCGCCGCCCGCAATGTCGGGGAACCAGCGCCGATCCTCGGGCGTGGGCGCCTCGCAAATGCGACGGATGTCGGACATCATCGCAAAGCCCAGGGCATAAGGGTTGATGCCGCCATAGCCGCGCTCGTCAAAGCCGCGCTGGCTGACCACGTTGGTGTGGCTTTGCAGGAACTCCATCATGAAACCGTCGTTGACCAGGCCCTTTTCATGCAGCCGGTTCAGGATGGTGTAGTGCCAGAACGTGGCCCAGCCCTCGTTCATGACCTTGGTCTGGGTCTGCGGATAGAAGTACTGCGCGATCTTGCGGACGATGCGCACCAGCTCCTTCTGCCAGGGCGCGAGCTTCGGCGAGTACTTCTCGATGAAGTACAGCAGGTTCTCCTCGGGCTCCGGCGGGAACACGGCGGCTTCGACGTGCGTATCCTTGTCAGCCTCCAGACGCGGCAAGGTCCTCCACAGGTCGTTGTACTGCAGGCGCGCATGCTCCTGGCGTTCGGCCTGGCGCGCGGCCTCTTCCTTGTAGGAGATGGGTGTCGGGCGCTTGTAGCGGTCCACCCCGTGATGCGAGAGCGCGTGGCAGGAGTCGAGCAAGGCTTCCACCGCGTCGATGCCGTAGCGGTCTTCGCAGGACATCACGTACTTGCGCGCAAAGACCAGGTAGTCCAGCACGCCGTCCGCGTCGGTCCATTGACGGAACAGGTAATTCCCCTTGAAGAAAGAGTTGTGTCCATAACAGGCGTGGGCAATGACCAGCGCCTGCATCGTCATGGAGTTCTCTTCCATGAGATAGGAAATGCAGGGGTTGGAGTTGATGACGATTTCGTACGCCAAGCCCTGCATGCCGCGGCGGTAGTACTGCTCGTTGCGGATGAACTCCTTGCCGTACGACCAGTGCGGATAGCCGATGGGCAATCCGGCAGACGCGTAGGCATCCAGCATCTGTTCCGAGGTGATCACCTCGATCTGGTTCGGGTAGGTATCCAGCCCGTACTCGGCGGCGATCTTGGAGATCGCCTCGTCATAGGACTGGATCAACTCGAAGGTCCATTCGGAACCCTGGGAGATCGGCCGGGCGCTGCCGGCGGCCTCCGGTTCCACGAGAGCTCCCACGATGGCATTCATGCGGTTTCCTTTTTGAACAGGTCATGGAACACGGGGAAGATCTCGCCGCGTTCGCAGATGCGCCGCATGACGAAATGCGGCTCCAGTTTCTGTTCATATTCCGCCCACAGGCTGCTCTTGCGCGCCTCCTGCGAGTCGGGTACTTCGATGTACGCAAAGTAGCGCGTGGCCGGCAGCAGATATTCGGCCAGGAAGCGGGCGCTCTTGCCCGCGTCGGCGCCGAACGAGTCGCCGTCGCTGGCCTGCGCCGCGTACACGTTCCACGCGGTCGGCGGATAGCGCTTCTCCAGGATCTCGCGCATCAACTCCAGCGCCGACAGCACGATGGTGCCGCCGCTCTTGGGATCGTAGAAGAAGGTATGTTCGTCGACCTCTTCGGCGTTGTCCGTGTGGCGGATGAAGACCAGGTCCACATGCTCGTACTTGCGAGACAAAAATAGGTAGAGCAAGGAGAAGAAGCGTTTGGCCAGGTCCTTCTTGTTCTCGTCCATGGAGCCAGACACGTCCATCAGGCAGAACATGACGGCGCGCGCCATGGGGATGGCCACCGACACCCGGTTGCGGTAGCGCAGGTCCAGGTCATCCAGGAAAGGCACGCGGGCCAGGCGCTCGCGGCAATCCTCGACGTCCTGCTCCAGCGCCTTGATCTCATCGGCGGAGGCGCCCGCCGCCAAGGCCTTGGCCAGCCGTTCCTCGGCATCTTCCAGATCGGCGCGCGCCTTCACGCCCAGCGATACGCGGCGCGCCAGCGAGGACTTGAGCGTGCGGCTGATGCTCAGCATGCTGGGCGAGCCCGTGGTCGTATAGCCGGCGCGCTGCCATTTCTTCTGGCTGACCTCGCCCAGTTGCGTGCGCGCCATGTGCGGCAGCTCCAGATCCTCGAAAAACAGGTTCAGGAATTCGGCCCGGGACAGACTGAAGGTGAACTGATCCACCGACTCGCCTTCGCCGGGCTCGGACCCGCCTTCCCCCTGCCCGCCCTGCGGCCGGTCGAAGGTGTCGCCCTTGGCAAACTCGCGATTGCCAGGATGCACGATCTCGCGGTCGCCTCCCGCGCCGTGATGGAAGGTCGGCTCGGAAATATCGCGGGCAGGCAGGTTGATCTCGCCGCCCTGGTCCATGTCCTGAATGGAGCGGTCGCGGATCATCCCGTGTACCGCCTTGCGGATCTGATCCTTGTAACGCCGGAGAAAACGCTCCCGGTTGACGGCGCTTTTATTGCGACCGTTGAGACGGCGATCGATAAGTGAATTCATGATTCACCTCGCTCAGGAAGACTTCCTCACGCGGAGATACCACTCGCACAGCAGCCTTACCTGCTTTTCCGTGTAGCCCTTTTCAACCATCCGATCCACGAAGCTCTGATGCTTGGACTTGTCTTCCGCCGATGCCTTGGCGTTGAACGAGATCACCGGCAGCAGATCTTCCGTGTTCGAGAACATCTTCTTCTCGATCACTTCGCGCAGCTTTTCATAGCTGGTCCAGGTCGGATTGCGGCCATTGTTATTGGCCCGCGCCCGCAGCACGAAGTTGACGATCTCGTTGCGGAAATCCTTCGGATTGGCGATGCCGGCCGGCTTCTCGATCTTTTCCAGTTCATCGTTAAGCGCGCTGCGGTCGAAGCTTTCGCCGGTTTCCGGGTCGCGGAATTCCTCGTCCTGGATCCAGCAATCGGCAAACGTCACGTAGCGGTCGAAGATGTTCTGGCCATACTCGGAGTAGGACTCCAGGTACGCGGTCTGGATCTCCTTGCCAATGAACTCCGCGTAACGCGGCGCGAGGTAGCCCTTGATGAATTCAAGGTAGCGCCGGCGGATTTCCTCGGGATAGTCCTCGCGGCCGATCCGCTGCTCGAGCACGTACATCAGGTGCACCGGATTGGCGGCCACTTCGGTCTGATCGTAGTTGAAGACGCTGGACAGGATCTTGTACGCGAAGCGCGTGGACACCCCCGTCATGCCTTCGTCCGTGCCGGCGTAGTCCTTGTACTCCTGCAGCGCCTTGGCCTTGGGATCCACGTCTTTCAGGCTCTCCCCGTCATAAACCCGCAGCTTCGAATAGATGCTGGAATTTTCGGGTTCCTTCAGGCGCGTCAAGACCGAGAACTGCGCCATCATGTCCAGCGTTCCCGGCGCGCATGGCGCCGACGACAGCGAACTGTGGTGCAGCAGCTTTTCGTAGATGCGGACTTCTTCCGACACCTGCAAGCAATAAGGCACCTTGACGATGTAGATACGGTCGAGGAATGCCTCGTTGTGCTTGTTGTTGCGGAAGGTCTGCCACTCCGATTCGTTCGAGTGGGCCAGGATGGCGCCGTTGAACGGGATCGCGGAAAAGCCTTCGGTGCCCTTGAAGTTGCCTTCCTGGGTCGCCGTCAGCAAGGGGTGCAGCATCTTGATCGGGGCCTTGAACATCTCCACGAATTCCAGCAGCCCCTGATTGGCCAGGCACAGGCCGCCGGAGTAGCTGTAGGCGTCCGGGTCGTCCTGCGAATGGCGGTCGAGCTTGCGGATGTCGACCTTGCCCACCAGCGAGGAAATGTCCTGGTTGTTCTCGTCGCCCGGCTCGGTCTTGGCGATGGCGATCTGGCGCAGCACCGACGGGTTCAGGCGCACGACACGGAACTTCGAAATGTCGCCGTCGAATTCCTTCAGGCGCTTCACGGCCCAGGGCGACATGATGCCGCTCAGGTAACGCCGCGGGATGCCGTATTCCTTTTCAAGCGTGTCGCCAAAGCGTTCCGGATGGAACAGTCCGAGCGGCGATTCGTTCACCGGCGAACCCTTCAGCGCGTAGATGGGATAGGTCTCCATCAGCGCCTTGAGCCGCTCCGCAATGGACGACTTGCCGCCGCCCACGGGGCCGAGGAGATACAGAATCTGCTTGCGCTCTTCCAGTCCCTGCGCAGCGTGCTTGAAGAACGCGACGATCTGTCCGATCACGTCCTCCATGCCATAGAACTCCTGGAACGCTGGATAGCGTCGGATGGTCCGGTTGGAAAACAAACGGGAAAGACGTGGGTCGTTGCGCGTGTCCACGACTTCGGGTTCGCCTATCGCCGCCAGCATGCGCTCTGCGGGGCTGGCGTACGCCATGGGATCGCTTTTGGCGAGGTTGAGGTACTCCTCGAGAGAGAGTTCCGATTCCTGCTCTTTTGCATACTGCGACTTGAAGCCTTCGACGATGTTTTGCACGGAAACCTCCTACAACACGCGAAAAATCCAATACGTCCCTACGTGCCCCCATTGTGCCTCAGCGCTCGCGCTTTACTAGACAATCTCGCGATAAGCACTGTCGGCTGGATGGTATGTTGCTTTCGCCACACATCAACCAAAGGCATGATCAGGCCCTTTCCAATTAGGCTGCACTCTTCGGATACAAGTTCCGTCAGGGAATGCAACTTAAGTGAATAAGTTCACTCGTCCGACTTCAGCATATCGCCGTATGCGCGCATGCATGGTGCGTCCGCACATGAAATGCTCAGCAATGATTTGAAGGGAAGAGCGATGTCCCGGGGGATTCTTATGATGCGGGTACAAACCCGATGCGCCCGCTATGCGATGGCAGCGGACGGTCTGAACGGCGCTTGGCGTCTTCGTTCAGCAGCGTGCCGGCTCGGTCGTGAAAAAGCGCCGATGACGCGGCACGGGAATCCGTGGTGACGAGGGCGCGTGGCATTGCAAGGTGTAGTCCAACAGTGCGTAGCGCCAAGTCATGTGCCTATGCTAAAGCCAATTGACGTTTTTGTGGCAATTCATTTAGCGCAACATAAAAAATAGTCGCGCCGCGTGCTTTCAAATGCATGCAACAGACACGCGTGGCAACGTCAAAAACATGCGCAAACTTGGTGGCATATCGAACGCCCTCGCGCGCCGTGCGTGCTGGCAAGCCGCGGATTGCTTCGCCGTGCGCGATTAGCAGCCGCGCGCGTAGAGTGCTAGTACCCCTTCTGGCAGCGATAGAATCACGCATCCGACATACGCCGCGCGCGTTTCGCGTTTTTCTTTCCCGTCCGTCGTCAACGCCACGTCATGCCTCTCCGATCCTGGCCAGCCGCATGAACATCTTTGCCAAACGCTGTTCCGCGGCGCTTTGCAGCGCCCTGCTGCTGCTCTTGGCTGCTTGCGGACGGCCGGAAGCCGATCTCCCCGATGATGCCTATGTCTGGCAACGAAGCTGGACGCCACCGGTCAGCCAGGCGCTGGAAAAAAACGCCGACGTGGTGCGGGCATGGCGCGTGCTGATGGCGGAGATGAATCCGGATGGCAGATGGTTCGCCACAGCGCCCGACCTGGCGGCGCTGGCGGCCGCCAAACGCCCTGTCATCATGGTTCTGCGTCTGGACGGCCGCGCGGATGCGCTGCCGGCTGCGGACGTGCTTGCGCGGATCGGGACGGCGCGCAGCGCCTGGAAAGACGCGGGCGTAATGTTGAAGGGCGTCGAAATCGATTACGACTGCCCTACCTCGAAACTGCCCGCGTATGCCGCATTCCTGCAGGCCCTGAAACAGGGCCTCGGGCCAGAACTTCCGTTGTCCATAACCGCGTTGCCGACATGGCTGAACGGCTCCGGTCTCGACGCGCTGCTCAAGATTCCCGATGAAGCCGTATTGCAAGTCCATGCCGTCCTGAGCCCCGAACAAGGCTTGTTCAACGCCAAGCGCGCAAGCGCATGGCTGGCCGCGTTTGCGGGTCGCACACAACGCCCGTGGCGCGTGGCGTTGCCAACCTACGGCAGCCGCGTCAGCTGGAATGATGACGGCAGCATCGCGGCGGTCGAAAGCGAACGCTCTGCGCTGCTTGCGGGCGGTCGCGCCAGCGAATTGGTGGCCACCCCGGCATCCATGGCGGCATTCGTGGATGAAATTCACCGCTCGCGCCCTCGCGGGCTGGCAGGCATCGTGTGGTTCCGCCTGCCGACGGCGCGCGACGAGCGCGCCTGGAGCCCGGCCACCTGGCGCGCGGTGCTTACGCGCCAGCCCTTGCAACCGGCGCTGTCCGTTACGGCGCGCGCGGCAGAGGCCGGGGCCCAGGACCTGATACTGTTCAACAGCGGCAATGCGGACGCGGCACTCCCCTTGGCGATCCGCTGGGCCGGCACCTGCCGCGCGGCCGACGGCATCAACGGCTACACCCTCGAACAGGACTCCGGCGGTGCGTACCTGCGCCGCTCCCAAGACGGCCTGCTGCGCGCCGGCGGCCAACGCAACATAGGCTGGATACGCTGTGAAAATGGGCCCTCGAGCTTCGATGTACAACCGTAAATCGCTTGTGGCGCTGCTCCTCTTGACGGGTGCGGGCATCGTCATTGCCTGCGGGCCGGAGTTTCCCGCGCAACTGCTCGATGACCGCGCAGCCACGCTCCACGCCACCCCCGTCAACACCTTCGCCTACGAGGCCGCCCGCCTCGTGGCCGGCGGCGATGCGCTGCAAGCCCGCGAAGCCTACGAATTGCCGGACGGCAGCTATCGGCAAAACGCCCTTCCGGAAGACCGCGACCCCGCGCTCACTCCTGCACAACGCGCTACCGCAAGGACGATGCGGGCGCAGCCCGATGGCGACCGGGCGTATGCAGTGGGCATCGATTTGCCCGAAGCCGTCCGGCTTTACATCGCCGCGGCAGTCGACACGCACGCCGCGCGCGGGGCCGATGCCGGACACTTGCTGGAGTCCGCACGGGCGCGTTACCGGGCCATACTCCAACTCCCGCCGCGGGAAGCCGCGGCGCGCAGCGTCTGGGCCGCTTACATGCTGGCTGAAATTGGGGACGAGGCAGAGATGACAGCCGCGGACGCCGCGACGCAGCGCCTTGCGGCAGCCCAAGCCTACGTCCGCGCGCGACAGCTGGCGCTGGACGGCGCAGCGGACCCCTTGGGCCTGGCCGTGGCCAGCTACGGCCAGGAAGCGCGCCTGCTCCTGGCCGGACCGCAAGGGCAATGCACCTATATAGAGTTGGTCAACGCCGATCCGTGCATGGACACCATCCCCGCCGCCTCGCTGGTGCATGCGGTGCGCCTGTATGCCGAGCAGGCTGCGCGCGGGTCCTCCAGCGGCAATGCATCGCTGCGCATGCTGGCGCAATGGGCCCTGGAAGATCCAGCGCGCACTCGCCGGCTGATCGGCGATCCCATTGCGCAACGCCTGCTGGTCGCCTATGCGTTGGCCAGGGTCGGCGACATCGTCGACGGCAGGCCGGACAGCGCGACGGATCCCTACGCCGCCTACGACGCGACTGGGCAGGTCGGCTTGGCGGACGCCGCTCAGGGGCATGACGTTACGCCGAATCCGGCGCTGCAATCGCTGGTCGCTGCGTTGGAAACCCAGGACCTGAAGCAAGTGCCGGACGCCGACCGGGTGGCCGCGCTGGCTTACCGCATCGGACGCTATGACCTGGCGCAAACACTGGCGGCCCGGCTGGACACGGCCCTGGCCTATTGGGTGCGCGCCAAACTGGCGCTGCGGCAAGGCGATACGCAAGCGGCAGCCCAGGCCTATGCCCAGGCCGCCGGCGCCTTCCCGCGCGCAGACGGCAGCCTGGAAGCTTCAGGCGCCGCGCGCCTGCTGGGCGAGCAAGGCGTGCTGACGCTATCGCGTGGCCAATATGTCGAGGCGCTGGACCAACTGCTGCACGCCACCGTGTCGGACGGCACCGCAGAGGGCTTCTGGCAATCCACTCCCTATTGGAACGACGCGGCCTACGTGGCCGAACGTGTGCTGACCACTCCCGAGCTCAAAGCCTACGTGGACCGGCACGCACCCGCCACGCCCGCGGCGACCGGGCCCGCGCCGACGCCTAAGGATTTCTACGAGTGGGGCTACCGGCATCCCGTTACCGCGTCGGACCGGCTGCGCCTGTTGCTGGCGCGCCGCCTGGTGCGAGAAGGTGCGGCCGAACAGGCGCTGCCCTACTTCCCGGCCGATTCCGACGCTCGCTACGCCACGCTGGAAAATGTCGACGGCAAATGGGAAGTGCGGCAGCCGCGAACCCGCCAGCTCGCCGCGGACTACGCAGCTGCCTTGCGCAAGGCCGGCAACGCCTGGGGCCGCACAACGCGTGCCCAGGCTTGGTTCGAGGCATCCCGCCTGGCACGGCGTGACGGGATGGAAATCATGGGCTACGAGCAGGAACCGGATTTCGCGGTGTATGGCGGCAGCACGAGTTTTGGCGCGGGGCGCAGCGCGGTCCCTGGCTGGAAGGCGGATGAGGATAATGTCGAGACGCCCGATACGCCCGCCCTGCGCGCCGCGGCCGCGCTGCCCGGACCGTTCGTCACCGAAGAGGAACGGCGCCGCTACGCCGCCAGCGAAGCGCAGCCCTATGCCCGCTTCCATTACCGCCAGATCGCAGCCAACCATGCGCTGCGCGCCGCCGATGAACTGCCCCGCCGCTCGCAAGCTTTCGCCGCCGTGCTGTGCCAGGGCGCCCGCTACATCATCGACGACTCTCCCGAAAGGGCCACCGCTATCTACCGGCGCTATATAGAACAAGGCGCGCAAGTGCCGTTCAGCGAGACCTTCGGCCGCGAATGCGCTGCGCCGGACTTCACGGCGGCCGCCTGGTTCCACTATGCGCAGGCCGAAAAATCCTGGGACCGCCTGCGGCACAACCATCCCGGTCTGCTGCTGGCGGCCGCGTTGCTGGCGCTGGTCGGCGGCGGGGCCGCGATCCTGGCCTGGCGCTACACCGCGACGCGTCCGCGGCGCGACGCGCGCCGGAGCTAGCCTGCCGCCCGGCCGCGGCTAGGAGAGTTCCGGCAACGCCACTCGCTGTGTCAGCTGGCGCCAAGTGTCGGCCACCCTGGCGCGCAAGCGCAGATCCGCGCCCACGGGCGCAGTGTCGATGAATTCGTAGCGGCGGGCGCCGTCCAGGTGCTCCAGCATGGGCAGGCGGACCATGCCCGCCGCATCGCCCAGCAGCACCGGCGCCAGGTACAACAGGAGCTCGTCCACGCAACCCGCGGCAACCAGCGCGCCGCTCAGGCCGGCGCCCGCTTCCACGTGGACCTCGTTGAACTGCTCCTGGGCCAGCCAGCGCATCATCGCCGGCAGATCGACCCGGCCGGGCGCATCGCCCGGCAACTGCACCACGCGGGCGTTTTTGGCCTGCAGGCGTGCCGTCTTGGCGGCGTCCTCGCGGGCGGTAAAAAGAATGACCTCGGCGCCATCGAACAGCCGCGCGTCCTCGGGAATCTCGAAACGGCCGTCCACCACCGCCTTGCGGGGCTGGCGCGGCGTATCCACGCCCCTGACATTGAGCTGCGGATCATCTTTCAGCACGGTACCCATGCCGGTGAGCACCACGCAGGCGCGCGCGCGCCAGCGATGCCCATCGGCGCGGGCCTCGGGCCCGGTGATCCATTGCGATATGCCGTTATGCAGCGCGCTGCGTCCGTCCAGCGAAGCCGCCATTTTCATCCAGACCCACGGCAGGCCGCGGCTCATGCGCGAAATAAAGCCTGCATTGATGGCCAGCGCCTCTTCGCGGCAGACTCCTGTGCTTACCGCGATGCCGGCATCGCGCAGCCGCGCCAGGCCTTGGCCGTTGACCAGCGGATTCGGGTCGCCGATGGCCACCACCACTCGCGCCGGCCGGGCCGCGAGCACGGCGTCCACGCAGGGCGGCGTGCGGCCGAAATGGCTGCAGGGCTCCAACGTGACGTAGAGCGTCGCGCCCGCCACCGATTCGCCGCGCGCCTGGGCGTCGCGCAAGGCGCAGACTTCCGCGTGCGGGCCGCCTGGCGGTTGCGTCGCGCCTTCGCCCAGCACGCGGCCGTCGCGCACGATCACGCAACCCACCCGGGGATTGGGCGCGGTGGTGTACATGACGGTCTGCGCCAGCGCCAGGGCTCGCCGCATCCAGAAAATGTCGTCGTTGTCGCTGGAAATCATCATGTCCAGGATTGTATGTCGCCGCAGCCCGGGCAGAATGCGCGGCGCCAGGCGTCAGCCGCCCGGATCAAACATGTCCGTTTTAGGCCGACAGTAGTCTTTCGCCGCGCTCGCCCCACCACCGGATTGCAGTAAAAATGGCACCACACCCCTACAATTCGCACTCCAGGAGCGCGGCCCATGAAACAAGCACTGATCGTCATCGACGTACAAGACTCTTTCCGGCAACGTCCGTTTTGGGATGAAGCCGAGTATCCGGCCTTCGTGGAACGGATCCAATCCCTGATCGACGCCGCCCAGGCCCAGGACATCCTGGTACTGCAGGTGTTCCACACCAGCGTGTCGAACGACCCGGCCAATCCCTTCTCCCTGGCCTCCGGGCACGTCAAGACGCTCAAGGAACTGCGCATCGCCCCCACCGCCGTGTTCCACAAGACCGTGCATTCCTCGCTTTACGCCAAGGACGCCGAGGGTGCCAGCCTGCAGGACTGGCTGGTTAAGCACGGTATCGAAGGCATCATCGTCAGCGGTATCCGCACGGAACAATGCTGCGAAACCACGACCCGCCACGCCAGCGACGCCGGCTTCAAGGTGGTGTTTCCGACTGACGCCACCCTCACCTTCGCCATGCAAAGCCCGTCCGGCCAGCACTACACCCCGGCCGAAATTCGCGACCGTACGGAGCTGGTGCTGCAAGGCCGCTTCGCCCGCATCGCGCGCGCCGCCGACGCGCTGGCGGCTTGAGCGATTCCGCAGGCCACATGGTTCCGGTCTACTTCGTGCTCACGCGCGGCATCGTCCTGCTGGATGTAGCGGGCCCGGCCGAGGCCTTCCGCGTGGCCAACAAGCTCAGTCCCGGCACTTTCGAGCAGCATTTCTGCGGCCCGGCGCATGAGGTCGAGAGCGGCCTGCCTGGCCTGCATCTGGCGCATATCCAGCCCCTGCCGGCCACGTTGCCATCCGAGGCCCTGGTTATCATTTCTGGCGTGGTGGGCAAGCCCACGCGCCTGGAAGATCCGGACTCGCGCGCCATCATCGACTGGCTGGCCGTCCGCCATCCCGCGGACGGGTTCACGCTCATGACGGTTTGCGCCGGCGCGCTGTTCGCCGCCGCCGCCGGGCTGACGCGGCACCGGGAATGCACCACCCACCACACCTGTCTCGCGCAGTTGGCCAGCATCGACCCCAGTGCGCGTCTGCACGACAACCGAATCTTCGTCGAGGATGGCAAGTTGGTCAGCAGCGCGGGCATCACGGCCGGCATCGACCTGGCGCTGCACATGGTGTCGCGCCATTGCGGACCGCGCGTGGCCAGCGAAACGGCGCGCGACATGGTGGTGTACCAGCGCCGCGCCGGCACCGATTCCACGCTATCGCCGTGGCTGGATCACCGCAGCCACATGCATCCGGGCGTGCACAGGGTGCAGGACGCGGTCATCCGCGACCCTGCGGCCCCCTGGTCCGCGCAATCGCTGGCGGACCAGGCGCATACCAGCGCGCGCCACCTGACCCGGCTGTTCCACGAACACGCCGGGTGCACGCCGATGGACTACCTCTATCAGATACGTGTGGCGCTGGCACGCGACCTGCTGCGCGATACGCGGCTGGACCTGGAACGCGTGGCTGAAAAATCGGGCTTCGGTTCGGCGCAGCACATGCGCCGGGTGTGGCGCAAGTTCCAGCCGCTGACACCCAGCCTCGTGCGCTCTGCCTAGCCTAATCCTTGCGCAGCTTGCCCGGCAGCAGCGGGCCCTGCATCTCGCGGATGGCCTCGACGAACTCGCCGATGTCTTCGAAGCTCTTGTAAACCGAGGCAAAGCGGACGTACGCCACCTTGTCGAGCTTGCGCAGTTCGTTCATGACGAGCTCGCCGATATGTTCGCTGGGCACTTCACGCAACCCGCTGGCCAGCAACTGCTCTTCGATGCGAGCGACCGCCGCGTCCACGTCTTCCGTGCTGACGGGCCGCTTGCGCAGCGCCAGGCTCAGGCTGGCGCGCAGCTTGCCCGGGTCGTAATCGCTGCGGCTGCCGTTGCGCTTCACGATGGAAGGCATGGCAAGCTCCACCCGCTCGTACGTGGTGAAGCGCTTGTCACAGGACAGGCAGCGGCGGCGACGCCGTATCGCGTCCCCCTCTTCGGAGACCCGGCTGTCTACGACCTGCGTTTCGGCATTGCCGCAAAATGGACACCGCATGTGTGATCCCTAAAGGCACTGAAGGGCAATAGTTAAGCATATTGTAACGAGGCAACCCGCCGCCAGCGCCGATATGGGCTAATCCGTCCCGTATTTTTCACAGTCCGCTGTACTTGCCGGCCTGAAAGCAAAGGGACGGCCGCCTTTCGGGGCCGTCCCTTGTGGACCGCGGCGGCAGGGCCGCAGCCCGCCGCAGGGATGCTATTACTTCTTGCCGTAGACCGGCAGGCGCGAGGTCAGTTCGTTGACCTTGGCGCGCACAGCGGCGATGTTGGCTTCGTCACGCGGGTTGTCCAGCACGTCGGCGATCAGGTTGGCGGTAAGTTCGGCTTCCGCTTCGGTGAAACCGCGCGTGGTCATGGCCGGGGTGCCCAGACGGATGCCGCTGGTCACGAAGGGCTTTTCCGGATCGTTCGGGATGGCGTTCTTGTTCACCGTAATGTGGGCCTGGCCCAGCACGGCTTCCGCTTCCTTGCCCGTGATGCCCTTGGAACGCAGGTCCACCAGCATGACGTGGCTTTCGGTGCGGCCCGAAACGATGCGCAGGCCACGCTTGACCAGCGTGTCGGCCAGCACCTTGGCGTTCTTGACCACTTGCTGCGCGTAGTCCTTGAAAGCGGGTTCCAGCGCTTCCTTGAAGGCCACGGCCTTGCCGGCGATGACGTGCATCAGCGGACCGCCCTGAATGCCGGGGAAGATGGCCGAGTTGATGATCTTCTCGTGTTCGGCCTTCATCATGATGACGCCGCCGCGCGGGCCGCGCAGCGACTTGTGCGTCGTCGAGGTGACGAAGTCGGCGTGCGGGACCGGGTTGGGGTAGGCGCCACCGGCGACCAGGCCGGCGTAGTGGGCGATGTCGACCATGAACAGCGCGCCGTTTTCACGGGCGATGCGGGCCATGCGTTCGAAATCGATGTGCAACGCATAGGCGGAAGCGCCGGCGACGATCAGCTTGGGCTTGTGTTCGCGGGCGAGCTTTTCGACCTGGTCGTAGTTCAGGACTTCGTTTTCGTCCAGGCCGTAGGAGATGAAGTTGTACAGCTTGCCCGAGGCATTGACCGACGCGCCGTGCGTCAGGTGGCCGCCTTCAGCCAGGCTCATGCCCAGCACCGTGTCGCCCGGCTTCAGGACGGCCATGTACACGCCCTGGTTGGCCTGCGAACCCGAGTTGGGCTGCACGTTGGCGGCTTCGGCGCCGAAGATCTGCTTCAGGCGGTCGATGGCCAGTTGCTCGACCACGTCCACGTACTCGCAACCACCGTAGTAACGCTTGCCCGGGTAGCCTTCGGCGTACTTGTTGGTGAGCTGCGTGCCCTGGGCTTCCATGACGGCCGGGCTGGCGTAGTTCTCCGAGGCGATCAGCTCGATGTGCTGTTCCTGGCGGACGTCTTCCTTCTGGATGGCGGCCCAAACGTCCGGGTCAGCCTTGGACAAGGTGAGGTTGCGGTCAAACATGACGGGGGATTCCTGAGGCGGTAAGAGAGGAGAAAACTGCGCCCGGGTGGGTAAACCCGGAGAATGAGGAATAGTTTACCGCGTCGGACAGGATCAAATGCGCCCAAAATGCCCGGAACCCGGGCAAAATTCGCCCGATGGGCGCGAAAACCACGCCATCCTCCCGGGGCCGAAAACCCCTCTCAACCCGATTTGAGAAACTTTCATGCAAAGCGCCACGCTAATAACCTACTCGTTAGTAGCCGCAGTAAGCGTCGTCAGCCCTGGGCCCGCCACCATGCTGGCCATCCGCAACGGCGCAGCGGGCGGCCTGCGGGCTGTGGTGCCATCCACCCTGGGCAACGTCACGGGCCTGTCCCTGCTGTCGGCGGCCGCCATGCTGGGATTGGGCATGGTGCTGCAATCGTCCGCCATGCTGTTCATGCTGCTGAAGGTGGCCGGCGCGGCCTACCTGCTCTACATCGGCCTGCGCCACATCCTGGGACGCTCGAATATCGCGCCGCCCTCCGACACCGCTGCGCAAGCGCCGCGCAGCGCCGGCCGGCTCTATCTGGAAGCCGCCATGGTGGCGACGCTCAACCCCAAACCCATCCTGTTCTTCACGGCGCTGTTTCCGCAGTTCCTGAATGCCGCCGAACCGCTGCTGCCGCAGTTCTTCATCCTGACGGGTATCTTCACGGCCATGTCGCTGGTGTCGCTGCTGGCCTATGGGTCCCTGGCCCACCGCGCGCGGCGCCTGCTGCGCCAGCCGCGTATCGTGGCCTGGATCAACCGCCTGGTGGGCGCCATCTTCATCAGCTTCGGATTGGCGCTGCTGCGGCTCAAGCGCGCCGCAGGCTGAACCCGCAGGCTGGAAATAAAAAAGGCCGCAAATCTTGCGGCCTTGGTTTGCACCGTGACGGATCAGGCGGAAGTGGCCCCGATCTGCTTGGGGGCCAGCCTCGGGTTGAGCGTATAGGTACCCGTCAGCGATGCCTGCGCCAGCACGTGCTTCTGGATGGCGCGCAGCGCGTCTTCGCCGGTGAACGAACCCTGCAGGTTCAGCGTGGGCACGTCCAGCGCGTACAGGGTGAACACGTAGCGGTGCGGGATGGCATCGTTCCAGGGCGGGCAAGGACCGTCATAGCCGAAGTAGTCGCCGCTCATGTCGTGATCGTTCGCAAACCATGACGAATACGAGTTGATGCCCTGGCGCGCGTCCATCGGCGCCAACGGGCCGCCCTTGCCGCGCGGCGTGATGCCGCTGGAAAAGGTGCCTTCCTCGATGTCGCGCAGGTCGGCTGGCAAATCAACCAGCACCCAGTGGAAAAAGTCCACGCGAGGCAGGCTGGCCGGCACTTCGCGGCCTTCCTGGTTGACGTCGTCGGGCTCGGAGGGCACATCCGGATCATGGCAGATCAACGCAAATGACTGCGTGCCCGCCGGAACTTCGTCCCAGGAAAACTGCGGGTTGAAGTTGTCTGCCAGCGCGACGTGCGATTGCGCATCGATTTTGCCGAAGGCATAGCGCTCGGGAATCGACTCGTTATCGGAAAAGGACAAACTCGAAAGTTTCATGTCGTGCTCCTTGATGTGCCGCAAAGGCCCCACTGCCCCTGTCTGTACCCTCAGCGTATCAAAAAAAGCCCCCACGCAGCACGCGACGCGCTTGCTGCCCCCCAAGGGGGCCGCTTTTTGCCTTGGGGCGGCCCGGCGGAGGAACTACCCCCACGCTGCGCCTACGGCTTGCTGCCCCCCAAGGGGGCCGCTTTTGCCTTGGGGCGGCCCGGCGGCAAAAGGTCAGCAATCATGGGTTCAAGTTAACACGCGCAAATTTGCGCTTGCCCACCTGAACGACGTAGGTCCCCGCCGGCAATTGCAACGATTTGTCTTCCACGCGGTCGCCATTGACGCGCACGCCGCCCTGCTCCACGTTGCGCTGCGCTTCCGAACCCGACGCGACCAGGCCCGCTTCGCGCAGCAGCTTGAGGATGCCCACCGGCGCGCCGCCGATGTTCACTTCGGGGATGTCATCGGGGATGGCGCCGTCGCGGAAACGGGCCTCGAACGAGGCCAGGGCCTCGTCGGCAGCCTTGGCGGAATGGAAGCGCGCAATGATTTCCTGGGCCAGCATGACCTTGGCGTCGCGCGGGTTGCGGCCGCCGTCGATCTCCTGCTTGAGCGCGGCAATGTCTTCCAGCGTGCGGAACGACAGCAGCTCGAAGTAGCGCCACATCAGCGTGTCCGAAATCGACATCAGCTTGCCGAACATGGAGTCGGGCGACTCCGAAATGCCGATGTAGTTGCCCTTGGACTTGGACATCTTCTCTACGCCGTCCGTCCCGACCAGCAAGGGCATAGTCAAGATGCACTGCGGCTCCTGGCCGTACTCCTTTTGCAGCTCGCGCCCAACCAACAGGTTGAACTTCTGATCGGTGCCCCCCAGCTCCAGATCGGATTTCAGTGCCACCGAGTCATAACCCTGCATCAGCGGATACAGGAATTCATGGACCGAGATCGGGATTCCGCCCTTGAAGCGCTTGGTGAAGTCCTCGCGCTCCATCATGCGCGCGACCGTGTATCGCGAGGCAAGCTGGATCATGCCGCGCGCGCCCAGCGGATCGCACCACTCGGAGTTGTAGCGGATCTCGGTGCGGGCCGGATCCAGCACCAGGCTGGCCTGGGCGTAATAGGTCTTGGCGTTGGCTTCGATCTGTTCGCGCGTGAGCGGCGGGCGGGTATTGTTGCGGCCGCTGGGATCGCCGATGGTGGAGGTGAAATCGCCGATCAGGAAGATGACGTTGTGGCCCATGTCCTGCAGTTGGCGCATCTTGTTCAGCACCACCGTATGACCCAGGTGGATGTCCGGCGCGGTCGGATCCAGCCCCAGCTTGATGCGCAGGGGCACGCCCGTGGCGCGGCTCCTGGCGAGCTTGCGAGCGAATTCGGACTCGACCAGCAACTCGTCGCAGCCGCGCTTCGCTATACGCAGATCTGCTTCGACTTCGGGGGTAATCGGGGCTTCTGAGGATGACATGGCAGGGGGACCAACTCGGCTTCAGCCGATAAAAAGGTGTAAAAAGTGACGAAAACTATCGAAAATTCTAGCCGAATCAGCTAGGATACCGCCCTAATCATACGCAATTGCCATATATACGCAGTTGCGGTCCGGTTTACACCCCGTTGTTCACAAGATGCGCCCCGCGCCAGCCCTTGCCCCGTATGTGCGCGCGAGGGCCGTTCGTGTTACGCACCCTGCGAGCTCAAGCCACCTGAGAGGGTATCTTCACGATGAATCGTGGCCTCCACGAACTGGCGAGTAGCATCAAGCGCAAAGTTGCTGCCGTGTTTGCGCCCGTCCAGCCCAAGCCCCAGCGCTCGGGACTTTTCCGCCGCACTCTTCTCGTCACTGCAATTGGTCTGTTCGCCGGCGCCGCCGCCCTCGGCATGGTGCAGCAACCCGACCGCACCGAACTCCCCCCTTCGCGCATCATCAGCAGCGTCCTGCCGCTGAGCTCCGAGCAAGTCGAAGTCAGCACCCCCAGCGCCGCGCCCTACATCAGCGAAACCCGGATCCGCGCTGGCGACACGCTGGCCGCCGTGCTGCAGCGCCTGGAACTCGACGCGCCCAGCCTGCAGACCTTCCTGACGCACGATGCCAGCGCCCGCAGCATCTACAAGCTGTACCCGGGCCGCTCGGTGCAGGCTGCCACTGACGAAGCGGGCAATTTGATCTGGCTCCGTTATATCCACACGCCCGGCAACGAGGCGGATGGCCAGGTCGTGACCCGCATGCTGCACGTTGCGCCCGCGGGCGACAGCTACAAGGCCGAGGAAATCACCGAAAGCACAGAGCGCCAGACCCGCGTCGCCGTGGGCACGATCCGCTCCTCGCTGTTCGGCGCCACCGACGCCGCCGGCATCCCGGACTCGGTCACCATGCAAATGGCCGACATCCTCAGCGCCAAGATCGACTTCCTGCGCGACCTGCGCCAGGGCGACCAGTTCCGCGTGGTCTACGAAGTGCGTTCCCACGACGGCCGCTATGCTGGCGCCGGCCGCGTGCTGGCGCTGGAATTCATCAACGGCGACAAGACCTACAACGCGGTCTGGTTCAGCCCGGACGAAAAGAACGGCTCGTACTACGACTTCGACGGCACCAGCCTGCGCGGCGCGTTCCTGCGCACCGCCCTCAAGTTCAGCCGCATCAGCTCCACGTTCGGCATGCGCATGCATCCCATCCACAAGACCTGGACGGGACACAAGGGCGTGGACTACGCCGCGCCCTCGGGCACGCCGATCCATTCCACGGCCGACGGCACGGTGGAATTCTCGGGCTGGCAGAATGGCTACGGCAACGTCGTCATCGTCAAGCACCACGGCAAGTATTCGACGCTCTACGCGCACCAGAGCCGTATCGCCGAAGGCATCACCAAGGGTTCGAAGGTTTCGCAGGGCCAGCTGCTGGGCTATGTCGGCTCTACCGGCTGGGCCACCGGTCCGCACCTGCACTACGAATTCCGCGTGGACAACCAGCCCATCGATCCGCTGTCGGTGGACCTGCCGGTCGCCCGTAGCCTGGAACCCGCCGAAGTCCGCGCCTTCAACCAGGCCGTGGCCCCCTACAAGGCGCAGATCCAGTTGCTGACGGAATTCCAGCAGACCCTGCCCGACGCGCTGACCAACGTGGCCAGCCGCTAATACCGGTCAAACGTCCCGTCAAAAGCGGCCCCGCACTTTCAGCTGCGCGGCCGCTTTTTTCTTTACCGAGGCCCTTGTGAACTCCTCTCCTCCTTCGCAGCACCAGGACACACAGCTCTACATTGGCCTCATGTCGGGCACCAGCGTCGATGGCGTGGACGGTGTGCTGGTACGCCTGGGCGACGGCCAGCCGCCAGCCGTACAAGCCAGCGCCAGCCTGCCCATGCCCGCGGATCTGCGGCGCGAGCTGCTGGCCCTGAACCAATCCGGCGATGATGAGCTGGCCCGCGCCGCGCTGGCCGCGAACAGCCTTGCCCGCCTGTATGCGCAAGCCGTGGCCGCCCTGCTTCAACATGCCGGCGTGGCCGCTGGCGACGTCGCCGCAATCGGCGCCCATGGCCAGACGGTTCGGCATCGGCCCGACCTCGGCTACACCGTGCAACTGAATGCGCCCGCGCTGCTGGCGGAATTGACGGGCATCGACGTAGTTGCGGATTTCCGCAGCCGCGACGTGGCCGCTGGCGGCCAG
Source organism: Achromobacter sp. D10 (assembly GCF_035282245.1). Taxonomy (NCBI): domain Bacteria; kingdom Pseudomonadati; phylum Pseudomonadota; class Betaproteobacteria; order Burkholderiales; family Alcaligenaceae; genus Achromobacter; species Achromobacter sp. D10. The sequence goes on from NZ_JAYJLE010000014.1 coordinate 106,459, forward strand.
GGCGCACCGCTGGTGCCGCCTTTCCATGCCGCCATCTTCGGTGCGCCCCAAGGCCGCGCCGTCCTCAATCTGGGCGGCATCGCCAACGTGACCTTGCTGGAGCCGGGGCACGCCCCTCGCGGCTTCGACACCGGCCCCGCCAATGTCCTGCTGGACGGCTGGTGCCAGCGCCATCTGGGCCAAGCCTACGACGCCGATGGCCGCTGGGCAGCCACCGGGCAAGTCCTGGCGCCCCTGCTGGAACAACTGATCTCCAGCGAACCCTGGTTTGCCCTGCCTCCGCCCAAGTCCACCGGACGGGACCTGTTCAACATGCAATGGCTGGACGAGCGCCTGGCGGCGTTCGATGGCCCCAAGCCCGCGCCGCAAGACGTGCAGGCCACGCTGCAGCGCCTGACGGCGCGCACGGTTGCCAACGCCATTGATGCCGCGGCGGCAAGCACGCAGGAAGTCTTCGTATGTGGAGGCGGCGCGCGCAACACGGGACTGATGCGCGAGCTGGCGTACTGCCTGCAACGCCCCGTGCGCCCCACGGATGCGCTGGGCGTGCCGGCACAGGAAGTCGAGGCGCTGGCGTTCGCCTGGCTGGCGCAAGCCTTCATGCAACGCAGACCGGCAGGCTTGCCTGCGGTCACTGGCGCACGCGGCCCGCGGATCCTGGGCGCGCTCTACCCCGCCTGACGCCTGCCAACGCAAAAAGCCCTTCGGCGCGCCGAAGGGCTTTTTCTTGTCCTGCCCGGAGAATTTACACCGAGAACGAGGAACCGCAGCCGCAGGTGGTGCTGGCGTTGGGATTGCGGATGACGAATTGCGCGCCTTCCAGGTCTTCCTTGTAGTCGATCTCTGCGCCGACCAGGTATTGGAAGCTCATCGGATCGACCAGCAACTGCACGCCGGCCTTGTCCAGCACGGTGTCGTCATCGTTCACGACTTCGTCGAAGGTGAAGCCGTATTGGAACCCCGAACAGCCCCCGCCCTGTACGAAGACGCGCAGCTTCAGTTCGGGATTGCCTTCTTCGGCCAACAGATCCTTCACCTTGGCCGCGGCCGAGTCGGTAAACACCAGGGGAGCAGGCGGGGCAGCCTGCAGGTCGACGGTTTCGGTCACTGCATTCATGGTTCACTCCTGGCCGGTTCGGCCATATTTCGGTGAGCGGCAACGGCGCTCGCATGTTGTCACTATAGCTCAGGGCTTGCGCAGACTCAAAGTTCGAGCTTGACGCTTCTTGACGCGCGGACGGTATCGCCCTCCAGGACGCTGACAGTCACGCTTTCGGGGACAAATCCCTCGGGCAGCGCCAGGATGCCCTGGCTACGCTGGTACTGATCGAACTGCAAGGCCAATGGCGAGGTCGGCGCGCTGTCCCCCGGAATGGCGACGGAGCCGGACTCGGCCTTGACCTGCATGGGCGCCAAGTCCACTTTTACGGTTTCGCCTTTCAGAATGCCCGTGGCCTGGAAACGCAAGGCCCCCGAGAACGGCGCGCCACCGTTACGGCCGCTGCGCATCAGCAGGACCTTATAGCGCAGGCCGCCAGCGCCGCGGTCGATTTCGACACCTCGGATGTCCACGGAACCTTCGGGTCCGGGGGGCAGCAACTGTTCGTAAAAAGCCAACTGGTCGCGCACCCTGCCGACCTCGGCCTGCGCTGCGCGCAGCTGGGTTTCCAATTCCTGGCGCGCGGCGCGCTCGATGACCAGTTCGCCATCGGCGGTGTCCAACTGCCCTTGCGTGTAGCGCAGTTGCGTGGACTGCTGGCGCATGGCCTCTTCCTGGGCCTCGGCCTGCCGGGCGCTGACCAGCACCGCGTCCTTGGGCCGGTAGAGCTGGCGCGCGTAGAAGAAACTGGCGGAACCGCCCAACAGCGCGCCGATCACCAACGCTACGACCACGCGCACCAGCCCGCTGGCGGGGCGATGCTGAGGCGCGATGGGGGACTCGGTGGGCATAAAGAGCGGCGGCTTGCGGCGCTGGGCCGCAAGCCTCAGGACATCAAGGCAGGATCGCGACCTGGTCCAGGCCGGTCGACTCAGGAACGCCAAACATCAGGTTCATGTTCTGGACGGCCTGGCCGGCGGCGCCCTTGACCAGGTTGTCCTGGACCACCATGACGATCAGTTGGTCGCCGTTGCCCGGACGGCTGAGCGCGATACGCAGATTGTTCGAAGCACGCACCGAACGCGTTTCGGGCAGGCTGCCGACAGGCATCACATCGACGAAAGGCTCGTCGGCGTAGCGCTGTTCGAACAAGGCCTGGAAATCCGTGTCACGCGCCTCGGGCAGGATGCGCGCGTAAAGGGTGGAGAACATGCCGCGGATCATCGGCACCAGATGGGGCACGAAGGTAAGACCAACCTTGGCGCCAGCGATCTTTTCCAGCTGCGCGACGATTTCAGGGTGATGACGGTGGCCGGCCACGCCATAGGCCTTGAAGTTATCGGAGGCTTCGGAGAACAGCGAGCCCACTTCCGCCTTGCGGCCGGCGCCCGACACGCCCGACTTGCAGTCGGCGATCAGGGTTTGCGCGTCAACCAGCTTTTTGCCGCCTTCGAGCAGCGGAGCCAGGCCCAGCAGCACGGTAGTGGGATAGCAGCCAGGGTTGCCGATGACGCGGGCCTTGGAGATGGCCTCGCGGTTCAGTTCCACCAGGCCATACTGGGACTCGGCCAGAATGTCCGGGCAGGTATGGGGAATCTTGTACCAGCGTTCGAAGGTGGGAATGTCCTGCAGGCGGAAGTCCGCAGCCAGGTCGATAACGCGCGTACCGGCGGCGATCAGTTCCTGGGCCTGGGCCATGGCCACGCCGTGGGGCGTCGCGAAGAACACGACGTCGCAATCCGTCAGCGTGGCCTTTTCCGGCGCGGAGAAGGCGAGGTTCACGCGACCGCGCAGGTTCGGATACATGTCAGCCACCGGCAGCCCGTCTTCCTTGCGGGACGTGATGGCGGTCAGTTCCACATTGGGATGCTGCGACAGCAAACGCAGCAGCTCGACGCCGGTATAACCGGTGCCGCCGACGATACCAACCTTGATGCGGGTGTTCGATGCTTGGGCCATGATGTGTGCTCTTCGTAGAACGAGGATCGATTGTATCGCTCGGGAAAGCGGGTGTTGCGGCTAAGAGCCCGAAATGGCACCGCAGTCCTTCTTTCCGACCGGGCGGAATGCGCGGAGTTCCGCACAGGGACGCACAGGGCGCGACAGCACCCGGCGCTGAAACAAGGGTACGAAAAAAAGCCCGCCGAAGCGGGCTTTTTTGGCAGCGTATTAACGCTTGCTGAACTGCTTGCGACGACGTGCCTTGCGGAAGCCAACCTTCTTGCGTTCCACTTCGCGGGCGTCGCGAGTGACGAAGCCGGCTTGCGACAGCGCGGACTTCAGGGTCGCGTCGTAGTCGATCAGGGCACGCGTGATACCGTGACGGACTGCGCCGGCCTGGCCGGTTTCACCGCCGCCGTGCACGTTGACCTTGATGTCGAACGATTCCAGGTGGCCGGTCAGTTCCAGCGGCTGGCGCACGATCATGCGGCCGGTTTCGCGAGCGAAGAACTCGTCGACGGGCTTGCCGTTGACAACGATCTTACCCGTGCCCTTCTTGATGAAAACGCGAGCCACCGAGGTTTTGCGACGGCCGGTTCCGTAATTCCAGTTACCGATCATGGCGTTTCCTTAGATATCCAGCGTCTTGGGCTGCTGGGCGGTGTGCGGGTGCTCGGCACCGGCGTACACCTTCAGTTTCTTGATCATGGCGTAGCCCAGAGGACCCTTGGGCAGCATGCCCTTGACAGCCTTCTGGATGGCGCGGCCGGGAAAACGCTCTTGCATCTTCTCGAAGTTCGTTTCACGGATACCGCCCGGGTACGTCGTGTGGCGGAAGTACTTCTTGTCCTTCGCCTTGGCGCCCGTAACAACGATATCGGCAGCGTTGATGATGACGATGTAGTCACCGGTATCAACGTGCGGCGTGAATTCAGGTTTGTGCTTGCCACGCAGACGACGTGCGACTTCGCTGGCCACACGACCGAGGACTTTGCCCTTGGCGTCGATCACAAACCAGTCACGTTGGACTTCATGCGGCTTGGCCACAAAGGTCTTCATGATGGTTCCTAAGAATAAAAATTTCCTGGCTGGACCATCCAGCCAGTATTTTTCCCCAAACTAGACCGAATTCCCGGAAAAAACCGCAAGGATTTACAGGGGTTAAAAGAAAACTCGGCCGATATCAGCGTCTTGCCTAAGCGTTATTACCCGCCCGTGCATTGGCCAAAATGAGGGAAAGCCTGCGATTCTAACACAGCTGCTCAAAAAGTGGGCAACTCTATTCAAATCAAGGAATGCGCCGGCGGCGCCTCGAGGGCGCCGGCGGCTTTTTTAATAAGGGACGCAGCCCGGGCTGGTGCCCGGGATCAGGCGCCCAGATACGCTTCCAGCACGCGGGGATGCCCCAGCAGCTCGCGGCCGGTGCCCGACAGCGCCATGGCGCCGTTCTCCAGCACGTAGCCGTGTTGGGCGATCTTCAGCGCCTGGCGGACGTTCTGCTCAACCAGGAACAGGGTCAGGCCGTCGGCATTGATCGCGCGCAGCGAACGGAAGATCTCCTGCACGACGATGGGCGCCAGCCCCATGGAGGGTTCGTCCAGCAGCAGCAGGCGGGGCTTGGCCATCAAGGCGCGGCCGATGGCCAGCATCTGCTGCTCGCCGCCCGACAGGTTGCCAGCGATGCCGGTGATCCGTTCCTTCAGGCGCGGAAACAGGTTGAACACGTATTCCAGGTCCGAGTCGACATTCTTGAGGCCGCGGCGGTAGGCGCCCAGCTCAAGGTTTTCGAGCACGGTCATGGTGGTGAGGATGGCCCGCCCTTCCGGGACCTGCACGATGCCGCGCGCCACGAGCTGGTGCGGCGGCAGGTTGGTGATGTCCTCGCCTTCAAAGGTGATCTTGCCGCGCGCCTTGGGCAAGAGGCCCGACAGTGCCAGCAGCGTGGTCGATTTGCCAGCGCCATTGGCGCCGACCAGAGCGGTGATTTCCTTGGCGTTCAGGTCCAGGTCGATGCCGCGGACGGCTTCGATATGGCCATAGTTGACCTCGAGTCCGCGGACTTCCAGCATGGCGCTCATTGTGCAGCCTCCGCGCAATGCGCTACGGTATTCGTCTTGGGAGCGGCCCGGCGACTCATCGTGCAGCCTCCGTTTGTTCGGTGTCTTCGTCGTCTTCGCGGCCCAGGTAGGCTTCGATGACCTGTTCGTTGTTGCGGATTTCCTCGGGCCCGCCGCAAGCGATGATCTTGCCGAAGTTCAGCACCGCGATGCGCTCGCACAGCCCCATGACGAAGCGCATGTCGTGCTCGATCATGAGGATGGTGTAGCCGCGGTCGCGGATGGCCAGGATCTCGCGCATGAGTTCGGCGCGCTCGCCGGTGTTCATGCCGGCGACCGGCTCATCCAGCAGCAACAGCTTGGGCTCGGTGGCCAGCGCGCGCGCCAGCTCGAGACGGCGCTGTTCGCCGTAGGACAGGTTATCGGCCAGATCGTTGGCCTTGTGGTCCAGGCGCATCCACGTCAACAGTTCGTGCGCGCGTTCACGGGCGCGCTTTTCGTGCTCGCGGTAGCCCGGCAGGCCCAGCAACAGGCTGGGGAAGCCGTAATTCATGTGACGGTAGGCCCCTACCACCACGTTTTCCAGCAACGTCATTTCCTTGAAGAGACGGATGTTCTGGAAGGTGCGGGCGATGCCCATGCGCGTGATGCGGTGCGGCTTCTTGTCCAGGACGCTCTGGCCGTTGAACGTGATGGTGCCGCCGCTGGGCGGCAGCAAGCCAGTAATGAGGTTGAACACCGTGGTCTTGCCGGCGCCATTGGGGCCGATCAGGCCGAAGATGGCGCCCTCGGGCACGGACAGGCTGACGTCATGCAGCACATGCAGGCCGCCAAAGCTCTTGGAGACGGAAGAAAGCTCAAGCATGGCGCTTGCCTCCCTGGCGTCCTTGGCGCATCCAGCGCTTGAAGCGCGCCGGATCCCAGATGCCTTGCGGCAGGAACAACACAATCACCACCAGAATCACTCCGTTCGCGACCAGGCGCAGATCGGCAAAACCGCGCAGCATTTCGGGCAACACGGTAATGATGAAGCTGCCCAGCACGGGACCGGCCAGGCCGCCAATGCCGCCCAGGATCGCCATGGTCAGGATTTCCACGCCACGGTCGAAACCGTATTCGTTGGGACCGATAAAGAAGGTCAGGTGCGCGTTCAAGGCGCCGGCCAGACCCGCGATCATCGCGCCGGCCACGAAGGCCAGCATCTTATTGGCGCGCACATCGATGCCCATGAGGCCTGCCGCGGTTTCATCGCCGCGGATGGCGTCGAACGAGCGACCGATCTTGGAGGCGCGCACGCGCCACAGCACGAACAGCACGATGACGACCGCCAGCACCACATGCCACCACTGGGTCAGCTGCGGAATGCCGTTAAGGCCCAGCGCGCCGCCGGTAATGGACTCGGTGTTGAGGATGGTCACGCGAACCACTTCGCCGAAGCCCAGCGTGGCCATGGCGAGGTAGACCCCTGACAGCCGCAAGGTCGGCAAGCCGATCAGTGCCGCCACCAGCGCGGGCGCGGCCATGCCGCCGGCAAGCGCGACCGAGAACGGCGCGTCGTAGTTCATGGTGAGCAGCGCGGCGGTGTACGCCCCGATGCCCATGAAGGCTGCATTGGCCATGGCGAGCATGCCGCAAGCCAGGGTCAGCCAGATGGAGAGGGCCAGCAAGGCGTTGGTGCCCAGCGTGAGCACCAGGTTGCCGTAGATGGCCCAGAAATTTTCGAATCCGCTCATTCTTTAAGCCTTGCGTTGAACCACTTTGCCGAACAGACCTTGCGGGCGCACCAGCAGGATCAGGAACAGCAGGCCGAAAGCCACCGCATCACGCATGGTGGAGCCGATATAGGCCACCGACAGCACCTCGGCAAAGCCGAGGAACAGGCCGCCCAGCATGGCGCCGCGGATGTCGCCCATGCCGCCCAGGATGATGACCGCGATGCCCTTGTGCAGCATGGGCTGGCCCATCAGGGGGAACAATGCGTTCGAGTACAGGCCGATCAGCACGCCGGCCACGCCGCCCAGGGCGGCAGCGGCGAACGAGGTGGTGACGAACAGTTTTTCGACGTTGATGCCCAGCAGCCAGGCAGCCTTGGGCGATTCGGCGATGGCGCGCAGGGCGCGGCCGAATTGCGTGCGGCGCATGACGAACATCAGCACGGCCATCAGCGCGAAAGACAGGAAGATAATGCCCAGTTCGATGACGGTCAGGTGCAGGCCGGCGATCTCGATCACTTCCTCGGGCACGGTGCCGTGCGGGAAGCGCAGGTTGCTGGCGCCGAAGATGCCCTGGGCGGAATTATTCAGGATGATGCCCACGCCAATGGTGGCGATCATGGGGATCAGGTGAGGCGCGTTGCGCTTGCGCAGCGGCTTGAGCACCAGGTAGTCGATGATGACCCCGGTAAAGCCGGCGACGAAGAACGCGGCCATCAGCGCCGCCCACAGGGGCAGGCTGAATTGCTGCACCACGAACAGTGCTGCGTAGGCGCCAACCATGAAAACGGCGCCATGCGCCAGGTTGATCACCCCGAGCACGCCGAAGATCAGCGTGAAGCCCAGCGCGAACAGTGCATACACACAGCCCAGCGACAAGGCATTGACGAATTGTTGTTCGAACATGATGGGACTTTCCAAAGCTGTGAGGGCCCCATGCAGCGCCCACTGCATGGCCTTGAGCCTCCTGGCAAGGAGGCGATTCTTTTAGGGTGACGGCCCTGCGATAAAAAGCGCCTTGCGGACGGCCGGGCCATCCGCAAGGCGCATCCCCCCGCGCGGGGATGCGTAGCGCTTACTTTTCGATGACGTACTTGCCGTCCTTCGTCACGCTGACGATGGGGGCCTGGTCGGCATCGTAGCCGGCGGGCTTGCCGGCGCGGTCGTTGGCTTGACGGAACTTGAACGCGCCGGTGGCGCCGGTCCACGTGACCGAGGGCAGCGCGTCGCGCAGGGCTGCGCGATCCTTGGGCAGTTCGCCGGAGATCTTGACGTTCTTCAGCGCCTGGGCGGCGATGTACATGGCGTCGTACGACTGGGCCGCGAACTGGTCGGGCGCGCCGTTGAACTTGGCCTTGTACGCGTCGATGAACTTGACGTTCTCGGGCGCCTTGTTCTCGATCGACCACGGGCTGCCGATCCACAGATTGTTCGACGCGCCGCCGGGGGCCAGGTCGAAAATCTTGACCGAGTTCATGCCGTTGCCGCCGATGACCGGCACGTTCAGGCCGAGCTGGCGGGCCTGGACCATGATCGGAGCACCTTCGGCCAGCAGCGCGGACAGCACGATGGCGTCGGGGTTGGTGCCCTTGATCTTGGTCAGCTGGGCCTTGAAGTCCACGTCGCCCTTGGCGAACGTTTCGGTCGTCGTGACCGGGATCTTCTGGTCTTCCAGGGCCTTCTTGAAGTTGTCGTAGCCGCTCTTGGTGAAGACGTCGTCGTTGCCGTACAGGACAGCGACATTCTTCAGGCCGGTCTTGGCCTTGACGGTGGAGATGGTGGCGGGCAGCACGTCGGCTTCGGTGACCGAGTTGCGGAACACGTAGTTGCCGATGGAGGTGATGCCGTCGGCAGTGTTCGAGGTGCCGAAGACGACCGTCTTGGCAGCCTGGGCGATCGGGTCGGCGGCCTGGGCCGAGTTCGACAGCGTCGGGCCGAAGACCATCAGGACGTTGTCCTTGAAGATCAGTTTCTTGAAGACGTTGATCGCTTCTTCTTTCTTGCCTTGTTCGTCCTCGACCACGAGCACGATCTTGTTGCCGTTGATGCCGCCGGCGGCGTTGATTTCATCAGCAGCAAGCTGGAAACCGTTGCGGATCGACACGCCGTACTGGGCGGCGCCGCCGGACAGGGCTTCCGCCACACCGATCTTGATGTCGGCCGCATGGGCAGCCGGGACGATACCGGCGGCGATCAGCGCGGCCAGCAGCTTCTTGGTCTTGGATTGCATGGTTGTTACCACCTTAAAGTCTGTCTCGGAATATTGGTAATCCGGGCTGATGTAATCCTGCCGGATTGACGACGAACGCCGCCTAAAGGCGCCGTGTTTGCGCGTCAAGACCCGGGATATTACTCCTTTGTATCAGGCGGATACTCGAACGCCATTCAACAAAAGCCTACAAACCGCCCATTTTTTTGTAAAAAACGTGTGGTTACTAGCAAAAACCCTAACGCTGGCCGAATGATATTCGGCAGGCGTAAGTGTCCTACGTTCTGGCCGATAACGCCACGCCCAGATACTGGTCGTAGGCGCTTTCGGTCAAACGGAACCATGGCATCTCCCTGTCGCGAAAACCCATGTAACTATCGTGCATCGCCTTGAATCTGGGGTCTTTGGCGCCCAAGTCCTTGTAGACTTGCTGCGTAGCCTCGAATGCCAGATCCATGATGGATCGCGGAAATGCGCGGACTTGCGCGCCATTAGCCGTCAATTGAGCCAGCGCCGCCGAGTTGCGGGCGTCATAGCGGGCGATGGTGGCGGCGTGCGCAGCCTGCGCGGCGGCCTCGACAAGGGCCTGATAATTCTTAGGCAGCGCGTTCCAGGCCTCGTCATTGATATAAAGCGACAGCTGTTCGCCGGGGGCCCACCAGCCCGGTGCGTAGTAATACTTAGCAACCTTATTCAGGCCCAGCTTGTCGTCGTCGTACGGCCCCGCGCCGGCCACCGCTTGCAGGCCGTCCTTCTCGAAGGCCTCAGTCAGTTTGGCCAGGTCCGCCTGCTGTGGCGCGACACCCAGTTTGGCCAGCACGTCGCCCGCCAAGCCGCCGACGCGCATTTTCAGGTCCTTCAGGTCGCCGGCGCGCTTGATTTCCTTATTGAACCAACCCCCCATCTGGGCACCGGTGTTGCCTAGCGGAAAGTTGATGATTTTTTCCGGTTTGAAGAGCTCGCGGGTGAGCCGCAGGCCGCCGCCTTCGCTCATCCAGGCGTTCATCTGCCTTGCGTTCAACCCGAAGGGCACGGCAGCGTCGAAGCAGAAGACGGGATTCTTGGCGTAGTAGGCGCGGGACGAAGCATGACCGCATTCCACCTTCTTGGTGGACACCGCTTCCATCAGGTCCGCGGCGGGCACGATGTCGCCCTCGGGGAAGTGGCGGATGTTGAATTTCCCGCCGGTGGCTTCCGAGACAAATTTACAGAAGCTTTCGCCCGCTCCGATGCGCAGGTCCAGGGTGCTGGGGAAGCCGGAAGACAGGCGCCAGCTCAGTGAGGGCATGTCCTGCGCGAACGCGGGCGCGCTGACTGCGGCGCCGGTAGCGACGGCGCCGAGACCGGCGTGCTTCAAGAACGAACGTCGTTGCATCTCTTTGCTCCTTTACAGCAACACCTGGGACATCAAGCGATACCCGCCGGATATTACACGCTGATATCGGCCTGCCTTGCCACACTATCAGGTAAGGGATTGCAAAGACCGGAACGACTGCGGCGATCCGGTAGCCGGCCGCGGCACACGGGCCGCGGCCGCCCGGAGGATCAGGTTCCGGCGATCGCCATCTGCTCGATCAGGATCGAGCCGGTGGTCTTGGTGCCGCGGGAAATCGTGTCGGCGCCGACCGCCACGATCTGCTTGAACATGTCATTCAGGTTGCCCGCGATCGTGACTTCCTGCACGGCGTGCTGGATCTGGCCGTTTTCCACCCAATAGCCGAACGCGCCGCGCGAGTAGTCGCCCGTCACGTAGTTCACGCCCTGGCCGATGAGTTCGGTGACGAGAAAGCCCGTGCCCATCTTCTTGAGCATGGCTTCGAAGTCGTCACCCCGGCGGGTCAAGGTGGAGCTGAACACCAGATTATGCGACCCGCCCGCATTGCCGGTGGTCGTCAGGCCCAGCTTGCGGGCAGTGTAGGAAGAGAGGAAGTAGCCTTCCAGCACGCCGGCCGACACCACGCTGCGGCGGCGCGTGCGCACGCCTTCGTCGTCAAAGGGCGAGCTGCCCATGGCGCCGGGGATATGCGGATCCTCGGTGAGGTTGATGTGTTCAGGAAAAATGGGCTTGCCCAGCGAGTCCAGGAGGAAACTGGCCTTGCGGTACAGCGCGCCGCCGTTGGCCGCCTGGGTCAGGGCGCCAACCAGCCCCAGCGCCAGCGGCGCTTCGAACAGGACGGGAAATTTGCCGGTGCGGATGCGGCGGGCCGACAGACGCGAGAGCGTGCGCTCGGCGGCGTAGCGGCCGATTGCTTCGGGCGAGGCCAGCTTGGCCGGATCGCGCTCGGAGCTATACCAATAGTCCCGCTGCATGCCGTTGCCGCGGCCGGCGATGGGCGCCACCGACAAGCTGTGGCGCGAATAGGGGTAGCCGCCCAGGAAGCCGCGCGTGTTGCCCATCACGAACTGGCCTTCGTAGGTGCCCACGGTCGCGCCATCGGTGTTGGTGATGCGCGGATCGACCTCGCGGGCAGCACGCTCGGCGCGCAGCGCCAGCTCCGCGGCTTCTTCGGTGGACACGCCCCACGCGCGGTGCAAGTCCAGATTGGGGAATTCAGTGGCCAGTTGATCGGCGTCGGGCAGGCCGGCGGCCGGATCGGCGGCGGTATGGCGCGCGATGTGCCAGGCGGCTTCCACCGTCTGGCGCAGCGCCGCTTCGGAAAAATCGGAGGTGGAGGCGGAGCCGCGGCTCTGGCCGGCGTAGACCGTCAGGTCCAACGAGCGGTCGCGCGTCTGTTCGACGGTTTCAATGTCGTTCTTGCGGACGGAGACCGACAGGCCCAGGCTTTCCGAGACTTCCGCCGCGGCGTCGGAGGCGCCGATCTGGCGCGCATAGGCGAGGGTTTGTTCGACGAGTTCGGAAAAACGCGCGTGATTCGCCGCCAGCGGCAAGGATGAGGAGGATTTAACCATTGCTGTCCAATTTGCAGAGACGGTTATCATAGCCAAGTCTGTCATTGCGCAGTTTTCCATGAATTCCCATACTGAAGAAGAATCCGTCGACGACGGTTACGACGAGAACGGCTACGACCGCCCCAGCAAGTCCCAGATCAAGCGCGAGATGCACGCCCTGCTGGACCTGGGCAAGCAGCTGATCGAACTGTCCCCCGAACGTCTCAAGCAGCTGCCCCTGGAAGAACGCCTCTATGAGGCGATCCGCATGGCGCAGCGCACCACCGGGCGCGAAGGCAAGCGGCGCCAGGTTCACTTCGTGGGCAAGCTGATGCGCGACGCGCCGGCCGACGAAATCCGCGCCCAGCTCGATATCTGGGAAAACGGTTCGCGCGAGGAAACCGCCGCCATGCACCGGCTGGAAACGCTGCGCGACCGCCTGCTCGACGACGACGATGCCCTGACGCGGTTGCTCAATAGCAATCCGCAGGCCGACGTCCAGCAACTGCGCGCCTTGATCCGCGCCGCCCGCAAGGAAAAGCTGGCCAACGCCGCCCTGCTGCAAGGCCAGGAGCCGCAGAAGAAGCATTACCGCGCGCTGTTCCAGGCCCTGAAGACCCTTACCCTCTGATTCACCACCCTCCGTCCATGAACGCTCCGACCGACCTGCTCGATTGCATCGAGATCGAAACCGCTCCCAACCCCACGCATGCTGTGATCTGGCTGCACGGCCTGGGCGCCGACGGCAACGACTTCGCGCCCATCGTGCCGGAGCTGGACCTGCCGGCCGGCGTGTCGGTGCGCTTCGTTTTCCCGAACGCGCCGGTGCAGCGCGTGACGATCAATAACGGCATGGCGATGCGCTCCTGGTACGACATCCTGGTCATGGACCTGGTGCGCGTCGAGGACGGCCGGGGCATCCGCGCCTCGGAGGCCCAGATCCACAAGCTGATCGCGCGCGAGAACGCCCGCGGCATCCCCACGTCGAAAATCGTGCTGGCGGGCTTTTCGCAGGGCTGCGCCATGACCCTGCATACGGGCATCCGCCTGCCGGAAAAGCTAGCGGGCATGATGGGCTTGTCGGGCTATCTGCCGCTGCTGGACACGGCCGAGGCCGAGCGCAACAGCGCCAATCAGGACACGCCCATCTTCCTGGCTCACGGCCAATACGACCCGGTGGTGTCGCTGCCGCGCGCCCAGGCCTCGCTGGCCGAGCTGCAGCGGCTGGGTTACGACGTGCAATGGCACACCTACCCGATGCCGCACTCGGTCTGCGCCGAGGAAGTGGCGGATATCTCCAAGTTCCTGAAGCAAGTCCTGGTCTGAAGACCATGCGGGGCCGCGCCCGGCGGCCCTGATCGCGGCAGAGGGGCGCGCCGCGCCCTGCCCGCCCACTCGCAGGCCCTGGCGGTCTGCGATTTCATTTTGTATACCAACTGGTATCCCAGCCTGGAATTTTCCTAGGCTGCCTTTCCTGCGTCCATAGAGAAAAACGCCAACTTCAAAAAGCTTGTCGCCCATTTGCATTGAATATAGTATTCGATCCAAGCCTTACCGGCCCGGGCGTGCAGTTCGGGCTTCCCTGTTGTTGCAGTCGAGTCGATCCATCCCATTGGCCGTGTTGCGCCGGGTTTCGGCGTGGCATTCAAGACGCAGGAGAAAGTCCCGTGAAATTCTTGCCATCGCCCCGTCTGGCGGCAGCGGCGCTGCTAGCGTTGCTCGCCCCCCTGGCCGCCCAGGCCGAAGCCCTCAATCCCCCGGTGAAGATCCGCTACGAAGAAGTCGTGCGGTCCATTCTTTACGTGCCCAAGTACGTGGCCCTGTCGCAGGGTTACTTCAAGGACGCCGGCCTGGACGTGTCCATGAAGACCTCGCAAGGCACCGACAAGGGCATGACCGCCCTGCTGTCCGGCAGCGCCGACATCGTGCTGATCGGGCCCGAGGCCTCCATCTACGTCCACAACAGCGAATCCCCGGTCAAGCCCAAGATCTTCGCCGGGCTGACCGCCACCGACGGGTTTTTCCTGCTGGCGCGCAAGCCGGTGGAGAAGTTCGACTGGTCCATGCTCAAGGGCAAGGAAGTGATCGGTTTCCGTCCGGGATCCAACCCCATCGTGTTCCTGGAAACGGCGTTGCGCAAGCACGGCGTGGATCCGCAAAAGGACGTAAAGCTGCTGAACAACATCGGCATTCCAGCGCGCGCAGGCGCGTGGATGGCAGGCCAAGGGGAGTACGGCATTTTTCTTGAACCCGAGGCCGGCGAGCTGGTGCGCAATGGCAAGGGGTACATCGTCGCGTCCGTGGGCCACGAAGTCGGCCAGGTGGACTACACCGTATTCACCGCCACCGATAAATACATCCGCGACAACCCCAAGGTCATCCAGGCCTGGACCAACGTGGTGGCGCGCGCCGAGAAGTACGTAAAGGACACTCCCGCCGCCACGCTGACCCCGCAGATCATGAGCTACTTCCCCGGTATGGACCAGGCCGCCGTAACCGAGGCCATCGAACGCTACAAGCAATACCAGATCTGGAAAACCACGCCGTTGGTGACGGCGGAAGCCATGAACCAGTTGCAGGACATGCTGATCGCCAGCGCGGTCATGAAGGACAGCGCCCGCGTGAAGTACGAAGACGTGGTGGTGGCCGACTTCGCCAAGAAGGCCCAATGATGGGAGCCGTCATCCACAACCTGAAGCCGGATACCGCCACGGCGAAGATCGAACTGCGCGAGGTCTGTCTTTCGTACTTTACGCAGGAAGGCGAGACCGAAGCACTGTCGAACGTGTCCTTCACGCTGGCGGCGGGCGAATTCGTCAGCCTGATCGGGCAAAGCGGCTGCGGCAAGAGCACACTGCTGTCCCTGATCGCCGGCCTGATTCCGCCCACCTCGGGCGCCGTGATGATAGATGGCCAGGCCGTGACCAAGCCGAATCCTCGCATCGGCTACATGCTGCAGCAGGACTATCTGTTCGAGTGGCGCACCATCCTGGACAACGTGATGCTGGGCGCCGAGATCCAGGGGCGGCGCGATGCGCGCAGCGAAGCCCGCGCCGTGCACCTGCTGGAGAAATGCGGCTTGGGCGCTTTCCTGTCGCATACGCCGCGCCAGCTGTCGGGCGGCATGCGGCAACGCGCCGCGTTGGCTCGCACGCTGGTCACCGAACCCGACGTCATCCTGCTGGACGAGCCCTTCTCCGCGCTGGATTCGCAGACGCGGCTGGCGATCTCCGATGAAGTGGTGGACATTCTGCGGCGCGAGGGCAAGACGGTGGTGCTGGTCACCCACGACATCGGCGAAGCCATCGCCATGACGGATCGCGTGATCGTGCTGTCGCGCCGGCCCGGCCGCCTGAAAAGCCAATACCGCATCCACTATGGCGACGGCCAGGCCAGGCCCACGCCATTCCAGGCGCGTTCGCGGCCGGAATTCAATACCTACTTCAAACAGCTATGGGACGAGCTGGACGTCCACGTGGAGGGTTGACCATGAACGCGCCCATCGCCAACACCGTACCGCTACGCGCCGTGCGCGCGCCCAGCGAGAAGTACCTGAACTATCTGCGGCGCGACCGCGCCCGCCGCAGGCACATCCGCATCGCGCAGGCCCTGCTGCTGGCCGTCTTCCTGTGCGCCTGGGAAATCCTGCCGCGCATGCACATCCTCAACCCCTTGCTGACGAGCTATCCCAGCGCGCTGTGGCCCACGTTCATTGAACTGTGGAACAACGGCAACCTGGGCAAGCACATCATGACCACGCTCAGCGCCACGCTCGTGGGCTTTGGCCTGAGCATGGTGATCGGCATCGTGGTGGCGGCCGCGCTGTGGTGGTCCGATTTCCTCTACAAGGTGCTGGACCCCTTCCTGGTGGTGGCCAACGCCATGCCCAAGATCGCCTTCGTGCCGATCTTCTACCTGTGGCTGGGTTCGGATTACGCGGTGTACGGTATGGCCGTGGCCATCGCGGTCTTCGTGACCATCATGGTGGTTTACGCGGGCTTTCGCGGCATAGACCTGAACAAGGTGAAGCTGGCCCACACCTTCGGCGCCAGCCGCTGGCAGGTGCTGACCAAGGTCGTGCTGCCGGGCAGCGTCCCCACGCTGATCGCTGCCGTAAAGATGAACATCGGCCTGGCGCTGGTGGGGGTCATCGTGGGCGAATTCCAGTCGGCGGACTCCGGCCTGGGCTTTCTCATCATGAACGGCAGCCAGGTGTTCAAGCTGAACATCGTCATGACCGCCATCGCCATACTGGCCGTGATCTCCAGCGTGATGTACCTGATCGTCTACCGCATCGAGGCCGCCATCGCGCGGCGCTACGGATAAGGAACCGCCATGGAATTCCCGCAATGGGTAAAGGACCGCGTGATCGCCCGCCAGGGCTGTCTGCATCCCTATGACGAGCTGCCCGCCGCGCGTCTGGCCGTGGTGGTGGTGGACATGCAGCAGTACTTCACCCTGCCGGGCTACCAGGGCGAATGCGCCCCCGCGCGCGAGATCATCGCCCCCATCAACCGCCTGTGCGACGCGGTGCGCGCCGCCGGCGGCACCATCGTGTGGGTGCAGACCGCCTCGGACAACGCCGATTCGTTCTGGTCCCACCACCATGGCGTGATGTTGACGCCGGAGCGCAGCGCCCGGCGCCTGGAAACGCTGCGGCGCGACGCTCCCGGCTACGCGCTGCACCACGACCTGCATGCGCACGACGCGGACCTGCGGGTGACCAAACGCTTCTACAGCGCGATGGCGCCCGGTTCGTCCGAGCTGGAGCCGCTATTGCGCGGGCGCGGCGTGGACACGCTGTTGATCGCCGGCACCGTCACCAATGTGTGCTGTGAATCCACCGCCCGCGATGCGATGATGCGGGACTTCCGCACCATCATGGTGGATGACGCGCTGGCTGCGGTCACGCCGGCCGAACACGAAAACGCGCTGCATGGCTGGATGCTGTTCTTTGGCGACGTGCTGTCGGTGGACGAATCGATCGCGCGCTTAAAGCCCGTCCAGGCGGCCAGGAAGACCGCCTGAACGAACGTCCCGGACCTGGCGGGATCAGGACAGGTTCAGCCAGACCCGGCGCATCGTCGGGTCTTCCGGATCCGCGTCGTTGGTGAAGCCCAGGCTGGTCATCAGCGCCAGCATGGGCCGGTTGGTCGACAGCACCAGGCCATCGATGTATTCCAGCCCCTGCTCGCGCGCCGCGTCGATCAGCGCCGACATCAATTGGCGGCCCAGTCCGCGCCGCTGCCAGTCGTCGCCAATCACCAGCGCATACTCCGCCCCCCGGCCGTCGGGATTGCGCAGGTAGTGGGCAAAGCCCACCAGCACCTCCCGAGGATGGCCGCGGTTGGCCGGATTCGGCACCTGCGTGGCGGCCACCAGGGCCAGCTCGCGGTGATAGTCCACCTGCGTATAGCGCGACACCATGCGCGGCGTCAGCTCGCGCATCATGGACACAAAGCGCATGTAGCGCGAACGTTCGGACAAGCCTCGGATGAATTCCTGCAGCGGCTCGGCGTCCTCGGGCCGGATCGGGCGCAACACCCAGGGTATGCCGTCCGCGAAACGCCGCACCTGCACCAGCCGCGCTGGATAGGGATGGATCGCCATGTGGGGGTAGCCCGCTGTCTGTGGCGATTCACAACCCGGCTTTTCGGTCAGGGTCATGCGCAGGCCGCCGGCGCGCAAATGCGTTTCGCCGGCGTATAGAGGATCGATGTCCAGGGACTCGATATCGGGCAGTTCCGACACCAGTTCTGACACCAGCACTACCGCCTGCTGCAGCGCCTCGGCGGCCATATGGCCGATGCGCGGCGCCAGCACCCGGCGCCACAGCCGGCTGCGCTCGATCAGTTGGCGGGCCAGGAAGCCGTTGAGCGGCGGCAGGTCCATGCCACGGTCGGACAGGGACAGCACCGCGTCCGGGCCGCCCGCGCCGAAGCGGATGACCGGGCCGAATTGCGGATCGCGCCGCACCCGGATCGCCATGGGGCGGGATTCCGGCTCGGCCGCGGCCACGTCCATCGGCGTGTCGCGCAGCGGCACGTAGAACAGGGCCAGCAGGCTGCGGATCTCGGCGGTGTTCAATTCGCGCCGGCACTCGGCGCGCACGCGCGCCAGGATCTCGCGCGCGGCCGCCAGGTCCGGCACGTGGCTGGCCGGCTCCGGCGGCTGCGTCTGCAGCAGCAGTTGCTGGTTGTAGTGGTGGGTCGCGAGCACGCCGAAAGCGTCCGCAGCCGACTCAGGCGTGCGGAATGCCGACGTGCCCGCGTCGTCCAGCATGCGCCGCAGCGGCCGCATGCCGGCGTCGCCCATGAAACACGTCACGACGGGCTTTTTCGCCTTGGGGGCAATCTGCGCCAGTTCACGCGCCACGGCCTGCATGTCGGCCAGCGCGTCGGGCGCCAGCAGCACCAGCACACCGTCCACACCGTTATCGTCCAGCACGGCGTCCAGCATGGCCCGTATGCGTTCCGGCGTCAGCGGCGTAAACGTGATGACCGGGTTGGCGGTGGCGGCGTCCGGCTCCAGCATGGCCGCCAGCGCGCGTTGGGTCGCGGGAGCCAGTTCCGCGCGCAGCACGGCGGCGTCGGGACCGATCAAGTCCATCGCCAATTGGGGAGGACCGCTGCCGTTGGAAATCAGCGCCACGCGTCGGCCCTTGGGGCGCCGCGTGTAGCCCAGCACCTTCACCGCCGAGAACAACTGCACGAAGTAGCGCACGCGGACCGCGCCGGCGCGGCGCAAGGCCGCGTCGAAGATGGCGTCGCCGCTGTCGGTATCGGACCGGCCGGCCTTCAACACAATCACGGGCTTGACCGAGGCCGCCGCGCGCAGGGTGCTCATGAATTCGCGGGCTGGACCCACGTCTTCCAGATAGAGCACGATGCTGTCCGTGCGCGGATCGCTGGCCAGGTAGTCCAGCACCTTGGACAGGCCCACCACGGCTTCGTCGCCCAGCGACACGGCGGTGGAGAAACCGATGTGCACGTCCTCGGCCCAGTCCATGACCGCGGCCATGATGGAGCGAGACTGCGCCAGCAACGCCACGCGGCCGGCGCGCGCCAGCACCGGGTGCTGGCTCAGGTTCAGGCCTGCGTGCGGACGCTGGGCGCCAAAGGAGCGCGGCCCCAGCAATTCGCAGCGGTTTTCCTCGGCCCAGGCACGGCAGAGCGCCAGCGTGCCGCGCGGGTAGGGATCGGGCAATTCATGCGGCAGCAGGATTACGGAGCGCGGCGCCAGGGATGACAGCCGGCGCAGCGTTTCCGGCAGGACGGCGGGCGATACGCAAACCAGGGCCAGATCAGGCCGTTCGCCCTTGGCCAGGCCTTGCAGCGCATCCGGCAGATCCGGCGCGGCGCCGACCTCGCAGGCGACGACCGTGGTCTTGCCCTTGAGCGCGGGGGGCAGCGAAGCCGCCGCCGGCAGCGGCCGGTCGGCGACGATCACCAGCGAGGCGGGCTCGAACATCGGGGCGAGAGCGTGTCGCAACATGGTGTTAGCAGGCCCTAATCTAAAATACCCTTCATCGTAACAAGACAATCCCGCTCTACGTTTGACGCGGGCCCAGCCTGACGCCGTTTTGTGGCGCCGCAGCCGCTATCATTGCCACCTATGACTTCCAACGCCTCTTCTCCCATTCGTACCCGTTTCGCGCCCTCGCCCACGGGTTTCCTGCATCTGGGCGGCGCCCGCACCGCGCTGTTCTCCTGGGCCTTCGCGCGCCACCACAAGGGCACGTTCGTGCTGCGCATCGAAGACACGGACGTCGAACGCTCCACGCCGGAAGCGGTGCAGGCCATCCTGGACAGCATGGACTGGCTGGGCATGCAGCCCGATGAAGGTCCCTTCTATCAGATGCAGCGCATGGACCGCTACCGCGAAGTGGTTGCGCAGATGCTGGCCGCCGGCACCGCCTACCACTGCTACAGCTCGCCCGAGGAAGTGGAAGCCATGCGCGAAGCCGCCCGCGCCCGCGGCGACAAGCCGCGTTACGACGGCACCTGGCGCCCCGAACCCGGCAAGACCCTGCCGGCCATCCCGGAAGGCCGCAAGCCCGTGGTGCGCTTCAAGAACCCCCAGGAAGGCGCGACCTCCTGGAACGACATGGTCAAGGGCACGATCAGCTTCGACAACACCGAACTCGACGACCTGATCATCGCGCGCCCGGACGGCACGCCCACCTACAACTTCTGCGTCGTGGTCGACGACTGGGACATGGGCATCACCCACGTGCTGCGCGGCGATGACCACGTCAACAATACCCCGCGCCAGATCAACATCCTGCGCGCGCTGGGCGCCACCCTGCCCGAATACGGCCACGTACCCATGATTCTGGGCCCGGACGGCGAAAAGCTGTCCAAGCGCCATGGCGCCGTCAACGTCATGGAGTACGACAATGAGGGTTACCTGCCCGAGGCCATGGTCAACTACCTGGCGCGCCTGGGTTGGAGCCATGGCGACGACGAACTTTTCTCGCGCGAACAGCTGGTGTCGTGGTTCGACACCAAGCACCTGTCCAAATCGGCCTCGCAGTGGGATCCGAAGAAGCTGAACTGGGTCAACGCCCACTACATCAAGCAGATGGACAACGCGGAACTGGCCGAACGCGTGGCGCCGCGCGTGGCGAACCGCGGCGGCCATCCGGAAAAGATCGACCTGCCGGGCGTCATGGGCCTGTTGAAAGATCGCGCCGAAACGCTCGAACAACTGGCCGACGGCGCCATGCTGTTCTGCGCCGAATTCAAGGGCGCGCCCGCCGACCTGGCCGAGCAGCACCTGACCGCCCCGGCGCGTGAAGCCTTGGCCGACTTTGCCCAGCGCGCCCAGGACGCCGACTGGAGCCGCGAAGCCCTGTCCGCCCTGATCAAGGCCGTGCTGGCCGACCGTGGCATGAAGATGCCCCAGCTGGCCATTCCCCTGCGCGTCGCGGTAACCGGCCAGACCCAGACCCCCGCCGTCGACGCCGTGCTGGCCTTGCTGGGCAAGCAAACGGTGCTCAAGCGCCTGGCAGCGATCTGACCGCCGCTTTCCCAAACGCACCGCGGGCCTTGCTCATTCCCGGATGAGCAAGGCCCGCAGTGTTTTTCAGCGAAGCTTCTTGGTGCGTGGACAGGCCCTAGGCCTGCTGGACCGCCGCGCGCGCCTTCAACGCGCGCGCAAAGAACGCTCCCAGCAGCGGAAGCAGCACGGCCGAACCTCCGAATAGCGCGGCCGGCCCGATCTCATCGACCACCGCGCCTGCCAGGGCCACGCCCGCCGCTTGCCCCATGAAGAGGCAGGACGCGAACCACGCCACCGCCGTGCCCCGCGCCGAGGGCACCATCTGGGTCGCGTTCGTCTGCAGGGTGGCATGCAGCAGGTAGTAACCGAAACCGGCCAGCACGCTGGCCAGCAGGCTCCACACCCAGACCGGCCCCAGCAAGTAGGACAGGAACGCCGCCCCCAGGACCAGTCCGCCGGCAATCGCGAGGCCGCGTTCACCCAGGCGCTTCAGGATGCGGCCGGCCACGACCGTGTAGATCAGGCCGCCCACCGCATACACGGCCACCAGCGCGCCTGCGGCGGTCAACGAGATGTCGAAGCGTTCATGCAGGTACGAAGGCGCGAAAGCCAGGGCCCCGAAGACCAGCAGGCCCTCGACGAATACGGTCGCCAGCACGATCCGGGCCCAAGGCGTGCCCAGCACCAGCCGGGCCTGCGCAACGAATCCTTGGCGAACCGCGGCCGGGTCCACCTGGCCGAGCCCCAGGGCCCGCTGGCGCCGCACTTCCAGCAACAGCAACACGCCGACTATCAGGTAGCCGCAGACCAGCGCGGCAAAAGCCCAGCGCCAGCCCACCGTATCGGCGAACAGGCCGCCAGCCAACTGGCCGGCCGACATGCCCAGGATGGTGCCGGTCAGAAAGCGGGCCAGCGTGGCCTGGCGCCGTTCATAAGGGACGTTGTCGCCGATCCAGGCCATGGACAAGGGCACGATGCCCGCGCCCGCGGCGCCCGACAGCACGCGGCAGAACACCAGGACATCCAGAGTCCCGGCCATCACCGCCCCGGCGCTGCCCAGGGCGCAGGCGAAGGTCGCAATGCTGACGACACGGTACTTGCCGTAGCGGTCGCCCAGCGGGCCGAAGAACATCTGCAGCACGCCATAGGCCACGGCAAACGCGGTCACCGCGCGCGCGGCCTGGCCCGTGGTGGTGCCGAATTCCGCCGCAAGTTGCGGCAACATGGGGTCGCAGATGCGAAAGGCGCTGGCGCTGACGAAGGCGGCCAGGGCAAGCAGCGCGATGGCGCGCGCTTCGGAGGACAAGGCAGGCATGGATGACCGGCAGCGGGGATGGGTGAAGACCGCACCTTACCGCAGCCCGGCCATCTTGGCTTTGCGGCGGGGCGGAATGTCCGCCCCGCGCAACGCTCAATAGGACAGACGGTAGCCCGTGGGCATGCGGCGCGCAGTCATCACCTGGCCGCCGTTTTTCAGCTCGCGCATCGTCAGTTTGGTCTTCTCGAGCTTTTCGACGCGATAGCGGTTCAGGTAGATCGGATCGTTGGCATCCACGAGCTCGCCGGCGGACTTGGTGGTCTGCATCGTATAGATACCGTCGGCCACGCTCCAGCAGCCGGTCTCGCGCAACGCGGGGCGCGTCTTGCGGCCGATCTTCAGCAGGGACTCGTAGGCCATGGTGCCATCGGCGGACAGCACGAGCAACGATTGCAGGTCGCCGCTGACGTCGCGCGGGCGGCTGTTCGACAGCCAGGTGCCTATCATGGGATCGCCGGCCTTGGCGGGCACGCAGGCGACCGGCTTGGGCGGTTCCGCGGGCTGGGCCTCGGTGATGGTGGCGGGCTTCCTGGCGGCGCAACCGGCCAGGATCAGAACGGCGCAGGCGATGCCGGCCGAACGCAAATACACACTGCTCATGACTTCCTCAACACGTCTGTCGACGCGCCGCGCCGATCACCCCGGCACGTCCCTCGCGCAGCAAACATCACGCACTCTAAAGAGCCGTTTGCGAAGAATCAACGGCGATCCGCGCCACGTGCAATTGCGCAACAGTCCGCCCCGGAATTGCCCGGTTTTATGGCCGCAAATCGCAAAAATGCGTTGGTTTCAAGCGACACTGCGGCCGCGTTTCGCAGCCTTCGCCCGCAGCATTTCCTCCATGCGTTCGGCGGCTGGAGACAAGCTGCGCCCCGCCAGGCGGGTGATGCCCAATTCGCGTTCAATGCGCGGCCCCGACAGCGGCACGAAGGCCAGGCCCCGGGAGTCCGGCGGCACGCCCAGCCGCGCCAGCACCGTGACGCCCACGCCCCGCTCCAGCATGGCCAGCAGCGACATCATGTTGGACACGAAGACCTGCCGATCCAGCATGAACGCGGCCTGCGGATAGCCGGCAAGCTGGCGATGCGCAATGGTCCCGACCAGGGGCAGGTCTTCGATCTCGCGCCAGGTCACCGACTTGCGCCGCGCCAGCGGATGGCCGCGATGGCAGACCAGGCCGAAGGCGTCGCGCAGCAAAGGCTCGAACGCCAGCCGCCGGTCCTGCGACACCGGGCTGCACACGCCCAGCTCCACCTCTCCCGCCAAGACCATCCGTTCCACGCCTTCCGAGTTGTCGTCGAACAGGCGCAGCGCCACCGCGGGATAGCGTTCGCGATACGCAGCCACCAGCTCCGGCAACCAGTGCGTCGCCACCGTGGCCACCGAGGCCATGGTCAAGGTGCCGGCCTGATTGGTGGCCAGCCCCGACAGCGCGCTTGCCACGCGATCGTGGTGCTGCACCAGCTCGCGCGCCAGCGGCAGGCAATCCTGGCCGAAGCGCGTGAGCGTGCCGCGGTTGCCTGGCTCGAACAGCGGCTGCCCCAGGCGTTGCTCCATTTCGCGGATGGACAACGACAGCGCCGGCTGGGAGCGGAACGCCCGGGCCGCAGCCGCGCGAAAACTGCGCAGCTCGGCCACCAGCAGGAAATGGCGGTAATGGGTGATGGAAAGTTCGGGCGATGAACGCATGTGCGCCCCAATTAGTAGAACTTATCTAATCATATGAAAAATAAAGTTTTCTGATCACATGCGCCCACCTAATATGGCCGCACCATGAATGCCGACTCCCTGCTCGCCCCGCCGCCCGCCTTCGCCGACCCGCTGGATTTCAGCCTCGTCGACCACTTGCCCGCCCTTTTTGCCGGCAGCGGCCGCCTTGTCGTTGGCGCCGCCCCGCAAGACGCCAGGCCGGGCCTGCTGTTCGTGCCCGGCGCCTATCACGGCGCGTGGTGCTATGCGCACTACCTGGCCTACTTCGCCCGCGCCGGCCTGGCCTGCGCGGCGCTGGACTTGCGCGGCCACGGCGCGCTGCCCCAGGACGCCTCGTTCCCGTCAGCCACCATCGCGGACCTGGGCCAGGACGTAATCAGCGCACTGGATGCGCTGTCGCACCCCACGGTCGTCGTGGGGCACAGCATGGGCGCGCTGCCCGCGCTGCTGGGCGCCAGCCAGCGCGCGGTGGCGGGCGTAGTCTTGCTGGCACCCTCGCCTCCTGGCGATCTGCCCGGCGCCCAGGCGCTGCCTCCCGTCCCCGATGGCGTGCCGCGCCGCGCCCCGAACGAGCATGAAATACGCGCGCGTTTTCTGGCGACCTCCCCGGACCGCGACATCGGGCCGGTGGCGCAGCGCCTGTGCGCCGAAAGCCCGGAAGTGCTGAACGACCGCTATCTGCTGCGCGTGCCCGTCGATGCCGCCGCCATTGGCGCGCCCGGCCTGTGCCTGGAAGCGGGGCTCGATACCCATGACCGGCATCCGCCCGGCCAGGACCTGGCAATCGCGCGCCGCTTCGGCTTTTCGCACGCGGTGCTTGCCGGCCAGCCGCATTGCATGATGTACGCGGATCAGTGGCAAGTCAGCGCCGCAGCCATTCTGGGTTGGCACCGCGGCCTTTTCGGCTGACCGCAAGAAACCCCTAGGACAACAACGGCGCGCAATCGCGCCATCAGGAGACAACCATGTCCATTCCCCGCTACCTCCGCCCGGCGCTGATCGGCGCCGGCCTGCTGCTGGCCGCGGCCGCGCATGCCGCCGGCTGGCCCGAAAAGCCCGTAACGCTTATCGTGCCGTCCGCAGCAGGCGGCGCGGCCGACCTCACCGCGCGCACCCTGGCCCAATACCTGGGCGAGAAGACCGGCCAGACCGTGGTGGTCGAGGACCGTCCGGGCGCCGGCGGCATCGTCGGCACCAATGCCGCCAAGAATGCGGCGGCGGACGGCTACACCTTCCTCCTGTCCACCAACTCCACCCATTCCGCCAACCAGTTCCTCTACAAGAGCCTGCCCTACGACGCGCAGAAGGACTTCCGCCAGGTCGGCATGCTGGGCACCTTCGGCACCGTCGGCGTGGTATCGCCCGACAGCCCCTACCGCACGGTTCCCGATCTGGTCGCCTACGCCAAGAAACATCCCGGACAGGTCTTCTTCGGCTACTACAGCTCGTCCTCGCAAGTGCCGTCCGAACTCCTGAAGCAACGCGCCGGCATCGAAATCACCGGCGCGGCCTACAAGAACATCACGCAGATCATCACCGACCTGCGCGGCAAGCAGATCAACTTCGCCTTCGTGGACTACCTGACCGCCATGGGCCAAATCGACGGCAAGGGGTTGATCCCCATCGCCGTCACCGGCGCCCAGCCGCAACCGGCCTGGCCCAGCGTGCCGACCATGACCAGCTATTACCCGGATTTCGTCGTTGCCGGCTGGCTGGGCCTGTCTGCCCCCGCGGGCACGCCGCCGGACATCGTGGAGAAAATGAACGCCCACATGCAGGCCGCGGTCAAGGACGAAGCCACCGCGAACAAGCTGCGCGCGCTGGGCCTGACGCCCGAATCGATGGACGTGGCGCGCTTCGATGCCTTCGTGAAGGAAGACACTGCGCGCTGGAAGGAATGGATCCGAATCTCGGGCATCCAGCCCCAATAAGAACGCGGTCCCCTCTATATATAGATACGGAGGGGACCTGCCCGCCTACAGCGGCAGGCGCTGTTCGTGCTTGATCTCGCGCAGCGCGACGATGGTGCGCGTCTGGCGTATGCCCGGCATGTTGAACAGGAAGCGATGCAGGAACCTGTCGTAGGCTTCCGGGCTTTCGACCAGGATCTTGAGCAGGAAGTCCGAATCTCCCGTCACCGCGTAGCACTCCAGGATTTCGGGTGCGTCGCGCACCGAACGCTCGAAGTTCTCGACCGTATTGGCGGAATGCCGCTCCAGGCTGATCTGCGCGAACATGCAGCCCAGCCCCACCTTGCTGCGGTCCACCTGGGCGCTGTAGCCCTGGATCACCCCGCTTGCCTCCATCGCCTTCACCCTGCGCCACACCGGCGCGGCCGACAGGCCGACCTTCTCTGAAAGCTGCTGCGCCGAGGCCCGGCCGTCCTCCTGCAAGGCCTTGAGGATGCCGATATCGGTCTTGTCCATCGCTTAGTCTCCTGGTTTTTGTCGAACACGAAATGTTCATTGCGAATTATAGGGATAGCACGATCCAAAAACGCAATAAACCCGATGGCTCGCGAACCTATCATGGTGCCGAAACCAGGAGTATTCACTATGGACGGTACCCCCGCCGCCGAGCCCCAGTTGGACCTCGAGTACCAGCTCGCCGACAACCTCACCCGCAGCTCCGGCCGCATCTTCCTCACCGGCACGCAAGCCCTGGTGCGCATCATGCTCACCCAGAGCCGGATGGATCGCGAGCGAGGTTTGAACACGGCCGGTTTCGTTTCCGGCTACCGCGGCTCCCCCCTGGGAGGCGTGGACATGGCCATGTGGAAGGCGCAGAAGGCGCTGGACGCCAACCAGATCACCTTCCTGCCCGCCATCAATGAAGACATGGCGGCGACTGCCGTCATGGGCACCCAGCAGGCCGGCGTGCGCGCCGACCGCAACGTGGATGGCGTCTACGCCATGTGGTACGGCAAGGGCCCGGGCGTGGACCGCGCGGGCGACGCCCTGCATCACGGCAACGCCGCGGGCGCCTCGCGCAACGGCGGCGTGCTGGTGGTGGTGGGCGACGACCACACCGCCGTCTCGTCCTCGATCCCGCACTCCAGCGAGGCTTCGCTGATCGGCTGGCAAATGCCCATCGTGCATCCCGCCTCCATCGACGAATACGAAACCTTCGCGCTGTGGGGCTGGGCCCTGTCTCGCTATTCGGGCACCTGGGTCGCCTTCAAGGCCGTGTCCGAAACCATAGAGTGCGGACATTCGTTCGTCCCCGCCCCTGCGCAACGCTACGACATGCCTGCGGACCCGGACATGCCCCCCGAAGCGCTGGAATACTCCGCGCGCGACTTCCTGTCGCTGGCGATCGAAACGCGCATGAACCTGCGCATGAAGGCGGTGGCCGCGTTCGCGCGCCGCCACAGCATCGACCGCCTGACCTGTCCTGCGCCCAAGGCGACCGTGGGCATCGTCACGGTAGGCAAGGCGCATCTGGACACGATGGAAGCGCTGTCGCGCCTGGGCGTGGACACCGTCACCGCGAACGCGCCGGTACGCGTCTACAAGCCCGGCCTGACCTGGCCGCTGGACACCGGCCGCCTGCTCGAATTCGCCCGCGGCCTCTCGCATATCCTGGTGATCGAGGAAAAAGGCGCGGTGGTCGAAAGCCAGATCAAGGACCTGCTGTTCAATATGCCGGACCGTCCCACCGTCATCGGCAAGAAGGGCCTGGACGGCGAACCGCTGGTGCCCTCGGCGGGCCAGTTGCGCCCTTCCCTGCTGGCGCAACCGCTCGCCAGCTGGCTCAGCCGTGCCGCCGGCCTGCCGCTGGCGGCGGACCTGGCCGCGTTCGGCTGCGAGGCGCCGCTATCGAATGACGCCGACGGCATGCGTCGCCGCCCCTACTTCTGTTCGGGCTGCCCGCACAGCACCTCGACCAAGGTGCCCGAAGGCAGCCAGGCGCTCTCGGGCGTGGGCTGCCACTACATGGCCGCGTGGATGGACCGCGACACCGGCGGCCTGACGCAGATGGGCGGCGAAGGCGTCGACTGGATCGGTCTGTCGCGCTACACCAAGATGCCGCACATCTTCCAGAACATGGGAGAAGGCACCTACTACCATTCGGGTTATCTCGCCATCCGCCAGGCCGTGGCGGCCAAGGCCAATATCACCTACAAGATCCTGTTCAACGATGCCACGGCGATGACGGGCGGCCAACCCATCGACGGCCCGATCTCCGTGCCCAGCATCTGCCAGCAATTGCGCGGCGAGAATGTGGCGCGCATTGTCGTCACCACGGATGAACCCGAGAAATATCAGGGCGTGGACCTGGGGGCCGGCATCAAGGTGCATCATCGCCGCGAGCTTGATGCCCTGCAGCGCGAACTGCGCGAAATCCCCGGCGTGACCGTGCTGATCCACGACCAGACCTGCGCCGCCGAAAAGCGCCGCCGCCGCAAGAAGAACCAATTCCCCGATCCGGCACGCCGCATGCTGATCAACAGCGCGGTGTGCGAAGGCTGCGGCGATTGCGGCGTGCAGTCGAACTGCCTGTCGGTCGTGCCCCTGGAAACCCCATACGGCCGAAAGCGCGCCATCGACCAGTCCAGCTGCAACAAGGACTATTCCTGCGCTGAAGGCTTCTGCCCCAGCTTCGTTTCCGTCATGGGCGGCAAACCCAAGAAGAGCGCGGCCCCCAAGGCCGACCAGGAACGCCTGCAAAGCCTGATCGCGCAATTGCCCGCGCCTGCCACGCCCGCGCTGGACCGTCCCTATCGCCTGCTGGTCGCCGGCATGGGCGGCACGGGCGTCATCACCATCGGCGCCATCGTCTCGATGGCGGCGCATCTGGAAGGTCTGTCGGCAGCCGTGCTCGACCTGACCGGCCTGGCGCAAAAGGGCGGCACGGTAGTCAGCCACATCCGTCTGGCGCCCGCCGGCTCGCCGGCCGGCCCGGTGCGCCTGGACTGGCAGCAGGCGGACGCCGCGATCCTGTGCGACCCGGTGGCTTCCATCGCGCCGGATTCGCTGGGCGCGCTGCGCCGTGGCCATACCCAGGTCACGGTCAACACCTACGTGGCCCCGGTCTCCGACTTCACCCGCAATCCGGACGCCGCGATGCGGCCCGAAGCGCTGCTGGCCAAGATCCGCCACGCGGCGGGCGAATCCAACACCGCCGCGATTGACGCGCACGAAGCCGCGCTGGCCCTGTTCGGCGACAGCATCCTGTCCAATATGTTCATGTTGGGCTATGCCTGGCAGCGCGGCGGCGTGCCGCTGTCGCAAGCCGCGATCAATCGCGCCATCGAACTCAACGGCGTGGCGGTAGCCGCCAACCGGGCCGCGTTCGATAGCGGCCGGCTGGCTGCGCATCAGCCGCAGGCGCTGGAAGGCGCGCTGCGACCGCGCGCCCAGGTGGTGCAGTTGCACGTGCCCGAATCGTTCGAGCGCGCCGTTGCGCGCCGTATCGAAGACCTGACCGCCTACCAGGACGCCAACTACGCCCGCCAGTTCCAGGACGTCGTCGAGGCCGTCGCGGCGCGCGAGCGCGAACTGGCGCCCGACGCCAAGACGCCGCGCCTGGCGCTGGCGGTCGCGCGCGGCCTCTTCAAGCTCATGGCCTACAAGGACGAATACGAGGTGGCGCGTCTCTACACCGGCGAATCGTTCCAGGCGCAGTTGAAAGGCCAGTTCGAAGGCGACTACAGCCTGCGCTTTCACATGGCCCCGCCGATCTTCGCCCGCAAGGACCCGCGCACCGGCGTGCCGCGCAAGATGACGCTGGGCCCGCGCACCATGACAGCGTTGAAGCTGCTGGCGCGCCTGAAGGGTTTGCGCGGCACCTGGTTCGATCCTTTCGGCCATACGGCCGAACGCAAGATGGAACGGACGCTGGTGCGCGAGTACCGCCAGACCATAGACCAGTTGCTGGCAGGGTTGACCCGGGACAAGCTGCAGCAAGCGGCTACAATCGCCGGCCTTGCAGAAACCATCCGCGGCTTCGGCCACGTGAAGACTGCGAACGTCGAGAAGTATCGGACGGAGTTGGGCCGCTTGATGCAAACCTATACGGCGCCTGCCCCGCGCGATATGCCCCTGCGGAAAACCGCATAAACATTCGCTCTGAGCGGCACCTTCCTAGGCGCGCCTTGCTGGGCGCGCCTAGTGCATTTAGTAACAATCTTTTGTGACCTTCGTCTTATCTTCTTCTTGTCCCTGTCGTACTCGATCACTAGAATTAGTGTCCAACGAGGGGTGCTACACTATATGTTGTGGTCGCCTAAGCGCTGATTCCCGTCGGCCACGCCTTTTGGACTAGCCCGTCCTAACGTTGCGACCCCCTTTAAAAGATCCGATTTCGTACCTGACATGACGCCGTCATGTCGCTATCTACGCGCTTTTCGCACAGGAGCTTCCATGCAGACTACGATCGCCTCTGTGACCCGGCCCTCGGCCGTGCCGCCCTCCCAAACCGATTCTCCCGCCGACGCAAATGGCGGGAAATGGGCCAGCTACAACATCATTCGCCGCAATGGCTCGGTGGTTGGGTTCGAACCCAACAAGATCGCCATCGCCATGACGAAGGCTTTCCTGGCCGTCAATGGCGGCCAGGGCGCGGCCTCCGCGCGCGTGCGTGAGCTGGTCGAGAACCTGACCGGCCAGGCCGTCAATGCGTTGGTGCGCAACCGCCCCAACGGCGGCACCTTCCATATTGAAGACATCCAGGACCAGGTTGAACTGGCGCTGATGCGCTCGGGCGAGCACGACGTCGCCCGCGCCTACGTGCTGTACCGCGAAAAGCGCACGCAGGAACGCGCCGCGGCCGCCGCCGCCGCCGAAAACCAGGAGAAAGCCGCCGCCCCGCAGGAACACGTGCTGAACGTGACCGACGCCGGCGTGCGCCGCCCGCTGGACCTGGCCGAACTGCGCGCCACCATTGAAGCCGCCGGCGAAGGCCTGGCCGAGTTCATCGACACGGAAGCGATCCTGAAGGAAACGGTCAAGAACCTGTACGACGGCATCCCCGTCGACGAAGTGTTCAAGTCCGCCATCCTCTCCGCGCGCGCACTGGTCGAAAAGGATCCGGCCTACAGCCAGGTCACCGCCCGTCTGCTGCTGCACACGATCCGCAAGGAAGTGCTGGGCGAGGAAGTCTCGCAGGACGGCATGGCCACTCGCTACGCCGAATACTTCCCCACCTTCATCGCCCGCGGCATCGAAGGCGGCCTGCTGTCGCCCGAACTGGCCAACTATGACCTGACCAAACTGGGCCACGCGCTGAACGCCAAGCGCGACCTGCAGTTCGGCTACCTCGGCCTGCAGACCCTGTACGACCGCTACTTCCTTCACATCCGCGGCACCCGCATCGAACTGCCGCAGGTGTTCTTCATGCGCGTGGCCATGGGCCTGGCGCTGCGCGAATCCGATCGCGAAGCCCGCGCCATCGAGTTCTACGAGATCCTGTCCTCGTTCGACTTCATGAGCTCGACTCCCACGCTGTTCAACTCGGGCACGCTGCACTCGCAGCTGTCGTCGTGCTACCTCACCACCGTCTCCGACGACCTGGAAGGCATCTACGACGCCATCAAGGAAAACGCGCTGCTGGCCAAGTACGCCGGCGGCCTGGGCAACGACTGGACCCCGGTGCGCGCGCTGCGCAGCCACATCAAGGGCACCAACGGCGAAAGCCAGGGCGTGGTTCCGTTCCTGAAGGTCGTCAACGACACCGCCGTGGCGGTCAACCAGGGTGGCAAGCGCAAGGGTGCGGTCTGCACGTACCTGGAATCTTGGCACCTGGACATCGAAGAGTTCCTGGAACTGCGCAAGAACACCGGCGACGAACGCCGCCGCACGCACGACATGAACACGGCGAACTGGATTCCCGACCTGTTCATGAAGCGCGTCATGGAAGGCGGCGAATGGACGCTGTTCTCGCCGTCCGACTGCCCCGACCTGCACGACAAGTACGGCCGCGCCTTCGAAGAAGCCTACGTGGGCTACGAAGCGCGCGTGGCCAGCGGCGACCTCAAGCTCTTCAAGAAGATGCCGGCGCTGACCCTGTGGCGCAAGATGCTGTCGATGCTGTTCGAAACCGGCCATCCGTGGATCACGTTCAAGGATCCGTGCAACATCCGTTCGCCGCAGCAGCACGTGGGCGTGGTGCACAGCTCGAACCTGTGCACCGAGATCACGCTGAACACCAACGAATCCGAAATCGCAGTGTGCAACCTGGGTTCCGTGAACCTGGTCGCGCACATGAAGCCGGCTGCCGGCGGCGGTTTCGAACTCGACCACGACAAGATCAAGCGCACGGTCAGCATCGCCATGCGCATGCTCGACAACGTCATCGACATCAACTACTACGCCGTCGACAAGGCCCGCAATTCCAACGCGCGCCATCGTCCGGTGGGCATGGGCATCATGGGCTTCCAGGATTGCCTGCAGATGATGCGCGTGCCTTATGCATCGCAAGCCGCCGTCGAGTTCGCCGATCGTTCGATGGAAGCCGTGTGCTATCACGCGTATTGGGCATCGAGCCTGCTCGCTGAAGAGCGCGGCCGCTATCAATCGTATGAAGGCTCGTTGTGGTCGCGTGGCATCTTGCCGCAAGACACGTTGAAGATGCTGCGCGATGAACGCGGCGGTCACGTTGAAGTCGATGAGTCGAGCACGCTCGATTGGGATACGTTGCGCGCGCGCATCAAACAACATGGCATGCGCAACTCCAATTGCATCGCAATCGCCCCAACCGCGACTATTTCCAATATCATTGGTGTATCTGCGTGCATCGAACCCACTTTCCAGAACTTGTACGTCAAATCGAATCTCTCCGGCGAGTTCACGGTCGTTAACGATTACCTCGTGCGTGACCTGAAGAAACTCGGTCTCTGGGACGAAGTCATGGTCGCCGACCTCAAGTACTTCGACGGCAGCCTGTCCCGCATCGATCGCGTACCTTCCGAACTCCGCGACCTCTACGCCACCGCGTTCGAAGTCGAACCGAGCTGGCTGGTTGAATGCGCGTCGCGCCGCCAGAAGTGGATCGATCAAGCACAGTCGCTGAACATCTACATGTCGGGCGCGTCGGGCAAGAAGCTGGACGACACCTACAAGCTGGCCTGGAAGCGCGGCCTGAAGACGACCTACTACCTGCGTACCCTTGGCGCCACCAGCGCCGAGAAGTCCACGGGACGCGGCGGCGAATTGAACGCCGTCTCGGCGGGCGCTCCGTCCGCTGGCCCCGCGGTCGCTGCTGCTGCACCTGTTTTGCCGGAACCCGAAGTTCTCGGGGCGGTTTGCACCATGCGGCCGGGCGACCCCGGCTTCGAAGAGTGCGAAGCCTGCCAATAACCGCCTCCGGAGAATGAATCATGATTAATTGGGAAGACGACACCATCGCAACGCAACCTGCTCAATCGCCCGCACCCGCGGCGGGCGGGCAGGCTGCGCCCGCAGTCCGGGCAGCGACCGGTGTTTTCGGCGATGCCGCCATGCCCACGCCGCCCGCGCCTGAACACGCGGCCGGCCTGGCTGCCAGCGGCTCCGCCGCCTCGCAACGCGTGAAGGTTGCCGACAAGCGCATCATCAACGGCCAGACCGACGTCAATCAGCTCGTGCCCTTCAAGTACAAGTGGGCGTGGGAGAAGTACCTGGCCACTTGCGCCAACCACTGGATGCCGCAAGAGATCAACATGTCGCGCGACATCGCCCTCTGGAAGAACCCGAACGGGCTCACCGA
Organism: Achromobacter sp. D10; assembly: GCF_035282245.1. Taxonomy (NCBI): domain Bacteria; kingdom Pseudomonadati; phylum Pseudomonadota; class Betaproteobacteria; order Burkholderiales; family Alcaligenaceae; genus Achromobacter; species Achromobacter sp. D10. The sequence goes on from NZ_JAYJLE010000014.1 coordinate 140,084, forward strand.
GGACGAGCGCCGCATCGTCAAGCGCAACCTGGGCTTCTTCGTCACCGCCGACTCGCTGGCCGCGAACAACATCGTGCTGGGCACCTATCGCCACATCACGGCGCCCGAGTGCCGCCAGTTCCTGCTGCGCCAGGCGTTTGAAGAAGCGATCCACACGCACGCCTATCAATACATCGTCGAAAGCCTGGACCTGGACGAAGCGGAGATCTTCAACGCTTACAACGAAGTGCCGTCCATCCGCGCCAAGGACGAATTCCTGATCCCGTTCATCGACGCGATCGCGGACCCCAACTTCAAGACGGGCACTCCCGAAGCCGACCAGACGCTGCTGAAGTCGCTGATCGTCTTTGCTTGCCTGATGGAAGGCCTGTTCTTCTACGTTGGATTCACGCAGATCCTGGCGCTGGGCCGCCAGAACAAGATGACCGGCGCCGCCGAGCAGTACATGTACATCCTGCGCGATGAATCCATGCACTGCAATTTCGGCATCGACCTGATCAACACCGTCAAACTGGAAAATCCGCATCTGTGGACGCCGGAATTCCGCGAAGAAATCCGAGAACTCTTCCGCAAAGCGGTCGAACTCGAATACGCTTACGCCGAAGACACGATGCCGCGCGGCGTGTTGGGCTTGAACGCACCTATGTTCAAATCCTACCTGCGCTTCATCGCCAACCGTCGTTGCCAGCAAATCGGTATCGAACCGCTGTTCCCGCAGGAAGAAAATCCCTTCCCGTGGATGGCGGAAATGATCGACCTTAAAAAGGAACGCAACTTTTTTGAAACTCGCGTGATCGAATACCAAACCGGTGGCACGCTGAGCTGGGAGTAAAAGCAGTACGTCATCAGGCCCGGCGCGGGCACGCTCCAGATGCAAGGAGCGTCGCGTTCGCGACAGGCTTGGTGACGCTCTCCTCGGTCAGGGTGTTTTGTCGCCGGGCCGCCCTAAGGCAGAATGCCCCCCCTCGGAGGCAGCGAGCCGAAGGTGCAGCGTGGTGGCATATCGAACACGTAGAACAAGCGGTCGGCGGCCTGTGATCAGGTCGCCTGCCGGCGCCATTTGAAATGGCTCGCGCCAAAGGAGCGGGGGCCATATCAAATGGCTGTGCCGAATTCATTAGCGCAAACCGTAGTAGCTGTTGCTCGCACAGAACAGCGGCATGCGCCGATGAATAGCCCGGGCACGATGCGCCTTGTTGGCGGATCGGGGCACGGGTTTAAGTTCTGGGACCCCTGAACCTAAGGAGCATGACCATGGCAACAGCCAAGAAAGCCGTAAAGAAAGCGGTGAAGAAGCCCGCCGCCAAGAAGGCAGTAGCGAAGAAGGCCGCACCGGCCAAGAAAGCTGCCGTCAAGAAGGTAGCCGTCAAGAAAGTCGCTGCCAAGAAGCCGGCAGTGAAGAAGGTTGCCGCCAAGAAGCCGGCAGTCAAGAAGGTCGCCGCCAAGAAAGCGGTAGCCAAGAAGGCCGTCGCCAAGAAAGCGGTAGCCAAGAAGGCTGTCGCCAAGAAGGCCGTCGCCAAGAAAGCTGTCGCCAAGAAAGCTGTCGCCAAGAAGGCGGTTGCCAAAAAGGCCGTAGCCAAGAAGGTTGTCGCCAAGAAGGCCGTCGCCAAGAAGGCGGTTGCCAAGAAAGCGGTAGCCAAGAAGGCCGTCGCCAAGAAGGCCCCCGCTGCCAAGAAGGCGGTTGCCAAGAAGGCCGTAGCCAAGAAGGCGCCTGCCGCCAAGAAGGCTGTTGCCAAGAAGGCCCCCGCTGCCAAAAAGGCTCCCGCTGCAGCCAAGCCTGCCGCTGCCAAGAAGCCCGCTGCGAAGAAAGCCGCTCCGAAGAAGCCCGTAACGCCGCCGTCCACGGCTGCCGCACCGGGCGCGAAGACCGCGCTGAACCCCGCCGCGTCGTGGCCGTTCCCGACGGGTGGCCGTCCCTAATCAGGACGGTTCGAAGCACTAGCTTCGCAGAGCCGCCTGGCCTAGGCCGGGCGGCTTTTTCATGCCCGCCCGGCCTGGAAAGATGCCTCCTCTACCAAGGACTGCAAGCCCGCGCCGCCTGCAGGCGATTTTTCGTCTGGGCGTGCGACAATTGACTCCTCTTTTTCAGGGTGATCGTGTCCATGCTCGATGAAATCTTGCGCTTCCTCCTCGAAATCGCATTCACGCTGTTCGGCGCAGCGCTGATTGCCCGCGCCTGGATGCACGCGATACGGCTGCACCCCTTCAACCCGTTGTCGCGCTTCATCTACCAAGTCACCAACTGGCTGGTGATGCCCTTGCGCAAGATCATTCCCGCCGGCAACAAGATCGACTGGACCAGCCTCGTCGCCGTCTGGCTTGCCGCGCTGCTCTATCTGGTGCTGGTCTGGCTGGTGGCTATCGGCGCGCTGATCCCGGTGGAATACCTGCCCAAGGCCATGGGCTCGGCCTTGATCATGGCTATCAAATGGGCGCTGAACCTGGTGGTGTGGCTGACGCTGATCCAGGCCGTCCTGTCGTGGGTCAACCCGATGGCGCCCATGATGCCGCTGCTGCAGGCACTCACCGCGCCCATGCTGGACCCTATCCGCCGTCTGCTGCCGCGCACCGCGATCGACTTTTCGCCGCTGGTGCTGCTGATCGTGGCGCAGGTGCTGCTGATGGTGCTGTCCAATATCAGCCAGCGCATGATGGGCCTGTAAAGGCGGGGCGCTGCCCCGCCTCAAGGCCGCCTACGCCGGAATGGCGGAGTAGATTTCGACCAGCTTCTTGCGGTCGATCTTGTGGTTGTTCGACATCGGCAGCGCGGGGCAGGCCACCAGCTCGGACGGCACCATATAGGGCGGCAGGCGCTGGGCCAGCCGCTCTTTCCAGCCCGCCAGGGCGTCCGGCGGCAATGTGCGCGCCACCTGCTCCGCATCCACGCCCGCCACAAATCCAATCAAGCGCACCGCCGTGCCGTCCGGCCTGCGCAACACCGCGCAGGCGCCGCCCTCCACCCCAGGCAGGCCGTGCAGCGCCTCGTCGATTTCCGCCAGCTCGATGCGATAACCGTTCAGTTTGATCTGGTCGTCCATCCGGCCACGGCAGAACAACAGGCCATCGCCCTCCATCTGGCCCAGATCGCCCGTGCGGAATGCGCGGCGGCCATCGGCATAGATGTAGAGCTTGGCCTCGTTCAGGTCGGGCCGGTTCAGATAGCCGCGCATGACGTGGTCGCCGACGATACAGATTTCACCTTCGTCCACGAACAGCACGCTATCGGGCTTGGCATGCCCCACCGGCAGCGGATCATGCGCGGCCAGGACAGCGTCCGTCACTTCGATCCACGTGGTGGCCACGGTGGCTTCCGTGGGACCGTAAGTGTTCAGGATCACGGCATCAGGGAAGCGTTGACGCAGCTTCTTGGCCAGCGCCGAAGGTAATGGCTCGCCACAGAACAAAAAGGTGCGTAGCGTCGGCAAGGTGGCTGGCGAGAAATCACGGTTGGCCAATTGCTGGTGGGCGAACGAAGGCGTGGACACCCAGACCGTCACGCGGTGCTCTGCCAGGCGGGCCATCCAGGGCGCGGGCGCGGCGATCTGCTCGCGCGCGTTCAGCACACAGCAACCGCCCGCGGCCAGGGTCGCGAATACTTCGTACATGGACAGGTCGAAGCTAAACGGCGCCTGATTCATGAACACGGGCGCTTCGCCCAGGCCGAAACTGCCCAGCATCCAGTCGCCCAGCAGGCCGACGCTTTCGCGGCCGATCTGCACGCCCTTCGGATCGCCCGTGCTGCCCGACGTGAACATGACGTAGGCCAGGCCGCGCTCGGCCAGCACCGCGCCTTCGCCCCGTGTGAACGTGCCGCTGGCGGCGTCGAAAACAGCGGCGGCGCGCACGATCTCGACGATGCGGCGCAGGCGCTCTTCGGGGTAGATGGTGTCCACCGGCACGAACGGCGAGCCGATCAACAAGGCCCCCACCATGGCGACGAAGAACGAGGCTTCCTTGTGGCCGTAGATAGCCACGGGCACGTCCGGCGCCGCACCATGTCTGCGCGCCTCTTCGGCCCAGGCGCCGGCTTCGGCGCGCAACTGCGCCCAGCTCAGGCTGCGATCAGCGGCAACGATGGCCGGCGCGTCGGGAGCTTGGTCGGCGTCCGTGAACTGGAAAGACTTGAGATCGAAACGCATGCCGAAACTCCCGGCGTCAGATAGGGCTGCGGCCGCTGAACACGTAAAGCGCCAGCGCGGCCAGAATCAGGGTGAGCACGCGCCCGAGAAAGCGCATGACGGGCTGCGCCAGCGCGGCCTGCAGCGCCGGCCGGGTCCGCGCGGCATTGATCAGCAGGTTGTGTCCGACCGAATACGCGCCGAACATCAGGCCGCTGACGATGTAGTGCAGCGACAGGCCGTTCCATACGCCCATGGCCAGCAAGGTGGCGAAGATGCCGATGTTCTGCGCGGCCATCCGATGGCGCGAGAAGAATTTGGTCTTGCTCAGCGCCTTGTAGATGGGCATGAACACCACGTCGCGCAGCCATTCCGACAGGCTGATGTGCCAGCGACGCCAGAAATCCTGCGGATTGAGCGTGGCCAGGGGATTGCGGAAGTTGATCGGCAAGGTGAAGCCGAACAGCATGCCGATGCCGATCGCCATCGTGGAGTAGCCGGCAAAGTCGAAGAACAGATAGGCGCTGTAGAGCGAGGCATTGAGCGCCACGCCGGTGAACGAGTAGTCGTGCGCGTCCAGCGTCGACAGGCCGTAGCGCCAGATCAGTTCGGCCAGGCCGAACTTCTGGATCACGCCCAGCATGATGAGCTCCAGGCCGCTGAGCCAGGTATTCAGGTTCACGCCTTCGTAGCCGCGCTTGAGGTCCGCCTGGAAGTTGCGCCAGCGGTACATCGGGCCGGCCAATAGCGTCAACGGAAAGAACAGGTAGATAAAGTAGTCCAGCGGCGACACGCGCTCGTTGCGCTGCGCGAAGAGCAGCACATCGATGGCGCGGAAGGTGGCGAAGGACAGGCCCAGCATGGCGCCCAGGTGCGACACGCCCGTTTTCACCAGCAGCAGCGGCGTCATCGTGATGATCATGGCCAGCCACGTGGGCATGTAGTTGCGCCGCACGGCCCACAGCGCGCTGCCGGAAATCGCCAGCAACGCGATGGGCTGGTAGGGGCGCGCCCAGAACACGGCCATCCACACACCGAGGCAAATCACGCCGATGATGTGGCGGTAGCCGATGCGCAGCGGCATGCCAAAGGAACGGTAGGCCAACAGGCCCAGGCCGCCGCACAAGGCGCCGCCGAAAAAGCTCAAGCTTGCGAACAATTCCATGCCGGGCTCAGAACTGTTGGTATTGGAATTCGACCTTGATCGGTCCGCCGCTGCCCGTGGTGGGCTGCGCCTGCAGCACGAACACCAGGATCACGCCGATATACAAGCAAAGGTGCCAGAAAAAGCGGCGTCCCCAGGCGGCAGCCGCCTTGCGGGTTTGCTGCCCTTCGCCAGTGCTGCCGGCCTCGGGCGAGGCCGTGGGAAGAATCTTGCTCATCGGGAAAAGTACTCCGCAATGCCTTGATCGGCCATGGCCCAGCCGAGCTCGGCCAAGTGCATGTCGTCACGCAGCATGCCCGGTTCGAACGGGATGCTGTAGAGATCCAGGCAGCCCATCTGGTAGCGCGCGCACATGCCCGTGATGGCAGCCACCACCGGGTCGAAGCGTTCCACATCCAGGATGAGCTTGGGATTGAACGGCTGAATGACGAAGTAGGCGCGGACCTTGCGCTTCTGCAACAGCGCCATCACGCGCGACAAGTCGCCGAGTTCCGCGCGAGTGATCGGGTCCACGTCCGCAAACTCGTTGCGCGCCGGCGAATACAGCGGCGCCAGGTACTGTTTGTAGTAGTCGTCGCGCACGTCATAGGGGTTGTGGCCGCCCAGGTCCTGCTCGACTGCGCGCGCCTGATGCGTCAGGCGCGCCCACTGCCCCTGATCGAGACGCGCGGAGGACGGCCATGACACGTAGCGGTGCGCCGGCACGGACAGTTTGCTGCGCGGACGATCGGGCGCCGGCTCCTTGCGTGCATGCCACCACAGCCCCAGCTTGTCCTTGAGCTCCGCAACCTGCCCATTGGCGATGAGCCACAGCAGGCCCCAGTTGGCGTTGTCGCTAATCCATGTCTGCATCTGCTCGCGCGTGCTGGGTTGGTCCCAGAGACGGTCCCAGACCGGGCCGGTCACGTGCTCGGCAAACGCGCTGCGCGGCAGCTGCCCGCCCGACGCGAACCAGGCCGGCGACAGCATGATCACCAGTCGCGTGTTGGGCGTAAGCGAATCCGCCACCGACTCCAGCACGCTGACGATGCCGTAGGACTGGAACATGGCGTGGCCATAGGCCAGCGTAGGCACCTTCAGTTCTTCGGGGAAGAAACGATAGGGCACGAAGCGCAGGTCGTGGCTGGACAGCTCGGACGAGCCAAGCACGACCAGCGTCCCGTCGCTCAGGGCGTTGCCCAGGCGGTTCAGGTTGACGTGCTGGGTGCCCCAGTCCGGGCCCAGGTTGGGCAGGTAGTTGCTCTTGGTGGCCGCGAGGGCCGAGGGCGCCGACATCGGGTTCACGACGCGGCTGAGCAGATCATCCGCGCCGCAATATGTTCCCACTGCCAGAGCCACCGCCGTCGCGGCAGCCGCGACGTGAGACAACAGCCGGGTATTACGAAGTATGGGCAGCGACATAGCCGGCAAGCGTGCGGACCGACTGTAGGTGCTCCGCGATCTCGGGAGCCGGGATGCTGCAGCCGTACTCCGACTCGACCGCCAGCGTGATGTCCACGGCGGCGAGCGAATCGACCAGGCCTGAGGCAATCAGTTGCGTATCGGGGGTGACTTTCTTCATGACGATCGACTCGACGATCTCGCCGATCTTGGTGTGGAGTTCTTGCTCGGTATGCATAGATAGTGCGGCGTTACAGGCCTGATCGGCCAGACATCCCCCGCCCCGGGATTCAGGACGATGAGATTACAAAGAAACGACTGAAACCAGGCTGAACGTCCAGCCCTCCAGAACGACGCGCGGATGCACTCAGTTACATGATTTTCGCAATGCGACGTCGATCGCAGACGCAATCATGGCACTACGTTCGTCGAATCGCCATTGAACTTGTGGATGAAATCGCGAGAAAAGGCTGGCAAACGTAACGTTCGCGGGTAAATCCCCGGGTGCCGCGTTGCGGCCGAACGACAGATTCTTACGCATGCGCGCCCTCCTCCGCCCCGCCCCCGTTTACGGATCGCCTCGCCCCAATAAAAAAGCCCCCTGACGGGGGCTTTGCCTTGCTGCGCCGCGAAGGGCGTCAGAGGGCTACTTACATCGGCGTGACGCGGGTGGGACCGGCGCCGCTGATCACCTGCACGCGCTGGCCCACGCTGATGGGCACGTCCGCTTCCTGCGCGACGACGCGGGTTTCGCCGTTATCCAGGCGCACGGTGATTTCGTAGCCGGAATTCTTGCCGGTCTGGTTTTCGATGGCGTTACCTGCCAGGGCGCCGAGAATGACGCCGCCAACGGTGGCGATCGTACGGCCGGTGCCGCCGCCAATGGCGTTACCCGCCACGCCGCCCAGCGCACCGCCGGCCACCATGCCGACGCCGCTGGACTTGTCGTTCTGGATCACGATGGGACGCACGCCGGTGACCGTGCCGGTACGGACGATCTGCTCGCGTTGCGCCTGGTCATAGCTGTAGACGCCGCTGGACGCGCTGCGGTTGGCGCAGCCGCCCAAGACCGCCATCGAGGTCACGACGGCAGCGATCGCCAGCCAGCGCCCCGCGCGCGGCGTCACCAGGGAAAAAGTTTTGCTTTGGTTCATTTGGACTCCTCGATCGGCCGTTGCCGACGATGTACTCATCATACCCTGGCCCACAATCCCGGCCAGCGCGGCTGCAACACACTGAAACGCACCGCCAGAAGCTGAAAAAACAGCGGTAGAGCTGCTCAAGAAAGGCGCCGGAACGCGGCGCCTTCAAAATCTTTCAACCGTTCGACCGCGACGCAGCGGCCGGGTTCCCAGCGCCGCTTATGCGGGCAGATGGATGCCGTAGGTCGCGTGCAGCACGGCGTCGATCTCGGCACGCGAGGGCGCATGGTTCTGCGGTCCGCGCGAAGCGATCTTGATGGCGCCCATGACGTTGCCCAGACGGCAGCTGTCTTCCCAATTCCAGCCGCTGGTCAAGCCGTAGAGCAGGCCGCCGCGCTGCGCATCGCCGCAGCCCGTCGGGTCCACCACCTGCGCCGCGCGCACCGGCTCGATCTGGATGGTCTTGCCGCCGGTCAGCAGCGTCGCGCCTTCCGCGCCCCGCGTCACCACCACGGCCTGCAGGGTACGGGCGATATCCGCCATGCTGCGGCCCGTGCGCTGTTCCACCACGCCAGCCTCGTAGTCGTTTACGGTCAACGCCTGCGCCAGCTCGAGCATGCGTTCCAGGTCCGCCCCGTCGAACAGCGGCATGGCCTGGCCCAGATCGAAGATGAAGGGGATGCCGCGCTTGTGCAGGCGCTCGGCGTGGGCAAACATACCCTCCTTGGCGTCGGGCGCAACAATGGCCCAGGCCGCGTCGGCGTCGCTCAGATCGTTTTGCGCCGCGTGCGACATGGCGCCCGGGTGGAAAGCCGTGATCTGGTTGTCGTCCAGATCGGTCGTGATGAAGCACTGCGCGGTAAACGTGCCCGGAATGACTTTGACGCGGCTGACGTCGATGCCCAGCCCCGCCATGCGCTCCATGTATTCGCCGGCGTCCTCGCCCACGGTCGCCACCGGCACGGGTTTGCCGCCCAGCAGGTTCATGTTGTAGGCAATATTGCCCGAGCAGCCGCCATACTCCTTGCGCATGCTGGGCACCAGGAACGACACGCTCAGCGACTGGATGCGGTCGGCAAGAATGTGCTCCTTGAAACGTCCTTCGAACACCGCGATGGTGTCGAACGCCATCGAACCGCAAACCAGAACTGGGGTTGCCATGCTAGTCATCCCTTAAGGAAAGAATTTATCGAGTTGGTAGCCATTGACCTGGACGCCGGTCACTTCAATGGGTACTGAAATCTTGAGTTCGCCGGCGGGCGCGAAAGGACCGCGCAACTGTTCCGGCGTGAGATAGTCCTCGGGCTTGAGCACGCGGCGCACCACCACCGTGTCCGACAGATCGGTCAGGTCCAGCACCAGCGCTGGCCAGTGCTGCGGCTTGTCGTAGCGGTTGCGCAGGACCAGTGTCAGGACCAGGCGGCTGCGCCCGTCGTCGATCGCCGCGGCGCCGGGCGGCGGCTGCAGCGACGACGATGCGATCGCGATGCGCTCCAGGCGGCGCGCGTACCCCACGGTGCAGCCCAGCGGCTGGCACACCGTTTCCAGCACGGGCCGCAGGGCGGGCACGGAATTGGCGATGTCCGTGCGGTAGGCATACACCAGCTGCAGGCCCAGCGCGATCAGGCCAACCAGGCAGGCATAGCCCCACAGCTTGCGTAACAGGCCGCGCCGCTCCTGGCGGTCCTGATCGAGGAACTCGGGTGGCGCCCGGCCCACATCGGTCGCGCTGGAATAGCGAGTGCGTGTATCGCCCAGCACCGGCTCGCCGGGGGCTTCGCGGTCGCCAGCATATTCGTCGTGGTAGTCGTCACGGTCGTCGTCGCGGTGTTCGTCGGCGTACTCGTTGTCGTATTCGTCGTCGCGAGCTTCATCGCGCACATCGGGGCGCGCACGGCCAATGGTGAAGGACGGCTCCGCATGGGTACCGCGCGCAGGCTGCTCGGCGTAGTGCGCAGGCCTGGCCGCGGCAGGCGCCGTCCAGCGCGGCGGCTCCTCGGCATCCGCAAGATCGTCATCGGCCAGGTCGTCGGCCTCGTCGAGGTCTTCCGCCTGCTCGGCCTGGACAGGTTCGACGCGTCGGCGGATGTCGTCGCGGCCGCGCAGCACGGCTGGAGGAGCCGAGGCGGCAACAGGAGGCGTCGCGGGCGCGAGCGGCGGTTCCGGCTCGTCTTCCCAGGGAGGAACCTGCGGCGCGGCTGGTACGGCAGGCGTGGCCAGCACCGGCGCCGCATGGCTGGCGGCCGGCGACACGGGCGCGGCAGGCGGCGCGGACTGCGGCGCCGCGCCCGCGGCCGGGACCAGGCAGGCGCGTCCGTCGAACACGGTCGAGCAGGCCCCGCAACGCACCAGGCCATTACGGACCCGCAATTGATCAGGCACCACCTTGAAGGTGGTGCCGCACTGCGGGCAACGGGTGGTCAAGGCCATGGCGCGATCTGCTGCGGCCGCGCTCAGGCCTTCTGGCCGTGCAGGCACACCCAGCCGTCGCGCGCGCGCCAGACCGACATGGCGATCCAGGGCGCATACGCAGCCGCCACTTCTTCAGCCTGCCGTTCCAGCACGCCGGACAGCACCAGATGGCCGCCTGCGGCGACGCGTCCGGCCAGCATGGGCGCCAGCACTTTCAGGGGATTGGACAGGATGTTGGCCACGACCACTTCAAAGGTGCCTTCCGCCAGCGCATCGGGCAGCATGGCCTGGAGTTCGACGTGGTTGACCTCGGCATTGAAGACCGTGCTCTGCACCGCCTGGGCGTCGATATCCACCGCCTGCGTCGGGCCCGCGCCCAGCTTGCGCGCGGCAATGGCCAGAATGCCCGAGCCGCAGCCGTAGTCCAGCAACGTGGCGCCGGCCGGCAACTCGGCTTCCAGCCAGGCCAGGCACAGATGCGTTGTGGGATGGCTGCCCGTGCCGAACGCCAGGCCGGGATCCAGCTCGATATGGATGGCGCCTTCCTGGGTGGCGGCTTCCGGCTCGAACGCCGGGACGTCGGGATTATCGCGGTGCCAGCTGGGCACGATCCACAGGCGCTCGGCGATATGGATGGGACCGAACTGCGATTGCGTCAGCCGCACCCAGTCGGCGTCCGGCACGTCGCGCAGGCTCCAGCCCTCGAACACTGCAGGATCCAGTTCGCCCGCGGCGCCGGCTTCTTCCATGATCTGCGCGGGATCGGCTCCGTCGGGCAACAAGGCAACGACGCGGTTCCGGTCCCAGGCCTGCACGTCGGGCTCGGTGCCCGGTTCGCCGAACAAGGGGCGTTCGTCGTCGGTGCCCAGGTCGGCGTCTTCAACCGATACCGACAGCACGCCCGCTTCCAGCAGGGCGTCCGAGAGGGCTTCGGCTTGCGCCTCCAGGCAATGGAGCACGAGTTCACGCATGATGATTCTTCCATCTGGCCAACGGGCCGCGGCTTGCGCCGCGGCCCGATCGACCGTAATACAAAACAGGAACGGTCCGGAGCTAACGCCCCGGATCGCGGGTCAGGGACGCTGAGCCAACTTGTGTTCCAGGTAGTGGATGCTGGTGCCGCCTTCGATGAAGCGGGCGTCCTGCAGCATTTCGCGGTGCAGCGGGATGTTGGTGGAAATGCCTTCCACCACCATTTCCGACAGCGCGGTGCGCATGCGGGCCAGCGCCTGGTCGCGCGTGTCACCGTAGGTAATGACCTTGGCGATCATCGAATCGTAGTTCGGCGGCACGAAATAACCGTTGAACGCATGCGAATCGATGCGCACGCCCGGACCGCCCGGCGTATGCCAGTTGGTGATCCGGCCGGGGCTGGGCACGAAGCGGAAAGGATCTTCCGCGTTGATGCGGCATTCGATCGCGTGGCCCTTGAACGTGATGTCGCGCTGGCGCAGCGTGAACTTCTCGCCGGCGGCGATCAGGATCTGCTGCTGGACCAGGTCGACGCCGGTGATCAGCTCGGTGACGGGGTGCTCGACCTGGATGCGGGTGTTCATTTCAATGAAATAGAACTCGCCGTTTTCATACAGGAACTCGAACGTGCCCGCGCCGCGGTAGCCCATCTTGCGGCAGGCGTCGGCGCAACGGTCGCCGATGCGCTCGATCAGGCGGCGCGCGATGCCGGGGGCCGGCGCTTCCTCGATGACCTTCTGGTGGCGACGCTGCATGGAGCAGTCGCGCTCGCCCAGCCAGACCGCATTGCGGCCGCCGTCGGCGAGCACCTGGATTTCCACGTGGCGTGGATTTTCCAGGAACTTCTCCATATAGACTTCGGGGTTGTTGAATGCGGCGCCTGCCTCCGAACGCGTCATCGTGACGGCGTTCAGCAGCGCGGCCTCGGTGTACACCACGCGCATGCCGCGGCCACCGCCGCCGCCTGCCGCCTTGATGATGACCGGATAACCGACTTCGCGCGCAATACGAAGGATTTCCTGCGGATCGTCGGGCAACGCGCCTTCCGAACCGGGCACCACCGGCACGCCGGCTTCGATCATGGCGCGCTTGGCGCTGACCTTGTCGCCCATCAGGCGAATGGTGTCGGGACGCGGGCCGATGAAGACGAAGCCACTCTTTTCGACGCGATCGGCGAAGTCGGCATTTTCGGACAAGAACCCGTAACCCGGGTGAATTGCCTCGGAATCCGTGACTTCGGCCGCCGAAATGATGGCCGGCATGTTCAGGTAGCTTTCACGCGACGGCGCGGGCCCGATGCACACCGATTCATCGGCCAGGCGCACGTACTTGGCTTCGCGGTCGGCCTCGGAGTGCACGACCACGGTCTTGATGCCCAGCTCGCGGCAAGCGCGCTGAATGCGCAGGGCGATTTCGCCCCGATTGGCGATCAGGATTTTTTCGAACATTTTCAGCTATCAGCCAATGACGAACAGGGGTTGACCGTACTCGACGGGCTCGCCGTTTTCGACCAGGATTTCTTTGATGACGCCGGACTTGTCGGCTTCGATCTCATTGAGCAGCTTCATGGCTTCAATGATGCACAGCGGGTCGCCTTCCTTGACGGTGGCGCCTACGTCGATGAACGGAGCAGCGCCCGGGTTCGGAGCGCGATAGAACGTGCCGACCATGGGGGCCTTCACGACGTGGCCCTGGATCACCGGCGCGGCTTCCGCGGCGGCGGCGGGCGCGGCCGGCGCGGCAGCCTGGGCCACGGGCGCGGCGGGCACGCCAGCTTCGGGGTGGTGATAGGCAACCGGCTGCAAGGTCTGCGAGAACTTGACGATCCTCACCTTGCCTTCGCCTTCGGTGATTTCCAGCTCGGCGATGCCCGATTCAGCCACCAGGTCGATCAGGGTTTTGAGTTTTCGGAGGTCCATAGAAGCTGCTTCCCGAGATAGTGTCGGCGACGTCCCAGCGTCGGGTCCGCGCCATATAAGATGTAAATGCTGTGGTTTGGTGCGAGATCAGTGCCGCACTGCGTAACGCAGAGCCGCCTCGTAGCCATCCGCGCCCAGGCCGCTGATGAGGCCTACCGCCAAGTCGGACAGATAAGAGTGATGCCTGAAGGGCTCTCGCTTATACAGATTGGACAAATGTACTTCAATAAATGGGATCGCGACCCCGGCCAGCGCATCGCGAATTGCGACGCTGGTGTGCGTATATGCCGCCGCGTTGATGATGATGAAGTCCGTGCCGTCTTGCCGGGCCGCCTGAATGCGGTCAACCAGCGCGCCTTCGTGATTGCTTTGCCACGCTGTCAGCGTGGCGCCCATTTCGCCTGCAAGCAGCTCAAGATTCTCATTGATCTGTTGCAGCGTGAGGCTGCCGTAGATATGAGGTTCTCGGGTGCCGAGCAGGTTCAGGTTCGGGCCATGCAATACCAGTATGTTTTGCGCCATGCGCTTGCCAATGAGTGGTTTGCCAATTGTTGGCAAAACAGCCGATAAACCAGCTTTTTACGCCAATTCCTACTATTTGTCCAACAGACTTACGCCTTTAAACCAGATAAGGTGCGATCCAGATCGTCGGGCTGAATTTCACCCAGTATCTTCCGGTTAATTCCGCCATCTGCGTTGAAAACAATAGTAAAAGGCAGACCCCCGCTGGGATTTCCCAGCTTGCGCAGCGTATCGATGGCACCTGCGCCAATTACCCAGAGCGGATAGGAAACCTGTACTTTCTCGACAAATTTTTGCATGTTCGCGGCGGAATCGACACCAATCCCGACAAATCGTACATGCGGATATTTTTTCTGCAGGGCATCGAGTTCCGGCATTTCGCGCACGCACGGCGCGCACCACGTTGCCCAGAAATTGACCACGATGGGCTGGCCTTTCCAGCCGGACAGCGACTGGGATGCCCCATTCAGGTCGGGAAGTTGCATCTGCATCAGCCCGGCGACGGGATCGCCGGCATCGGCGGGGGCCGAGGGCCCGGAGGTCTTGCGGCCCATCAGGGTGTAGCCGCCCGCGACCGTGGCGGCAATGGCCACGCCAGCGGAAAGAAGTAGGCGTCGATTCATGGCGCGATCATAACCGCTGCGGCCGTTTTACGCCGAGCCGGCCGCGGCTGGCGCCGCCTCTATATATACAATGCAGGACAGGAGAGTTTTCAATGCACCTGCATATTCTTGGCATCTGCGGTACGTTCATGGGCGGCTTGGCGCTGATCGCGCGCGCCGCCGGCCACAAGGTCACTGGTTGCGACGCGGGCGTGTATCCGCCCATGAGCACGCAACTGTCCGAACAGGGAATCGAGTTGATCGAAGGCTTCGGCGCCGAACAATTGGCGCTCAAGCCCGATCTGTACGTGATCGGCAACGTGGTCAGCCGCGGCAATCCGCTGATGGAGGCCATCCTGGATTCGGGCGCGCGCTACGTCTCGGGGCCGCAATGGCTGGGCGACAATATCCTGCCAGGCCAGCACGTTCTTGCCGTGGCGGGCACCCACGGCAAGACCACCACCAGCTCGATGCTGGCCTGGGTGCTGGAGGCCACGGGCATGGCGCCCAACTTCCTCATCGGCGGCGTGGCGCAGGATTTGCACGTGTCGGCCCGCTATGATCCGTCGCGCCGCCCCTTCGTCATCGAAGCGGATGAGTACGACACAGCCTTCTTCGACAAGCGCTCGAAGTTCGTCCATTACCGTCCGCGCACGGCCATCCTGAACAATCTTGAGTACGATCACGCGGACATCTTCCCCGATCTCGCCGCGATCGAAACCCAGTTCCATCACCTGGTGCGCACCATCCCCGGTTCGGGCCGCATCGTTCGGCCGGCGCGCTGCGCCGCGCTGGACCGCGTGATCACCCGCGGTTGCTGGTCTGAAACCGTCACGTTCGGCGCCGATGGCGCCTGGCAGGCGACCGCGCCCGATGCCGAGGGCGCCTTCAGCGTGCTGCGCGGCGGCGTAACCGCCGGGACCGTGCGCTGGAACCTGACGGGCGAGCACAACCGCATGAACGCACTGGCGGCGCTGGCAGCCGCCGAACACGTGGGCGTGCCGGCCGCGCAAGGCATCGAAGCCCTGAGCCGTTTCGCGGGCGTGAAACGCCGCATGGAATTGCGCGGCACGGTCAACGGCATCAAGGTCTACGACGATTTCGCGCACCACCCCACCGCCATCGCCACCACGCTGGAAGGCCTGCGCCGCCAGGTCGGCCCGGCCCGCATTTTGGCCGTGCTGGAACCGCGTTCCAACACCATGAAGCTGGGCACCATGGCGGCCCGCCTGCCCGAAGCCCTGGCCGATGCGGATCTGGTGTTCTGCTTCGGCGCCCATTCGGGCAAACACGCCCTGGGCTGGAATCCGGCCGAGGTGCTGGCGCCCCTGGGCGACCGGGCTTCCAGCTACGATGACATTGGCACGCTGGTCGCGGCCGTGGCCGGCGCCGCCCGTCCGGGCGATCAGGTGCTGGTCATGAGCAATGGCGGCTTTGGCGGCGTGCACGGCAAGCTGCTGGACGCCCTGCAGGCACGCGGCTGATTCCCGGAATACACCGCAAAGGCGAGCAATGATCCTCTATCTGCACGGTTTCCGTTCCTCGCCGACCTCGTTCAAGGCCAGGATGATGGCGGACGCCATGGCCGCGCGCGGCCTGTCGGCGGCCTGGGCCTGCCCGCAACTGCCCGCCAGCCCGCGCGAGGCCATCGACTTGGCGATGGGCATCGCCAGGCGCCAACTGCACGGAGCGGACTCCCCCCGGGCGCTGACCGTGATCGGCTCTTCGCTGGGCGGTTTCTACGCTACGTGGCTGGCCGAACAGCTGGGCTGCAAGGCCGTGCTGCTGAATCCCGCGGTCGAGGCCGCCCGGGATCTCGCCACCCAGGTCGGCGAGCACCGCATGTATCATTCCGACGCGCCATTCGTCTTCCTGCCCGAGTACGTGGACGAACTGGCCGCCATCCATGCCCCTCGCATCACCCAACCCGACCGGTACTTCCTGGTGGCGGCCACCGGCGACGAGGTCCTGGATTGGCGCGAGATGCGCGACCGCTTTGCGGGCTGCCGCCAGCACATCGTGCAAGGCAGCGACCACGGTTTATCCGACTTTGCGGAATGGATGCCCGAAGTGCTTGAATTCGCCCTTGGCGACAAGCAGGTTCGCCCCCAATAATCAGTATCAGACATCAACACTCTATATAGCTGCGCAAGGCGGCGCGTGCGCGCCGCCCAGGACGATCCCCACCATGTATGTGTTTTACGAAGACGACGGCAGCTTCAAGGCCGGCAATATCCTGTCCGAGACCGATGCCAGCCTGCAGGTGGAATCGGAATCCGGCAAGCGCAGCAAGATCAAGCGCGCCAACACCTTGTTCACCTTTGCCGCGCCGGAACCGGCCGCGCTGATGAGCCAGGCGGCCGCGACCGCCGAGACCCTGGAGCTGCAATTCCTTTGGGAGTGCGCGCCGCAGGAAGAATTCGATTCCCCCGCCCTGGCCGCCGATTACTTCGGCCACGCGCCCACGCCCGTGGAGCAGGCGGCGCTCCTGATGCGCCTGCACGGCGCGCCCGCCTACTTCCACCGCCGCGGCAAGGGCCGTTACCGTCCCGCGCCGCCCGACATCCTGGCGGCCGCGCTGGCGGCGCTGGAAAAGAAGCAGCGCCAGGCTGAGCAGCAGCAGGAATGGGTGGACGAAATGGCCGCCGGGCGCCTGCCCGAACCCATTGCCCAGGCCGCGGAGTCGCTGCTGATCCGTCCCGACAAGAATTCTCAGCAATGGAAGGCGCTGGACGCCGCCTGCGCCAAACTGGGCAAGAGCCCCGATCGCCTGCTGCTGGAACTGGGCGCCTGGCCGCATGCGCTGGCGCTGCACAAGCGCCGCTTCCTGGCGGTGAACTTCCCGCGCGGGCTGGCATTCCCCGATCTGGAACTGCCCCCGATCGACCGTGACTTGCCCCTGGCCGACGCCGAGATCTATTCGGTGGACGATGTCACGACCACTGAAATCGACGACGCCCTGTCCGTTTCCACCTTGCCCGACGGCCGCCTGCGCGTCGGCGTGCACGTGGCGGCGCCGGGCATCACCGTGACCCGCGACAGCGAGTTCGACAAGCTGGCGCGCGCCCGCCTGTCCACCGTCTACATGCCGGGCGACAAGATCCCGATGCAGCCAGACAACGTCATCCAGGCGTTCTCCCTGGACGCCGGGCGCGAAGTGCCGGCGCTGTCCCTGTACGTCGTGGCCGACCCGGAAACCGGCGAGATCATTGAATCGGAAACCCGCCTGGAACGCGTGGTGGTGCGCGAGAACCTGCGCCACAACATGCTGGACGCCCAGATCACTGAGGCCAGTCTGTCCGATCCATCGGCCGACCTGCCCTACGGCCATTGGCTGCGCCCGCTCTGGAAGCTGGCGCAAGCCCTGTCGGCCCAGCGCGAGAACGTGCGCGGCAAGCCCGAGAACAACTCTCGGGTGGAGTACAGCTTCTACCTGGACGGCGACCCGAACGATCCGGACACGCCGGTGCGCCTGGTGCCGCGCCAGCGCAACGCGCCGCTGGACCGTATGGTGGCCGAGTACATGATCCTGGCGAACAATCTCTGGGGCGGACTGCTGCATCAGCACGGCGTGCCGGGCATCTACCGCTCGCAACAGGCGGGCCGGGTGCGCATGAGCACCCAGGCCCTGCCGCACGAAGCCATCGGCGTGCCGCAATACGCCTGGAGCACCTCGCCGCTGCGCCGCTACGTGGACCTGGTGAACCAGTGGCAACTGATCGCCGCCGTCGAACACGGCGTATCGGCGCGCCTGGTCGCCCCGTTCAAGCCGCGTGACGCAGACCTGTTCGCCATCATCGGCGCTTTCGACGCGCAGTACGCAGCCTGGGCGGAGTTCCAGAGCGCGATGGAACGCTACTGGTGCCTGCGCTGGCTCAAGCAGCACAACGTGACCCGGACGGTGGCGCACGTGCTGCGCGAGGACCTCGTGCGCTTCGCGAACGCCCCGTTGGTGACGCGCGTGGGCGGGATGCCGGAGCTGGAGCGCGGGACTGCGGTGGAGATTGATATCCTGGGGATGGATGAGTTGTCTCTGGAGCTGGATTGCCGGTATATCGGGGAGATTAATCCTGCTGTGGGTGGGCAGGAGTAGGTTTCTTCTGGTCTGGTGTCTTTGGGCGGTGCGTTGCGAGTTCTACGTAGGCCGCCCATCGGCGCGGGCACGTGGGAGGCGAGCGCCCACGATTGCGGTCCGGCGCGCGGGCGCCGGACTTCCCCGTTGTCAACCTCGTCCAGGCCTTCGGCCTTCCCTACGGTTTCCCTCGGGCGCATCGAGGTTGCTCACCCCCACGCGCCCGCGCCGACGGGCTACTTGAATCTTGGACTGATGCGCTGCTGGGGCCGAGGTCAGGGACGAGTCTTGCGTTGCCCGCCATTCTCGGCCGCGCGGGCGGCCGGGAATGGCATACGTGATTTCTTGAATTTCGATTGTGTTCGCTTGCGCGAATGCGACGAATGATTTGCTATTGGTCCCCAGCTCTTGGGGGATGGGCGGTGATGGGTGGCGCGCGACGGGCAGCCGCTTGCGCATGCAGACCCGGACGCGCGCCACCCATCCGGCATTCGCGTTGAAGTGACGATTACTGGCCGACCGCGTGCTTGGCCATCTCCCCAACACAACACCATACCCAGACCCGGTTCTCGCTTGCCATATGCGTCACAAAGAGAACGCCTCCACCACCAGCGCGCAGCGCCATCACGTGACGCAAGACACCGCGTAAGCCCCAAAAGGCCGCCCGCGCGGCCGGCCTGGGGCGGGCCCCGCAAGACACGCCAACCCCACTCGTCCGTGGCCAGAACGCCAAGCACACCACCCGCCCCAGCGCCCGTGAAGTTTCAACCAGCCGAGCCTGTCGCGTCGGGGGCTCGCGAGGCGCGGGGCGTCGATAAGCCCGAGGGAATCGGAAGAAAAGGCCGAAGGCCTGGACGACGATGACGACGGGGCAGTCCGGAGCGAAGGCTCCGGACCGCAATCGTTGCCCCGCGCCTCGCGAGCCCCCGACGCGACAGGCGCCTAAAGAACCAGCACCCCGGCACCAACCCGCAAGCCTCAAGACCCACAGAACCCTCACACCCCTATAAACTCCCCCGAAAGCCACAAAAGACACGGAGACAACACATGCGCATTTTGCTGGTCGAGGACAATCTCGATCTCGGCGATGCCGTGGAAAGCAAGCTGCGTACGGCCGGCCACAGCGTGCAATGGGTGCGCGATGGCGTGGCGGCGTTACGCTGGGGGCTGGACGAAACTTGGGACGCCCTGGTCCTGGACATCAACCTGCCCGGCAAGGACGGCTTTACCGTCATCCGCGAATTGCGCGCCGCCGGACTGGAAGCCCCCGTCCTGGTCATGACCGCGCGCTCGGAAATCGAAGACAAGATCGACATGCTGGACCTGGGCGCCGATGACTATCTCGTCAAGCCCTTCGACCTGCGGGAACTCGAGGCCCGGCTGCGCGCCCTGATGCGCCGCCCCGCCGGCCAGACCAGTAGCGTCACCGTCTACGGCAACCTCAGCCTGGACCTCGCCAACCGCGACGTCAGCGTGGCCGGCGCGCCCCTGGAGCTGGGGCGGCGCGAATTCCGCCTGTTGGAGATCCTGCTGGGCAAACTGGGCCAGACCGTCGCCAAGGAACGGTTGATGAACCAGCTCTTCGACCTGGACGACGGCACCCTGAACGCGCTGGAGTTGCTGATATCGCGGCTGCGCAAAAAGCTCGCCGGCGCGTCGATCGATATCGTCACGGTGCGCGGCGTGGGCTATCAGGCCCGAAGCCATGAACAGCCCTGAAAACTTCTCCATCCGCCGTCGCGTCTTCGCATTGGGCGTGCTGCTGCTGGCCTGTGCATTGATCGGGCTGGTGTTCTTCCTGCGCGGCTACGCCCAGCGTGCCGCGGAGCAGGCCTTTGACCGGCTGTTGGCGGCCTCGGCGCTGACCATCGCTGGTTCCGTGCAGATCGAAGACAACAACGTCACCGTCGAACCGCCGGTCTCCTCGCTGGCCATGCTGTCTGGCGGCGAACGCGTGTTCTACGAAGCCCGCGCGTCCAACGGCCGCCTCATTACCGGCTACGAAGACCTGGCGCCCGGCCTGCCGCTGGCGCAATCGGCCACTCCTGTGTTCACCTACCTGCGCTATCACGATGAGCCCGTGCGCGTCGCGACCGTGGGCCGGTTGGTGTCCGCCAGCCAGCATGCGGGCTGGGTCACCGTGCGCGTGGCTGAAACTCTGGGCTCTCGCGAAGCCCTGGCCGACGAGATCTTGGGACGCACCGCGCTGCCGCTGGTCGTGGTGTCCCTGGTGGCGCTGGGCCTGCTCTGGTTCGGCGTGCAGCGCGCCTTCGCGCCGCTGAGCGTGGTGGAACGAGAGTTGCGCGGCCGCGCGCCAGACGATCTGGCGCCGTTGGTAACGCCCGTCCCGCGCGAGGTCCGGCGGCTGGTCGAAGCGCTGAACGCATTCATGCAGCGCCTGTCCGGCGTCATGGGCACGCTCAATACACTGGTGGCGGATGCCGCGCACCAGGTCCGAACGCCGCTGGCCTCGCTGCGCGCGCAGGCCGAGGTTGCCCTGGACGAGACCGATCCGCAGCGACTGCATGCCCGCCTGGAACGCATCCATCTGAACGCCATGCATGCCAGCCAGCTGATCAACCAGCTGCTCATGGACGCGACCATCACCCATCGCCTGGGACAAGGCTCGCGCACATTGGTGGGCGTGGCCGAGACCGTCAACGAAACGCGGCGCCGCATCGGACCGCTGGAGGCGCAGCGCCTGCGCATCGAGATCGCGCCAGAAGTACGCCGCGCCCGCATCGCCGGCGACCGCGTCGCCTTGCGCGAAATGCTGCGCAACCTGGTGGACAACGCGCTGCGCTACGCGCCGGACGGCCCCGTCGACATCCAGGCGACGCCAGTGGCCGGGTTCCGCGTGGCGCTCACTGTGTCCGACCGCGGCCCGGGCGTGGCCGACGACGAAAAAGACGCCGTGCAACAGCGCTTCACGCGTGGCCGCGCCGGTGAAGCCCAGCCGGGGTCCGGGCTGGGGTTGTCGATCGTGCGCTCGGTGGCCACCGCCCATGGCGGGTCGCTCTGGCTGCAGGACCGGCCAGGCGGAGGGCTGACGGCGCGCGTGATCCTGCCGCTGGCGCGCTCCGCGCCGGGGCGCGCCGCTGCCGCCTGCCTGGGCGCGCTGTGCATGATGGGCCTGCTGCTGGCCTCGTCCTCCCCCGAGGCGCGCGCCGCCGACATCCCCGAAATCGTCACCCGCTACGCCGCGCCGCAACCCACGTCGCGGGTGCTGACCATTGCCGGGCCCACGGACACGCCGGTGGTCGCGCCGCTGATCCAGGGCTTCCAGTCGCAGCGGCCGGACGTAACCGTTGTGTATCGCGAAATGGGCAGCCGCGAACTCTACGAAGCCGCCGTCAATGGGCAGCTGAAAGACGTGGACGTGCTGATGAGTTCGGCTTCGGACCTTCAGATCCGGCTGGCCAACGACGGCTATGCGCTGAGCTATTCGTCGCCCTATGCCGCCAAGCTGCCCTCATGGGCCATCTGGCGCCATGAAGTCTACGGCTTCACTTTCGAGCCGGCCGTCATCGTCTACAACCCCAAACGCTACACCGAAGCCACCGTGCCGCGGTCGCGGCAGGACCTGCTGCGTCTGCTGGAGCGCGACTCGGCGAAGCTGCGCGGCCGCATCGGCACCTATGACATCGCGGCCAGCAGCGTGGGCTATCTGCTGGCTGAACAGGACGAGCTGGTGTCGTCGAACTTCTGGGGACTGGCCAACGCGATGGGCCAGGCAGGTGTGCGCCTGTCCGCCACCAGCGCCGAGATCCTGGACGCGATCGAGAACGACCAGATCGACATCGGCTACAACATCCTCGGCTCCTACGCCCTGTCGCGGCAGGCGGCTGGCGCGCCCATCGGCGTCGTCTTTCCGCAAGACTACGTGCTGGTGCTGGCGCGTTCGGTGCTGATCGCGCGCACGGCCCCCAGCCCGGAGTTGGCGCGCGCGCTGGTGGACTGGCTGCTGTCGCCGGCGGGGCAGCAAGTGGCGTCCAGCCATGCCGCGCTAGGCTCCATCATGGAAGATACGCCCGGCCGCTGGACCTCCGAAGCGGTGCTGGCGCGTTCCCAGGGCATCGTGCAGCCGGTAGTGCTGAGCCCCGCCCTGCTGGTCGGCCTGGACCAGCGCCGACATTCGCGCTTTGTGCAGAACTGGATCCGACTGGTAACGGACACCCCCGCAAGACCGTAACGGCGCGGGGCGCACGCGCCCGCCGGCAAGGGATTTCCCCTATGCCCCTCTTGCCGCCATGACAGGACGACGACAGACGCGGGCTCCTAAGATGCCCGCAAGCTGGACACGGATCCTGCTCATGCCTATACCAATCGGAGACACACCCATGCTTGCCAAGTCCCAACTGGCGGCCGCCTGCGCCGCTGCATTCGCCCTTGCCGCCGGCAGCGCCTTTGCGCAGCAAGTGCCGGCCGGCTACCCGGCCGATTACCAGAAGATCCTGGACGGCGCCAAGAAGGAAGGCAAGGTCGTCATCTACTCGACCACCGACACCAAGGCCGCAGGCCCCGTCATCAAGGGCTTCGAGGAGCTGTATCCGGGCATCAAGGTCGAATACAACGACATGAACAGCACCGAGCTCTACAACCGCTACATCAGCGAACAAGCGGCCGGCGGCGGTAGCGGCGACATCGTCTGGAGCTCGTCGATGGACTCGGCCCTGAAACTGGCCACCGACTACGCCCTGCAGTACAAGTCGCCGGAAGTCAGCAAGCTGCCTGCCTGGGCGGTCTGGAAGGATTCGGCCTACGGCACCACCTACGAGCCGGCCGTGTTCATCTACAACAAGCGCCTGATTCCGGCTGCCGAAGTGCCCACCACGCACGGCGCGCTGGCCAAGCTGATCGCCAGCCAACCGGACAAGTTCAAGAACAAGGTCACCACCTACGACATCGAGAAATCGGCGGTCGGCTTCATGCTGGCAGTGCAGGACAAGGCCAACGATCCCAAGTACTTCGAGACGCTCAAGGGAATCGGCGCTGGCGGCCTGATCGTGCAGTCGTCCACCGGCACCATGATGGAACGCGTGTCCTCCGGCGAAAACCTGATCGGCTACAACATCCTGGGCTCGTACGCCGAAACGCGCGCCAAGAACGACCCGTCGCTGGGCGTGGCGTATCCCACCGACTATGCGCTGGTCCTGTCGCGCGTGGCCTTCATCAGCAAGAAAGCCAAGAACCGCAACGCCGCCAAGCTGTGGATGGACTACCTGCTGTCGCAGAAGGGCCAGACGATCCTGGCCAATCAGGCCGACCTGGCGTCCGTGCGCGATGACATCGAGGGCGACAACGACGTGGACGGCATGACCAAGAAGCTGGGCGCAGCGCTCAAGCCGATTCCGGTCAATGAAACCCTGCTGGACTACCTGGAGCAGAACAAGCGCCTGCAGTTCATCAAGGACTGGCGCGCCGCCGCGGGCAAGTAATGCCGCGCAGCCCGGGGCGCCGCCGCTGCCCCGAGCCGCCAAGCGCGTAGGAAAGGGCGGCGCCCCGCCGTCCGTCCTGGCGCAGCCGGAGCGCTCGCCTGCGGCCCGGCCGCGCGACCGTCGCGCCATTCAAGAACACAGGATTCCCCATGCAGTCATTGCGCTCGAAATGGCAGTCCCTGCCCCGCGGCGTGGTGGTGCTGATCACGGCCTTGGCCATCTATGTGCCGCTGTCGTTCATCATCATCCAGAGTTTTCTCTCCGCGCCCTTCTTCACGCCGTCCAAGACTTTCAGCCTGGACGCGTTCCGCTTCATCTTCGCGGACCCTGATTTCTACAAAGCCCTCAAGAGCGGCTTCATCCTGGCCTTTGGCCTCGCCATCATCGCCATACCGCTGGGGGGCATGCTGGCCTTCCTGATGATACGCACCGACCTGCCCGGCCGCCGCTGGATCGAACCGCTGATCCTGGTGCCGGTGTTCGTGTCGCCCATGGTGCTGGGGTTCGGCTATGTCGTGGCGGCAGGCCCCGTGGGGTTCTTCTCGACCTGGGCGCAGAACCTGCTGGGTTTCGTGCCCTGGAACGTCTATTCGCTGACCAGCATCGTCATCATCGCCGGCCTGACCCACGTGCCGCATGCCTACCTTTACATCTCGTCGGCGCTGCGCAGCATGGGTTCCGACGTCGAGGAGGCCGCCCGCGTGGCCGGCGCCTCGCCGCTGCGTGTGATGGTGTCGGTCAGCCTGCCGATGGTACGGCCGGCCATGCTGTATGCCACCGTCCTGCTGTTCTTCCTGGGTCTGGAAGTGTTCGGCCTGGTACTGGTGCTGGGCGACCCCGAAGGCAACCTGGTGCTGGCCACGTATCTATACAAGCTCACCAACAAGCTCGGCATCCCGTCCTACCACCTGATGGCCGCCGTGGCCGTGGTGCTGATCTGTATGACGATTCCGCTGGTGATGCTGCAACGCCGCCTGATGCGCACCGCCAACCGCTTCGTCACCGTAAAGGGCAAGGCCTCGCGCGCCCGCGCCCTGCCGCTGGGCAAGTGGCGCTGGGTGGCCGGCGCGGTGGTGGCGTTCTGGCTGCTGGTGACCATTGTGGTGCCGCTGCTGGGCGTGCTGCTGCGCGCGTTCGTCTCCAACTGGGGCATGGGCGTGTCGCTGCTGGACGTGCTGTCGCTGGACGCATTCCGCACGGTGTTCGCCCAACCCAACCTGATGCGCGCCATCGTCAACTCGGTGGCCATCGGCGTGTTCGGCGGCGCGCTGGCCGTGGTCTGCTACATGTTCGTGGGCCTGGCCATGCACCGCAAGCCCGACAACATCACACGTTTCATGGACTACAGCGTGCTGGTGCCGCGCGCGGTGCCGGGCCTCCTGGCCGGCCTGGCTTTCCTTTGGGTGTTCCTTTTCGTGCCGATGTGGCTGGACAACGCCCTGGACGAAGGCGGCTGGCTGTCGGCCCTGCCCTTCGCGGAATGGCTGCGCGAGAACTTCATCGAATGGCTGCGTTCCATGCGCAGCACCATCTTCAGCGTGTGGTTGGCTTACACGGTGGTGTGGATGGCCTACGGCCTGCGGCTGATCTCCTCGACCCTGCTGCAGGTAGGCCCCGAACTGGAAGAGGCCGCCCGCAGCGCCGGCGCGCGCCGCGGCCAGGTCACCCGGCATGTCACCGTGCCCCTGGCCAAATACGGCCTGATCGGCTCCTGGCTGCTGATGTTCCTGATTTTCGAACGCGAATACTCCACCGGCGTCTACCTGCTGTCGCCCGGCACCGAGACCATCGGCTCCATGCTGGTGTCGCTGTGGGCGTCAGGTGCCATCGACATCGTGGCCGCGCTTTCCTTCATCAATATCGTTCTGGTCGTAATCGGCCTGGGCATCGCCCTGCGATTCGGAGTCAAACTTCATGATTGAGCTTTCTGTAGAAGACCTGCACCTGGACTACGGCGACAACCCGGTGCTCAAGGGCGTGTCGATGCAGCTGCGTCAGGGCGAAGTGGTGTCGTTGCTGGGCCCCTCCGGCAGCGGCAAGACCACCCTGTTGCGGGCAGTGGCCGGCCTGGAAGGCCCCAAGCGCGGCCGCATCACCATAGGCGACCGCGTCGTCTACGACGGAGCCGCAAAAAAGGAAATCCCCGCCGAGGAGCGCAACCTGGGCCTGGTGTTCCAGTCCTATGCGCTGTGGCCGCACAAGACGGTATTCGAGAACGTGGCCTACCCGCTCAAGCTGCGCAAGGTGTCTGGCGCCGAAGTGCGCGAGCGCGTGCAGGCCGTGCTGGACCAGCTGGGCCTGGGCAAGCTGGGCCAGCGCCACCCGCACGCCCTGTCCGGCGGACAACAACAGCGCGTGGCCATCGGCCGGGCGCTGGTGTACAGCCCGCCCGTCATCCTGCTGGACGAACCGCTGTCCAATCTGGACGCCAAGCTGCGCGAAGAGGCCCGCGCCTTCCTGCGCGAGCTGATCATCCGTCTGGGCCTGTCGGCGCTGATGGTGACGCATGACCAGAGCGAAGCCATGGCGATTTCAGACCGCATCCTGCTGCTGAATAACGGCAAGATCGAACAGCAGGGAACGCCGCAGGAAATGTACGGATCCCCCTCCACGCTGTTCACAGCCGAGTTCATGGGCAGCAACAACCGGCTGGACGGCAAGGTGACTGAAGTGCGCGAGGGCCGGGCCCGCATCGAGGGCCGCGGCTGGTCGCTGTGGGGCAAGGCCAGCCCGGACGTGTCCCAGGGCCAGGACGCCACGGCGGTCATCCGGGTAGAGCAGGTGCGCCTGGCGGATGACCCCGACGGCAACCACCTGGACATGCCGCTGTTGACCAGCATGTACCTGGGCGACCGCTGGGAATACCTGTTCCGCACGCCCGACGCCGACCCGGCCCACACCCTGGCCTTGCGGGCCTATGGCCCCGAAGGCCGGGAGCCCGGCCCCTGCCGCCTGGCGCTGCCCGCCAGCAAGGTCTGGGTCTTCCCGCGCACGGCGGCCTGAAGCACCGGCCGGCGGTGCCCGGGTTGTTACAAGCCCGGGCACCGCAAGCCCCCCGCTTGAGGCGTAGCCTGTCCGTGGGAACAAACCCTGGCGCCCAGCCGGCGTGGACTCGCTCTACAATGCCAGCGTGCAACGCCTTGCTGATTCCCCTTCCCCGCTGAGCCGTTCCCTGCGGTGGCTGGGCGCACCCGCCCAGCACTACCTGCGCATCGGCATCGCGATATCGCTGTTGGTGCACGCCGGCGCCCTGGCGTGGCGTTTCGGCGCGCCCGCGCTCTCGCGTCCGCCGGTGACCAGCCTGGAAGTCGTGCTGCTCAATGCCCGCAGCGAAACGCCCCCGGAAACCCCGCGCGCGCAGGCCCAGAACCAGATGAGCGGCGGGGGCAACGCCGAGCGCGGCATGTCCACCACGCCGCTTCCCCGCACCGGAGAATCGGCCGAAACCATCGTTCTGGAGGCCATGCGCCGCCGCCAGGTGCAATTGGAAGCCGAACAGACCCGCCTGATGACCCAGCTGCGCGCCGCCGACCGCGCCGGCGCCGAACGCCAGGCCGTCAACCCGTGGCCCGATGGCGCCGACCTCGGCCGCGATGCCGAAGACCAGGCCAGCATCATCCAGAGCGCCCAGATAGCCGCGCTGGCCGCGCGCGTGCAGCAATACAGCGCCGAACCGCGCAAGCAGTTCGTGGCCCCCTCGGCCGAAGCCTCGCGCTACGCCGCCTACCTGGACGCCTGGCGCACCCGCATCGAGACGGTCGGCACCCAGCACTACCCCGACGAGGCGCGCGGCCGTATCTATGGCTCGCTGCGCATCACGGTGTCCGTGCGCGCGGACGGCAGCATCGCCAATGTCGAGATCGACCAGCCCTCGCCGCACGCCGTCCTGAACCAGGCGGCCCGCCGTATCGTCCAACTGGCCGCGCCCTTTCCGCCGTTCCCGCCCGACATCGCGCGCGACACGGACGTGCTGGTCATCACCCGCACCTGGCATTTCGTCAACGACACCCTGGAAACACAAGCCCCATGACCGAGGCGCCCCCTCTCGCCAGATACGCCGTCATCGGCAATCCCATTGCGCACAGCCGCTCGCCTCAAATCCACGCCATGTTTGCCGAACAGACCGGCAAGCCGCTGCGCTATGACAGGCTGCTGGCCCCGGTCGACGGCTTTGCCGAGGCGGTCGCTGCATTCGTGGCCGAAGGCGGGCTGGGCCTGAACGTGACGGTGCCCTTCAAACTGGACGCCTATGCCCTGGCCGCCGGACGCCTGTCCAGCCGCGCCCGACTGGCCGGCGCGGTCAATACCTTGTCCTGGCGCGATGGCGCCTGGCACGGCTGCAATACGGACGGCGTGGGCCTGGTGTCCGATCTGCTGCGCCTGGGCCTGCGGCTCACCGGCGCATCGGTGCTGCTGGTCGGCGCGGGCGGCGCCGCCCGCGGCGTGCTTCAGCCCCTGGCCGAGGCCGGCTGCGCCCGCATCCACATCGTCAACCGCACTGCGGCCAAGGCGGAAGCGCTGGCCGCGTCCTGGCGCGACAGCGGGGTATCGCCGCAGACCGCGGTCACCGGCGGTAGCCTGGCGGACGCCGCCCTTGCCGGCGGCTGGAACCTGGTCATCAATGCCACCGCCAGCGGCCTGCAGGACGCCGCCCCTGACCTGCCCCCCGGCCTGTATGCGCCCGGCGCGGCCGCTTACGACATGATGTACGGCGCCCAGCCCACCGCCTTCATGAAACAGGCCGAGACCGACGGCGCCGCCCTGACCGCCGACGGCTTGGGCATGCTGGTGGGTCAGGCGGCCGAGAGCTTCTACATCTGGCATGGCGTGCGGCCCGATCCCGCCCCCGTGCTGGCAGCGCTGCGCGAGGCGCTCAAGGCCGGACAATAGACGGCATGGCGACGCGCAAGGGGCGCTCCTGGTTCCGGATCATCAGCGGCGCGCTGATGGCGCTGGTGTGCCTGGTCCTGCTCTACCAGTTCTGGCTGTTCGCCCAGGTGGTCTGGTACAACTACCGTCCCCCGGGCAGCAGCGCGATCATGCGAGAGGAACTGTCCCGCCTGCGCGACGGCAACCCGGATTTCGAGCTGAAATACCAGTGGGTACCCTACGAACAGATCAGCCGTAACCTCAAGCGCGCGGTCGTGGCGTCCGAGGACTCCAACTTCACCGAGCACGACGGCGTCGAGTGGGACGCCATCCGCAAAGCCTGGGAATACAACCAGAAGCAACAGGAAGCCGGCCGCAGCAAGATGCGCGGCGGCTCCACCATCACCCAGCAATTGGCCAAGAACCTGTTCCTGTCCAGTTCCCGCAGCTACATCCGCAAGGGCCAGGAACTCGTCCTGACCTACATGATCGAACACGTCATGAGCAAAGAGCGGATCCTGGAGCTGTATCTGAACGTGGCGGAATGGGGCGAAGGCGTGTTCGGCGCCCAGGCGGCCGCCAAGCACTATTTCAACACCTCGGCCGCCAACCTGGGGGCCAGCCAGTCAGCCCGCCTCGCGGCCATGCTCCCCAATCCACGCTTCTACGACGCCCACCGCAATACCCGGTACCTGAACTCCCGGGTCGGCGTCCTGACGCGCCGGATGCAAATGGTCGAAATTCCCTGACACGGATCAGGCCCCCCAGCCCCCACCCTGAGCGGCGGGATTTGTTAAGCTTTCGGGTTTAGGCGCTCCTCCTTTTCTTCATGCGTACCGCACGTCGCTACCTGGCCCGCGAGATCTATCGCTCTTGCGCAGTGGTCCTTACGGCCCTGCTGGGCCTTTTCACGTTCTTCGCGCTGGTGGACGATCTGGACAACGTGGGCGACAAGTTCTCCATGATGGCCCTGCTCTACATGCAGGCGCTGGCCATCCCCACCCGGCTCTACGACCTGTTGCCCATCGGCCTGCTGATCGGCGCCATCCTGGCCCTGGCGGGGTTGGCCCAGCGCAACGAGCTGGTCATCCTGCGCGTGTCCGGCGTCAGCGGCATGAAATTGCTGCGCATGCTCTGGATCGTCACGATCCCGCTGATGATCGGCGCGGGCCTGCTGTCCGAGTACGTCACGCCCTGGGCCGAGATGAAATCCGGCGAGGCCAACCTGCTGTTCCGAGGCAAGGCCGGCGGCGACCGCCTAAAGAGCGGCTACTGGTTCAAGGAACCCACCGCCAACGGCGGCACCCGTATCATCAACATCGGCGAACTCAAGGGTGACGGCCAGGTAAACGCCGTGACCCTCTACGAGTTCAAGAAGGACCAGACGCTGTCCGTCCTGTCCACGGCCCCTACGGGTCTCTTCACGCACGGCGACCTGCTGCTCAAGGACGTCACCGAAACGCGCCTGGACGACGAAGCCGCCGAGGCGCTGGCCAACGCGCGTCCCCCGAAAAATCCACCCGCGACCGTCGTCAAGGTGCCCGAGCGCAATATCGACACCACCCTCAGCGCCGAACGCCTGCTGGCCCGCGTGCTGACCCCTGAACGCATGTCCATCGCCACGCTGCTGGACTATGTGGATTATTTGCGCAACAACCAACTGCAATATGGTCGACAGGTCGTCGCCTTGTGGCGCAAACTGGCATATCCGTTCACCTTGCTGGTCATGATCACCATTGCCGCTCCCATCGGTTTGATGCAAACGCGCCGCGGCGGCGTGGGCGCCAAGGTTTTCATCGGCATCCTGCTTGGCGTGGGCTTCTTCATGCTGAACCAACTGGCCCTGAACGTGGGCATGCTGGGCAAATGGCCGGCCTGGCTGACCGCCCTGGGTCCGAATATCGGCGCCATGGTCGTGGCGTTGGGCGCCATGGGCTACATGGAATACCGCCACACCATCACGCGGATCGTGCAACAACGTTGGCCTTGGAGCAAAAGTCCCGCATGAACGGCAGTATCTGGATGATCGGCGACGTGCAGGGCTGCTGCTCGCCGCTGGATCGCTTGCTGTCCCACCCGGACCTGGTCGGCGACCCCCAGTCGCGCTTCTGGTTCGCCGGAGACCTGGTCAACCGCGGCCCCCAGTCGCTGGAAACCCTGCGCCGCATCATCGACCTGGGCGACCGCGCGACGTCGGTGCTGGGCAACCACGACCTGCACCTGCTGGCCACCGCCGCAGGGGTGCGCAAGCCCTCCAAGTCGGACACGCTCGAGGAAATCCTGCGCGCGCCGGACGCAGCCGACCTGATCAACTGGCTGCGCTTCCGCCCGCTGGCCCACTTTGAACAGAACCATCTGCTGGTCCACGCCGGCACGCTGGCCAAATGGGACGTCGCCAAGACGCTGGCCCTGGCCGGCGAAGTCCAGGACGCGCTGCGCGGGCCGAACTGGCAAAAGGCGCTGCAAAAGATGTACGGCAACGAACCCGCCACGTGGAAAGAAGACCACAAGGGCGGCAAGCGCATGCGGGTCATCATCAACGCGCTGACGCGTATCCGCCTGTGCACCCCGAACGGCCATATGGAATTCGCCACCAAGGTGACGCCGGGCGCGTGGCCGGCCGGCCTGGTGCCCTGGTTCGACGTGCCCAACCGCGCCACGCGGAACGTCACCACGGTGTTCGGACATTGGTCCACGCTGGGACTGCTGCAACGGCCGGACGTGATCTGCCTGGATACCGGGTGCGTATGGGGCGGATCGCTGACGGCGCTGCGGTTGCAGGATCGGAAGCTGGTGCAGGTGAAGTGTTCGCAGTTCCAGGACCCGTTGTCTGAGTGACGGCTGTTTTTTTGCTGGGCTCGGTGCAGGTTCTTCGTAGGCCGCCCGTTGGCGCGGGCGCCTGAGGGGTGGGCGCCCACGATTGCGGTCCGGAGCCTTCGCTCCGGACTTCCCCGTCGTCATCGTCGTCACCGCCTGCGGCGGTTCCTTCCGATTCCCTCGGGCGCATCGAGGTTGCCCACCCCTCAGGCGCCCGCGTCAACGGGCTACTTGAATCTTGGACTGATGCGCTGCTAGAGCCGTAATCAGGGACGAGTCTTGCGTTGCCCGTCATTCTCGGCCGCGCGGGCGGCCGAGAATGACATACGTGGTTTCTTGAATTTCGATTGTGTTCGCTTGCGCGAATGCGGTGAACGGATTGCTATGGGTCCCCAGCTATTGGGGTTGGGCGGTGATGGGTGGCGCGCGACGGACAGCCGCTTGCGCATGCAGACCCGGACGCGCGCCA
>NZ_JAYJLE010000015.1:0-157218 GCF_035282245.1 Achromobacter sp. D10
GGCGCCCTGGATCACCTCGGCCAGCTTGCGGGCGTCGGTCTTCTGCGCGAAGCGCGCCTTGTCTGGGTCCATCAGCACGGTGCGGCCTTCGTAGACCACGCCTTCAATGTCGGTGACCCAGACGTTCTCCAGCGGCAGGCCCAGGTCCACCATCAGATCCAGGCAGGCCAGCGCGGCCGCGCCTGCGCCCGAGGTCACAACCTTGACCTGCTTGATGTCCTTGCCCACGACCTTCAGGCCGTTGATGAAAGCCGCCGACACGCAGATCGCGGTGCCGTGCTGGTCGTCGTGGAAGACGGGGATCTTCATGCGTTCGCGCAGCTTGCGCTCGACGGTGAAGCATTCCGGCGCCTTGATGTCTTCGAGGTTGATGCCGCCGAAGGTGGCTTCCAGGCCGGCAATGATCTCGACCAGCTTGTCCGGGTCGGTCTCGTTGATTTCGATGTCGTACACGTCCAGGCCGGCGAACTTCTTGAACAGCACCGCCTTGCCTTCCATCACGGGCTTGGAAGCCAGCGCGCCGATGTTGCCCAGGCCCAGCACCGCGGTGCCGTTGGTGATCACGCCCACCAGGTTGCCGCGCGCCGTGTAGCGGAACACATTGGCCGGATCGGCCACGATCTCTTCACAGGCTGCCGCCACCCCGGGCGAGTACGCCAGGGCCAGGTCCCGCTGGTTGGTGAGCTGCTTGGTCGGCGTGACCGAGACTTTGCCGGGGCGCCCATGCTCATGGTATTCAAGGGCGGCTTTGCGGAGATTGGCATCCATAGGGGCGGCTACTGGCTAGAGTGGGAAACACGAAAGGGGGGAATTCTATTCCGATGGCGAACGCCGCGATACCTCGGTCATGCCCGCCTGCCCCTTGGATAAGCGCATGCGTTCCATGTTAGCGCCAGCTTACAAATTGTCGCTATTCCGCGATGCGGAATAAGGGGAACCGGCGATCGGGATCGAACTGGGCCTTCACCCGGGAGTCCAGTCGGGTAGTGGCAAGCCCGGGCGGCTCACCCGCCGACTCCGCAGCTTGCGGCGCGGGTTCGGCGTCCGCCAAGGTGACCGCCTGCACCCAGGCCAAGGTGCCGCCGTGCCCCAGCAGCAGATGCGCCAGGTTGACGGTCGCGGGCGCCTCGGGCTTCAGCGCATCCAGGCGGTAGCGGCCCAGCCAACGCTCGCCGTCACGGGTGGCGAAGGCATCGCCGCCAGACGCCAGTTGAAACAGCGCGGGCACCAGGCGCTGCACAGTGGCCGAACGCAGGGGCTGGACGTCGGCCTCGCCAAAAGGTCCCAGCGTTTCTTCGATGCCGTCCGCCAGCATCACGTCCAGGGCCAGCAGCCCCGAGTCCGCGCACCGGCCGGCCCGCCAGCGGGCCGGCGCGGCCAGCCACGCGGCCAGGGTCATGTCCCCGGGCAGGCCGGCAAATTGCCGCAGCCCCGCCTGGGCCAAGGCCGCCACGGTGGTCCCGGGCTGCGCGCGCCAGCGTCCAGGAGCTTCGGGCAGCGGCGCCAATCCGACCATGGCGGACGGGTCTACCCGGAGAACCGGCCCATGGACCGCTTCGAAAGGCCCTTCGGCGCCGTCCAGCGCCAGCGTCACGCCATACGCGGCGCAGAGCGTGCGCGCATGCGCCACGTCCGCATCGCGCGCCGGAATCAGTACGCCACGCGGGCCGCCCGCCCCGGCCTCGCCCAGGTCGCGGACGGCGCCCTGGCACAGCAGGGTCAGCCGCTCCATGAAAGCCGCCCAGGGGCTGCGGACCGGACGACGGCCCAGGAGGAAAGCGCGCCGGGATGGCTGCATGACTACAATTCCTTTTTCGCTACAAAACGCCTTCGAGAATCCGATGCCCCGCCTTGCCAATCGCACCCACGACTTCCTGACCTTTCAGGTAATGGAACTATTCAAGCAGGCGCAAGCGCTGCAGGCGGCGGGCAAGGACATTATCAGCCTGGGCATCGGCGAACCGGACTTTACCGCGCCCCCCCAGGTCGTGGAAGCGCTGGAACGCGCGGCGCGCGCCGGCCTCAGCGGCTACAGTCCTTCGGCGGGCCTGACCTCCCTGCGGGAAGCCATCGCGCAGTTCTACCATGAACAGTTCGGCGCCCGGATCAATCCGTACCGCGTTATCGTCACTGCGGGGGCTTCCGGGGCCCTGACGCTTGCCTGCGCGGCTCTGGTCAATCAGGGCGGCGAAGTGCTGATGCCGGATCCGTCCTACCCCGCCAACAGCAATTTCGTGCTGGCGGCGGGCGGCGTGCCGCGACTGATTCCAAGTACCGCCGCCAAGCGCTTCCAGTTGTCTGCGCAAGACGTGGCCAGCCACTGGACACCCGCGACCCAGGGCGTATTGGTCGCCTCGCCCAGCAACCCTACCGGCACCTCCATCGACCACGGCGAGCTGGCCGAACTGCTGGCGCAGGTCCGTGCGCGCGACGGCTTCGC
Organism: Achromobacter sp. D10; assembly: GCF_035282245.1. Lineage (NCBI taxonomy): Bacteria > Pseudomonadati > Pseudomonadota > Betaproteobacteria > Burkholderiales > Alcaligenaceae > Achromobacter > Achromobacter sp. D10. Next base: position 2,441 of record NZ_JAYJLE010000015.1, read on the forward strand.
GATCGTCGACGAAATCTACCTGGGTCTGTCCTACGAAGGCCAGCCGCGCTCGGCCCTCACCCTGGACGACGATGTCATCGTCATCAACAGCTTTTCGAAGTACTTCCACATGACGGGCTGGCGCCTGGGCTGGATGATCGTGCCCGAGGACATGGTGGCCCCGGTGGAAAAAATCGCCGCCAGCCTGGCGATCTGCGCGCCCACGCTGGCCCAGCACGCCGCGCTGGCCTGCTTTTCCGCAGGCGCGATGAAGACCTTCGAGCATCGCCGCGAGGCCTTCAAGCAACGCCGCGACTACCTGTTGCCGGAATTCGAGCGCATGGGCATCCAGGTTCCCGTCAAGCCGGATGGCGCCTTCTATATTTATGCCGACATCGCCAACCTGGGCATGGACAGCGCTGCCTTCTCGCAACGCCTGCTGCTGGAGGCGGGCGTCGCCGCCGTGCCGGGCCTGGACTTCGGGCCGGCCCATGGCCGCCACACCATGCGCTTTTCCTACGCCACCGGCCTGGACCGTCTGGAAGAGGCGGTCGCCCGGATCGGCCGGCTTCTGCAAGGGTAAGGCCCCCGCGAAGGCTGCTCCGCCGTGGGGCAGCCCGGCGGCGGAACGGCCATTCTTATGAAGAGCGCCGAAGCAAGCGACACACGCTGAAGGATCAGTCGCGAGCCAGCGCGATGCCCGAGGCCAGCGCCAGGCGGCGGCGTTCCGCCTGCACCTTGGCGCCATAGCCGTTGTCGTCCGGTCCGGTGGACCCGACGTAACACGCCAAACCGCCATCGACCGAACCGCGCCGGTTGATACAGTCGCGCAGGATCGTGGCGCCCACCCTGATATTCGCGGCGGGATCCAGCGCGGTCTTGCCGACCGCGTCGAACTTGTCCTGGTGGACACTGGTCATCACCTGCATCAGCCCCTGGGCGCCCACATGGCTTTCAGCCAAGGGGTTATAGCGGGACTCGATGGCGATCACGGCCAGCACCAGCAACGGGTCCAGCTGCTTTTCACGGCTGACTTTGTATACCGTGTTCAACAGCGGGCCGGTGGCGTCATAGGCGACCTTGTACTTGCGCGAAATATAGTTGCGCAGGGCTTCCGCCTGCGGACCGGTGGCGCTCATCGCGGTAACCGGTTTGGGCGCTGGCGGCGCGACACGAGCAGGCCCCAGCATGCCGGTGGCATTGCTGGCGGGAGCGGTCGGAACGGCCATGGCAATTGCCGACGACATGTCGGAACCCAGTTCGGACCCGGCTTCGGATTCGGTGCCGGTTTGCATGGATGTAGGCGCTAGGGCGGTCAACAAGGCTTTGTGCACTTGCAATGCCTGGTCGCGCAAACCAGGCAGGGCGAATCCCATGCTTACCGTCACAATGACCGCAATGCCCAGATAGACGGAGCAAATGCGCAGGGACTCGGCAAGATATTGGTGCACTCCTTGGGCCAGGCTTCTGAACAGGCTGGCCACTGACGCATCGGGCATAAAACCTCCTGCGTTAAAAAAGAGGGAGTCAATGTTAACCTCTCTGTCTACCCAATATGTAACCAAATCGCTGGGATCTGTAGTGAAATACCGCGACCTTAGAGACTTCCTCGCCCAACTTGAACGCATGGGCGAGCTCAAACGCATCACTGTGCCGGTATCTACCCGGCTCGAAATGACCGAAATTTCCGACCGTGTCCTGCGTGCGGAAGGTCCGGCCCTGCTGTTTGAAAACGCTCAGCACAATGGCCAACCGGCGCAGATGCCGGTGCTGGCCAATCTGTTCGGCACCCCGTCCCGCGTGGCCCGCGGCATGGGCGCGGACGACGTCAGCGCCCTGCGCGATATCGGCGAGCTGCTCGCCTCGCTGCGCGAACCCGAGGCACCCCGCGGCCTGCGCGACGCGCTGGCCAAGGTTTCGATGCTGAAGTCCGCGCTGTGGGACATGAGCCCCAAGACCGTCAAAAGTCCCGCTTGCCAGGAAATTGTCTGGGAAGGCAAGGACGTGGACCTCACCCGGCTGCCCATCCAGACCTGCTGGCCAGGCGACGTGGCGCCGCTGTTGACCTGGGGCCTGGTGATCACGCGCGGCCCCAATGCCCGCCGCCAGAACCTGGGCATATACCGCCAGCAACTGCTGGGGCCCAACAAGCTGATCATGCGCTGGCTGTCGCACCGCGGCGGCGCGCTGGATTTCCGCGACCACGCCTTGGCGCATCCCGGCACCCCCTTCCCCATCGCGGTCGCCCTGGGTGCCGACCCGGCGACCACGCTGGGCGCCGTCACGCCGGTGCCCGACAGCCTGTCCGAATACCAGTTTGCCGGCCTGCTGCGCGGTTCGCGCACCGAGGTGTCAAAGGCGCTGGGCAGCGACCTGTCCGTACCCGCCTGGGCGGAAATCGTGCTGGAAGGCCACCTGCTGCCATCCTCCGACCCGCGCGCCGTCGCCCCCGTTGTGCCGGAAGGCGTCAATCCGCCGCCGAACACCGATTACGAAATGGCGCTGGAGGGTCCCTACGGCGACCATACCGGCTATTACAACGAACAGGACTGGTTCCCCGTCTTCACGGTGGAGCGGATCACGATGCGGCGCAATCCCATCTATCACTCCACCTATACCGGCAAGCCGCCGGACGAGCCCGCCGTGCTGGGCGTGGCGCTCAACGAGGTGTTCGTGCCCCTGCTGCGTCGCCAGTTGCCCGAGATCGTGGACTTCTACCTGCCGCCGGAAGGCTGCAGCTACCGCCTTGCGGTGGTGTCGATCCGCAAGCAATATGCGGGGCACGCCAAGCGCGTCATGTTCGGCCTGTGGAGCATCCTGCGCCAATTCATGTACACAAAGTTCATCGTGGTGGTGGACGAGGACATCAACCCGCGCGACTGGAAGGAAGTCGTGTGGGCGATGACCACGCGCATGGATCCGGTGCGCGATACCTTGCTGGTGGAGAACACGCCCATCGACTACCTGGACTTCGCTTCGCCGGTGTCCGGCCTGGGCGGCAAGATGGGCATGGACGCCACCAACAAGTGGCCGGGCGAAACCAATCGCGAATGGGGCACCCCCATCACGATGGACGCCGACGTCAAGAAACGCGTGGACGATCTGTGGGGGCAACTGGGCCTGTAATTTCCCGGCTCACGCCATGAAAAAACCCGTCAGAGCGTGACGGGTTTTTTCATGGGCGGCGCAGGCGTCAGCGTTGCCCGGCAGCCGGATCGCCATCGCGGCGCGAGTTCTGCCAGGCCCTGAACAATTGCCAGCCGACAAACGCGCCGCCTGCGATCTTCAAGAGCTTGGAGCGTTTGCCGCCGCGCATGACCATGGCGGACAGCGACGAACTGACGATGGGATAACGCCGCGCCAGGCTGATCGCCTGCAAGGCCCAGCGCGACGCGCTGCCCGATGCCAGGCCGGGTAGCAGCCCCTTGAGCAGCGCGGCCGGCTCCAGCTTGCGTCCGGCGGAGGCGATGCTTTGCGCCAACGATTCGCGTTCGATGGCGGCGCGGGCGCGCAGCAGTTCGATGCGCACGGCGCGATCGACGGTGGGAGACCTTTTCGTCATGCTTCAGCCCTCCTCGCGCCGGCGCAACTGCGCTTCGTCGTCGTCCTGCGCATCGCGCACCCGCTCCAGCAGCTCGGCATCGCGGCCGAGTTCTTCCAGCGTGGCAGAGAACGGCGGCGCGCCGTAGACCAGCCCGTGCCGCACCGCCACCAGCAAGGCCACGCCTACCAGTCCATAGAAGCCCGCCAGCAGGCCCAAGGCCAGATAGCGGTCTTCGGTGGGCCAGAACGCAACCGCGACCGTGACGGTGAAGACCAGCACCGCCAGTGTCAGGAAAAGCAGCGCAGCAAATGCCATGCCCAAGAGCTTGAGCAGGCGCGCTTTTTCATCCGCCGCTTCCAGCGCCAGCAATTCCAGGCGCGTGCGCAACAGCCCGACCACGCTGGAGGCAACGCCGAAAACAGATTTTCGTAGACCCATGGCTGAAAAGGACGCCGGGCGGGAAGCGCGGCCCTACGCCCGCGCCGCCCGCCCGGATGTCCTGCCCAATCAGCGGCGGCTGATCAGCAAGCCGAGCAGCAGGCCGGTCACGCCTGCGATGCCGATGGCTTGCCAGGGATTGTCGTGCACGTAATCATCGGTCGCGCGGGCAGCCTTGCGGCCGCGTTCCAGTACGGCGTCCTGCGCTTCGTACAAGGCTTCGCGCGTACGCTTCAGCGAGGTCAGCGCGCGGTCGCGCAATTCATTGGCCTTGTCGCCCGTGCTGCTGGCGGCTTCGCGCAACAGGCTTTCGGCGTCATTCAGGCTGGACTTGACACTGTCGATGAGTTTTTCTTTTGCGACTTCTTCGGATTTTCTCGTGGCCATTATTTGAGCTCCTGTTGTGTGTCAATGACGGAACCATCATACCAGCCGTCATGCGGTGCAGACGGCGCGCTTGCTACGGTGTGCTACTTGATTTGCGTAATCTCAACGGCGGATTTGACGCCGCCCTGATCGATATCCTGCTTCATCACCAGGTTGATTGCCGGACAGTACCAGTCCGTCACGGTGGTGTTCATGCCCGGGATGGGAATGATCAGGCCCTGGAACGTGGCCATGGTGGGATCGGAGTTGCGGGTGTATGTGATCGGATGGCAGGACTGCGCGCCCAACGCCGTGTTCACCGACGTCTTCTGCCCGACGGTTTTCTCGCCGATGCGCACCGTGGTGCTGGGCTGCCCGCCCACGGGCGCCTCTTTGCCGATCTTCAGGCGAAACGACGAGCCGGGCAATTTCTGGCCGGCGCTGAGTTTGCCGTCATAGGCGAACAGACCCAGCATGCGCAGGTCGAACTGGCCTTCGGAGGGCTTGGGCGCCTCGCCCGCGCTGGCATAGCGCAGGAAAGTGGCCTGGCCGCCCTTGACCGTCATCAGGTAATCCAGCTTGGACTTGCCCGGAGGCAGGCCCGCATAGCTGAAGGTGGCAACGCCCTGCACGCGCGCGCGGCAGTTGTCGCCATTGCTCTTTGTAACTTCGGCGAACGTCAGATCGGCGCCCAGCGCCAGATTGCCGGAGCCGGTCAGTTGCACGGCGCCGCCGTCATGCATGAATTGCGCATCGCACACGCCGGCCTGCGCCGCAGCGGCCGCGCCCAGCGCGCCCGCCAAAAAAACCAGGGATGCCATTTTTCGCATCGTCACACGCCACTCCATCAATCCGGAAAAAAACTGCCCGCGCCTGGCGCATGGCTGGCTTGATACTACACCGGTTGCGAAGCCCGGCGTATGTCGGAACGTGTCGGCGCGTACCGCGTCGAATCGGCGCCAGCGGCGGCTACACAGGCGCTGCCGCGAGCGCGGCGCGCCCGATCAGCGCCTGGATCTCAGGCACGCAGGAGCCGCAACCCGTGCCGCAGCCCAGGCTGGCCTTCAAGGCTGCCAGGTCGCAGCCACGGCCGATGCCGGCCAGGATGGCCGCCTCGCTCACGCCATTGCAGACGCATATGGCACGTGAACGGGCCGCCCCGGCTATCCGCCCCAGCAGCAGCGCCGCCACGCCGGCCGGCGCGTCCCCGCCCCCGGCCCAGGCCAGCAGCGCGTCCTGCGGCCGCAGGTCGCCGGCAAGCAGAAAGCCACGCAACACGCCTTGCTCCATCCTCACCCTGCGCATCTGACCGCGCGCAGGGTCATCGAAGGCCACATCGGGCGCCAGCAGGTCCAGCGCGCCCGCGATCGCTTCCAGCTCCGCGGCCTGCGGCGCGGCCCTGGCGGCCAACCGCATTCTCACTCCGCCCGCGCCCACTGGCAGGACGACCGCGTATTCGAAGCGCCGCAGCCAGGGGGCCAGGCGCGCGCGCAGGGCGGCGCTGTCGCCCTGCAGCCACCCGGCGGCCTGCCACGCCAGGCCTGCGGGTTCCGCACGGATGGCGCAGTGCTTGAGCTCCGGCTGGCGTGAAATGGGATCGGTCGCCGGATTGGTCAAGGCATTCACCCCCTGCCCGGCCATATAGGCGCTGCCCCAATGCATGGGCAGGAACACCTGCCCGGACGGCAACGCATCGTCCGCCTGCACGGGTAGCACCACACTACCCCGGCGCGATGCCAGCCTTGCCAGCGCGCCGGGCTCGAGCTTCAGCTGGCGCATGTCCCCAGGGTGCATGGACACCCAGGGTTCCTCGACATGCTGCGTCAGCGCAGGGGCCAGGGACGTGCGCGCCATGGTGTGCCAATGATCGCGCAAGCGGCCGGTGGTCAGCCGCAGGGGATATGCCGGTGTCGTGGGCTCGGCGACCTGCTGGTAGTCCACGTCGCAAAAGCGGGCGCGCCCGCTGGCGGTGGGAAACACGGCGTCGGCATACAGGCGCGCCGTTCCCTGCCCTTGCCGGTAAGGCCATTGCTGCGGCCCCTGCGCGTCAAGCGTCGCGTAGTCCAACGCGCTGTAGTCCAGGTCCCGGCCCGCGGTCGTGCGGGCGTGCTCGGCAAAGACCTCGCTCTCATCCCGATAGGCAAACAGCGCCGCCTTGTCCGGCGCGATCCGGGCGGCCAGTCGCAACGCCACCGCTTGCGCCAGGCGCCAGTCCGGCTGCGCGTCGCCGGGTGGGTCGATTGCCGCCCGCACCCGGCTGATGCGCCGTTCCGAATTGGTCACGGTGCCGGACTTCTCGGGCCACGTGGCGGCCGGCAGCACCAGGTCCGCATATGCCAGGGTCTCCGTGCCGGCGAACGCCTCCTGCACGATGACGAATTCGGCACGCTCGAGTGCCGCGCGCACGCGTGCCTGGTCAGGCAGAGACTGGGCCGGATTGGTGGCGGCGATCCACAGCACTTTGATCCGCCCTTGCAGCACCGCGTCGAACATCTCCAGCGCCGTGGCGCCCGGCGCCTGGGGCAAGGCGTGCACGCCCCACAGGGCGGCGGTTTCCTCGCGGTCCGCCGCCAACCCTGGGTCGCGATGGCCCGGCAACAACGTGGCCATGCCGCCAGCCTCCCGGCCGCCCATCGCGTTGGGTTGCCCCGTCAAAGAGAACGGCCCGGCGCCGGGCTTGCCGATCTGCCCGGTCGCCAGATGCAGGTGTATCAACGCAGCATTCTTGTCGGCGCCGCTGGTCGATTGGTTCAAACCCATGGTGTAGAGCGACAGCGCCGCGCCCGCACCGCCAAACCAGCGCGCTGCCCGGATGATGTCTTCCGCCGGGACGCCGCAGATATCCTGGGCCGCGCGCGGGGTGATCTTGCGCGCCCGCGCCATCAGGGTCTCGAAGCCCTCGGTATGGCGCTGGATGTAGCCTTGGTCCAGCAAGCCCTCGCGCTCCATGACATTCAGCATGGCGTGGAACAGGGCCACGTCGGTGCCGGCCGCCAGCAGCAGATGCAAGTCGGCGAAGGCCGCGGTGTCGGTGCGTCGCGGATCCGCGACGATCACCTTCATGCTGGGACGCCGCGCCCGCGCCGCCTCCAGCCGCCTGAACAGCACGGGATGCGCGTACGCCATGTTGGAGCCGGCGATCAGCACCGTATCCGCCAGGTCCAGATCTTCGTAGCAGGCTGGCGGCGCATCCGCGCCCAGCGTGCGTTTGTAGCCCGACACCGCGCTGGACATGCACAGGCGCGAATTGGTGTCGATATTGTTGGTGCCGACCAGCCCGCGCGCCAATTTGTTGAAAACCGCGTAATCCTCGGTCAGCAGCTGCCCCGACAGATAGAAACCCACTGCGTCCGGTCCGTCGCGCGCGATGGTGTCGGCCAACCTGGCCGCCACGATGTCCAGCGCCTCGCCCAGCGCAATGGCCCGCATCGGTTGGGCGCGCGTCCCGCGCCATTGCGCCGAGAGGACGCGCGCGCCGTCGCGCCGCACCGTGTCCGCCAACGCCAACCCCTTGCTGCACAACCTGCCCCGGTTGGCGGGATGCTGTTCGTCACCACGCACGCGCAGCACGGCGCCGTCGCGCGTTTGCACCCGCAAGCCGCAGCCGGTGCCGCAATAGCAGCACACAGATGCCACTTCGCTGACGCCGTGCGCCACGTCCACGATATCTATCCGGCGCGTCTTGGACCCATCCATGCCTTACTCTCCCGCCGCGCCTTCGCCGTGCATGAGTCGCTCGCGCAAAGGGCCAATGCGCCTGCCCTCGCGGATCAGCCGCACATACCACCCGCTGTCCGCCGTATCGCCGTACAGGCAGGCGCCCACCAATTTGTCGTCGCGGATCACCAGTTTCTTGTAGACGCCGCCCGGCGTGTCGGCCAGCGTAATCGCTTCGGTCTGCGGCCCACCCGTGAAGTCGCCGGCGGAGAAGAGGTCAATGCCGGTGACCTTCAGCCGAGTCGCAGTGACGCTGCCTTGATAGCGGCCAATGCCATGCAGCGCCAGATGATTGGCCGCCACTTTCGCCTGCTCGTACAGGGGCGCGACCAGGCCATAGGCGGTGCCGCGATGGCTGACGCATTCGCCCACCGCATAAATGCGCGGGTCATACGTCTGCAAGGTGTCGCTGACCACCACGCCACGATTCACGTGCAGCCCGCAGCGCTCCGCCAATTCCGTGTTGGGCCGCACGCCCACCGCCATCACGACCAGGTCCGCCGGGATCTCTTCCCCGTCCGCGAAGCGCAAAGCGCGCACCCGCCCGCTGCCTCCGTCCAGGATCTCCCGGGTCTCGCGCCCCAGCAGGAACTTCAGTCCCCGCGCTTCGAGACTGCGGCGCAGCAATGCCGCGGCGCCGCCGTCAAGCTGCCGGTCCAGCAGCGATTCGCCGAGATGCACCACCGACACATCCATGCCACGCGCGGCCAGGCCATTGGCGGCCTCCAGCCCCAGCAGGCCCCCGCCTATCACCACCGCATGCCGGTAGCGCGACGACGCTTCTATCATCCGGTTTACGTCGCCGATATCGCGAAAGGCGATGACGCCGTCCAGATTGCTGCCCGGCACCGGCAGGATGAACGGATTCGATCCGGTGGCCAACAGCAGCCGATCGTAGGGCGCCTCGGTGCCGTCGTCGGCCAGCGCAATCCGACGTGCGCGGTTCACGCCGACCACCTTGCGATTCAGTAGCAGGCGGATGCAGTGACGGACATACCAGTCCTCGTCATTGAGCACGATGTCCCGCAGGGTCTGTTCGCCGGTCAGGACCGGCGATAGCAAAATGCGGTTGTAGTTGGGATACGGCTCCGCGCCGAACACCGTGATGTCGTACAGGTCTGGCGCCAGCTTCAGCAGTTCCTCCAGCGTGCGCATGCCTGCCATGCCATTGCCGACCACGACGAGCTTCTGCTTCGTGTCCATGGCGATCCTAGGCGGCTGCGCGCGATGCGCCGGCCTCGGCTAGCGGTTCGTCTGCCGCAGACAGGGCCGCATTGGCCTGCGCTGCGGCCTGCGAGCGCTCCGGGTTGCCATGGCGCCGATGCAGGAAATCCACCACGGACGCCCGGCAGGCCAGATAGGCCGCATCGTTGGCCAGGCGCACACGGTCGCGCGGACGGGGTAAAGGCACTGGCAGGATCTCTCCGATGGTCGCAGCCGGACCGTTGGTCAGCATAACGATGCGGTCGGACAGCAGCACGGCTTCGTCGACGTCGTGCGTAACCATGATGGTGGTGGTGCGCGTCTTGGCGACGATCTTCAGCAATTCGTCCTGCAGATGCGCCCGCGTGAGCGCATCCAGCGCGCCAAAGGGTTCGTCCATCAGCAGCACGCCCGGCTCGATCGCCAGGGCCCGCGCAATGCCCACGCGCTGCTTCATGCCGCCGGAGATTTCGCGCGGCAGCTTGTTCTGCGCCGGCAGCAGACCCACCAGATCCAGCGCGGCCCGGGTGCGTTCGATCAGCTGCGCGCGCTTTTCGGAAGCGCCGAAGACCCGCTCCACCGCCAGATGCACGTTCTGGAAGCAGCTCAACCAGGGCAACAGCGAATGGTTCTGAAACACCACGGCACGGTCCGGGCCAGGCCCGGTGATCTCGCGCTCCGCGCACAGCAGCACACCGCTGCTGGGACGGGCCAGGCCGGCGATCAGGTTGAGCAACGTCGATTTGCCGCAGCCGGAATGGCCTATCAGCGTAATGAACTCGCCTTGGTCCACCGTCAGGTCGACATCGCGCAGCGCCACGAAGTTGCCCTTGCGGGTATTGAACGTCTGGCCCACGCGCTCGATGCGTACATGCTTCTTCATGGCGCTATTCCTCCGTATAGGTGAAGCGGCGGGCCAGGGCGACCAGCAGGGTTTCCAGCAGCAGGCCCACAATGCCGATGACGAAAATCGCAATGACGATGTGTTCCACCTTCAGGTTGTTCCATTCGTCCCACAGCCAGAAGCCGATGCCCGTGCCGCCGGTCAGCATCTCCGCCGCCACGATCACCAGCCACGCCGTGCCGATCGACAGGCGCACGCCGGTCAACATGTAGGGCAGCACGGCGGGCAACAGCACCTTGGTGGTCACCTTCCATTCGGACAGGTTCAGCACCCGCGCCACGTTCAGGTAGTCCTGGGGAACGCGCGACACGCCAACTGCGGTGTTGATGATCATCGGCCAGATCGAACAGATGAAGATGGCCCAGATGGCGGCCGGATTGGCCGCCTTGAACAGCAGCAACCCCAGCGGCAGCCAGGCCAGCGGCGACACCGGCCGCAGCAGGCTGACGATGGGAGAGAACATCGCGCGCACCGCGGCATAGCGGCCAATGGCGAAGCCTACGGGTATGCCGATCAGCGCCGCCAGTCCGAAGCCGATCGCCACGCGCTGCAGCGACGCCAGCAGGTTCCAGCCTATGCCCTTGTCATTGGGGCCGTTGTCGTAGAACGGATCGGAAAAAAGCTCGACGGCCGCGCGCCAGGTGACTCCCGGCGTGGGGATTTCCGGTATGCGCATCGCCACCACCTGCCACACCAGCACAAACAGCGCGAAGCCCGCCACGGGCCCGACCACGGCCCGCAATGCACACTCCAGACGCTCTCGCCAGAAGACGATGAACGCATCGCCACGATTCATACTCGTTACGGTAGACATAGCATGCCCCTTTCAGATATCCGCGGATTGGCGCTCAGGCCCGGACCTTGAATCCGTCGGCGTAGCCCGCGGGATTGCTGCCGTCCCACACCACGCCGTCGATGAGTTTGGAGCTGCGCATCTCACTGGGCGGCAGCGCCACGCCCGCTGCCTGCGCGGCCTGCCTGTACAGGTCGATCCGGTTGATCTGCTTAGCAATCGCCAGGTAGTCGGGATGCTCCTTGAGCAGCCCCCAGCGCTTGTGCTGCGTGAGGAACCACATGCCATCGCTGAGGTACGGGAAATTCGCGGATCCATCGGCGTAAAAGCGCATGGCGTGCTCGTCCGTCCAGCGCTTGCCCAAGCCGTCCTCATAGCGCCCCAGCATGCGGTCGACGATGCCGCTGGCGTCCGTGTTGACATAGGATTTGGCGGCGATGGTCTCGGCGGTCTTCTGGCGGTTGGCGGGCGAGGCATCGATCCACTTGCCAGCCTCGAGGATGGCGGCGGTGACCGCGCGCGCCGTGTTCGGATGCCGCGATACGAAGTCCGCGCTTGTGCCCAGCACCTTCTCGGGGTGGTCCGTCCAGATGCCCTGCGACGTAACGGCGGTGTAGCCGATCTTGTCCAGGATGGCGCGCGCCCCCCAAGGTTCGCCCACGCAATAGCCGTCCATATTGCCCACGCGCATATTGGCCACCATCTGCGGAGGCGGCACGGTAATCACCTTGGCGTCCTTCATGGGATTGATGCCATAGGACGCCAGCCAGTAGTACAGCCACATCGCATGCGTGCCGGTGGGAAAGGTCTGGGCAAAGGTGTATTCGCGCTTGTCGGAGGCCATCAGCTTGGCCAGCGATTCGCCATCGCGCACACCCGCAACGCGCAGTTTGTCCGATAGCGTGATCGCCTGGCCGTTCTGGTTCAGGCTCATCAGCACAGCCATGTCCTTCTTCGGTCCGCCTATGCCCAGGTGCACGCCGTAGACCAGGCCATAGAGCACGTGCGCCATGTCAAGCTCGCCATTCATGAGCTTGTCGCGCACCGCCGCCCAGGAAGCTTCCTTGGAGGGCGTGATGGTCACGCCATGCTTTTTGTCGATGCCCAGCACCGAGGCCATCACGACCGACGCGCAATCGGTCAGCGGTATGAAGCCGATCTTGACCTCGGTCTTCTCCGGAGCATCCGTGCCGGCGGCCCAGGCGCCGGCGCGCACCAAAGGATCCACCAATGACAGCAGGCTGGCGCCGGCCACCGCGCGCGCCGTGCCGCTCAGCCATTTGCGGCGTCCGGCGTTGGCACTGAGATCCCCGCCCGCGGCGGCGTCGGTGGAGGGGCTACGGGTCGATGGCGTCATGCATGGCTCCTGGCAAAAAAAAACGTCCCGCGCGCCATGGACTCCCATCCAGTGGCGCTGCGGAACGTCGTTGTCCCTTGCCGCGATTCGCGGCGCGTTGCGTGGGGCAACCGTCGTTGGCGCCCGAAATCACTCAAGCAAACGCTGTGCCAGGAAACACGGAACAAGGGCTCATGCGCCGCCAGGCCGCGTCCGCGCTGGCGCAGCCCGGGATCATGCGCCTACGGCCGGCAGGCCGGAAAACGGGGCGCGAACCAATCTGGTGCGCAACCGGTTGCGGCAGCGCACCATCCGCGTGCCATCCACGCTCCCTCGCTGTGCCGGCGGGCGCGCCGCCGTCGCGCAACGCGATGGCATGGAACTTGCATGACTGTGTGCATCAGAGGGGAATCTCATGCTTAAGGTCATGCTGCTCAACGATGGAGAAGGACGCGCGGCATCGCTGCGGCAAACGCTGGCCGCGGCGGGGGTGCATGTCGTCGCGGAAGCAACGCCAGGCATGGACCTGGCCGCCGCGATCGCGCAGGCCGCCCCCGACGTCGTACTGATAGATAGCGATGCGCCCGGCCGGGACACACTGGAAAACGTCTGTGTGGCCAGCGAGCACAGCGACCGCCCGGTCGTGATGTTCACGGACAACGGCAATCGCGACACCATACGCAGCGCCTTGCGCGCAGGCGTCGCGGCGTATGTCGTGGGCGACGTGCCGGCCGGGCGCATCGAGCCGCTCTTGACGGTGGCGATCGAACGCTTCGCCATGGAGAAGTCGCGCCGCGAGGAATTGCGCGAAGCGCAATTGCGCCTGGCCGACCGCCAATGGGTGGAAAAGGCGAAAGGCATCCTGATGAAGGCGCGCTCGATCTCCGAGGACGAGGCCCACGGGCTGTTGCGCCAACGCGCCATGCAAAGCCAGAAGCGGCTGGGCGAAGTCGCACGCGAGGTGGTGGAAATGAGCGCCTGGCTCGGCAAATCGACTTAATGATCTTTGGTTATATGAAACAAAGAAATCAAAAGTTGTGGGGATGAGCCCCCCTTCCTATGATCCAACGACACTATGCCGGGTACGCCCGAGGCTGGCATTCAATGACGCTTTTCCCGATTTTTGCCGATCTGAAAGACAGGCTGGTCCTGGTGGTGGGCGGTGGCGCGGTCGCCGAACGCAAGACGCTTTCCCTGCTGGAAGCCTCCGCGGACGTACTCGTGGGCGCCCCGGCGCTGACACCCGCCCTGGCCGCCCTGGCCGCCGAAGGCCGCATCCGCCATCTTTCCGGCCGGTTTGATCCCGCCTGGCTCAACGAGGCCTGGCTGGTGGTCGCCGCCACCGATGACCGAGTAACCAATGCCGCCGTTTCGGAGGCGGCCCGCGCCCGGCGCATATTCAGCAACGTGGTCGACGATCCCGAGCTGTCATCCTTCCAGGTGCCCTCCATTGTCGACCGCTCGCCCGTCATCGTCGCCATTTCCTCATCCGGCGTGGCGCCGGTGCTGGCGCGCCGGATCCGGGAACGCATCGAATCGCTGTTCGACCATACATTGGGCCAGCTGGCCGGCTTGGCCGCCAGCTACCGCAAGCGCATCCGGGCGAGCCACCCCGACCTGGGCGCTCGCCGCCGCTTCTACGACTGGCTGCTGGACGGCCCGGTGGCGGGCTTCCTGCGGCAGCAACAGCCGGCCCAGGCAGAAGCCGCGCTCGAGGCCGCCTTGGCCGCGCCACAAGCGCCTGCCACGGGCAGCGTGGTGCTGGTGGGCGCCGGCCCAGGCGATCCCGGCCTGCTGACGCTGAAGGCGCTGCGCGCGCTGAACGAAGCCGATGTGATCCTCCATGACCGGCTGGTCAGCGACGAGGTCATGGGACTGGCGCGCCGCGACGCCGAGCGCGTGTCTGTCGGCAAGCTGCCTGGCGAAAACCACAACGCCACCCAGGCGCGCATCCATAAGCTGATGGTCGAGCATGCGCGCGCCGGACGCCGCGTGGTGCGGCTCAAGGGGGGAGACGCCTTCATCTTTGGGCGAGGCGGCGAAGAACTGGAGTATCTGCGCGCGCATGGCGTGCGCTATGAAGTGGTGCCGGGCATCACCGCCGCGCTGGCCTGTGCGGCCTATGCCGGCATCCCGCTGACGCACCGCGAGCACGCCCAGTCCGTCCGCCTGGTCACCGCGCACTGCCGCGAAGACGAAGACAATCTGGACTGGCCCGCGCTGGCACGTGAAAAACAGACCCTGGCGTTCTACATGGGCGTAGGACAACTGGACCTGCTGACCAACCGCCTGCTGGCACACGGCCGGTCGCCGGACACGCCTTTCGCGCTGATCGAAAACGGCAGCCGGCCCGAACAGCGCGTGTTGTCGGGCACGCTCGAACGATTGCCGTCCCTGGCCGCGGAGCACGCCATCCAGTCCCCCGCCCTTTTGATCGTGGGCGAGGTCGCGGGCCTGGCGCCGCAGCTGCAATGGTTCGGCCAGCACATTGAAGGCCAGCCGGAGGAAATGGCGGCCTGACCGGCTGCATCCGCAGCCGTCGCCCCAGACCGCTATTCGGTCTTTTGAGTCGTGCCGAAGATGCGGTCGCCGGCGTCGCCCAGGCCGGGCATGATGTAGCCGTGTTCATTGAGGCCGTCATCGATGGACGCGGTATAGATATGCACATCGGGGTGCTTGGCCAGGACGGCGTCAATACCGACCGGCGCCGCAACCAGCACCAACGCGCGGATTTCCTTGCAGCCGGCGCGCTTGAGCAGGTCGATGGCGGCAACCATGGAGCCGCCGGTGGCCAGCATCGGATCGACGATCAGGGCCAGGCGCTGGTCCAGTTCGCCCACCAGGCGTTCCAGGTAGGTATGCGCTTCCAGCGTCTCTTCGTTGCGGGCCACGCCCACCACGCTGACCTTGGCGCCCGGAATCAGGCTGAGCACGCCGTCCAGCATGCCGATGCCGGCGCGCAGGATGGGCACCACAGTGACTTTCTTGCCAGCGATCTTCTCGACCTCTACCGGGCCACACCAGCCTTCGACCGTGGCGGGCGCCAGCGGCAGGTCCTTGGACGCTTCGTAAGTGAGCAGCGCGCCCACTTCCTGAGAGAGCTCACGGAAGCTCTTGGTGCTGAGGTCGGCGCGGCGCATGATCCCGAGCTTGTGGCGGATCAGCGGATGGCGGATTTCGTGCACGGGCATGTGCGTAACTCTCCAGAATATTGATAGACAGGGTTTTCGCCTCAGGCGGAACCATGGCGGCGCGACGCGCATTGCGTCGCCCGTCGCTGAGCCACATCTGAGGATCGTAATCGGTTTGGAAGGGAATTGTTATTGACCGCCAGCAGGATCTTTCGAAGATTTTTTCCGGCGCGATGAATGCATGTTTATTGTTCAGTGAGCCAGGCGATCAGTGCGTCGTCGAAGGCGCGCACGGCGCCCGCCTGTTCATGGTTAACGATGCTGACCACCACGTAGCGCTTGCCGCTGGCGCCCAGCACGTAACCCGCGATGGAACGCACGTCGCGCAGCGATCCCGTCTTCAGGTGGGCCATGCCCGCGGTGCCGTCGCCCTTGAGCCGGCGGCGCACCGTGCCGTCCACCCCGGCGATTGCAAAAGATGAAATGTACTCCGGCATGACCGGCGAATTCCAGGCCACGGTCAGCATGGACGCAAGGCTGTCGGCGGACACCCGGGCGTCGCGCGACAGGCCGGCGCCGTTGTCGATGACCAGTTCCGGCATGTCCAGGCCTTGCTTGGCCAACAGCCCCTTGGCCACGGCTTCGCTGCTGGCGACGGTGGCGGGCCGGCGGCCTCGCTCTGCGCCCAGGGTCAGCAGCAAGGTGCGCGCCATCACATTGTTGCTGCGCTTGTTGATCTGGCGGATGGCCTCGGCCAGCGTCGGCGAATCATGCGAGGCCAGCACGACGGCGTCGGGCGGGACCATGCCTGAACGGACCTGGCCCTTGAAGGTGCCGCCCAGTTCCTTCCAGAGCATGCGGAACACCTCGGTGGCGTAGTCGGGCTGCGACAGCGCCAGGCGATACAGGCTGAACTCGCCGCAGGAGCCCGCCACCTTGCCGTTCACGCGGATGGTCACGCCTTGCTGGGTGATCAATGGCTCGGTCGTCACTACCGGAGGGCCAGGGCAGCGGGCGTCGCTCCATTCCACGCGGCCCTCGATTTTCAGCCCGGGCAGCGGCGGGTCGATCAGCGGCACCCATTTGTTGGCGGCCGGATCCGGCGTGAACAGCAGGCGCAGCGCGCCGAAGCCCACCATGAGGGCGTCGGGGCTGGCGTTGTAGGCTCGGTCCGGGGCGCCATCGAACGCGCCAGGGTCGGTCGCCACCTGGCCGAAGATGCTGCGGTCGATGACCAGGTCGTTGATCTGCTTGACGCCGCGCAGCCGCAGTTCTCGCAGCAATACCCACAAGTCCTGCAGCAGGAATTGTGGATCGCCGCCAGCCCGCAAATATAGGGGACCGCTCAGCACGCCCTTGGCATCGGGCCGCGCGCCCGGCGCCGTCATGAACTCGGTGCGCCAGACGTAGTTGGGCCCCAGTTCGGACAGCGCTGCCCAGGTCGTGACCAGCTTCATCACCGAGGCCGGATTGCGCGATTCCTTGGCGTTCAGCGCCACCAGGCGCGGCCCGCCCACTTCCTGTACCACCAGAGACAGGGAACTATCGGGCAGCTTGCTCGCTTTCCAGGCGTTCACCACGTTGGGCGGCAGGCCGGGCACCTGTGCCCAGGCCGCGCTCGCCACCGCGGCCAGCAGCCCTCCGGCCAGCCACCGCTTCAGCCCGCCCACACGCCTATTCGCTCGTCCCGTCATCTACGCCCACCCGGTTGCTCGTCCTGCAAAACCGAGAGCATACAAAACCTGGGCGAGTTGCGGCGCGCAGGCCGTTTCCCCGCCGGGCCGCCCCAAGGGGGAACAGTGTATGGACTGTGTATGGACCGGGGAGAAAGGTGACAGGTGTACGAGGACATAGGTGACACCATACGCCCCCCCTCGGGGCAATAAGCGCGAAGAGCCCCTCGGAGGCAGCAAGCACAAACGGCCCCCCAGAAAAATAGCCCGCCCGCCGCCGGGCCGCCCCAAGGCGGGCCAGCCCCCCTCGGGGGGGCAGCAAGCACGCATAGCGTGCGCAGCGTGGGGGGCCCTCCCTCCCGCCGGGCCGCCCCAAGGCGGGCCAGCCCCCCTCGGGGGGGCAGCAAGCACGCATAGCGTGCGCAGCGTGGGGGGCCCTCCCTCCCGCCGGGCCGCCCCAAGGCGGGCCAGCCCCCCTCGGGGGGGCAGCAAGCACGCATAGCGTGCGCAGCGTGGGGGCCCTCCCTCTCCCTCTACTTCAGCCGCCACTTGCCCGAAGCCACGGTCGCCATCACCAGCGCCCGCTCATCCAGCCCATTGTGGTCGGTGGGACTCATGTTGACCACGCCGGTCGCGGTCGGCAGGTTCTTGACGTTTTCCAGCGCGTCGCGCAGCGCCGCCCGGAATTCGGGCGTGCCGGGCTTGGCGGTCTTCAACGCCACCGGGATGGCCTGCTGCAGCAAGAGGCCGACGTCCCAGGTATAGGCGGCGAACAGGGACACGCTGCCCGCGCCGTTGGCCGCCTCGTACTTCTTGGCGAAGGCCTGGGCGGTCGACTTGACCGGATTGTCGTCGGGCAGCAGATCGGCCACCATCACCGGCCCCACCGGCACCCAGGCGCCCTCGCAGGCGTCGCCGCAGACCCGCAGGAAATCGTTGTTGGCCACGCCGTGGTTGAAATAGATCTTGCCCTTGTAGCCGCGCTCACGCAGCGCCCGGGCCGGCATGGCGGCCGGCGTGCCCGAAGCCCCGACGACCACGGCGTCCGGCGCCGCGCCCACCACCTTCAGGGTCTGGGCCACGGCCGACGTGTCCGTGGGCGCAAAGGCTTCCTTGCCCACCACCTCGATGCCGTGCTTTTTGGCCGCTTTCTCGATTTCCACCCAGAAGGTCTCGCCCAGCGCATTGTTGAAGCCGATGAAGGCCAGCTTCTTCACGCCATTGGCCGCCGCATGGCGCGCAATGCCTTCGGCCATCAGCGAATCCGAGTGCGGCGTCTTGAACACCCAGCGGCGCTTGTCGTCCATTGGCTCGATCAGGCGCGCCGAGGAAGCCAGGGTGATCACCGGCGTGGTGCCGCTGGCCACCGTGTCCAGCATGGCCATGGTGTTGGGCGTGGTGGTGGACCCGACGATCAGGTCGACCTTGTTCTCGGAAATGAGCTTGTGGGAATTGCTGACTGCGCGGGTGGTGTCGGAAGCGTCGTCCAGCACCACGTACTCGACCTTGACGCCCCCGATCTCGGCGGGCAGCAGGCTGATGGTGTTGCGTTCGGGGATGCCCAGCGAGGCCTGGGGACCGGTGGTGGAAAGCGTGGCGCCGATTTTCACTTGGGCCAGCGCGGGCGCGGCGCCCGCTGCCAGCAGGGCGGCCAGCGCGGCGGCCATGAGGGTACGACGAGGGGTCATGCGGAGTCTCCTTGGATACGCGGATGTCTTATGCTTTGCGCCGATCCGCTACGGCGTGGAACTCTGTTTATACGGCGGGGAACCCGGCGGACGGGCACCTCGGGGCCCGCTGCGGGTTTGTCCGCACGGGCTCGCAGCGCGGCGCGGCTGCGTTCTTGCTGGTCTCCACGTTGCCAGTGACTGGCAAGCGCTGTATTTTTTAGTGATACACGTATTCTAATAAGAGACAAATCGATGTCAACAACTAGCAGTACGGGGATCCAATCCGCTGAAATCGCCCTGGATGTGCTGACCCGGCTGGCCGAACTGGGCGGCGCTCTGTCCGTATCGGAGCTGGGCCGCAGCCTGGACATGCCGCGCGCCAAGGTGCACCGCTACCTGGTGTCGCTCGAGCGCCGCGGCTACGTGGAACAGGACGCTGCCAGCGCCCGCTACCGGCTCGGGCCGCAAGCCCTGCATACCGGACTGGCCGCCCTGGCCGAAGTGGACTTCGTGAAACTGGCGGCCGGCTGCCTGGACAGCCTGAGCGCCGCCATTGGCCAGACGGTTTTCATCTCCGTCTGGGGACAGCATGGGCCCACCATCGTGCAATGGCGCGACGCGCGCCTGCCGGTAACGGTCAACGTGCGGGTGGGCTCGGTGCTGCCGCTGCTCAATAGCGCGACCGGCCGCGTCTTCGCCGCCTGGCTCCCTGAATCCCTGGCCCTGCCCCGGGCCCTGTCCGAGTGGGACGCGCTGCGCAGCCATGACCCGGATGCCGCCCAGGTGCTGGATGCCGCCGCTGCCCCCACTGACCCCGCGGCGGCGCTGCGCAGGCAATGGCAGGCGACCCGCCAACGCGGCTACGCCAGCGTCAGCGGCCACCTGTTGCATGGCATAGACTCCGCCGCCGTGCCGGTGCTGGATGCCCAGGGCCACCTGGCCGGCGCCATCACCAGCCTGGGATTGCATGGCGGCTTCGACCTCTCGCCCGATGGGGAACCCGTGCGGGCGCTGGTCGGGGCGGCAGCCGATTGTTCGCGCCGGCTGGGGTGGAGTCCGGCCCGCTGAACGCGGCCGCGGCAGGCATCCGTCCCCGGGCGCGGCTGCCGCGTTTTCCGGCCGCTTTACAATACACGGTTGCCCCGAGCCCTCCTGGCTCGCCTTTCGCCTTCTTTTGCCGCCCTAGCCGGACGGATAGCCGCGTGACCCAGTCCCTCACCGTTTCCGATTTCAACTACGAACTGCCGCCCGAGCTCATCGCCCAGGCGCCCGCCGCCGAACGCACCGGCAGCCGCCTGCTGCACCTGGATGGCGCCGGCCAGCTGCACGACCGGCAGTTCGCCGACCTGGCCTCGCTGCTGCGTCCGCAAGACCTGCTGATCTTCAACGACACGCGCGTCATCAAGGCGCGCCTGAACGGCCACAAGATCACCGGCGGCAAGATCGAGGTGCTGGTCGAACGCATCACCGAACCCGACCGCGTCCTGGCCCATGTGCGCGCCAGCAAGTCGCCCGGCCCGGGCATGGTGCTGCGCCTGGCCGATGCCTTCGATGCCACCGTGCTGGGCCGCGAAGGGGAACTGTTCGACATCCGCTTTCCCGGCCCCGTGCTGGAACTGCTGGACGCCCACGGCGCGACCCCGCTGCCGCCCTACATCACGCACGAGGCCGACACTGGTGACGACGAGCGCTATCAGACGGTCTACGCCCGCGAGCCCGGCGCCGTGGCCGCACCCACCGCCGGCCTGCACTTCGACCAGCCCACGCTGGACCGCCTGGCTGCGATGGGCGTCGAACGCGCCTTCGTCACGCTGCACGTAGGCGCGGGCACCTTCCAGCCGGTGCGCGTGGACAACCTGGCTGACCACGTCATGCATGCCGAATGGTTCACCGTGCCACAGGCAACGGTGGACGCGATTGCCGCCGCCCGCAGCCGAGGCGGCCGGGTCATCGCCGTCGGCACCACCAGCGTGCGCGCCCTGGAGTCCGCCGCCGCCCAGACCGAAGGGCGCACCGCCCCCGGCCTGCCGCTGGCCTCGGCCCAGGGCGACACGCGCCTGTTCATCACTCCCGGTTACCGGTACCGCGTCATCGACGCCCTGGTCACCAATTTCCACCTGCCCCAGTCGACCCTGCTGATGCTGGTGTCGGCGCTGGCCGGCGTAGAACCCATACGCCGCGCCTACGCCCACGCCGTCGCCGAGCGCTACCGCTTCTTCAGCTATGGCGACGCCATGTTTATCGAGTCCCCCGCCCCATGACCGGACTGAATTTCGAACTGCTTGCCACCGACGGCGGCGCCCGCCGCGGCCGCATCACGCTGAACCACGGCGTGGTCGAGACGCCCATTTTCATGCCTGTGGGCACCTATGGCAGCGTCAAGGCCATGCTGCCGCACGAACTGAAAGAGATCGGCTCGCAGATCGTGCTGGGCAACACCTTTCACCTGTGGCTGCGTCCCGGCACGGAAATCATGGAAAAGCATGGCGGCCTGCATGGCTTCATGCAATGGGACAAGCCCATCCTGACCGACTCCGGAGGTTTCCAGGTCTTCAGCCTGCAAGGCATGCGCAAGATCACCGAGGAAGGCGTGAAGTTCGCCTCCCCCATCGACGGCGCGCGGCTGTTCCTGACGCCGGAAGAATCCATGCGCATCCAGCGTTCGCTGAACTCCGACATCGTCATGGTGTTCGACGAGTGCACGCCCTATGAAATCGACGGCCGGCCCGCCACCGTCGAAGAAGCCGCCCGCTCCATGCGCATGTCGTTGCGCTGGGCGCGCCGGTCGCGCGAAGAATTCGACCGCCTGCAAAACCCCAATGCGCTGTTCGGCATCGTCCAGGGCGGCATGTACGAAGCCCTGCGCGACGAATCCCTGGCCGGGCTGCAGGAGATCGGCTTCCATGGCTACGCGATCGGCGGCCTCTCCGTCGGCGAGCCCAAGGAAGACATGATGCGCATCCTGGCGCACGTCACGCCCAAGCTGCCGGCCCAGGCGCCCCGCTACCTGATGGGCGTGGGCACGCCGGAAGACCTGGTCGAGGGCGTCTCCCGCGGCGTGGATATGTTCGATTGCGTCATGCCGACGCGCAATGCCCGCAACGGCTGGCTGTTCACCCGTTTCGGCGACGTGAAGATCCGCAACGCCAAGTACCGCGACGACACCCGCCCGCTGGACCCGAGCTGCGGCTGCCATACCTGCGCGAATTTCTCGCGCGCGTACCTGCATCACCTGCAGCGCGCCAACGAAATTACCGGCGCGCGCCTGAACACCCTGCACAACCTGCATTTCTATCTGACCATCATGAAGGAAATGCGCGAGGCCATCGCCGACGGCCGCTTCGACGCCTGGCGCGCGCAGTTCGCGGCCGACCGTGCGCGAGGGGTGGATTAGAATTTCAGGACGCAGAACCTATATACAATAGTCGGCTTGCCCTATCCATGGCTCGCGCGGGGATGGGCGCATAAAAACACTAGATACAAACACCCAAACAGACTAAACGCAGGAGAATTCAATGTCCGTTATCGATACCGCCAGCCTCGTCGTGGCTCAGGCTGCCGCCCCCGAGGGTAACGCGCTGATGGGCATGCTGCCCATCATCCTGATGTTCGTGATCCTCTACTTCCTGATGATCCGTCCCCAGATGAAGCGCCAGAAAGAGCACCGCAACCTGATCGCCGCCCTGGCCAAGGGCGACGAAGTCGTCACCGCCGGCGGCCTGCTCGGCAAGGTGACCAAGGTCAACGACAGCTACGTCACCGTCGAAGTCTCCGAACTGGCCGACAAGCCCGTCGAAGTGATCATGCAGAAGTCCTCGGTCTCGACCGTGCTGCCCAAGGGAACCATCAAGGCCCTGTAAGCGTCCCACAGGAGCCCCATCGGGCTCTTGTGCTTGATGGCCCTGCCGCCGCCCGCCGCGCTTGCCGCCCGGGCGGCCCTTTCATCACTTTTACATGAAGTAGCCGGCAATGAACCGCTATCCCCTCTGGAAGTACATTACGGTCCTGGTCGCGGTCATCATCGGCCTGCTGTACACGCTTCCCAATTTCTACGGCGAATCTCCGGCCGTCCAGGTTTCCAGCGCCAAGGCCACGATCAAGGTCGATCCCGCCATGCTGAGCCGGGTCGAACAGATCCTGACCGACGCCAAGATCCCCAACGAAGGGGTCTACTATGAACAGAACGGCACGCTCGGCACCGTGCGCGCCCGCTTCGCGTCGACCGACCTGCAACTGCAGGCGCGCGACCTCATCGACAAATCCCTCAATACCGTCGCTGGCGACCCGCACTACACCGTCGCGCTGAACCTGCTGCCCGCCTCTCCTGCCTGGATGCGCGCGCTGGGCTGGTTCGCGCCCAAGCCCATGTACCTGGGCCTGGACCTGCGCGGCGGCGTGCACTTCCTGCTGCAAGTGGACATGCAGGGCGCCCTGACCGCCCGCTACGATTCGCTGGCCGCCGACGTGCGCTCGGTGTTGCGCGACCAGAAGGTCAACGTGGCCGGCGTCGAACGCTCGGGCATGGCCATTGCCGCCACCTTCGCCAACTCGGACGACCGCGACCGCGCCATCTCGACCCTGCGCAGCCGCCTGCCCGACCTGGAATTCACCGAACGCGAAGAAAACGGCAAACCCCTGCTGATGGCCGCCCTGAACCCGGCCGCCGTCACCCGCGTGCAGGATTCCGCGCTGAAGCAGAACATCAACACGCTGCACAACCGTATCAACGAACTGGGCGTGGCCGAACCGGTCATCCAGCAACAAGGCGGCGACCGCATCGTGGTGCAGTTGCCCGGCGTGCAGGACGTGGCCAAGGCCAAGGAACTGCTCGGCCGCACCGCCACGCTGGAAATCCGCATGGTCGACGACACCCCCGCCGCGCAAGCCGCGTTGCTGGGCGGCAGCGTCCCCTTCGGCCTCGAACGCTACAACGACCGCGACGGCCGCCCCATCCTGGTCCGCCGCCAGGTCATCCTGACCGGCGAAAACCTGCAGGACGCCCAGCCCGGCCGCGATTCGCAGACCCAACAGGCTGCCGTGCACCTGACGCTGGACTCCAAGGGCGCGCGTATCTTCCGCGACGTCACCCGCGACAACATCGGCAAGCGCATGGCCATCCTGCTGTTTGAAAACGGCAAGGGCGAAGTGGTCACGGCGCCGGTCATCCGCAGCGAAATCGCCGGCGGCCAGGTGCAGATCTCCGGCAGCATGAGCTCCGAGGAAGCCGCCGACACCGCGCTGCTGCTGCGCGCGGGCGCGCTGGCCGCGCCCATGTCCATCATCGAGGAACGCACCATCGGCCCGAGCCTGGGCGCGGACAACATCGCCAAGGGCTTCTATTCGACGCTGTACGGCTTCCTGGCCATCGCCGCCTTCATCATCCTGTACTACCACCTGTTCGGCGTGTTCTCCACGATCGGCCTGACCATGAACGTGCTGCTGCTGCTGGCGCTGCTGTCCATGCTGCAGGCCACGCTGACCCTGCCAGGTATCGCGGCTATCGCGCTGACGCTGGGCATGGCCATCGACTCGAACGTGCTGATCAACGAGCGGATACGCGAAGAACTGCGCGCGGGCGCCAGTCCGCAGCAGGCCATCCACCACGGCTTCGAGCGCGCCTGGGGCACCATCCTGGACTCCAACCTCACCACGCTGATCGTGGGCCTGGCGCTGTTGGCGTTCGGTTCGGGCCCGATCCGGGGCTTTGCGGTGGTCCACGTCCTGGGCATCCTGACCTCGATGTTCTCGTCGGTGGTGGGCGTGCGCGCGCTGGCCAACCTCTGGTATGGCCGCAAGAAGAAGCTCACGTCGATCTCCATCGGTGAAGTCTGGAAACCGAAGACCAACTGAACATGAGCGCGGGCGGCCCGGCCGCCCGCCACAGATAAAGCCTAAGGCGAAAAATGGAATTTTTCCGTATTCACCGCACTATCCCGTTCATGCGCCACGCGCTGGTGCTGAACATCATCAGTCTCGTCACGTTCCTGGCGGCTGTCTTTTTCATCATCACCCGCGGCTTCCACCTGTCGATCGAGTTCACCGGCGGCACGGTCATGGAAGTCAACTACGCCCAGACGGCGCAGCTGGAAAACGTGCGCGGCGTGGTCTCCAAGCTGGGCTACACCGACTTCCAGGTGCAGAATTTCGGCACCTCGCATGACGTCATGATCCGCCTGCCGCTGCAGGAAGGCCAGACGTCGGCCACCCAGAGCGAGACCGTCATGGCCGCGCTGAAGACCGCCGATTCCGGCGTCGAATTGCGCCGCGTCGAGTTCGTGGGCCCGCAGGTGGGGCAGGAACTGCTGCACAACGGCCTGATGGCCTTGCTGGTCGTGGTCATCGGCATCATGGTGTACCTGGGCTTCCGCTTCGAATGGAAGTTCGCCGTGGCCGGCGTGATCGCCAACCTCCACGACGTGGTGATCATCCTGGGCTTCTTTGCCTTCTTCCAGTGGGAGTTCTCGCTGTCGGTACTGGCGGGCGTGCTCGCAGTGCTGGGCTACTCCGTGAACGAATCCGTGGTCATCATGGACCGGATCCGCGAGAACTTCCGCAAGTACCGCAAGGCGGACGTGCAGGAAGTCATCAACAGCGCCATCACGCAGACCATCTCGCGGACCATCATCACCCACGGTTCCACCCAGATGATGGTGCTGGCCATGCTGTTCTTTGGCGGCCCCACCCTGCACTACTTCGCCATGGCGCTGACTATCGGCATCTGGTTCGGCATCTACTCGTCGGTGTTCGTCGCCGCGGCGCTGGCCATGTGGCTGGGCGTCAAGCGCGAAGACCTGGTCAAGCCGGTCAAGAAGGAAGGCGAGGAAGGCGAAGCCGCCTGATCGTCTCCGCGTGAAGAGGAACCCGCCGCATTCGGCGGGTTTTTTTATGCCCGGCCGTTCGAGGACTTGCCTCTTGCCAAACACATAAGTATTCGCTAATGTGTTGCCATGCTCGAAAACGATATTTTCAAGGCCTTGGCCGATCCCACCCGCCGCGCCATCTTCGAAAAGCTGGCGGCCGGCGGCATGAACGCCAGCGCCCTGCGCGTGGGCATGGAAATCAGCCAGCCGGCCATGTCGCAGCACCTTTCCGTGCTGCGCAAGGCGCGGCTCGTGCGCGAACAGAAACAAGGCCGATTCGTGAATTACGAAGTCGATCCCGACGGGCTGGCACTGATTGCCGGATGGCTGACCAAGTACCGCGCCTATTGGCCGACCCGCATCGACGCCCTGAACGCTCTGCTCAAGGACATGGACCAATGAAACCGACCGCGCCCGGCGACCAGCCCGAAGACATCGTGCTCGAGTACGAGCTTGACGCGCCGCCCGAGAAAGTCTGGCGCGCGATCAGCATTCCCGAGTTCCGCGAGCAATGGTTGCCCGGCCAGGCCCTGGCCAGCGCCGAACCCACGGATTCGACGCCCCCCGAGGCGATCTGCTACCGCATGCGGGACGAAGAACCGCCCTTCCTGGAAAGCCTGGTCACCTTCCAGCTCCGGCCTGCCGCGGATGGCCGCACGGTCCTGCGCATCATCCACGCGCTGGCCGACGCCCGGCTGGAAGGCGGCAAGCTTGCAGCCGCCAATGACGCCGGCCCCTTTCTCATGCGCGCCGCCTGATCCCAGGCCCAGCGCAAGGCAACCGCAACACAGGAGATTCGTCCATGCAGGACGTGATGCAGTACGTGCCCATGGTGGTCGAGCAATCCGGCCGCGGCGAGCGATCCTTCGACATTTATTCCCGGCTGCTGCGCGACCGCATCATCTTCCTGAACGGCGAGGTCAACGACTCTGTGTCCGCATTGGTCTGCGCCCAGCTGCTGTTCCTGGAATCCGAAAACCCGACCAAGCCGATCCACCTGTACATCAATTCGCCCGGCGGCGTCATCACCAGCGGCCTGGCCATGTACGACACCATGCAGTTCATCACCGCGCCCGTGCACACGCTGTGCATGGGCACGGCGCGGTCCATGGGTTCCTTCCTGCTGATGGCCGGCGAACCGGGCGAAAGATGCGCGCTGGCCAACGCCAGCGTGCATGTGCACCAGCCACTGGGCGGCTTCCAGGGCCAGGCCTCGGACGTGCTCATCCATGCCGAGGAAATGCGCAGGACCAAGGACCGTGTTACGCGCGTCTATGCGCAGCACTGCGGCCGCAGCTATGAAGAGGTCGAGCGCAAGCTGGACCGGGACTGCTACATGAGCGCCGAAGAAGCGCTGGAATGGGGCCTGATCGACCGCGTCATAAAGCGCCGGGACCTGGACGCCTGAGGCGGCGGCAAACACTGTACTGTTCCGTTCAGCCGCGCTGTACGGGTACGGATCGTCGCGGATTCGCTACCATAGCCGGATCATGAAACTCGTCATCGATCACCTCGTCGTCGCCGCCGCCGACCTGGACAGCGGCACCGACTACGTCGCCGGACTACTCGGAATCGCCCCCTCGGGCGGCGGCGCGCATCCCCGCATGGGCACCCACAACCGGGTGCTGGGCATGGCCAGCGGCCTCTACCTGGAAGTCATCGCCATCGATCCGCAAGCCACCGCGCCTTCACGGCCACGCTGGTTCGGGCTGGATCAGGACGCGGTGCGCGCCCGGCTGGCGCAAGGCCCTTACCTGGCCCACTGGGCGGCGCGGGTCGAAGCTCCGCTGGACCTCTCCCGCATGCAAGCCGAGCACCCCGCGCGCATACCCCCGGCCATCCCGATGGAACGGGGGCCTCTGCGCTGGCGGCTGACGGTGCCGGAAGACGGCAGCCTGCCCGCATGGCGCGTAGCGGGCCATGCGGCCGGCGACGGCCTGCTACCTACGCTGATCCAATGGGACGTGGCGGATTACCCCGGCATCAGCCTGCCGCGCCAGAACCTCACCCTGCGCCAGCTGTCGGGCAGCCACCCGCAGGCCGGGTTGTTGCGCCAGGGCCTGGCCTGGCTGGGCGCCGACCACCTGATCCAGCTGGAGCAGGCCGACGGCCCGCCGCGCCTGAGCGCCCAGATAGAAACCGCGAGCGGCCTGAAAATCCTGGCCTGACTCCGCGCCCGCCAAGAAAACCAGAACATCCGGAGACCTGTTCATGCTTTCCACCCGCAAGCGTTTCGACGAAGACCCCTATCTGGACCGGTGCGACGCCACCGTGATCGCGGTTGGCCCCGAGGGCGTCGAGCTGGACGAGACAGTCTGCTACGCGCGCAGTGGCGGCCAAGCGGGGGACAGTGGCACGCTGACGCTCGCCGACGGCCGCGCATGGGCGCTGACCGACACTGTTTACGCTGACGACCGCAAGCGCATCCTGCATGTGCTGGAAGACGGCGCCGCGCTTCAAGTGGGCGAGCGGGTCTCGGTCGCCATCGACTGGCCGCGCCGCCACCGGCTCATGCGCCTGCATACCTGTCTGCATCTGCTCGGGTCGCTGGTGCCCGCCCCCGTGACAGGCTGCAGCATTTCGCCTGATTCCGCCCGCATCGACTTCGACTTGCCCGAATCCACGCTGGACAAGGCCGACCTGACCGAACGCCTGAACGCCCTGATCAACGCCCGGACCGGCATCAGCATCAATTGCATCACCCCGGAAGAATTGGCGGCGGAGCCGGATCTGGTCCGTACCGTGGGCGCCGCGCCGCCGGCGGGCACCGCCAGCATACGCATCGTCGAAATCCCCGGCGTGGACCGGCAGCCCTGTGGCGGCACCCATGTCGCCAACACGGGCGAAATCGGTGCGGTGGCCGTTACCAAGATCGAGAAAAAGAGCCGCACGAACCGGCGCGTGGTGGTGAATTTCGCCTGAAGCGCAGCCTGAAGCCGGCTCGCTGCCGGCCCGCGGGATGGCGGCTCACTTCTTCCACCAGCGCCACGGCGCGCGCAAAGGCCATTGGTACGTGGCGCCCAGCACTCGGGGCGCCAGCACATGGCCGACCAGCACCGCGATGCCCGCGGCCGTCATCACGTCCGACAGATAGTGGTCCAGGTTGACCAGGCGGCTCATGGCCACCAGCACCGCCAGCAACAGGAAGACCCAACGCCAGCGCGGCGCCAGGATGCCCAGCACCACCGCCACGGCGAAGGCCGCATACGTGTGGCTGGAGGGAAACGAGTTATACAGCTGCACCCGCGAGAAGGACTCGCCCAGCCCGTATATGCCTTTTTCGAAGAACAGCTCGGGACGCGCCCGCGCCACCGAACGCTTGAGCACCAGCACCACCAGGCCGCCGACCGCCAGGGTCGACAGCATGAGCAGGCTACCGCGCGCCATGCTGGCGTAGCTCATGCGCACGGGATTGCGCCAGCCGCGGGCCAAGCCGACCAGTCCGATCACGTAGAAGGCCAGCGCCACGCCGATATAGGGGCCGCTTTCGCCGAGTTCGCCGATCCATTCGAAAGACAGATTCACGCTGTCGGACACGGACTGCTTGATCCACACCGCGAGCGGCAGGTCCACCCACAGCGCGCAGGCGCTGGCGGCCAGCGCCAGGGCGCAACCCAGCAACACCCAGGTCAGCGCGGAAAAGGGGTTGCGGAACTGATCGGGCTCGGACCGGCCCGCCGCAGCGTCGATCGCGGGAGCGGCTGCCGAGGGCGTCAGGGGATTGGTGTTCATCGGTACCGCTACAGGGAAATGAGAAATATTCCAGGGCCCTGAAGTCGGCCCAGCACGCTATCGTAACGGGCTAGGCGCGCCAGACCAAGAAGCAAATTCGGGCAACGGTTAAAATTCGGCGTTTTCCTCCCTTTCAGCCCCCGGGATCTACACCCGTCACGGCGACCATCATGCAAGAAACTACCCTAAAGCGCGCCAACGCCGCGCACGACGGCGCCAGCGCCGCCCTCCCCGCCGCCGACGCCGGCTCTCCCCGCAAGCTGTACATCCGCACCTTCGGCTGCCAGATGAACGAGTACGACTCGGACAAGATGGCCGACGTGCTGCGCGGCGACCAGGGCCTGGAGCTGACCGACAACCCGGAAGACGCGGACGTCATCCTGTTCAACACCTGTTCGGTGCGCGAGAAGGCGCAGGAAAAAGTCTTCTCGGACCTGGGCCGCGTGCAGCACCTGAAAAAGACCAACCCCAACCTGGTGATCGGCGTGGGCGGCTGCGTGGCCAGCCAGGAAGGCGAGGCCATCGTCAAGCGCGCGCCCTACGTGGACGTGGTGTTCGGCCCGCAGACGCTGCACCGCCTGCCGGAACTGATCAAGCGCCGCCGCGACGAAGGCCGTTCGCAGGTGGACATCAGCTTTCCCGAGATCGAAAAATTCGACAACATGCCGCCCCCGCGAGTCGAAGGCGCCACGGCGTTCGTCTCCATCATGGAAGGCTGTAGCAAGTACTGCAGCTTCTGCGTCGTGCCCTACACGCGCGGCGAGGAAGTCTCGCGGCCCTTCGAGGACGTGCTGGTCGAGGTGGCCGACCTGGCCGACCAGGGCGTGAAGGAAGTGACGCTGCTGGGCCAGAACGTCAACGCCTACCGCGGCCGCATGACCGACAGCGACGAAATCGCCGATTTCGCCATGCTGCTGGAGTACGTACACGAAATCCCGGGCATCGAGCGCATCCGCTACACCACCTCGCATCCCAAGGAAATGACCCAGCGCATGGTGGACGCCTACGCGCGCCTGCCCAAGCTGGTGTCGTTCCTGCACCTGCCGGTACAGGCAGGCAGCGACCGCGTGCTGGCCGCCATGAAGCGCGGCTACACCACCCTGGAATTCAAATCGGTGGTGCGCCGCCTGCGCGCCGCCCGCCCCGACCTGACGCTGTCCTCGGACTTCATCGTCGGCTTTCCCGGTGAAACCGAAGAAGACTTTGAAAAGACCATGAAGCTGATCGAGGACGTCGGCTTCGACACCTCGTTCTCGTTCGTGTATTCGCGCCGCCCGGGCACGCCCGCCGCCGACCTGCACGACGACACGCCGCAGGACGTGAAGCTGCGCCGCCTGCAGCGCTTACAGGCACTGATCAACGAGCAGGCCGCCACGATCGCCCGCAACATGATCGGCACGCGCCAGCGCCTGCTGGTGGAAGGCCCCTCGCGCCGCGACCCGAACGAACTGATGGGCCGCACCGAGAACAACCGCATCGTGAACTTCGCCGCGCCCGCGCGGCTCATCGGACAAATGGTCGACGTCATCATCACCGAAGCGCACACCAATTCGCTGCGCGCGCGGGTGGCCGACGTGGACCGTATTCCCCAAGAGGCCGAATGACCACTCCCCGCTCCCGCGCCCGTCGCAGCATGCCCATCGTCGTCACCCTGGACGGCGACAACACCCATCTGGCCAATCTCTGCGGGCCGCTGGACGAAAACCTGCGGCAACTGGCCGACGGCATGAACGTCAAGCTCGCGCGCCGCGGCAGCCGCGTCACCATCGAAGGCGAACTTGCGGAACTGGCCGGCCGGGTGCTGCGCCGCTTCCATGAACAGGCCGTGCACCGCGCCCTGTCGGTCGACGACATCCAGCTCGGGCTGGTGGAGATCGGCGTCGGCCGCCAGGAACAAGAGCTCAAGGAAGAACAGGCCCGCGAGGCCGACCCGCTGCCCGCGCTGGACGACGAAAGCGACGGCATCGCCCTGCGCACCAAACGCAGCGACCTGCGCCCGCGCACGCCGCGCCAGCGCGACTACCTGAACAACATTCTCAAGCACGACATCACGTTCGGCGTCGGCCCCGCCGGCACCGGCAAAACCTGGCTGGCCGTGGCCTGCGCCATCGACGCCATGGAGCGCGACACGGTGCAGCGTCTGGTGTTGACGCGCCCCGCGGTCGAGGCCGGCGAGCGCCTGGGCTTCCTGCCCGGCGACCTGGCACAGAAGGTCGATCCCTATCTGCGCCCGCTCTACGACGCGCTCTATGACCTGATGGGTTTCGAGAAGGTGCAGCGCCTGTTCGAGAAGCAGACCATCGAGATCGCCCCCCTGGCCTACATGCGCGGACGCACGCTCAATCACGCCTTCGTCATCCTGGACGAAGCGCAGAACACCACGCCGGAACAGATGAAGATGTTCCTGACGCGTATCGGCTTCGGCAGCAAGGCCGTCATCACGGGCGACCCATCCCAGGTGGACCTGCCGCGCGGCCAGGACAGCGGCCTGGCGCATGCGGTGAAGGTGCTGCACGACGTGCAGGGCATCGCCACCACCCGATTCACCAGCCGAGACGTCGTGCGCCATCCCCTGGTCGCCCGCATCGTCGACGCCTACGACCGCGCCGCCGAAGATGAAGCCTGAACTGTCCCTGTCCGTGCAGTACGGCATCGAGGAAGCTCGTCTGCCCCGCTGGCGCCTGCGCCGCTGGGCAGAGCGCGCGCTGGCGGGCGCCGCTGAAGATGGGCTGGTGGAGTTCTCGGCCGCGGAGCTGAGCCTGCGGCTGGTCGGCGCTGCCGAGGGCCGGCGCCTGAACCGCGACTTCCGCGGCCGCGACTACGCCACCAACGTGCTGACCTTCGAGTACGGCGTGGATCCGCTCGGTGTTGCGCGCGGCGACATCGTCATGTGCGTGCCGGTGCTGGTGCGCGAGGCGCGCGAACAGCGCAAGGCGCTGCTGGATCACGCCGCGCACCTCACCATCCACGGCGTGCTGCATGCGCTGGGCTACGACCACATCAAAGCCCGTGACGCCAAGCGGATGGAAGCCCTGGAGACCGCCACGCTGGCTGCCATGCGCATCGCCGATCCCTACGTGGCCGCCTGAATCGGGGCGGCCAGGCGGTGGCTCCTTTGCCTTGGGGCGGCCCTGCGGCAGAGGGTGCCCCCACGCTGCGCCCGCGATGCGGGCTTGCTGCCCCCCGAGGGGGCTCCTTTGCCTTGGGGCGGCCCTGCGGCAAAGGGTGCCCCCACGCTGCGCCCGCCATGCGGGCTTGCTGCCCCCCGAGGGGGCCTTTGCCTTGGGGCGGCCCTGCGGCAAAGATTGCCGCCAAATAGCGTCCTGCAAGGCGCAGATGGCAGCGGTTTCCCTAATTTTGGGGGGCGGCGTTACAAATTGCAGGCCAGTATCGGTTATGCTGGGCCCTCCATAACTTGTCCTTCCGGACGATGTCTGACCCTTATCCTGCCCCCGAAGCGACTCCTGCTCGCTCAGCCAAACCCGCCACAAAATCCCTTCTAGACCGCCTGCTTTCCCTCGTGCGCCGCGAGCCCGAGGACCGCGAAGGCATCAAGGCCGTTCTGGAAGCCGCGCACGAACGCGAACTGCTCGACGCGGAATCCTACAAGATGATCAAGGGCGCGCTCGCCGTGTCCGAAGGCACCGTGGGCGACATTATGGTCCCGCGTTCCCGCATGGACCTGCTGGACGTCACGCAGCCCATCCCCTACCTGGTGGCCTCCGTCATCGAGACCGCGCATTCGCGCTTTCCGGTCTACGAGGGCGACCGCGACAACATCATCGGCATCCTGCTGGCCAAGGATCTGCTGCGCTGCATGCTGGAACCCAACATCGAAGTGCGCACGCTGGTCCGGCCCGCCGTCTTCATTCCCGAATCCAAGCGCCTGAACGTGCTGCTGCACGAATTCCGCGCCAGCCGCAACCACCAGGCCATCGTCATCGATGAACACGGCGGCATTTCCGGCCTGGTCACAATGGAAGACGTGCTGGAACAGATCGTCGGCGACATCGAAGACGAGTTCGACGAAACCGAAGAAGACTCCATCTTCCCCGAAGGCGAAAACCAGTGGCGCGTCCTTGCGGCCACCGACATCTCGCACTTCAACGACGTCTTTGGCTGCCAGTTGCCCGACGACGAATACGACAGCGTGGGCGGCTGGATGGGCGGACAGCTGGGTCGCATTCCGCGCCGCGGCGACACCGCCGAATTCGACGGGCTGCGCCTGGAAGTGGCCCGCGGCGACGCACGCCGCGCCATCTGGCTGCGCGTCAAGCGCAACGCCCCGTCCCAAGCCTCCCGCCCTTCCGACGAAGCATGACCCAGTCCCCGCGCAGCCGTAAACTGCGCGGCGCCGCCGGCCTGATGCTGGCGGGCGCCGCGCACGCCCTGACTTTCTCGCCCGGTCCCTTGCCGGCTTGGGCGCTGGCGACCACCCAGGTCCTGATGCTGGCCATCGCCGCCCGCGTCACCCTGTACGCGCCGTCGGCCAAGCAGGCCTGGGCGCGCGGCTGGCTCTTCAGCTTCACCAGCTATGCGCTGGGCCTTTACTGGATCTTCATCAGCCTGCATCGCTACGGCGACCTGGCCGCGCCGCTGGCCGTGGCCGCAGTGCTGGCGCTGTCGGCCTTTCTGGCCCTGTTCCCGGCCACGGCCAGCGCGCTGGCGCGCCGCTACGCGCCGCTGGAGCCGGGCTCCGCGCCTGCCCGCATTCTTTCCGGCACGCTGGCCTGGGCCGCGATGTGGGCGGGATTCGAATGGCTACGCGCCGTGCTGCTCACAGGCTTCCCCTGGCTCAACATCGGCTACGCGCAGGTCGATGGACCCATCGCGGGCTGGGCACCGCTGCTCGGCGTGCACGGCATGGCCTTCCTGGCCGCCTTCGCCGCCGCGGCACTGGCGAGCCTGTGGCAACCGTCGCGCAAAGCCGGGACCGGCTCGCGCCACGCCTTGGCCGCCGGCATCGCGCTGGCCCTGGCTGCGGCAGGCTGGCCACTGTCTCGCATCGATTGGTCCGCGCCCAGCGGCGATCCGCTGAACGTGCGCCTGGTCCAGGGCAACATCGAACAATCGCAGAAGTTCGACCCCGCCCTCCTCGATCAAAGCCTGGTGCGTCACCTGGATCTGGCGGCCATGCCGGCTGCGCCGGGCGTACCGGACCCGCAGTTGATCATCCTGCCGGAAACCGTGCTGCCCATCTTCCAGGACCAGCTTGACCCCCGCGTCTGGTCAGTCTGGCGCGATCTGGCCGCGCAACGCAACACTGTGATCGCCATGGGCGTGCCGCTGCACGACCGCGTCAAAGGACGGGACCGCTACACCAATAGCGTCATGGGCTTTGACGGCAGCACGCCGGTCGAACAGCTTGTAGCCGGCACCACCTCCATGCGGTACGACAAGCGCCATCTGGTGCCGTGGGGCGAATATGTGCCGCCGGGCTTTCACTGGTTCGTCGAGATGCTGAATATCCCCCTGGGCGACTTCGACCGCGGCGCGGTGCGCCAGACGCCCTTTGCGGTCGGCGGCCAGCACATCGCGTTCAACATCTGCTACGAAGACCTGTTCGGACCGGACCTGCTGCCTTCGCTGCAACCCGGCCCCAATGGCGAGCCAGGCGCCACGATACTGGTGAACGTCAGCAACCTGGGCTGGTTCGGCGATTCCTGGGCCTTGCGCCAGCATCTGCAGATCGGCCGCCTGCGCACCATGGAAACCGCGCGGCCCATGCTCACCGCAACCAACACCGGCATTACCGCCGCCATCGATGCCAAGGGCCGCGTGGCAGCCCAGCTTGCGCCGTTGCAGGCAGGCGTGCTGCCGGTGGCCGTGCAAGGCATGACGGGGCTGACGCCATACGCCCGGTTTGGCGACAAGACGGCGCTGGCCCTGATCGGCCTGGCGCTGATCGCCGCGTTCGGCAGCGGCCGCAAGACGCGCCGCGCCTGAGGACATTCAGGCAAACAGATTGGACGGCAGCGCGCCGCCGTCCTCCGGCGGACGCAGCGGCCCGGCGCCTGCCCCCGTGCGCTCGATCGCATCCGCGATGGCTTCCATGTCCTCGGCATCCAGTTCAAGCGACGCCGCGCCGAGCAATCCATCCACTTGCGCCGCGCTGCGCGCGCCCACGATGGCGCCGGTCACTCCTGGCCAAGCCAGCGTCCAGCCCGCGGCCACCGCCGCCACCGTGGTGCCGTGGCGCTCGGCGATGGGCTTGAACGCATCGGCCAGCGCCAGATTGCGTTCGATGCCCGGGGAAGTGAATTCCGCGTTCCGCGCCCGCCAGTCATCGGCGGGCAAGGCGCGGGCGCGCTCCATGCTGAAGCTGCCAGTCAATAACCCGGACTGCATCGGGCTGTAGACGATCACGCCTGTGCCATGCCTGTCGCACCAGGGGATCAGGTCCGAGGCCGCGGCGCGCTGTATGGCCGAAAACGGCGGCTGCAGCGTGTCCACGTGCCCCAATGCCTCGGCCTGCTGCAATTGCGCCAGATTGTGGTTGGACAGGCCCACCGCGCGGACCTTGCCTTCCCGTTTCAGGTCCAGCAGTTCCTGCCAATACACCTCCAAGGGGGTGCCGTCGCCCGCCGGCCAGTGCATCTGGTAGAGATCGATGCGCTCCACCCCCAGCCTGCGCAAAGAATCCTCGAGTTCGCGCCGAATGCTGGCGGGCGCGCCGGTGCGGCGCGGCATGGCCTGCGGCTGCTCTGGCGACCACGTCAGGCCGCATTTGGTGAATACGTAGGGCCGCGCATCCGGCGCCATCTGCGCCAGCGCGCGGCGCACGATCTCCTCGGAGTGCCCCAGCCCGTACACCGCCGCGGTATCGATCCAGTTGATGCCCCGCTCGACCGCGCGGCGGATCGCCGCCATCGAATCGGCATCGTCTTGCGGCCCCCAGCCTATCGCCCAGCCATTGCCGCCCATGGCCCAGGCACCCAGCCCGATACGGGTGATGTCCATGCCGCTCTGGCCCAGCGGGCGCGTGGGGAACGAGGTCTTGCTGCTCATGGCGATGTCCGTGTTCGCATATCCGGCGTAAAAAAGGCGCCCGCGCCGCGCACATTTTGGCGCGGCCCGGCGACGAAAAAATTCCGCGCGGACGAAAAAAATTTCCGCCCACAATAGCACTCTCACAAGTCTTTGATTTACTTGAATTCTGCATCAATCGCTCTTACCGACCTTGCGCAAAAAAAGAGCAAAAAACGCCTAAAA
Source organism: Achromobacter sp. D10 (assembly GCF_035282245.1). Lineage (NCBI taxonomy): Bacteria > Pseudomonadati > Pseudomonadota > Betaproteobacteria > Burkholderiales > Alcaligenaceae > Achromobacter > Achromobacter sp. D10. The sequence continues at coordinate 38,999 of NZ_JAYJLE010000015.1, forward strand.
AGCCCTTCCACCCCCCTTTTTTTCACAACTTTTATGTTTTTTGCGACGAAGCGACTTGCACACCAAATTTAGTTCGTGCATAATCTCGTTTCTTCGCCAACGGCACTAAACAAAACCGGCAACGAACTACGAAAAAGCACGCAGCAGTACGCAGTAAAAGTAAGGCCGTGTGTTCGATTTCGTAAAACGTTGAACGGGTTGATTAGAAGAACGGGGGTATAGCTCAGCTGGGAGAGCGCTTGCATGGCATGCAAGAGGTCAGCGGTTCGATCCCGCTTACCTCCACCAGTAAGCAGTACGGTAGTAAAGTAGTTCTGTTTTGTTCAGGTCCCCTTCGTCTAGAGGCCTAGGACATCACCCTTTCACGGTGAGTACAGGGGTTCGAATCCCCTAGGGGACGCCAGTTCGCTGGCAGCAGTATGTAGTAGATGCAGTTGAAGTGACAATGTAGTTGAGTACGCCGCTGCGGAGCGGTAGTTCAGTTGGTTAGAATACCGGCCTGTCACGCCGGGGGTCGCGGGTTCGAGCCCCGTCCGCTCCGCCAAAAGCTCTCGCTCAGAGTCTTTCAAGAGCTCCGTTTTCGGGGCTTTTTTGCTTTATATAGTGTGAGACCTGTTTGTCTGCAGTTTGGGCATCTGGGACTTCCTGGGGGGTATAGCTCAGCTGGGAGAGCGCTTGCATGGCATGCAAGAGGTCAGCGGTTCGATCCCGCTTACCTCCACCAGTAAGCAGTACGGTAGTAAAGTAGTTCTGTTTTGTTCAGGTCCCCTTCGTCTAGAGGCCTAGGACATCACCCTTTCACGGTGAGTACAGGGGTTCGAATCCCCTAGGGGACGCCAGTTCGCTGGCAGCAGTATGTAGTAGATGCAGTTGAAGTGACAATGTAGTTGAGTACGCCGCTGCGGAGCGGTAGTTCAGTTGGTTAGAATACCGGCCTGTCACGCCGGGGGTCGCGGGTTCGAGCCCCGTCCGCTCCGCCAAGCACATCGTGCAGCTCATCAGTCTCTCTGCTTTAGCGTCTATCGAAAGCTCCGGATCCCGGAGCTTTTTGCATTTCTGCCCGACTCATTTTCCGGCAGCCATCCTTTCCACCATCCCCCCTGCGCTCAGTCTCGTCCATTTCGCCATCTGGACAGTCCGTCGGTGCGCCGTCATTCTCTTTGCGTCGTGCCCCGCGAAAAGAAGAGGACTACGTGACCGCGAACACCGCCGCTCCCCATCCGCACCGCCAGCATCTTCAACGCATCATCGCGGGCCTGAACGAAGGCATCATCCTGCTCGAGGCCGACGGCGCCATTGCCTGGGCCAATGACAGCGCATTAAGGCTGCACGGGACCGACACACTGGATGAACTGGGCGGCACGCCTGCCGGCTATCGCAAGCGCTACATCCTCACTTACCGCGACCACCACCGCGTGCCGGCGCGCCAGTACCCGCTGGACAGGCTGGCGGCCTCCGAACCGTTCGACGAGTTGCTGTTGGACCTGGCACGCAAGGACGACGACGAGTTCCTGCGCAACGTGCGAGCCAGCGGCCTGAACCTGGACAGCGCCGAGGGCACTGATTACCGAGTCCTGATCCTGCACGACCAGACCGAACAGATAAACGCCGAAGAACGCTTCGAGCGCGCTTTCGGCGCCAATCCCGCGCCCGCCCTGATCTGCCAGCTGTCCGACCTGCGCTACGTGAAAGTGAACCAGGGCTTCCTGGAAATGACCGGCTACGCGCGCGACGCCGTGCTGGGCAAGTCGGCCTATGAACTCGATGTGCTGGATGGCAGCGGCGACAAGGACAACGCGGTCGCCATGCTTAACGAAGGACAAACCATTGCCCAGAGGGAGGGCGTGCTGAAATTGGCGGACGGCAGCACGAAGTTCGTCATCGTCGCGGGCCAGCCTATCGACATGCAAGGCGAACCCTGCATGCTGTTCACCTTCATCGATCTGGAGGCGCGCAAGCGCACCGAACTGGCGTTGCGCGAAAGCGAGGAACGCTTCTCCAAGGCGTTCCGCCTGGCGCCCGTGCCCATGGCCGTCTGCGACGGCGAGACCTTGCTAGCGCTGGACCTGAATGCCGCTTTTGCCTCGGCCACGGGCGCCTTGCCGCAAGACGGCATCGGCCACGCCTTGGCCGACTTGGGCCTGCAACTCCAAGAAGAGCTGGAGGCCAGCCTCAAGCGCGCTGAAAGCGCTCGCAACCACGATGTCACCTTGACGGCCAAGGATGGCAACCAGCTCGACTGCCTGCTGTCGGCCGAACCCGTGACGATCGGCGGCCAGCCGCGAGTGCTGCTGGCGATACAGGACATCACGGATCGCAAGCGTTCCGAGACGGAATTGCTGACGGCGATCGAGGCAGTCATGCAGGACACCTCATGGTTCAGCCGCAGCGTCATCGAAAAGCTGGCGCAACTGCGCGAACCCGCGCCTGCCACGCGCGACGTGGCCGAACTGGCGCAGCTCACCGCGCGCGAGCGCGAGGTGCTGGGCCTGATGTGCCAGGGCCACGACGACGATGGCATCGCACAGAGCCTGAAACTGTCGCGCAACACCGTGCGCAACCACGTCGCCACGATCTACAGCAAGATCGGCGTGCATCGCCGCAGCGCCGCCATCGTGTGGGCGCGGGATCGCGGCATCACCGGCCATGAGCGCGCGCGGGCGCGGGACAAGCGGCCTAAAGCCTGACCTCGTATTTACAATTTGATTCAAAATAATAGGGCCCGGCCCATCCCCGAAGATGCGATCCAGTTAGAAGTTCGCGGCCCTCAAAATCCGCCATTTCCGGCGAAAAACAGGGCAATAGCCCTCCATTTCCGCACTCCTCGCCTGCATTGCGCAAACCCTGCGCAGCTTCTTACGATCCGCCGATCCCGTCCCTGCCCGGCAGGGATGCGATCCCGCAAGACCGAGAGGAGCCCATCCATGCAGACCGCCTACATTCCCGTCCCGACCGTCGCCAAGCCGGCAACCGCTCCCGCCTGGAGCGCCGCCGACATCATGGCGCTTTACGAGCTGCCCTTCATGGATCTGGTATTCCGGGCCCAGCAGGCGCATCGCGCCCACTTCGATCCGAATGCGATCCAGCTGTCCAGCCTGTTGTCGATCAAGACGGGCGGCTGTCCCGAGGACTGCGCTTATTGCCCGCAGTCCTCCCATTACGACACCGGGCTGGACGCGGACAAGCTGATGCCGCTGGCGGACGTGGTGGCCGCCGCCCGCAAGGCCCAGGAAGGCGGCGCACAGCGCTTCTGCATGGGCGCCGCCTGGCGCAGTCCCAAGCCGCACCACCTGGAAGCCGTGGCCGAAATGGTCAGCGCGGTGAAGGCCCTGGGCCTGGAGACCTGCGTCACGCTGGGGATGTTGCGCGAGGGTCAGGCCGAGCAACTCAAGAGCGCCGGCCTGGACTACTACAACCACAATCTGGATACCTCGCCCGAGTTCTACGGCAAGATCATTTCCACCCGCACCTACCAGGACCGGCTCGATACGCTGGACCGTGTGCGCGATGCCGGCATCAACGTATGCTGCGGCGGCATCGTGGGCATGGGCGAATCGCGCCGTGAACGCGCCGGCCTGATCGCCCAGCTGGCCAGCATGGAGCCATATCCCGAGTCCGTGCCGATCAACAACCTGGTACAGGTGGAAGGCACGCCGTTGGCGGGCGTGGAAGCGCTGGATCCGTTCGAGTTCGTGCGCACCATCGCCGTCGCCCGCATCACTATGCCGCGCGCGGCGGTGCGTCTGTCCGCGGGCCGTGAAGCCATGGATGACGCGCTACAGGCCCTGTGCTTCATGGCAGGCGCCAACTCCATGTTCTATGGCGACGCCCTGCTGACCACGGCCAATCCGCAGATGGAAGCCGATCAGCGTCTGCTGCAGCGCCTGGGCATGCGGATCGACGCCGCCCCGCACACGCATCACGACGCCTCGGAATGCCGTTGACGCCCGGCCTGCTCTATCTGCTGGCCAGCGTGGCCTGCAGCGTCACCGTGGCCGTCCTGCTGAAGCTGGCGCGGCGTTACCAGGTGGACGTGCGCCAGGCCATCGCCATGAACTACGCGGTGGCCGCCCTGCTCTGCTGGACCGTGCTGCGTCCTGACGCGGCCGCGCTGCTTGCGCCGCAAACGCCGTGGCTGGTGCTGGCCGCGTTGGGCGTGCTTCTGCCGAGCGTGTTCCTGGCCATGGCGGCGGCCGTGCGCCACGCCGGCATCGTGCGCAGCGACGCCGCGCAACGCCTGTCCCTGTTCATTCCGCTGTTGGCGGCCTTCCTGCTCTTTGGCGAATCGGTCAGCGGCCGCAAGCTCGCCGCAACCGCGCTTGCCGCCTGCGCCTTATATTGCCTGCTGCGCCGGCCGGCCCGTCCGCAGATCCCTGGCGAAAGCGCGTCCGAGAGCGGCCGCGCCATGTGGCTGTGGCCCCTGGCCGTCTGGGTGGGCTATGGCGTGATCGATATCCTGTTCAAGCAGATGGCGCGCGCGGGCACCGCCTTTGCGGGGGGGCTGCTGCTGGCCTTCGTCATTGCCGGCCTGCTGATGCTGACCTATCTGCTATGGCGCCGGGTGCGCTGCCAGTTCCGGCACCTGGCCGCCGGGGCGGCGCTGGGACTGGCGAACTTCGGCAACATCCTGACCTATATCCGCGCGCATCAATCTCTGCCCGAGCATCCCGCGCTGGTGTTCGCGTCCATGAACATGGGCGTGATCACCCTGGGCACGCTGGTCGGCGCGTTGGCTTTTCGCGAGCCATTGACCCGCTTGAACCTGCTGGGCATCGCGCTGGCCCTGACGGCCATTGTGCTGATGGCGCCCTGGTAACGCGCCATCCCCGGCCTCAGGTGCCCGTGCGCCTTTCGCGCTCATCGTCGGCCGCGACGTCCGCCGGGTCCACGGAGGCCTCGACGGCAGGCTCGGCCTGCGGCGCGTCGGCCGTTGCCACGGGAGCCGTTTCGGGCTGGACCATTTCCATGGCGATGTCGGTTGCTGGATCCACGCGCGGATCCAGCACCGCCGCAGCGGGCGAACTCTGCAACGTGTCCGGCATAGGCACGAAATGCGTGGGAGCCTCTTCCACCTGGTGCGCGCCGGTGACGCGCGTGGGACGTACGTGCCAGACCAGGATCAGGGCGCAGGCGGAAATGAACACGTAATACATGCTGGGCCCGGCCAGCGACATCAGCACCCCGGCAATCATCGGCCCCACGCAAGCGCCCACGCCATAGGTCATGAGCAGCACGGCCGAGAGGCTGACCCGGCGCTCGGATTCCACGTGATCGTTGGCGAAGGCCGCGCCCAGCGGGTACAGCGTGAATTGCAGCACGCCAAAAACACAGGACATGGCCACCAGCGCCCAGTACGGCAGGACGATCCAGCCCCACATGACCACGGGCAGCAGCACCAGCAGCAAGGCGTTGAAGCGGATCAGGCCTGCGCGGTTGATGCGGTCGGACAGCCAGCCCATGGGCCATTGGGACAACAGGCCCGCAGTCACCGCGGCAGCCACGAAAATGGCAGCCTGCGAGGTGGACAGGCCGTGCTTGGCGCCGTAGACGGCCGCCAGGCCGTAGAAGGCGCCAGAGAGATTGCCCGCCACGAACAGCACCGTCATCGACAGTGGCACGCGCCGCATGAAAAAGCGGATGTCCAGCGGCGCCGGCAGCGGCGTGGGCGGGTGCGACCGCGCCGTGACCGCGATCGGCACCAGGCACAACACCAGGCACATGGCCACCAGGGTCAGCGGCCGCAGGTCCAACGTGGCATAGGCCGTCAGGGCCAGTTGCCCCAGCACGGTGCCCAGCCCGGATACGACCATGTAGACGGAAAAGACCCGGCCGCGCTGGTGATTTTCGGTCTGCTCGTTGAGCCAGCTTTCGATGACCATGAATTCAGTCACCATCACGATGCCCGACACGACGCGGAACACCAGCCACAGCGGCATGGAATCGACCAGCGTTTGCGCCAGGATCATGCTGGTGGCGATGGCCGCACAGGCGACGAACGCGCGGATATGGCCCACGCGGATGATGAGTTTGTGCCCCAGGCGGGCGCCGCATACCAGGCCCAGGTAATAGCCGGCGATCAAGGCGCCGATCCACACCTCGTTGACAGACTGCGCTGTCAGACGGAGACCCATATAGGTATTGAACAGACCCGTGCCGATGAGCATCAGCAAGGTCGCGAAGTAAAGCGACGAAAAGGAGGAGATGGTGGCGAGCATGGCGTCGGCAACCGCTGCTGGCGGCAGCACAACGGGCCGCCGGGGCAGCCCGCTGCGCTAAGCGGTAAAACAGGAACTGCGTGGAATCAGACTTGCGACAGCATCGTGGCGGCGTCGCTGACTTCGAACTTGCCGGCCGCTTCCACGTTCAGTTGCTTGACCACGCCGTCGACGATCAGGGCCGAATAGCGCTGCGAGCGCACGCCCATGCCGCGCTGGACCAGGTCCAGTTCCAGGCCCAGTTCCTTGGTCCACAGGGCGGAGCCATCGGCCAGCATGCGGACCTTGCCTTCGGTCTTCTGCTCGCGGCCCCAGGCGCCCATGACGAACGCGTCGTTGACGGAAACGCACCAGATTTCATCGACGCCCTTGGCCTTCAGCGCAGCGGCCTGCTCCACATAGCCGGGCAGGTGCTTGGCCGAGCAGGTGGGCGTGAAGGCGCCCGGTACCGCGAACAGCGCAATGGTCTTGCCGCGGGTCAGGTCGGCGACCTGGAACGCGTTGGGGCCCAGCGAGCAGCCGGCGGTTTCGGTTTCGATGAATTCGGTCAGGGTGCCATCCGGCACGCGGTCGCCGACTTTGATCGTCATGTAGATCTCCAGGAATAAGGGGCAATGCATTGGGGCAGGATCGCCCCACAGGCTCCATCATAGTTCCTGCGCGGCCGCCTTGCTGGCCAGCCAGCGTCCGGGAAAGAAAGATGCACAGTCTGAAACGACTCCATACCGCGCCTACACGGGCTCGAAACGGCTGATTGCCATAATGTTGTGGTTGCAATCACCGCCCGCGCACGCCGCGCTGCCGGCTGGCGGGCATCTATCGGAGGTTCATCGATGCGCAAGATCTTGACCGGCCTGGCCCTGACGCTGGCCTCGGCCGCCACGGCCTGGGCGGCTCCGGATGCCGCCGAACAGGCCCAATACGAATCTTTCATCATCGCCGCCGGCGCCTCCAACGGCGCCGCCCGCGCCTGCGGGGCTTCCGAACCCGACCTGGCCCAGCACCAGGCCACGGCCCGCAAGAACCTGCTGCAGTATGCGCAGGAGTATGGCTTTACTTCAGGCGGGTATGAGGGGCTGTTCCAGAAAGGACAGGGCCAGGGGACCGCGATGATGGAAGAGATGAAGCGGTCGGGGGTGGATGGGTGCCGGGGGGTGTTGGGCGGGTTTCAGAGTGAGAGGGTGATGGAGTACGAGGATATGAAGAGGGCGTTGGCTGAGGTTAGTGATGGGTTGCCGGGGGAGAAGGCGCAGTAGCAGGTTCTGCTTCTGTTTCTGAAGGTTCAGGTTCTTGAGACGCCAGTCGCGGCGGCGGGGTGTGGCGATGGATCTTGCGGGGCCCGCCCCCGGCCGGCCGCGCGGGCGGCCTCTGGGGGCTTACGCGGTGTCTTGCGATGCCCGATGGCGCTGCGCGCTGGTGAGGAGCCGCGCCCCCCATCACCGCCCCCTCCCCCGAACGGCGACGCCATCAGAAAACCCACCTACGCATGCGCGCCAGCGATCACAATCACACTTCAAATAATCACGTATGTATTAATCGGCCACCCGCGCGGCCGATTAATGCGGGCAGCCCAAGACTCTCCCCGACCCCGGCTCCAGCAGCGCCACAAGCCAAGACGCACGTAGCCCGTCGTCGCGGGCTCGTGGCGGCTCGCAACCTCGATGCGCCCGAGGGAATCTGAAGGGAAGGCCGAAGGCCTGGACGAAGATGACAAGGGGGAAGTCCGGAGCGAAGGCTCCGGACCGCAATCGTGGGCGCGAGCCGCCACGCGCCCGCGACGACGGGTGACCTGCGAAGAGCTATGCAGATCGCCCCAAGAACAACGTCAAAGCCCGTTCTGCTTGAACCAATCCAACATCCGAGTCCAAGCCTGCTCGGCCTCCGCCTTCCGATAAGAAGGCCGATAATCCGCATGAAACGCATGCGGCGCGTCCGGATATACATCGATCCGCGAAGCCTTCGCCGCAGCCGGACCCTGCGCCAGCTCCAGCCGCATCTTGTCGACGTCGGTCATCGGGATACCGGCATCCTTGCCGCCGTATGCGCCCAGCACTTTGGCCTTCAGCGCATTCACCTGGCTCAACACCGACTTGGGCTTCAATTCCGAAGGCTGTCCGCCCAACTGGCCGTACCAGGCCGCGCCGGCCTTGAGCTTAGGGTTGTGGGCGGCGTACAGCCAGACCTGGCGGCCACCCCAGCAGAAGCCTACGATGCCCAGCCGGTCCGGATTGCCGCCGTTGGAGGCGGCCCAGGCGGCGGTTGCATCCAGGTCGGACGTCACTTGCGCATCCGGGACCTTGCCGATGATTTCGGCCTGGAGCTTGGGGATCTCGGTGTACTTGGACGGATCGCCCTGGCGCGCGAACAGTTCAGGCGCGATAGCCAGGTAGCCCTGATGGGCCAGCCGGCGGCATACGTCCTGGATGTACTCGTGCACCCCGAAAATCTCCGACACCACCAGCACGGTGGGCAGGTCCTTCTTGCCCTTGGGCGCCGCGCGGTACGCGGGCATCTTGCCGTCCTGGACCGGGATGTCAACCTTGCCGGCCAGAAGGCCGCTGGTGTCGGTCGTGATCGTGGTCTGCGCCACGGCCTGCCCGGCCGCCAGCGAAAAACCCGTCGCCACCGTGGTGGCGATGAAACCCCGCCGATCCAGCCTCAAGGGCGGAAGCAGGCTGTCGAAGTGCGCGTCCTGGTCATTCATCGAGAATCTCCTGGCAAAAAGCTGGCGCAAGGCAGTCTTGCACCGCCCACGGGGCCAGCCTGGTTCACTTCAGGGAGAAGTCCACGCGCGAGGGTTGTCCCTCGTCCTTGATGCCGTCCGCGTCCAGCTGCGGCGCAACGATAAACACACGATCCGCGAGTCCTTCCTGGGCTTGCAGCTTCTCATAAACCGCCTGCGCGCGCGCATCGGCCAGTTGGCGCAACTGCTCATCGCCAACGGGCGCCACGCTGCGCAGCATCTCCTCCATCTGCTCCGGCGGAACGGACTTGGCCATGCCGATGAAGTTGCGCGGCTTGTCCTTGATGTCCGTGTCGTCGTAGACCTCTTCCAGGTACTTGGCGCGCTCCGCGCCCGATACCTGGACGCCCGCCGGGTTCGGCTTTTTGCCGCGCGGCGTGACGTCCGCTGCCTTGGCGGCGCGGATCTTGGCGTCGACCCAGGCCTGGCGCAGGCCTTCCATGTCGGTCTTGGGGTCGGCGCGGCCGCTGATGTCCATTTTCAACGCGGGACGATCCGTCAGCGCCTTGATCAGCGTATCCAGGCGCTGCACGCTGTCCTCGGTCAGCGCCGCGCTGCCTGGCGCGAACTCCACGTAGGACAGTTCCTCGCCACCGCCAAAGGCCGAGGCGAGCAGGCTGAAGGGCGACGTGACGGCTTTGACCACCAGGTTCAGCAGCACCCGCACCACAATGCCGCCCACGGAGAACTCCGGGTCGTCCAGCGAACCGGAAATCGGGAGGTTGATGTCGATGTTGCCGCGCGAATCCTTCAGCAGGGCCACGGCCAGCAGCACCGGCAGCTTGGTCGCGTCCGGACTGTTGGTCTTGTCGCCGAAGGTCAGTTGATTGAGCACCACATGGTTGGTGGCTTGCAGCGCGCGGTCCTTGATCTTGTATTCCAGGTCCACCGACAGCTTGCCGCGCTTGATGGGGTAGCCCACGTACTTCGCGGAATAAGTATTGAAGCGCGGCAGGTCCACGCCCTTTGCCGATGCCTTCAGGTCCAGCGACAGGTACTTGGCGAAAGGCTGCACCACGCCGCTGATAGAAAGCGGCGCGGTGGTGTAGACGCGGCCGGTGACCTTGACCTTGGCGGGCTGGGGGTTGGTGGACGACACTGCCGTGATCGAGCCGTCGATGCTGGACAGCTCGGCCACGTAGTTGGGCTTGACGAAGCGGTCAGTGAAAGTCATGCGGCCGCGGCTCAACGTGACGCTATTGACCGAGATGTCCGGCATGCCGCCGCTCTTGGCGGCTGTGGTGGCGGGCGGCGGCGCCGCGCTGCGACCTGGCGTCTGCGTGTCCTGGGTGATGGAGCCGCCCGCCTGGCCAGGAGCCGCCACGAGATCCATGACGTTCAAGCGGCCCTGCGCATTGAGCAGCACGCGGCCGTAGAAATCCTCCAGTGCGATGTCGCCCAGCCTGGCCCCTATCTTGTCGCCCGCCACCGAGATATCCATGCCGGTGAAGCCCAGGCGCTTCCAGTTCAGGAAGTCGTCGTTGTTGACGCGGTCCTGCAGGTCCACCCCAGTGACCTCGACGCCCCCCTTCCAGCTGGCCCTCATCGGGGCGGAGCCCGCGGCGGCGGCGAACTCGGCGTTGCCGCGGGCGCCCAGGGTAATGGCGCGCACGGTCGCATTCAAGCTGGAGGCGGCGTACGGCGCGAAGGACGCGACGTTCAGCTCGGCCAGGTCCACCGAGGTTTTTACCGTCAATGGCTGGAGCGTGAACGCCCCCTTGAGATCCAGCTTGCCGTTGCCCTGGACGCCGGCGGCGGCCAGCATGAAGTTGCTCTGGCCCGGCCCCATCGCCAGTCGATCGGCGGTCACGCGCAGGCTTTGCATCGCAATGTCCAGCCCCGGCTTGAGCGATTCGTCACGGGCCTTGAATTGCGCCAGGTCGGCCTGCACGGCGGTGGCCGACGCGTCCACCGCGCCGTCCTTTTCACGCACATGGACCTGCGCACTAGCGGCCAGGCGGCCGTCCAGCAACGCGATCGGCGCCGCGCTGCGCACGGCCGGCGCCAGGGGTGCGAGGGCGATATTGCCCAGACGCACGCCCAGTTCCAGCGAGAGCGGCTTCAAGACGAGCGGCCCTTTGGCGCGCAGCCAGCCTCCGTCGGTGCTGTTGTCCATGGTCAGCCACAGATTGATGGGCTGGTCTGGCGCTTGCGGCAGGGCCACGCCCTCGACCGTCGCGGCCAGGCCAGTCATCACGTAGTCCAGCTTGCTCACCGCGTCGGTGACGTAGACCTCGCCTTCGTGCAGATTGAAGGCATCCAGCTCAACCTTCCATTCCGCGGGCGCGGGCGCCGGCGGAGGTACGGCGGCATCCGTGGATGCGGGCGTGGCGGGATTCGCGGCAGGGGCGTTTGCCGCCGCCGGGACCGCGGGCGCTTCGTTGGCGGGGGCTGCTGCGGCGGCTGGAGCCGTGGCTGCTGCGGTAGTCGTTGCTGCGGCCGGGGTTCCAGGTGCCGCTGCGGCGGCGGGCGCCTTGGCTACCGCGACCGGCGCCGTCGCCGCCTTGTCTGCCGCCTTGGCAGGGTCCAGGCCGCTGGCTTGCCGCAGCTTGTCGGCCACTGGCGTGGCGGTGGGCTCCACGCCCCCCAGCCGCTTCAGCCCGGCAACCACGTCCAGCCAGTTCAGGTGTTCATTGGCATAGCGACGCACATGGATCTGCGGCGCCCACAGGCCGACTTCGCCCACGTAGGCATGACGCGCAATGGGCTCCAGCTCCAGGCGGGTGACGGTCAGCGCGCTCCAGGCGGCCAGGTTCTCGCCGGCGGCGTCGCGCAAGTCCAGCCGCCGCAGCCCCAGGTCGCCGACGACGCGGATCTTGGGCGGCGCGTCCTTGGGCTGCTCGAATACGACCTGCAGATTGGAATCCAGCAGCGCGCTCTCGAGCTTGAACGGCAGCGGCATGGGCCAGACATCCGCCCACTTCTCCAGTTGCAGGCCATTGAATGCCACGCGCAACGTGGACGACGGCACCTTGTCGAACGGCCTGGCCACGCCGTTCAGGTCGAAGGGGCTGCCATTGATGCGCAGATGCACGCGCGGCTGGACGTCGATGTCGGTGGCGTAACCGAAGGTGGAAATGAAGGGCACGCCCACGCCAAGCTCATCGACGACCTGCTTGCGGCCGGTGACCTTGTCGTCCAGCGTGATCGAGCCGTTCTCGATCACCATATTGTTCAGCGAGAAGCGCGGCAGCCCTTCGTCCGGCTTGGGCGGCTCTTCGGGCTTGGCGGCCGTTAATTCGGCCACTCGTTGCTGAATATCAGAGAAATTGAATCGCGTGACGTCCTCGCGGACGATGGCGATGTTAGGCTCGCGCAGCGTCAGTCGATCCACGACCGGCGCAAACCAGAACAGGGAAGTCCAGGCCGCGCTGACATCGAGCTCGGCCAGCCTCAGCAACGGCGTCTGCGAATCAGGTTGCGCCACGGCCAGGTCGCGTGCCCGGACGGTCAGCGTGAAGGGATTGAAGCTGATGTCGCCGACGGAGACGTCCCGCCCGATCATCTTGGAGACGTCCTGCACCAGGACGTTGTGCAGCACTTTGGGGACTTGCCAGGCGGCAACCCCGAAAAGGACAAGTACGAATGCCGCGATACCCAGAAGAATCTTGCCGACCCGGCGGGTTAACCGAAGTTTGGGCATCCGCAAGGGCATTGCGCGTCTCCTGATACGAATTGAAGGCCGAGCGTTTCCGTCCTTCCAATAACTACAGGCGCGATTATCGCGCCCCCTGCACCGCTCGTCTATCATAGGCGTATCAGCGGCCCCAACCCCGCCAGCCGGGACCACCCTTTTCAATCATTAACAATTTTCGCTCCCGATTCCCATGTCCACGCCCACCCCAACCCTGAGTCACCTGGACGAAGCCGGACAGGTCCGCATGGTCGATGTCATCGCCAAGACGGACACTGAGCGCGTGGCCATCGCCACGGCCAGCGTGCGCATGAATGCCGTTGCCTATGGCCTGCTGACCCAGCCGGGCCAGGGCAAGGGCGAAGTCCTCAACACCGCCCGCGTCGCCGCCATCCTGGCCGCCAAGCGTTGCGCCGACACCATTCCGCTGTGCCACAGCCTGCCTCTGGCCTTCGTCGGCGTCGAGTTCGCCCTGGACGACGCCGAGCATCGCATCGACGTGCTGGCCACCTGCCGCACCAGCTACAAGACCGGCGTGGAAATGGAAGCCATGATGGCCTGCAGCGTTGCCGCGCTGACCATCTACGACATGTGCAAGGCGGCCGACAAGGGCATCGTCATCGAGCAAGTTCGCCTTAAGTACAAGGCAGGAGGAAAAAGCGGTGAATGGCGCAACGATTAATCTTCTGTACTTCGCGCGCGTGGCCGAACTGGTCGGCAAGCGCTCCGAAGCCTGGCCCCTGCAGGGCGAGTCCACCGGCGCGCAGCTGCTCGCCGCGCTGGGCGAACGCTATCCGCAACTCGCGCCGTCGGCGCGCCTGAAGCTGGCCATCAACCAGACCCACGCCAAGCCGTCGGCCACCATCCGTGCGGGCGACGAGGTCGCGGTATTCGAACCCGTCACCGGAGGTTGAACGCCATGATCAGCGTCCAGGAAGCCGATTTCGACGGCGCCGCGCTCACGGCCGCGCTGCGGGAGAGCGCCGGCCCGGGCGTGGGCGGCATCGTCACGTTCGTAGGCTATGTGCGCGACTACGCGCCCGACACCCCCACCGATACGCTCTTTCTCGAACACTACCCTGGCATGTGCGAACGCGAACTGGAAGAGATCGCCGCAACCGCCCGCGCCCGCTGGAACCTTGACGGCACCGTCATCGTGCACCGCGTGGGCGCATTGCCGCGCAATGCCCAGATCGTCTTCGTGGCGGCGGCCAGCGCCCACCGCGGCGACGCCTTCCGCGGCTGCGAATACATCATCGACGCGCTCAAGACCCGCGCGCCCTTCTGGAAGCGCGAAACCCTGTCGGGCGGTAGCAGCTTCTGGGTGGAACAACGCCAATCCGACCAGGACCGCACGCAGTCCTGGGATGAAAAGGCCCCCACGCCGCACGCTACGCGCTTGCTGCCCCCCGAGGGGGCCGTTTTTGCCTCGGGACGGCCCAGCGGCAAAAAATCCTCAACGACAAAGAAGGAGCATCCATGAGCGACGAAAGCCTTGTTTCGCTGGCCTGCGCCGTACTGACGGTCAGCGACACCCGCAGCGCGGGCGACGACACCTCGGGCAACCTGCTGGCCCATAGCCTGGCCCACGCCGGCCATCAATGCGTGCGCCGCGACATCGTCAAAGACGACGTCTACCAGATCCGCCGCGTCATCAGCGACTGGATCGCCGACCCCGAGGTGCAGGTGATCCTGACCACGGGCGGCACGGGCTTCTCGCATCGCGACCATACGCCCGAGGCCATCGTGCCGCTACTGGACCGCGAAATTCCGGGCTTTGGAGAACTGTTCCGCCAGATCTCCTATACCGAGATCGGCAGTTCCACCATCCAGTCCCGCGCCTTTGCCGGCTCGGCCAACCAGACGCTGATCTTCTGCCTGCCCGGTTCCAACAACGCCTGCGAAACGGCCTGGTCGCAGATCATCCGCGAACAACTGGACAGCAGCCATCGCCCCTGCAATTTCGCCACCCAATACAAGCAACGCGAAGAAGACAACTGACCCATGCTGGATTTTGATCAAGCCCAGACCCTGCTGGCCAATGCCGCGGGTCCGCTGCAACGCAGCGAAGAGGTGAGCCTGGCCGATGCCGCCGGCCGCGTGCTGGCCGCCGATCTCACCGCCACCGTGGACATCCCGCCCGCCGACAACAGCGCCATGGATGGCTATGCCCTGCGCGTAGCCGACTGGGGCGCTGGCGTGCGTCTGCCCATCCAGCAACGCTGCTATGCCGGCGAAATGCCGGAGCCGCTCAAGCCCGGCCACGCCATCAGACTCTTCACCGGCAGCCTCATCCCGGAAGGCGCGGACACGGTCGTCATGCAAGAGGACACCGTCGAAGCCGACGGGCAAGTGGAAATCTCGCGCCCCCCCGCGCCCGGCCAGCATATCCGCCGCCGCGGCGAAGACACGCTGGCGGGTGCCCCGCTGCTGGCCGCCGGCACGGTGCTGGAAGCGGCGCACGTGGCGTTGATGGCCTCGCAAGGACTGGCCCGCGTGCAGGTCTTCGGCCAGTTGCGAGTGGGAATCCTGACCACCGGCGACGAGCTGGTGCTGCCCGGCCAACCGCGCGCGGCCGAACAGATCTACAACTCCAATGGCCCCATGCTGGCTGCGCTGGCGCGCGGCATGGGCGCCCTGCCCGTGCATGTGCTGCACGCCCGCGATACCGAGGCCGACCTGCTGGCGGCCTTCAAGACGCTGCTGGCCGATTGCGACCTGGTGCTGAGCGTGGGCGGGGTATCGGTGGGCGAACGCGATCTGGTCAAACCCGCGCTAGCCGCGCTGGGCGGCGAACTGTCGCTCTGGAAAGTGCGCATGAAGCCGGGCAAGCCGGTAGCGCTGGCGCAGATCGACGGTAAGCCGGTGGTCGGCCTGCCCGGCAACCCCGTATCGGCCTACGCCGTGTACACGCTGCTGGTGACGCCGCTGATACGCCGCATGCAGGGGCGCGACGCGCTGTTCCCGCCGATCAGCCAGCTGCCCCTGCGCACCGAGCATCCGCGCCAGGACAGCCGCGAGGAATTCCTGCGCGTGCAGCGCCGCCTGGCCGACGACGGCAGCGCCGAGCTGGTGCCCTATGGTCACCAGGGTTCCGGCGTCATCAGCTCGTTGCCCTGGGCGACGGGACTGGCCCGCCTGCCGGCCGACACGCGGGTACAGGACAAGGACCGGGTCGCCTACTACGACCTGCGTCACTGGCTGGCGTAGCGTTCCGCCGCCGCCAGTTCCTCGGGCGTATTGACGTTCATGAAGGCATCGGGCGCGTCGTCGAAGCGGGCTTCGACGGCGCCCGCCCTCGCCTGCCACAGCCCCACCTTGCGGTCCCCGGCCCGCAGGTACTCCAGCAGGTCGGGCAATAGCGACGTGCGCAAGGCCATGCAGGCCGAATGACGCTGTCCGCCCGCGGCCGCATAAGCCATGGGTGCTGCCGCGGATTCGGCCGCGCCGACCAGGCGCCCCGCCAGATCCAGGGGCAGGAATGGCGTGTCGCAAGGGACCACCACCAGCCACGCGTCTTGCCGCGCCGCCGCCAGGCCCGCGGCGATACCCAGCAGCGGCCCTTGCCAGGCGCCAAGATCCGCTTCACCGTCCCGCACCACCTCGCCGTAGGCGGCATAGCGGTCCTCGTGGCGGTTGGCGCTGATGATCAGGCGCGAGACCTGCGGCGCCAGACGGCGCGCGACATGCGCCACCATGGGCTCGCCCCGCAAGACTACGAGGCCCTTGTCTTGCCGGTTCATGCGCATGCCCTCGCCGCCGGCCAGGATCAGGCCGGCGATTCCGGTGCGGACGGGCGTTTCAGCCACCGATGTAGCTCATCTCGATCTTGCGCGCTGGATCGGCCATGTTGCGGCCGCGCAGTTCCGAATAGTTATCGCTGCGTCCGGCCCAGATGCCCGCAATGATGGCGGCGAGCTCGGCGTCGCTGGCGCCATCGCGCAACGGCGCGCGCAGATCATAGCCGTCATGCGCGAACAGGCACAGGAAGAGCTTGCCTTCCGGCGACAGGCGCGCGCGCGTACAGCCGCCGCAAAAGGCGTGCGTGACACTGGAAATGACGCCGATCTCGCCCCCGCCATCCAGGTAGCGCCAGCGCTCGGCCACGCGCCCCATCTCGCCACTGGCGACAGGCTCCAGCGGATACGCCGCGCCGATGCGGTCCAGGACTTCCTGGCTGGGCACGACTTCGGCGAGATTCCAGCCGTTGGTATTGCCCACGTCCATGTATTCGATGAAACGCAGGATGTGGCCGGAATGCCGAAAGCGTTCCGCCATGGGCAGGATCTGACCGTCGTTCAGGCCGCGCCGCACCACCATGTTGACCTTGACCGGCGCCAGCCCGGCCTCGGCCGCGGCGTCAACGCCGCGCAGCACGTCGTCCGGCGTGAAGCCGCTGTCGCTCATACCCTGGAACATGGCAGGATCCAGCGCATCCAGGCTGACGGTGACCCGGGTGAGTCCCGCGCTCTTGAGCGCGGCGGCCTTGCGCGCCAGCATGCTGCCATTGGTGGTCAGGGTCAGGTCCAGCGGAGCCCCGGCGGGCGTGCGCAGCTCGGCCAGCAAGCCCACGAGGTTCTCGATATGTTTGCGCAGCAGGGGTTCGCCGCCGGTCAGGCGGATCTTCTCCACGCCAAGCTGCGTGAAAATGCCCGCCAGACGGCTGATTTCCTCGAACGAGAGCAGCGCGGAATGCGGCATGAAGGTGTAGCTGCTGTCGAAGACTTCACGCGGCATGCAGTACGTGCAGCGGAAATTGCAGCGGTCCGTGACCGAGATCCGGAGGTCGCGCAGCGGCCGCGCGCGCTGGTCCCGCGCGGGCTGCCCATGCGGCGGCAACTCGCCGGGCGCGACGGGCGCCAGAGGACCGCCGCGGCGATCGGCAAGAAAGATCACTTTGCTCATGGGGACATCATATCCCGGCGCATCGCGTTCCGTGCTCATGAAAAGGCCTCTTCCAGCGTCTGCAGCCGGCCCGTGTCCCGGGTGTCGTAGCCCGCCAGCTGGCTGACGTAGCCAACGTAGTCCGGACTGCGCATGATGGAGAGCAGGTCGCGCATGGCTGGCGTCTCCAGGGAGGACTTGCGGATGGCGAAGAAGTAGCGCTCGCGCACGAGCGGGATGAAATCCAGGCCGAAGCGGGAGGCGGCCGTCTCCACCCCCATGCCCGTGTCGGCCATGCCGCTGGCGATATGCGCGGCAATGGCCATGTGCGTGAATTCGTTGGTTTCGTACCCCTGTACCTCGCTGATGGAGACTCCCGCCCGCTGCAGCATCAGGCCCACCAGATAGCGGGTGCTGGAGCCGATCTGGCGGTTGACGAAGCGCACGTCGGGCCGCGCCAGGTCCGCCATGCCGCTGATCTGCTTGGGATTGCCCGCGGTCACGAACAGGCCGGCATTACGCACGGCCAGGTGGATGAGCATGTACTCGTCGGCGTGCAGCCATTGGGCGTAGCGCTCCATGATGGGCGCTTCGAAATCGCCCAGCGGCACCTGAAAGCCCGCCAGGTCGCATTCGCGCCGCTCCAGCGAGGCCAGCGCCTCGATGGCGGTGCGGTAACGCAATTCCAGGCCGGGCTTGCGGTTGCCCATATGCTGCATCAGCGATTCCACGGCGAAACCGTGGCTGGCGTGCAAGCGCAGGTGCGGGCCGCTTTCGGGCAACAGGCGCTCCAGTTCTTCCTGCAATTCCGAGGCCATGCTGTCCAGCGTGGGCATCAGGCGCGCCTCGATGCGGCGGTTGGCCCACAGCAAACGCTGGGCGAAAGGGGTCAGCTGCGTGCCCTGGCGCCGATTGGTGATGAGCAGCTGGGTACCGAAGATGGCCTCGAAACGGCGCAGCACCCCCCAGGCATGCCGGTACGACAGTCCGCAGGCGCGGCAAGCGCCCGCGATGTTGCCCGTGGCGTCGATCGCGGACAGCAGGGCGAGCATGTCCTGCAGCGGGACGGGCGCCGGGTCGTCATCTCCGCCCAGAGTCCATTGCGGCCGCAGGCCGATACGGAACTTATATGTCATTTATTTCTTATTGAAGAGGGTGCATTACCCCGTTAGAGTACACAAATAACGCGGCTTGAGGGATTTTTATATGTTTTTAAAAACATATAAACAGCAAGCTCCCACCCGCCACAACAGCAACACAGGAGGAGACCGACGTGCACCAGCGCGAGGCAACATCCGATCTGGCGTCCAGCGGCGGCGCGCGCGGCGGCCAGATGGCCCTGGACGCGGCCCGGGCGTCCCACACCCCGGCCATCGCGGCCACGGCCCGCATACTCGCCCGGCTGAAGGACCAGCCCGGCCCGCTGCTGCCGGTGCTGCACGCGGTCCAGGATGAACTGGGCTGTATTCCGGCCCCGGCGGTGCAGACCATCGCCGAGGCCCTGAACCTGTCCCGCGCCGAGGTCCACGGCGTCATCACCTTCTATCCCCATTTCCGCAGCGAACCCGCGGCGCGCCACACCCTGGAGGTCTGCCGCGCCGAAGCCTGCCAGGCCATGGGCGGCGAACATCTGGCCGCCCATGCCCGCAGCGCACTGGGCTGCGACTTCCACGCCAGCAGCAAGAACGGCGACTTTTCGCTGGAACCGGTGTACTGCCTAGGCCTGTGCGCGCAGTCGCCGGCGGTGATGATCGACGGCCGCCCCCACGCCCGCGTCACGCCGCAAAAACTGGACCGCCTGCTTGCCCGCACCCTGGAGGCCAAGGCATGAGCCTCCCTATCGTCATCTACGTGCCGCGCGACGCCGCGGCGCTGGCCATGGACGCGGATACGGTCGCTCGCGACATCGAGCGCGCAGCCGACGCCCGCGGGCTGTCCGTGCAGATCGTGCGCAACGGATCGCGTGGCCTGCTGTGGCTGGAGCCCATGGTCGAAGTCGTTACGCCGCAGGGCCGCATTGCCTATGGACCGGTGCAGCCCGAAGACGTGGACGCGCTGTTCGACGCCGGCTGGCAGAGCGGCGGCGAGCATCCGTTGCGCCTGGGCCTGACCGAAGAAATCCCCTACCTGAAGCATCAGGAACGCCTGACCTTCGCACGGGTCGGCGTCACCGATCCGCTGTCCTTGCAGGACTATGCCGCGCACGGCGGCTTGCAGGGGCTGCAACGCGCGCTGGCCATGGAGCCAGGGCAGATCATCGACGAAATGGTCGCCTCGGGCCTGCGCGGCCGCGGCGGCGCGGCATTCCCGACCGGCATCAAATGGAAGACGGTGGCCGGCACCCCCGGCGACCAGAAGTACATCGTCTGCAACGCGGACGAAGGCGATTCCGGCACCTTCGCCGATCGCCTGCTGATGGAAGGCGACCCTTATGTGCTGATCGAAGGCATGACCATCGCCGGCCTGGCGGTGGGCGCGACCTACGGCTACATCTACGTGCGCTCCGAGTACCCACAGGCCATAGCCACGCTGGAGGCCGCGATCACGCGGGCGCGCAGCGTGGGATGGCTGGGCAAGGACGTGCACGGCAGCGGCCGCCGCTTCGATCTCGAAGTGCGCAAGGGCGCGGGCGCCTATATCTGTGGCGAGGAAACGTCCCTGCTGGAAAGCATCGAGGGCAAGCGCGGCGTGGTCCGCGCCAAACCGCCCCTGCCCGCGATCTCGGGCCTGTTCGGCAAGCCCACCGTGATCAACAACGTGATTTCGCTGGCTACCGTGCCCATCATCCTGGCCAAGGGCGCGGCCTATTACCGGGACTACGGCGTGGGCCGCTCGCACGGCACGCTGCCGTTCCAGCTGGCCGGCAACCTGAAGCATGGCGGACTGGTCGAGAAGGCCTTCGGCCTGAGCCTGCGCGACCTGCTGTACGGTTTTGGGGGCGGCAGCGCCTCCGGCCGGCCGCTGCGCGCGGTGCAGGTGGGCGGCCCGCTGGGCGCCTACCTGCCCGAATCGCAATGGGACGTGCCACTGGACTACGAGGCATACATCCAGATATCGGCCATGGTGGGCCATGGCGGGCTGGTGGCGTTCGACGACACCGTCGACATGGCGCGCATGGCGCGCTACGCGATGGAGTTCTGCGCGGTCGAATCCTGTGGCAAATGCACGCCTTGCCGAATCGGCTCCACGCGCGGCGTGGAAACCATAGACAAGATCGTCGCGGGCGGCCCCGGCCGCGAACAGCAGGTGCACCTGCTACGCGACCTGTGCGACACGATGCTGGGCGGCTCGCTGTGCGCCCTGGGCGGCATGGCGCCCTATCCCGTGCTGTCGGCGCTGAACCACTTTCCGCAGGACTTCGGCATCGAGTCCTCCCATTCTGCCGCGCACGCGGCTTGAACCCGAGACCGTCATGCTAGAAACCGTCATCAAGCGCGATCGCGACATGGGCACGCCGGCGCGCGAGTCCGCCGCAACCGTCACCCTGACCATAGACGGCCAGGAAATCACGGTGCCCGAAGGCACCTCGCTGATGCGCGCGGCCGCCGAGGCCGGCATCAATATTCCCAAGCTGTGCGCCACCGACAGCCTGGAGCCCTTCGGCTCCTGCCGGCTGTGCCTAGTGCAGATCGAAGGCCGCCGCGGCTACCCTGCCTCGTGCACCACGCCCGCCGAAAACGGCATGGTGGTCCATACCGAAACGCCCAAGCTGCACGACCTGCGGCGCGGCGTCATGGAACTGTACATTTCCGACCACCCGCTGGACTGCCTGACCTGCCCGGCCAACGGCGACTGCGAACTGCAGGACATGGCCGGCGTGGTGGGGCTGCGCAACGTGCGTTACGGCTATGACGGCGCCAATCACCTGAAGAGCGAAAAGGACGAGTCCAATCCGTACTTCACCTATGACGCGTCGAAGTGCATCGTCTGCAACCGCTGCGTGCGCGCGTGCGAGGAAACCCAAGGCACCTTCGCCCTGACGATCTCCGGCAAGGGCTTCGAGTCGCGGGTATCGCCGGGGCAGGACCAGCCCTTCCTGGACAGCGAATGCGTGTCCTGCGGCGCCTGCGTGCAGGCCTGTCCGACCTCCACCCTGCAGGAAAAGACCGTCATCATGATGGGCCAGGCCGAACACTCGGTCGTGACCACCTGCGCCTACTGCGGCGTGGGCTGCGGCTTCAAGGCCGAGATGAAGGGGCAGGAAGTGGTGCGCATGGTGCCCTGGAAGGACGGGCAAGCCAACCGCGGCCATTCCTGCGTCAAAGGCCGCTTCGCCTGGGGTTACGCGACGCACAAGGAACGCGTGACCAAGCCCATGATCCGCAAGCACATCACCGATTCCTGGCAGGAAGTGTCCTGGGACGAGGCGATCAACTATGCGGCCTCCGAATTCCGCCGCATCCAGGCCCAATACGGCCGCGATGCGGTCGGCGGCATCACGTCGTCGCGCTGCACCAACGAAGAGACCTGGCTGGTGCAAAAGCTGGTGCGCGCGGCCTTCGGCACCAACAACGTCGACACCTGCGCGCGCGTCTGCCATTCGCCCACCGGCTATGGCCTAAAGCAGACGCTGGGCGAATCCGCCGGAACGCAGACCTTCGATTCCGTCATGCACACCGACGTGGTGATCGTGATGGGCGCCAACCCGAGCAGCGGCCACCCCGTGTTCGCTTCCCGGTTGAAGCGCCGGCTGCGCCAGGGCGCTCGCCTGATCGTGATCGACCCGCGCCGCATCGAGCTGGTGAGTTCGCCGCACATCAAGGCCGACTTCCACCTGCAAGTGCGCCCCGGCACCAACACGGCGCTGCTGTCTTCGATGGCGCACGTCATCGCCACCGAGGGCCTGATTGCCGAGAACTTCGTGGCCGAGCGCTGCGAAACCCGCGCTTTCAATGAATGGCGCGATTTCGTATCGCTGCCGGAGAACTCCCCGGAAGCCATGGAGGAAATCACCGGCGTGCCGGCTCAGGCCGTGCGCGGCGCTGCGCGCCTGTACGCCACGGGCGGCAACGGCTCCATCTACTACGGCCTGGGCGTGACCGAGCACAGCCAGGGCTCCACCACCGTAATGGCCATCGCCAACCTCGCCATGGCCACCGGCAACGTCGGCCGCGAAGGCGTGGGCGTGAATCCGCTGCGCGGCCAGAACAATGTGCAGGGTTCCTGCGACATGGGTTCCTTCCCGCACGAGCTGCCGGGGTACCGCCACATTTCCGACAACGCGGTGCGCGCGCAGTTCGAACAGGACTGGGGCGTCACCCTGCAGCCCGAACCGGGCCTGCGCATCCCCAACATGTTCGAGGCCGCCCTGGGCGGCTCGTTCAAGGGGCTGTACTGCCAGGGCGAAGACATCGTCCAGTCGGATCCCAACACCCAGCACGTGGCCGCATCGCTGGCGGCCATGGAGTGCATCGTGGTGCAGGACCTGTTCCTGAACGAGACGGCAAAGTACGCGCACGTCTTCCTGCCCGGTTCTTCGTTCCTGGAAAAGGACGGCACCTTCACCAACGCCGAACGCCGCATCTCGCGCGTGCGCAAGGTGATGGAGCCCAAGAACGGCAAGTCCGACTGGGAAGTGACCGTGGCGCTGTCCAATGCGCTGGGCTATCCCATGGACTACAAGCATCCCAGCGAGATCATGGCCGAGATCGCGCGCCTGACCCCGACGTTCGCCGGCGTCACCTACGAAAAACTGGACAAGCTGGGCAGCCTGCAATGGCCCTGCAACGACGAAGCGCCAGACGGCACCCCCATCATGCACATCGACGAGTTCGTGCGCGGCAAGGGCAAGTTCATGATCACCAAGTACGTGCCCACGGACGAACGCAGCACGCGCCGTTTCCCGCTGCTGCTGACCACGGGCCGCATCCTGTCGCAATACAACGTGGGCGCGCAGACCCGGCGCACGCCCAACGTCATGTGGCATGGCGAGGACGTACTTGAACTGCATCCACAGGACGCCGAGGACCGCGGCGTGAAGGAAGGCGACTGGGTCGGCATCCAGAGCCGCGCCGGCGAGACCGTGCTGCGGGCCACGCTGACCGACAGGGTGCAGCCGGGCGTGGTATACACAACCTTCCATTTCCCCGAGTCCGGCGCCAACGTCGTCACTACCGACAGCTCCGACTGGGCCACCAATTGCCCCGAGTACAAGGTGACGGCCGTGCAGGTCACGCGCGTGTCGCAGCCTTCGGAGTGGCAACGCCAGTGGTCGCGCTTTGCGGACATCCAGCAAAAGCTGCTGCACGAGCGTTCGCGTGAAGGCGAGACGGCGCTGGCCGGGAAATAACCGCCAGCCCGAACCGCCAGGACGCCTTCATGCCCACGCCACCGACTTCCCGCCCCGACTGCACGCAGGTCCAGGTCTCGCGCGTGCGGGGCGGAGTCCTGTTGCCGGGCGCCGAAAGCGACTCCGTGGCCGAGGAAACGCCGGTGGCGCTGGAGTTCAATGGCATCAGCCACGCCACCATGCTGGCCACGCCCGCCGACCTGGAGGATTTTGCCGTGGGCTTCTCGCTGTCCGAAGGCATCATCGACAGCGTCAGCGACGTGCGTGGTATCGACCTGCTGCCGCAATGCGACGGCATCGTCGTGCAGCTGGAAATCTCCACCGCCTGCGAAGTGCGGCTGAAGTCCCGCCGACGGGCGATGGCAGGCCGCACGGGTTGCGGGCTGTGCGGCGTGGAAACACTGCCTGAGGTGCTGCGGCCGGTGGCGCCGGTCACCAACGGGGCGCCGGTGCGCATCCAGGCCGTGCTGGCCGCCATGCGCGACATGCGCGCCCGCCAGGCACTGCACGACATCACCGGCGCGACCCATGCCGCGGGCTGGGCCGGCGCGGATGGCGCGGTGGCGTTGGTGCGCGAGGACGTGGGCCGGCACAATGCGCTGGACAAGCTTGTGGGGGCCCTGGCGCGCCAGGCCATGCATGCCGGTGATGGCATTGTGGTGGTGTCCAGCCGCGCCAGCTTCGAGATGGTGCAGAAGACCGCGGCTGCGGGCGTCGCGGTGCTGGCGTCCGTTTCCGCGCCCACGGCGCTCGCCATCCGTCTTGCCCACCAGGCCAACGTCAGCCTGCTGGGCTTTCTGCGCGGCGAAGACGCCACGCTGTATTCACACCCCCAACGCATCATCTCCTGAACCGGACCTCACGCACGCATGGAAATCGGCAACCTGATCCGCATGGCCAACCGCATCGGCCAATTCTTCGAAGCCATGCCCGACCGGCAGGAAGCGCTGGAAGGCGTGGCCAACCATATCCACAAATTCTGGGAACCCCGCATGCGCAATGAGTTGCTGGGTTTCCTGGAACGGCATCCCGACGGCAACGCCACAGACGAACGCCTGCACCCGCTGGTGCTGGAAGCGGTTACGCAGAACCGCCAGCGCCTCACCCCGCTAGCCCGGGTGGCCTAGCCCGGCGCAGCCTGCCGCGGTTGGGGCGCGAAGCTGCTACATTGGCAGCCCGCCCCTTCTTTTTGTCTTTCCCCATGAACACCCTGCCCTGCGCGCCCCGCCTTGCTGGAGCGACACGTTGACCGTCCCCGAAATCCGCTGGGAAGAAAACCAGACCCCGCACTCTGCCCGCTGGCGCTCGGAATCGGGCGCCGCGCCGCCCAAGCGCGTAGTGGTCGCGGATGACACCCTGACCGCCGACATGGCTTACCGCCAGGCCTGCGAAGGCGTCGGCCTGCTATGGCGCGGGGATTTCCAGAATGCGCGGCAACTGCTGCAGGCCATGACCCGGCGCGTGGACAAGCGGCCACGCAAACCGGTGGATACCCTGCTGGACGCCTTTAACCAGCACCGCCAGATCCAGTCGCAGCGCGCGCGTATCCTGGGCATGCTGCTCATTCCGTTCGACGCCGGCCATGGCATTCCGCTGCGCCGCGCACCGGACGCCCGGCAGGCCTGCGAAGAGGCCCATGGCCCGGCCGCCGAACCCTATGTCGCATCGCTGCGCGAGTTGCTGGGCCTGATCGGCGCCTTCGAATGGCGCAAGAAAGGCGTGGAAATCCCCGCCCTGAATGCCCGCATCCATCCGCACTACGGCGTGTTTTCGCCGCTGCGCGGCGAATACATAGATCTGGTGGCGCGCACCCCGATGCCTCGCGGCAGCGTGGCCTTCGACGTCGGCACAGGCACGGGCGTGCTCGCCGCCGTGATTGCGCGCCGCGGCGGCAAGCGTGTCATCGCCACCGACATGGATCCCCGCGCCTTGGCCTGCGCCCGGGAAAACCTGGAACGGCTGGGCCTGTCCAAGCAGGTCGAGGTCGTTCAGGCGGACCTCTTCCCCGAAGGCCGGGTGTCGCTGATCGTCTGCAATCCGCCGTGGTTGCCCGCCCGCCCCAGTTCGCCCGTGGAACATGCGGTCTATGATCCCGACAGCCGCATGCTGCGCGGATTCCTCAATGGCCTGACGGCGCACCTGACGCCCAACGGCGAAGGCTGGCTGATCCTGTCGGACCTGGCCGAGCACCTGGGCCTGCGCAGCCGCGAAGCGCTGCAGGAAATGATCAGCCAGGCCGGCCTGCGCGTCATCGAACGCATCGACACGCATCCCACGCATGGCCGCGCGCAAGACGCGAGCGATCCGTTGCACGCGGCCCGCTCGAAGGAAGTCACATCCCTGTGGCGCCTGGGCGCGGCCTGACGCGGCCCGGCCTGACGCGGCCCGACCTGACGCGGCCCGACCTGACGCGGCCCGGCCGGGCTAGATGCTAGGCCCGGCCGGCCGCCACGTTTACGCTGATCGCGATGATGAAGACGTTGAAGAAAAAGGCGATGACGCTGTGCGTCAGCGCGGTGCGACGCACGCGCCGGTTCACGATCTGCACGTCCGACACCTGGAACGTCATACCCAGCACCAGCGCGAAATAGGCGAAATCCCAGTAATCGGGTTCGTCAGTGCCCGGGAAGTCCAGGCCCTTGTGCATGGCGTTGCCATGGCCGTAGTAGCCGTGCGCATAGTGCAACGCGAAGATCATGTTCATGTAGAGCCAGGACAGGATGATGGTCGCGGCGGCGGCCAGCATGGCGAGCACGCTGCTCACCCCGCCCTCGCCTTGCAGCTCCACCCACAAGGCCATCATGACCATGCAGGACAGCGCCACGCTGCTCCACAGCACGCCGGTGCGGCCCACGTCCTGCTGCTGGGCGTGCCGGCGCATCGCCGCCGCGCTGGTCCGGCCGAAAACCCTGGCCGTCATCAGCAGGAAAACCAGCGCCCCCGCATCGAATCCCAGCAATAGCGCCAGCACCCACGGCACGCCCAGGGCGTACAGGCCGCCTGCCGTGGCCAGAAGCAAGCCGGCGCAAGCGACGAGCCGGCGATGCGCATGGAAGAACGGCAGCGCGGCGCCGGAAGCGGAATCGTCCTCGGGCTCGAAATCCTTGACCGGCGGCATGCGGCGCTCCTTGGCGTAAGCAGACCCCGTGGGGCCCGTTGACGCTAACGCTAACCGATGCCGAGCAAACCGACCAGTGCACCGCCGAACAGCAGCCACAACGGGTGGATGCGGGTGCCGCTGCCCAGCAGCGCCACCACTGCAGTGATGGCGCCCAGCAGCCAGGTATGCACCGAGGCCTCGGTAATGAGCGCCGCGCTGGCCGCCACTAGCCCCACCGTCATGGGAAAGATGCCTGCCTGTATGACTCCGCGCCACGGGCGGTCCTTGAAGCGTTCCCACAGTCCCAGGGCGATCACGGTGATGAGGGAGGACGGACCGAACTTGGCGATGGTGGTGACCAACATGCCCAGCCCGCCCGCCACATGCCAGCCGACCAGCGTGACCACCATCAGATTGGGTCCCGGCGCGGCCTGTCCCAAGGCGAACAACGCGGAAAAGTCCGCCGCGCTCATCCAGCCGTGCACCTCCACCACCTGGCGCTGCATCTCGGGCAGGATGGTGTTGCCGCCGCCAAACGCCAGCACGGACAGTTCAGAGAAGATCAGGGCCAGGGCGATCAGTGTGTGGATCATCGACGTTGCCTCCAGACCATCAGAATGCTCAGTGGCGTCAGCACCGCCATGGTGGGCAAGAGAGGAATGCGCAGCACGGCGATAGCGATGAAACAGGCGGTAGCCACCACGCCGGCCAGCCAGTCCCGCCGCTTGATGACCGGCAGCCCGATCTTCACCGCCATCGAGATCAGCAGGCCCGCGGCGGCCGCCGCCAGTCCGGCGAACAGGTGCTGGATATGCGGGTCGTTCTGGAAACGGTCGTACACCATGCCCAGCAACACCACGATGGCGGACGGCGCCAGGATCAGCCCCATCAACGCCGCAAAGGCTCCTCGCGGACCGCGGAATTTCATGCCCAGCGCCACCGACAGGTTGATGATGTTGCCGCCGGGCAGGAACTGGCACAGGCCCAGCAGATCGGTGAATTCGGCGCCGCTGAGCCAGCGGTGCTTTTCGACGACCATACGCCGCGCCAGTGGCAGGGCGCCGCCGAAGGCCGTCAGGCCCAGCATGAGAAATCCGTAGAACAGTTGCCCGCAAGTGGGCGCGGGCCGAAGTTCGGCCTCAGGGATGGAAGGTGCTGCGTTCATCATTTTTATGCCGGCGCCGGGGGAAGGGCGCGGGGTGGAATATGGGGAAACCAACGAGATTGCAGCCTACTCTTCGGTTCGGATAATGTCTAATATATGACTATCTATATATTCATATCGGTTAAATATGGCATCCGTCGATCTCAGGCTGCTGCGCTACTTCCTGGCCGTCGCCGAGGAATCCCATCTGACCAAGGCCGCCGCCCGGCTGGGCATACGCCAGCCGCCGCTCAGCCAGCAGATCCGCGTGCTGGAACAGGAATTGGGCGTCACGCTGTTTCACCGCCTGCCGCGCGGCATGGAGCTGACCGAAAGCGGCCGCGCGCTATTGGACGATGCGCGTAACATCGTGACCCTGGTGGACCAGGCCGTGGAAGGCGTGCGGCGCGTATCGCAGGGAGAGGCGGGACGCCTGACCGTCGGCTTCACAGGATCGGCCGCTTTCCATCCCTTCGTGCCATCCGTCATCCGCCGTTTCCGGGAAGCCGCGCCGAACGTGCGGCTGGTGCTGGAGGAAAGCAGCACGGGCGAACTGATGGAGGCCGTGGGCGCGGGCCGCGTGGACGTGGCTTTCATCCGCGGCCCCTACGGGCTGGGGCCCGGCGTGGTGGTGGAGACCGTGCTGGAAGAACCGATGCTGGCTGCTTTTCCCGCCGACCACCCTGCCGTAAAGGGTCGGTCGCGCAAGCGCATCGCGTTGTCCGAGCTGGCCGAGGAATCCCTGATTCTCTACCGCCGCCACAGCGGCCCCGGCCTGTACGACGCCATCATCGCCGCCTGCGGCGCCGCCGGCTTCAGCCCCCGCGTGGCCCAGGAAGCGCCGCGCATGCTGTCCACCCTCAGCCTCGTGGCGGCGGGCCTGGGCGTGTCGCTGGTGCCCGCGTCGCTGCGCCGCGTGAACATCGAGGGGGTGGTCTACGTCAACCTGGCCCAGCCCGCGGAACTGCGCGCGCCGCTGAACCTGATCTGGCGCGACGAATCCCTGTCCGGCGCCGCCCGCAAGCTGATCGACGAGGCGCGCCGGCAGCGGGAGGAATCCCTGGCCTGAACGCGCGGCGCTACACTGCCCGGCACCCGCACTCCGCATTGCAGCCATGTTTTCAGATTCACCCATAGGCATATACGACTCCGGCGTCGGCGGCCTGAGCGTGCTGCGCGCCATCCGCGACGCCCTGCCCCACGAATCCCTGCTGTACGTGGCCGATTCGGCCCACGTGCCCTACGGCGAAAAGACGCAGGAGTATGTCGAGCAGCGCGCCAGCATGCTGGCCGACTACTTCGTGTCGCGCCAGGCCAAGGCCATGGTGGTGGCCTGCAACACCGCGACGGCGGCCGCCATCGCCCAGCTGCGCCAGCGCCACCCAGGATTGGTCATCATCGGCGTGGAGCCCGCCATCAAGCCCGCGGCGCACCTGACCAGCACCGGCGTGGTGGGCGTTTTCGCCACCACCGGCACCTTGGCCAGCCCAAAGTTCGCTTCGCTGGTCCAGCGCGAGGCGCCCGAAGTCCGCATCCTGTTCAAGCCCTGCCCCGAGTGGGTGCGGCTGGTGGAGCAAGGCGTGCTCGGCGGCCCCGAGGCCGAGGCCGCGGTGCGCGCCCCCGTGGCGGAGCTGCGCGAAGCTGGCGCCGACGTGCTGGTGCTGGGCTGCACGCATTTTCCCTTCCTGCGCGAGGCAATCCAGGCAGCCGCCGGCCCCGGCGTGCCGCTGCTGGAAACCGGCGCGCCCGTCGCGCGCCGGCTGCGTCACCAGTTACAGGAACGCGGCCTGCTGCGCGCCTCGGGACCGGGCGCACTGCGCCTGGAAACCAGCGGCGCGGCGGATTCCCTGGGCACGCTGGCGAGCCGCCTCCTGGGACAGGCGCTTGCAGCGCACACGCTGGAGCCGCGCTGGCGCTGAATGCGCCCGGTTTGATCCCGCGCATTCCGCGCCTGTCGGATTCGGCCAATAATTCGGATACAGTGAACGACAACGCCGCCCGCGGCGCGCACAAGGAGACGCTCATGAAACGCATCCTGATCCCCGTGGACGGCTCGCAGCCGGCCGTCCATGCGGTCCAAGCCTTGCTCGACGCCCGCGACTACGACCCGGTCGAACGCGTGGAGCTGCTTACCGTCCAGATCCCCCTGAAGGCAGGCAAGATCGGCCGCGGCTTGTCGCAAGCCGAAATCGACGCCTATCACGAAGAAGAGGGGCGCAACGCGCTGCAAGCCGCCAGCGACCTGCTGACCCGGGCGGGCGTGCCCTTCCAGGCGCGCGTGGAAGTGGGCGCGGCGGCGGAGACCATCGTGCGCGTCGCCGACGAATCCGGCGCCGACGAGATCTACATGGGTTCGCGCGGGCTGGGCTCGGTGTCGTCCTGGTTCCTCGGGTCCGTCGCCACCCGCGTGCTGCACTTGACGGAGCTGCCCGTCACCCTGGTCAAGTAACCGTCAAGGAGCATCCATGCTGAACATCCTGGTCCCCGTAGACGGCTCCGACAACGCCAACCGCGCCGTCCTGTATGCCCGCCAGCTTGCCCAAGGCGCCGGTTCCGCGCGCGTCCACCTGCTTAACATCCAGACTCCCGTGCAGGGCCGCGCGGGCCTGTCGCGCCTGATCACGCAGGACATGATCGACGAGTTCTACCTGCGCGAAGGCCAGGAAGCCACGGACGAGGCGCGCAAGCTGCTGGACGTGACCGGCACCGATTACACCAGCCATGTCGAATTCGGCCACGTGGCGACGGAAATCGCCGGCTACGCGCAAGACCATGGCTGCGCCCGCATCGTCATGGGCACGCGCGGCAACGGCTCGCTGACGAACATCCTGATCGGCTCGGTGGCCAACCAGGTGCTGCAACTGGCCGAGGTACCCGTCACGCTGGTCAAGTGAGCCTGGGCGCCGGCCTCAAGCGGCCGGCAGCCACAAGCACACTCTCAAGCCGCCCAGCGGGGATCGCTCCGCTCTCACCTGCCCGCCGTAAGTGCTGGCCAGGTCGCGCACGATGTCCAGCCCCAGGCCCGATCCCGGGCGCTGTTCATCCATGCGCACACCACGCAGGAAGATGAGCTCGCGCTCCTCGTCGGCAATGCCGGGACCATCGTCGTCGATCTGGATGAGCAACTGGCCGGCGCCGGTCGCAAGCGCCGTGACCTGCACCTGGCGTTCCGCCCATTTGCAGGCGTTATCCAACAGATTGCCGACCATCTCCTGCAGATCCTGCTCTTCGCCACGGAACACCAGGCCCTCGGCAAACGCGGGCATTTCCAGCAGCAATCCGCGCTGCGCATACAAGCGCTGCATGACGCGCAGCAGCCCTTCGATGGGTTTGCGCAATGGGGTGCGGCTGTCGGCCGCGCCGGAGGCCGCGGCGGCGCGGGCGCGCGCCAGGTGATAGTCGATCTGGCGGCGCGCCACGCCAACCTGTTCCTGCACCAGCGCCGCCAGCGGCCCCTCTTCGCGCGCCGCGGCATTGCCGAGGATCGTCAGTGGCGTCTTTACCGCATGGGCCAGGTTTCCGGCCTGCGTGCGTGCGCGTTGGACCATGTCGGCGTTGACATCCAGGACACGGTTGAAATCATCCACCAGGGGCTGGATTTCGCTGGGAAAGCGGCCTTCTATACGCGTGCTGGCGCCCCCGTGCTGGGTGGCCAGCTGACGCCTGAGCCTTGCCAGAGGCCGCAGCCCGACCACCACCTGCACCACCGCGGCCACCGTCAGTCCTGCCGCCAGCGCGCCCAGCGAAATCAGCAGCATATGGTTGAAGCGGCCGATGGGCTCGGCGAGCACCTGACTGTCGGCGGCCACGATCAGGCGCAGCGGCGAAGCCTCGGTCTCTGCGGGCTCGAGCGTGCGCGTCAGTGCCGTCAGGCGGTGTTTTTCCGGACCCGCGATGTCGTAGATGCCGTCGGCGCTGTCCGCCGCGGGAATCTCCAGCACCTGGTCCCAAAGAGAACGCGAGCGCGCCGCGCCCACGGCTGCCGGGCGGCCCTGTTCATCGAGCCGGTCGATCTGCCAGTACAGGCCCGATAGCGGCTGCTCCAGGCGCGGATCGCTCAAAGGCGGCGACACGACGAGGCGGCCGTCCGGACCGGTGTTCACGGCGGCCGTGAGCTGATTCAGGTGCAGGGTCAGTTCGGCGCGCAACTGTTCGGTGATGTGCTGGCGGAACAGGCTGGCCAGGCCCCACCCGGCCAGCACTACCGTGATCAGGATCCAGGCCAGCGTACCGGCCAACAGACGCCAGCGCAGCGAGCCCGGCGCGCGCGCGCGTCCGGCCATCATGCGGCGCATGCCAGGCGGTAGCCCAGGCCGCGCACGGTTTCGATGGTGTCGGGCGGCAGTTTCTTGCGCAACCGCGCGATGAACACATCGATGGTGTTGGAATCGCGGTCATGGTCCTGGGCGTAGACGTGCTCCGTCAGTTCGCTGCGCGAAATGACTTCGCCCGCGCGCTGCATCAAGACGGCCAGCACCTTGAATTCGTGGCTGGTCAGGGACAGCGCCTGGCCGTCGACCGTGACCTTGGCCAGTCGCGTGTCCAGCATCAGCGATCCGCAGCGCCACTGCGCGCTGGCGTGGTTGCTGGAGCGGCGCAGCAGCGCCCGCACCCGCGCCAGCAGCTCTTCCATGTGGAAGGGCTTGGTCAGGTAATCGTCGGCGCCGGCGTCGATGCCGGCGACCTTCTCATGCCAGTTGTCGCGCGCCGTCAGGATCAACACCGGCATGCCCTGACCGCCGGCGCGCCATTGCTTGAGCACCGTCAGGCCGTCCATGACCGGCAGGCCCAGATCCAGCACGACGACGTCGTAGGCCTCGACCGCACCCATGTATTGCGCCGTGCCGCCGTCCGCCGCGGTATCCACCGTGTAGCCCGCCTGGCGCAAGGCATCGGCCAGCTGCGCGGCCAGCGTGGGTTCGTCTTCGACCACCAGTATGCGCATCAGTGCTTGTCCCGGAATTGGATGTCGCGGCCCTTCACGCCCAACACCTTGCCGTCGCGTGCATCGATCTTCAGCTTGACCAGGCGGCCGCCGTTTTGCAGCAGCCGGATCTCGTAGATGAATTCGCCATCGTCTTCCTCGAATTCGACCTTGACCACCTGCCCAGGATAGTCGCGCTCGACGATGTCGAGCACCGAGCGCAGGGGCAGGACCTTGCCCGCCTGCAGCGCCTGGCGCGCCTGTTCGTGGTCGCTTTCGTCCGCGAGGCCCGCGCTGGGGCCCGCGGCCAGCGCCAGCATCAGCGCGCCGCAAGACAGCCAGATTCGGGTACGGGTTCCAGGGATCATGGTTTCTTTCGCATTCAGGGTCCGCCAAAAGAGGCGATTGCCCGCCCAGTTATAGCGCCGGAAAAATGAACGGCACGTGAACGGCAGCTTCAGAATTGGTTCATCCGCACACCCGAATAATGCGGTCATGGTCGCCATTCCGGCAACCCGCAACAACCTAGGAGCCATTCCATGACCGCAATCCGCAACACCCTGGCCGCCCTGGCGCTTGGCGCCGCCACCCTGACCGGCGCCGCCGCCGTGCACGCCCAGACGCCCGCCCCGGCGCCGGCCCAGCCCGCCGCCACGGCCCCCGCCAGCGCGACGCTGACCGTGCGCCAGATCTACGACACGCTGACCGCCGCAGGCTATCGCAACATCACCGAGATCGAGCTCGAGCACGGCCGCTACGACGTCAAGGCCGACAACGCGCAAGGCCAGCGCGTGAAGCTGCGGGTGGACGCCCAGAGCGGCGCCGTCCTGCGCAGCCGCATCAAGGACTGAAGCGCCGGCGCGCACGCGCCTTCCCACGCTCCGCCCGCATCCGGCGGGCCGGGCGCCCGACACGGATACCATCATGAAACCGATAGGAACCGGCGCCGCCCTAGGCGGCTTTTTGCTCGTCCTCACCCTGGCCTGGGGCCTGGACGCGTTCATCCTGCAGCCGCCAGGCGTAGGCGCCTGGTACTGGGTGGCGCGCCAGCAAGGCCTCTACCTCACCGGCGTCTGGTCCATCGGACTGATGGCATTGATCATGCTGCTGGCGCTGCGGCCCGCGTGGCTGGAACGCCCCCTGGGCGGCATGGACAAGATCTACCGGCTGCATAAATGGGCCGGCATCCTCGCTGTGTCAGCCGGCGCCATGCATTGGTTGCTGAAGCTGGCCAGCGGCCCGTTGAAAAGCCTGGCGGACGCGGCCAACCGCCCCGCCCGCGACGTCGTACTGCCGCTCTTTGAAAGCTCCCGCGGCCTGGCCAAGGACCTGGGCGAATGGTCGATCTACCTGCTGCTCGCGATGCTGGCAATCACGTTGTGGCGGCGCTTTCCCTACCGGGGATGGCGTCTCCTGCACCGCGCCATGCCTGTGCTGTTCCTGGCGCTGGTGTTCCACACGGCGGCGCTGGCTCCCGCGCGCTACTGGAGCGGTCCCGCGGGCCTGCTGCTGATTCCGCTGTTGTCCGCCGGTTTGTATGCCGCACTGATGGCGCTCTTGGGACGCGTGGGCAGCGGCCGCCGCGCGCAAGGCAGGATCGTGTCGCTGACTCACCAGCCAGGCGGCATCCTGGAGGTCAGCTGCGAACTCGACGGCAACTGGCGCGGGCATCAGGCGGGACAGTTCGCCTTCGTCACTTTTGACCGCAAGGAAGGCGCCCATCCCTATACCATCGCCAGCGCCCCGCATCAGGGCGAGCGCCGCGTCACGTTCCAGATCAAGGCGCTGGGCGACTACACCCGCAAGCTGGCGCGCACGCTGCGCATCGGCCAGCCGGTCGGCGTCGAGGGCCCCTACGGGCGCTTTCAGTTGACGCCGGACGCGGGCGCAACGTCCCAGGCCCAGGTCTGGGTCGCGGGCGGGATCGGCGTTACGCCGTTTCTCGCGTGGCTGGAGGCCTTGCAGGACGGACAGGCCCCGACGCCGCGCGTGTGGCTGCATTACTGCGTGCGCGACGCCTCGACCGATCCGTTCGTGCCGCTGCTCAAGGAACGCTGCGCTGCGCTGGACGGCGTGACGCTCACCGTCCACAGCGCGCGCGACGGCGACACGCTGACGGCGGGTACGCTGGCACAGGGCGCGGTGGCCGCGGGCCACGTCGCCGACGTCTGGTTCTGCGGACCCGCCGGCCTGTCGGACGCGCTCAGGCGCGGCCTGCGCAAGCTGGGCGTCCAGTCCGTGCGCTGGCATCAGGAAGCATTCGAGATGCGTTGACCGCGCCGGGGCTGCGTAAGTCCAAGCGTATGATGGGCCTCACCGCCCCCGGAGCATGCATCATGCCCACTCCACGCCTACTGCTGGCGGCAGCGCTGGCTGCCGCCACCCTCAACGCCTGCGGCGAAATGGCGACCCTGCCGGTCGAGGCCGGCATGGGCCCATCGCCACAGTTGCCCGCCCCCAACCCCACGACGATTCCGACCGTAAAGACAGCCAAGGCCGTAGGCTGGCCTGCGGGCGCGCATCCCGTGGCCGCCAGCGGCATGGCGGTGACGGAATTCGCCAGCGGCCTGGATCATCCGCGCTGGCTGTACGTGCTGCCCAACGGCGACGTGCTCGTGGCCGAGACCAATGCGCCGCCCAAACCCGAATCGGCCTCCGGCGGCTTCAAGGCCTGGGTCGCAGGCCTGGTGATGAAGCGCGCCGGCGCCAGGACCCCCAGCGCGAACCGCATCACCCTGTTGCGCGATACGGACAGCGACGGCGTCGCCGACGTGCGCAGCGTGCTGCTCGAAGGCCTGAACTCCCCATTCGGCATGGCCTTGATCGGCAATCAGCTGTACGTGGCCAATGCCGATGCCGTGGTCCGATTTCCGTACGAAACCGGGCAGCAGCGGATCAGCGCCGCGGGCGTGAAGGTCACGGACCTGCCAGCGGGCCTTAACCACCACTGGACCAAGAACCTGCTGGCCAGCCCGGACGGCAGCAGGCTGTACGTATCCGTCGGCTCGAACAGCAACGTCGGTGAAAACGGCATGGACATCGAAGCAGGCCGCGCGGCCATCTGGGAGATCGACGTCGCCAGCGGCGACAAGCGCCTGTATGCCACCGGTTTGCGCAATCCGGTGGGCATGGCCTGGGGCCCGGACGGCAAGACGCTGTGGACCGCTGTCAACGAGCGCGACGAACTGGGCAGCGACCTGGTGCCCGACTATATGACCTCGGTACAGGACGGCGGCTTTTACGGCTGGCCATACAGCTACTTCGGCCAGCACGTCGACACCCGGGTCCAGCCGCCGCGTCCGGACCTGGTGGCTCGCGCCATCGTGCCCGACTACGCGCTGGGTCCGCACACCGCCTCGCTGGGGCTGGCCTGGTCGGGAGGATCCCGCCTGCCGGCACCCTACACAAACGGCATGTTCGTGGGCCAGCATGGTTCATGGAACCGCGATCCGCGCAGCGGCTACAAGGTCATCTTCGTGCCCTTTCGCGACGGCAAGCCCGACGGACCGGCGCGCGACGTGCTGACGGGATTTCTGAACGAAAGCGGCGAGGCCCAGGGACGCCCGGTAGGCGTGGCGATCGACCGCCAGGGCGGCTTGCTGACGGCCGACGACGTGGGCAATGTGGTGTGGCGGGTCGCTCCCGCTTCTACAATGGCCGCTCCCCAATAATTCGAGACCAGGAGTGAGCATGAGCACGGAAAAAGTGGCGATCGTCACCGCCGGCGGCAGCGGCATGGGCGCGGCGGCGGCGCGCAAACTGGCGGCTGACGGTTGGCGCGTAGCCATACTGTCTTCCTCCGGCAAGGGCGAAGCCCTGGCCCGGGAACTGGACGGTCTGGGCATCACGGGATCCAACCGGTCGCCCGAGGATCTGGCGCGGCTGGTGGATGCGACCCTCCAGAAATGGGGCAGGATCGACGCCGTGGTCAACAGCGCCGGCCACGGCCCCAAGGGTCCGCTGCTGGAGATCAGCGACGAGGACTGGCACCTGGGCATGGAGTTCTACCTGCTGAACGTGGTGCGCATCGCCCGCCTGGTCGCCCCCGTGATGAAGCGCCAGAAGTCCGGCGCCATCGTCAATATCTCGACCTATGCCACCTTCGAGCCGGAGGCCCTGTTTCCCACGTCGGGCGTGTTCCGCGCCGGGCTGGCCGCCTTCACCAAGGTGTTCGCGGACGAATACGCGGAACACAATGTGCGGATGAACAACGTGCTGCCGGGCTTTATCGACAGCCTGCCCGAAAAGGAAGACCGCCGCGTGCGCATCCCAATGGGCCGGTACGGCACTGCGGAAGAGGTCGCGGACCTGATCGCCTTCCTGGCATCCGACGCCTCTTCCTACATCACGGGCCAGAACATCCGCATCGACGGCGGCATCACGCGTTCGGTCTGAAACTCATGCTTTAGGACTAGTCTCTCGTCCGAATGACGGTATTGAAGCCCGCCCGGGGCTTCAGTACCGTAGGTTTTCGCATTCGACGAGGTGCCGCGCATGTCCG
Source organism: Achromobacter sp. D10 (assembly GCF_035282245.1). Lineage (NCBI taxonomy): Bacteria > Pseudomonadati > Pseudomonadota > Betaproteobacteria > Burkholderiales > Alcaligenaceae > Achromobacter > Achromobacter sp. D10. The sequence continues at coordinate 76,433 of NZ_JAYJLE010000015.1, forward strand.
CTACGCCGTCAGCGGCTGCGCCGCAGTCCGCCGAGATCTCCCACGCAAAACCCACCCCGGGCCAAGCTTCGCGCTTCCTGGCGCAGGCCACGTTCGGCCCCACGCCCGCGGACATCGACGCGGTCGTGCGCGACGGCTACGCGGCCTGGCTGGACGCGCAACTGGCGATGCCTGCCTCGCAGACCCATTTCGACTGGCTGCTCCAGCAAGGCAAGAACACCGAAGAATTCAAAGGCAATGGTATCAACGCGCCGCTGGAGTCCACGCTGTGGCGCAAGTTCATCTCGGCGCCGGACCAGGTGCGCACGCGGGTGGCGTTCGCGCTGTCGGAGATCTTCGTGGTGGGCGTGTCGTCCATCACAGCGTCCTGGCCCCTATTCGGCGCGGCGGGCTTCATGGACCTGCTGGCCGAGCATGCCCTGGGCAATTACCAGCAGCTGCTGACGGCCGTCACCCGCAACCTGTCGATGGGATGCATGCTGACCTATCGCGGCAATCGCAAGGAAGATCCCAAGACCGGCCGCCATCCCGACGAGAACTATGCGCGCGAGGTCATGCAATTGTTCAGCATCGGCCTGCTGGAACTGGAACCGGACGGCACCATAAGAATGGTCGATGGCGCACCCGTGGAAACCTATTCCAATGCGGACGTGCAAGGGCTGGCCAAGGTCTTTACCGGTTGGGATATCAATGGTCCGGAAACCGATGTGGAATTCCACCGCCGCCCCATGGCCCTGAACAACGCGTTGCACTCGCTGGCCGAAAAGCGCTTCCTGGGCGCGGTGGTGCCGGCAGGCACCGACGGCCACCTGTCGCTCAAGCGCGCCATGGAGGTGATTTGCGCCCATCCCAACGTAGGGCCATTCATCGGCACGCAACTCATCCAGCGGCTGGTGACCAGCAACCCCAGCCGCGCCTATGTCGCCCGGGTATCCGCGGCCTTCAACGACGACGGCGCCGGCACGCGGGGAAACCTGAAGGCGGTAGTGCGCGCCATTCTGCTGGACCCGGAAGCGCGCAACCCCGACCTGGCGGCCCCCGGCTGGGGCAAAGTGCGCGAACCCATCGTGCGCTTTGCGGCCTGGGCGCGAGCCTTCGGCGCCACCTCCAACACGGGCGCCTGGGCCATGCCGGACACCACCGACAATACGATCCGGCTGGCCCAGAGCCCGATGCGGTCGGCGACCGTCTTCAATTTCTTCCGGCCGCGCTACGTGCCGCCAGTGACCGAGCTGGCGCGCCAGCACCTGGTGGCGCCGGAACTGCAGATCACCGACGAAACCAGCATCGCTGGTTACCTGAATTTCCTGGCCATCTACGTGGACCGGGGCTGGGAAGACTTGCAAACGCCTTATGCCGCCGAGATCGCGCTGGCGCCGGACCCTGCCGCGCTGGTGGCACGGATCGTGCTGCTGCTGGCCGGCGACGCCTATTCCGCCGAGACCGCCGACGCCATCGCCCGCGCCGTGGCCACGATACCTGCGGGCCGCCCGCGAGACCGGGTGCGCGCCGCGATCATGCTGGTGGCCGCCAGCCCCGAATACCTGGTGCAGAAATGACGAACTCCCGCCACGACGCATCCGCCCGCCGCCGCGAATTCCTGCTGCGCGCCTGCGCGCTGGGAGCCACGGGGGCTGGCGCGCCGCTGGCGCTGAACCTGGCCGCCTTGGGCGCGGCGGCGGCACAGTCCGCCCCGGCCGCTACCTACAAGGCGTTGGTCTGCGTTTTTCTGTATGGCGGCAACGATCCCTACAACTCGCTGGTGCCTTATGACGCCGCCGCATACAAGGCATATGCCCAGGCGCGCAGCGATATCGCCTTGCCGCGCGACGCTCTTCAAACCACCGCCCTGCGCGGGAAAGCGCCCGCGCCCGGCGGCGCTCAATTCGCGCTTGCGCCCTCGCTGGCGCCGCTCAAGCCCTTGTACGAAAGCGGCGACATGGCGGTGCTGCTGAACATCGGCCCCCTGGTGGCGCCCACGTCCAAACAGGAATACATCGGTGCGCGCGTGCCCTTGCCGCCCAAGCTGTTTTCGCACAACGACCAGCAATCCTATTGGCAGGCGCTGGCGCCGGAAGGGGCCGCATCGGGATGGGCGGGGCGGCTGACGGATCTGTACGCGAATGCCAACGCACAGCGTACCTTTACCGGGATCACCGCCGGCGGCAGCAGCGTGCTGCTGGCGGGACGCAAGGTCGCTGGCTACCGCGTGGGCATCCACGGGTCCACGCAGATAGAACTGCTGACCCGCGACATGTATGGTTCCAGCGCGTGCACGGCCTTGCTGCGCCAACTGATCACGCAACCGCGCGAGCATCTGATGGAACGCGAGATGTCGCGCATCGCCGCCCAGTCCATCGACGCCGACACCCGCCTGCGCGCGGCGCTGGCCGACGTGGCCGTGCCGGGCGACTTCTCTTCGCCCCTAGCCCAGCAGCTGAAGATCGTCGCCCGCATCATCGCAGCCCGGCAAGCGCTGGGCGCCCGCCGCCAGGTGTTCTTCGTGTCGCAGAATGGGTATGACAACCATGCCGGCCTGAACGACACCCATCCCGCGCTGCTGAAGGAATTGGGCCAGGCCTTGGCGACATTCCAGCAGGCGTTGTCGAAGCTGGGCGTGGCGGATCAGGTCACCACGTTTACGGCATCGGAGTTCGGCCGCACCCTGGGCTCCAACGGCAACGGCTCGGACCATGGCTGGGGTTCGCATCATTTCGTGCTGGGCGGCGCCGTCCAGGGCGGACGCTACTACGGCAGCCACCCCGAGATTGCCTTGAACGGTCCGGGCTTCGTGGACAACGGACGCCTCTTGCCCACCCTGGCCGTGGACCAGCTCGGCGCGGCCCTGGGAGGCTGGTTTGGCGCCAGCCGCGATGACCTGGGCGTGGTGTTTCCCAACCTGCGGCGCTTCGACGCGCAAGCGCTGGACCTGCTGCTGCGCGCTTAGAAAGGCGCCGCGCCGCCCCCCACATTTACAGCTGCCGCGCCTGTTCGCGCAGCAGGTATTTCTGGATTTTTCCCGTGGCGGTCTTGGGCAAGGGTCCGAAAACAAACGTGCGCGGGACCTTGAAGCCGGCCAACCGGGCTCGGCAGAAGCCGGTCAGTTCGTCCGCGGTCGCGCCGCAGCCGTCCTTGAACGTGACGAAGGCGCAGGGCGTTTCGCCCCACTTGGCGTCGGGCCGCGCCACCACAGCCGCTTCCAGCACCGCGGGATGCGCATACAACACATCCTCCACCTCGACCGTCGAGATATTCTCACCTCCGGAGATGACGATGTCCTTGGCGCGATCCTTGATCTGGATATAACCGTCGGGGTGCACCACGCCCAGGTCGCCGGTGTGGAACCAGCCGCCAGCGAAGGCGTCGGCCGTGGCCTGCGGGTTCTTCAGGTAGCCCTTCATGAGCGTGTTGCCGCGCATCATGATTTCGCCCACGGTAGCGCCGTCTGGCGGCACCGGCGCCAGAGTGGCGGGATCCAGGACTCGCACTTGTTCCATCGTGTGTTTGCGCACGCCGATGCGCGCCTTCAGCGCCGCCTGCTCCTCCAGCGGCAGATCGTTCCAGGCCTCGTGCCATGCGCAGCTGATCGACGGGCCATAGCTCTCCGTCAGGCCGTACAGATGCGTGACGTCTATGCCCAGCTCATCCATCGCAGCGATGACGGCGGCCGGCGGCGCGGAGCCGCCAGTCAGCACTTGCACGGGTCGCGCAGCGCGGCGCTTCACGCCCGGCTGGCTGTTGATGAGCATGCTCAGCACGACCGGCGCGGCACAGAAGTAATCGACTCCATGCGACTGGATGGCGTCGAATATGGCGCCGGCCTCGACCCGCCGCAGGCAGACGTTGGTGCCCGCCAACAGGGCAATGGTCCAGGGGAAACTCCAGCCGTTGCAATGAAACATGGGCAAGGTCCAGAGGTACACGGCATGCTGGCGCATGTCGCAGGCCAGGGCGTTGCCCATGGCATTCAGATAGGCGCCGCGATGGTGGTACAGCACTCCCTTGGGGCGGCCGGTCGTGCCAGAGGTGTAGTTCAGGCAGAGCGACTGCCATTCATCCGCCGGCCAGGCAAAGCCGGACGCTTCATCGCCCATCTCCAGCAATGCCTCGTAGCGCATCTCGCCGATCGGCTCCCCCGGCCCGGCATATTCGGGATCGTCGATGTCCACGACCCGGATCGGCTTGCGTATCCTGGCCAGCGCCTGCGCCATGACGGGCGCGTACTCTCGGTCCGTCAGCAGCACGACTGCCGCGCCATGCTCCAGGATGAATGCCAGCGTGTCGGCATCCAGCCTGGTGTTCAGGGCATTGAGCACCGCGCCCGCCATGGCGACGCCGAAATGGGCCTCGTACAGCGCCGGGATGTTGGGCGCCATCACGGCCACCGTGTCCCCGGGCCGCACGCCCAGGCGCGCCAGTCCGCTGGCCAGCCGGCGACAGCGGGCATAGGTCTGCCGCCAGGTCTGGCGCAGCGCGCCGTGGACGATGGCGGTGCGTTCTGGATAGACCTTTGCCGCGCGCTCTATGAAGGTCAGCGGCGAAAGCGCCAGGTGGTTGGCGCCATTGCGCTCGATATCCAGGGCATCGGAGTCACGGGTGTCGGCGGGCATCGGAGTCTCACAGGGGCGGAGCGCTCACCATGCCCTTCAGGCGGCGGCGAGCGGGGACAGGCCGCGCATCGTGGCGCGCAGCAGGGAATCTGACAGGTCCGCGTCCGCATGCATCAGGCGCTGCAGCAGGCGGGCGGGACTGTCGCCAGGCGCTTCCAGATGCCAGCCGTACAGATGCAGGCCGCTCAGCGTGCAGGCATCCTCCAGGCCGTCCAGCGCGGCATGCCCCTGCGTCCGGCGCGAGGAGAGCGGCAAGGCGTTGTCGGTGCAGTCCACCACCAGGATGGACGTAGGCCGGGAGAAATAGTCCGCCACCCGGGCGCGGGCCTCGTCCAGCCGACGCAACGCCGCGGCGTCCAGCAGCTCTCCGGCCAGGCGCGTCTTGAGCAGCACGTTGCGCTCATCGAGTTCGACGATGTGCAGGTCTTTTTCCACCCAGTCCGCATGGACCGGCACCCGCTTGCGGCGAAAGACTTCGGCCGCCGCCAGGCCCGTGCTCAATCCTTCGCCCGCAAGCAACTGTTTGAAGAAGTCCCGCTCGGCCATGGCGCGGTCCAGTTCCTGCAGTTCCAGATCGAGCGCATGGCGTTCGCGCAGGCACTGCGCGCGGCGGGCATGCAGTTGTTCGTCGGCCGGGCTGCGTTGCAGATCCAGCCATGCCGCCAGGCGCACGCCGCTGCGTTGGCCCAGGCGTTCGATGCAGCGGCGCAGCTCCCGCAGGAACAGCGCCGCGCCCGCTTCCTCTTGGGCAAGACCGGGCGCCAACGCCGGGAGCAGCAGCAGGCGCCCTGGCGGTTCGCTGGCATAGCTGGCCAGCGCCATGCCCAGCTCGTTTTCAAGAATGCTGGCGCCCGGCGCCTGGTCCAGCGTCGCGCAAGGCTGGAAGCAGCGCGCGGCTTCGGTGAAAAGCGTGCGGAAAGGCTCGCCCGCCTGCCGGGGCGGCGCATCGCCTTCGAGGGGCAGGCTGCTCACGGGCCGCGGCAAAAGGGGATCGGACCAATCGTAGGGAAGGATGTCTTGTAGGGTGTGCACACCCACTGTGTGCGGCGCCGGCACCAGCACGACCAGCGTGCCGCCTGCGGCCAGCAGCCGCTTGAATTGCTCGCGCCAATGGCGGCTGGTGGCCAGCAGCCATTCGGAAGCGCCTACGCCAAGCACCGGCGGATCGGTACGTTCGCAGGCGGCGTCCAGCACAGGGAACAAGCCGGCGGGATTCCATATGAGGACATCCGCCTGATCCAGCGAGGCGGGCTCGTCAAAGGACAGAACGGCGGCCAGGCTGTGGGGCGCAAGCGCCAGCGGAAGGTCGAGCGTTGAAATATTCATATCGCTAATCCGTACTTGACTTTCGAAATCAATATATCATAAAGTCTAGTTAACTAGACAAATATACAAATCGTATATACATATTCCGGAACCCAGCTGTCATGTCCACTCTTACGAACGTACGCAGCGAGCCTCCCGTAGCCAGCGGCCCCGTGGCGCTGGACCGGGACTCCCCTCTGCCGCTCTATGTGCAGATCAAGCGGCGCGTGTTGATGATGATCCTGAACTGGCAGCAGGAAAGCGACCGTTTCCACACCGACCACGAGCTGAGCGAGCAGTTCAACGTCAGCCGCATGACGGTCCGCCAGGCCATCCAGGAGCTGGTCGACGAAGGCTATCTGCGACGGGTCCGCGGCTCTGGCACTTTCGTCTGCGCCCCCAAGATCGACGAGCAGTTCAGCCCGGCCATGGACTTCATCGACCAATGGTCCGCGCATGGCCGCCCGCTGAGCCTGCGCGTGCTGCACTGCGCCCAGGAACCCGCGTCCGTCGCGGTGGCACGCCAGCTGGATCTGGCGCCGGGCACGCCGGTCTGGAGCATCCTGCGCCTGCGCACCGTCCAGCAGGTGCCGATTTCAATCGACTACCGCTATGTGCGCATCGACCGCATTCCCCATATCGACGCCCGCCAGGCCGAGGCCGGTTCGCTGCTGGAACTGATCGGCCGCCAGGTCGAACTGGCCTACGGAAACCTCAAGATCGAAGGCGGGGCGGTGCAGGAAGAACATGCGGACTACCTCAGCCTGCTGCCCGGCGACCCTGTCCTGACGAGGCACCTGGTGTATTTCGACAAGCAGGACCGGCCGGTCATGTCCGGCTTGTCCCATTACCGCGCGGACCAGGTCCGGTACTCGGTGCGCGTGCCGCTGCAGAACGGCGCAGGCAAGACGGACCAGGTGTCGGACTCGCTGGAGTTCCGCAATCCCTCGGGCTCGGCGGAGACCTAGCCGACTACGTTTTCGCTGTTCGTGGAAGTTGCTGCACCCCCCAAATCCCGCATCAGGCACAGGAGTAGCACCATGACTTGCATAAAGACGTTTCTGGAATTCTCGCGCCGCGCGGCCATGGCGTTGCCCGCTGCCGCGCTGATGCTGGGCATGCACGCCGTCAGCGCCCAGGGCACGGTCCGGATAGGGTCCATCCTGTCCGTGACCGGTCCCGCGGCCTTTCTCGGCGAAGACATGAAGGCCGGCATGGAAATGGCCATCGACGACATCAACGCCGCGGGCGGCATCGGCGGCAAGAAGGTCGAATGGGTGTTCTACGACGCCGAAAGCCAGACCGCCAAGGCGATCAACGCCACCAAGCGGTTGCTGTCCCAGGACAAGGTGGACATCATCGTGGGCGGCGGCAACATGAGCGGTATCGCGATGGCCATGGTGCCAATGGTGGACAAGGCCGCCACGCCCTTCATCTCCACCGAAGGCTCGATGCAGATCGTGATGCCGGTGGCGGAACGCAAGTATGTATTCAAGAGCACCGTGGACGACGACCAGGTCATCGACCGGGTGCTGGACTATTTCGACAAAAAAGGCATTAAGCGCGCCGCCCTGCTGGCCGACAACAGCGGCTTCGGCCAGAGCGCGGTCGAGCAGATGAAGCGGCTTGCCGCCAAGCGCGGGATCGAGATCACCTACGAATCCTTCAACCCCGCCGACACCGACCTGACTCCACAGCTCACGCGCATCAAGAACGCCTCGGTGCAGGCCATCATCTGCTGGACGGTCACCCCGGCGGGCGTCGTGTTCATCAAGCAGGCGCAACAACTGGGCCTGGACAAGCTCACGCTGGTCCACAGCTATGGCTTCGTCGATCAGCGCTACATGAAGCTGGCGGGCGACTCGGTCAAGGACCTGCTGCTGGTCAGCGTCAAGTTCCCGGTGGGCCAGGACCTGCCCGATGCCGACCCCATCAAGACCCGCATCCTGGACCTCAGCAAGCGCTTCGAGGCCCGCTACAAGCGCAAGCCTAACCAGTTCGTGGCCCAGACCTACGACGCCATCATGCTGGCTCGCACCGCCCTGGACAAGAGCGGCGGCGACAAGGAAAAGACGCGTGATCAGCTGGCGGCCATTACCGGCTACCAGGGCGTGGGCGGCGTGTTCAATTTCTCGCCGCAACGCCACTCCGGCCTGGACAAGGACGACATCGTCATGCTCGGCTACCGGGACGGGCAATTCCGGCTGGCCGACTACAAGTAAGCCGCCCCTCTCTCTTAGCAATCTCCACTCACCCATTCACGCGCGCCGCGGGCGCCGCAAACCAGGGAGTGCAGTCATGAACGTAGCAAGCGCCGAGCCGCGTACGATCCTGGACGATCCGGAAAGCATCTTTCCGCTGGACCTGGACACCCGGATCCCCAAGATCCGCGACCTCTATCACCTGGCAACGGTCAAGCAGTGGGACCCGCGCACCGACATCGATTGGCATCTGTTCGACGCCTCGCAGTACACGCCCGAACAGCGCTACGCGGCCCGCCAGTACTGGAGCCGCCGGGCCTGGAGCGAATACGGCGCCATCTCGGAAAGCCCGGCCTTGCAGATCCGCTTCTGCCACGACAAATGCGAGCCCGACCTGCGTCTGTTCTTCACCATCCGCTCGCAGGAAGAAAGCCGCCACGCGGAAGCCTGCTACCGCATGGCCGAAGCGCTGGGCGGCTACATGGAGCAACCGGCGCAGGCCGCATACCAGGGTTCCGTGGCCACGCACGGTGTGCGCAAGATGGCGCTGGATCCCGAGGTGTCGGTCGAGGCGATCCTCGCGGCGCTGGTCTGCGCCGCCGAGGAAATCGCGTTCGACGTATTCCGCCATCTGGTGGAGATCACGCGCGATCCCGTCGCCAAGCAGATCTGCGCCCGCATCATGCGCGACGAGGTCCGGCATTGCGCATTCGGCTGGCGCTTCCTCGACCACCGCATCCCGCAAATGTCCCCCGCCGAAGTCAAGGTGGTGGAGAACGCGGTGATCAACATGATGGAGAAAGTCGAGCTCAACGGCTATCACAGCGCCTGGCTGGCGCCCGACAACCCCGCCTCGCGCGCCGAAATGGAGGTGGACCGCATCACCTGGGAAGCCGGTCTGGGCTCCACGGTCGAAGAACTGGAAAAGCCCCTGTTCGTTGAAACGGTGCAGCGCGTGCGACGGCAGATGGAGCCCTGGGGCGTGCGCCTGCCCCTGCTGCACCACCCGAAGATCGGCGAATTCTGAACCCGAGGACCCGTCATGAACGCAGCTACGACCAGGATTCCCGTTGAGCGCCGCTTCCCGCTGACGCTCAAGCAGTCCATCACTTCCATCCGCGAATTGTATGAAGCCGGCAAACAGCAGCGCTGGGCGCCCGAGACGGACATTCCCTGGGCCAGCCTGGATCTCGGCGCGCTGGACGCCCAGGTCCGCGACGCGGCCCGCCTGACCTGGAGCCGGCGCGCGTGGGTGGAGTACGCGGGCCTGAGCGAAACGCCGGCGCTGCTGGTGCGCCTGTGCCTGGAGAGCGGCCGCGAGTCCGACCCCAAGTACTTCCTCACCGTGCGCAACACCGAAGAAGCCTGGCAGATCGAGTGCTTCCATCGCTACGCGACGCTTTTGGGAGGCTACCTTAACCGCCCGCCCAGCCCGCAGCAGGAAGCCATCTTCAACCAGTGCCGGCATCGTCAGGTGCTGGACGCCGCATGCAATGCCGATGCCTTTTTCACCGCGCATGCCGCGGTGGAAGATGGATTGGAGCTGGAACTATTCCGGGCGTATCTGGATAACGCCACGGAACCCGTGGCGCGCCGCATCCTGGAACAATGCGTGCAGGCCAAGGAGCGCCACGCCACTTTCGGCTGGCTCTATGTCGCGGAACGCGCGACCGCATGGTCCGACGCCGACCGCGCCGCGGTGGCCCAGGCCGTCTCGGGTTACCTAAGCGACGTCGAACTGCGTGGCTACCACTGTCCCTGGCTCGCCGATCCCGACGGCCCCGAAAGCCGGGCCAACGCCCTGACCGCCGCGGCCGGACTGGGCGCCGTGGCGGCGGACAAGGAATACGAGATCCTGTGGCAGTACCTGGAGACGGTGACGCGGCGCCTGGCCGAGTTCGGCGTCGAACTGCCCGGCATCGCGCTTTCGATGCGTCGGCCCAACTGAGCGCGACGGGGCCCCGCCATGGATATGTCCGCGCAAATCGTCCAATTGCTGGTCGCCGGAATCACCACCGGCAGCATCTACGCCATCGTGGCAGTGGGGTTCAACGTCATATTCAAGAGCACCGACGCCATCAATTTCGCACAAGGCGAATGGGTCATGATGGGCGGTATGGTAGCGGCGGCCTGTTACGCGGTCGCCGAGTTGCCGCTGTGGCTGTCCTGCCTGGCGGCCGTGGCCCTGGTTGCCCTGGCAGGCGGGCTATCGGAGCGCCTGGTGATCCATCCGTTGAAGAAGCCCGCGCCGTTGCTGGTGACGCTGCTCAGCATCGGCCTGGCAATTTGCACCAAGAGCCTGGTGATGCTGGGGCTGGGCAAGACGCCCATGGGCTATCCGGCGTTCTCGGGCGATGCGCCGGTACCGCTGGCCGGCGCGCAGATTCCGCCGCAGAGCTTCTGGGTGATGGGGGTGGCGCTTCTCTTCATGCTGGGCACCCACTTCTTCTTCGAACGCACGCTGCTGGGCAAAACGCTGCGGGCCACGGCCATCGACCGTGACGCCGCCGCCCTGGTCGGTATCAATGTCCGGCGGTCGGTGACCGTGGCCTTCGTGCTGGCAGCGCTGGCCGGCGGCATCGCGGGCGTGATCATCGCGCCGCTGACCTTTACGTCCTATGACCACGGCACGATGCTTGGCTTCAAAGGCTTCAGCGCGGCTATGTTGGGCGGCCTGGGCAGCCTGCAGGGCGCCTTGCTCGGCGGACTGCTTCTGGGCGTGATCGAAGCGCTGGGAGGCGGCCTGATTTCCTCGCAGTACAAGGATGCGCTGTCCTTCATCGTGCTGCTGCTGGTGCTGTTCTACCGCCCCCAGGGCTTGCTGGGCAAAGCCGAAATCAACAAAGTCTGAAAGGGGCTGACGATGAAATCCGAACTGCATCCGCCCGGCGAAGGCGCGCACCGCGACCTGCGCATCCTGCTGGCGCTATGGGGCCTGTTCCTTCTGTTTCCGCTGGTGGCGCCCAACAGCTATGCCGTGGGCCTCGCGGTGACCTTCTGCATCAACCTGATGCTGATCGCCAGCCTCAACCTGCTGATGGGTTACTGCGGACAGATCTCGATGTGCCAGGCAGGCTTTTTCGGCCTGGGCGCGTATGTCAGCGGCGTGCTGTCCGCCAAGTACGGCCTGACGGCGCTGGCCGGCATCCCGGTGGCGCTGGCGATCGCGAGCATGGCGGCGCTCTTGATCGCCCTGCCCGTCCTGCGCCTGCGCGGGCACTACCTGGCCATGGCGACGCTGGGATTCAACGCCATCCTGTCGGTGCTGTTCGTCGAACTGGTGGACCTGACGGGCGGCCCCAACGGCCTGTCGGGCGTCGAGCCCATTACGGTCGCCGGCTACGCCTTCGATACCGATCGCCGCTTCTTCTATCTGGCCTGGGCAACGGGCCTGCTGCTGATGTGGGGCCTCCTGAACCTGACCCGCTCGCGCATCGGCCGCGCCATGATCAGCGTGGCCGGCAGCGAGGTCGGCGCGGCCAGCCTGGGCATCAATACCTATGCGCTGAAGGTAATGGTCTTCGTACTCTGCGCCGCGGTCGCGGCCCTGGCGGGCACCTTCTACGTGCACTTCAATCAGTTCGCGTCCCCCGAGACCTTCAGCTTCTCGGCGTCGGTGCTGCTGCTGGTCATGGTCGCGGTCGGCGGCTGGGGCAAGTATTGGGGGCCCTTGTTCGGCGCGCTGGTCTACACCGCCGCGCCGGAATTCCTGCGCGCATTCCACGACGTCGAATTGCTGCTGTTCGGCCTGGGCATGATCCTGGTCCTGATGTTCTTCCCGGGCGGGCTGGCGGGGCTGGCGCAGCGGCTATGCCGGCGTTCCTCCGCCCTGCCCGCGTCCCCGGTAGCCGCCGCGAAAGGAAAGGTGCGCCATGGATGATCGCGATTTCCTCTCGGTACGGAACCTGGGCATCAACTTCGGCGGGCTGGCCGCGCTTGCCGACCTGTCGTTCGACCTGAGGCAAGGCCAGATCAAGGGTTTGATCGGGCCCAACGGCGCGGGCAAGAGCACCTTGTTCAACATCGTCGCGGGCTTGCTGCAGCCGGGGCGCGGCGACGTGAGCTTCCGCGGCCGCTCGGTACAGGGCCTGCCGCCCCACCAGCGCGTCAGGCTGGGCATCGCCCGCACGTTCCAGAACCTGCAGATCTTCAAGGATCTGACGGTACTGGAGAACGTCATGGTGGGCTGCCATGCGCGCTTTGGCTCCGGCATGTGGGCCTGCATGCTGCGCACGCCCAGGCAACGCCGCGACGAACGCCAGATGCGCGACATCGCGATGCAGCGGCTGGAGCAGCTGCATCTGGCCCGCCACGCCGATGTGCTGGCTGCCGACCTGAGCTTCGGCCAGGCCAAGATCCTGGAAATAGCGCGCGCCCTGGCGGCCGACCCCAGCCTGTTGCTGCTGGATGAGCCCGTCGCAGGCGTGCCGCACGCCGAGGTGGCGCAAGTCGCGCAAGTCATACGCGAGGTCAATGCCAGCGGAGTCAGCGTGCTGCTGGTCGAGCACAACATGAGCTTCGTCATGCAATTGTGCGATGACATCCTGGTGCTGAATTACGGCCGCAAGATCGCCGAAGGCCAGGCCGATGCGGTGCGCGTCGATCCCCTGGTCCTGAAAGCCTATCTCGGGGAGGACATGCCCGATGCTTGAGATCACCAACCTGTGCGCCTCTTACGGCGCCGGCGATGTGCTGCGCGACACCAGCCTGGAGATTCCGGCCGGGCAGATAGGCTGCCTGCTCGGCGCGAACGGCGCCGGCAAGACCACGGTCATGCGCAGCCTGAGCGGCCTTTTGCGGCCGCTGCGCGGAAGCGTCCGCTTCGAAGGGGAAGCGATAGAAGCGCTGTCCGCGGATCGCATCGTCGATCGCGGCATCGTCCTGGTGCCCGAAGGCAGGCGCGTCTTCGCCCCGCTGTCGGTCAGCGAAAACCTGGAGATGGGCGGCTACAAGCTGCTCAAGCAGCGTCGCCAGACGGAGTTCCGCCGCAACCTCGACTTCGTGCTGGACCTGTTCCCGCGGCTGTCCGAGCGCGCGCGCCAAGCTGCGGGAACGCTGTCTGGCGGCGAACAGCAGATGGTCGCGATAGGCCGGGCGCTGATGAGCAGCCCGCGCCTGCTGATGCTGGATGAGCCCTCCATGGGCCTCGCGCCCCTGGTCGTGAAGGACATCTTCCTGTCGCTGCGGCGGCTCAAGCAGGAAGGACTGACGCTGTTCATCGCCGAACAGAACGCCAGGCTCACCTTGAGCGCCGCGGACTACGGCTACGTGCTGCAGGAAGGCCGGGTGGCGTATTCGGGCAGCGCCCAGGCGCTGCGCGACGATACACGGGTACAGGCGGCCTATCTGGGCGCCTGACAGGAGACAGGTGAAGCGATGACGTTTTCTTCCCAGGAGCAGGCGATCGATCCGGAGCAGGAAGCGCAGTACAACCTGCGCGCCAGGCATCCCGAACGCGAGGAGATCTACTTTACCTATGCGCGCCGCAGCGCGCGCACCCGTGCCCGCCACGAAGCGCGTCTGGACCTGCGCTTCGGCGACCGGCCCTCGAGCGTGCTGGACCTGTTCGTTCCCGACCAGGTCCCGGCGCCGCCGCTGCTGGTCTTCATCCACGGCGGCTACTGGCGGGCCCTGGACAAACACGGCTTCTCGTTCATCGCCGACGAGTACCTGGCGCGGGGCGTCGCCGTGGCGCTGCCCAACTACACGCTGGCGCCTCATGCGCGCGTGTCCGAGATCGTCGATGAAGCCTGTACGGCCGTGTCCTGGCTGACCACCCAGGGCGAACGCCATGGCTACGATGCCAGCCGCATCGTGCTGTCCGGCCACTCGGCGGGCGGACATATGGCCGCCCGGGCGTTGTGTCGCGATCTGGTGCCCGCCCTGGCCGGCAGGATACGGGGCTATGTCGGCCTGAGCGGCCTGTTCGATCTCGAACCCTTGCTGCGCACGTCCATCAACCGCGATCTCAACATGAGCGCGGCCGAAGCGCGCAGCCTGGGACTGTATGAGCGCGCCGCGCTCTATGAGGTCCCCCTGGTGTTCGCGGCGGGCGCCCTGGAAACCGAGGGTTTTCGCGGACAGAGCCGGGACTTCTCGCAGCATTGCGCCAGCCATGGCTATGAGGTCGAAAACCTCGTGGTGCCGCAACGCAACCATTTCGATCTGCTGACCGATTTCGCCAGCAGCGGCTATCCGCTGTTCAACAAGACGCTCGATCTGCTGCTGCCAGGCGCGGGCCGGGCGTGATCTTCCACGAGGAGTCCCCATGGCAGGCCATCCACTCAATCCCGCCAGCGTCTGCGCCCCCTTGGGCCCCTACAGCCAGGGCGTGCTGACAGAAGGCGCCGGGCGCTGGCTGCACATCGCCGGCCAGGTCGGAGTATCGTCCGAGGGTGAGCTCGCGCAAGGCTTCGAGGCCCAGGCCCACGCCGCCTGGCGCAACATCCAGGCCATGCTAGAGGCCGCGGGCATGAACGCGGGCGACCTGGTCAAGGTGGTGACGTATGTCACGGACGAAAGCCAGTTGCCATTGCTCGGCCCCGTCAGGATGGCCTATCTGGGCGAGGCGCGCCCTGCCGCGACGTTGGTCGTGGTCCGCGCCCTGGCGCGGCCGCAGTGGCTGATCGAAGTGGAAGCGTCGGCGTACAAGCCCGCATGACCCCCGGGGCGGCATCGCCCGAAGGAGAGTGAGCATGTTCGAGGACCTACGCAACAAGCGGGCCCTGGTGACCGGCGCCTTCGGCGGCCTGGGCGCGGAGTTCGCTCGCACCCTGGCCAATGCGGGCGCGCACGTCGCCCTGGCCGGACGCAGGCTGCAGGCGGGCGAACAACTGGCCGCGCAGCTGGCCGCGCCGGACCGGCGGGCATGCGCCATCGCGCTGGACGTGACCCAGCCCGACAGCGTGGCCGGCCTGTTCGACGCGGCGTCCGAACGCCTGGGTGGCGCCATCGATATCCTGG
This sequence comes from Achromobacter sp. D10, assembly GCF_035282245.1. Taxonomy (NCBI): domain Bacteria; kingdom Pseudomonadati; phylum Pseudomonadota; class Betaproteobacteria; order Burkholderiales; family Alcaligenaceae; genus Achromobacter; species Achromobacter sp. D10. The sequence continues at coordinate 91,512 of NZ_JAYJLE010000015.1, forward strand.
TCAACAACGCCGGCATCACGACCGCCCGACCTGCGCTGGAACATACCGAATCCGACTGGATGGACGTGATCGACGTCAATCTGAACGGGACCTGGCGCGTAGCGCAGGCCGCGGGCCGCCACATGCAGGCGCAGGGCGGCGGCAGCATCATCAACATCGCCTCCATACTGGGCTTGCGCGTAGCGCAACAAGTGCCCGCGTACGCGGCTTCCAAGGCCGCGCTGATCCAGCTGACACAGGCGCTGGCCCTGGAATGGGCGCGCCACGGCATCCGCGTCAATGCCCTGGCTCCCGGCTACATCGAAACGGATCTCAACCGCGAATTCTTCGCCAGCGACGCGGGACAGGCGCTGATCCGGCGCGTGCCGCAGCGCCGGCTGGGGCAGGCACGCGAACTCTCCGCCCCCTTGCTGCTGCTGGCTTCCGACGCCTCTTCCTTCATGACCGGGTCGGTCCTGGTCGTGGATGGCGGACACCTCATTTCCACGCTCTGACTCCGGGATCATTATGGACTTCAGCCTCACGCCAGAAATCGAAAGCTACCGACTACGCATCAAGGCATTTGTCGAGACGCATATCCTGCCCGTGGAGGCGGACCCGTCCTCCTACGACGAACACGAGAACATCCGCGAGGAAGTCCTGCAGCCCTTGCGCCGCCGCGCCCGCGAAGCCGGGCTGTGGGCCCTGCAGATGCCGCGCGAACGCGGCGGCCAGGGCCTGTCGCGCGTCGGCATGGCGGCCTGCTACGAGGAAATGAACGTGTCCATCTTCGGACCCGTGGTGTTCAACAGCGCGGCCCCCGACGACGGCAACATGATGGTGCTGGAGAAGGTCGCCACCGAGGCGCAGAAAGCGCGCTGGCTGCAGCCCATCGTGGACGGCAAGGTGCGCTCATCCTTCGCCATGACTGAGCCGCATCCGGGCAGCGGTTCGGACCCTTCCATGATGCGCACCACCGCCACCCTGAAAGACGGCACGTGGCGCGTGCACGGCAAGAAGTGGTTCATTACCGGCGCGGGCGTGGCACAGCATTTCATCCTGATGGCCAAGACGTCGGACGATCCGCGCAAGGGCCTTACCGCCTTCCTGTTCGACGCGGACCAGCCCGGCTGGCGCATCGAGCGCCGCATCCCCATCATGGGTCCGGAAGAACATGGCGGCCACTGCGAACTGGTGTTCGACGGACTGGAGATCCCCGACGAGAACCGCCTGCTCGGGGTGGGCGATGGCCTGAAGGTGACCCAGATCCGGCTGGGACCCGCGCGGCTGACCCACTGCATGCGCTGGCTGGGGCTGGCCCGGCGCTCCCTGGCGATCGCGCGCGACTACGTGGCAACCCGGCAGAGCTTCGGCACCGCCCTGGCCGAGCGCGAAGGCGTGCAATGGATGCTAGGCGAATGCGCCATGGCGATCGAGATCGGCCGCCTGCTGACCATGCGCGCCGCCGTCAGCCTGGACCAGGGCAGCTTCGCGCGCAAGGAGGTGTCCATGGCGAAGATCGTCGTCTCGGAGACGCTGCACAAGGCGGTCGACACCGCCATCCAGTTGACCGGCGCGCGCGGCTACTCCCGCGATACGGCCCTGGCATGGATCTACCGTTACGCGCGCCAGGCCCGGCTGGTCGATGGCGCGTCCGAAGTCCACAAGATGGTGCTGGCGCGATTCCTGATGGACGAAGGCGATGACTTCTGGCGTTGGCAAGCGCAGAAGCAAGCCGGGGCGCAATCGTGACGGGCGCGGCGCAAGCCCTTGCCGGCCAGGACGCGCTGGCCGCCTATCTGGTGCGCGCGGGATACGCGGGGCAGGCTGACGAGGTGGCAGTGCGGCGCCTGGCGGGCGGCCAGTCGAATCCGACCTACGTGGTAACCACGAGCCGCGGCCAGTATGTGCTGCGCAAGCAACCCGCAGGCAAGCTGCTGCCCTCGGCCCACGCCATCGACCGGGAGTTCCAGGTCATGCGGGCACTGGAGCGCAGCGAGGTGCCCGTGCCGCGCATGCTGGACTACTGCGCGGACGACAGCCTGCTCGGTACGCCTTTCTACCTGATGGACTATGTGCAGGGGCGCACCTTCGTCGACCCTGCCCTGCCGGGCCTGGATCGGGCCGAACGCGGCGCGATCTACGCGGAGACCAGCCGCGTGCTCGCGGCCCTGCATGAACTGGACTACACCGCCCTGGGCCTGGAAAGCTATGGCCGCCCCGGCAATTATTACGCCCGACAGATCTCGCGCTGGACGCGCCAGTACCGGGAAAGCCGGCCGGCGGCGGATTTGCCCGCCATGGAGTCGCTGATCGACTGGCTGCCGCGCAATATCCCCGCCAGCGACGAAACCCGGCTGGTGCACGGAGACTTCCGCCTGGACAACCTGATCTTCCACCCCGTCGAACCCCGGGCCCTGGCCCTGCTGGACTGGGAGCTTTCCACCCTGGGGCACCCGCTGGCGGACCTGGCCTACTACTGCATGTGCTGGCGGGTATCGCCGCAGCTGTGGCGCGGCGTGGCCGGATGCGATCTTGCCACCCTGGGCATCCCCACGGAGGACGAAGCCGTGGCGGCGTATTGCCGCGCGCGCGGGCTTTCCGGCGTGTCCGACTGGGGCTTCTACCTGGCCTACAGCTTCTTTCGCATGGCGGCCATCCTGCAAGGCGTTGCCGCTCGCGCCTCGGGCGGCAACGCCGCTGCCGACGACGCCCAGGCCATGGGCGCCAAGGTGGAACCGCTGGCCGAGCTGGGTTGGGAATGCGCGCGCAACGACGCGCCTTGATTCCTGACCGGCCGGGCGCCGACGGCGGGCTGGCGCCCGGAGCCCAACCGCTCTATAACCTGAGAATCAGGCCGGCATGCCCGCCGGACGCCCTCGCCTCCTTCCCCGTCCATGACCTTGTCCTGCTCCCTGGCGCTGCAGCCCGCCACCGAAGACGATCTGCCCTTCCTGCTCACCCTGCGCAAATCCACCATGCAGGAACACCTGCGGCGCGCCGGCGCGCCGCTGGATGACGACCACCACCTGGCCCGCATCCGCTACCGTTTCGATGACGCCAGGATCGTCTGGCTGGACGGCCGCCCCGCCGGCCTGTTCAAGCATGGCCGTGACGCGGCCGCCTGGCGCATCATCCAGATCCAGATCGACCCGGCGTTCCAAGGCCGCGGGCTGGGCCGCCGCTTGCTGCAACGCGTGCTGGACGAGGCCGACGCCGAAGGCGTCCCCGTTACCCTGAGCGTGCTGAAGGGCAACCCCGCCCGGCGCCTGTACGAAGCGCTGGGCTTCATCCCCATGGAGGAAACCGAACTGGAATTCGAAATGCGTCGCGAACCCGGCGCTGTCCGGCCGGCCGGCTGACCCTTTGCAACTTCTTTCAGCCCGGCTGGAATAAAGCCGGGACCGGCAGCGTCTGTAGAGGGCAGTCTCCCACTTTCCCCTATCTACGTACGAGGCAAACCATGCGCAAACACATCGCCGCAGCCCTGGCCATTTCCGCCGCCGCCCTGTTTTCGGCTGGCGCCCATGCCCAGGCCGTCAAGACCCAGGACGGCATGCTGGTCAATAGCGCCGGCATGACGCTTTACACCTTCGACAAGGATGCCGGCGGCAAGAGCGCCTGCAATGACCAGTGCGCCAAAATCTGGCCGCCGGTCATGGCCAGCGCCGACGCCAAGCCCATGGGCGACCTGACCGTCATCACCCGCGACGACGGCAGCAAGCAATGGGCCAGCAAGGGCAAGCCGCTGTACACCTACGCCAAGGACGCCAAGGCCGGCGACAAGACCGGCGACAACTTCAAGGAAGTCTGGCACATCGCCAAGCCCTGACGCGGTGGTTCCCATCAAACGCAGCAACCCATGCGCGCCGAAGACGAAGCCCTGATCCTGGCCTGCATCCCCAGCCTGCGGCGCTATGCCCGCGGGCTGACGGGCGACCCCCATCGGGCCGACGACCTGGTTCAGGACACGCTGGAGCGCGCGTGGAGCCGCTATTCGCGATGGCAACGGCGGGGCGAACTGCGCGCCTGGATGTTCGGCATCATGCACAACCATTTCATCGACGGCGTGCGCGCCAGCAGCCGGCGCGCCGAACAGACCGCCTTGGGCGAGTTGCCCGACGCACCGGTGCGCGCCACCCAGACGGATCACCTGGAGGTGCGCGACCTGGACCGCTGCCTGCAAGCCCTGCCCGGCGAGCAGCGGGAGGTGCTGCTGCTTATCTGCGTGGAAGACCTGTCCTATCAGGAAACCGCCCGGATACTGGACGTGCCGATGGGCACCGTCATGTCGCGCCTGTCGCGCGCCCGCGAGAAGCTGGGCGCGCTGATGCAGGCGCGCGACACCGTCAGCAAGCTCCATCGCGTGAAATGACATGAACGAAAAACGCCTCCATGCGGTGCCCGGCACGGGCACCCCGATTACCGAAGCCGACCTGCATGCCTATGCGGACGGCCAATTGCCGCCGGCGCGGCGCGCCGAGGTCGAGACTTTCCTGGCCGCGCACCCGCAGGACCAGGGCCGCGTCGATGAATGGCGGGAACAGCGGCGCCTGCTGCACGCCATGCTGGATCCGGTGCTGGACGAGCCGCTGCCGCTGCGCCTGCCCCTGGCGCGGCCCGCGAACCCGTGGCCGTGGCGCGCACTGGCGGCCGGCGTGGCAATTGCCGCCGTGAGCGCCAGCGCTGCCTGGATCACCCGAGGCGCCATGGACGCCCGCCAGCTGCAAGCGGCGCTGGCCACGGCCAGCCCGGAACGCGTCGCCGGCGGCTACGCTCAGCGCGCCGCCATCGCCCACGCGGTCTACGCGCCCGACATGGGGCGCCCCGTGGAAGTGGGCGCCGACAATGAGAAAGGCCTGGTCACCTGGCTCACCAAGCGCATGGGCGCGACCATGCGCCCGCCGTCCCTGTCGCAGGCGGGTTACGAGCTGGTGGGCGGCCGCCTGCTGCCGGGCGGCGCAGGCCCGGTGGCGCTGTTCATGTATGGCGCGGCGGACGGCCAGCGGCTGACGCTTTACGTGACCCGCGAGGCTGCGGGCGGCCAGACGGCATTCCAGTTCACCCAGGAAGGCCCGGTGCGGGTGTTCTATTGGGTCGAAGGACAGTTCGGCTACGCCCTGTCCGGCGCGGTCAGCCGCGACGAGCTGCTGCGCGTCTCGCAGGAAGTCTACCGGCAACTGCAGGGCTAGCCCAAGGACGGGGCGCGCCCGCCGGCTTGCGCCCGCGCCTCGTGCAGCATATGCAGCGTGATCTTGCGCACCTCCGCGCGGCTCATGCCGATATGCGAACGCAGCATGCGGGCGGCTTCATCGGCCCGCCGCGCCAGCACGGCGCGCAGGATCGCGGCGTGCTCCTCATAAGTGGCGTCCACGCGGAAGTCCTTGGTGAAGTCCAGCCGCCGCACGATGCGGATCTTCTCGGTCACGTCGCGATGGATCTGCGCCATCTCGGGGTTGCCGGCCGCGGCCACCAGCGAACAATGAAACGCTTCGTCCAACTGCGCCACCAGCCGCCCGTCCAGGATGCGCTGCCGCGGCGGCGCCAGCCACACGTCTTTCAGCGCGCCCAGGATGCCAGCGGGATCCATATGCTCCCGGGCGCATAGCCGTTCCACGGCAGCCTGCTCCAGCACCACGCGCACGTCGTACAGCGCTTCGAAGCGCTCGAAATCGAAAGGCCGTACCTGCCAGCCGCTGCGCGGCTGCGGCAGCACGTAGCCTTCGCGCTCCAGCCGTGCCAGGCCCAGCCGCACGGGAGTGCGGCTGACGCCCAGCCGAGCCGCCACCTCGGCTTCGGTGAAACGTTCGCCCGGCAGCACGCGGAAGTCGAACAATTCTTCCTTCAGGCATTGGTAGACCTGATCGGCCAGCGAGCCGGCCAGGGCCGGCGCCTGGCGCATGGCCGGAACGGTTTGCACGGATTCCAGGCGCATGCTCAGGCGACGGGGCAGGCCACGTCTTCGGCCAGCACGATCAGCGGGTCGCCGGCATTTACGGGTTTGCCGGGCACGCAGCGGATCGCGGCCACGGTCCCGGCCGCGGGCGCGATGACGGACAGCTCCATCTTCATGGCCTCGACCACCACCAGCGTGTCGCCGGCCGAAACGCTCTGGCCCACTTGCACGGGGATCTTCCAGACGTTGCCGCACATGTCGGCGCTGACCAGGCTTTCCCCTTCGCGCAGCGCTACCTCGGGGTCTGGCTCGGGACCCGGCGCATCCTGCTCCACCGCGGCGCCCTCGCTTTTCCACAGCGCCACCTCGGCATCGAAGGCGCTTCTTTGACGCATCTGGAAGGCAGCAATGCTGTCGGCCTCCTCCGCCAGGAAACGCTGGTGCGCCGCGAAATCGAAGACCTCTTCCTCGATGCGGATCGTGGCGCGGCCTTCGCGGAAGTCCTCGCGCAGCACGTCGAGTTCCGCCTCGCTCACGGGGTAGAAGCGCACCTGATCGAAAAAGCGCAGCAGCCAGGGCTTGCCATCCTGGAACACCGGATTCTTCAGGAACTTGTTCCAGATCGGCAGCGTGCGCCCGACCAGTTGATAACCGCCAGGCGAATCCATGCCGTAAATGCACATGTACACGCCGCCTATGCCCACCGTGCCTTCGGCCGTGTACGTGCGCGCCGGGTTGTACTTGGACGTCAACAGGCGGTGACGCGGATCTATCGGCACGGCGCAGGGGGCCCCCAGGTACACGTCGCCCAGCCCCATGATCAGATAGCTGGCGTCGAACACAATGTCGCGGACCTGCTTGCGGCTGGCCAGGCCATTGATGCGCTGGATGAAGTCCACATTGTTCGGCAACCAGGGCGCGCTGGCGCGCACGGTCTCCTGATAGCGCTGCACCGCGCCCAGCGTGGCCGAGTCCTCGAACGCCATGGGAAGGTAGACCACGCGGGTGGGCACCTTGAGCGTGGCCACGTCGGCCAGGCCCGCTTCAATGCGCAACAAGCGCTCGATCAGCTCGCCTTGCAGGATGACGCGGCTGTCATAGCGGATCTGCAGCGAACGCACGCCGGGCGACAGCTCCTGCACGCCGCCGATAGGATCGGCGTTGAGCGCCTCCATCAGCAGGTGTATGCGCATGCGCAGCGCCAGGTCCAGCACGTTGTCGCCGTATTCCAGCAGCAGGTAGCCGTCGCCCGCCTGGCGGTAGGAGACCGAAGGCCGCGCGCCCTGCGCCGGCAGCGCAGCCACAATGGGCTCCGCGACCGCGGTCGCGACGGGCGCTTGGTCCGGGCCGGCCTGCACCGGTGGGGCCAGTTCGGCCACGCAGCGATCCTGCGCCGCCTCCAGCGCCACGGCCTGCCGGTAATCCATGCGCACGAAGCGGATGCGGTCGCCGGGCTTGACCTGCCCCACCTTCCACAGTTCGGCGCGGGCGATGGTGACGGGGCAGACGAAGCCGCCAAGGCTGGGACCGTCGCGCGTCAGGATGACGGGGCTGTCGCCGGTGAAGTTGATACTGCCGATGGCGTATTCGCAGTCGTGGATATTGGACGGGTGCAAGCCGGCTTCGCCACCGTCCTCACGCGCCCACGTTGGCTTGGGGCCGATCAGGCGCACGCCCAGCCGGTTGGAGTTGTAGTGCACCTCCCAGTCCGCCGCGAAAAACGCGTCTATGGCTTCGGGCTGGAAGAAATCCGGCGCGCCATGCGGACCGTAGAGCACGCCGATTTCCCAGGCATTGCCGTAAGCCGGTATCAATCCGGCGGGCGCTGCCTGGGGCTCGGACACGGCGGGCGCCGCTTCAGCCAGCCCGGGGCGGACCAGCGGCAGCATGTCGCCCACGCGCAGCGTGCGGCCGGCGTGGCCGCCGAACTGCCCCAGCGCAAAGGTAGAGCGGCTGCCCAGATAGACCGGCACGTCCAGGCCGTTACGCACGGCCAGGTAGCTGCGGCAGCCCGACAGCGCGCGGCCGGTCGCCAGCACCTGGCCCGAGCGCACGGCCACCGGGGCCCACATAGGCACCGGTTCGCCATCCAGCGTGGCCTCGCAGGCGGCTCCCGTCAACGCCACGATGGCGTCGCCATGAAAGCGCAAGGTCGGACCGACCAAGGTGGCCTCGATGCCGGCGGCATCGGCGGCATTGCCGACGATGCGGTTGGCCATGCGGAAGGCATAGTCGTCCATCGGTCCCGACGGCGGCACGCCGATATCCCAGTAACCCACCCGCCCCGGATAATCCTGCACGCTGGTATAGGTGCCTGCCACCAGCACCTCGATCGCGGCGGGCCGGTAGGCGAAGCTGTCCAGGAAGCGCGTGGACAGCTCGCCGGCGCGAAAGCGCGCGTCGTCCACGATCTGCCGCAGATAGTCCAGGTTGGTGGCAATGCCATGCAGGCGCGTGCGGGCCAGCGCGGCGGACAACTTGTCCAGCGCGGCCTCGCGCGTGTCGGCGTGCACGATCAGCTTGGCCAGCATGGGGTCGTAGAACGCAGGCACGTCGGTGCCGGTCTCGACCCAGCCATCCACTCGCACGCCATCCGGGAAGGACACCTCGGTCAGCATCCCCGGCGATGGCTGGAATTGGCGCAGAGGATCCTCGGCATAAAGACGCACTTCAATAGCCGCGCCCTGCGGCGCGCGCGACATGGCGGCGTAGTCCAGCGGTTCGCCCGCGGCAACGCGCAACATGCATTCCACCAAGTCCAGCCCGGTCACCGCTTCGGTCACGGGATGCTCGACCTGCAAGCGGGTGTTCACTTCCAGGAAGTAGAAGCTGTCGCGCGCCGGATCGTAAATGAATTCCACGGTGCCGGCGGAGCGGTAGTTGACCGTTGTGCCCAGCCGCACGGCGGCGTCGAGCAACGCCGCGCGCGTCGCCGCGGGCAGCAGCGGCGCGGGGGTTTCTTCGATGACTTTCTGGTTGCGGCGCTGCACCGAGCAGTCGCGCTCCCCCAAGGCCAGCACCCGGCCGGCGCCATCGCCGAATATCTGGACTTCCACATGGCGCGCATTCTCGACGTAGCGCTCGATGAAGGCGCCGCCATCGCTGAAGAAGTGTTCGCCCATGCGCTGCACGCTGTCGAAGGCGGCGGTCAGCTCGGCTTCGTTTTCGCAGCGCGACAAGCCGATGCCGCCGCCGCCCGCCGTGCTTTTGAGCATGACCGGATAGCCGATGCGTTCGGCCTGCGACAGCGCTTCGCCCAGGCTGCTCAGCAGGCCCGTGCCGGGCGTCATCGGTACGCCGGCCTCGGCCGCCAGCTCGCGGGAACGGTGCTTCAGGCCGAATTCGCGTATCTGCAAAGGCGTAGGGCCGACGAATGCAATGCCCGCGGCCTCGCAGGCCTGCGCGAAATCGGCGCTCTCGGACAGGAAGCCATAGCCGGGGTAGATCGCCTGCGCGCCATGCTCGCGGGCGGCAGCCAGCAACAGATCCATGCGCAGGTAGCTATCGGCGGCCTTGTCGCCGCCAAGGGCCACGGCCACGTCGGCGGCGCGCACGTGCGCGGCGTTGCGGTCCGGGTCGGAGTAAACAGCCACGCTGCGTATGCCCAGGCGCTTAAGCGTGCGGATGGCGCGGACGGCGATTTCGCCGCGGTTGGCAATCAGAACGGTATCGAACACGGTGCGACTCCCTGATGACTTTGCGGGGGGATTGGCTTAGGCGGGGATCAGGCTTTGGCGGCCAGGCTGGCCAGATAGGCGCGCCAGCCGCCGAACCCGGTGATGTCGCGCGCGCCCTCCAGGCCGCGCGGCTCGCAGATGAAGCCCTTGACCTCGCGGCCATCCTCCAGCGTCAGCGTGCCGATTCCGAGCGGCGCGGGGATTTCGGCCACGAATGCGCCGAAGGCAGTCAGCGGCACATCCCAGAGCTCCACCTCGATGGGCGCGCCACTGGCCGACTTCACCAGCCCGGGCTTGGGCGGCGAGGTGTTGGCCAGGGCATACAGGCGGTAGTCGCCCGCCGTTCGCGTCTGCTCGACGAACACGGCGCCGCGCGAGGTCAGTTGATGATTCAGCGGCATGCCGCGCAGGTGCGCGCCGACCACCGACACGCGCACTGTGTCACGCGTTGGCGCGCGGCCCGGGCCGGCGGCGGGCAACGCGGCGCCGGTGGCGCCCAGGGGCAGCCCGAGACGCGCCTGCCATTGGCGGCCGAACTGCGCCAGGGCATGGTCCTGCCACGCCAGGCCCAGCAACGTGATGCCCGCGGGCAGCCCATCGCCGCGCATGCCGGCCGGCAGCGCCAGCGCCGACAGATCCGCCAGGTTCGCGAAGTTGGTGTAGATGCCCAGGCGCGAATTCAGCGTCACTGGATCGGCTTGCAGTTGAGCGATGGTGTAGATCGAGGGAGCCGTCGGCACGACCAGGGCGTCGAAGCCTGCCAGCGACTGATGGATGCGCCGCGCCAGTTCCGCGCGCCTGTACTCGGCCTTGAACGTGTCCAGCGCGGTATAGCTGGCGGCCTGCTCGACAATGCCGCGCACCACCGGGTGGATGGCGTCGGGATTTCGCTTCCACAGTGCCTCCACGGCCGCGAAGCGCTCGGCCACCCACGGGCCTTGATAGAGCAGCGCGGCCAACTCGTTGAACGGCGTGAAGTCGATGGGTTCGACCGTCGCGCCGGAATCTTTCAGGACACGCACCGCCTCGTCGAACGCGGCCGCCGCCTGCGCGTCGCCGAAGAACTCCCGCTGCGCGGGTATCGCCAGCCTGGGCTGCGCGGGCCAGGGACGCTCGCTCGCGACAGGCTGCGGGCGCGAATAGGGATCGCGCTCATCGAAGCCCGCCGCGATGTCTGCCACGAGCTCAGCGTCATCGACCGTCAGCGCAAACACCGACACGCAGTCCTGGGTGCGGCATGCCGGCACTACCCCGGCCGTGCTGAGCCTGCCCTTGGTGGGCTTGAGACCGACGATGTTGTTAAAGCCTGCCGGCACGCGGCCCGAGCCCGCGGTATCGGTGCCCAGCGAGAATGCCGCAAGCCCACGCGCCACCACGGACGCCGAGCCCGAACTGGAGCCGCCGCTGACGTATTCCGCATTGAAAGCGTTGGCCACGGCGCCCAGCGGCGAACGCGTGCCCACCAGCCCGGTGGCGAACTGATCCAGGTTGGTCTTGCCGACCAGGATGGCGCCTGCCGCGCGCAGCCGGCTGACCACGGTGGCATCCTGGTCCGGCATGTACGCAAAGTCCGGGCAGGCCGCCGTGGTGGGCCAGCCAGCGGCATCGATGTTGTCCTTGATGGCGAACGGCACCCCATACAAGGGCAAGCGCGCCAGGTCGCCGCCAGCGGCTTCCAGCAGCCCATGCAGGGCATCGAGCTGCCGAGCCAGCATGGCGCCGTCCACGCGTTTGATCCAGGCGTTGTCTGACGGGCCGCCGCGTTCGGCCCACGCGGCCAGCAAGGTCTCGGGCGTGGCGCCCTCCTCGCGATAGGCAGCCTGCCACTGCGCGATCGTCCAACCTACCGGGCCCTTCAGCGTTGCTACGGCGTTCATGCTGGAATCCTTTCTTGTATACAAGTACGGATTCCCAAGCAATCGGCGTGCCATGTTGGCCGACGCCCGGTGCTTGCCCCTTGTTCTCCCGGCGACGCTGCGCCCCGCGACCATCCGCGCGCATGTCGCCATCCCGCCCGCGCACCGCCAGCGGGCGGGACGCGCACCCATGTTGTGCACGCGGCACCACATCGATCCCTACCGCCCGGGTTCCGCCACCGCCCGCGCGCGCACGCCGGACTGCCCCTTCCTATAGCGATCCCCGCCAGCTTGCGCGGCTGGCATGCCTTTTGCTTTGAGGTCCTTGTTGTCGGGTGTTGTTCAGATCGTTCTCGCCGGCCCAGCCGGCACATTCCATTCAGGAGTCACCATGAAACGCAGACTAGCCCTTAAGCAACTGACCGCCGTGAGCCTGTTGGCCATGTCCGGATGGATGCCGCAGGTACTCGCCGCCGAGGACACCATCAAGGTCGGCATCCTGCATTCGCTGTCGGGCACGATGGCGATCTCGGAAACGTCGCTCAAGGACGTGGCCCTGATGACCATCGACGAAATCAACGCCAATGGCGGCGTGATGGGCAAGAAGCTGGAAGCCGTGGTGGTGGACCCCGCGTCGAACTGGCCGTTGTTCGCCGAGAAGTCGCGCCAGTTGCTGTCCCAGGACAAGGTGGCGGTGGTCTTCGGCTGCTGGACCTCCGTGTCGCGCAAGTCCGTGTTGCCGGTGTTCAAGGAACTGAACGGCCTGCTCTTCTACCCCGTGCAATACGAGGGCGAAGAACTGGAGAAGAACGTGTTCTACACGGGCGCGGCGCCCAACCAGCAAGCCATACCGGCGGTGGAATACCTGATGAGCGAGGACGGCGGCGGCGCCAAGCGCTTCGTGCTGCTGGGCACCGACTACGTCTACCCGCGCACCACCAACAAGATCCTGCGCGCGTTCCTGCATTCCAAAGGCGTCAAGGACAGCGACATCGACGAGGTCTACACGCCCTTCGGCCACTCCGACTACCAAACCATCGTCGCCAACATCAAGAAGTTCGCCACCGGCGGCAAGACCGCCGTCATCTCCACCATCAATGGCGACTCCAACGTGCCCTTCTACAAAGAGCTGGGCAACGCCGGCCTGAAGGCCACCGACGTGCCGGTGGTGGCCTTCTCGGTCGGGGAAGAAGAACTGCGCGGCGTGGACACCAAGCCGCTGGTGGGCCACCTGGCCGCGTGGAACTACTTCCAGTCGGTCAAGAACCCGGTCAACGAGGCCTTTATCCAGAAGTGGAAGGCCTATGCCAAGGCCAAGAACCTGCCCAACGCGAATACGGTGGTAACCAACGATCCGATGGAAGCCACGTACATCGGCATCCATATGTGGAAGCAGGCGGTCGAGCAGGCCAAGACCACGGACGTGGACAAGGTCATCGCGGCCATGGGCGGCCAGACCTTCAAGGCGCCGGACGGCTACACCATCGAGATGGACAAGACCAACCATCACTTGCACAAGCCGGTCTACATCGGCGAAATCAAGGCGGACGGCCAGTTCAGCGTGGTGTGGAAAAGCAAGGGCCCGATCCGCGCCCAGCCCTGGAGCCCGTACATCCCGGGCAATGAAGGCAAGCAAGGACTCTAACGCTCTCGGGACAAGCAGCCATGCGCATCGCGGCAATCACACTGTATTTGCGTCGTTTCCTGCTGGCATGGCTGTTGTCCGTGCCGCTCGCGGCCGCTCCGGCGGCCGCGGCGGGCGTGGACCCGGCCCTGCTTGCGGCGCTGGCCGGCGACGATACGGACGCCAGGCTGCAGGCGATTGCCGCGCTGGGGCAATCGCCCGACCCGGGCGCCGCCCAGGTGCTGCAGGCGTTGGGCGAAGACCGGCTCTATGCCACCGATGACGGCCGCGTGCTGATCGGCGACGGCGGCACGCGCGCCACCGACGCGGCGACGGACGCCGCCGCCGAGGTGCCCGCGGGCACAGGCACCATCGGCATCAACAACCGGCTGCGCCGCGCTATCGAAGCCGCCCTGGCAAGCTCGCGCCTGTATTCCGAGCAGCCCGCCGAACGCCTGGCCGCGGCCCGCCGCCTGCAGCAGACCGGCGACCCCGCCCGCCTGCCCATGCTGGAAAAGGCGCTGGCTTCGGAAAAGAACGACGCCGTGCGAGATGCGCTGCTGATCGCGCAGGCCAATCTCGAACTCAAGAGCAGCGACCCCGCCAAACGGCGCCATGCGGTGGAGGTGCTGGGCGCCACCCGCAATGCCGCGTTCCGCCCCACGCTGGCCGCGCTCACGCAGGAGCGCGACGGCGTCCATGCAGAGCCCGATGCCGGCGTGCGCGAGGCCGCCGCGCATGCGCTCAAGCAGATCGACCGGCACCTGGCCACCATTGAATGGGCCGGCAACCTGTTTTACGGGATCAGCCTGGGCAGCGTGCTGCTGCTGGCGGCGCTGGGGCTGGCCATTACTTTCGGTTTGATGGGCGTTATCAACATGGCGCACGGCGAACTGCTGATGATCGGCGCCTATGCGACCTATATGGTGCAGACGGCGTTCCGCGCCTGGCTGCCGGGATGGCTGGACTGGTATGTGCTGGCAGCGCTGCCGCTGGCCTTTGTCGTGACCGCGCTGGTCGGCATGGCGCTGGAACGCACCGTCATACGCTGGCTCTATGGCCGTCCGCTGGAAACGCTGCTGGCGACCTGGGGCATCAGCCTGATGCTGATGCAAGGCGTGCGCACGCTGTTCGGCGCGCAGAACGTGGAAGTGGGCAATCCCAGCTGGATGTCTGGCGGCATCACCGTGCTGGGCGGGCTGGTGCTGACCTACAACCGCCTCGTCATCATCGGCTTCGCGTTCTTCGTGGTGTTCCTGGTCTGGGCGCTGCTGAATCACACGCGCCTGGGCCTGTTCGTGCGCGCCATCACACAGAATCGCCGGATGGCCGATTGCGTGGGCGTGCCCACCGGCCGCGTCGACATGCTGGCCTTCGGGCTGGGTTCCGGCATCGCTGGATTGGCCGGAGTCGCGCTCTCTCAATTGGGCAACGTGGGGCCGGACCTGGGCCGCGGCTACATCGTGGATTCGTTCATGGTGGTGGTGCTGGGCGGTGTGGGCCAGCTGGCCGGCACCGTCATCGCCGCGCTGGGCCTGGGCGGCGTAAATAAATTCCTGGAGCCCTATGCCGGAGCCGTCATGGCCAAGATCACCATCCTGGCGCTCATCGTGCTGTTCGTCCAAAAGCGGCCACAAGGCCTGTTCGCCCCCCGTGGCCGGAGCGTCGAATGAAACAGAACGCGCTGACTGACCTGAATCTGCTGACCCGCCGCCCGCTCTTCTCGGGCCGGGTCTGGACGGCCCTGGCTGCGGCGGTGGCCCTGCTGGCGCTGCTGCCCTTGCTGAATCTCGTTTTCCCGCCGGGCCATGCGCTGCACGTGTCCGCGTATGCCGTGGCGCTGCTGGGCAAGTTCATGTGCTACGCCATGGCGGCGCTGGCGCTGGACCTGGTGTGGGGCTATGCCGGCATCCTGTCTCTGGGCCACGGCCTGTTCTTCGCGCTGGGCGGCTATGCGCACGGCATGTACCTGATGCGCGCCATCGGCCGCGACGGCGTCTACCAGAGCGACCTTCCGGATTTCATGGTGTTCCTGGACTGGAAGACCTACCCCTGGTACTGGTCGTTCACGGAACACTTCTGGTACGCCATGCTGCTCGTCGTTCTGGTGCCCGGCCTGCTGGCCTTCGTGTTCGGCTACTTCGCGTTCCGTTCTCGCATCAAGGGCGTGTACTTTTCGATCATCACGCAGGCCCTGACCTTCGCCGCCATGCTGCTGTTCTTCCGCAACGACACGGGCTTCGGCGGCAACAACGGCTTTACGGACTTCAAGCGCATCCTCGGCTTCGACATCACCGCGCCGGGCACGCGGGCGGCGCTGTACTGGATCACGCTGGGCGCGCTGGCCGGCGCGCTCATCCTGGCGCGCGCGGTCACGCAGAGCAAGCTGGGCCGGGTGCTGACCGCCGTGCGCGACGCCGAAAGCCGCCTGCGTTTCATCGGCTACGACCCGCTGGGCTTCAAGCTGTTCGTATGGACCCTGTCCGCCGTGCTCTGCGGCATCGCCGGCGCGCTCTACGTGCCGCAGGTCGGCATCATCAACCCCAGCGAAATGTCCACCGAGACCTCGATCGAAATGGTGATCTGGGTCGCCACCGGCGGGCGCGGCACGCTGGTCGGCCCCATCATCGGGGCAGGCGCGGTCAACGGACTGAAGACCTGGTTCACCAGCGTGCTGCCTGAGTTCTGGCTATACGCGCTGGGCCTCATCTTCGTGCTGGTGACGCTGTTCCTGCCCACCGGCATCGTCGGATTGGCACGCCGCGCCGCCGCCCGCCTTTCCGTCCGCTCCCAGGGGAAACAAGCATGACCAGCACGCACATCGAATCCGCCGCGCTCGACGGCGGCCCCAGCGGCGAGGCGGGCTACGGCCGCGTCAGCCCCAAGGGCCTGGACACGAGCCACGGCGCCATCCTCTACCTGGAGGGCATCACGGTCAGCTTCGACGGCTTCAAGGCCCTGAACGATCTGACGCTGGACATCGGGGTGGGGGAACTGCGCTGCATCATCGGCCCCAATGGCGCGGGCAAGACCACGATGATGGACGTCATCACCGGCAAGACTCGGCCCACGTCGGGCACGGCCTACTTCGGGCAGAGCATCGACCTCACCACGCTGAACGAAGCGCAGATCGCGCACGCCGGCATCGGCCGGAAGTTCCAGCGGCCCACGGTGTTCGAACAGCACACCGTCTTCGAAAACCTGGAACTGGCGATGAAAACCGACAAGCGCGTGCGACCCACGCTGTTCTCCCGGCTGAGCGGCGAGCAGGCCGACCGCATCGGCGAAACGCTGGACCTGATCCGGTTGCGGCCGGAAGCGGCCCTGCCCGCGGGGCTGCTGTCGCATGGACAGAAGCAATGGCTGGAGATCGGCATGTTGCTGATGCAGGAGCCGCAATTGCTGCTGCTGGACGAACCGGTGGCCGGCATGACCGATGCCGAGACCGAACGCACCGGCGAACTGCTCAACGAGTTGCGCGGACGCCATTCCCTGATGGTGGTGGAACACGACATGGACTTCGTCAACCAGATCGCGGGCGACGGCAAAGTCACGGTGCTCCATGAAGGCTCGGTGCTGGCCGAAGGGCCGATGAGCAAGGTACAGGCCGATCCGCGCGTCATTGAAGTCTATCTGGGGCGCTGACATGCTGGACGTGAACGCGATCGACCAATACTACGGTGGCAGCCACACGCTGCGCGGCGTGTCGTTGGCGCTGCGCCAGGGCGAATGCCTCGCGCTGCTGGGCCGCAACGGCGTGGGCAAGACCACCTTGCTCAAGTGCGTGATGGGCGTGCTGCCCGTGACCCGCGGCCACATCGCCTTCGATGGCGCCGACGTCACGCGGCTGGCGCCGCACCAGCGCGCCGCGCGCGGCATGGCCTACGTGCCGCAAGGCCGCGATATCTTCGCGCGCCTGACCGTGGAAGAGAACATCCTCATGGGCATGGCGGCCAAGCCGGCGGCGCGCGCGCGCCGCATCAAGGAAGAAGTGTACGAACTGTTCCCGGTGCTGCGGACCATGCTGCCGCGCCGCGGCGGCGACCTGTCCGGCGGGCAGCAGCAACAGCTGGCCATTGCCCGCGCCCTGGTGGCCGAGCCCAAGCTCATCATCCTGGACGAACCCACCGAAGGCATCCAACCTTCCATCATCAAGGACATCGCCCGCGTCATCCACATGTTGCGCCAGCGCGGCGACATCGCCATCCTGCTGTGCGAGCAGTACTTCGACTTCGCCCGCGAACTGGCGGACCAGTTCGTGGTGCTGTCACGCGGCGAGGTGGTGGCGCGCGGCGACCGTGGCGCGATCGACGGGGAAGACGTGCGCCGCCACTTGTCGGTCTAGCGCCTCCGGCGCGAGGGCTGTTTTTATTGAGCCGCCTCTGGACGACGAGCCCATCTGCTCCGATATAATCGAGCGCCATGTGCTCCGCTGCCTTCCTGACCCGCCCCGCCCTGTGGATCGCGCTCCTCGCGATCCTGTGGGCGTCATTGGCGCCGTCGTTGGCCCATGCGCTGAGCCTGTCTCCCGCCAGCCACAACGCCCATCGCGTCAGCGTCGACTTCTGCACCACCGAAGGCGCCGCGCAAGCTTCCCTGACTCTGGACGTGCCGGGCAAGAGCGATGATGGCACGCAGGCCGCCGACCATGGCGACGGCCATCACTGCCCGCTTTGCCGCAACCCCAATGCCGACGTGGGCATCCTGCCCGCGCCCGTGCCCGTCGTGCCGGCCCCCCTTGGGCGCGCCATCACGTATCCGCCGCTGTTCTTCCTGGCGGCACACTCCCTTCATGCCTGGAGCGCGGCGCAGCCGCGCGCGCCGCCCGCAGCCTGAGCCGGCGCGCCCCGCCGCCTGAGCGCGGCCGGTCTGCGTCCGCACCCGTCATTGCACCGCCACGTCCCGTCCGCGCCTGCCCGCGCGTGCGGATGCGTGCCGTCATTCAGGCTTGACGCGCCCCCTGCCCGCCTCCGTGGGCGGGCACCCGGGCGCGCGGGCCGGACCACCGGTTTCAGACATGAAGACAACCACGATCCACTCCCTGCTGCTGGGCGCGCTTGCCAGCGGCCCCGCCCTTGTGTTGGCCGCGGAACCCGCCGTGCCTACCCTGGCGCCCACCACTGTGCATGGCGCCGCAGCCGAAACGCCCGCGCCCAACGGCCCCATCGATCTGAATATCCGCGACACCACCGGCAGCCGCCTGGGCCTGACCCTGCGCGAAACGCCGGCCAGCGTTACCGTGATTTCGCGCGAACAGATCGAAGCGCGCGGATCCCTGAACACACAGGAAATCGCCCGCGGCATCCCGGGCGTGGACAACGCGTCGCCTCCCGGCAACGCCGGCGCGGTCAGCTACCGCGGCTTCTCCGGCGGCCAGGTCTCGCAGCTGTTCAACGGCATTTCCGTGCAGTACGACTCCATTGCCGCGCGGCCCGTGGACAGCTGGATCTATGACCGGGTGGAAGCGATAGGCGGCCCCTCCACCTTCCTGTTCGGCGCGGGCGCCGTGGGCGGCGCCATCAACTATGTCACCAAGCTGCCCGAGCGCGACACCTTCTACGATGGGCAACTGCGGCTGGGCTCGTTCGACAGCCGCCAACTGTCGATGGGCCTGAATCAGCAACTGGCCGGCGAACCCGGCGGCCGCGGGCACTATCTGCGCATAGACGCCAACACCGGATCCAGCCACGGCTGGGTCGACGGCAACCATTCCCGCGCCAGCCAGGTCGCCGCCTCGCTGCTGTCCGACCTGGGCGCGGACGTGACCCAGACGTTTGCCTTCGAGTATCAGCGTGAACAGGTCGACCGGCCCTATTGGGGCACGCCGCTGAAAACGGATGCAAATGGCGTGGTGCAGGGAACCGGACGCATCCTGGATGGCACACGCTTCAAGAACTACAACGTCAACGACGGCCTGTATGAGCAGGAAGTGCTGTGGGCTCGATCTCTGACGGAATGGCGCGCGGGCACCAACCTGACCTTCAAGAACACGCTCTACTACTATCGCGCCGAACGCGACTACCGCAACCTGGAGAGCTACCGCCTGAACGCCGGCAACAGCCTGGTGCTGCGGTCCGGCGCCCTGCTGCAACGCCACGAACAGAGCCTGATCGGCAATCGCGTGGAGGGGCTGTACCGCTCCACACTGGCCGGCCTGCCCAGCGATTGGTCCTTCGGCGTGGACGTCAGCCAGAACAAAATCACGCGCTATCCCACCAGCCTGCCGGGCCAGGTGGACGCGGTGGATCCCTATGACTTCTCTGCCGGAGACTTCTACGACATACCCGGCATGACGCGCGGCCACGTCGCCGACCGCGACAACCGCATCCGCACGCTGGCGCTGACGATGGAAAACCGCACCACGGTGCTGCCGGGCGTGGCCATCGTATCGGCGCTGCGCAAGGACTTCATCGACGTGGACCTGACCAACCGCCGCGCCGTCACGGCAGCCTCGCCCGCGAGCGCCCAGCGCAGCTACTCGCCGCTGACCGGCCGCCTGGGCGTCAACTGGGAGCTGAGTCCCGAGGCCTCGCTATATGCGCAGTACGCCACCGCGGCCGACCCTCCTTCGGGCCTGCTCGCGACCGCGTCGTTCGCGGACGTCCTGAACAATGACAAGCTCACCACCGGCAGACAGGCCGAGGTGGGCGGCAAGTTCAACTTCTGGGACGGCCGAGGATCGGCCACGGTGGCGGTCTACGAGATCAAGCGCAAGAACATGGCCACCTCGGATCCCGACAATCCCGGGGTCAGCGTGCCCGTGGGCGCGCAATCGGCGCGCGGCATCGAACTGGCTGGCGGCCTGCAGCTGACCTCCCAGTTGTCCCTGCAGGGCAACGTGGCCTTCGTAGATCCCAAGTACGACGACTTCTCGCAGTCCGTGGGCGGCGTAGCGGTCTCGCGCAATGGCAATGTGCCGACCAACACCCCGCGCCGTCTCGCCAATGTCTGGCTGGATTATGCCTTCCTGCCTGACTGGACGGCGAGCATGGCCGCGCGCTACGTGGGCCGCATGTACGCGGACGCCGCCAACACCGTCTGGACGCCGTCCTACACCGTGTTCGACGCGGCCCTGTCGCACCGGATCAACCGCAACCTGAGCGTGACGGCGCGCGTGCGCAACCTGACCGACAAGGTCTACGCGGCAAACGCGACGCCCACCATGTACTACCTGGGCGCACCGCGCTCGGTGGAACTCACGCTGCAGGCCCGCTTCTGAGCGGCGCGCCAGGACAGACCACCATGAACACGACGCTACCTTCCTCGTCCCGCCGTCGCGACGGGCCGCCACTGTCGGCGCGCGCCAAGCGCTGGCTGTACTTGATCCATCGCTGGGCAGGAATAGTGCTGTGCCTGTTCTTCGCCATGTGGTTCATCTCCGGCGTGGTGATGATGTACGTGGGCTATCCCAAGCTCACGCCGCAGGAACGCCTGGCGCACCTGCCCGCGCTGGATTCCGCGGCGATCACCATCACGCCCGCGCAGGCGCTGGCCGCGGCAGGCGTCCAGGACTCCGCCGGCATGATCCTGGCCGCCGCCCGCGGCGGCGCGCCGGTCTACCTGGTGCCGGGCGAGGCTCGCCGCGCTCCAAAGGTGGTGGACGCCGCCAGCGGCGTCCTGCTCCCTTCGGCCGATGCCGCGACCGCGCTGGCTACCGCGCGCGCCTGGTCCGGCGGCCAATACACCGCCCGCTACCAGGGCACGGTGGAGGAAGACGCCTACACCCATTCGCGCGCGCTCGGCCCCGACCGGCCGCTGCACCGGGTGGACCTGGACGATCCCGCGCAGACGCGGCTCTACATCTCGTCCGCCACGGGCATGGTGGTGCTGGACGCCACGCGCGCCGAACGCGTGTGGAACTATGCGGGCGCCTGGATCCACTGGCTGTATCCCTTCCGCGGCAACGCGCTGGACGGCTGGTGGCACGACATCGTGGTATGGCTGTCGGTGGCGGGCGTGCTGCTGGCGCTGACGGGCACGGTGGTCGGGATCCTGCGCTGGCGCTTCTCGCGGCCCTACGCCAGCGGCAGCCGCTCGCCCTATCGCGAGAACATGATGCGCTGGCACCACCTCAGCGGCCTGCTGTTTGCCGCCATCACGATCACCTGGATCTTCAGCGGGCTGATGTCGATGAACCCCTGGAAGGTCTTCGCAAGCGGCGCGCCGCCCTTGGCCCAGGCAGCTTATGCAGGCAAGCCCGGGACGACGCTGGCCCCGCCCCGGGACCTGATCGCGGCCTTGCCCGCCCCGCCACGCGAATTGCGCTGGGCTCGTGCCGACGGCCATGATGTGGTGCTGGCGCGCAGCGCGGCGGGCGCGCCCGGGGTGTTGTCCGCCCGCGATGCCCGCCCTCATGCCTACGACCCGGCAGCGCTGCGCGCCGCCGCGGCCCGCCTGGTTCCCGGCGCGCGGCTCGCCAGGATCGAAACACTGGACGCCTACGACTTTTATTACTACGCCCGCGATGAGCATGCGATGCTGGGCCATGTCGAAAAGCCCTTGCCGGCATGGCGGCTGATCTATGACGACCCGCACTCGACCTGGGTCTACCTGGATCCCCGCACCGGACAGATCCTGAGCCGGCAGGACAGCGGATCGCGCGCCAGCCGCTGGCTGTTCGCCTTCCTGCACAGTTGGGACTGGACCGGACTGCTGTCGCGCCGCCCGCTCTGGGACGCCCTGCTCGTGTTCCTGAGCCTGGGAGGCGCGGCGCTCAGCCTAACCGGCGCGGTGATAGGCTGGCGGCGGCTGGGCAGGAAGCTGCGCGCCTGAACCGCCGGCGCGGATGCACTATGCTCACAGCCTTGCATGACGATCTACCGGAAAGAGGAGCTTCCATGTCCGACGTAACCATTTACCACAACCCCAAGTGCGGCACGTCCCGCAATACCCTGGCGATGATCCGCAACGCCGGCATCGAACCCGAGGTCGTGCTGTACCTGGAAACGCCGCCCTCGCGCGCCACCCTGAAGGCGCTGTTCAAGAAAGCGGGCATCAGCGTGCGCGACGCCCTGCGCGAGAAGGGCACGCCCTACCAGGAACTGGGGCTGGACGACGCGTCCCTCACGGACGAGGCGCTACTGGATGCGATCGAGCAGCATCCCATCCTGCTGAACCGTCCCTTTGTCTCCACGCCCCTGGGCGCGCGCCTGTGCCGCCCGTCGGAGCTGGTGCTGGACATCCTGCCGGCCCCGCAGCAAGGCGCGTTCAGCAAGGAAGATGGCGAAGCCGTGATCGACGCGCAAGGCAAACGCATCCAGAAGTAAAAGAGCGCGCGCCGGCGCCTTTTGTAAGCGGACTGACGGCTGGGGTCATTACCATCGCGGCAATTGCTTTATTACGCGGTGATGACAAGCCATGAATTCCCTGGAAAGCCTCAACCAGTCCCTTTTTCTGCTGATCAACGCTGATCCGGCCACCCCGGTCTGGCGCATCCACGCCGCCATGCTGGTGGCCAACCGCTTGATCCTGCTGGTGCCGGCGGTGCTGGCCGCCCTGTGGCTGTGGGGGGGCCGGCCGCAGCGCGATCTGGCGCTCAAAGCGCTGGCCAGCATCGCCGTGGCGCTCTTCGCCAGCTATCTGTGCGGCGCGCTGTGGCCACATGCCCGGCCCTTCGTTCTGGGCCTGGGACAGGCGTTCTTCCCGCACAAGGCGACATCGTCGTTCCCCAGTAACCACACCATCATCATCGCCACATTCGCGTTCGCGTTGGTGTTCGACCGGCGCTGGGCGGGCTGGGGCTGGCTGGCGCTGGCCACCTCCGCCATCGTCGGCGCCTCCCGGGTCTACCTGGGCGTGCACTTTCCCATGGATATCCTGGGCGGACTCCTGCTGGCGCCCCTGGCCGCGGCCCTGACCGCCACGGCATGGCGCCGTTGCGGCGAGCCCCTGACTGGCATGGCCCAGGGCCTGTACCGCAAGATACTGGCCCTGCCCATCGCGCGCGGCTGGATCCGCGCCTGACCGCGCAGCGCTCAGTTGATCGCGACCTTGGCGTCCTTGACCAGCTTGGCGTAGTTTTCGGTGTCGGCGCCGATACGCGCCTTCATCTCGGCCGGAGTATCTCCGATCGGCACCGCGCCGATCTCCGCCATCCGCCGCGAGAAGTCGGGCGAATGGATGATCTTCACCATCTCTGCGTTCAGGCGCTGCACGACGTCCTTGGGCGTGGCCGCGGGCGCCAGCACGCCGAACCAGGTTCCCATGTTGAAGGACTTGAGGCCGGCCTCCTCCATCGTGGGCACGTCCGGCAGCGCGGCCGAGCGTTGATTGGTGGTGACGGCCAATGCGCGCAGCTTGCCGCTCTGGATATGGGCCAGCACCGGCGTCACAGTATCGAACGACATGTCGATCTGCCCGCCCAGCAGGTCGGTGGTCAATGGGCCGCTACCCTTGTAGGGCACGTGCAATAGCTGCACATGCCCTTCTTTTTCGAACTGCGCGCCGATCAGGTGCTGGCCCGTGCCCATGCCGTTCGAACCATAGGTCAGCTTGCCCGGCGCGGCCTGCGCCAGTTTCAGCAACGACTTCACGTCCTGGGCCGGCAGCTTGGGATTGACCACCAGCACATTGGGCACCAGCGCCACCGTGGTCACGGGCGCGAAATCCTTCTGGAAGTCGTAATGCAGGCTCTTATAGACGCTGGTGGCGATGGTGTGGTGCACGGCGCCCATCAGCAGCGTGTAACCGTCAGGCGCCGCCTTGGCTACGTAGTCCGCGCCCAGCGTCGAGCCCGCGCCCGGCTTGTTTTCAACCACCACCGGCTGGCCCAGGCTCTTCGCCAGTTCTTGCCCCAGCGCCCGCGCCAGCACGTCGGTGGTGCCGCCCGCCGGAAACGGCACCACCAGGTTCACCGGCCGCGCGGGATAGGTCTGCGCCAACGCGCCGCCGGCGAAGGACAGGCCCAGCAGGCCGGCAACTGCCAGTACGCGCGCGGATGTTGTTCTCTTGTGCATGCTTGTCTCCTCGGTACGAATGGAATTCGCTTCTTGTCGTCGAGCCCGCCACAGGCCGGGAGTCTGTGCCCCGGTCCTGCCACGCGCCTGCTTCGCCTAGGCGGCCTTGGCTCTCGCCGAGGCTGCCAGCTTCGCGCACACCGCCGCCGTCACCTGTTCCGTCGTGGCGTTGCCGCCCAAGTCCCTGGTGTGCAGCGAAGGATCGGCCGTCACGCTTTCGATGGCCTGCATGAGGCGCGCGGCGGCCTGGATCTCACCCAGATGCTCCAGCAGCATGACCACCGACCAGAACGTACCCACCGGGTTCGCCAGTCCTTTGCCCATGATGTCGAAGGCGGATCCGTGGATGGGCTCGAACATGGACGGATAGCGGCGTTCGGGATCGATGTTTCCCGTGGGCGCAATGCCCAGGCTGCCAGCCAGGGCGGCCGCCAGGTCGCTCAGGATATCGGCGTGCAGATTGGTGGCGACGATGGTGTCCAGGGTCGCCGGGCGGTTGACCATCCGGGCGGTAGCCGCATCGACCAGTTCCTTGTCCCAGGTAACGTCCGGGAACTCGCGGCTGACCTCCAGGGCGATCTCGTCCCACATCACCATGGCATGGCGCTGCGCATTCGACTTGGTCACTACCGTGAGCAGCTTGCGCGGGCGGGATTGCGCCAGCTTGAAGGCAAAGCGCAGGATGCGCTCCACGCCGGCCCGGGTCATCATGGACACGTCCGTCGCGGCTTCCAGCGGATGCCCCTGGTGCACCCGGCCACCCACGCCGGAGTACTCGCCTTCCGAGTTCTCGCGCACGATGACCCAGTCCAGCTGGCCCGGCGCGCAACGCTTGAGCGGTGCGTCGATGCCCGGCAGGATGCGCGTGGGACGCACGTTGGCGTACTGATCGAAGCCCTGGCAGATCTTCAGCCGCAGGCCCCACAGCGTAATGTGGTCGGGAATGTCCGGATCGCCCGCGGAACCGAACAGGATGGCATCCTTGCCGCGCAGCGCGTCCAGGCCGTCGGCCGGCATCATTCCGCCATGCCTGCGGTAATAGTCACCGCCCCAATCGAAATCCTCGAACTCGAAGCTCAGGCCGCCGTCCCGCGCCAGCTCCTGCATGATGCGCTGTCCTGCGGGGATCACTTCCTTGCCGATGCCGTCGCCAGGAATGGTTGCGATGCGATAGGTCTTCATGTGCCGACTGGCTCCTTGCTGATGAAAGTCTGTCGGCACTGTACTGACGCCCCCAAGCCGCGGGCGCAATGGAATTCAAAACATTTTTTACCTGGAGTTGAAGGTGGCGCATCCTGGCGCTACCCCGGCCGAGCATGAAAAACAGCGCCCGCATGGGGCGCTGTTTCAGGTCGCGGCCATGAACCGGCCGCAGGCGCGCGCTGGGATCAGCAGCGGCCGATGTTCAAGTCGGAGATCAGGTTGTTGAAGTTCTGGCGCAGGCTGTTGGCGTCGTCTTCGATGGTGGGACGCATCATCTTGAACGCGCCGGTGCGCGCCGCATCTTCCTTATAGCGGCCATTATCGGTGTGCTCCAGGATCTTGCGGCCGGAGGCCAGGAAGCCGTTGACGTTCATCATCATGCCCGTGCAGCCCTTGGGATCGGCTTCGCGCGTCTTCTTGTCAAAGCCCAGTGCCATTTCGTTCATCTTGTCCAGTTGCTGCTTGAACGCCTCCTGGTCGGCGCCCAGGCCCTTGCCGTCGAACACGCCCGACGCCTTGTCCATCGTGGCCTTGCCGTAATAGACCATGCCCGCGCGGTAGTAGGCGACCGTGTCCTTCTTGGCCTTCTCAAAGGCTTCCTTGGTGTTGGCCGTGTCCTTGATGGAGATGCCGCGATAGAAGCCGTTTTCCGCCTTCACGACCTCCGTCAGCGCCGCCACGTAGGCCGGGCTTTTCTCGCGCGCCAACGCGCCGTTGTCCGACAGGAAGGTCTTGGCGGCCGAATAGTTCTGCAGTTCGTTGCTCAGCGGCGCCAGCTTGCCCAGCGCATCCGAGAACTCCTTGGCCGGCGCGTCGATCTCGGCGATGGGCGTGGTCATCGCCAGCGCGCGGTCGAGTTTCTCTTTGGTGCGCAGGATCGCCGTGTCATTGCTGATGACGAAGTCCTTGAGCGGCTTGTCGCTCTTGAGCGCCGGGACGGCATAGGTTTCGTAGCGGTCCAGCGCCTGCTCGAAAGTGGTGGAGATGCTGTTGGCGGTATCGACGTACTGGTTGTACTTGACGATCTCGGCCTGGGCCGTGGTCGGCTCGGGCGCCTTCGCTTCCTTCTTGGCGCTATCGTCGCCGCACGCGGCGAGCGCCAGCGTGAAGGCCAGAACTGCGGACATGCGCAAGGGGCGCGGCATAAACATCTTTATTTCCTGTTGCGGGTTGCTCTGAAGGGGACGCATGATATGCCCTTCAGTTGCTTAACACGCTACAAAGTCATACTGCGCTGTCACAAGAGTTTTCAAGCCATCTCTGCTCGTGATCCAGCAGCCAACGCTTGCGATGCAAGCCGCCGCCGTAGCCGGTCAAGGACGCGTCCGCGCCCACGACCCGGTGGCAAGGCACGACGATGCCTATGGGATTCGCGCCATTGGCCATGCCCACGGCCCGCACCGCGGCGGGACGCGCGATGCGGTTCGCCAGCGTGCCATAGCTGATCGGCTGGCCGCCCGAGATGCCTCGCAAGGCCCGCCACACTTCGCGCTGGAAATCGGTGCCGCCGGTGGCTACGTCGAGGGTATCGATAGCGCGCACATCGCCATCGAAGTAATCCAGCAGCGCTCGCCGCGCGGGCGAGGACCGGCTCGCGTCGCGCAGTTCGACCTGCCGGCCGCGGTACTGCCTGCGCAGCAGCAGGTGCATGCGCGGCTCGAAATCCTCCCAGTCGACCGCCCGCAATCGCTGCTGCTCGTCGCTCAAGACCAGCATCAGCCCGAGGGGCGTGGGAACGCGTTCAAGAAAGAATGCCTGGGTTCGGGCGGACATGGGGAAAAGCTCCAGGGGATGTGATCGACGCCAGCAATATAGGCGGGGAAGCTGGCCTGGCGCTGGCGGTTTTCGGACAGGGATGCCGCATCCACAACACTGTCCGAAAACCGCTAGATCCGACGCCCGCCGCAGCGGTAGCATCACCCCATGGAACTGAACCACGACGCCTGCTACAGCGCCATCCAGGTGCGCGACGCCCGTTACGACGGCCGCTTCTTCACCGCCGTGAAGACCACGCGCATCTATTGCCGTCCGGTCTGCCCAGCCCGCACGCCGCTATCCAAGAACGTGACGTTCTACACCACCGCCGCGGCGGCGCAGGAGGCGGGCTATCACCCCTGCCTGCGTTGCCGGCCCGAGACCGCGCCGGAAGTGGGCCCGGGACACGAACTGCCCGACAGCGTAACCCGCGCGCTGCAGCTGATCGAGCTGGGCGCGCTGGACGAGGACGGCGTCGACGGACTGGCGCAGCGCCTGGGGGTGGGCGAACGCCAGCTGCGACGCCAGTTCCGCCAGCACCTGGGGGCCTCGCCCGTGGCCGTGGCCCAGACCCGGCGCGTGCTGCTGGCCAAGCAACTGATCCACGAAACCCGGCTGCCGATGGCGGAGATCGCCTTCGCATCGGGTTTTGGCAGCATCCGCCGCTTCAATGAAATTTTCCACGACCTGTTCGCCCGCGCCCCTGGCGAACTGCGTCGCACCGGAAAGCCTGACGTGTCCGCAGCGCAGGAAGGCGAAATCAAACTGCTATTGCGCTACCGCCCGCCCTACGACTGGACGGCCATGCTGGACTTCCTGCGGTTGCGCGCGATTCCCGGCATCGAGCAGGTCACGGACGGCTGCTATGCGCGCACGGTCCTGCTGGACGGTCATCAGGGCACGGTGACGGTCCGCCCGGCGCGCGGCGATGCGCTGGAGGCCACGGTCCGCTTTCCGCGGTTGCAGGCGCTGCCGGCCATCATCGCGCGCCTGCGCCGCGTGTTCGACCTGGCCAGCGATCCGGTCGCCATTGCCGCGCAGTTTTCCAGCGATCCCGTCATGACCGAACTGATCCGGGCCCGGCCCGGCCTGCGCGTGCCTGGCGCGTGGGACGGCTTCGAGCTGGCCATGCGCGCCGTGCTGGGGCAGCAGATCACGGTGGCGGCGGCCATCCGCCTGGCCGGCAAGCTGGTGGCGGCGCACGGCGCGCCCATGGCAAGCCCGGAAGGTCCGTTGACGCATGTGTTTCCCCTGCCCGAGGCCGTGGCTGCTGCCGAACTGGCGTCGCTGGGCATGCCTCGCAGCCGCGCGGCGACCCTCTCCGCGGTCGCCGCGGCCGCGGTCGCGGACAAGCATCTGTTCGACGCCGCCGGCGGTCTGGAGGATGCGGTGCGGCGCCTGCGCGCGATACGGGGCATCGGCGAATGGACGGCGCAGTACATTGCCCTGCGGCAATTGCGCGAGCCGGATGCGTTTCCTTGCGCGGACATCGGCTTGATACGCGCGCTGGAGCGGCTGGAATCGCGCGCCTACACGCCTGCGCAATTGCTGGCACGCGCCGAAACGTGGCGGCCCTGGCGCGCCTACGCCGCCCAGCATCTCTGGACGGCCTGAGCTACGCGGCCCTTACCACTGGCCTTCCTCACCCCGCTGGAAATAGGCGACCAGGAAATCCACGAACACCCGCACCTTGGCCGACAGGTGGTGGCGCTCCGGAAACACCGCATAGATGTCGGCCTGCGGCAAGGCATAGTCCTCCAGCACGCGCACCAGGCGTCCGCTGCGCAGATAGCGGGCCAGGTCCCATTCGGCGCGCTGCAGGATACCCAGGCCCGCCAGTCCCCAGGTCAGCGTCACTTCGCCGTCATTGCTGCTGAGGTTGCCTCGCACCTTGACGGTTTCGCTGCGTTGCCCTTTGGTAAAGCGCCATAGCCCGTACGTGGCTTCGTTCTGGCGCAGCACGATGCACTGGTGCCGCGTCAGGTCGTGCGGCGTGGCGGGAATTCCATGGATTTTGAGATAGCCCGGCGATGCGCAGACCAGGCGCCGGTTGGGCGCGATCTTGCGGGCGATCAGGCGGGTGTCGGGCAGGTCGCCGAAGCGCACTGCCACATCGAACGCGTTCTGCACGAAGTCGGCGGGGCTGTCCGTCAGCTGCAGTTGCAACGAAACTTCGGGATACTTCTGCGCGAATTCCGCGATGGCCGGCGCGATATAGCTGCGGCCGAAGCCCAATGGCGCATTGACCTTGAGCAGGCCGCGCGGGCTGTCCTGGCGGCTGGCGATGAGCTGGTCCAGGTCTTCGATTTCGCCCAGGATGCGGCGGGCGTTTTCCAGGTAGACCTCGCCTTCCGCCGTCAGGCTCAAGCGCCGTGTGCTGCGGTTGACCAATCGAACGCCCAGCCGCGCCTCGATCTGGGCCAGCCGCTTGCTGACCGCGGCCGGGGTGACGCCCAGTTCGCGCGCGGCCGCTGACATGCCGCCGGCGCGCACCAGTTCCACAACCAGCTGCAACTCATTGGAATGTCCCATGGCCCCCTCGAGATCCGCTGGGTGCCAGGCACCTTGGCGCGGAGCCGCTCAGTCGCGGAAGTTCTCGAACTGCAGGGGCAGGTCGACGTCGGTCTTCTTGAGCAGGGCGATGGCGGTCTGCAGGTCGTCGCGCTTTTTTCCGCTGATGCGCAGCTTGTCGCCGTTGATCTGCGACTCCACCTTGAGCTTCGCGTTTTTGATGGCGGCGATGAGCTTCTTGGCCACCGGTTGTTCGATGCCCTGCTTGATGGTGATCTTCTGGCGGGCGCCGCCCAGGTTTTCAAGCGGATCGGCCACGTCCAGGCAGCGCACATCGATGCCGCGCGCCGACAGGCGACCGCGCAGGATGTCCAGCATCTGCTTGAGCTGGAACGCGCTGGAGGCGACCTGGGTCACGACAAAGCCTTCCAGCTCGAACTTGGCGTCCGAACCCTTGAAATCGAAGCGGGTGGCCAGTTCGCGGTTGGCCTGGTCGACAGCGTTGGAGAGTTCGTGTTTGTCGACTTCGGAGACGACGTCAAAAGTAGGCATGACACGGGGTCCTGTAATGGATGGGAAAAATGCTTATCGACGCCATTTTACCGACCCCGCGCCCAGCGTCACGTCGTCACCACCAGCAACCGGTCCGGCCGCAGCGGATGCGCGATGACCTGCGCGTCGATCCCGTAGGCCAGATACAGATTGGCGGGTGTGAGGACCTGCTCAGGGGTGCCCGCAGCAATGGCGCGGCCCGCGCACAGCAGCAGCAGGCGGTCGCACCAGCGGGCGGCCAGGTTCATGTCGTGCAGGATCACCAGTACGCCCGTATCGCCAGCATGCGCCAGCTCCGCCGCCACCCGCAACAGGTCGCCCTGATGCTTGGGATCGAGGCTGGCGGTGGGCTCGTCCAGCAGCAGGTAGCGCGGCTCGCCCGGCGCGCGCGCCGCCTTGCATTGCACCAGCACCCGCGCGAATTGCACGCGCTGTTGCTCGCCGCCCGACAGTTCGGGATAACGCCGCGCCCGCAGATGGAATACCTCGGCCCAGCCCAGCGCCTGGTCCACCAGCGCATCCACCTCGGCTGGCGACAGCTCCGGAAAGGGATAGGCGCCCATCGCCACTACCTCGCGCACATCCAGGTCGAAGGTCAGGCCGGGCTTTTGCGGCAGCACGGCGCGCTGCCGGGCCTGCTGCCAGTGCGGCAACCGCGCCAGCGCCACGCCGTCCAGCCGCAGTTCGCCGGCATCGGCTGCCAGTTCGGCGGACAGTGCGCCCAGCAGCGTGGACTTGCCCGCGCCATTGGCGCCCAACAGCCCCACGACTTCGCCGGGCCGCAGGGCGAGCGACACGCGGTCCAGGATGCGGTTGCCGCCGCGCGTCAGTATCAGGTCGTCGGCTGCCAGCATCACCCATGCCTCCGGCCGCGCGCGAGCAGCCACAGGAAGAACGGCCCGCCCACCAGGCTCGTGACCAGTCCGATGGGCAATTCGGCCGGCACCACCGCGACGCGCGACAGCCAGTCCGCCAGGACCAGCGCCAGCGCCCCGCCCAACACGCACGCCGGCAACAGCCAGCGGTGATTCGCCCCTAACGTCATGCGAACCAGATGCGGCACCACCAGGCCCACGAACGCGATTCCGCCCGTCGCGGCCACC
Source organism: Achromobacter sp. D10 (assembly GCF_035282245.1). Classification (NCBI taxonomy): domain Bacteria; kingdom Pseudomonadati; phylum Pseudomonadota; class Betaproteobacteria; order Burkholderiales; family Alcaligenaceae; genus Achromobacter; species Achromobacter sp. D10. The sequence continues at coordinate 122,623 of NZ_JAYJLE010000015.1, forward strand.
AGCGGACCTATCATCAGCGCGCAAGCCAGGACCAGCTGGGCGCGCACGCGCTTGAGCGCGTAGCCCAGGTGCTGGGCCTCGCGTTCGCCCAGCAACAAGGCATTCATGACCCGCCACTGCCCCATCAGCCACAACGACATCAGCAGCACCCACGGCCCAAGGAACGCCAGCAGCGTCCAGTTCGCGCCCGCCAGGCTGCCCATGCTCCAGAAAGTCAGGTCGCGTAGCTGGGCGTCGTTGGCCACGAAGGTGAACAGGCCGATCAGGGAGCCCGCCACCGCGTTGATCGCGATGCCCGCCAGCAGCAGCCCCGCCACCCCGGGCACCCTGCGGCCCAGGGCGTAGGCGCAAAAGGTGGCCAGCAGGCTGCCGGCGAAAGCCGCGGGCGCCAATATCCAGAACCCGCCCGACGTCAGGACGATGGCCCCCACCGCCCCCAACGCGCCGCCCGCGGAAATGCCGATCAGGCCGGGTTCGGCCAGGGGGTTGCGGAACAGCGCCTGCATGGAGGCGCCCGAGACCGCCAGCGCCGCGCCGGCCACCAGCGCGAACAGCACCCGCGGCAGGCGGATGTCGATCAGTACGTTGCGCCAGAGTTCATTGCCTGGAGCCGGCTGCCCCCATAGCAGGGAAGGCAGTTCGCCCAGCGGAATGCGCACCGCGCCGCTGCTGCTGGCGGCCAACGCGGCAGCCGCGAGGGCCGCGCCCAACAGCAGCAAGGCCAGCGGCGCGGCCGTGCGGCCCGCGCTAGCGCGCCATGACACCGGCTGCCTCCCGCTTGAGTTCCGTGAGCGCCTGCGGCAGCCGCGGCCCCATGCCCAGCAGCAGCAGGTCGTCCATGACGATCACGCGCTTTTGGGCGGCGGCGGGCGTGGAGGCCAGGCCCGGCAAGGCCAGCAGCTTGTCCAGGCCGCCCGAGGCTTCCAGCGACGTCTTGGTCACGACGATCACATCGGGCGCCAGCGCGCTGACGGCTTCGGCGGACAAAGGCTTGTAACCCTGCTGCTCCTTCAGCACGTTGACCAGACCCGCCATCGACATCACTTCATTGGCAGCCGTGCCGCGCCCCGCGCCTTGCATGGCACCAGTGCGGTTGAGCAGCAGGATGGCGCGGGCATTCGTGACTGGAATGGCCTCCACGGCCTTGAGCTCGCGCGCGATGCGCTCCACCAGGCGTTCGCCCGCGGGCGCCACGTCCAGCGCCTCGGCAATGTTGCGGATGCGCGCCTTGAGCGAATCGACCGAAGGCGAATCCGGCACCGTCACCACGCGCACGCCGACATCGCCCAGGCGCTTGAGGGCGTCAGGAGGCCCCGCCTGTTCGGAGGCCAGCACCAGGTCTGGCTTGAGCTCCAGCACGCCTTCAACAGGCACCGAGCGGTAGTAGCCCACGCGCGGCAGCCGGGTCGCCGCGTCGGGGTACAGGCTGGAAAGATCGTCTCCCACCAATCGCGCGCCCTGCTCCAGCTGGTAGACGATCTCGGTCACGCTGCCACCCAGCGTCACCACCCTTTCGGGCGGCGCCGCCTGGGCAGCGGCCGCCAGCGTCCATCCGATAACCACTGCCAACCATCTCTTCATCGCATCGTCCTCAGGCGGCCAGCGGCACGCTGCACAGGCTGGCCATCAGTTCGCGCCATTGCGCCAGCTCCGGCTTGCCCGGCTTGCGCTCGCCGAAGAACTGCGCAATCAGGTCGCCCGTGGAGGAATACAGCTCCAGCGACGTGACCCAGCCATCGGACGTGGGCTTGTTCACCACCCAGGCCGACGCGATGGCAGTGGTATCCAGGTGCAGGTTGAACTTCGGATCCAGCACGTTGTACCAGGGACCGGTGCGGCGCAGCTGCTGCACGGGGCCGGTGTGGATCTGGATCATGCCGCGGTTGCCCACGAAGCACATGATCGACAGCCCCGATCGGGCGGCCGATTCCAGCATGCGTTCGACGGATTCGGCAGGCACCGGCTGCGCCAGGTCTTCGCCCGCAGCGGCCAGGGCGGCCAGGCGCGACACCTTGAATTTGCGCAGCAGGGGGAAGAACTCGTGCGTATCCTGCATTCCCAGCCAGGCTTCGCGCCAGAGTGCGCTGTCCTCGACCTTGTCAGCGTCGGCCGCAGGTGCGTAGGGCTGGGTTTCGGGCCACTGCGCCTCTCCCGCGAATTTGGCTACCAGGGCGTCGTAGGCGGCCGTGTCGGTGGCCTCGGTGCGGTAGACCTTGTGCACCGCCACGCCCGCGCCATCGAAGAACTGCAAGCTGTGGCGGCCATCCTGCTCGACCGCCCAGGCCGACTTCCATGCCGTGAAAAAGACCCGCAGGTCGATGTCCGGGCCCAATACCAGGCCTACCGGACCCTCGGCCTGGATGTCCTCATACACGCCATGGCGTTCGTGCACACACCAGTCGTTGCGGGTCAACGCCATGACGTGCCCCAGCGTGCCCAGCTCGCGGAAGATCTCCTGCGGCGTGCCGTGCAGGGCCGTGGCTTTCAGGCCGCTGCATTCGGCCGCCACCCATTCGGCTTCGGACACGCCGAGCGCCTGGGCCAGGTTGCGGGCGCGCAGCTTGGGTTGCGTAGCGGCCAGGGCATCGTTGCGGGCGCGCAGTTCCTGGGCGCGGGACGTGAAATCGGTGTTGCTCATCGTGGGCCCTCCGGCCATTGCTAAAGTTCGCGTGGAACGCCGCCGCCCCGGCATGAGCCGGACCGGCGGCGGGTCTGGATCAATACTGGTATGTCAGTGAGACGCGCAGACTGCGCCCCGGTTCCGTGTACCAATCGACCGGACGCGGAATCGCTATCGCGCCGGCGGTCGGCACATTGATGGCCTCCCAATACTTCTTGTCGAACAGGTTGAACACGCCTGCCTGTAGTTGCAGCCCCTTTACGGCGGCCGGACGCCAATAGCCCATCAGGTCCACCACGCCGTAGCCCGGGGCCTGGAAATCCGCATTGGGGGCCGTGGCGCTGGCTTCCGGGTATTCGACCTTGTTGCGCTTCAGCGCGGTGGTCAGCAGCGCATCCACGCCCCACACGTCGCGGCTGTAGCCCACGCCCAGCACCGCCTTCAGCGGCGCCACCGAGTTCAGGTACTGCCCCGTGCCTTCGTCCTTGCCCACTGCCCACGCGAGCGACCCCCAGGTCCGCCAGCCAGGCGAAAACTTCCAGTGCGCGCTGGCCTCCGCGCCGTAGATGCGCACCTTGGCGCGGTTGACGTTGCCCGTCACGCCCAGCGGATACTGGCCTGTCCAGCCCGGTTGCCACTGCGGCGAAGACGCGTTGAGCGGCACGTCGCCATCGATGAAGTTCTGATAGCGGTTGTCGAACAACGATACCGCGCCGCCCAGGGAATCGGAACCGATCTTGGCCCCCAGTTCCCAGCCCTTGCTGGATTCCGGCTTCAGGTATGGGTTGCCCACGCGCAGGTAGGTGCCCGGGCCGCCATAGTTGGTATAGAGCTGGGTCGGGCTGGGCGCCTTGAAGCCGTAGGCGTACTGCGCATAGAGGCTGAGTTCGTCCGCGGCCTTCCAGGTCGCCAGCAGCTTGGGCGAAAAGCGGCTGCCGCTATTGGTCGGCGGCAACGGCCCCGCGTTCGGGTTGCTTTCGTAGCCGGGCGTGGACTGCGGCTTCTGTTCGTAGTGGTCGTAACGCAGCGCCGGCATGATGGTGTAGCGGCCATCGGCGAAGCTGAATTCGTCCTGCACCCACAGGGCCCATTGGTTGCCCTTGGACTGCGGTACGTCGGCCTGGTTGGTGTGCAGCATGTCGCAAGCGCGCGGGCCCATCGGCGCCCGTGTGCCCGGCGGAATCACCGGGCAATTGTCGTAGCCGCTGGAGTACTGCTCGGTCTTGTTGCCGTACCACTCCCCGCCCACGGTCCACAGTTGCGACACCGTTGCGCCCGTCAGGCGCCTGGTAATTTCGGCATTGGCGCCGAACATGGTCTGCCGGATGGAGTTGCTACGGCCATAAGGCCCGCTGGGATAGCCGTAACGGAACGGATCGCCCGGTATGGCGTAGGCACGGGAATCCACGCTGCGCACGCCGCTCAGCGAGCTGTCCAGCTGCAGGCGCTGCCAGTAAATGACCGCGCTGGCCGTGTCGATCAGGCTGTCTGCGTCTGGCGCCTTGTACGAATAATCGAAGGACACGCGCTCGCGCTCGGTTTCCTTGCGGGTGCTGTTTTCGCCGTAGAGATAGCTGGTGCCGGCACCCTGTTCGAACATGCTGTCGATGTCGGCGTTGCGCTTGAAGTACTCGCCCGTGAGGCCAAAACGGTGGCCGCCTTCGACGCGTTGCTGCAGCTTGAGCAGGAAACTGCGCTGATCGTAGTCTTCCGGACTGGGCTCGCTGCGCTTGGACCCATAACCGCCCACGTCACCGCGGTTGTCCAGGGCATGGCCATTGCGCACGCCGGCCTGCACCAGCCAGAACGTATTGCTGTGGATCTGGCCGGCCAGCGCCGCGTTGGCGCCCCAGCTGGAATCGGCCGTGTCGTAGTCGGTCTTGGCCAGCGCGCCGAAGGTCTTGCCATCGGTCAGCAGGTCCGACGGTTGCAGCGTGTACAGGTCGGCAATGCCGGAAATCGCGCCCGAGCCGCCGCCGCTGGCGTCCGCCCCGCGCACAATGTCCAGCCGCGACAGGCTGTTGAAATCCACCGCTTCCAGGCCGCCCTTCAGACCGCGCGCGCCGTCGTCCAGCCACGGCAAGCGGATGCCGTCCACGCGCGTCAGCACGCGGTCCTGGTCCAGGCCGCGGATGTTGATGCTGTTGGTCGTGCGGTTAAAGCTCACGCCCGGTTCAGCGCGTTTACCCAAGTCGCTCCAGTTCCTGACTTGCAGCTCATCCAGACGCTTGCGGTCGGTGCTGGTTTGCCACGCCGGCGTGACCGCCGCGCCCTCTCCTTCCACCTGGACGGGCGCCAACTGCGTGACGTCCGGGGCCGTCACTGCATGCAGCACGTAGACCCGCGGACTGCGCTCCTGCACGCCCAGGCCGCTGCCCGCCAGCAATCGCGCGAATCCCTCATGCACGGAATAGGTCCCCTGGAGTCCCGCCGTGCGGCGCTGCCCCACCAGCGCGGCATCGAACAGCACCGTCACGCCCGCGCTGTCGGCAAAGCGCGGCAACGCCTCGGCCAACGTGCCCGCCGGGATGCGGTAGCCGCGGGCCTGCGCCTGCTCCGCAGGCTGCGCCCAGGCGCCGCTTGCGGGCAGCAGGGCGGCAGGCAGGGCGGCCAGCATCAGCGCCGCATGCACGGCGGCGGCAAGGCGGGTCATTCGGCATTGCGGGCCTCGAGCGGGTCGGGAGCCGCTTGCGCGGCCGGCGGAAAAGTAAGCCATGGTCGTCCTTTCGATCCAAAAGGTGTCGGCATTCGTGTGCCTCTACTGACCATGACCCTCGTGAAATCCGAATCGGACAGCTGACCCTCCGGTTTTTTGTAACAGCGCGGATTCAGGCCTCGGCGGGCGCGCGCAAGGCGATCGTGACCCAATACGGCGTGCGGTAGCGCACCTGCACCGGCAAAGTCGCGGGCAAGGCTGCGAGCACGGCATCGGTATCGCGCACCTGGAACGCGCCGGATATGCGCAGGTGCGCGGCTTCGGGATCGCAGCGCAGGATGCCCGGCCGGTAACGGCCCAGCTCTGCCGCGAAGGCGGTCAGCGGCATGCGATTGGCGTACAGCACGCCGCGCTGCCAGTCGCTCGCATGCGGATCGGCGGCGGATGGCGCCGACGCGCCCTCGTCCATCAGGCTGCTCTGTTCGCCCGCCGCCAGGCTGACGGGGCTGCGCGGATGCGCGGCGCTGCTGACCCGCACCCGCCCTTCCTGCACGCTGACCCGGCACAACCCGCCTTCCTGCCGCACGCAGAAGCGCGACGCCTGCGCCTCGATGTCTCCCAGGCTCGTGCGCACCACGAAGGGACGCGGCTGCGGCGCCGTGTCGGCCACCGCGTGCACGGCGATCTCGCCTGCGCGTAAGCGCAGCAGGCGGACCGTGGAGCCAAACATCACATCGACCGCGCTGGCCGTGTTCAGAAGCAGCGTGGAACCGTCGGCCAGCGCCACCTCGCGCCGTTCGCCCGGCGCGCTGCGATAGTCCGCGGTCCAGTCCAACGGGTCGACGCGCCAGGCAGCCCATGCGGCAGGCCCCGCCACGACCAGCGCGATCAGCGTCTTCAGCGCGGCGCGGCGGCTGTTGAGCTCGGGGCGATTCAGCGTCGCCATCCCCAGCGCCGCCGGGATCAGGCCGAATCGTTCATTCACCCGTTGCGCGCGCTGCCAGGCGTGCTCGTGTTCGGCCTTGCTGGCGCGCCATCGTTCACAGGCGCGCAGGTCGGCGTCCGTGGCGCGGCCCGAGCCCAGCCGCAGCAGCCAGCGCGCGGCTTCGCGCGCCACGCTGCGCTCGACGGGCGGCAATTCGGGCATCGCCTCGCCCGCTCCCCTCAGATCGACGCCATGATGCATTGCTCGTATCCCTTGGCGATGTAGCGGTGCACCGTGCGCAGCGACACGTTCAACCGGGCGGCGATCTCGCCATGGCTCAGGCCTTCCAGTTGCGCCATCAGGAATGCCTGACGGGCCGGCAGGGACAGCCCCGCCAGCATCTCATCGATTTCCTGCAGCGTTTCCAGGATGATCAGGCGCTGCTCGGCCGACAGGGCCATGGCCTCCGGAACCAGGGCCAAGGCTTCCAGATAGGCCTGCTCCACCGAGCGCCGCCGGTGGTGATTCAGCAGCAGGCGCTTGGCGATGGTAGTGAGATAGGCGCGGGGTTCACGCAGGGCGTCGAGTTCATGGCGGTGCCGCAACACCCGCACGAAGGTGTCCTGCGCCAGGTCGGCCGCATCGAAGCTATTGCCCAGCTTGGCGCGCAACCAGCCATGCAGCCATCCGTGGTGAGCGCGATACAGCAGATGGACGTTGTCGCTGGCGGCGACCGCGGGATTCGGCACGGAAGGCTCCCTGTACTTTCAATCACAAATAGAAATCAATCTCATTCTAAATGCAAAACCATGATCCCGGTCAAGCCCGCGCGCAACACTTGACGGCGATATGATGGGGACGGATTCCTCCCTACAGGCCTGCCCCATGTTCTATGCCGCGCTCAAATTCATCCACGTGATGGCCGTGATCCTCTGGGTCGGGGGCATGTTGTTCGCCCACTGTTTCCTGCGGCCCGCGGCCGCCCAATTGGAACCACCGGTCCGTCTGCGGCTGATGGCGTCGGTGCTGGGCCCGTTCTTGAACGCCGTGCTGGCGGCCATCCTGCTGATCCTGGCGAGCGGCGCGGTGATGATCGGCCAGGAAGCCAGCCAGGCGGCGCAGACGGGTGGCGCCTTTTTCATGCCTCGCAGCTGGACCCTCATGGTCTCCGGCGGCCTGGTCATGACAGCCATCTATGCCTACATCCGGTTCCTGCTCTACCCGCAATTGAGAGCCGCGGTCTCCGCGTCCGACTGGCCCCGCGGCGGGCAGGCCATGGGCGGCATCCGCCGCTGGGTGGGTGTGAACCTGCTGCTGGGCATCGCCATCGTGGCCATCGTCTTTCTGGGGTAGGCGGATGCCAGCCGGCCCGTGCCAGGTATCGGGCATGCGCAGGCTGGTATCGGAATTCTTTTGCTTGGTGCAATACGCAGTACATCCGTGCTCGCCACACTGCGGATGACTTTCGCGGGCCTACACAAACAAAAGGAATTTCCATGATCAAGCGTGTCTTCCAATTGGCCGCCCTCGGCCTGTTCGCCTCCGCAGCGCATGCCGCGGGCCCCATCGACAACAGCGCCCTGGACAAGGCGGAATTCCGCGAACACAAGGCCACTTACGGCGTGGTCTACCGCCTGCCCCAGGACGTCAACGCCATCCTGGATGCCAAGGTCAACGGCACGCTGAAGGCCGACCTGCTCAAGCTCGGCCTGAAGACCGAGGCCGAAACGCCCAACATGCCGCACGTGACGGTGGTGCACATCCACAGCGCCGACCCCGAAACGCCGGCCCGCATGCTCAAGGCCCTGCCCAAGCCGCCGGCCCCGCTGCAGGTCACCCTGAAGAATTTCTATCCCACCGAGGCCGCCAAGGGCGCGGGCCATCCGTGGTGGCTGGACCTGGGCGTGGTCAAGAGCGGCCAGGGATTCGAGGACATGATGCGCTACAACACCGTGGCCACCGCCGCCCTGGCGCCGTTGCGCGACGGTCCGCTGCCGCGCGTCACCGGCCCTGTCTACGCCAAGATGGCCGATGCCGGGCGCGACCTGGTCAAGACCATGGGCGTGAGCGGCGTGAACGTCATGCAGGACGGCAAGGAAGTTCGCGCACACAATCCGCACACCACGCTGGTCTACAGCATGGCGATGTACGACGCTCGCCTGCAGGACGCCATGAAGCAGGAAGCCGACAAGTTCAACGCCGTGCTGCCCGAAGGCATCAACACCACCTTCAAGGACGTGTCCATCGTCGAGATCGGATTCGCCGGCAACGTGGTGCGCGAGATCTACCGCGTCAGCCTGGAAGACGGCTCGGCCATCGACGTGGCCAGCGGCAAGAAGGTCGGCTCCTAAGCGTCCGGCGCTGCAGGATCGCCCGCGCGCTCTTGCAGCACTTCGCGGATCTGCCCGCGCAGCCACGCCTGCAGCGGCGACGTGTGCAGACGCCGCGGCCAGACCATCACCAGCTCGATCTTGCGCAAGCTGGCGGGCAGTTCCAGGGTGGCCAGCGGGAAATGCTGGCCATGCACGCGCGCGACGCTGGCGGGCATGGTCGTGGCGTAATCGGTATCCAGCAATACATACGGCGTGATGCCGAACCCCGACAGGTAGGCCGAAAACTCCAATCGGCTGGCGTCCGGCTTCAGCGCGCGGTCGAAGTTGGTCTCCCGCCCGTACATGTGCGCGAAGGCAAACCATTTGATGGACGGCAGATCGGCCAGCGATAGCGCGCCCCGTCCGGCCCATGGATGCCTGGCCGACACCACGCACACGCGCCGGTCTTTGAGCAGCGTATCGCGGTGAAAGCGCGCCGGCACCTTGCCAAAAAGGCCGATGGCCAAGTCCAGGCGTTCCGCATCGAGATCATCCGGCATGAAATCTCCGTGCACGGACTGAAAGCGCAGGGTAATGCCCGGCGCGGTACGGTGCAGCCGTTCGATCAGCGGCGCAGCCAGCAGGATTTCGCTATGCGCGCCGGTGCCGATATTGACCACGCCGCTGGCCTTGACCGGATCAAAGGCTTCGGGCGGACGCAAGGCGGATTCGATTTGCGATAACGCGTCGTGCACCGCCGAATGCAGTTCCAGCGCGCGCTCGGTCGGAATGAAGCGGCCCTTGACCACCACCAGCAACGGGTCTTCCAGCCGGCGCCGCAAGCGCGCCAGATCGCGGCTGATGGCCGGCTGCGTCTTGTGCAGCAGGGCCGAGCTGGCCGTGGCGCTGCGGGTGCGCATCAGGACGTCGAACGTCAGCAGCAGGTTCATGTCCAGCCGGCGCAGATAGGGCAAGGGTTGGGAGTCGCTCATGCGGGCAATACTATGCCTGAAATGCATGCATCGAAAACTTCATATCGTTTTTGACATATCGCCCTTGCGCAACCGGCATTGGGCAAGGCGGCCGGCCTTGGCTACAGTCCGCGGCAGATCGGGACCTTTCGCACCCGACCCCGACTTTCCGGAGACTGCCGCAATGAACCCCTTGGGCCCGAACGCCGCGCGCTGGCGCGCCTACTCCCGCCGCTGGACGGCGGCCGCGTTGGCAGGCGCCGCGCTGTTCCTGGGTGCAGCCCAGCCGGCCGCGGCCGCCGGCTTTCCCGACCGCCCCGTCACGCTGGTGGTGCCCTTCCCTGCTGGCGGCACACCCGATATCCTGGCCCGCATTCTCAGCGACAGCCTGGCCAAACGCCTGGGCCAGCCGCTGATCGTGGAGAACCGGGCGGGCGCCGGCGGCAATATCGGCGCGCAGGCCGTGGCCCGCGCCGCGCCCGACGGCTACACGCTGCTGATGTGCGCCTTCGGCTGCACGGTCGCGCCGTCGCTCTACCAGCCCGCGCCCTACGACATCGTCAAGGACTTCGCGCCCGTCGCCATGGTCGGCACGGTTCCCAGCGTGCTGGTCGTCAACCCGAAAGTGCCGGCACGGACGGTGGCCGAACTGCTGGCCTACGCCCGCGCCAATCCGGGCAAGCTGAACTCGGCCTCGTCGGGCGTGGGCGGCTCTGCCCACCTGGCCACGGAACTGCTCAAACTGCGCACCGGCATCGATGTGGCGCACATCCCCTACAAGGGCGCCGGACAGGTCGCCGCGGACCTCCTGGGCGGCCAGGTCGACATGTACTTCGACAACCTGCCGGCGTCGCTGGCCAACATCCGCGCGGGCAAGCTGCGGGCGCTGGCCGTGGCCAGCGACAAGCGCGCGCCGGCCATTCCGGACGTGCCGACCTTCGCGCAAGCCGGGGTCCCCGACTTCCTGATCACGCCCTGGTTCGGCATCATGGCGCCGGCCCGCACGCCGGATGCCACGCTTGCCACGCTGCACGGCGCCTTCAACGAGGCCTTGCAGGCGCCCGAGGTCGCAGCCAAGATGCGCGAGCTGGGCGTGGAAACCGCGGCCGGCCCGCGCCAGGCGCTGGGCGATTTCGTGGTGGCCGAGACCGCGCGCTGGAAAGACGTGATCCAGGCCAACCATATCCGGGCCGAATGATGGCGGACGATTCCGGCCACGCCTCAGCCGACGCGCGCGCGCCCATTCGGTTGCGGGACATGGGATCCTTCCATGTGGGCGGCCGCGACGCGCGCCTGTCCGGCCTGCCGCGGCGCGAAGTGGTCATGGCCGAGGGCGGCCAACCCGTGGCCCTGGATCCCAACGGCACCTACCGCGTCGAGCAGATGTACGCGCAGTATTTCCTGGCCGAACCCGCCAGCGGCAGACCGCCACTGGCCTTCTGGCACGGCGGCGGCATGACGGGCGCCGCGTGGGAAACCACTCCCGACGGCCGCCAGGGCTGGCTGCATGCTTTCTTGCGCCGCGGCTGGGATGCCTATCTGTGCGACGCCGTGGAACGGGGCCGCTCGGGCTTTGCGCCGGTCCCCGAGATCTGGCGGGAAGCTCCCATCGTGCAGGCGCAGGAAGACTGCTACACGCGCTTTCGCATCGGACGCCCCGGCACCCGGCCCGGCCCCGACAGCGCCTATGCCAATACGCAGTTCCCGCTGGAGGCGTTCGGCGAACTGGCGGCGCAGATGGTCCCGCGCTGGGTGCATACCGACGCCGCCATTCTCCGCGGCTATCTGGCCCTGCTGGAGCGGGTCGGCCGCATGATCGTCATCTGCCACTCGCAAGCGGGGGTGTTCGGCATACGCGCGGCCGCGGCGCGGCCCGACCACGTACGCGCCGTCGTCGCGCTGGAACCGGCCAGCATCCCGGAACTGGACACCGATTACCGCACGCCCACCCTGATCCTCATGGGCGACAACATGGACACGGACCCGCGCTGGCCGCGCATGCGCGAGCGGGCCCGCGACTTCGCGCGGCGGCATCCCTGCGTCACCCTGCTGTCGCTGCCGGAACTGGGCATCGCGGGCAATTCCCACATGCTGATGATGGATCGCAACAGCCTGGACCTGGCTGCGCGCGTGCATGACTGGCTGATCGCTCTGCCCCCGGCCTGAACGACCTGCGGCGGAGCCGGCTGGGCGCCCCCCCGAATGCTGCCATTTCGTGGCAGCATTATGGATCCGCCATTCCCTGCCCCGCCCCATGTCCCGCACCGAACGCCTCCTGGGCCTGATGCAGACCTTGCGCTGCCATCGCCGCCCCGTCAGCGGCCGCCAGCTGGCCGCCGACCTTGGCGTCAGCATACGCACGCTGTATCGCGACATCGCCACCCTGCAGTCGCAGGGCGCCGAGATCGAAGGCGAGCCAGGCGTGGGCTACGTCCTGCGGCCTGGCTTCATGTTGCCGCCGCTGATGTTCAGCACCGAGGAAATCGAAGCGCTGGTGCTGGGCACCCGCTGGGTGGCGGACCGCGCCGATCCGCGCCTGGCGCAGGCTGCGAGCAACGCGCTGGCCAAGATCGGGGCCGTGCTGCCCACGGAACTGCGCGACGGGCTGGATGCGATACCGCTGCTGGTCGGCCCCAGCGCGATGCGGGTGATCGACCGCGTGGACCTGTCGCTGATCCGCCAGGCCATACGCAATGAACTGAAGATCGACATTACCTACCGGGATGACAAGGGTGCCGATTCCGCGCGCGTGATCTGGCCATTTGCATTGGGGTTTTTCGACAGTGTGCGCATCGTCATGGCCTGGTGCGAACTGCGGCAGGATTTCCGCCATTTCCGCACCGACCGCATCGCCACGCTCACGCCCGGCCCACGCTATCCCAAGCGTCGTCATGCGCTGCTCAAGGAGTGGCGCGCAATCGCCCATGCGCCCCAAAAAAACTGATGCAGGCTACTGCCAAAAACTGACAGCACCCCTGTCTAAGATGAGCGCGTCAACCACCCGGAGCGCATCATGTCAGACACCAATTTCGTCATTTTCTACGTCGAAAAGCCCGCAGCAAGCGCCGCCTTCTACAGCGCGCTGCTGCAGCGCCCGCCTCTCGAAAGCTCCCCCACCTTCGCGCTTTTCAGGCTGGATTCCGGCCTGATGCTGGGTCTGTGGTCGCGTTACACCGTGGAACCGGCCGCCGCCGGCCGCGGCGGCGCGACCGAGCTGGCCTTCACCGTCCCCGATGCCCAGGCACTGGACCGCCGCCACCTGGACTGGAGCCTGCGCGGCCTGCCCATCCTGCAGGCACCCACCGACATGGATTTCGGCCGCACCTTCGTGGCGCTGGACCCCGACGGCCACCGGCTGCGCGTGTTTGCGCCGGCGCCGCAGGAACAGTCCATCGAGCAGTCCGCGCCGGCCGTGGCCAGCGCTTGATCGCAGTCCGCCGGAATCAGGAGCGCTGACTGCGCGGGGTCAGCGCCACGGTTTCCCCACGCCGGCGAAACAGCAACTGGTACAGCGCAGCCAGCACCAGCAGGAACGGCACGCCGAACACCAGCGTCATCTTGAAGACGCTGGTGAAATAGGTCGTGGCCAGAATAGCCAGCATCGCGCCCGCGCCCAATAGCGTCAGCACCGGAAACCCCGGCATGCGGAATGACAAGTGCCCGCCGCCTTCGCGCGCCCAGCGGCGACGGAAGCAATAGTGGGTCACGAAGATCATCATCCACGTAAACAGCGCGCCAAACATCGAAATCGCCATCATCAGCGTGAACGAGGTTTCGGGATAAAGCACGTTCAGCACCGCGGCGATGGCGATGCCGCTGGTCGACAGCAGCAGCGCATTCAAGGGCGTGCCATTGCGGCTCAGCCGGCCAAGCGCGGACGGCGCATGGCCTGCGCGTGACAGGCTGAACATCATGCGCGTAGTGATGTAGAGCTGGCTGTTCATGGCCGACAGCGCCGCCACCAGCACAATGAAGTTGATAACACCGGCCGCGCCGGGAATCTCCAGCGCCTGCATCACTTTGACGAAGGGGCTGCCGCCCTTGCCCGCCTCGTCCCAGGGCACGATGGCCAGGATCAGCGCCAGCGTCAGCAGGTAGAACACCACCAGCCGCACAATGGTGGCGCGAAAGGCCTGCTTGACCGCGCGCTCTGGGTCTTCGGCCTCGCCCGCCGCCACCGCGATCATCTCCACGCTGAGATAGCTGAAGATCGAGATGACCACCGCGATCCACATGCCCCAGACGCCGTTCGGGAAGAACCCGCCGTGCGAGGTGTACAGCGCCGTGCCGTATTGCGGGTTGCCCCAGACCACGTAGGCGCCCAGGACGATGAAGGCCACGATCGCGGTGATCTTAATGGTGGAGAACCAGTATTCAACCGTACCGAATGTCTTGACGCTCATCGCGTTGATGAAGATCAGCGCCGCCGAGAACAGGCAGACCCATTGCCAGCCTGGCACGTCCGGAAACCAGAACTTCATGTATTCGGCCACGGCGGTGACCTCGGTACCCACTGCCAGCACCACGCAAGACCAGTACGCATAGCGCACCAGAAAACCCGCCAGCGGACCGACATAGTGTTCGGCATAGGCGCCGAAGGAACCCGAGGTGGAGTGCGCCACCGTCATTTCCGCCAGGCAGCCCATCAGCAATAGCGTGATCAGGCCGCCGATGGCATAGCTGATGATCACGCTGGGCCCGGCAAAGCCGATGGCGAACTTGCTGCCCAGGAACAGGCCCGTGCCAATGGCGCCCCCGATGGCGATCATGCTCATCTGTCCCGAGGTCAGCCGTCGTTTCAGGCCCTGCTCACGTTCGGCGATCTGGCCGAATCCTTTCTGTTGTTGCATTGTCTCCTCCAGGTCCTGCGCTCTCTTCTTTTATGGATATAGGGCCGTTATGGCCCGCGCAATATCGCTGTGTCGCGGCCCGCTCAGGTCACGGCGGCGCGATGCCTGAATTCCGGCTTGTCCCAGGCACGCGTGTCCAGCACGTCCTTGAGGATGTCGACGGCATCCCACACATCGGCATAGCCGAAATACAACGGCGTCAGGCCAAAGCGCAGCACCTCGGGTTCGCGGTAGTCGCCGATCACGCCGCGCGCGATCAACGCCTGCATCACTTCGAAGCCGTTGGGGTGACGGAAGCTGACGTGGCTGCCGCGGTCCGCGTGGTTGCGCGGCGTCACCAGCGTGAGCGGATGGCCCTCACAACGCTCCTCGACCAGCGCGATGAACAGGTCACCCAGCGCCAGCGACTTCTTGCGCACTTCGGCCATGTCGGCGGCATGCGCCACGTCCAATCCGCATTCCACCAGCGACAGCGACACGATGGGCTGGGTACCGCACAGGTAGCGGCGCACGCCGCCCGCCGGCTCGTAGGCCACGGCCATGTCGAACGGCCGCGAGTGGCCCCACCAGCCCGACAACGGCTGCCAGAAGTCCTTGCTGTGGCGCGGCGCCACCCAGATGAAGGCGGGCGAACCCGGGCCGCCGTTCAGGTACTTATAGGTGCAGCCCACGGCAAAGTCGGCGTCGGCGCCATTCAGGTCGACCGGCACCGCGCCCGCGGCGTGCGCCAGATCCCAGATGGCCAACGCGCCGCGCTCATGCGCGAGCGCCGTCACGGCGGCCATGTCGTGCATCTGGCCGCTGCGGTAGTTCACGTGCGACAGCAGCATGACCGCCACGGACTCGTCCAGCGCCTTGTCCAGGGGCAGGTCATCGTCGATCAGGCGCATTTCATAGCCCTGCTGCAGCAGGTCGATCATGCCCTGGATCATGTAGAGGTCAGTGGGGAAATTGTCGCGCTCGGACAGGATGACGCGGCGCTCGGGATGCTGGTGTTGCTGGATGCGCAGGGCCGCGGCCAATGCCTTGAAAATGTTCAACGAGGTCGTGTCGGTCACGACCAGCTCGCCTTCGCGCGCGCCCAGCAGGCGGCCCAGCTTGTCGCCCAGGCGGCTGGGCAAGTCGAACCAGCCAGCGGTGTTCCAGCTGCGGATCAGTCCCGTGCCCCATTCCTGGCCGATCACCGAAGCGGCGCGGGCGGCGGCGGCCTTGGGCAGCACGCCCAGCGAATTGCCGTCCATGTAGAGGACGCCCGGCGGCAGATCGAAGCGGTCCTTGAGGGTCGCCAGAGGGTCTAGGCGGTCTGCGTCCACGCAGGCTTCACGGGTGTTCATTTCCAGCTCCTTGAGGCTATATTCCGGATACATACTATCAGCGTGATCAGGCTGATAAATTGCAAATTCAGGCGCGGATTACCCTAGGTTTTCGCATTGGATTGCACATGATTAATTTTTTTGGAATTTGATTGCATCATGCAGATCGACGCGATAGACCAGCGCATTCTTTACCGGTTGCAGGAAAACGGCCACCTCAGCAACCAGGACCTGGCCGAGCAGGTGGCGCTGTCGCCCTCGGCCTGCCTGCGGCGGGTCCGCGCACTGGAAGACAGCGGCTTGATCCGCAGCTACCGCGCCGTGCTGGACGCCGAAAAGCTGGGTTTCGAACTGGAGGCCATCGTCCACGTGTCGCTGGACCAGTCACGTCCCGGCTGGCACGAGGAATTCCTGGCAGGGATCGCGCTGCATGATGAAATCACCGAGGCCAGCATCGTGACCGGCGCGTCCAACTACATTCTGATGGTGCGCACGCGCAACCTGACGGCGTTCTCGCAATTCGTCGAGGACAAGCTCAGCAAGATCCCCGGCGTGCGCGACCTCTGTTCGCATATCGTCATGCGCAAAGTGAAAAACCGCGGCGGCATGCTGCCACTGGCAAGCTGGCGCTAGGAACGGCGGCGCTCAGGCCGGGCTCAGCCGCAGGAAGCCGAATACCGTCACGAAGTGGCAGGCCGTGCCGCCCATGACGAACAGATGCCAGATGCCGTGCGCGTGGGGCCAGCGCTTGTCATTCACGTAGAAGAGCGTGCCGGCGGTGTAGACCGCCGCCCCCGCCAGCAGCCAGGCCAGCCCGGCCGCGGACAACGCGCCCGCGATCGGCGCGGCAAACATCACGCCCAGCCATCCCATCGCCAGGTACAAAGGCAATGCCGGCGCCGCGCCGCGCGCCCACCACAGTTCGCGGCTGATGCCGACCGCGGCCAGCAGCCAGATCGCCACGCCCATGGCGGCGCCCCAGCCATGTTCCACCGGCCCGTAGGCCAGCGGCGTATACGTGCCTGCGATCAACAGGTAGATGGCGCAGTGGTCAGCCTTGGCCCACGTCGCCTTGCGGCGCCCCCTTGTGCAATGGAACAGCACCGACGACGCATAGACCGCGATCATCGACGCGGCGAACACGGCGCAGGCGATGACCTGCCGCGTATCAACTTTCAGCTCCGCCGCGCGGGCAATCAGGGCGCCCGAGGCGGCCACGGCGAGGGCCAGGCCGGCCAGGTGCGTCGCGCCATTGAATCGTTCGCCCTTGTACATGCACGCCCTCCGCCCGCCGGCCACGCGCCGGCGCCCCCCATGATGGCGCCGTTGTGTGACAGTCCGAGGTCAGGACGCGAAGCCGTCAGGCGACGAAATCCACTGCGGCGGGATAGCCTTCCAGCGCGCGCGCCGACAGGATGGCGCGCTGCACCGCAATTGCCATCGCCTCCGCCGCCATGACGCCCAGCAGCATTACGTTGCCCGGCTTGCCAGAGGTGCCTGTGCCCAGCGCGAAGATGGTGTCGCCGTCCAGCATCGTGTGAATGGGATTGATGGTGCGCGCCAGCCCATCATGCGCCATGCCCGCGATCTTCTGCGCCTGCGCCTTGGTGAGCTTGGCATCCGTGGCGACCAGGCCGATGGTGGTGGCGGTGCCGGGGCGCATGGACTTGGGCAGGTCGCCCGCCAGGATGGCCGCGCGGGTATCCAGCAGCATTTTGCCGTCCGCGCTGCGGGCGCCGGCCAGGATGCGTCCGGTGGCCGGATCGACCACATCGCCCACGGCATTGACCGCGACGATGGCGCCCACCGTCACGCCCGCCACGGTCAGCGACGCGCTGCCGATGCCGCCCTTCATGGCACGCTTGGGGCCGTACAGCTTGCCCACCGTCGCGCCCGCTCCCGCGCCCACATTGCCCTCTTGCGGCGCGGCGTCCGTGGCCGACTTGCAGGCCTGATAGCCCGCGGCCGCGTCCGGCCGGATGGAGGCGTCGCCCACGCCCAGATCGAACAGAATGGCCGATGGCACGATGGGCACGTGCGCCACGCCCACGTCGAAGCCGATCTTCTTTTCCTCCAAATAGCGCATGACGCCGGAGGCCGCGTCCAGGCCAAAGGCGCTGCCGCCCGACAACACCACGGCGTGCACCTTCTCCACCATGTTCACCGGATTGAGCAGGTCGGTTTCCCGCGTGCCGGGCGCCGCGCCGCGGACGTCGACTCCGGCGGTCGCGCCGGCCTCGGCGATGATGACCGTACAGCCCGTGGGGCGGCGCGTGTCGGTGTAGTGCCCCACCCGCAACCCCGCCACCTGCGTGATGCTGCCGCTGCCCGGCATCAGCCGCGAGGCGTCCGCCGCCTGGGCGGGCATTGCGCTTGCTGCTGCCGCGCCTGCCGCAGCCATCATGAAAGCCCGCCTATTCCATTGCTGTTCCACACCGATCTCCATTGAAGTCCTGCCTGGGTGCACCCCGACGGCATCGCGCCGGAGCAGGGGTATAGCCATATGACTTGCCGCTATATTTTTACTATTCCTTATGCTTTGTGGAAAAATAGGCGCGTTGTTAGAGTGCGGCTACGCCGGAGGGCATCGCAGGCACGGATGCTCTCCCCCGAGATATCTGCCATCCGTGGAGCACCGCCATGAAACTCTTCCGTACGCTGTTCGTCGCCGGCCTCGTCCAGGTCGCCGCATTGTCCGCGGCTCATGCCCAATCCGGACTGGACCAGATCAAATCCGCCGGCGTATTCAAGATCGGCACCGAAGGCACCTACGCCCCTTTCACTTTCCATGACGCATCCGGCCAGCTTACCGGGTTTGACGTCGACATCGGCCGCGCGATCGCCGAGCGCCTGGGCGTCAAGGCGCAATTCGTCGAAGGCAAATGGGACGGCCTCATCGCCGGGCTGGACGCCAAGCGGTACGACGCGGTGATCAACCAGGTCGGCATCACCGACGCGCGGCGCGCCAAATACGATTTTTCGGATCCCTACATCTCCTCGGCCGCCGTGCTGATCGTGCGCGACGACAACACCAGCATCAAGTCCTTCGACGACCTGAAGGGCAAGAAGTCGGCCAACACGCTGACCAGCAACTTCGGCAAGCTGGCGCAAAGCCATGGCGCCGAAGTGATCGCGGTACAGGGCTTTAACGAAGCCATCGACCTGCTGACCTCGGGCCGCGTCGAAGCCACGGTGAACGACAACCTGTCGTTCCTGGACTTCAAAAAGCAAAAGCCCAACGCCCGCGTGAAAATCGCCGCCACCGACAAGACCGCCGAGTTCAGCAACTCGGGCGTGCTTATCCGCAAGGGCAATCCCGAGCTGCAGGCCGCCATCAACAAGGCGTTGGCGGACATCAAGGCGGACGGCACCTACAAGACCATCTCGGTCAAATATTTCGGCACGGACCTGTCGGCGCAATAAGCGAGCGGAGCGCACATGACGCTACCCCCCTGGCTGCAATCCGTCCTGCCTGACTGGCTGCTGGCGCAACTTGGCAACTGGGCGGTGCCTGCCTGGGTGCAGTTGATGGTGGATTCGTTCTGGCCCCTGCTGCATGCGGGGCTGATGTTCACGGTCCCCCTGACGCTGATGTCGTTCGCGCTAGGGCTGGCGCTGGCCTTCGTGGTGGCGCTGATCCGGCTGTTCGGCCCCGCCCCGCTGGTGGCGGTTGTGCGCTTCTACGTCTGGCTGATCCGCGGCACGCCGCTGCTCGTGCAGCTATTCGTGATCTTCTACGGCCTGCCCAGCGCCGGCATCGTGCTCGACCCGCTGCCCGCCGCGCTGATCGGTTTCACTCTCAATGTGGGCGCCTACAACTCGGAAGTGATACGCGGCGCCATCGAGTCCATTACCAAGGGCCAATGGGAAGCCGCCTATTCGCTCAGCATGACGCGCGCGCAGGCGCTGCGCCGTACCATCCTGCCGCAGGCGGCGCGCGTGGCGGTGCCGCCCTTGTCCAACTCCTTCATCGCGCTGGTCAAGGACACCTCGCTGGCGGCGGTGCTGACCGTGCCCGAAATCTTCCAGGCGGCGCAACGCATCGCTGCGGTCACCTATGAACCGCTGATCCTGTACACCGAGGCAGCGCTGATCTACCTGGTGTTCAGCTCCGTCCTGTCCGCCGCGCAGGTCCGCCTGGAACGGCGCTTTGGCCAGCACGCGGTCTTTAACGAGAAGAACCGATGATCCGCCTGGAAAAAATAGAGAAGGCATTCGGCGGCAACCCCGTGCTCAAGCAGGTGGACGTAAGCATCGCCGAAGGCAGCGTCACGGCCTTGATCGGGCCGTCCGGCAGCGGCAAGAGCACCTTGCTGCGCTGTGTGAACCTGCTGGAAGTACCCGATCGCGGCACGCTGGAGATCGGACCGGAAACGGTCGAATTCGAACCTGGCCGAAAGCTCTCTCGCGACCAGGTCCAGCGCGTGCGCAAGCAGACCGGCATGGTGTTCCAGAACTTCCAGCTGTTCCCGCACCAGACCGTGATCGGCAATGTCATGGAAGGCCTCTTGACCGTGCAGAAGTGGCCCCAGGACCGCGCGCGCGCCCGCGCCGAGGAACTGCTGCGCAAGGTCGGCATGCTGGAAAAGGCGGACGCCTGGCCCGCCAACCTGTCGGGCGGCCAGCAGCAGCGCGTGGCCATCGCCCGGGCGCTGGCGCCGGCGCCGCGCGTGCTGCTGTGCGACGAACCCACCTCGGCCCTGGATCCGGGCCTTGCGGCCGAAGTGGTCGACGTGCTGCGCCAGCTGGCGGCCGAAGGCATGACCATGCTGATGGCCACCCACGATCTGCGGCTGGCCGCCAGCGTCTCGCGCGAAGTGGTGTTCCTGCTGGATGGCAGCGTGGTCGAATCCGGCGATTCGCGCACCCTGTTCGGCCAGCCCGCCGATCCGCGCACGGCCGCCTTCATCTCGACGCTGACGCAGGAAACCCCACGCTAGGACGACGGCAGCCGCTGGCGCGCACCCAGGGCCGGCAACTGCCCGGGGACTCCTACTTCGGCGGCAAGGATCCCGCGGGATCGACCGCCTGGCCGTCATAGCGCAGCTCAAAGTACAGGCCGACCTGCTTGCTGTCGCTATTGCCCATCTCGGCGATCTTCTGGCCCTGGCTGACGCGCTGCCCTTCCTTGACCAGCAGCTTGCTGTTGTGGGCGTAGATGCTCAGGAAGCTGGCGTTGTGCTTGACGATGACCAGATGGCCGTAGCCGCGCAGGCCGCTGCCGGAATAGGCCACCGTGCCCTGCGCGGCGGCCACGACCGGCGTGCCCGAGGAATTGCTGATGACGATGCCGTTGGAACCCGATCCGTCGTAGCCGCGCGTGACCTTGCCCTGAGCGGGCCAGACCAGCGAGATCGCGCCCGGCGGAGCCGTGCGCCGCCGCGCGCTGGAAGTGGAGGACTTGGGCGCCGGCTTGCTGCCCGCCTTGCTGGGCGGCGGGGAGGTGCGAGCCTGTCCGGCCGGCGGCTCGACCCGCAGCAACTGCCCGACTTCGATCGAATTGGAATTCGAGAGTTTGTTCCAGCGCACCAGGTTGCTCACGCTGGTGCCCTGCTTGCGCGCAATCTGGGTCAGCGTGTCGCCCGACTGCACGCGGTAGTACCCAGGCTGGACCTTGGTGGTGCCGCAGGCGGACAGCAAGGCCAGCAACGCCACCGCCAGCACGCACATCCACAAGCGGAAGGATCGCCTGTCCTGGCGCGCGTCGGCAGACGCCGCGGCAGCGGGCAAGGCGGAAATGGGCAAGGTCGAGGCGGACGGGGAAAGCACTGAAACCTGGGGCACTGAGTGGGATGTCGGGATCTGAGTGCGTTAAAGGGTACCAAGATTTTGACGCGCCATGGGCGCTGGGGCCAGATGCTTGCGTCGGCGGCGCGGGATAGAATGCCGCCATGTCCCGCCTGACCCGCCTCCAGTCTCTCGGCAGCGCCGCGCGCGCGCGGGGCGTGCTTTGGCTGGCGCTCCTGGCCCTGGTGCTGCGCGCGCTGGTGCCCACAGGCTACATGCCCGACACCCGGGCGCTGCATGACGGCCGGCTGGAGGTCACGTTCTGCTCGGCCGCCGGCGATGTATCGGCGCTGACCCTCGCTTTGTCGCCCGAAGACAAAAGCAAGACCGCGCATGACACCGCCGATGTCGGCGCCCTATGCCCCTTCGGCCTGCTGGCGCACGTGGCGCCGGCTCCCGCCCCGGCGCTGACTCCCCTGTTGCTGGCAGCCGGCCTTCCCGCGCTGCCCGCCCCCGCCGGCAATGCCCCGGCCGCGCGAACCGCCTCGGGTCCGCCGCTAGGCTCCCGCGCACCGCCACTCGCCGCCTGACTCCGCCTGAACGCGCGGCCCTCGCCGCGCCCCTGGACGACACGTCAACCGACGAGGTTTTCATGCATTCCCCCCTTCCGCGCGCGCGCTTCGGCGCGACGCACTCCCACGCGCCCGATCCGCGGCGCCGCCTGCTGCTGTCCTCAATCGCCCTTTTGGCCCTGACGGGCTGCGGCCCCGATGCGCCCAAGCTGCACGGCATGGATCTTTCCGGCATGCCGTCCGGCGACTTCCATCTGCAGGACACCGATGGCCGTGAACGCAAGCTTGCCGACTACGTCGGCCAGCCGGTGATGCTGTTCTTCGGCTTCACGCAATGCCCGGATATCTGCCCCACGGCGCTGACCCGCGCGGTCGAGATCAAGACCCTGCTGGGCGCGGACGCCAACAAGCTGCGGGTCCTGTTCATTACGGTCGACCCCGAACGCGACACGCCGGAGATCCTGCGTGCCTACACCCAAGCCTTCGATCCGGACTTCGTGGGCCTGCGCGGCAATGCCGAGCAGACCCGCGCGGCCGCCCAATCGTTCAAGGTTTTCTATCAGAAGGTCGCCACCGGCTCGTCCTACACCATGGACCACACCGCGCTGACCTATGTCATCGACGCGAACGGCAAGCTGCGCATCGCCCTGCGCCACCAGCAGAGCGCGCAGGAATGCGTGGACGATCTGCGCACCGTGCTCTGACCCAAACTCTCAAAGAGACCTGTCTCATGAAAAAAATCGCGATCAAGTCCCTGGCGGCCGCCGCCTTTGCTTTCTGCGCCCTGGCCGGCGCCAACCATGTCGCGCTCGCCCAGGACGCCGGCCTCAAGGTCGATGACGCCTGGGTGCGCGCCACCGTGCCCAGCCAGCATGCCACGGGCGTCTTCATGCGCCTGACGTCCAACGCCGCGGGCCGCCTGGTCGGTGTGGAATCGCAAGCCGCCAAGCACGTCGAAATCCATGAAATGGCGATGCAGGACAACGTCATGAAGATGCGCCAGGTGCCAGGCATCGATCTGCCCGCGGGCCAGCCCGTTGAGCTCAAGCCCGGCGGCTACCACGTCATGCTGATCGATCTGGCCGGCCAGATCGCGGCGGGCGATCACGTCGCCCTGACGCTGATCGTCGAAGATGCCGCCAGGAACCAGCGGCGCGTGCCGGTCGATGCGGTAGCGCGTCCGCTGAACGCGGGGGCAGCCCCGGCCGCCGGCCATGGCCATGGCCATTGATGCCCGGCCCGCAACGTCCCCATGAAAGTGGCTTGACAGCTGTGCTGCACGGCTGAAACAGCTTCCTTGCAACAAGGCCGCCTGGCGTGCAACGCCGCGCCGCGCGCCGGGTCGAATTGAAAAAGGTCCGGCGCGCGCCCTTGCGGCGCCGCCGGCCAGGCTTTTCCGCATCCAGGAATCGTCCGCCGACAGCATCGTGGACGTAGGCGCGGCCGCCCTCGGCCGCAAGCTTTGATTGCCAGGAGCGTTTCATGAAGACCTACAGCAAGACCTTATTGCTATGCGCCGGCTTGGCCGCCGCGGGCGCCGTCCAGGCCCAGACCACGCAGTATTCTCGCGACCTCTACGGCGACTGGCGCGTCACCTACGCCGCCCCCGCCGCCAAGACGGCGGGCCAGGTCAGCGCCGAACTGGCCGAGGCCAAGGCCAATGGCCAATACACCTTCGGCCAGGAAGACTATCCTCCCCCCGTCGTCTCCCGCCAGAGCGAAACCCGCGCGCAGGTCGAGCAGGAGCTGCAGCAGGCGCAGGTCCAGGGCCAGATGGCGTCCGACCAGGAAGACTACCCTCCTGCCGCGATGGCGCACAGCGGCACCTCTGATATCCATTAATACAGAGGCAGGCGCGACGGCGGACCGGCACTGCCGGCCGAAATTAGGGGACATATAAGCCGGCGGCCGGCCGGCGGCGGTTGCTGATTCACCATACAATGCCAGCACATCCACCGTCCGCGTCCTTGCCGGCGCGGCGGCAGCCGGCTCCCCCCGCCGCGCCCGGATGCCAGCGTTCCGCGCAGCCGGGCGCCCGTACCCGCCGGCAGCCAGCCGGCACCTCTGTGTCTGGATATGCCCGGTAGTTCCGCCTTTTCCTTCCTGCGTACCCTCTGCAGCCTGCGCTGGCTCGCCATCGCGGGCCAAGCCGCCACCATCCTGCTGGCCAGCAGCGTGCTGGGCCTGGCCCTGCCGCTGGAGCCGCTGTGGATCGGCGTCGGCGCGCTGATCGGCTTCAACGTCTACGCAAGCCTGCGCCTGCGGCACCGCCGTGACCTGTCCCATGCCACGGCATTCGGCCATCTGTTCGTGGACATGGCGGTGCTGGCATGGATGGTGGGCTGGAGCGGCGGAATCAGCAATCCGTTCGGCATGATGTTCCTGATCCTGACCGCGCTGGCGGCCCTGGCCTTGCCGCGCAACTGGGCGCTGGCCGCGGCGGTGGCGGGCATCTCGGGCTATGCGGCGGCGGCGATCTTCGGCCAGCCGCTGCGCGGCGAGGTCGACACCCACACGCTGCTGCTATGGGGCATGGGCGCCAATTTCCTCATTTCCGTGGTGGTGGTGCTGGTGTTTTCGACCCGCCTGGCCTCGGACCTGCGCGACCGCGAACGCGAACTGGCGCGGCTGCGCGAACGCTTCACCCGCAACGAAGGCATCGTCGCCCTGGCCACTCACGCCGCGGCGATGGCGCATGAACTGAACACCCCGCTGGCGACCATGACGCTGCTGGCCGACGAGATCGCCGCCGAGGTCAAGGACGACGACCTGCGCGCCGACGTCTCCACGCTCAGCCAGCTGCTGGCCCTGTGCCGGGAACGTATCCGCAATCTGGCGGTCCCAACCGCGGTGGACCTGGTCCGGGTGGTGGGACAGTGGCGCCTGATCCGGCCGACCATCGACCTGCAGCGCTCGGGCAGCCTGCCTGGCAGCCTGCGGGTGGATCCGGCCATCGCCCACCTGCTGCAGGCCCTCTTGAACAACGCGGCCGATGCCGGCGAAGCCGCCGGCGCCCCTCGCGTGGATCTGCATCTGGAGTACGGTTATGGCGCCCTGCGCGGCGAAGTCAGGGACTACGGCCGGGGTTTCGATCCCGACCAGACCCTGTTGCCGGCGACCAGCCTGTTCAACAGCGGCAAGCCGGGAGGGCTAGGCGTGGGCCTGGCGCTATCGCACGCCACGGTGGAACAGATGGGCGGCGAAATGACCATGACCGCCGCCGAAGATGGCGGCACGCGTATTCGTTTTTACCTCCCGCTAGGGAACCCCGGGACTTGAGTGCAATGAACCCAACCGATCTTGGCCTGCTGATCGACGACGACGAGCTGTATGTGCGCACCTTGCAGCGCAGCCTGTCGCGCCGCGGCCTGGAAACCCGAACCGCCACCGGCATCGCCGAAGCACTGCGCGTGGCCGAGGAAATCCGCCCCGCCTTCGCCCTGGTGGACTTGCGCCTGGGCGAAGACTCCGGCCTGACCTTGATCCGGCCGCTGCGCGCCCTGCGCGCCGACATGCGGATCCTGCTGGTCACCGGCTACGCCAGCGTGGCCACCGCCGTCGAGGCCATCAAGCGCGGCGCGGACGACTACCTGCCCAAGCCCGCCACGGCGCCGATGATCCTGCGCACGCTGGGCCTGGTGAAGCCGGAAAACGTTACGATCGAAACCACCATGACACCGTTGCACCGCCTAGAATGGGAGCACATCCACCAGGCCCTGCACGAAACCGGCGGCAATGTTTCGGCGGCCGCCCGCCTGTTGGGCATGCACCGGCGGTCCCTGCAGCGCAAACTGGCCAAGAAACCGGGGCCGGAACGCGAAGTGCTCATCGACTGATTTGTGCAGATGCGACATATCGTCGCATATCCCGCATGTGCAGGTGCGACATATCGTCGCACCCTGGAACCCTGCAGCAGGCCCCTGCCCCCCTAGGAAAACCCTAAATCTGTTTCCCTTGGGGCGGAATCCCCCCAGGCAATGCGACCATTCGTCGCATGCTTGACCCATATCAAGCCGATAGGATGGACGTTGCTGCCTAGCAGCACTTCCGCTTGCTGCTACGCAGCATTTTCCACCTTCCATCCAAGGCTGTACGTGAAACACCCCCTCCTTGCGACCCTTACGCGCATTCTTAGCGTCGGCGCGGTCATGCTGCTTGGCGGCTGCAACATGGAAATCCTCTCCCCCAAGGGAGATATCGGCATCCAGGAAAGGACTTTGCTGTTCACGACGACCGGGCTGATGCTCATCGTCGTGATTCCAGTCATCGTCATGATCCTGGCTTTTGCCTGGAAATACCGCGCCTCCAACACCAAAGCTGACTACCAGCCCAAGTGGGCCCACTCCACGGCGATCGAAGTCGTAGTCTGGACCATCCCTTGTATCATCGTGGCCATTCTGGCCGTGATCACCTGGCGCTCGACGCATGCGCTGGATCCCTACAAGCCGCTCGTGTCCGAACACAAGCCGGTGACCATCGAGGTGGTTTCGCTGGATTGGAAGTGGCTGTTCATCTACCCCGAGTACGACATCGCCACGGTCAACGAGATCGCGTTCCCCGTCGATGTGCCGGTCAACTTCCGGATCACCTCGGCCACGGTCATGAACTCGTTCTTCATCCCCCAGCTGGGCAGCCAGATCTACTCGATGGCTGGCATGGAGACCAAGCTGCACCTGAACGCGCGCGAAGCCGGCACCTATGCGGGCATCTCGGCCAACTACAGCGGCGCCGGCTTCTCCGGCATGCGCTTCAAGGCCATCGCCATGCCGCAGGAAGGGTTCGACAACTGGATCAAGGAAGCCAAGGCCGCCCCGGCCGCGCTGACCCCCGAGGTCTATGCGGAGCTGACCAAGCGCAGCGAGCACAACCCGGTCGTCAAGTACTCCTCGGCGCCCCCCGCCATGTTTGATTTCATTCTTGGCAGCACCATGACCAAGATGGCCGGCGTGGACTCCGCCACGTGCACCCCCACGTCGAACAATCTGATCGCAGGAATTAACTAACAATGCTCGGGAAACTCACCCTCGAGGCCATTCCGTACCATGAACCCATCGTCATGGTTACGCTGGCCGCCGTGTGCCTGGGAGGCCTAGCGGTCTTCGGCGCCATCACCTACTTCCAGAAGTGGAAGTATCTCTGGACGGAGTGGCTGACCACGGTCGACCACAAGCGTATCGGCGTGATGTACATCATCGTCGCCCTGATCATGCTGCTGCGCGGCTTCGCCGACGCCATCATGATGCGTACCCAGCTGGCGGTCGCGTCCGCCGACTCGGCGGGCTTCCTGCCGCCGCACCACTACGACCAGATCTTCACCGCCCACGGCGTCATCATGATTTTCTTCATGGCGATGCCCTTCATCACCGGGCTGATGAACCTTGTCGTGCCGCTGCAGATCGGCGCTCGCGACGTGGCCTACCCGTTCTTGAACTCGCTGAGCTTCTGGCTGTTCGGCGCCGGCGTCGCGCTGATGATGATCTCGCTGTTCGTGGGCGAATTCGCCGCGACCGGCTGGCTCGCCTATCCGCCGCTCTCCGGGCTGGACTACAGTCCGAGCGTGGGGGTGGATTACTACATCTGGGCGCTCCAGATATCCGGGCTGGGCACCACGCTTAGCGGTATCAACTTCATCGTGACCATCCTGCGCATGCGCGCGCCGGGCATGAGCCTGATGAAGATGCCGATCTTCACCTGGACCTCGCTGGTCACCAACGTCCTGATCGTCGCTGCCTTCCCCGTGCTGGCCGCAACGCTCGCGCTGCTGACGATGGACCGCTACCTGGGCACGCACTTCTTCACGAACGACATGGGCGGCAACGTCATGATGTACGTGAACCTGATCTGGATCTGGGGCCACCCCGAGGTCTACATCCTGGTGCTGCCGGCGTTCGGGGTGTATTCGGAAATCGTTGCCACCTACGCCCGCAAGACCCTGTTCGGCTACAAATCCATGGTTTACGCCACGGCCGCCATCGGCGTGCTGTCGTTCCTGGTCTGGCTGCACCACTTCTTCACCATGGGCGCGGGGGCCAACGTCAATGCCTTCTTCGGCATAGCGACGATGATCATCTCGATCCCGACGGGCGCGAAGATCTTCAACTGGCTGTTCACCATCTACCGCGGCCGCCTGCGCATCACCACGCCGGTGCTGTGGACGCTGGGCTTCATGATCGTCTTCGTCATCGGCGGCATGACCGGCGTGATGCTGGCCATCCCCGGCGTGTCTTTCGTGCTGCACAACAGCCTGTTCCTGATCGCCCACTTCCACAACACCATCATCGGTGGCGTGGTGTTCGGTTGCATCGCCGGCATGACCTACTGGTTCCCCAAGGCTTTCGGCTTCAAGCTGAACGAACGCCTGGGCCGCTATTCGTTCTACTGCTGGTTCGTCGGCTTCTTCCTGGCCTTCATGCCCCTGTACATCCTGGGCTTCAAGGGCATGACCCGTCGCCTGAACCACTACGACAACCCCGAATGGCAGCCCTACCTGCTGGTCGCCCTGGCCGGCGCCGCGCTGATCATGCTGGGCATCTGGTTCCTGCTGCAGCAAGTTTTCGTGTCGGTTCGCCAGCGCAAGCAGAACCAGGACATCACCGGCGATCCCTGGGATGGCCGCACGCTGGAATGGTCGATCTCTTCGCCCGCTCCTTTCTACAACTTCGCCCACGTGCCGCACGTTGACTCGCTGGACCAGTTCTGGGAAGACAAGCAGAACGGCAAGGCTTACAAGCGCCCGGCCAAGTACGAAGACATCCACATGCCGAAGAACACCGCCGCCGGCGTATTCATCGGCGCCTTTGGCCTGGTCATGTGCTTTGCCCTGATCTGGCACATCTGGTGGCTGTCCATCGTCGGTTTCGTCGGCATGATCGGTTCGTTCATCGTCCGCGCCTATGACCGCGACGTCGACTACTGGGTCCCGGCCGCGGAAGTCGAACGCATCGAAAACGCTCACTTTGACAAAATGCAGAAGGCCGCCTGAGCCATGATTCAAGCCGTAGCCACTCACCCCCACGCGGGTCACGACGATCACGCGCATCACGACGATGGATCCAAGACCGTTTTCGGTTTCTGGGTCTATCTGATGAGCGACTTGCTGATCTTCTCGGTGCTGTTCGCCACGTTCGCGGTGTTGTTCAACGCCACCGCGGGCGGTCCGACGGGCAAGGAACTGTTCGATCTGAAGTTCGTGCTGGTCGAAACGCTGTTGCTGCTGTTCTCCAGCTTCACGTTCGGCATGGCCAACCTGAACGTGCACGCCAACAACAAGAGCCGCGCCATGGGCTGGTTGATGGTGACGTTCCTGTTCGGCGCGGGCTTCATCGCGATGGAAGTCTATGAATTCCATCACCTGATCTCGATCGGCGCCGGCCCCGGCCGCAGCGCGTACCTGTCGGCGTTCTTCACGCTGATCGGCACGCACGGCCTGCACGTCACCTTCGGCCTGATCTGGATCATCGTCCTGCTGGACATGATCCGCCGCCATGGCCTGGATTCGATCAACAAGCGTCGTCTGGCGTGCCTGAGCCTGTTCTGGCACTTCCTGGACATTGTCTGGATCTGCGTCTTCACCTTCGTCTATCTCATGGGAGCCATCTGATGTCGCACTCCGCTGCGGCCGCACACGGCCACGACGACCACGCCGCCGACCACGGCAGCCTGAAGTCCTACATCATCGGTTTCGTGCTCTCGCTGCTTCTCACCTTCGGCTCTTTCGGCCTGGTGATGAACGGCGGACTGTCCCACACCATCACCATCATCGGTGTGGTGGCGCTGTGCGTGATCCAGCTGCTGGTGCAGCTGGTGTACTTCCTGCACATGGGCGCATCGAAGTCGGCCCGCGACAACCTGGCCACGTTCCTGTTCACCGTCATGATCATCGCCATCATCGTTGGCGGTTCGGCATGGGTGCTCTACAACATGAACGTCAACATGGGTCACGCCATGTAATGACGGCCTGCCGTTGAAACAAAAAACAGGCGCCTGCGGGCGCCTGTTTTTTTTGCCCGGCGATACGCCGATCGCGCGGCCCCGGAACCATGCCAGGCAACACGGACGCAGCGCGGGTTTCGTTATATATTCAACACCATAACGATTTGGTTAACAGTTTAATCATCGGCAACCACCGCCTTCCGACCATGAACGCCGTCTCCATCGCTCCCGTAGCAACCCCGGCCGACAGGACCGACCTCGCCTCGCGGTTCTGCGGCGCGCTGCTGCGCCATGCCCCACCGGGCCATCCGGACGCAGGCTTCTTCGCCACCGTCATCGGCAAGAGCCTGGCCGGCGGCGACCTGGGCCGCTGCGGCCTGGCGCCGCGCGAACTGGAAAGCCTCGCGGCGTGCCTCTTCCCCGGCGCACTGACGGGCCACGACCCGGCGTTGGCGAGCCTGCGCGAGCAGGCCGCCATCTACCCGGCCCGCCGCGCAGATACGGCCCAGACGGAATTCATGCGCCTGATGCGCGCGCTGCTGGACACCTGGGCAGCGCCCGGCGCGGGCACGACACCCTGGGTCACCAGCGTGCTGGCGCATGCCTGTCTCCGGCCCGACCATCTGTGGCGGGACCTGGGCCTGTCGGGCCGCGAGGACGTGACCTTCCTGCTGGCGCGGCACTATCCCGGCCTGGTGGTGCGCAATGTGCGCAACCTGCGGTGGAAGCAGTTCCTGGCCTATTCCGCCTGCGAGCAGGCGGGCCTGCCGCCAACCGCCGCGCCGGGCTGCCCGGCCTGCGAAGACTATGGTTTCTGCTATTCGGACATGCCGGACTGAGGACCGTTCTCAGAACCGGTATGTCGCGCCCACGCCCGCTCCCAGGCTGCGCCCGGCAGCGGGTTCGTAGTAGCGTCCGTTGGTCTCGTTGACGATCACGGATCCGGCGTAGCGCCGGTCGAACAGGTTGTCCACACGCCCGTAGGCGTTCAGCTCCCAGGCCCCCGCCTTCAATACATACCCCGCGCTAAGTGCCGCCACGAAGTAGGCAGGCGCGTCGCCGTCGTTGGCATCGTTCACGTAGATCTTGCTGAGAAAACGCCCTTCCATCGATGCCTGCCAACCCTCCGGCGGCGCCCAGGCCAGCGAGGCATAGGCTGCCTGGCGCGCGATGCCGGGGATCTTGTTGCCGGCGCGGATGTCGCCTGGCCCGTCGTCGGCATACCGCGCATTCAACCAGGTGTAGGAGAGTTGCGCGCGCCCATGTCTGGCGAACTCGCCGGACCAGCCCAGCTCCATGCCATCGCGCCGCGTGCGGCCGGCGTTCTGGTACGTGGTCCGTCCGCCGGAGCTGCCCGCGGACACGATCTCGTCGTCGGTGCCGGTATGGAACACCGCGGCCGTCAGCAAGCCGCCCGCCAGGTTCGCCTTCACGCCCGCCTCCAGGTTGGTGCTGAGCGCCGGCGCCAGCCCGAAGTTCAGGCCGGGCTGGCCGCCGGGACGGTAAGAGATCTCGTTGAGCGTCGGCGTCTCGAATCCCCGCCCATACGACGCGTAAAAGCTCAGATCCGGATTCGGCGCATAACGGACGGCCGCGACCGGCAAGGCCTTGCGATAGCGCGCGTCGCCACTGTCGTCGACATTGCCGGCCGCAATGTAATGATCGTTGGAATCGAAGCCGACCGTGCTGTAACGCAGGCCGGCATCCAGCGTCCAGCGCTCCGTCACCTGCCACGATGCCTGCAGGTAAGGATCCGCGTTGTAGACGGTATTGGTCTCGTCGCGCCGCAGCGCGCCCTGCACGCCCAGTTGCCGGCTGGCGCCCTCACCCGTGTAGTTCTGGTAGCCCTTGCGGTCTTCGCGCATGGAGTCATAGGAAAAGCCGCCGATCAACGTCAATGGCCGGCCCGCCATCGTCTGCTCGGAGGTCCAGCGCAGATCGGCGCCGCCGTACTGACGCTTCAGGTCTATCACCCCGCCAGCCTGGGTGGGCGCCATCTGCGCGGCCGGGGGAATGGCCTGGTATTGCGTAGTGTCCCGCTGGCCGTAATAAACCATCACGCGCAAGGTATTGCGGCCGTCCACCTGGCGCTCGTAGACCGCGCCGCCCTGGGTCTGCCTGACCGTCTTGCGGGTGTCGTACTGCCGGGCCAGTGGAGCCGCGCGCGGATCGTCCTGGAACTGCTGGTAGGTCAGGCCCAGCGGATCCTGCGCCTTGAGGTCCACGCTGTTGGCCACGATGGTCAGGCGGCTGGCGTCGTCCAGTTGCAGGCCGAGCTTGGCATTGCCCAGGTTCTTGCGGGCGGCGCTGTGGTCGCGATAGCCGTCGGTGGTGAAACGGGTCAGGTCCAGCACGTAGTCCAGCGCGCCGGCTGCGCCGTTGGCGCGGGCGCCGTAACGCCAGGTGCCGTAGCTGCCGCCCCAGCCGCTGGTCGCGAGCGAGGGCGGCGCCGCGCCATCCTCGGTAAACACCTGGATCACGCCGCCCGAGGAATTGCCGTACAGCGCGGAAAATGGTCCGCGCAGCACTTCGACATGGCCGATGGACCCGATATCGATGTTCGACGTCTGCCCCTGTCCGTCCGGCATGGTGGCCGGAATGCCGTCCACGTACAGGCGCACGCCGCGCACGCCGAAAGTGGAGCGGGCGCCAAAGCCGCGGCTGGATATCTGCAGATCCTGGGCGTAGTTCTGGCGGTTCTGGATCTGCAGGCCCGGCACGCCGGCCAAGCCCTCGGACAGGTTGATGCCCGGCTGGTTCAGGCGCATGGCCGCGCCTTCCACCACGTTGACCGAGGCCGGAGTATCCAGCACCGTGGTGTCCAGGCGCGTGCCCGTCACAACGACGGCAGGCAAAAGCGGTTCCGCTTCCTGCGCCCAGGCGGTCCCAGCCGGAAACGACGCCAGCAGGCCATGCACGGCCCAATGCCCCACGCCCGTACGCCACCATTGCCGCTGCGTCAAACACGCCTCCTGTAGGGGCCGCGGCGGGAATCGGTTCTAATACCCGCCATGGATAACTTGCAAGACATCGAACGCCGCCTGCTGGAGCTGGAGGTCAAGGCCAGCTTTTCGGACGACATGCTGGAACAGCTCAACCAGATCATCGTGCGCCAGCAACAGCAGATAGACCGGCTGATGCGCGAAGTGGCCGACCTGCGCCAGCAGGCGCCCGAGGGCGGCGCCCCCTTCCGCAGCCTGCGCGACGAGATACCGCCGCACTACTGATACGGGCCGCGCCTCTTCGCCGCCCTTCCCGCCTGCGCCCAGTACTTCATGGAATCGCCGTATTCCAGGCATTCCTGCGCCTGAAAATCCGTCCCCGATTCCATCAATGGAAAATACATCCTAAGAAATTGCCTATCTTTCCACTGATGGGAATATCTTTTACCAATATACGGGTTTATCCCTAGTCCGATTCAGCGCACTATTGAGCCATCGGGAAACAGCAACGAACCAGACGGATAGGCCGCCGATTCGCTCCCAAAGCTCTTGAAATCGGAGATTTACCATGAAGACCCTCGCTACCGCTTTGATGATGTCCCTGGCCGCGCTAAGCGCCGGCGCCTACGCCGCCTCGCCCAACATCGAACCCAACAACGTTCCGTTCCAAGGTGTCTACGGCACCCCCTACGAAGGCCCGACCCGCGCCCAGGTGCAGGCTGAACTGGCCGCCGCCAAGGCTGCCGGCCAGATGGCTGAAGTGGAACCGAACAACGTGCCCTTCCAAGGTGTGTACGGCACGCCCCACACCGGCAAGACCCGCGCCGAAGTGCGCGCTGAATTGGCGGCAGCCCGCGCCGCCGGCCAGATGGCCGATGTGGAACCGAACAACGTGCCCTTCCAAGGCGTCTACCACGCCAACTGAGCGCACGCGGATTTACCCCTCCCCTTGTTGTACCTTGGCCGCCAGTCTCTGGCGGCTTTTTTTCGCCTATGCGGAAAGCGCCAGCCGCGCTTCTTGTGACCGGACGCTTCGGGCCCAGGTGTGGCCTCCAGGCAAAAACCGCTGGTTTCAGCGCGCCGCGCAGAGCATTGTTCCATCCGTTCGCGTACTATCGCCCCAAGATCAGGCATAACACTACGACTCAACAGGGAGCCCATCTTGAAACACACCCGCGTTCTCGCCTCTTTGCTCGTGGCTTGTGGCATGGCCGCGCCTGCGATCGCCGCGCCTCCGGTGATGCTGAACAATGCCATCATCACGCAAATCCCCAAGGGCGATCAGCCCTCGTTCCACGAAGCCGTGGCGCAGTCCCTGAACACGTCGGCCGACGGCCAGCGCACCCAGTGGAGCAGCACGCACCAGCCCAGGAAGGCTCCGCCCATCACCGTCCAGCTGACGCCTACGCAGACCAGCAAGGTCAAGGACGACCGCGTCTGCCGTTTCCTGGTTGGCGATTTCGCTCGCGGCGCCACCACCGAAAAATGGCAGTTCTGGTTCTGCAAGCAGCCTGACGGCACCTGGAAGGCCAGCCGCAACTAAGCTCAACTCCGCACTGGACTTCAGCGCAAAAAAGCCGCGCCATCCGGAGATGGCGCGGCTTTTTGTCTTTTTGCCCTGGTGTGGCCCGGCGGCAAATGCGCGCCGGGGCTGGATCAGGCCGAGGCTTCGACCCGGTTGGCGTCCAGCACCGTCATCGCAGTCATGTTGATGATGCGGCGCACGGTGGAGCTGGAGGTCAGAATGTGCACCGGCGCATTCGCGCCCAGCAGGAA
>NZ_JAYJLE010000016.1:0-155323 GCF_035282245.1 Achromobacter sp. D10
GCAACTGCTGGACGGCACCCGCGTGCTGTATCAGTCCGTCCTGGAACTGGACCGGGCGCTGCGCGCCGCCTGAGGCTGGCGCGGCCCTTCCAGGCCTGCGGGTATCCCGCGCCCGCAGGCCTGGCGCTGCCATAATGGACGCCTTGCGCCACGACCGGCGTCCTTGCAGGACCGTGCCTCTTCCCATGGAACAAATAGAACTCAACGACAGCACCGCCGACCGCTACCTCCTGGACGCGCCCGGCCTGTCCCTGCTGGTGTTTCACAGCCGTACCTGCGGCACCTGCCGCATCGCGCGCGAACAGCTGCCGCAACTGGAACTGCCCGTGGAACGCGTGTGCTGGGTCGACGCCGGCGACAACCGCGGCCTGGTCGAACGCTACGAGGTCTTTCATCTGCCCGCCATGTTCGTCACGCGCGACGGCGCATTCTTCGGCCCGGTCCAATCGACCCTGGCGGAATGGGACCTGCGCCAGCAGATCGGGCTGGCCCTGGACAGCTATCCCGCAGAACTGCCGTGAGCGCGGCCAAGCCCTTGCGCCAGCCGCTGGACGCGCTGGCCACCAGCGCCATGCTGCTGCTGTGCATTTGCTGGGGCTTCCAGCAGATCGCCATCAAGCTGGTCGCCGCGGACGTATCGCCCATCATGCAGATCGGCCTGCGCTCGGCGTTCGCGGCGCTGGTGCTGGCGGTCGCCGTCTGGCGGCGCGAAGGCCTGCGCGCCCTGACCGATGGCACTGCGCTGCCCGGTCTCATCGTGGGCCTGCTGTTCGCTGCGGAATTCCTCTTCGTCGCGCAAGGCCTGGTCTACACGACGGCCTCGCACATGTCGGTGTTTCTTTACACCGCCCCCATCTTCGCCGCGTTGGGCCTGCACTGGCTGCTGCCCGAAGAACGCATGAAACCGCTGCAGTGGCTGGGCGTGGCCGTCGCGTTCTGCGGCATCGCCGTGGCCTTCCTGGGCAAAGGCCAGCCCGAAGGTTCCGCCGCCGCCCCCAATATGCTGCTGGGCGACGCAATGGGCCTGCTGGCCGGCCTGTTCTGGGGCGCGACTACCGTGGCAATCCGCAAGACCTCGCTGTCGGAAGCCGCGCCCGCCAAGACCCTGTTCTATCAAATGGCGGTCGCGGCGGTCGCGTTGCTGGCGTACGCCGTGGCCACTGGCAATGCCGGCTTTCGCTACACGCAGGCCGCAGTGCTCAGCGTCGCCTTCCAATCGGTGGTGGTGGCGCTGTCCAGCTATCTGGCGTGGTTCTGGCTGCTGCGCCGTTACCTGGCGTCGCGCCTGTCCATCCTGTCGTTCATGACGCCGCTGTTCGGCGTGAGCTTCGGGGTGATCATCCTGGATGAATCCCTGGACGCCGGCTTCGTGCTGGGCGCCCTGCTGGTGCTGGGCGGCATCACTCTGGTGAGCGGCGCCGAGCTGCTGCGCGAGAAACTCCGCCGCCTGCGCTGACCCGCCCGTCCGCCGCGCCCGCTCAGCGCTGTGTTCGCTGCGCGGGCGCAGCGCCCAGGTTCAGCACGATCAGCGCCGCGCCGCTCAAGACGAGGCCGAAGCCCCACCAGTCCATGGCCGCGGGCCGGTCACCCACCAGCGCCATCGCGCCCAGCACCCCCACTACCGGCACCATCAGGGTGGTCAGGGCGGCCACCGTGGCGCTGACGCGCTCGCTCAGCACGAACCATAGCCAATACGCAACGGCGGTGCCCAGGATGATATGGAACGACAGCGCCGCCACCACACGGCCGTTCCAGCCCTGCGTCGGAAACGATTCGCCCGCGATCAGCATGCCCAGCAGGGCGCAGGCCGCACCCACGGCCAGCTGCCAGGCGGTAACAACGATGCGGTGCCCGGCCACGGGCCAGCCTTTCAGGTAGACCGTGCCAGCGGCCCAGCCAAAGGCCGCCACCAACGGAAAGACCAGGCCCTTGGCCGCGGCCAGGTCGCGTTCGCCAAACACCGCGCGCAGCACCGGCCAGGCCAGGATGGAGACCCCTGCCGCGCCCAGCAGCAGCGCCAGCGCCCGGCGCCGGTCCAGGCGTTCGCCCAGCACCGCCCAGGCCAGCACGGCCGACATCATGGGCATGGTGAAGGTCAGCACCGCCGCGCGCGACGTGCTGGTGCTCAGCTGTGCCCAGGCCACCGCCAGGTTGAAGACCGCCACGGCCAGCAGGCCGCCCACCACGATGCCCGGCCACGACTCGCGCGGCGGCAACAAGGCCACCCGTTTGGCGCGCGCCAGCAGCAACAGCAGCACCGCGCCGCTGCCCAGGCCAAGCAGGCGCAGTGTGAATGGAGGGAAGATCGACAGGATGATCTTCACCGCCGGCCAGTTCAAGCCCCAGAACAGGGCCAGCGCTACCGGAATCAGGCGCACGCGGACCGGGCCTGCGCCGTCAGTTCGGACAAGCCCTGGCGCTGGCGGCCTTGCGCATCGAAATTGTCGGGGCTCAGCCAGCGTTCATAGGCGGCGCGCAATACAGGCCATTCGCCGTCGACGATCGAGAACCAGGCCGTATCGCGGCTGCGGCCCTTGTACACGGTAGCCTGGCGGAAGATGCCCTCGAACTGGAAACCCAGACGGGCGGCAGCCGCGCGCGACGGGGCGTTCAGGCTGTCGCACTTCCATTCGTAGCGGCGATAACCCAATTCATCGAAGGCCCGGCTCATCAGCAGGAACTGCGCCTCGGTGGCGATCCGCGTGCGCTTGAGCTGGCGCGAGAACGACACGAAGCCCACTTCGATCACGCCGTTGGCTGGATCGATGCGCATCAGAGCCAACGTGCCGATGGCACGGCCCGATTCCAGGTCGATGATGGCGTGATGCAAAGGGTCGTGCCCTGCCTGCGCCTTCTCCGCGAACTCGCGGTAGGCCGCAAGGTCCGCGAACGGGCCCACCGACATATACGTCCAGTCGCTGTCATCCGGCGCCAGGCTGAAGGCGTGGTACAGGTCCTCGGCGTGGCGCTCGGCCGACAAGGGCTCCAGCCGGCAATAGCGGCCAACGATCGGAGTCAGGGGCGGACGCGGGCGCGGCGTCCAGCCCGTCATGTCCGGGCCGATGGGTTGCTGGAAAGCGTTGACGCGGGGTTGCATGCTACGGAGCCTCATCAGGGTTGGCGCGCCGCCCACACAGGCGGACGCAGGATGCATGCCCTCACGATATCGGAATCGTGGCATCATAAAAAGCACCACGATCATAGATTTTAATAGGGCCATGACAACCCCTAACGCCTTGCTGTCCAGCCCGCTCACGCGCGGCCCCGGCGCCCTGCCGCGCCAGCGCCAACTGATCCAGCGCCTCAAACAGGCCATCCTGGCCGGCCAACTGCCCGCCGGAGGCAAGCTGCCTTCGTCGCGGGCGTTGTCCGAGGAGCTCGCCATCTCGCGCAATACGGTGCTGATCGCCTACGAGCAGCTCACGGCCGAAGGCTATGTGATCGCCGACCGCCAGGGCACCCGCGTAGCCCCATTGTCCGCCGCCGCGGCCATCGCCGCCAAGCGCGCCGCGCCGCCCGCCCCCCAGCCATCGCTCACGGCCAAGCGGCTGACACGCATCGTCTCCACGCGCTACGCGCACGACGGCTCGCTGCCCATGACGCCCGGCACCCCAGCGCTGACGCAGTTCCCCATTAATGCCTGGCGCCGCGCGCAGGACCGCGCGCTGCAGGCCGCGCCGGCCACCGCCTTAGGCTATGGCCATCCGGTGGGCGAGCCAGCCCTGCGCGAAGCCATCGCCCAATACCTGCGGGTGTCGCGCGGCGTGCGCTGCGACGCCTCGCGCATCGTCATCACCGAAGGGGCACAGGGCGCGCTGGCGCTCTGCGTGCAGCTTCTGACCAACCCGGGCGACACCGCCTGGCTGGAAGACCCGGGCTACCGCGGTGCCAAGTCGGCCTTTCACGGCGGCGACCTGGACGTGGTGGCCATGCGTGTGGACGCGGACGGCATCGTCATCCCCGAAAACGCCTGGCATGAACGCCCCCCCCGCCTCATCCAGACCACGCCCTCGCACCAATACCCCACCGGTGCGGTGCTATCCCTGCCCCGCCGCCTGGCGCTGATCGAACGCGCCCGGCAGGCCGGAGCCTGGATCATCGAAGACGACTACGACAGTGAATTCCGCCATCAGGGCGAGCCAATAGCCGCGATGCAAGGGCTGGTCGAGGACGCGCCGGTGCTCTATGTCGGCACGTTCAGCAAGACGATGTTCCCGGCGCTGCGCCTGGGCTTCCTGGTGTTGCCCGAGGCCATTGCCTCGCAGGCGATGCCGTCCATCATCGAAATGATGCGCGGCGGCCATCGGCTGGAACAGCTGACCATGGCCGCCTTCATGGAAAACGGCCAGTTCTCGCGCCACCTTGGCCGCATGCGCCGCCTGTACCGCGAGCGCCAGGCCGCGCTGCGCGAAGCGCTGGCCGCGCACCTGGGTATCGAACATGAAGTGCTGGGCGGCCATTCCGGCCTGCACCTGACGGTGAGGCTGCCGGCGCAATACCCGGACAGAGAGATCGTGCAGCAGATGCGCAAGCTCGGTATGAATCCGGGCGCGCTGTCCTCGTTCGCGGTAACGCCTCGCACGGAGGACAACGGGCTGGTGATCGGCTACGGCAACACCGGGGCCGAGCGCTTTGCCGGCCTGGTACGGAAGATCGGCGAAGTGGCGCTGGGACTCAAGGGCTCCCGTAGCGCACCATGATCAGCCAGTCGGCATGCACCGACGGCCTGGGCGCGCCCTCGGCCTGGACTGCGACCTTCCAGGCGCAGCGGGCTGCGCCCGGGAAAAGCTGGCAGCCAACCCGAGCCGCCTTCGAGCGTGGTGGCCTTGATCACCCGGAAGGGACCCACGAATCCCCGCGTCGCCCACTTGCGGGAAGCGCTGGAAGAAGCGCTAGGCGCCCAGTCCGCCCAACAGCAAAAGGGCCACGACCAGCCAGAACAGGAAGCCGATGATTGAACGACGCAGCAGCGCCTTGACCGCGGCCCACAGGCACATCAGCCCCAGCGCCAACAGGATGAAATTGAATATCGACGGGCTCATGCCCATCGCGCCGGCCAGGCCCGAATAGAAATCCCCGAACGCCTTGCCCAGGCCGCCCAGTAACCACTTCAGCCCGGCCACGACGCTGCGCAGCGCCTCTCCGAGCATGCTGCCCAATGAAGCGAAGAAACCGTCCTCGGTCTGCATCAGCGGCGGCTATCCATCAGCATGCGCACCGCCAACCCGGCCAGCACCGTCCCCATCAGCCAACGCTGCACCACCATCCACACGGGGCGGCCCGCCAGGAAACCGGCGATGGATCCCGCCATGATGGCGATCAGCGCATTGACCGTCAGGCTGATCGCCACCTGGGTCATGCCCAGCGCCAGCGACTGCGTCAGCACGCTGCCACGCTCCGGCTGGATGAACTGGGGCAGCAGCGACACGTACATGATCGCAATCTTGGGATTGAGCAGATTGGTCACCAAGCCCATTGTGAACAACGTGCGCGGGCTGCTCTTGGGCAGGTCGCGCACCTGGAACGGCGACCGCCCGCCCGGGCGCAGCGCCTGCCAGGCCATGTACAGCAGGTACAACGCGCCGCCGATGCGCAGCACGTCATAGGCGTAAGGCACCGCCATCAGCAGCGCCGTGATGCCGAACGCCGCGCAGAGCACATAGAAGACGAAGCCGACCGCCACGCCCCCAAGCGAAATCAGGCCGGCCTGCGCGCCTTGCGAGATGGAACGGGAGACCAGGTAGATCATATTGGGCCCAGGGGTGAGCACCATGCCCAGGGCAACCAGGGCGAACGTCATCAGATGGGTAAAGTCGGGCATGATGGGCCGGCGCGAGGACACGCGGATCGTGGAATCGTGAATCCACACCTTAGCCCAAAACTGTATCGGAACAGGGAATTTTCCCGGACGGGCCTGGCGTACGAGTGGCGCCGGCGATACAGTTGTGCGGTTCCTCAGCCTGGAGAGCCCGGACATGCCCCAAGCTCATCCTCATCCGAAAGACGGCGCCATCCGCGTAGGCATAGGGGGCTGGACCTATGCCCCCTGGCGCGGCGCTTTCTACCCCGAAAATCTGCCGCACGCGCGCGAGCTGGAGTACGCCAGCCGCCAGCTCACCGCCATCGAGATCAACGGCACCTACTACAGCACCCAGAAACCGGCCACGTTTGCCAAATGGCGCGATGAAACGCCCGAGGGCTTCGTGTTCTCGCTGAAGGCTTCGCGCTATGCGACCAACCGCCGCGAGCTGGCCGGCGCCAAGGACTCGATCGAGCGTTTCGTACACAGCGGCATTGCCGAACTCGGCCCCAAGCTGGGCCCCATCGTCTGGCAGTTCGCGCCCACCAAGGTTTTCGACGCTGACGACTTCGGCGCCTTCCTGGACTTGCTCCCGGATCGGGTGGACGGCCTGCCGCTGCGCCACGTACTGGACGTGCGCCATGCGAGCTTTGCCTGCGAGGAATACCTGGAACTGGCCCGGCGCCACGGCGCCGCCACGGTCTACACGGACAGCGAGGACTACCCGTCCATCGCCGACCGCACCGCCGATTTCGTATATGCGCGCCTGATGCGAGCCAGTACCGCCTACAAGGCCGGCTATGCGCCCAAGGCGCTGGACGCCTGGGCGGACCGCTTGCGCGCCTGGGCGCGCGGAAGCCATCCGGATGACCTCCCGCTGGCGGGGGCTCCAGCGAAAAAGGCGCGGCCGGGGGAGGTTTACGCCTTCTTCATCAACGGCGCGAAGGAACTCGCGCCCATGGCCGCGCGCGCCATGATCGAACGCCTGTAGCGGCGCCGGGGCTTACTGCGCAACCGGCGTGCGCAGGGTCACGAACTCTTCGGCGGCCGTGGGATGGATGCCAATCGTCTCGTCGAACACCTGCTTGGTCGCGCCGGCCTTCAGGGCGATCGCGATCCCTTGCACGATCTCCCCGGCGTCCGGGCCTACCATGTGCACACCCAGCACGCGGTCGGTCTTGGCGTCGACGATCAGCTTCATCAGCGTCCTTTCCTGCGACTCCGTCAAGGTCAGCTTCATGGGCCGGAAGCGGCTTTCGTAGAGTTTGACCTCGTGGCCGGCCGCCCGCGCTTCTTCGGTGGTCATGCCCACCGTCCCGATGTTGGGCAGGCTGAACACCGCGGTCGGAATCAACTGGTAGTCGACCTTGCGGTATTCCTCGGGGCGGAACAGGCGCCGCGCCACCGCCATGCCTTCGGCCAGCGCAACCGGCGTCAGCGGCACCCGGCCGATCACGTCGCCGATGGCCAGGATGGAGGGTTCGGCCGTGCGGTATTCGTCATCCACCTCAATGAAGCCGTCCTTGCCCAGCTTGACCGCGGTGTTCTCCAGGCCCAGGTTGTCCAGCATGGGCCGGCGGCCGGTGGCGTAGAACACGCAGTCGGCCTGGATCACGGCGCCGTCCTTCAGGGTCGCGGCGAGCGTGCCGTCCGCCTGCTTGTCGATGCGCGTCACTTCCGAGTTGAAACGCAGATCGATGCCTTTCTTCGTCAGCTCGTCGCGCAGATGCTCGCGCACGCCCTGGTCGAAACCGCGCAGGAACAGCGGGCCGCGGTAGACCTGCGTGGTCTGGGCGCCCATGCCGTTGAAAATGGAGGCGAATTCGACCGCGATATAGCCTCCGCCCACCACCAGCACGCGGCGCGGCAGCTGCTTCAGGAAAAAGGCCTCGTTGGACGTAATGGCGTGTTCCTTGCCCGGAATATCGGGCACCTGCGGCCAGCCGCCCGTGGCCACCAGGATGTTGGCGGCGCTGTAGGCCTTGCCATTGACCTCGACCTTATGGGGATCCAGGATGCGGGCGTGGCCCTCCAACAGGGTTACGCCGCTATTGACCAGCAAATTGCGGTAAATGCCGTTAAGACGCTCGATCTCCCGATTCTTGTTCGCGATCAGCGTGGGCCAGTCGAAGCTGGGTTCGCCCGCGTTCCAGCCGAAGCCTCGCGCCTGCTCGAAGTCTTCGCTGTAGTGCGCGCCGTAGACCAGCAGCTTCTTGGGCACGCAGCCCACGTTGACGCAAGTGCCGCCCAGATAGCGGCTTTCCGCCACCGCCACGCGCGCACCGAAGCCCGCCGCGAAACGCGCCGCGCGCACGCCGCCGGAACCCGCGCCGATCACAAACAGATCAAAATCAAATGCCATGATGTTTCCTTCGCGTCCCCTTGCGGGCCCGCGTTCACTGTCCGGGAAAACCGTATTTAACACTACCCGGCACAAGCATCCGTCCGGCCGCTGTTTGCAGGCGGCCGCGATTGCTTTACAGTGGCCCGCAAGCTGGCTGCAATGCCCGGCCCTCTCCCTGGAGCAGATCCCATGTCGCTTGAAACCTGGCTGGCCTTCCTGGGCGCGTCCGCTGTCCTCGTGATGCTGCCCGGCCCCACGATACTCACGGTTATCAGCTATTCCATCGCGCATGGCAGCCGCGCGCGCCTGCCGCTGGTG
Source organism: Achromobacter sp. D10 (assembly GCF_035282245.1). Lineage (NCBI taxonomy): Bacteria > Pseudomonadati > Pseudomonadota > Betaproteobacteria > Burkholderiales > Alcaligenaceae > Achromobacter > Achromobacter sp. D10. Next base: position 8,463 of record NZ_JAYJLE010000016.1, read on the forward strand.
CTGGCGGTGGCGCTGGGCGATTCCACTGCCCTGGTGCTGTCGTTGCTGGGCCTGGGTGCGCTGCTGGCCGCGTCGGCATTCTGGTTCACCGTGGTCAAGACGGCGGGTGGCCTGTATCTCCTGTACCTGGGCTTCAAGCTGCTGCGCGCGGGCGTCTCGCCTGCGGCCTTGCCCGCCACCGCCGCGTCCGGTTCGCGCTGGAAGCTGTTCGCCAACACCTACCTGGTGACCGCGCTCAACCCCAAGGGCATCATTTTCTTCGTTGCCTTCCTGCCCCAGTTCATCGACCCGGCCGGCGACGTGACCCGCCAGCTCTGGATCCTGTCGGGCACCTTCGTCGCCTGCGCCGGCCTCAACGCCACGGCCTACGCCGTATTCGCGGGTTCGGCCCGCCGCCTGCTGGCCTCGCCCCGCGCCCAGCGCGGCTTCAACCTGGGCGGCGGCGCACTGCTGTCTGCCGCCGGGGTCTGGGCCTTGCTGGCGCGGCGTGTCTAGCCTTACGGCAGGGCGGCCGAGACGGCCTGCGGATCGATGCCGTAGCGGGCAATAGCCTCGGCCGCGCGCTCGCGCGGAACCAGGCCGTCGTCCGCCAGGGCCTTCAGGGCAGCCAAGGCAATATGGTGACGATCCACGCCGAAATGGGCGCGCAGGGCTGCCCGCGTGTCGGACCGGCCGAAGCCGTCGGTGCCCAGCGTGACATAGCGACGGCCCGCCATGAACGGACGTATCTGCTCGGGCACCGTCTTCATGTAGTCGGTGGCGGCCACCACCGGACCGGCACTGCCGGCCAGGACCGTTTCCGCGTAGCCGCGGCGCGGATCCTCCAGCGGATGCAGGCGGTTCCAGCGCTCGGCCTCCTGGCCGTCGCGGCCCAGTTCCGAATAGCTGGTCACGCTCCAGACGTCGGCCGCCACGCCGAAGTCCTGCTGCAGCAGATCCGCGGCGGCCAGGGCTTCGCCCAGGATGGCGCCGCTGCCCAGCAGTTGCACCCGCAGCGTGCCGTCCCCGCCTTCGCGCAGGCGGTACATGCCGCGCAAGATGCCCGCTTCGGCGCCTGCCGGCATCGGCGGATGCGCGGTCTTCTCATTGATCAGCGTCAGGTAGTAGAAGACGTCCTCTTCTTCCTGGTACATCCGGCGCATGCCGTCCTGCACGATCACCGCGATTTCGTAGGCATAGGCCGGATCGTAGGCCACGCACGAGGGAATGACCGAGGCCAGCACGTGGCTGTGGCCGTCGTCGTGCTGCAAGCCCTCGCCTTCCAGCGTGGTGCGCCCGGACGTCGCACCCAGCAGGAAGCCGCGCGCGCGGATGTCGCCTGCCGCCCACGCCAGATCGCCCACGCGCTGGAAACCGAACATCGAATAGAAGATGTAGAACGGAATCGTAGTCACGCCGTGCGTGCTGTGGGCGGTGGCCGCGGCAATCCATGAGGCCATCGCGCCCGACTCGTTGATGCCTTCCTGCAGGATCTGACCCCGGCGGTCTTCGCGGTACACACTGAGCTGATCGGCGTCCTGCGGCGTATAGAGCTGTCCCACGTGCGAATAGATGCCCACCTGCCGGAACATGCCATCCATGCCGAAGGTGCGCGACTCGTCGGGCACGATGGGCACCACGCGCTGACCGATGCCCGGGTCCTTGAGCAATTGCGCCAGCACCCGCACAAAAGCCATGGTGGTCGAAAACTCCCTGCCGTCACTGCCCTTCAGGTGCGCGGCAAACGCTTCCAGCGCTGGCGTCGCCAAGGGGCCGGGACCCGCCGGCCGCCGGGGCAGATGGCCGCCGGCGCGCGCGATCGCGGCATCGAAGTAAGCGTGTTCGGCGCTGCCGGGCGCGGGTTTGATGTACGGAATCTCTTCGAGCTGCTCATCCGGCACCGGAATGGAAAAGCGGTCGCGGAACGCGCGCACCGCCGGGTCCGCCATCTTCTTCTGCTGGTGGTTGGTATTGGCCGCCTCGCCCGCCGCGCCCATGCCATAGCCTTTGACGGTCTTGGCCAGGATGACGGTGGGCTGTCCGCGATGGGCCAGCGCCGCAGCGTACGCGGCATAGACCTTGGCCGGATCATGCCCACCCCGGTTCAGCGCGCCGATCTCGGCGTCGCTCAGGTGCGCCACGCGTTCCAACAGCACCGGATCGGCGCCGAAGAAGTGTTCGCGCACATAGGCGCCGCCACGCGCCTTGAACACTTGGTACTCGCCGTCCACGCATTGCATCATGCGCTGGCGCAGCCGGCCGTCATGGTCCTGGGCCAGCAAACTATCCCAGCCGCCGCCCCAGATCACCTTGATGACGTTCCAGCCGGCGCCGCGATACACGCTTTCCAGTTCCTGGATGATCTTGGCGTTTCCGCGCACCGGGCCGTCCAGGCGCTGCAGATTGCAGTTCACCACGAAGATCAGATTGTCCAGCTTTTCGCGGCCCGCCATGGCGACCGCCGCCAACGTCTCGGGCTGGTCCTGTTCGCCATCGCCCAGGAATCCCCAGACCTTGCGGCCCTGCGCCGAGATCAGTTCGCGGTCTTCCAGGTAGCGCATGTAGCGCGCCTGGTAGGCCGCCATCAGCGGCCCCAGGCCCATCGACACCGTGGGGAATTGCCAGAATCCGGGCATGGTGCGCGGATGCGGATAGGACGCCAGCCCGCCGCCGCCCGTCTCGCGCCGGAAGCGGTCCAGCTCGGCTTCGGAAATGCGGCCCTCGAGATAGGCGCGCGCATAGATGCCGGGCGCGGAATGGCCCTGGATGTAGAGCATGTCCCCCGCAAAGTCCGGCGAGGCGGCGCGGAAAAAGTGCCGATAACCGGTTTCGTACAGCGTCGTGGCCGAAGCGTAGGTCGCGATGTGCCCGCCCACGCCCGAGGTCTTGCCTGCGCGCAACACCATGGCCATGGCGTTCCAGCGCAAATAGGCATCCAGCCTCAGCTCGATGCCCATGTCTCCCGGAAACACGCCCTGCTCCGCCGGGCTCAGGGTATTGACGTAAGGCGTGGAGTTTGGCGCCGCATAGCCGCCGTTGCCAGCGCGGTCCTGGCCGATCAGCTGATCGAGCAAATAGTGGGTGCGTGGCCGGCCCTCGTGGGCCAGCACCGCCTGCATGGCTTCCAGCCATTCCTGGGTTTCCTGCGGATCGGCATCGCTCGGTTCTATCGGGGTGTCCATGGCGTCCTCCTGGTGGGCGCGAAGGCGGCATCCCCGTATACGGCGGCCGCCATTTCGCATTGTGAATTGCAATTGCATCATGTGCAATTGCAATCGTATGGAGGAATTTTAATAATTGCAAGTGCAACTATATTTTGGACGCCCCTGATGCTTCCCTAACCGCGTGCCGGCTTCGCCTGCAGACGCGGCTCGGCCTGCGCGGGCTTGCCGCTCACGAGACCGAGGATCACCTGCGTCACGATGGCCAGCGCGCCCAGCAGGAATACGACGTCGCCGAAGGTGCGCCCCCAGCGCAGGTTCTGCAGCAGTTCCTGTTGCATGAAAGCTTCGCTGCGGGCGTACCACATGCCCTCGCTGATGCTGGCGTGGAACTGGATCAGCCCCACCGGCAGCAGGCTGGTGAAGATCATCAGCGCCAGGCCCAGGTTCATGCCCCAAAACGCCAGCTTCATCAGTCCGGGGCTCAGCGCGTATTGCGGACGGATGTAGCGCAGCACCAGCAGCGTGAAGCCCAGCGCCAGGAACCCGTACACACCGAACAAGGCCGCGTGCGCGTGGACCGGCGTCGTGTTCAGGCCCTGAATGTAGTACAGCGATACGGGCGGATTGATCATGAAGCCGAAGACGCCGGCGCCCAACATGTTCCAGAAGGCCACGGCCACGAAACACATCAGCGGCCACTGCAGGTTTTCCATCCAGGGCGCGCGGGTCTTGAGACGCCAGTTTTCCCAGGCCTCGTGTCCCAGCACGATGAGCGGCACCACTTCCAGCGCCGAGAAGCTGGCGCCCACGGCCATGACCGGCGTGGTCGTGCCGGCGAAATACAGGTGATGGAAGGTGCCCGGTATGCCGCCCAGCATGAACAGCGAGGCCGAGGCCAGGCTGGCCGTGGTGGCCATGCGGCGCGACACCAGCCCCAGGGTAGAGAAGATGAAGGCCAGCGCCGTCGTCGCGAAGACTTCGAAGAATCCTTCCACCCACAGATGCACAATCCACCAGCGCCAGTACTCCATTACCGTCAGGTGGGTGCGCTCGCCGTAGAAAAAGCCCGCGCCGTAGAACAGGCCGATAGCGCCGACCGAGGCGGTCAACAGCGCCAGCAGGTTTTTGTCGCCGCCCGGCGTGCGCAGCGCGGGCACGATGCCGCGCAACATGAGCACCAGCCAAAAGCAGATGCCCGCGAACTTGCCGATCTGCCACAGGCGGCCCAGGTCCACATATTCATAGCCCTGGTGGCCCAGCCAGAAGTTCAGGTCGGGCGGCATGATCTGCGCGATCGCAAGGTAGTTGCCGGCAAACGATCCCACCACCACCAGCACCAGCGCCCAGAACAGGATGTCGACGCCGGCCTTCTGGAACTTCGGGTCGCGCCCGCCGTTGATCAAGGGCGCAAGGAACAGGCCCGCGGCCAGAAACCCCGTGGCGATCCAGAACAGCGCGCTCTGGATATGCCAGGTGCGCACCAGCGAATACGGGAACCACTGCGACAGGTCCACGCCATAGAACTTCTGCCCTTCGACCGTGTAGTGCGCCGTGAACGCGCCCAGCAGCACCTGGAACCCGAACAAGGCCACCACCAGGAACAGGTACTTGCCCAGGGCGCGCTGCGAAGGCGTCAAGGCGAAGGCGGCGAGCGGATCCTTGGCCGGCGCCTGCGGTTCATCGTCTTCCTTGCCCCGCAGGAAGGCCCAGGCCCACACCAGCAGGCCGATGCCCGCCAGCAGCACCACCACGCTGATGATGGACCACATCACGTTCTCGGCGCTGGGCACATTGTCGATCAGCGGTTCATGGGGCCAGTTGTTGGTGTAGGTGACCGCCTTGCCTTCGCGCTCGGTGGCCGCGGCCCACGCCGTCCAGAAGAAAAAGCGCGTGAGCTGCGCGCGGCGTCCGGCATCCGGCAATGTGTTTTCCTTCATTGCGAAACTCTCGCGGCTGCCATGCAGCGCGGGCGCATCGGAAAACAGCTGATCGTAGTAGGCGGCGGTCTGCGCCATGGCGCGCGCGCGCCGCGGACTCACCACCAGGGTGTCGGTTGCCGCAACGCTGCGGTTGGCGCGGTATTCCGCTTTCAGGTCCGCGCGCAACGCAGCCTGGGCGCGCGCGTCCAACTGCGCGTAATCCTCGCCATGCCGCTCGCGCGCGGCCAGGTCCAGCCAGGCCGTCAGCTCGCGGTGCAGCCAGTCCGCCGTCCAGTCGGGCGCCTGGTAGGCGCCATGGCCCCAGACGGATCCCAGCTGCATGCCGCCGACCGACTGCCAGGCTGTCTGGCCATCCAGGATGTCGTCGCGGCCAAATAGCGGCTTGCCGTCGGTCGTGACGACCTGCCCGGGAATCGGCGGAGCCTGGCGGTAGACTTCGCCGCCATAAAAGCCCAGCAGTGCGAAGGTGACCGCCAGCACGGCGATCAGCGTGAACCATAATTTCCGATACGGACCCATGATGGGAACGCCCTCCAGTGTTTCGGTTAGTGGGGTACGTTCACCTATGCGAATTCCGTGCCAGGAAAAATCCCCGTTGAATCATCATGTTGTGATTGACAGGGTGAATTCCACCGCCCTGCGCCTGGGTATAAATCACTACAAAAGGGTGATTCATACCCTCCACAGGACGCAGCGCCCTCTTACAATCCCCCGCTGTATTCGCGCCTCTTTTGAAGGAATCGACCGCATGGCCACGGGCAAGCCCGACGCATGGAGCCTCTTCCTGACCGCGCACGCGCTGGTGGTGGAAGAAATCGAAAAGCGCCTGACCGCCGCCGGCCTGCCGCCGCTGGCCTGGTACGACGCGCTGTGGGCGCTGGAACGCGCGCCCGGCGGCACTGCCCGGATGTTCGAGATCGCCGAGCGCATGGTGATTGCGCGCTATAACCTGACGCGTCTGATGGACCGCATCGAGGCCGAAGGCCTGGTCGAACGCTTCCGCTCGGACGAGGACCGTCGCGCCACCTATGCTCGCCTGACCCCCAAGGGACGCGCGCTACGCCGCGAAATGTGGAAGGTGTACGGTCCCGCGGTCGACGAACTGTTCCTGTCGCGGCTGCCGCAAGCGCAACAGGAGTCCATGGCGGCAAGCTTCCTGGACATCGCCCGCCATGTGCGCGCATCGCGCAAGGAGACTGCCGAATGACCGCCACGCCCTTGCACATCGGGATCGTCGCCTGCTCCGCGGAAGGCGCCGCGCTTTGTTATCGCACGCTGTGCGCGGAAGGCGCCCAGCATCTGGGGCCGCATGCCCACCCCGAGATCTCGCTGCACACGCATTCGCTGGCGGACTACGTGGCCTGTCTGGACCGCGCCGACCTGGCCGGCGTGGCGGCGCTGATGCTGTCCTCGGCAGGCAAGCTCGCGCGCGCGGACGCGGACTTCCTGATCTGCCCCGACAACACCATCCACCAGGCGCTGGAACACGTGCTGCCGCAGTCGCCCCTGCCCTGGCTGCACATCGCCGAAGAAGTGGCGGCCGAAGCCGAGGCGCGCGGTTACCGCCGCATCGGCATCCTGGGCACGCGCTGGCTGGTGGACAGCAACGTCTATCCCGATAAGCTGGGCAACCGCGGCCTGCAATGGCTGCGGCCGTCCGAAAGCGACCGCGATACGCTGGCGCGCATCATCATGGACGAACTGGTGTATGGCATTTTCAAGCCGGAATCGGTTGCCCTGCTGCAAGCGGTGATCGAACGCTTGCGCGATGCGGGCTGCGATGCGGTGGTGCTGGGATGCACCGAATTGCCGCTGGTGCTGAACGATGGCAACTCCGCCCTGCCCACGCTGGATTCCACCCGCATCCTGGCGCGCGCGGCGCTCAAGCGGGCCCTGCGCGGCGCCTGATCCGGCGCGCTCAGATCTGGTCCAGTCCGTACTGGCGCAGGCGGTCCAGGTCCAGCACCTTGATCTGGTTGTAGGCCAGTGCCAGGATCCCCTGGTCCGCCAGCGTCTGCAGCGCCTGGTTGACCCGCTGGCGCGACAAGCCAGTCAAATAGCCTAGCTCTTCCTGTGAAATCGCCAGCGTCAGATCGGTGGACGGGTACAGCTGCGGATTGAACAGTTGCGCCAGCGACTGCGCCACCCGCGCATCCGCATCCAGCAAGCGGTGGTTCTGGATAGAAGCGATGAACTCGCCCATGCGGTTATTCAATTGGCCGATGACGAAATGCGAAAACGGCAGGCTGGCCGACAACAGCGCATGGAAGGTGGCCGTGGGCACCAGCATCACCAGCGACGGCTGGATCGCCACCACGTCGTACTTACGCAGTTCCCGCTTGATGACGCTGCCCTCGCCAAACCAGCCGCCGGGCGGCACGCCCGAGAACGTACAACTGCGGCCCGACTCGTTGTAGATGGCCAGCTTCAACAGGCCCGAATGCACGCCCAGCCAATAGTCCGAGGGCGCGTTGCGCCGCGCGATCCACGCCCCGTTGGCCACGTGCTCGGCGCGTGAGGTCGCCAGCACCAGATCCTGGTGGTCGGCTTGCAGCGCAGCAAACCAGGCGCAAGCCTCGAACAGGCCGGACAGCTCCGCGGCGGAAACGATGTTTGAAACGTCGGACATGGAAATTACCGTGTAAAACTGCGAGATACGGGGTCGGCCGGCGGTCTGTCATGCAGGCGACAGACAGCATTTTCGGCGCCCCCGTAAGCTAGGGCAAGCGACGGGGATCAAACTCCCCGCACACGGATAAGGGACGCCTGCGCGTCCCGACAGGAGACAAGCATGAGCGGAATGTTCGATCGCGGCCTTGCGCGCCGCGACGCCAACTACGAAGCCCTGACCCCGGTGGACTTCATCGCCCGCGCGGCGCAGGTCTATGGCCAACGGCTGGCGATCGTCCATGGCAAGGTGCGGCGCAACTGGGCCCAGACCTATGAACGCGCCCAGCGCCTGGCCGGCGCGCTGGCGCAAGCCGGCATCAAGCGCGGCGACACCGTGGCAGTCATGCTGCCCAACATTCCCGCCATGGTCGAGGCTCACTTCGGCGTGCCCATGCTGGGCGCGGTGCTCAATACCCTGAACACCCGCCTGGATACGCCCAGCGTGCTGTTCATGCTGGGCCATGGCGAAGCACAGGCGCTGATCGTGGACACGGAGTTTGGCGAGCTCGCCCAGCGCGCCCGGGCGGAGTTCCCGCAGCTGAAGCTCATTTCCGTGCACGACCTGGACACCGCGCCTGCGGAACTGCCCGGCGCAATCGACTACGAAGCATTCCTGGCCGGCGCGCCCGAGCGCTACGACTGGAAACCGCCCGCCGACGAATGGGACGCCATTGCGCTGAACTACACGTCGGGCACCACCGGCGATCCCAAGGGCGTGGTCTACCACTACCGCGGCGCCTACCTGAACGCCATCAGCAACATTCTTGAATGGGACATGCCCAAGCATCCGGTGTACCTGTGGACGCTGCCGCTGTTCCACTGCAATGGCTGGTGCTTCGCCTGGACGGTGGCCGCGCGCGCCGGGGTTAACGTGTGCCTGCGCAAGTTCGACCCGCAAACCGTGTTCGACCTGATCCGCGCCGAAGGCGTGACGCACTATTGCGGCGCGCCCATCGTGCAGAGCGCGCTGGCCAATGCGCCGGCCGACATGCGAGCCGGCATCAGCCACACAGTGCGCACCATGGTGGCCGGGGCCGCGCCCGCGCCGGCCGTCATCGCCAAGATGCGCGACATCGGCTTCGAGCTGACCCATGTGTACGGGCTGACCGAGGTCTACGGGCCAGCGGCCGTTTGCGCCCGGCAAGAGGCCTGGGACGCGCTGGACGAAGAAGAACGCGCGCTGCGCAATGCGCGCCAGGGCGTGCGCTACCACCTGCAGGCCGGCGTGTCCGTGCGCAACCCCGACACCATGGAAGAAGTGCCCGCCGACGAGCAGACCGTGGGCGAGGTCATGTTCCGCGGCAACATCTGCATGAAGGGCTACCTGAAGAACGAGCGCGCCACCGAGCAAGCCTTTGCCGGAGGCTGGTTCCGCACCGGCGACCTGGGCGTCATGACGGCCGACGGATACGTCCGCATCAAGGATCGCAGCAAGGACATCATCATTTCCGGCGGCGAGAACATTTCCAGCATCGAAGTCGAAGATGCGCTCTACCGCCATCCCGCCGTGGCGGCGGTGGCCGTGGTGGCCATGCCCGATCCCAAATGGGGCGAGACCCCTTGCGCCTTCGTCGAACTCAAGCCGGGCTGCAGCGCCACCGCCGAAGAGATCATCGCGCACTGCAAGCTGCTCCTGCCCGGCTTCAAGGTGCCGCGCGCGGTACGCTTCGGGGAACTGCCCAAGACCTCGACCGGCAAGATCCAGAAATTCGAATTGCGCGCCGCCGTCGGCGCGACCAAGGCCATCGACGTGGCCGGTTCCGGCAAGGCCGGCTGATACCCACGTCCCCATCCCTCCAGGAGCTCCGACGCCATGACGTACCAAGCCCCCGTGAAAGACATGCTGTTCGTGCTGAACCATCTTGCCGGCCTGCCGCGCGTCGCCGCGCTGCCCGGTTTCGAGGAGGCCACGCCCGACACCACCCAGGCCGTGCTGGAAGAATCCGCGCGTTATGCCGGCGATGTGCTGGCTCCGTTGAATCACACCGCGGACCGCGAGCCCAGCGCCTGGCGAGATGGCGCCGTGACTACGTCGCCGGGATTCAAGCAGGCCTTCCGCCAATACGCCGACGCCGGCTGGCAGGGGATGACGCATCCCGCCGAATATGGCGGCCAGGGCCTGCCAGGACTGATCGGCTCGCCCTGCTCTGAAATGCTGAATGCCGCCAATCTTTCGTTCGCGCTCTGCCCGCTGCTGACCAACGGCGCGATCGAGGCGCTGCTGACCGCCGGTTCGCCCGAGCTGAAGGAACGCTTCATCGGCCCCATGATTTCCGGACAGTGGACCGGGACCATGAATCTGACCGAACCGCAGGCGGGCTCGGACCTGGCCATGATCCGCTCGCGCGCGCAGCCGGCAGGCGACGGCACCTACCGCATCTCCGGCACCAAGATTTTCATTACCTACGGCGAGCACGACCTGGCCGAGAACATTCTGCACCTGGTCCTGGCCCGCCTGCCCGATGCGCCCGAAGGCGTCAAAGGCATATCCCTGTTCCTGGTGCCCAAGTTCCTGGTCAACGAAGATGGCACGCTGGGCGCGCGCAACGACGTCCATTGCGTGTCCATCGAACACAAGCTGGGCATCAAGGCCAGTCCCACCTGCACCCTGCAATTCGGCGACGCGGGCGGCGCGCTCGGCTATCTGGTGGGCCAGGAGAACCGCGGCCTGGATGCCATGTTCATCATGATGAACGCCGCCCGCTACGCCGTGGGTGTGCAAGGCGTTGCCATCGCAGACCGCGCCTATCAACATGCGCGCGCTTATGCGGCCGAACGCGTGCAGAGCCGCCCGGTGGACGGTTCATCGAAGGACGCGGTGCCCATCATCCAGCATCCCGACGTGCGCCGCATGTTGGGCACGATGCGTGCACTGACCGAGGCCGGCCGCGCGCTGGCCTACTACACCGCGGGCCACGCCGACCTGGCGCATGCCAGCCCGGACGCCGAAGCCCGCAAACGCCATCTTGCGGTTCAGGAGTACCTGGTTCCCATCGTCAAGGGCTGGTGCACCGAGATGTCCATCGACGTGGCCAGCCTGGGGGTGCAAGTGCATGGCGGCATGGGCTTCATCGAAGAAACAGGCGCGGCGCAGTACTACCGCGATGCGCGCATCCTCACCATCTATGAAGGCACGACCGCCATCCAGGCCAATGACCTGGTGGGCCGCAAGACCCTGCGCGATGGCGGCGCGGTGGCCCGCGCCCTGCTGGCCGAAATCGGCAAGACCGAAGCCGCGCTGGAAGCCCGCAGCGAACCTGCCGCCCGCCTGATCCTGACGCCGCTGCGCCAGGCCCGCGCGGCGCTGGCCGACGCCATCGACTTCGTCCTGGCCAACGCCGCGGCCCGTCCGAATGCGGTATTCGCCGCCGCCGTGCCCTATCTGATGCTGGCGGGCACCACGCTGGCCGGTTGGCAAATGGCGCGCGCGCTGTTGGCCAGCCTGGACCTGCGCCAGGAAGATCCGGCCTTCCACGACGCCAAGATCGCCACCGTGCAGTGCTACGCGCTGCATAAGCTGAGCCAGGCGCCAGGACTGGCGGCGGTGGTCACGGGGTCTGGGGAGTATGAGGTGCAGGCGTGACAGCCGCTGAGTGACGGGCTTGGTCTGAAATAGTTAGGCTGTCGCGTTCCAATGCTTCGTAGGCCGCCCGTCGGCGCGGGCGCCTGAGGGGCGGGCGCCCACGATTGCGGTCCGGAGCCTTCGCTCCGGACTTCCCCCTTGTCATCTTCGTCCAGGCCTTCGGCCTTCCCTTCAGATTCCCGCGGGCGCATCGAGGTTGCCCACCCCTCAGGCGCCCGCGCCGACGGGCTACTTGAATCTTGGACTGATGCGCTGCTGGAGCCGTGGTCAGGGACGATTCTTATACTGCCCGCCATTCTCGGCCGCGCGGGCGGCCGAGAATGACATACGCGATTGCTTGAATTTCGATTGTGTTCACCGGCGCGAATGCGGTGAACGGTTTGCTATTGGTCGCCAGCTATTGGGGGGTGGGCGGTGATGGGTGGCGCGCGACGGACAGCCGCTAACGCATGCAGACCCGGACGCGCGCCACCCATCCGGCATCCGCGTTGAGTGGCGATTACTGGCAGACCGGCGCGTGGCCATCGTCACGACACCGCGCCTCACAAAATCGGACCCGGTTCTCACTTGCCATACGCATCACCACGAGAACGCCCCGCCACCAGCGCGCAGCGCCATCGCGCGACGCAAGACACGGCGTAAGCCCCAAAAGGCCGCCCGCGCGGCCGGCCTGGGGCGGGCCCCGCAAGACACGCCAACCCCACTCGTTCGTGGCCAGAACGCCAAGCACACCGCCCGCCCCAGCGCCCGTGAAGTTTCAACCAGCCGAGCCTGTCGCGTCGGGGGCTCGCGAGGCGCGGGGCGTCGATAAGCCCGAGGGAATCGGAAGAAAAGGCCGAAGGCCTGGACGACGATGACGACGGGGCAGTCCGGAGCGAAGGCTCCGGACCGCAATCGTTGCCCCGCGCCTCGCGAGCCCCCGACGCGACAGGCGTCTCAAGAACCCACCAACCAGCAACCTAAGAACCAACCAACAACCGCTCCCCCCGCGGCACCGTCACCACCCAGAACGCCAACGCCGCAACACTGATCCCCGCCCCCAAAACACACACCCCCAACCAACCCGCCTGCGCATAAACCACCGTCGATGCGATAGACCCCAGCCCACTCCCCACCGCATAGAACATCATGTAGGCGCCGACAAGCCGGCTATGCGCCTGCGGATTCACGCTGAAGATCATGGCCTGGTTGGTCACGTGCAAGGCCTGCAAGGCAATATCCAGGACCAGCACTCCCAGGGCCAGCAACCACAGACTCTGCTCCAGGAAGGCGATGGGCACCCAGGCCAGGCACAACAGCGCCAGGCCCACTGCAGTCGTCCGCTCGCCCTGCCCGCTATCGGCAAGACGGCCGGCTCGCGCCGCCATCAGCACGCCCGCCACGCCGACCAGCCCGAACGCGCCCACCGCGCTATGCGTCAGCGAATGCGGCGGCGCGCTCAGCGGCAGCACCAGTGCAGTCCAGAACGCGCTGAAAGCCGCAAACATCAGCAGCGCGATCATGCCGCGCACGCGCAGCACGCGTTCGGTGGCAAGCAAGCCATAGAGCGAGCGCAGCAGCGCCCAGTAACCCAGATCCACCGAAGGCAGCCGGCGTTGCGGCAAACGCCGCGCCAGCACCACGGCCAGCACGGCGGCCACAGCCGCCGACACCACGTACACCGCACGCCACCCCCACAGGTCCGCCACTGCCCCGGCGAGGGTGCGCGCCAGCAAGAGACCTATCACTACCCCACCCTGCGCCGCGCCCACCACTCGGCCGCGCTCGCCCGGCGCGGCCAGCGCCGCGGACAGCGCCAGCAGACCTTGCGTCATCGCCGTTCCGAGCAGCCCCAGGGCCACCATTCCCATCAACAGCCAGGGCGTGCCCGCCGACAAGGCGACGGCCGCCAAGGCCAGCACCAGCAACGCCAATTGGCCCAGCATCAGGCGCCGGCGGTCCAGCAGATCGCCCAGAGGCACGACAAACAGCAGCGCCAGCGCACAACCCAACTGCGTCGCCGTCACCACGATGCCCACCGCGCCTTCGGCGATACCGAACTCGCGGCCAATGGCGTCCAGCAGCGGCTGTGCGTAATACACATTGGCCACGCTCAAGGCGCAGGCCACCGCCAGCAGCATCACCAACGATCTAGGCATGGGCGCTTGAGGCCCCGATTGGGCAGGTTCAGGTCTGGCTGGCATCGCTCACTCCATTCTGGTTGCTTTATAAAACCAGAATAATAGTTTTAGAGGTTTTATAATGCAACCGAAATCTAGATAAGCCCGCCGTTGCCACCCCCTAAGCGTCACTTTCCTCGACAAGGATCCGACATGGTCAAACGCACTAGTCTCGAAGGCGCCGCCTGCCCGGTTGCGCGCTCCCTGGACGCGATCGGCGACTGGTGGTCGCTCTTGATCGTGCGCGATGCCTTCGACGGATTGCGGCGTTTCGGCGAACTGCAAAAAAGCCTGGGCGTGGCCAAGAACATCCTCAGCGACCGGCTGCGCACATTGGTTGCGCACGGCATCCTGGAGGTGGCGCCAGCCTCCGATGGCAGCGCATACCAGGAATATGTGTTGACGGATAAGGGCCGGGCGCTGTTCCCGGTGATCGTCGGCTTGCGCCAATGGGGTGAAGACCACTATTACGGCCCCGCCGAACCCCATTCCACCCTGATAGACCGCAAGCGCGGCCAGCCGGTGCGCAGGCTGGAAATCCGGGCGCAGGACGGCCGGCTGCTCGGTCCGGACGACGCCGTCGTCCAGAAGACCGCCATTCCCGGCTAGCGCGAATACGCTACGCCGCCCGCGGCCACTGCCCCGTCGCCAGCGCGGTGGGAGAATACGAATCGAAGCGCCAGCGCAAGGCCAACGCCCCCGGCCGGCGTACCACGCGCCGCGCCCGCACCCGCCACAATCGTTCGGCGCCATCGAACCGCTCGATCTCGGGGCTGTCCAGGATCACTTCGGCAGCGCCCGTCAGCTGCAGTACGTCGCCGCGCTCGAAATCGATGAACAGCAGGCCGGCCCGCGGATTGAGCATCATATTGCCCAGCGTGTTGAAGAACCGGTTGCCGGAAAAGTCCGGAATGGTCAGCACGTCGCCATCGACCCGCACGAATCCCGGTTTGCCGCCGCGGTGCGAAACATCGACCGCGCGGCCGCCCTCGTCCGCGTAGGTCGCCACGAAAAATGTGTCGGATCGCGCAATCAGCGCCCGCGCGACATCGTCTAACCCCTCTCGCTCCTGCGGCGCGCCAGGAAAGCGCAAGGCGGGCGAACGCGAAAAGTGGAACTCCCGCGCCTGGATGTACTGCGGACAATTGCCAAAGGACTGCGCCACCGCTACGTCGAAGCGCTTGCCGTCCCAGGCCGCGATGCGGCCGTTGGCGCGGTTGCGCCGCCGGGTGTGCAACTCGATTCCCAGCAGGCCCACCTGCCGGTCCGGCCCCAGGCCGGCCAGCAGTGGATCATCGGCATCCGGCACGGCCGCCACGCGCAGGCTGCGCGGATCCGGCGAGGACACGAAACCCGGCAGGCCTTCCAGCACGCCCGCGCAGGGATCGCCCTGCTCATCCACCGCTCCCGCTACCAGGAAGGGCAACTGTTCGAAGAAAATGCGATGCTGCTCCGGCATGTAGTCGCGGATGACTTTGCGCCCCGCCACTTCCATGCGTTCGGCGACACCCGCCTGCTGTTGCAGCAAACGTTCACCGGCATGCCAGGGCGCGGACGACGCGGAGGCGGGTTCTACGTTGGTCATGGCGTTCTCCTTGCGGTCGGCGCCCATGTCTCAGGCGGCCGCCAGGCCCACAGGCGACGATGGCATGGGCGCAAAGCGCGGCAAGGCTTCAATGCGGCTAAGCCACGCACGCACGTGCGGGTAGGCATCCAGCGATACATTGCCTTCCGGCGCGTGCGCCACATAGGTGTAGCAGGCGACGTCCGCGATGGTGGGCGCCTCGCCCGCCAGAAACGGGCGCCCGGCCAGCTCGCCATCCATGACTTGCAGCAGGGCATGCGCCCGGGCCAACGTGCTGTCCACGTCATAGGCGGCGCCAAACAGCGTCACCATGCGCGCCGCAGCCGGGCCGAACGCCACCGGGCCGGACGCCGCCGACAACCAGCGCTGCACCGCCGCCGCTCCCACAGGATCCTCGGGCAGCCAGGCCTGGCCGTTGTAGCGTTTGGCAAGGTAAACCAGGATGGCGGTCGAATCCGCGACCACCACGCCATTGTCATCGATGACCGGCACCTGCCCGAAGGCATTCAGCGCGAGGAATTCGGGACGCTTATGCTCGCCGCCGCGCAGGTCTACATCCACCCGCCGGTGGGGCACTTCGAGCAGGGACAGCATCAGGGCGACGCGGTGGGCGTGGCCGGACAGGGGAAAGCTGTAGAACGTCAGCGCCGGGGTCTGGGCGGTTTGCATGAGTAGGCTCCAAGTCGGATACAGCCTCCATCTTGGGCCGGCGGCCGCCGCCCGTGAACGGCCAGCGCTCGCAAGACACTCTTGCAGTGCCTGAAAGAAACTCCGCTACGCGGGCAGCGTCGCCAGGTCGCGGCGCAGGGCCTCGACGCAGAATTCGACGAAGCTGCGCACTTTCGCCGAGCTCTTGCGGCCTTCCGGATACACCACGTGCACGGGCAGCGGCGGCTGTTCGAAGTCGCGCAGCACCACCTGCAAGGCGCCGCTGGCCAGATGCCGCGCCACTTGGTAGGACACGACCTGCGTCAGGCCCCAGCCCTCGCAGGCCGCCAGCACCGCGGCCTGGAAGGACGTGACGGTCAGCTGCGAATCGACACGCAGGCTCCTGGGCTGGCCGTCCTGCTGGAAGCGCCATTGTGGCGTCCTGCCCTCCATGGCCGCGGTAACCGTGCAATAGCGCTGCAGGGACTCCAGGTCCTGCGGCACGCCATGCTCGCGCAGGAACGCGGGCGCGGCGCAGACCACGCGGCGCACCTGGCCCACCGGCACCGCGGTCAGCGTCGAATCGGGCAAGTCGCCGATGCGCACCGCCACGTCCACGCGCTCATCCAGCAGGTTCACCACACGGTCCACCAACAGCGTGCGCACCGACACTTCGCGATGCGCGCGCAGATAGCCCAGCACGGCCGGCATCACATGCAACTCCCCGAAGAAGGCCGGGGCGGTGATGCTGAGCGCGCCGCGCGGCGCGGCCATGGCGCCGGCGACCGCGTCGTCGGCCTGCTGAACCTCATCGAGAATGCGACGGCAATCATCGGCATAGCGCTGGCCGGCCTCGGTCAGGCGCAGGCTGC
This sequence comes from Achromobacter sp. D10, assembly GCF_035282245.1. Classification (NCBI taxonomy): domain Bacteria; kingdom Pseudomonadati; phylum Pseudomonadota; class Betaproteobacteria; order Burkholderiales; family Alcaligenaceae; genus Achromobacter; species Achromobacter sp. D10. The sequence goes on from NZ_JAYJLE010000016.1 coordinate 25,063, forward strand.
GCGTGGTACGCACCAGCAGCAAGGCACCCAGCCGCCGCTCCAGCGCCGAAACGCTGCGCGTGACCGTGGGCGCCGACATCTCCAGGCGCCGGGCCGCCGCAGCGAAGCTCTGCGCCTCGGCCACCGCCAGGAACACGCTCATTTCATGGAATCGATTCACGCCTGGCGGCCTCCGCGCTGATGGTCGGCAAAGAGTAGAAGCGCGCACAGGGGCGCGTCAATCCATCCCTGGCTCCCGAGCCTGCACGAACGACGGACCGCTTTCAGGCCAGTCCGCCCACGTACAGCAGGCGCATCAGTTGCGAGATCTGTCTCATCCCTGGCCCTCGAATTCCTTGCGCAGCCAGTCAAGAAAAGCCCTGACCGGCGGATGCCGTTCGCGGCCCGGCGCGCACAACGCTGTATAAGCCGCTCCGGCCACCCTCACCTCGGGCCGGTACGCCACCAGGGTCCCCGCGGCCACGCTGTCCGACACCATGACGGAGCTTGCCAACACCAACCCCTGGCCGGCGATCGCGGCCTGCAAGGCATAGTGCTCTTCGGTGTAGGCGTGCAGCGCCGCCGGTTGCCGCCAGGCCGGCAGGCCGGCCGCCTCGCACCAGTCCAGCCAACCCTGATCGTACAACTGCGAATCGCGCCAGCGCACCGTCACCAGCGACGGCGCGCGCTTTGCCGGCCGGGCAGCCAACGCCGGCGAACCATACACGCCGAACCATTCCTGCAGCGAGCAGGCGGCGTGCAGCCCCGGCCAGTGGTCGCGGCTGTAGCGGATGGCCAGGTCCACGCTGGCTTCGCGCAGCAGGTCGATGGGTTCAGGGTTGGTGTTCAGGTTTAGCTGGTACTGCGGAAAGGCCGCGTAAAAGCGGCCCAGGCGCGGCACCAGCCACAAAGCCGCGAACGAATGGGTGGTGGATACGGTCAAGGCGCCCGAGGCCGGCGCGGCGCGCAAGGCATCCAGGGTTTGCGCGACATCGAGCAAGGCGTCATGCACGCCGGCAAACAGGCGCGCGCCCTTATCGGTCAGGCGTACGCCGCGCGGCACGCGCTCAAACAGCGCAAACCCCACATGCCGCTCCAGCGCCTTGACCTGATGGGACACTGCCGTGGGCGTTACCGCCAGCTCGGCCGCGGCCAGCTTGAAGCTGCCAAGCCTGGCCGCCGCCTCAAATGTGCGCAGCGCGGTAACAGGTAGCGTGGCGAACATGGAATTCCCGCCCGAGTGGTGAAATTAATTCATCTTACTTAAGGATTCATCGTTTGTCGCCAATGGCGGGAAGTCGCTACATTTTCTGGCAAGCATGGAATCATCCATGTTCAGAACAGGGATCAAACATGAATTCAGATCATCCAATCAAGCGCCTGCTGATCCTGGTCGGCAGCCCTAGACGCGACGGCAACAGCGCAGCCTTGGGCGCGGCCGCGCTACGCGGCGCCGAGGCGGCGGGCACTGCCGCCACGCTGCTGTTCCTGGACGACTACATCCAGTCCTTCCTCCCGGATCTGCGCCACGCATCCGCGCCGCCCGACCGCTATTCCGAGCTGTTCCTGGAACACTTCCTTCCCGCGGACGGCGTGCTCATCTGCACGCCGATCTACTGGTACGGTATGTCGGCGCAGACCAAGGCGTTTTTCGACCGCTCGTTCAGCCACTATGCCGGCCAAGGTCCGGAGCCGGAACGCGTCAAAGAGCGCATGACCGGCAAACGCCTGGGCCTGGCGGTGGCGTCCGAGGAAACCTATCCTGGCGCGGCGCTGGGCATCGTGCACCAGATCCAGGAATACGCCCGCTATACGCACTCGGATTTCATCGGCTATGTGCACGGCGCCGGCAACCTGCGCGGCGAGATCGCGGCGGACCCACGCCAGCCCTTGCAAGCAGCGGCGGACCTGGGCGCCGCGTTCTTTACCCAGAAATATTCGGACTACCGGGTGGAAACGCCGCGCGCCCGCAACGTCTGGGAGTCCGGTACCCCCGCCCTGCGCAGCACGCCCGGCGTGCTGCCGTAAACCTGCTTGAATACGCGGGTCAGATGAGCTTGATCGGCAAAGCCCACGGCGTGCGCAGCGTCCGCCAGCGCCAGGCCATCGCGCAGCAGCACGCGGGCGCGCGCCACCCGCCAGTTGCGCAGCCAGGCCAGCGGTGGCAGGCCGTAGCGCCGGGCGAATTGCTTGACCAGGGTCGTACGGTGGCGGTCCTGCGCCCGGGCCAGGGCCTCGAGGTCCGGCGCGCAAGCCGGGTCCGATGCCATGCGTTCACGCAGCATCGCGCAGACATCGGGCGCGTCGTCTGTCGGAGCCGGCCGGGCCTGCGCATGCGCCGCCAGCAGTCCGAACAAGGCGCTGGAAATGCGTGCACGGCGTTCGGCGTCGGAAATGGCATCGGGCGTGAGCGCCTCCAGCCAGGACCGGCATAGCGCCGGGTTGCGGATGACCGGACCGGCCAGCGAGGCGCCGCCGGCAAACAGGGCAAGCTCGTGGTCCTTGAACCAGGCGGGATCGATATAGGCCATGCGATAGGCCAGCGGCGCGTCCGAGGTGCCGCCAGTGTGGACCTGCCCCGGCGCGATCACCACCAGATCGCCCTCGCCGGCAGTTTCCGGTTCGCCATGCACGGTGAAAGCGCAGTGGCCCTGCGCGATGGCGCCGATGGACCAGGCATCGTGGAAATGCGGCGCATAGCGATAGGCGCGCAAGTCGGCGATCAGCACGTCGCCAGGCAGGCCGGCGCCGCAATGCCAGATGTGTTGGGAAACCGCCATGGTTGGATTTGGGTGGGGCGTCTAGCCGAAGTAGCTCTGGTCCGAAGTCAGCGTGCGGGCCAACAGCAATGCGTTGCGGGGATTCTCGCCCACGCGGCGCACGGCATAGGGCCACCAGTCGCCGCCGAAGGGCAGATAAACCCTGACGTTATAGCCCAAACGGCGCAGCGCAAGCTGCCAGTCCGGGCGCACGCCGTAAAGCATTTCAAATTCAAAGGCTTGCGGCGGCCAGCCTCGTTCCCGCGCCATTTCCATGATGACGCCCGCCAGGCGGTCGTCATGGGTGCCGAAGACGGGTTGGAACCCGGATTGCAGCGCCTCGCGCGACAACATGATAGAGGCGGCGTCCAGATAAGCCTGGTCGATGCGCGCGCGGCCGTGGTGGTCCAGCGCGCGTTCGGGAAACGCGCCTTTGACCAGCCGCAGCGAGGTGCGTTGACGGATCGCCCAGGCCAGGTCTTCCGGCGTGCGGCGCCGCTGCGCCTGCAGGGTCAGTCCAGCCGGCACGCCTGCTTGCAGCAATTCGCGGTGCAACGCGCAGGTGCGGTCGCAAATGGATGAATCTTCCATGTCCAGCACCATCCAGTCGCGCCCCAGCCCGACCGGCCGGCGCACCGCCAGCCCGATGCGCCGGGCGTTGGCCTGGCCCAGGGCGTCATCCCGCATGTAGCCGATCGCCGTGGGATCGACCGATACGTGCACGTCCAACCCTGCCAGATCCAGCGCCTGGCAGGCGCCGACCGCCTGCGCCACGTTGTGTTCGATGGCCTCGGGATCATCCACATACTCGCCCAGGTAGAACAAGGACGCCCGAATGCCGTGCGCCTCGCGCAGCCGGACGGCCGTCCGGACCGCCGCGTCCACGTCCGCGCCGCCGACGAAACGGGCCGCCAGCGGCGTGCGGGCGGCCATGGCCCGCATCGCCCGCCCCACGCCGGGGCTGCGCGCCAGCGCAATGGCGGTTCTCTGGAACATGCTCATCGACTCTCTCCCGTCAAAGAGAGCCACTGTGCCGGCACAGGCTCGCACCTGTCTTGAACGCCAGTGAACTGCCCCCGGCCCGGCACCCGTGCAACGCGCCTTTCGGCCGGGATGCGTCCTAATCCAGCGCCAGCGCGCGGGCGCGGCCAAAGAGCGGGCGCTGCACCGTCTGCGCCAGCAACACGCCGGCCAGCGTCACCGCGCCGCCCAGCAGGTGATACAGGTGCAGTTGCTCGCGCAGCATGATGAAGGCGGCCAGCGCGGTAAACAGCGGCAGCAGATTGATGAAAATGCTGCAGCGGTTCGGCCCCAGCCGGTGCACACCTTCGATCCACAGGAAAGACAACAGCACCGACGAGAAAATGCCTGCGTAGAGAATCAGCGGCACCGTGTTCATGTCCAGCGCCGCCTGCGCCGCCGGCACGCGCAGGTACAACGGCAGCATGTAGAGCAATGCGAAGATGGATTGCACCAGGGTGGATTGCCAAGCCGGCAGCGGCACTTTCCAATGACGCAGCAGCACGCCGTACAGCGCATAGGACAAGGCGGCCAGCAGCATCAGGCCATCGCCGACATGGATGCCCTGCTGGAACACGCTCAGCATGTCTCCCTGGCCCACCAGGTACAGCAAGCCCAGGAACGACAGCACCCCGCCGGCTGCCATGCCCAACGTCAGGGGATCGCGCAGGATCACCACGCTCAGCAGCATGCTCAGCAAGGGAATCAAGGCGGTCAGGATGGCCATGTTGGTGGCGGTGGTGGTTTCGGCCGCGCGGTAGGACAGCGCCTGGAACACGGCCGACGACAAGGCGCCGTACAGCGCCAGCTTGGGCCAATGGCGCAGAATGGTCTTGCGGTTGCGCCACGCGGGACCGGCCGTGAACAAGCCCATCAGGAACACCGCCAGCACCAGCCGGTAGAAAGTGATGGCGGTGGGCGAGATGGCGCTGGCGGCCATCTTGGACACGATGACGTTGCCCGCCCAGAACAGAATGGCGAACAACGGAAACAGATAGGACATGGTGGTTGCGCTCGGAGAATGAGGGGATAGGCTCCGGCCGCGTTCGTCGCCCTGAAGCGGCGCGCGCGGCGGAGTATCAACATCCTATTGAGCGCGATCTGGCCCGTCTGCCGATGGAAAGGCAGCGACTATCGCAAAATGGACATCCCCATTACGGGCGGAACGGCCCCGGATCCAGCGGCAGCTCCAACCCGCCCATCTGCGCCGTCAACAGCGCGGCACTGCCGCAGGCCAGGGTGAAGCCCAGCGCGCCCTGCCCGATGTTGAGCCAGAGGTTGTCGGCCGCGTGGCTGCGCCCGATCAACGGTTTGCTGGTGGGCGTGGCCGGACGCAGGCCCGCCCACGGCACGGCCTGACGCAAGTCCAACGCGGGGAAAGCCTCGTGAACCTGCCGCTTGAGCAGCCCGATGCGCGCGGAATCGATGCCGGCGTCGGCGCTGCCGATATCGACCATGGCCGCGATGCGCAGCACCCCGCCCACCCGGGCGTAGACGATGCGCCGCTCATAATCGGTCACGCTGATGCGCGGCGCCACCGCGTCGTCGTCCTCGGCCAGCGGCACGCTCAGGCTGTAGCCCTTCAGGGGATACAGCGGCACGTCGTGGCCAAGCGGCTTGAGCAGCGCGCGCGTGCCAATGCCGGTCGCCAGCACGATGGCGTCGGCGCCGATGTCCCCGTCGCGCGTGTTCACCGCCACGATGCGGCGGCCTTCAAGCTGCAGGCCCGACACAGGGTTGGACATGGCGCATTGCACGTTGGCCATGCCCTGCAGGCGGTCGAACAGGGACTCGGTGAACTGGCGGCAATCGCCCGCTTCTTCGCTGGGGGTATAGATGGCGCCTGCCAGGCTGCCCCCCATGCCGGCAAGCGCCGGTTCCAGGGCCAGCGTCTGCGCGGCGTCCAGCACCTGCTGCTCGGCGCCATGGGCGGCCTGGTAAGCCACCAGTTCGCGCGCCTTGTCCAGCAAGGCCGTGCTGCGGTAGGCAATGAGCTTGCCGTTCTTCAGATGGCCGAAATCCAGATTTTCCTGCTCCAGCAGGGAATGCATGACGTCCCGGCTGAGATAGGACAGGCTGGACAGCTCGGCGGTGGAGGCCTTAGCCACCGAGGCCCGGCATGCCAGCGCGAACTGCAGGCACCAGCGCCATTGGTGGGGATCCAGCCTGGGCCGGAAACGCAGCGGGGAATCTTCGCGCAGCAACCAGCCCGGCACGCTGGGCAGCACGCCGGGACCGGCCAGCGGCGCCACATAGCTATAACTGAGCTGACCGCCATTGGCGTAGCTGGACACTTCCGCCGGACGCGCCTGGCTGTCCACCAGCACCACGTCATGGCCCTGGCGCGCCAGGAAATAGGCCGACGTGACGCCCACGACGCCCGCGCCGATTACGCAAACCCGCATACTTATATCCAGAAAGACAGGGAATTCACGCTATTCTGGGACGCGTCCCCCCCTGCGGCAAATGCCAAACTCCGCAGGGTCCATAACAAAACATCATGCCCCGTCTCAGGCGGCGCGATGCAGCCTGATGATGGCCGCGGCCGTGGGATCGCGCACCAGGTCGGCCAGGGTATGGCCATTGAGCGCTTCATAGAACGCCTGCAGGGTCTGCGCCAGCACGCCGGACAGCCGGCAGGAGCCGTCCAGCGCACAGGGAGGCTCGCGGCAGTCGATCAGCGGCCCCTGCTGTTCCAGTTGCCGGATCAGGTCGCCCAGCCGATAGCTGTCGGCGGATTGCGACAGGCGTAGCCCTCCGCCCTTGCCGCGCGAGGTGCTGACCCAACCCTGCTGCGCCATGAAGTGCACCACTTTCACCAGATGATTGCGCGACACGCTGAAGCGGTCGGCGATCTCCGGAATGGTGACTGCGGCGGGCCGGTCCCGGCATTGCGTCAGGTACATCAGGACGCGCAGGCCAAAGTCGGTAAATCGGGTCAGTTGCATGGCAGGGACGGAAGGTGGGGCTGGCGGCCCGAGAGTTCAGGCCGCCAGGATACACCGCTCAGGCGGGCGCGCCGCCGCTGCCAAAGGCTTCGGCGTGGATGCGGTCGGCGGGCACGCCCAGGCCGGTCAAGGCCTCGCGCTGCGCGCGCATGAAGCCGGCCGGACCACACAGGTAGTAGTCCGCGCCAGGCACGATGACTTCATCGCGAATGGCATGCAGATCCACCCGGCCGGCGTAGTCGTAGTCGCGGCCCGGCTGGTCGCCATGGCCGACCTCCTCGTAGAACACCGCCTTGCGCACATTGGCGCGTCCGGCGGCGATGCTGTTGACGTGGTCGCGCATGGCATGGACCGAGTTGTTGCGGCAGCCGTGCACGAAGCGGATCTGCCGGTCGTCGTTCAGGCCCACCAGGTGGTTCAGGATGGAAACCATGGGCGTCAGGCCCACGCCGCCGCTCAGCAGCACAACCGGCGCATTACCTTCCTCGCGCAGGTGGAAGTCTCCCTGGGGCGGCGCCACGTCCAGCACCCCGCCCTCTTCCAGGCGGTCATGCAGGGCGTTGGACACGCGGCCGGCCGGCGTATCGGCGCCGGCGGCTTCGCGCTTGACGGAGATGCGCAGGCGATCCTGGCCCGGCGCGTCGGACAGGCTGTACTGGCGCGGCTGCATCAGGCCCAGTTCGGGCACGAATACACGCACCGAAACGTATTGGCCCGGACGGTAGGCCGGCACCTCGCCACCATCGGCGGGCGCCAGGTAGAACGACGTGATCTCGGCGCTTTCGCGCTGCTTGCCCACCACCCGGAACGCGCGCCAGCCGGTCCAGCCGCCCGGTTTGGCAGCCGACTCCGCGTACAGGCGCGCCTCTTCGGCGATCAGCAGGTCGGCCAACTGGCCGTAGGCGGCAGCCCAGGCAGCAATCAGCTCTTCCGTGGCCGCCTCGCCCAGCACTTCGCCGATGGAGGCCAGCAGATGCTTGCCCACGATCTGGTAGTGCTCGGGGCGGATGCCCAGGCTGACGTGCTTGTGCACGATGCGCGTCACCACCGGCATCAGCACCGAGGGATCGTCGATGTGCTCGGCATAGGCCGCGACCGCCCCGGCCAGCGCCTGCTGCTGCTCGCCGCCGGCCTGGTGGCCCTGGTTGAACACATGTTTGAGCTCCGGGTTGTGCTTGAACATGCGGGCATAGAAATGCCGGGTCAGCGCAACGCCGTGCGTCTTGAGAACGGGAGCCGTGCCTTTGACCAGGGCGCGGATTTGGGGACTCAACATCTACTGCTCCTTGTGGCGCGATCGGAATCGCCATTAAACATGCATTTATAATACATCTTTAAATCCGCGCTTCAAAACACGATGGCGCCGGTCAGCCCTGCCGCGGTTTAAACTGCTTCTTTGCCGCAACACCACAAAGGTTTTCACCCATGAGCACTGCTACGCTCAAGACCCGTCTCGCCGATTCCGTCAAGGAGGCCATGCGCGCCAAGGCCGCCGAGCGCCTGGCCACGCTGCGCTTCCTGCTGGCGGCCGTCAAGCAGAAGGAAGTCGACGAACGCCGCGAACTGACCGACGCCGAGATCACCGCCATCATCGAAAAACAGGTCAAGCAGCGCCGCGAGTCCATTGCCGCGTTCGAACAGGCCGGCCGCACCGAAACCGCCGAGCAGGAAAAGGCAGAACTGGTTGTGCTGCAGGAGTTCCTGCCGCAGGCCGCAACGCCCGAGGAAGTCTCGGCCGCGATCGACGCCGCGCTGGCGGAAGTCGCTGCGCAAGGCGTTACCGGCGCGCCCGCCATGGGCAAGGTCATGGCTCTGCTCAAGCAGGCCCTGGCCGGCCGCGCCGACATGACCGCGCTGTCCCAGCAAGTGAAGGCTCGCCTGGCCTGATCCCGGCCGGCCCGCTCAGAACGCCCCGCCGAACAGATCGGGCTGGCGCGATAGTTCCTGCGGGTCGGCGAAATTGCTCATCCCGACCCCCGCCAGCCGATACAGCGTCTGTGCCGGCAGATCCACGCGCTCGCACAGCAGCCGGGCAACGGCGGCCAGTTCCTCCGCCGATCCTGGCGGATTCTGGCTGGTCTGGCTGCGGGTCAGGATGCGGAAACGGTCGGTCTTCAGCTTGAGGACCACGGTGCGGCCCAACGCACCCTTCTTCAACGCCTGATCCCACACGCGTTGCGCCATGCGGTCGAGGGCCTCGCCCACGGCTTCCAGCCGGACGTCCTGCGAGAACGTCGTTTCCGAAGACACCTGCTGCAAAGGCTGGTCGGTCTGCACCTCGCGCTCGTCGATGCCGCGCGCCAATTCGTACAGCCGCCGGCCGTAGCGGCCGAAATAGTGCTCCAGTTCCTGGGCGCTGTGCGTGGCCAGATCGCCCACGGTATGGATGCCCATCTGCTCCAGGCGCGCCTGTGTCACCTTGCCCACGCCGGGCACCTTGCGCACGGGCAAAGGCTCCAGGAAAGCCAGGACCTTGGCCGGGCGGACGACGAACAGGCCGTCCGGCTTGTTCCAGTCGGAGGCGATCTTGGCCAGGAATTTGTTGGGCGCAACGCCGGCAGACGCCGTCAGCCCGGTTTCTTCACGGATCTGGTGACGGATGACCTGGGCCACTTCGGTGGCCGAGGGCAGCCCCAGCTTGTTGACCGTGACGTCGAGGTAGGCCTCGTCCAGCGACAGCGGTTCGATCATGTCGGTGTGGCGGGCGAATATCTGCCGGACCTGGCGCGAGACCTCGCGGTAGCGGTTGAAATCGGGCGGCACGTAGATCGCATGTGGACACAGGCGCTCCGCCCTGGCCGCGGACATAGCGGAATGGATACCGAACCGCCGCGCCTCGTAAGACGCGGCGCACACCACGGAACGCGGCCCCGTCCAGGCCACGACCACGGGCTTGCCGCGCAGCTCGGGATTGTCGCGCTGTTCAACGGACGCGTAGAACGCGTCCATGTCCACGTGCACGATCTTTCTTGGTTCAGTCATGAAAGCTGTTGCCCCCAACGCCGTGCACGCTACGCGAGCTTGCTGCCATTCATGTTAGGAACCCCCGAGCCAAAACATAATATTATGACCGCCGACAACCGACTTCCCATTCCCGTCCGCAACGGTCCATGACTGCATCCTCAACACCCCAAACCGACTACTTCGGCCTGACCATACCCTTCATGCATTTCATCGGCCTGGTGCCCGAAAGCATCGCGCCGGCTTATGCCCGCACCTCGTTGCCCTGGCGCGAGGACCTGACCAACAGCCGCGGCGACGTGCATGGCGGGACGTTGATGAGCGTGCTGGACTTCACGCTGAGCGCCGCCGCCCGCGGTTCCGCCGACGGCACCGAAGGCATGGCCACCATAGACATGAACACGTCGTTCCTGTCGCCCGGCACGGGCAACCTCGTGATCGAGGCGCGCTGCCTGCGGCGCGGCGCCTCCATCGCTTTCTGCGAAGGCGACGTCCGACGCGCCGACGGCGAACTGGTGGCGCGCGCCACCGCCACGTTCAAGATCATTCGCCGCCGCCCGGGCGGCGACTGAGCGCCAGCGACGGCAGGCCGCCGGCGCCCGCGCATCAATTGGGCAGGTCGCGCGACGGTTTGACCGGCGGGCGCGGATCCAGCGGCATATAGCTGCTGCACGACACCAGGCCGTAATAGACGGCATCCTGCATCGCGCGCATCGCGGCCGCATCCCAGGTGCCCTTGCCCCACACCGCGATACGCACGTCGGTGGTCTTGGGGCCGGCCGCCTTCAATTCGACCCGCGTCATCTCGTTGTCGCTATACGGCGCCAGCACCTGCACCACGCCGGACTGCGCGCCTTCGTTCAGGGTGTCCACCACGCGGTAGGCATTGTCCGTGCTGCGCAAGCAGGCATTGGCCTGCCGGATCGCCGTGTCGTAGGCGTCCTTGAAGCTCACCGGCGCCTTGAATTCGCTGTGCGGCGACGTGCCGGACGAAATGCCCATCGAGCAGCCTGCCAGGCCCAGGGCCAGCGCCGAAGCCGCGACCAGTTTCCAGTACATGTGTATCTCCAGATCAGTGCCCGCGATTATCCCGCATATCCGCGGCGCGCGATAAGCGCCCCCTCGCTCACATGATCCCGATGCGGTACTCGAGGTTCTTGACCAGGGTCCGCAGGCGCGGCCCCAGGGTCTCGTATACGTGCTTTTCGTCCAGGTTGTCCGCCGGGATCGTCACATTGAAGGCCAGCGGCAGGTCATTGGAGCGATAGCGCATCGGCGTGGCGATGCCGCACAGCTCGGCGCGCCAGTCCTTGCTGACCACGCAGAAACCGTGCTCGTCGATGGCGTCGAACGCCGGTTGCAGGGACGCCCCGAAACGTTCCCAGTCCTCGGGAAACTCCTCGGCCAGCCGGCCGCAGATGAGCGTGCGCTCATCGGCCGTCTGCGCATACAGCAACGCGCGCCCGGTAGCCGTGCGCAGCAAGGGGCGGGCCGAACCGATATCCGGACGCGACGCGTTCGATGCCCCGTCGTGCACCGTTTCCACGTAAACCACCTGCAGGCGGTCGCGGATCGCCATGGATACCGGCCCCTTGGCGTAACGCGCGAGTTCGATCATGTCGTGCGCCGCCAGCTGCCGTAGCGTCAGATGCACCAGCAAGGGATAGCCCAGCGTCAGCACCGCCGGCCCCAGCGAATACTTGCCGGTGCGTTCGTCGCGCCGCAGATAGCCCAGCCCCACCAGGGTGAATGTCAGCCTGGACACCGTCGGGCGCGTCAGGCCGAGCATTTCGGCGATCTCCTTGTTTCCCAGCTGCGGCTCGGCCGCGGAAAAACACTTGAGCACGTCCAGTCCGTTGGACAGCGTGGACGCGAATCGCGGGTGCGCTTCGAGGGAGGCGCGGGATTCGAGTTCGTAGTTGAGCGGAGTTTTCGAGTGCATGGGTGGGCTAAGGCCTGGAGCAAGGCTCCGTTTCAGTGTCGACTGGCCCCTGGGTTCCGGAGCATTGACAGTATATCGTCTGCCGAAATACAAACATTCCGTTCACTATAAACATTTGAATTCCATTTATTGAAATTGAAAGGACGGATTGATGACGAATTCCCGCTTTTCCCGCGAGCCGCTCGGCGCCCGCCTGTTCAGCTTCGCCGTCGTGGCCGACACGCACGTCAACGAATCCGAAGACACCTGCGCCTCCCCCTTCGCCACCAATGCCCGCGCCAACGCGCGCGCGCGCCATGTGTTCGCCGACATCGCCAGCCTGGCCCCGGCGCCCGCGTTCACCATCCATCTGGGCGACATCGTCCATCCAGTGCCGAGCATGCCCTCGTTCGAGGAGGCCGCCAGCCGCTTCAAGGCCATCGCCGGACAGATCGATATGCCGCTGCATCTGGTGCCCGGCAACCACGACGTCGGCGACAAGCGCATCGACTGGATGCCCGCCGACATCGTCTGCGACGACTATCTGGACAAATACCGCCAGGTTTTCGGGCCGGACTATTACGCGGTGGACCATGGCAGCGTGCGCTTCCTGTTCCTGAATGCCTTGCTGTTCAACTCCGGGCTGCCAGCCGATGAAGCGCAGCGCGCGTGGATCGACGAGCAACTGGCCAGCGCCGCTGGCCGCGTATTCGTGTCGCTGCACTACCCCCCTTACCTGCACGACGCGCAGGAACGCGGTTCGTACGACAACATCGATGAGCCCGGCCGCGGCTGGTTGCTGTCGCGCCTGGCGGATCCCCGCGTAGAGGCCGTTTTTGCCGGCCACGTCCATAACTTCTGGTACGACGTCATCGGCAGCGCGGAGATCTACATGCTCCCGTCCACCGCCTTCCTGCGGCACGACTTCTCCGAGTTCTACCGCGTGCCGCCGGCGGACGAATTCGGACGCGGCGACGTCGAGAAATTCGGCTACTTCATCGTCGATGTCCATGAACAGGGCCATGTGGCCAAGCTCATCCGCACGCATGGCGCCATGCGCGGCGAAGCCGAGCCGGGCCGGGCTGTGGCGCGCGCCCTGCCCACCGTGCATACCAAGACCGCCGCCTGCGATGGCATCGCGGTCGAGATGCGCCATCCCTGGGCCGAGATCATCGAGATCCCCTGCACCGGCGGGGTGCAGGAATTCGGCCGCAAGCTGGCGCGCAATGACTACCCCCTGATGTCCATGTGGGAAATGGGATTGCGCACCCTCAAGATTCCGGTACAGGACTTGCGCGACGACAAGACGTTGCGCCGCGCCCGCCTCATGTCCGACGTCGGCCACCGCTTCGTGCTGACCTCGCTCGGCCTGCCGGACGCCCGGCTGCTGCAACAGGCGCGCGAGCACGGCATCGCGATCTCGGCCATCGAAGTCAATCTGAACGCCCAGGCGCTTGACGAGGCAGGCGCGGCCTTGCAGCGCCTGCGCGAGCACACTTCCGCGCGCCTCATCTATTGCAAGATCCGGACGGGCGCGGACGACGCTCACTTCGACGGCAAGCACTACAGCCATTTCGTCAACACCGGACTGCGAGCTTCCGAGCTGGAGGCCGCGCAAGCCACCTTGCTGCCGCATTTCACGCAGAAGAACCTGGACGGGTTCACCGTGCGCCTGGACTGGGGTTCCGACCTCGTCGCCACGCACCTGCAACTGGCCAGGCAGGCCCGGGACTGGGGCGCCAGCGTGAACGTGGGCGTCAAGCTGGCCGACCGCCTGGCGGCAGCCAATACCGACGACATCGCCATTGCCGCGCTGGTTGCCGAAGCCTTCCTCGCGGCCCGGACCTCGGACGCGGTGAGCTATTCCTTCGACACCTTCATGGACGTGGACCGCGGCTACTTTCCGCGCAATGGCCTCATCGACCGGCGCTACGATCCGCGGCCGGCCGGGCTGGCGCTTGCGGCGCTGAACGCGGTTTTCGCGGACCAGGCCGCGGACACCGGATCGGTCGAACGGATCGATGGCGAAACTGGCGCGCGCCTGTGCCGCTATCAATCCGGTGGGCAGGTATATGAGCTCGCCTACGGATCCGGCCCTGCGCTGAACCGCCACGTCCAGGGCGGCGCGTTCAAACGCGTCATCGACCTGACGGCCCAACGCGTTCTGCAAGAGCGGGACGATTGGACGGACTACGCGCGCCGGCACCTGCCGGACCAGGCGCTGCTGCTCATCCAGCGCAACTGACCCATACCCCAGCACAGGAGCCATCCCATGTTTCGATACGCAGTCAAACTCGCGGGCATGCTGGCCGCGGCCTGCATTCCGCTGTCCGCCCAGGCGGCGCAGGCTTTTCCCGACAAACCGGTGCGCCTGATCGTCGCCTACACGCCGGGCGGCGCCACGGACGTGATCGCCCGCATCCTCGCGGCGCAGCTGACCGCAAGCTGGGGGCAGCAGGTCATCGTCGAGAACCGTTCCGGCGCCAGCGGCATGATAGGCGCGGAGCAGGTCGCGCGCGCCAAGCCCGACGGCTACACCCTGCTGCTGGCCTATACGCCTGAGGTGTCCATCAACAAGCTCGTCTACAAGCAGATGCGCTATGACCCCTTGAAAGACCTGCAGCCCATCGCGCTCGTCGCCGATGCGCCGCTGGTGCTGGTCAGCGGCCCCAAGCTGCCCGCCACCACCTATGCCGATCTGAAGCGTCAGGGCGCGCAGGCCCCGCTGGTCTACGGCTCGCCGGGCACGGGCGGCCAACAGCACTTGGCGGGCGAACTGCTGCGGGTGCGTTCCGGCATGAACCTGACGCACGTGCCGTACCGCGGTACGGCCTTGGCCGTCGCCGATCTGGTGGGCGGCCAGATCGACATTTTCTTCGCCACGGCGCCGGCCATCATCGGCCAGATCGGCGCCGGCAAGCTACACCCGCTGTTCATAGCCGGACCGCGGCGCCAGGATGTGCTGCCCGCGACGCCGACGGCCAAGGAGGTCGGGCTGGACGACTTCGACATCTCCAACTGGTTCGGCCTGTTCGGCCCTGCCGGCATGCCTGCCGCCCTGGTGGACCGCATTTCCAAGGACACGGCCCAGGCGCTGCAATCCACCGACGTCAAGGAAAAGCTGCAAGGCCAGGGCCTGGCCATTTCCTATAAGCCGCCACAGGAATTCAAAGCCTACATCGGCGCCGAAATGGCCAAGTACGGCGCCATCATCAAGGCGACCGGACTGGAGCCGCAATAGGTTCTGCACGCATGCAGCGCGGGCCGCGGGCGGTTCGACACCGCCCGCGGCCCTATGGCATTATCGACGGACCACCTGGCGGCGGGCGCTGCGCGCTCGCCGCGGCAACCTCGGAGGTCCTCCCTTGTTTTCATTCCTCAAGCGCACCGTCCTGGCCGCCAGCATCATCGGCGTATCGCTGGGCGCCAGCGCCGCGCAAACGCCGCGCGCCTATCCCCTCAAGGATTTCTTCCGCAACCCCGAACGGGGCTTCTTCCGCCTGGCCGACGACGGCCGGACGCTGGGCTTCATGCAGCCCACCAGCGTGGACGGCAACCCCGCGCGCATGAACATCTATGTGCAGCCCTTGCAGGGCAGCACGCCGGTGGGAGAGCCCCGGCAGCTGACCAGCGAAACCGCGCGCGACATCAGCAACTTCTTCTGGAAAGGCGCCGACGTGGTGCTCTACCAGAAGGATTTCGGCGGCGACGAAAACTTCCACGTGCTGGCCGTCAACGCCAAGACCGGCAAGATCACCGACCTGACCCCTTATGACGGCGTGCGCGCCGGCATCGAAGACGACCTGGAAGACGATCCCGACCACGTCCTCATCAGCCATAACCAGCGCAACCCCGAGGTCTTCGACGTCTATCGGGTCAATGTGCACACGGGCGCCGCCGTGCTGGTGGCGCAGAACCCGGGCAACATTGTCGGCTGGCAGACCGACCATGCCGGCAAGGTGCGCGCCGCCGTCACCAGCGACGGCCTGAACACCACCCTGCTCTACCGCGACAACGAGTCATCCGAATTCCGTCCGCTCATCACCACCGATTACCGCACCAACGTGAGCCCGGCGTTCTTCACCTTCGACGACAAGAAGTTCTACGCCCTCTCCAACCGCGGTCGCGACAAGCTTTCGCTGGTGGTCATCGACCCCGCCAAGCCCGAAGCCGAAGAAGAAATCTTCACGCCCGAGACGGTCGACCTGGACTCGGCGGGTTACTCGCGCAAGCGCCGCGTGCTGACGGTGGCCGCCTACCAGACCGACAAACCGCAATACAAATTCTTCGACAACCAGACCGAAACGCTCTTCAAGAAGCTGTCGGCCAAGCTGACCGGCTACGACTTCGCCATCCAGGGCTCCAACCGCGACGAAGACAAGTTCATCGTCGCCGCCTACAACGACCGCACGGCCGGCTCGCGCTACATCTACGACGCCGCCGCCGACACGCTGACCAAGCTGGCCGACATCAACCCCGCCATCCCGGAAGCGGACATGTCGCGCGTGCAGCCCATCAGCTACCAGGCCCGTGACGGCCTGACCATCCACGGCTACCTGACCTTGCCCGCCGGCCGCGAAGCCAGGAACCTGCCTTGCATCGTGAACCCGCATGGCGGTCCCTGGGCGCGCGACGGCTGGGGCTACAACCCCGAAGTGCAGTTCCTGGCCAACCGCGGCTTCTGCGTGCTGCAGATGAACTTCCGCGGATCCACCGGCTATGGCCGCGCTTTCTGGGAAGCCAGCTTCGGCCAATGGGGCCTGAAGATGCAGGACGACATCACCGACGGCGTGCAGTGGCTGATCGGCCAGGGCATCGCCGACCCGAAGCGCATCGGCATCTATGGCGCCAGCTACGGCGGCTACGCCACGCTGGCGGGCGTGGCGTTCACCCCCAACCTCTACGCCGCCGCGGTCGATTACGTGGGCGTGTCCAACCTGTTCACGTTCATGAAGTCCATTCCGCCGTACTGGAAACCCATGCTGGACAAGATGTACGACATGGTGGGCGATCCCGAACGCGACCGCGAGCGCCTGGCCGCCACCTCGCCGGCGCTGCACGCGGACAAGATCACGACGCCGCTATTCGTGGCCCAGGGCGCCAAGGATCCGCGCGTGAACAAGGACGAAAGCGACCAGATGGTCAAGGCGTTGCGCGCGCGCGGCGTGGAGGTCGAATACATGGTCAAGGACAACGAGGGCCATGGTTTTCACAACGACGAGAACAAGTTCGAGTTCTACGAAGCCATGGAGAAATTCCTGACCGAACACCTCAAGCCCTGACCTGCTCCTCCAGCACGGCCGGACCGCGTTCCTGCGGCCGGCCCGCCGCGCGGCCGATCCAGGCCATCTCCACGCGGTCGCGACCCTGTTCCTTGGCGCGGTACAGCGCATCGTCGGCACGGGCCAGGATGCCCTCCACGCTGTCTCCCGGCTGATACGAAGCCAGGCCGCCACTGGTGGTCATCCGCAGCTCGCGCCCTTGCGCATGGAAGGGCGTATCGCGCAAGGCGTCGCACACACGCTGGGCCTGCACCAGCGCCCGCGCCGGGTCGCAGTCATACATCAACAGCACGAATTCCTCGCCCCCCAGCCTGCCGAAGCGGTCGCTGGCCCGCACCGCCCGCTGGACCACCTGGGCGAAATGGCGCAAGGCCGCATCGCCGACCGCATGGCCGTAACGGTCGTTGACGGACTTGAAATGGTCGATGTCCAGCACCAGCACGGCCAGCCTGCCGTTCGCGCGCTTGCAGCGTTGCAGTTCACGCGCCAGTTCATCCAGGATGCTGCGGCGCGAATAGGCGCGCGTCAGGCCGTCGAAGGTCAGCGCTGCCTGCATCTGCTCGGACAGGCTGGTCTGGATCAGCAACAGCAGCGCGAGGAACAGTCCGGGCACCGTCACGGTTCCACAAACGATGAAAAACAGGCCCCACGGGGTCGGGTCAAGCATCGAGGAAGGCGCCTGGCCGCCTACGGTATAGACCAATACACGCAAGGCGTGCAGCGCGGCGAGGCTGAAGCTGGCCAGCATCAGGTACAGCATCACGCCGCGCGTCTGGATCCGCTTGCGCTCGCGGAAGAACACCAGGCCCGTCGCCACCATGGCCCCGAATGTATAGGCGGACAAGAGCAGCATGCGTCCGCGCAAGTCATCGACCAGATACTGCATGAGCGCGAACGCCACGATGCAGAGCGCGCCCAGCACGGCCGTACGCCGCGCCAGCGGTCGCAGCCCGAAGAACTTCCGCACCCCGGTATACACCAGGCCGATCGCGCACACCCAGGCGGTGTTCGATACCATCACGTAGACGCCGGGCGGCAGGAAGTGCGAGGACGCGTAGGC
Source organism: Achromobacter sp. D10 (assembly GCF_035282245.1). Taxonomy (NCBI): domain Bacteria; kingdom Pseudomonadati; phylum Pseudomonadota; class Betaproteobacteria; order Burkholderiales; family Alcaligenaceae; genus Achromobacter; species Achromobacter sp. D10. The sequence goes on from NZ_JAYJLE010000016.1 coordinate 42,993, forward strand.
CAGCAGCGACAGCACCGCCAACGCATTGCCCATGATGAATTCCCGGATGCCGCCGACGTCGCGGGCACGAAACGGCGCCAGCAAGGGCAACGCCAGAGCCGTGGCCAGGCCCCACATCAGAAAGAAAAGAGAAGTCGTCATGGTGTTTGCCGGCTTGCGCCCCGCGGACGCCCGCCGTCGCTGTTCATTGCTGTTGCACTGGGTTCACGCGCCTGGACCGGTTACATCCCAGCATCCCTGACGCTTTTTGTTACCCGCGCGGCGACAGACAGGCACAACCTGGCGCCCGTCCGTCGCCGCACGCCGTTTCGCCCTGAACCTCTACTGCCCGCGCCAAGACGATTGCGCGGCAAGCGACGAAGAATACGCCAAGGCGGGCCTTGCGCCACAGCCCTTTGCACTAATTGACAGTTGACTGACAGTTAACACACTTATAATTTGGCCCATTGACGGTGCCGCAAAGAGCGCCGCAATCGCGCCCTACGGGCGTGGCGCGTACTAGCCATGCACTCCCATCGCGCGAGTGCGAAGGTCCCCGCAGCGGGCGCCGCGCAGTCCTAACCAAAAAGTGTTCCTACCCGTGCCGCCGGCGCCTTTGTGCTGCGCGTCGCCTCGGCTCGCGCCGAAAAAAGGCATGCCCACGGCCCGCCGGACCAGGAACGCCCCCGAGTCGCAACTGCGGAAGTAATACAGATGCAAAACAGAGGATCGACACCCCCGGGTGCCGTTGGGCCGAGACTGAGCTTGCTGGCGGCCTGCGCCATCCTGGCTCCCGCCATGGCGTTGGCGGGCCCCGGCAACGACTATGACGCCTTGATCGCGCGAGCGCGCGCCGGCGACTACGAACCCGCCCTGGCCATGCTGCGCCAGCAGGGCCAGAATGGCGGCAAACGCGCCATCTACGACCACATCATCATCGCGGGCTGGGCCGGCAATCCCGCCGAAGCCATCACCGCCTACGAACAGTTGCCCCGCGGCGCGGCGCTGCCCGCCGACATCCAGCTCGCCGTGGCACGCGCCTACCGCGACCTGCAGCGCTGGCCCGAGGCGCTGGCCGCCTTCCAGGCGGGAGCGCAGCGCCATCCCGGGCAATCCGCCTTCCAAGCCGGCGAGATCATGACGCTCGCCGACGCGGGCCGCTATCCTGAAGCGCGCGAGGCGGCCGCGCGCTGGCTCAAGCGCCACCCCCGCGATGTGGATGCACGGCTGGCTTTGAGCTATGTCCATGCCCGCCAAGGCGAACCTTACGAAGCGCTGCATCAGGCCGACCTCGCCCTGGACGCCGCGCCCGGCACGCCTTACGTGGTGCGCGAGTACATCCACGCCTTGCAGCGCGCGCGCATGGCGGACGTGGCGCTGGAACTGGCGCGCCGCCACCAGGACTTGTTCGACGCTGGCCAAATGCGCGGCTTCGAAGCCGACGCGCTGGCCCAGCAGGTGCGGTTGGCGGCCATGCCCACGCGCTCGGAAGCCGAACGATTCGTGCTGGCCGACCAGGCGTTGGCCCGCTACGCCGAACTGATCCCCGCCTGGCAACAACAGGAAGGCGGCCAGGCCGACGCGCTGCGCGCCCGTATCGACCGCCTGCACGCGCTCCACGTCCGGGTGCTTATGGCCGATCTGGTCCGCGAGTATGAAACCTTGCTGGCCGAGGGCGTGAGCGTGCCGCGCTACGCCCTGAACGACGTGGCCTCGGCCTATCTGTATCTGCGCCAACCCGAACGCGCCCGCGACATCTACCGCCAGGTCGCCGCCGACGACGCGCTGCGCGGCGACGACGCCGAACAGCGCCTGGCGACGGAGACCGGCCTGTACTACTCGCTGGCCGAGGGCGAACAGTTCAGCGAGACCGGCGCGGTGACCGACGACGTCGAATCGGGCTATGCCCCCTGGCTCTACTACAAGGGCCAGTCCACGCGCATGCCCAACGATCTGAACCTGGAAAGCCGGCAGACCCTGGCTTCGGCCCGCCTGCAGGCCAACGACACCGTCGCCGCCCAGCAGCGCCTCGAGGACATGGTCGCCAACGCGCCCAACAACTCCGGCCTGCGCAGCGACCTGGCGACCGTCTACCGCGCCCGCTCCCTTCCCCGCGCTTCGGAAGTCGAACTGAAGATGGCCGAAACCTTGGCGCCGCGCAGTCTGGGCGTGGAGAACGGCCAGGGCTTCACCGCCCTGGATTTGCAGGAGTGGCGCCAGGCGGAAGCACTGTCGCAAGACACCATGGCCCGCTCGCCCGAGAACCTGACCAGCCGCCGCCTGGCCCGTGAGTGGGAAGTCCACAACAAAGCCGAGCTGCGCATCAACGGCTATCGCGGGCTGGCCTCGGACAGCCCGGTCAATGGCAGCGGCGATTTCGGCATCGACGCCGTGCTCTATTCCGCTCCGCTGGACTACAACTGGCGGGTCTTCGGCGGCGGCGGCTATGCCGCCGGCGACTTCGAGGAAGGCCGCGGCAACTACCGCTGGCTGCGCACCGGCGTGGAATGGCGCGGACGCGACCTCACGGTGGAAGGCGAGGTCTCCACTCACGACTACGGCCATGGCGTGAAGCCCGGCGCCCGCCTTTCGGTCGCCTACGACGTGGACGACCATTGGCAGGTTGGCGGCTCGGGCGAAATCATGTCGCGCGAAACCCCGCTGCGGGCCCTGACCAGTGGCATTTCGTCCAACAGCCTGTCGGCTTTCGTGCGTTGGCGCGCCAATGAACGCCGCGAGTGGACGTTGGCGTTGTCGCCCTCGCACTTCAGCGACGGCAACAACCGCTGGGCGCTGGGCCTGGCGGGACGCGAGCGCGTCTACACCGCCCCGCACCTGCTCGCGGATCTGGAGTTCGAGGCCTCGACGCAGCGCAACAGCCACGACAGCAACGTGCCTTACTTCAACCCGCGCTCGGACCTGATGCTGCTGCCCGGCGTGCGCCTGACCCACACGCTGTACCGCCGCTACGAAACCGCGTGGGAACAGATCGGCACCCTGGGCGCGGGCACCTACACCCAGCAGGGCTATGGCACCGGCGGCGTGATCGCGCTGGGCTACGGCCAGCGTTACCGCGCCAACGACGTCCTGGACATGGGCGCCATGATCACCGGCACCAGCCGCCCGTACGACGGCGAGCGCGAACGCGAACTGCGCATCGCGTTCGACCTGACGTACCGCTTCTGAACCCGGCACCGAGTCAACACCATGATGCTTAAAACCCATACCCGCCTGATTCTCGCCGGCCTGTTGCTGCTTGCGATCCTGGCGCTGACTGCTTGCGCCAAGGACATCCCGGTCTATACCCCGCCGGGCGAGCGTCCGCTTGCTGCCGCGGAGCAACCCTGGGTCCAGGGCCAATTCCTCGCCCTGGCCTACCACGACGTGGAAGACGACGACCCCGACCAGGCGTTCCTGAGCGTGCGCACCGACCGCCTGGCCGAGCAACTGGCCTGGCTGCGCGCCAACGGCTACCAGGCGGTGACCGTGGACCAGATCCTGGCCGCGCGCCAGGGCGGCAAAGCGCTGCCCGATCGCGCCGTCCTGCTGTCCTTCGACGACGGCTACCGCAGCTTCTATACGCGCGTGCTGCCTATCCTGAAAGCCTATCAATGGCCTGCCCTGCTGGCGCCCGTGGGCGTCTGGATGGACACCCCCGCCAACCAGCGCGTGGACTTCGGCGGCAGCCCCGAAGACCGCAAGCGTTTCCTGAACTGGGACGAGATCCGCGAAATCTCGCGGTCGGGGCTGGTGGAAATTGCCGCGCACACCAATGCCTCGCACTACGGCGCGCTGGCCAACCCCCAGGGCAATACCGAGCCTGCCGCTGCCATCCGCGCCTATGACGCGCAGACCCGGCGCTACGAGACCGAAGCGCAGTTCAATGCCCGCATGGGCGGCGACGTCGCCGCCATCACCGAGAAGATCCGCCGCGCCACCGGCAAGAAGCCGCGAGTGTGGGTCTGGCCCTACGGCGCCGAAGGCGGATCCACCCTGCGTATCACTGCCGAGCATGGCTATCAACTCGCCCTGACGCTGGAAGATGGCGCCGGCCGCGTCGGCCGCCTGATGTCCACGCCGCGTCTGCTGCTGGCGAGCGACCCGACGCTCAAGCCCTTCGCCAACAGCGTGGTCGGCATGGAAGCCCAGCCCTTCATGCGTGTCGCGCACGTGGACCTGGACTATGTCTACGACCCGGATCCGGCCCAGACGGACCGCAACCTGGGCGAACTGGTGCAGCGCATCCTGGACATGCAGATCAACACGGTGTTTCTGCAGGCCTACTCGGACCCCGAGGGCGACGGGCTGGTGAAATCGGTCTACTTCCCCAACCGCTGGCTGCCCACCCGGGCCGACCTGTTCAACCGCGCCGCGTGGCAGTTGCACAACCGCGCCAACGTGATGGTCTATGCCTGGATGCCTGTGCTGTCCTTCGACCTGGAACCCGCCCTGCCCCGCGTCACGCGCTGGACCGACGATCAGGCGCAGCCGGCCCCGGACCCCGACCAGTACCGCCGCTTGTCGCCGTTCGACGCCACCGTGCGCGCGCGCATCGGCGATCTGTACGAGGACCTGGCCCGCTACGCGATCTTCGACGGCATCCTGTTCCACGACGACGCGCTGCTGTCCGACTATGAAGACGCCAGTCCAGGCGCGCTGGCTGCCTACCGGGCCGCCGGTTTGCCAGGCAGCATCGCCGAGCTGCGCGCGGATCCCGACACCCTGCAGCGCTGGACGCGCTTCAAGAGCCGCGCGCTGGTGGACTTCACGGCCGAGCTCACGCAACGGGTGCGGGCGGTGCGCGGTCCGCAGATCAAGACGGCCCGCAATATCTTTGCAGAACCCATCCTGAATCCCGGCAGCGAGACCTGGTTCGCCCAGAACCTGGACGACTTCCTCGGCGCTTACGACTGGACCGCGCCCATGGCGATGCCGCTGATGGAGAACGTGCCCCCTGGCAAGGAAAACGCCTGGCTGGACAAGCTGGTCGATACCGTCGCGAAACGCCCCGGCGCGCTGGACAAGACGGTGTTCGAGCTGCAGGCGCGCGACTGGCGCACCGGCCCCGGCCGCCCCGAGGCAACCCCGGTCGACACGGCCGTGCTCGCCGGCTGGATGAAGCGGCTGCAACTGCGTGGCTCGCGCAGCTTCGGCTACTACCCCGACGACTTCTCGCAAGACCAGCCCCGGTTGCAAGGCATCCGGCCCGCCATCTCCGAAGCCTGGTACCCCATCCGATGATAGACCGACTGATTGCCCTGCTGATTCTCTGCGCGGTGCTTGGCGCGCCCTTCGGTTTCACGCTGATGCTGACCGGTGAGGCGCTCCTGGGCTTCGTGTTCTTCTACCCGCTGTTCATGTCCGGCATGTGGATGGCTGGCGGCATTTACTTCTGGTGGCATTGGGAGCGCCACTGGAAATGGGGCAAGGACAGCCAGCCGCCGGCCCTGGCCGGCAATCCGCTGGTGTCCATTCTTGTGCCCTGCTACAACGAAGCCGACAACGGCGAAGAGACGCTGCTGGCCGCGTTGGGCCAGAACTACCCGCACATTGAGGTTATCGCCATCAACGACGGCTCCAGCGACGGCACCGCCGAGATGCTGGACCGCATGGCAGCCGCCCATCCGCGGCTGCGCGTGGTGCACCTGGCGCAGAACCAGGGCAAGGCGATGGCACTGCGCATGGGCGCCATGGCCGCGCGCAGCGAATACCTGGTCTGCATCGATGGCGACGCCATGCTGGATCCGGACGCGGCCGCCTACCTGGTGGCCCCGCTGATCGACAACCCGCGCGTCGGCGCCGTGACGGGCAACCCACGCATCCGCACCCGCTCCACCTTGATCGGGCGGATCCAGGTCGGCGAGTTCTCTTCGATCATCGGCCTTATCAAGCGCACGCAGCGTGTCTATGGCCAGGTGTTTACCGTGTCCGGGGTGGTCGCCGCGTTCCGGCGCGCGGCGCTGGACCGGGTGGGCTACTGGAGCCTGGACATGATCACCGAAGATATCGACATCAGCTGGAAGCTGCAGCGCGATCACTGGTCCATCTTCTATGAACCCCGCGGGCTGTGCTGGATCCTGATGCCGGAAACCCTGCGCGGGCTATGGAAGCAGCGGCTGCGCTGGGCCCAGGGCGGCGCCGAAGTCTTTCTGAAAAACCTGCGTTCCATCTGGATCTGGCGCCATCGCCGCCTGTGGCCGCTGATGGCGGAGTTCTGCCTGTCCACGGCCTGGGCCTTCGCCTTCGGCGTATCGGTGCTGCTGTGGGCCATCAGCCAGGTAGTCGCGCTGCCCAACAATATGCAGATTGCCAGCCTGATGCCGCCCGCCTTCACCGGCATGATGCTGGCGGTCGTCTGCCTGCTGCAGTTCGTCGTCAGCATCCTGATCGACCGCCGCTACGAGCCCGGCCTGGCCCGTTCGTTGTACTGGGTCATCTGGTATCCGCTGGCCTTCTGGATGGTGAGCCTGTTCACCACCCTGGTCAGCTTTCCCAAAGTCATGCTCCGCAAGCAGGCCCGGCGCGCGCGCTGGACCAGCCCTGACCGGGGCATCAAATCTCCGGACGCAAGCTCATGATCATCACCACGCAACGTTCCCGCGCAGGCTACCTGTTCGACCTGGTCCTGACCGCCATCGGCTGGTTTGCCTTCGTCTATCTCTTTGGCTCCGGGATCCTGGCCATACTGCGCGCCGCCGCGGGCGGTCCCGACGCCTCGCTGTGGCCGGTGTTCCTGCCCACCGTGAACACGCTCTGGGGATACGCCGTGCTGGCGCTGGTCAATGCCGGTGTGTTGGTCGCCTGGGCCATCTACAACCACCGCAAATTCGCCGGCAAGGACCGCCGCAAGCCAATCAAACCGCTGAGCGACCGCCGCCTGGCGGCCAGCTTCGCGATCACGCCGGCCCAGCTGACGCAGCTGAGGTCGGCGCGCACCTGCATCATCCACCATGGCGCTGCCGGGGACATCACCGGCATCGAAACCGGCCAGCCCCACCTGAGCGCCGTGCGGACAGGCTGACACCCGCGTTTGCCGGGAAGCCAGGGCCCAGGCAAGGCCCCGGTTCCCCGGGGGTGCGCAGGGGCTACCGATCCAGCGCGGCCATCAGCGGCGCGCCTTCTCCACGTCGGGCAGCAGGATCGCCACCACGCCCAGCAAGGGCAGATAGGCGCAGACCTGGTACACATAGCCTATGCTCGTCGCATCGGCCAGCTTGCCCAGCGCCGCGGCGCCCACCCCTCCCATACCGAAGGCAAAGCCGAAGAACAGGCCGGCGATCATCCCCACCTTGCCTGGCACCAGCTCCTGCGCGTAGACCACGATGGCCGAGAATGCCGAGGCCAGCACCATGCCGATGATCACCACCAGCACGCCCGTCCAGAACAGGTTCATGTAGGGCAACAGCAGCGTAAACGGCGCCACGCCCAGTATGGACACCCAGATCACGATCTTGCGGCCGATGCGGTCGCCGACCGGGCCGCCCACCACCGTGCCCACCGCCACGGCGGCCAGGAACAGGAACAGATAGAGCTGCGCCTCGCGTACCGACAGCGCAAATTTATCGATCAGGTAGAAAGTGAAGTAGCTGTTCAGGCTGGCCAGATAGAAGTACTTGGAGAACACCAGCACGCCCAGCACCGCCAGCGCGCCCAGCACCTGGTTACGCGACAGCCCATGGCCTGCGCCCTCGCGCCGCGCGCGCGGCTTGAGCCGCACGCGGTTGGCGCTGTACCAGCGCCCGATACCGGTCAGCACGACAATGCCGAACAGCGCGGCCAGGGAAAACCACGCCACGCTGCGCTGCCCGTGCGGAATGATGAAGAGCGCGGCCAGCAAGGGCCCAAGCGCCGACCCCACGTTGCCTCCCACCTGGAACAGCGATTGCGCCAGGCCGTGGCGCCCGCCCGACGCCATGCGCGCCACGCGCGATGACTCCGGATGGAACACCGAGGAGCCCGTGCCCACCAGGACCGCGGCCACCAACAGCCAGCCGAACGACGGCGCCATGGAAAGCAGGAGCAATCCCACCAGGGTGAAGCCCATGCCCACCGGCAGCGAGTACGGTTTGGGATTGCGGTCCGTGTAGAAGCCGATGAAGGGCTGCAAGAGCGACGCCGCCAGCTGGTAGACCAGCGTGATCAGCCCAATCTGCGCGAACGACAGGCTGAAAGAGTCCTTCAACATGGGATAGATGGCCAACAGGATCGACTGGATCATGTCGTTCATCAGATGCGCCACGCTGATCGCGCCCAGCACCTTGAAGGCGGTGGACGGATCCGAGGAGGCGGCTGGCGGTGCAGCCGTATCGGCATCGGCAATGCCGGCGGCGGGGTTCTGGGGTGGATTCATGGGTTGCGGGACGCGGTATAGGGATAAGGGCACGCCCGGCACCGTGCCGGGACCTGTAGCCAGTGTAGGAATCGGGGTTGGGATCGATCTGCCAATTTCCGTCGCGTAAGTGACAAAATACGGAAATTACACTTCAGCCGCCCCTTGCTCATCCTTACGCCGGAAGTGACACGTATGCCCGCACGACTCCTTTTGCCCGACCCCGCCCGCAGCATCAATCCGCAGGACTACCAGCACCGGCCGCGCGTGGTGACGGCCATGGCCAAGGAATTCCCGCCCGGCACCCGGACCGGCACCCATTCCCATCCTCGCGCCCAGCTGGTCTACGCGGTGGAGGGCATCATGCGCGTGACGACCCCCAGCGGCTTCTGGGCCCTGCCGCCGCTGCGCGCGCTGTGGGTGCCGGCGGGCGTGCCGCATGGCGTGGACATGGTGGGCGCCGTATCCATGCGCTCGCTCTACCTCGAAGCCGAAACCGCCCGAGACTACTGGCCGCAATGCCAGGTGGTCGAGGTCAGCGGCCTGCTGCGCGAACTGATCCTGGCGCTGACCGCCGAACCCATCGACTACCCGCTGGGGGGCCGCGCGGAGCAGATCGCCGCCCTGCTCCTGTCCGAACTGGCCGCGGCGCGCGTCGCGCCGCTGCAAATTCCCTGGCCGCGCGACCGCCGCCTGCAGACCATCTGCGCGGCCATCCTGGATGCTCCCGGCTTGCAACGTGGCATTGAGGACTGGGGCAGCGAAGTCGGCGCCAGCGCGCGCACGCTGATCCGGCTGTTCCAGGCGGAACTGGGGCTGAACTACCGACAGTGGGTGCAGCAGGTACGGCTGGCCGAGGCCGTGTGCCGGCTGTCCCAAGGCGCGCCGGTTGCGCGCATTGCCTCCGACCTGGGGTATCGCAGCACCAGCGCCTTTTCGGCCATGTTCCACCGTGCGCTGGGCGCGCCGCCGCAGCATTACCTGCGCCCTGCGACCGCCGGCTGAACCGGACGGGGCCCGCTGACGGCCCGCTGACGCCTGCAACCGGACTTGCCGTTTGTCACGGCGCGCAATACATTTCTCGGCGCGCGGGAGCGGCGGTGGCGCAACAAAGCCGCCCCCGGCGTATGCTAGAGCCCGTCCCTGAATTTCCCCCGCGTCCGCTGGCTCCGCCCCCCGGGCAAGTTTGGTTACCGAAACCTTATTGCTCCCTGGGCGGTCTATAGCGTTCTGCCCTAGAATCGCCTGCAATGAGCACCCCCCAGCAATCCTCCGCCACCCCGGGCGGCAAACCGGGCCTCCCCTGGAAACTACTCCTGATCAAGGCAGGCGTGGCCGCCGCTGGCGCCGCCGTGTGCGGCGCCGTCCTGCTCGGCCTTGCGCTGGCCCTGGCGTGGCCCAGCCTGCCCGACCTGCACGCGATGACCGACTACCGGCCGCGGGTGCCGCTGCGCATCTATACGGCGGACAAGGTACTGATTGGCGAATACGGCGAAGAACACCGCAATGTGCTGCGCTTTGACGAAATCCCGCCCGTGATGCGCCAGGCGGTGCTGGCGGCCGAGGACGACCGCTTCTACAGCCATGGCGGCGTCGACTGGATGGGCGTGGCGCGTGCCGTGCTGACCAACATCGTCAAGGGCTCCAAAAGCCAGGGCGGCAGCACGATCACGATGCAGGTGGCGCGCAACTTTTACCTGTCGTCCGAGAAGACCTATTCGCGCAAGTTCTACGAGCTGCTGCTGACCTTCAAGATCGAATCCGAGCTCACCAAGGACCAGATCCTCGAGCTCTACATGAACCAGATCTACCTGGGCCACCGCGCCTATGGTTTCGCGGCCGCCTCGCGCACCTATCTGGGCAAGCCCCTGTCCGAAGTCACGCCCGCGGAAGCCGCCATGCTAGCCGGCATCCCCAAGGCCCCGTCACGTTTCAACCCCATCACCAATTTCCCGCGCGCCGAGATCCGTCAGCACTACGTGCTGGGCCGCATGAAAACACTGGGTTACCTCACGCCCGAACAGACCGATGAAGCGCTCAAGCAGCGCCTGACCATCCGCGGCGCGGACGGCGCCAGCGCGCGTGGCTTTGCGATCCATGGCGACTACCCCGCCGAACTCGCGCGCCAGCTCATGTATGGCGTGTTCCAGGAAGAAACCTATTCCAAGGGCATCGACGTCTACACCACCATCGATTCCAAGGACCAGGAAGCGGCCTATCGCGCCGTGCGCGACGGCGTCCTGAACTACACCCGCCGCGCGGTATATCCCGGCCCGGAAGATCAGATCGACCTGCCCGACGGCGTCGAAAAGGACGCGGCCGCACTGGATGAGATCCTGGATGGCGTGCAGGAAAAAACGCCTGACAGCGAAGACCTGCTGGCCGCCGTCGTGCTGGCCGCCAGCCCCACCGAAGTAACGCTGGCGCGCAGCGCCCGCGACATCATCACGATCAGCGACAAAAAGGCATTGGCGGTCGTGGCGCGCGCGCTCAATCCCAAGGCCAGCGACAGCCAGCGCCTGCGCCGAGGCTCGGTGGTCTACATCCACAAGAATGGCGACAACTGGGAAATCATCAACATGCCGACGCTGCAGGCGGCGCTGGTTTCCATGGTGCCGCAGGACGGCGCCATCCGCGCCATGATCGGCGGCTTCGATTACAACCGCGGCGGCTTCAACCGGGTAACGCAAGCCTGGCGCCAGCCCGGCTCGAACATCAAGCCCTTCGTCTACGCCGCGGCGCTGGAGCGCGGCCTGACCCCGGCCACGCAGATTTCGGACCAGCCCTTCATGCTGACGGCGGAGCAGACCGGCTCCAAAGCGTGGCAGCCCAAGAACGACGGCAACAAATACGAGCCCATGCTGACCCTGCGCCAGGGCCTCATGCGCTCCAAGAACATGGTGTCGATCCGCATCCTGCAGGCCATTTCGCCGCAATACGCGCAGGACTACCTGACCCGGTTCGGTTTCGACAAGGCGCGCTGGCCGGCCGTGCTGCCGCTGGCGCTGGGCGCGGGCGGCGCCACGCCCCTTCAGGTGGTCAATGGCTACAGCGTGTTTGCCAACGGCGGCTACCGCGTCACTCCCTACCTGGTGGACCGCGTCACCGACCGTTCGGGCAATGTGCTGATGCAGGCGCAACCGGTGGTGGCCGGCGACGCCCAGGCACGCGCCATCGATCCCCGCACCGCCTGGGTCATGGACGACATCCTGCGCGGCGTCACGGTCAGCGGCACCGCCGCGCGCGCGCACCAGGTGCTCAAGCGCAATGACATCGGCGGCAAGACCGGCACCACCAACGAGGCCGTGGACGTCTGGTTCTCGGGTTTCACGCCCAGCCTCGCCACCACGGTCTGGATGGGCTTTGACCAGCCCAAGTCGCTGGGCACCAACGAATTCGGCAGCGGCCTGGCCTTGAGCACCTGGCTGGACTATATGCAACCGGCCCTAAAAGGCATCCCGGAAGCAAAGCCCGCGCCACGGCCTGACGGCCTGATCGTGGACAACGGCGAATACTATTTCTCGGAATTCCCGCCGGGCCAGGCCGTGGCCTCGCTGGACCTCTCCTCGGGCGACGCGCTGACGGACTTCCTGAACAACAACCGCTCCACGGATGGCGTGGACACCTCGGTCAAGCCCTTGCCGCCCGGCGGCTCGGCGCCCCAAGGCGGTCCTGGCCAGCCCCCCTTGGCCCTGCCGGTCCCCGTGCCATCGGCGTCCGGCGCGCCGGCCGGCAATGCGCCGGTCATCCCGCCCATTCCGGTTCCTCGCGTGGACGCCGACACTCCCGCGCGCGCCAGCGCCGTCAGCGGCGCCGGACCGGTAGCCGCCCGGCCGCTCTGATCGCGCCCGCCCCCCGGCGCCAGGCGCCGGGGCCACGCCTGAGCTATTCCTGCTCCGCGAGTTCGGTCACGACCTCGCGCGGCCAAGCTTGCAGGGACTCCAGATCCAGGAAGGTGAAGTAGCCGGATTTCCAGCCTTCGGTATCGATGTGGTAGACGTTGCCCAGCACCAACGGCGCCGGAACCGGCGTATGCCCGGCCACCACCGCCCTCACGCCCCGGATGCCGGTGCGGTCCATCTGCCGCAGACGGTCGCGCGACCACTGGCAGGCGGCGCTGGTGCGCCGGTAGCGGTCCTGCAGCGCGGACTCCAGCCGCGGCCAGAACAGCACCGGGCAATCCGCGTGCAACAGCCCCACCGCGCCGTCCAGGGTTTCAACTTCGATGGCGATGGGTAATTGCGCGAAGGCCTCAGCAAAGACCTTCTGGCGTTCCGAGGGCAGATCCAGGAACCAGCCGCCGCCATAGCCGCGCCAGTTGTCCACGTCCACCTGCCCGGTGCGCACGTGGCGGATGGCGTAGTCCTCGTGATTGCCCTGGACCGCGTAAAACCAGGGCCGGGCGAGCCACTCCAGCGCGGCCTCGCTCTCCGGGCCGCGGTCCACCAGGTCTCCCACGGAAAACAGACGGTCCGTGGCCGGATCGAAACCCAGTTGGCCCAGGCTTTCCTCCAGGCGGGAAAAATGGCCGTGCAGATCGCCCACCGCGAAATCGCGGCCTAGCTCGTTGCGCGGGACTTTGAGAAAACGCTGCTCCATGATGATCCGGGACTGCTGCAGGGTTGATGCTTGATCCCCCTTTTTAACCCGCTTTCAAGCCGTCTCACCGTCCCACCCTTGCCGTCCCATGGTCAAAATTTGGTTACGAGAATCGATATTATTCGCGATAATATTCAGCTTTCTCCAACCCGCGCCTGCAAGGGCCCGCCCCCCATGACTGCCGCGTCCACCATCAAAACCTGGTATCTGGTCCATAAATGGACCAGCCTGGTCTGCACGATCTTCCTGCTGATCATCTGTCTTACCGGCTTGCCGCTGGTTTTTCACCACGAGATCGAGCACTGGCTCGACGATGCCAAGCCGCTGTCGGACGTGCCCGCGTCGACCCCGCGCGCCAACCTGGACAAGCTGGTCGACAGCGCCCGCGCGATGTATCCGGGCGAAGTCATCGACTATCTGTTCTTCGATCCCGACGAACCGCAGGTCTATGTGGGGATGGCCAAGACGCCCGGAGACGGCCAGGTGTCCGGTCACGCCGTGCGCATGGACGCGCGCACGGGCGACGTGCTGCTGGACGGCCCGCTATACACGCAAGACAAGTTTTCCTTCATGGGCATCATGCTGGCGTTGCACGTGGACCTGTTCGCAGGGCTGCCCGGCGAGCTGTTCCTGGGCTTCATGGGGCTGCTGTTTTGCGTGGCGATCGTCTCCGGTGTCGTGCTCTACGGCCCCTTCATGAAGAAGCTGGAGTTCGGCACGGTGCGCGCCAGCCGTTCCACCCGCCTGAAGTGGCTGGACCTGCACAATCTGCTGGGCATCGTGACGCTGGTCTGGGCCTTCGTGGTGGGCGTCACGGGCGTGATCAACGAACTCTCCACCCCGCTGTTCCGCCTGTGGCAGTCCACTGAACTGGTGCGCATCCTGGAACCCTACAAGGGCCAGAACGTGCCCACCGAGCTGGCCTCGGCCCAGGGCGCCGCCGATACCGCCCGCAAGGCCATGCCCGGCAATGAAGTGTCGTTCATCGCCTTCCCCGGCAACGCCTTCGGCAGCCCCCATCACTACATCACCTGGATGCGCGGCGACTCGCCGCTGACGTCGCGCCTGAACACGCCGGTCCTGGTGGACGGCAAGACGGGCGAGCTGACCACCGTGGCCAAAATGCCGTGGTACCTGACCGCGCTGGAACTGTCGCGCCCCTTGCACTTTGGCGACTACGCCGGCATGCCGCTGAAGATCATCTGGGCGCTGCTGGATGTCATCACCATCATCGTGCTGGTCAGCGGGCTATATCTCTGGCTGGCGCGCCGCCGCGCCACCGAGGCGCGCATTGCCGAACTCGTGCGCAAGCACCAGGCCGCCGCCCTCCCGAAAAGGACTCCCGCATGAGCAAGACGGCCCGTGGTTTCATGTTTGTGTGGGGCGCGCCTATCCTGCTGGGCGTGCTCAGCGCGTTCGGCCTGCTGGCCGCCCTGCTGGGCACGGGGGGCTGGCACTGGGCATCCTGGACCGCCCTGGCCATCCTGCTGGTGGTCATCGTGCGCTACTGGGTGTTCCCGCTGAAGCGCCAGGCTTGACCGCTGCGCCCCGTGCCTAGGCCTGGCCTTACTTGCCGAACGTCTCGGGGTCCGGCCCCAGGCGCGCGCCTTCCTTGATGCCATCGATGGCGGCCATGTCCGCCGCCGACAGCTCGAAATCGAACACGTCGATGTTCTCGCGGATGCGGGCCGGCGTCACCGACTTCGGAATCACGATCAGATCGCTCTGCAAATGCCAGCGCAGCGTCACCTGGGCAGCCGATTTGCCGTATTTCTTCGCCAGCTCCAGGATGACCTTGTCCTTGGCGACCCCGCCCTGGGCCAGGGGGCTCCAGGACTCCGTCGCGATGCCGTGCCTGGCATGGAAGGCCCGCAGCGCGCGCTGGGTGAAGCCGGGATGCAGCTCGACCTGATTGACCGAGGGCGTGACGCCGGAGGCATCGATCAGCCGTTCCAGGTTGGCCTGGGTGAAATTGGACACGCCGATCGAGCGCGCGCGGCCGTCTTCCTTCATTTCGATCATCGCCTTCCAGGCGTCCACGAACTTCGTGCTGCCGGCCACCGGCCAATGGATCAAGTACAGGTCCACATAGGCCAGGCCCAGTTTTTCCAGGCTCTCGTCCATGGCCTTGTGGGCCTCGTCGTAGCCATGCCTGTCATTCCAGAGCTTGGTCGTGATGAACAGATCCTTGCGCGCCACGCCGGCCGCGCGCAACCCCGCGCCCACGCCAGCCTCATTGCCATAGATGGCCGCGGTGTCCACCGAGCGGTAGCCCGCCGCCAACGCCTCTTTCACGCTTGCGGCCGCCTGATCGTTCGGCACTTGCCAGACGCCCAGGCCCAGCTGGGGAATCTTGCTGCCGTCGTTCAACTTCACTGCGGGTACCTTCGCCATAAGACCCTCCGTAGCTTGCAACGCGACGCCCGCGCGGCGAACATGCGCCGGGTCGCGCAACCAAGGGGCAGCCAGGCTCTATCCTTGGTTGAGACAGTAAAAAACGGGCCCGTCAGGCTGCGCCCGAGTCGCTATGCCGGATTGAAAACCCCCGGGAGAGGTCTACACATCCCAGGGGCCGTGAGGCCGATAATACCCCCAGAGCCGCCAATTCCTTGAATGTCCCGCGCCACAGCGGGCATTTCCGCCCCTGGCGCGGCCTCCCGGCGGAAATGCCGCCCGTGGCCGATAATGCGCTTCCGACGGCCTGCCGGCCGATGCATCCCCCTCCCGGCACTGACTATGAATGCTTCTGACACGCGGCCGCAAGGCCGCGGTGGTTTCTCCACGTTACGCACCCTGCTTCCGTACCTCTGGCCACCAGGCGAGACGGGCCTGAAGACGCGCGTGGTCGCGGCTCTCCTGTGCCTGTTCGCGGCCAAGGGGGCACTGGTCTACGTGCCCCTGCTGTACAAGCAAGCCATCGACGAGCTGGGCAAAGGCACGCCGGGAACCGTCACGGTGCCGCTCGGCCTGATCCTGGCCTACGGCACCGCCCGGGTGCTCTCGCTGCTGTTCTCGGAATTGCGCGACGCCATCTTCGCCCGTGTCGGGCAGCACGCCATTCGCGCGGTCGGCCTGCAGGTCTTTCGCCACCTGCATGCGCTGGCTCTGCGCTTTCACCTGGCGCGCCAGACCGGCGGCCTGAACCGCGCCATCGAGCGCGGCACCAAGGGCATCCAGACCCTGCTGTCGTTCCTGCTCTTCAGCATCCTGCCGACCTTTTTCGAGATCGGGCTGGTCTGCATCGTGCTGTGGAAGATGTTCGACATCTGGCTGGCGCTGGCCACCGGCGCGACCGTCACGCTGTACATCGTGTACACGCTGCTCGTCACCGAATGGCGCGCCAAGTTCCGGCGCCAGATGAACGAAACCGACTCCGAGGCCAACACCAAGGCGATCGAGAGCCTGCTGAACTACGAAACGGTCAAATACTTCGGCAACGAAGAGCACGAGGCGCGCCGCTACAATGCCTCGCTTACCCGCTACGAGCGCGCCGCCGTGCGCAGCCAGGTCAGCCTGTCCATCCTGAATATCGGCCAGGCGGCCATCATCTCCGTGGGTCTCACGCTGGTCATGTGGATGGCGGCCACAGGCATCGCCGAGGGCCGCTACACGCTGGGGGACTTCGTCCTGGTCAACACCTATCTGCTGCAGCTGTACCAGCCGCTGAGCTTCTTCGGCTTCGTCTATCGCGAGATCAAGCAGGCCATCATCGACATGGAGCGCATGTTCGAACTGCTGGGGCAGGACCGCGAAGTGGCGGACCGCCCGGACGCCCTGCCTCTGCGTGTGGCGGGCGGCGAGGTGGAATTCCGCAACGTGCGTTTCGGCTATGACGCGCGCCGCCCCATCCTGAAAGGAGTCAGCTTCACCATCCCGGCCGGCAGGACCGTAGCCGTCGTGGGCACCTCCGGCGCGGGCAAATCGACCATCGCGCGCCTGCTGTTCCGCTTCTATGATGCCGATGGCGGCGCAATCCTCATCGATGGCCAGGACGTGCGCGACGTGACGCAGGCCAGCCTGCGGGCGGCGATTGGCGTCGTGCCCCAAGACACCGTGCTGTTCAACGACACCATTCTCTACAACATCGGCTATGGCCGCCCCGGCGCCACCGAAGCGGAGATCCAGGCTGCCGCGCGCCTGGCGCACATTCACGACCTGATCATGACCATGCCGGACGGCTACCAGACCATGGTCGGCGAACGCGGACTGAAACTGTCCGGCGGCGAAAAGCAGCGCGTGGCGATCGCCCGCACCATCTTGAAGAACCCGGCGATCTTCCTGTTCGACGAAGCCACCAGCGCGCTGGACACGCATACGGAACGCGAAATCCAGGCAAACCTGCGCGAAGTCAGCCAGGGCCGCAGCACCCTGATCATCGCGCACCGCCTGTCCACCGTGGCGGATGCGGATGAGATCATCGTGCTGGCCGATGGCCGCATCGTCGAACGCGGCCGCCATCCGCAATTGCTGGCGCGCGGCGGCGTATACGCCGGGATGTGGGCCCGCCAACAGGATGGCGCGCAGGCCGGCGCGCCGGATTGACAAGCCCAGCCGCCCTGTCCGAACATCCCTCACTTTGATTTCCAGGCCTACCATGCAGGATTCAGCCCCCCTCCCAGCCGTCCGCGTCTGCGCATCGTCCGATCTGGCCAATGGCGGCCTGGGCGTGAAAATTCCCGTGTCCGACGGCGCAGGCCGCACCACGGCCTTTTTCGTGCGCTACCAGGACCGCGTGCATGGCTACCTGAACCGTTGCGCCCACGTCGGCGTCGAACTGGACTGGGAAGGCAGCTTCTTTACCCGCGCCGGCGACCTGATCATGTGCGCGCGCCACGGGGCGACCTATCAGCCGGACACCGGCCTGTGCGTGGGCGGCCCCTGTAAAAACGGCCGCCTGACCGTCCTGGCGGTCGAGGAACGCGACGGCACCGTTTACTGGCAGCCCGCCGGAAAAATCCGCCCGCAGGACGACGCGGCCGCCGGTCTTTCGTAGGAACCAGCGCCTCCGAACGCCGTCCGCCCCCGGGCACCTTGCGCCGTCCCGCAGGTTCGTCGCATGCCGGAATCCTTACGCTGGCGTCGGGTTCAGGCCCGGGCCACGGCGGTTTCGGACGGCGCCTGCCGCTCCGCGTAGCGGCGGGCCAGCACCGCGCAAACCATCAACTGCATCTGGTGGAAGATCATCAGCGGCAACACCACCACCCCCATCTGCGACGTGCCGAACAGCACCGTGGCCAGCGGAATCCCAGAAGCCAGCGACTTCTTCGAACCGCAGAAGACCAGCGTGATCTCGTTTTCCTTGGACAGCCCCAGCTTGCGGCTGCCCCAGGTCGTAACCAGCAGCACCGTGCCCAGCAGCAAGGCGTTCACCAAAACCATGGAAGCCAGGTCGATGGCCGGAAATGCGTGCCAGATGCCCTGCGCCACCGCCTCGCTGAACGCGGTATAGACGGCCAGCAGAATGGAGCTGCGGTCCACTTTGGACAACGTGCGGTTGTTGCGCTGGGCCCAGGCGCCGATCCAGGGCCGCAGCAAACTGCCCACCGCGAACGGCAGCAGCAATTGCAGGAGAATGCGGCCGGCATCGGCCAGCCCATGCCCGCCGCCCTGGCGATGCAGCAGCACCGCCACCAACAACGGCGTCAACACGGTGCCCAGCAGGTTCGACGCAGTGGCCGCGCAGATCGCGCCCGGAACATTGCCGCGCGCCATGGACGTGAAGGCGATCGACGATTGCACCGTGGAAGACAAGGTGCAGACGAACAGCACGCCCAGCCATAGCGACGGCGTCAACAGTCCGGGAAACAGCGCCCGCAATCCCAGGCCTAGCGCGGGAAAGAGCAGAAAGGTACACGCCAGGATCAACGCGTGCAGGCGCACGTCCTTTACGCCCGCCACGATGGCATCCGTGGACAGGCGCGCCCCGTGCAGGAAGAACAACAGGGAAATCGCCACATTGCTGGCCACGGTCATGAACGCCGCGCCCTTGCCCACTGCCGGGAAAAAGCTGGCAAAGACCACCGTGGCGATCAGGATGAGCGTGAACTGGTCAGGGAGAAAACGGCGCATGTCGGCAAGCCTTGGAGTTTCCGTGCAGGTTGCCGAAAACTATAGGCGCGCCACTTGCCATCGTGAAGACCACTAGGTACTTTAACTGTCATCGGTTTTTCCTATGACCCGCCTCCCATGCTCAATCCTTTGTGGCTCAAGACTTTCGCCGCGGCCGCCGCCGCGCCCAGCTTCACCGAGACCGCCCGCCGGCTGGGCCTGACCCAGCCTACGGTCAGCGAGCACATCCGCCAGCTGGAGCAGGCGCTGAACCGGCGCCTGTTCCAGCGCGATACGCACTCGCTCGCGCTCACCAGCGACGGCCGCAGCCTGCTGGTCCATGCGCAGATCATCCTGGATGCCCATGAGCGCGCCGAACGCCTGTTCGACGCTCCTCGCCTGCGCGGGCGCGTGCGCCTGGGGACCTCGGACGACCTGGCGATGGGGCCGCTGCCCGACGTGCTGGCCGCCTTCCGCCTGGCGCACCCCGAAGTGGAACTGGATCTGACCATCGGCGTCACCAGCGAGCTCTACAAGCTGCTGGACGACAACGGCCTGGATGTGATGATAGGCAAGCGCCGCAAGGGCGACCGCCGGGGGCAGACCCTGCACAAGGAAGCCCTGCTCTGGCGGGCCAAGGAAGGCTTGCGCGTGGCGCCCGGCGAGCCGCTGCCGCTGATACTGCTGCGCGAACCCAGCGTGACGCGCGCGCTGGCGCTGGATGCGCTGGCGCGCGCCGGCCGCAGCTGGCAGATCGTATGCACCAGCACCAGCTATGCGGGCTGCCAGGCGGCTGCCCGCGCCGGCCTGGGCATTACGGTGCAACCCTCGCACCTGTCCACGGCGGGTCTCGCCGCGCCAACGGGCGCCGCCCAACTGCCCGCGCTGCCCCAGGTCGAATTCATCGTGATTTCGGCTCCCGCCCCCAACAAGCCTACGCGGGCGCTGACCGAAATCCTGATGCGCAGCACGCTGACCTGAGCCCCCGCGCCCGGGGGCTACTGCGCAGCGGTCTGGGTGTGCAGCAGCCTGCCTTCCAGCGGTTGCGGCTGCTTCAACAGGTTCAGGATCGGGCACCATTGCTCCACGGCCTCGTGCACGGCTCGCACCGCGCTCTCGTCGGCGGGCGACACGATATGCGCGGTATAGCGGATGTTGTGCGGAAAGAACGGCACGCGCTCATAGCCCGGCTTGCCGCCGCGCGGGTCCAGATCGCCTTCGATCTCGACCTGCAGTGACTCCAACGGCAGTTCCAATTCCGCCGCCTTGATCAGGAAGATGTGGGTCAGGCAACTCCCCAGCGATCCCAACAGCAATTCGGGCGAACTCGGCCCCAGGTCATAGCCCGCGAAATCGGCCGGACTATCGCTGACCACCTGATGGTCGCGGATCCGGATGCGGCGCACGCCGCTGCGTCCTTCCGCACTGACGTGCGCGCGCAGCTTCACCGGCTCCACGGACTTCGGATCGCGTCCGTTACGCGCCAGCACGGCGGCGCGCTTCTGGTCCAGATACTCGTTCAACGTACTCATGTTGCAGGCCTCGCATGGGTTGGAATGTGCTTAATTAACCGCCGCGCCTAGCGTTCGCGCCGCGTATCAGGAATGGCAATGGGCGCACGGTCCATTGCCAGCAACAACTCGCCCAGCCCGCGGGCCGTCGTGCCCTCCATCCGTCCTCCCGGCCCGCAGACCTCGTCCGCGCTGGTCCAGGCGGGCGCCGCGCCCGGCAGCCGGCGCGCGCGCAGCCAGCCCTGCCGGTCGACCATGAACTGCGCGCCTGCCAGCTCTCCGGGCGCAACGCCCGCCGCCAGCGCATAGGCGTTCCAGGCATCTGCTCCCGCGGCCACGCAATCCGCATTCACGTCCTCGGTCACGCCACGGGTCAGCGCCACGGTCAGGAGCCGCGGATCCTGCGGTTCCTCGGGCGCGCCCGCGGCATACGCCATCACCCGCAGGGGCAATCCGCGCAGGCCGCTCAACCGC
The DNA here is from genome assembly GCF_035282245.1 of Achromobacter sp. D10. Taxonomy (NCBI): domain Bacteria; kingdom Pseudomonadati; phylum Pseudomonadota; class Betaproteobacteria; order Burkholderiales; family Alcaligenaceae; genus Achromobacter; species Achromobacter sp. D10. Next base: position 63,933 of record NZ_JAYJLE010000016.1, read on the forward strand.
GTCGCCCGGCCATCGCGGCACACCAGATCGACGACGGGCGCAGGCACGGCCGGCATGCCAATGCCGCCATCGACGCCATATGCCCGCAAACGCAGATGATCCAGCACCTGCCAGATCTCATCCGCGCTCAAGGTGGCGCCGAACGCCGGCATCGCGGGCCGATCGGCCGGCTCCCGTCCGCCATGCGCGATACGCCAATGCAGCTCGCCTTCCAGACGGTTCTGGAACAAGGCGGCGCCCAGCACACTGGGCCAGACGGGCAGGCTGGCCGCCCGCTCTCCACGTCCATCCGCCGCCGCGCCATGGCACGCGGCGCAATGTGCCTGGTACAGGCGCCCGCCTTGCAGCAGATTCTCATCGGAAAATGGCAATGCCGACCGCTGATAGGAAGAACTGTGCGCCTCGGTCAACAGCATCTGCGGGCGCGGCCAGTCCGTAAACAGCACCATCATTGCGGCAGCGCACAGCCACGCCAGGCGTCGACGCTGGGCCAACAGCGCGCCGCAAAGCAACGCCAACGCCGCCGCCGTCTGCGCCAACGCCAGCCATAGCCGGCGCCAGGTATGCGGGCTGACGGGCAGATCCGGATCGTAGCGCCACGGGAAAGGCCAATAGGCCAGCACCGGCGTACCGCCGGGCTGGCGCCAGGCCGCCGCGGCCAGGAGCAGCGCCAGCACCATGATCCCGATTGTGAATACGGCCACAAGCCGCCATGGCGGCCGCGCGGCGGCCGGCCCGGGCAGCCGCCGACGCGCAGGGTTCACCACGTTGCGTCCAGTCCCAGCAAGGCCAACGCGCGATGGCGCAACGCCGCCAGGCGCGGATCGCCGCGATGCCTGGGGTACGGCAGATCGTTGACGATCTCGGCCTTGATCCGCGCCGGCCGCTCGCTCAGCACCACAATGCGCGAGGCCATGAACAGCGCCTCTTCCACATCATGCGTGACCAGCAAGGCCGTGTAGCCCGTGCGTTGCCACAGTTCCACCAGTTCGGATTGCATGGCGATGCGCGTCAGCGAATCCAGTTTGCCCAAGGGCTCGTCCAGGATCAGGATGCGGGGATCGTTGACCAGCGCGCGCGCCAGCGCGGCCCGCTGCGCCATGCCCCCCGAAAGCTGATGCGGGTACGCCTGGCCGAACGCCTGCAGGCCCACCCGCTGCAAGGCGTCATCCACCCTGCCACGCTGCGCTTTAAGCAGCCCCCGCGCCTGCAGGCCCAGGGCTACGTTGTCCCAGACCGTGCGCCAGGGATACAGCGTCGGATCCTGGAACACCACGATGCGTGACGGCGACGGCCCCGTTATCGGTTCGCCGTCCGCCAGCAGGCCGCCCTCGGCGGGAGGCTCCAGGCCCGCGACCAGGCGCAGCAACGTCGACTTGCCGCAACCGCTGGGCCCAAGCAACGCCACGAACTCGCCCGACTCCACCTCCAGGTCTATGCCGTCAAGCACCGGCAATTCCGCGCCGTCCAGGTCGAAGTGATGGTTCACGCCGCGCACGGCCAGCGCGGCGCCGGACGCACCCGCGTTTTCCGAGACCGCCCCTACCATTTCACGACTCCCTTCTGCCAGGCCAAAAGGCGATCGCGGCCCAGGAACAGCAGCGTGATCAAGCCCGAGAACACCAGGGCCATCACGATGAGCGCGCCATACATATTGGCGTAGGACGCCCAGCCCTGGGCCCAGGACAGGTACCAGCCCAGCCCGGATTTCACGCCCATCATCTCGGCCGCCACCAGCACCGAGAATGAGGCGCCCAGCCCCATGAACAGGCCCACGAAGACCTGCGGCAATGCCGCGGGGATCGCCACGCGCAGCACCAGGAACCATTCATTGGCGCCCATGGTGCGTGCCACGTCGTAGTACGCGCGGTTTACCCCGGCCACGCCCGACCAGGTCAACACCGTGACCGGAAACCAGGTGGCCAGGGCGATCAGGAACACGGCGGCCGACCAGCTCGACGGGAAAAAGAAGAACGCCATCGGCAGCAAGGCAGTGGATGGCACCGGGCCCAGAAAGCGCAGCACCGGATGCACCCAATAGCCCAGTCCGCGCGACCAGCCGATCGCAACCCCGGTCAGAAAGCCCGCGGCCGCGCCCAGCACAAAGCCGTTGGCCAACAGCCACAGCGAATTCACCAGGCTGTAGGCCAACCGCTTGTAGTCGGTGGCATACACCTCGATCAGCGATTGCGGCGGCGCGAAGAACGGGCTGGGCAAGAGCGCCAGCTTGGCTGTCGTGATTTCCCAGGCCCCTACCGCCACGGCCAGGGCCGCGAGCCAGGGGCCAGCGCGATGCAAAGCGCGCACCGCCCGCAACTGGCCTGCGCCAGGCGCCGCGGCCAGCAACAGCACAATCGCTAGCGCCAGCGCTGCCGCGCCGAATTCACGCGTGTAGCCCCAGGACGAAAAGCCGACCTCTACATTCGGCCACGCCAGCGTCACTCCGCCCACTCCGGCCCACAAGACGGCGGCCGCGATCCCCGTTTTCCACAGGCGCCCGTGGCGCATGGCCGAGGGCGCGCCCGCGGCGGCGCCGGGCAAAACGTCAGCCGAGGACATTGGGCACCACCACATGCGCGTATTTGTTGACGTCCAGGCCCGCGCTGAGCACCTTGATCGTCTTCAGGTCTTTCGCGTAGCCCACGATTTCCTCACGCAGCGCGGCGCCCGTCGATGCATGTCCATGGCTATGGCTGCGCAGGATGGCCGCCACGCGTTCCGCGGGCACCTTACCGGGCACGTAGGGCGCGAAAATGCGGGCGGTCTCATCCGGATTGGACGCTGTCCAGCGCTGCGCATCGATCACCGCGCGCGCAATGGCGGCGGCAGCCTCGGGATCCTTGCGCACCAGATCGCCGCGCAGGCCCAGCACGCAGCAGGTGCGGTTCTCGTAGTCACCCTCGATGTTGGTGGCGATCTCGCGCAAGTGGTTGTCTTCGCGCAGCGTGTAGATCAGAGGATCATCGCCGGCGATGGCGTCGACCTCGCCTTTGCGCAGGACCTCGCCGAACAGGTCCTGGGGATACTGGCGCCAGTCCACCGATTCCGGATCGATGCCCAGCTGCGCCACGCGGATCGCGAAGAAGTTCTTTACCGGGCTGGCCTGGTCAGACACGGCCACGCGGCGTCCTTTCAAGTCGTTGACGCTTTTGATTGGCGAATCCGCCGCAGTCAGCAGGCGCATGCAGCCGCCATGCGTGCCCACGGCCAGCTTCACATCAAAGCCCTGTTCCAGCGGCTTCAGCCAGCGCAGCGCCATGCCGATGCCGCCATCGGCGTGGCCAGTGGCGATTGCCTCCAGCAGCTGATCGGTGGAACCGCTGAAGTTGATGCGTTCGACCTTCAGGTTGTATTTGTCGAAGAAGCCGCGCTCCAACGCCACGGACACGGGCGACTGGCAGACCGCGGTCTGGCTCCATGCGATCTTGAAAGTGCGCGGCGAGGCGTCGGCTGCCAGCACGCGCGAGCCCAGCATGCCCAGCGGCGCGGCAAGACCCGCAGCGCCTGCCGCGCGCAACAACGCGCGACGCGAAATTCCCCGCGTGGAGATGGCGCGGGAATGGACGTTCGTATTCATCAACCTTCCTTTTGAGCAGACTGTGAATGGCGATGATTGCCATGCGGCATCATCGGCCTGCGCTCAGGGGTTCGACAAATACAAAGTCGGGATAACAATATGGGCGGCGCACCGCCGCCGAAGGGTCGTGCTATTCGGGCAGGTAGTCCGGAACGCCTTCTTCGTCGACCTGCTTGATGCGGTCCAGCGCGTTGCGCGCGGCCGACATCGCCTCCACCGTGCTGCGGAAACGCCGGCTGATGAAGATTTCGAAAGCCAGGTGGTCCGGCTTATCGTCGTCGATCTGCTCTGGCACATCCGCCTGGTCGGCGGCCTGCGCGTCCAGCTCTGCCTGCGTCTGTTTTTTTGGCAGCCGCCGCGTTTCGATGAAAGCGCGCGGCGGCACGCGCCCCTCGGGTTGGGTCGCATACGCGAGCACCGAAAATCCGTTGATGATCTTCTCAGCCATGGCGGTTCCGTGTGGCCGCGCCCAGAAAGGCGCGGATCGTTGTTACCGACTACGGCCCGCCGCAGGGAAACTTAAGCCAGCGCCGCCTGGCGCGTGCGCACGTAGGCCGCCACCTGCCCCAGCACATCGGACAGGTCGGCCTGCAGCGGCGCGAAGCCCGAATTGCGCTCGCGCGTCACCTCATCCATGTACAGCGGACGGCGGATTTCCACCTGCAGACTGTGGCGGTTCAAGGCCGGCTGCCCGATCTGCGCAATCAGTTGCACGCCTTTGTAAGGGTCGTTGCGCGCGACGGTATAGCCCTTGTCGCGCAGCGCCGCTTCGATGAGGGCGATGAACTCCGGCTCGCAGGTCGAGCCGTCGCGGTCGCCCAACACGAAGTCCGCCAACGGATGCTCGCTCGTGCGGCCCAGACGCTCGTAGGCGTCGTTGGGCATGGAGTGCAGATTCAGGTGCCAGACCGCGCCAAAACGCTGCCGCACCTGCTGGATCGCCTGCGACAAGGCAGCGTGATAAGGCTCGTAATACGCCTGGATGCGATGCCGCACTTCAGCCAACGTCAGCTTGCGATCATAGATCGGCGTGGACTTGTCCATCCTGCGCCAGATCAAGCCTTTGCCCAGGCGGGTCTTCTCACCTGGATCCAGCGGTTCGGGCCAGGGCTGCGCCAGCAGCTCCGGATCGAGGTCTTGCAGCGTGCGGTTGGGATCGATGTAGACGCGCGGAAAGTTCGCGGCGATCAGCGTTGCGCCCAAGGCAGGCGCCGCCGACCACAACGCGTCCACATGCGTGTCCTCGCCTTGGCGCAGCTGCGCCAGGGTAGCCACAGCCCCAAAATCATCAGGATAGCGCTCGCCGCTATGCGGCGAATCGCATACCAGCGGCAAGGCCGGGCCCGTGGGCTCGTGTACGGAAACAGCGTCGAAGTCGGCGTGGGTCATCGTCAATCAGCCTGAATGTTCGCAGTCTTGGCGACCTTGGCGTAACGGGCCAGGGCCTGCTCGATCTGCACCTGGAATTCCTGGGGCGTCGTGCGCACCAGCGTACCACCCACGTCCTCGGCCTTCTTGCGGAACTCCGGGTCGTCCTGCGCAGCGCGCACCGCCTTGTTCAGGCGCTCGATCACGGCCGGCGGCGTGCCGGCGGGCGCCACCAGGCCAAACCAGCCGCCCGTGCCCATGTCGGCATAGCCCAGTTCGATGTAGGTCGGCACGTCGGGCAACAGCGGCGAGCGCTCGGCGCCCAGCACGGCCAGCGCGCGCAGCTTGCCGCCCTGCACCTGAGGCAAGGTCGAAGACAGGTTGTCGGTGATCGCGTCCACCTGGCCGCCCATGACATCATTGAGCGCCGGGCCCGCGCCGCGGTAGGGCACGTGCAGCAGCTTGATGCCCGACAACATCATGAAGTTCTCGATATTCACGTGGCCCAGCGAACCCACGCCCGGCGAGGCAAAGCTGTAACGTTCGGGTTGCTGCTTGGCCAGGGCCACGAACTCGGCCATGTTCTTGGCCGGGATATTCGGGTTGATCGCGAAAATGCTGGGCACCGCAACCACATTGGCCACCGGCACGAAATCCTTCACCGGGTCGTAGTTCATCTTGCGGAAGACGGCCGGGTTCGAGCCGTGCGTGCTCATCGTGGCCATGCCGATCGTGTAGCCGTCAGGCGTAGCGCGCGCCACCTGCTCCATGCCCAGCGACCCGCCGGCGCCGGCCTTGTTCTCGACCACGATAGTCTGCTTCAGGTCGCGGCCGGCGTACTCGGCCACGAGGCGCGCCACGATGTCGGTCGAACCGCCGGCGGCGAACGGCACCACCAGCTTGATGGGGCGGGCAGGATAGTCGGCGGCTTGGGCGATGCCGGCGAAGGTCAGCGTGGCGAACATGCCGGCAAGCGCGACGCGCGCGGACCGGCCCAGAAGGCGGCGAGACATGGGGATGACTCCGAAAGTTGAAGGTCAATCGACAAGGCCGCCAGTGTCCGAACTTTACGGTCCCCTTTCAAACGACTATATTGCACGGCTTCATTACCATTGGTCATGCTAGGGCCCTAGACACGCAATGCGCCTGCACTCGCCATCCATGTCCGAACTGCACGCCTTCGTGACGGCGGCGCGCCTGGGCAGCTTCACCCGGGCCGCCGAAACCTTGTGCGTGACCCAGGGCGCCGTCAGCCGGGCCATTTCACGCCTGGAAGCGCATTTCGGCCAACCGCTGATGCACCGCAACGCCCACGGCCTCACGCTCACCGAAACCGGCCGCCGCCTGTACGACGGCACGCAAAGTCCCCTGCAGGAGATCGAGACGCTCAGCGCCGGCTTGCGAGCCGGCAACCGCCGCCAGCGCCTCACGCTGTCCACGGTCCCGACGCTGGCCAGCGCCTGGCTGGTGCCCCGCCTGCCCGACTTCCACGCGCGCCATCCGGACATCCAGCTAGGCTTCGCGGCCTACCGCCGCAATGAAGACTTCTCGGGCGAAACGCCCGATGCGAGCATCCTGTCCGGATTGCCCGAGCAATGGCCTGGCTGGCAGGTGGACTATGTGATCGGCCGCGAAATGGTTGTCATCTGCCACCCTGCAAGGCTGGCGGCACGGCGCGCGCAAGGGCTCTGGGACACCCCCGCAGGCTTGCTGGGGGAGCCGCTGCTCTACCACTCCAACGGCGTGGACAACTGGACGCAATGGCTGGCCGCCGCCGGCGTGCCGCGCGCCAAGGTGCAACTGGCCAACGGCTTCGACCAGGTTTCCATCCTGGTACGCGCGGTCATGACCGACATGGGCATCGCCGTCCTGCAGCGCTGCCTGGTCCGCGACGATCTGCAGTCGGGGCGCGTGGCCGCCCCATTTCCCGAGCTGCCCGTACGCATCGCCCGGGGCTACCACCTCTGCGCGCCGGCGCAGCGCCGCGATCACTATGCGCTCGCCTGTTTCCGCCAATGGCTGCTGGAGACCGCCGGCCAGGATCCCGACGTGCTGGCCGCAAGCCCGGACTGAGTAGGCCGCCGGTCGATACAAGTCGTTTCGCGCAGCGGGCGGCAGTTGCTACAAAACAAAAACGGGCTCCTGTACAGGAGCCCGCTCACATGACGGGACGGAATGCTCAAGGCGCGAGCTTGAACCCCAGGTCCACGCCCCACTTGTCGGTCTCGCGCAGCCATTTCGCACCGCAATTCAGGCAACGGAAGTGGTCTTCGCGGCTTTCTTCCCGGCCTTTCTGCGTCGGGTTGGTAAATCCTTGATGTCCCAGATGGGCATGCGGCGCAACGCCCGCAAGCCCTGGGTTAATGCGTTGGCAAGCCAGGCACATAACGCTCATTGGTGCTTCCCTACAAACATAGTTACTAAATTGTAAGGGATTTCACCAATACTTTTCTATCAATCTATGTCGATAAATCCAAAAATAATTGTTAACGCCACAATTAAACAACGGTCGGCATGGCGGCCAGGCAGGTAGCCAAGTGGTAGGGCGAGGTCGAAGGCATGTCCGCGCGCACCACCGTCCCCTCCGCATCCAGGCATTCATGCCAGCCCCCGGCGTGCAGGAAACGCGTCCGGAACATGGCCAAGCCCGCCTCCAGCGCGGGCAGGTCTCCCAGCACCCCGAGTACACGCAGATACTCGGTCTGGGCCCAGATCCTGCGCGTGTCGTCGATGACGGCCCCGGATTCATCCAGCGCTGCCACCACCCCGCCCGCGTCCACCCCCAGGCGGCGCGACCAACGCACCGCGCGCGGCAGCGATTCCGCCAGATCAAGGCCTTCGAACACCTCGGCCGAACCGTGCACCAGCGACAACCACTCGAACTGGTGGCCGGGTTCCAGCCGGTTGCCTGCAGTGCCCTGCCGCTCTTCCGAAATGCACTGCGAGGCCGCGTGCACGAAGAAATGGCTGATGCCTTGCGCCAGGCCACGCAGACGCTGCGCATACAGCGTAGGCTCCGCCACATGTGCGGCGGCCAGATACGCCTCGGTCAGGTGCATCATCGGATTCTGCGCCGGCGCGCGCAGAGGCTGGTTCAGGTCGGCGCTCAACGCCGCGTGATACAGCGAATCGGCGGTCTTGAAACGGGCCTCGATGACCGACGAAGTCGCCAGCATGAGCTTGCGCGCATCCGCGTTGCGGCTGCGGCGGAAATACGCGGCGCATGCCAACACGATGAATGCGTGGGTATACAGGTCCTGGGTTTCGTCCAGCGGACGCGCCTGGGCGTCCACGCTGTAGCGCCAACCGCCGTTTACGTCGTCACGGAATACACGGCGCAGCGATTCGAACAACAGATCGGCATGCGCGCCGGCGGCCGCGCCCGGCGCCTCAGAAAAAATGTAGAGCTGGCGCGCGCAAGCCATGGCGCGGTAACGCTGCGCCGGCAGCGCAGCGCCGGTGGCCGCATCCAGCGATTCAAAAGGCAGACCCAGCGCGCCATTGAAGCCCGGCCCCATCCAAAGAGGCAGGACAACGGAATCAAAATGGTCGCGTAGTGCGCGGATGTGCTCCGCAAGTGAAGAGTTGGTCTGTGCGGCAGTCATCTTGGAACGGCGCATACCCAATAAGGGCCCCAGATTTTGGAGCAGCAACGATAACCGAAATTTTCGCCGCAAACCGTTGAGTATTCTCCAAAGCGTCATGCTCACACAGACCGGTCCCGCCAATCAGCTCCGTCCAGGGCGAAGCGCCCTATCGGAAGATGTTTTCCTCTACCCAGTTCTGCGCGAATACTTCCGCGCGATCGCGTGCTTCGTCCAACGAAGCGCAGTTGCCCAAGTGGGAAAACGCGGCATCCACTTCGGTGCCGCCCTCGGCCGTAACCGTCAGCAATACGCCATATCCGCCGGTATCCATGGCCGCTGTGGAAACGTCGATCAGAACTTCCTGGTCACGATGCTGCATGTGCTACCTCCCAGTCGGTTACTTAAACGCGTGAACCACGCGTGACGTTGCGGGGGCAGAATCCCCGCGCAAATGAATAGACCCGTAAACGTCACGCAAGTTCATCTTACTGGCGACTCGGTGCCCGCGATACGACGAAAAGCAGCCAAATCGCGCATTCCGTCTCAGGAAATTCCCGTAGCACGGCCCGAATAGTCGCGAAGCTGCGAAATACTGCGAAAACATTCGCAAATTGTGCAGGAATTGCAGCAGCAAACGCTCAAGACGCGGCAAAACGCGGAATGAGGTCCTGCGCCGCGACTGTGACCCGCCTCATCGAAATTCGCGGTGCCGCGCCTGCGCGGGACTACCTCAAGTGGATCGCGCCGGGCTCTTCCATGCGCAGCGCGAGCTTGCCCTTGTCGGTGATGAGCCAGCGGCCGTCGGCGCCGGCTTGAATGCAACGCAGCGTCTCCAGCGCCTGTGCAACGTGCGCGGGCACTTCAGTCTGGGCAGCGCCGGGCTCGCAGTTGTCTGCCACGATGCGCAGCCAATGGCCCAACTCGCCTTTCTCGAAACGGTGCAATGCCATGCGGTAACTCTCTCTTGAATGCCCTACGATAGCACGCCGCCAGGCTCGCCCTAGGTGAGCAGCCTGGGCAGCGACGAGGCCAGCAACGCCACGCCCGACACCGTAAGCAAACCCAGCACAATGCGGCGGAACGCGGCATCGCTGATGCCCACATAGACGCGCGTGCCCCACAAGGTCGGCACCAGCATCGCGGGCACGATCACTCCAAACAGCGGCAACATGTCGCGCGTGACCACGCCGGTGTAGACATAGCTCGCCATCGTCACGACCAGCATCGACAAGTTGAAGTTCTGGATCACCGCGCGCTGCACGTCACGGTCGAAGCGGCGCAAGGTGCACCACAAGGTCGGGATAACGCCCGTGAATCCGCCTATGCCACCCATGACGCCGCCCATCGCGCCCACCACGCCATCCGCGAACCGTCCGCCGGCGGTAATGGGAGGCAGGCGTGTCGCGAACAACATGATGGGGCACCAGATCGCCAACAGGCCGCCGACCAGCGCCTTGAACATCAGCGGGTCCAGATACGGCAGCAGCTTGACGCCCACCGGAATGCCCAGCAATCCGCCTGCAACGAACGGCAGCAGATGCGCCACCGTGAAGCCGCGGCGCACCGTAAACGCGGCCAGCAACTGGCCGGTCAGCGAGCCGAACACCACCATCGCGGCGGCAAGCTTCGGATCTATCGTCCAGGCCCAGAAGGACATGGCGACCATGCCGAAGCCGAAACCCGACAGGCCCTGCACGAAACCTGCGGCCATGGCGCCCGCCGCGACCAGCACATATAAGGAATCCATTTCCGCCGCGCATCCGCAAGAGAAGCCGGAACCGGTCCCGGCGCACGACATTCTAGAACGCGCCGGCGCTTCTCTCGGAGATGTACGCGAGTCGCGGCCTACGAAGGGCGCAGCGCGAGCGGACGCTTCATGCGTGTCGCTGCCGCGGACGCCGCCACGCTGGCGGCGATAAGCGCCAGGCCCAGCGCGAGATCAGCCGAAATGCGTTCCTGGAAAACCAGCGACGAAACGATCAAACCGATCACCGGCACGCAGAGCATGGCGATCGAAGTCGCGACCGGCGGCATTTTCTGCGTCATGCCCAGCACCACGATGAAAGTCAGTGCGGTGGCCAGCGGGCCGGTGTACAGGATCACCGGCCAGGCCTGTGGCTCCGCGAGAAAGGCCGGCGCACCGTCACGCGCCCACGCCAATGCGGCCAACGGTAACGCGGCGATGGCGGTCTGCCAGGGAATCATGTCCGCCCCCAGCCGGATATGCCGGTTGCCGCGCAACTGGATGATGTTGCACGCCCATGCGAAGGAGGCGCCCAGCAGCATGGCCAGTCCTATCACCGTGTGCGCCTGCCAGGGGCTGAACGCCGGCGCGACGATGACGCCGATGCCGGCGTAGCTCAACGCCGTCGCCAGCCATTGCGCCATCGAGAGGCGTTCCTTCAAGACCAGCGACGACAGCGGGATGACCCAGATGGACGTGGCGTAGGCGATCACCGATGCGCGTCCGGGCGCCACGTACTGCAGCGCCCACAGGGCCAGCGCGGTAAAAGCACCCATCTGCAGCAACGCCACGCCCGCCACCAACGGAAGCTCCTGCCGCGTGGGCAGGCGCAGGCGGCCCAGCATGCCCAGCACCAGCACGCTGATCAACGCGGCCGATCCGAAGCGGCTGGCGGCCAGCCAGAGCGGGCTCATGTGCGCCAGCCCCAACTTCATGATGGGCCAGTTCCCGCCCCAGATGGCTACCGCGCCGACCAGCGGCAAAAACCTGCCCAACGTGCTCTGCTGACTCATTCCTGCCAATCTACCGCTTGAATATTCCGTGTTTTGGCGAAACCGCCAAATGATGGAATAGTCTATAGGGTAAACCCCAGCATCTTTCACTGCATTCATGCGAATTTCCCGTCATACTCGGCACACTTGAATGGCCGAATGACGATAGCTAGGTGACTTATGCCGGAAATCAACCTGGATGCCACTGACATCCGTATCCTCAACGAACTCCAGCGCGATGCGCGGCTGACCAATGTCGAGCTTGCGGCGCGCGTAAATCTGTCCGCCTCGCCCTGCCTGGCCCGCGTGCGCCGCCTTGAGACCGAAGGCCTGATCGACCGCCGCGTCACGCTGCTGAACGCCCGCAAGCTTGGCCTGAAGGTCAATGTGTTCATCCAGATTTCGCTGGACAAGCAGCGCAAGGCGGCGCTGGACGTATTCGAACGCGAGATCGCTGTCCTGCCGGAAATCATGGAGTGCTACCTGATGTCGGGCGACGCCGACTACCTGATACGCGCCCTGGTGCCCGACGTCGATGCGCTGGAACGACTGATCGTCGAACACATCACCCGCATCCCGGGCGTGGCCAGCATCCGCTCCAGCTTTGCCTTGAAGCAGGTGCTCTACACCACCGCCGTCCCGCTTGCGTAAAGCGCGTCGCGGCAAACTTGCGGGATCCTCCGCGCCCCTCCACAATGAAAGCGCCACGCGGGCCGTGCGCCCGCGCCGGCGTCCCTCCCATCGCCTAGCAAGGAGAACACCATGCCTGAAACCGACTGGTTCCCCGGCGGCACGCTACCCGATCGTCAGGGCTATTTCGAAGTGGAATTCGAGACCGGTGAAACCGAAATCACACGCTACGGCATGCTCGGCTGGGAGCCCGAGCAGGATCGTGGCCGCATCAAACGCTGGCGCGGCCTGGACCCGGCAATCGAAGCCGCCGAAATGCAGCGCGAGCGCGCGGTGCGCAGCAACGGCGACTCCGTCATGGGCTGACGCCCGGCCGCCCCTTGCGGCGGCCAGCCAATGCAAAACGCCGCGGAGGACTCATCCGCGGCGTTTTGTTTTGCCAGAAGGCTTACAGGTCCAGCTTGGAGATCTTGGTACCAGCCAAGGACACGCCCGCCATCAGGCCGCCGTTGTTCATCACGAAACCGACGATGGGCTGTTGAGCCGTATTCGTGTCGATCCGGCCGTTCGCACCAATATTGACGACCGCCACCGTAGCGTCGGCACCCACGGTCCAGCCACTGCTATTGCGGAACTTGGCCAACGCCTCATCGGTCATGAACAGCAACACCATCGCCTTCGATTGGGCACCGGCCTGGAAGCCGACCGAGCCCGCCGTGGTGCTGTAGTAGCCGGCGTTGGCACCGCCCACGCGCAACACGCCCTTGCCGTGCTCCGCCCCGATGATGAAACTGCCGCTCAGCACGTCTGGGAACACCAGCACGCCCTTGGCGCGCGCGACCAATTCCTTGGACTGGGGCGATGCCTGGTAAAGCTTGCCCAACGTGGCATCGGCCGCGCTGTTCAATGACTGGCGCTGCTCGGTTGCGGTGGCCGAGGATTTGGGACTGGTGGTGGTGCAGCCCGTAAACATCAGACCGGCTACGCCGATCGCCGCGGCGGCCAAGCCAGCGCGACGCAAGACAGGAAAAGTATCAAACATGGAACTCTCCTTTTTGTTGTCACCCTGTACCACTGTACCGGGCAAATGCGCCCGCGCAAGGCACACGATTGTGCGAAAAGAAACAAAACCTGCCTGCGCCGCGGGTTCCCGCCCTTCGATAGCGCCCCTACAGGATGCCGTAACGGGGTTCGCCCGTGGACTCATCCACCGACACGATGCCCGACAACACCAGTTCCGCATGGCGTCTTGCTGTGCCTGGGTCGTCGAAAGTCACGAAGCGCGGCAGCGACCAGCGCCGCTCGAAAACGCCCTCCGTCCTGCGGCACACCGCAACCTCGATAGCCAACACGCCGGTATCCAGCCGGATGACCTGGCATTCCACCTCGAATCCATCGATATGACGCTGTGGCCACGCGCCCATGCCTCGCTCCTGAAAGAAGTTCGCCCGGCCGCAATATGCCAAAAATAATTCGGCTTGAAAAGCAATGTTTTCAAGGAGTTATGACGTACTAGAGCAGCTAGTGCGCAAGCATCTTGCAGCGTGCGGAAACGACCTCGAATCGCCCCATTTCCGGGTCGATTGCCACTGGCGCGCGAAGCGTGGCCGCGCGCCGCCACTCCCCTATTGAGCGCCGGGCGGACGTATCCATTGCGCGTCCCATAAGCCCTCGCCGCGCTCGAGCGCCGCGCCCAAGGCCTGTTTGCTGCGCTGCGCTACCGCTGCGAGCAGGGCATTGCATACCGAGAAAGCCGCCGTGTAGGAATCGAAAGGCGACGCGCTGGAACTGCGCGCAATGAGCACGTGGTGCGCAGAGGCCGCGGCGGGGGCCGATGCCGAATCGGTGATCAGGATTACCTTGCCGCCGCGCTGCCGGAAGTATTTGACCGCATTGGCCGCAGCAACTGAATAGCGTCGGAACGTGAAGGCCAGCAGCACGTCGGCCTCATCGATCCAGAGCAACTGGTCTTCCAGGAACAGCGGGCCGGCGGCCACCATGGGTTTCACCGATGGCAGGCACAGGTTCAGGTAAAGCGCCACATGGCTCGCCAACGGCGCTGCCTGGCGCAGCCCCAGCACATGCACCCGCCCCCTGCGTTGCGTCAGCAGCCGCACTGCCGCTTCGAAGGCGGCCACGTCGATGGACGCGTACGTCTCTTTCAGGTTGTGCTGATCATGCAGCAAGGCGTTGTGCAGGCAAGCGCGCGGCGACGGCTTGTCGCTGCCGACCACGTCCGCGCGCTCGCCAGGCGAGGCCAGGCGCGCCGTCACTTCCGCGCGCGCCTCCATCTGCGCCTGCGCATAGCTTTCGTAGCCCAGCTTGGCCAGCAATCGCACCACGGTGGATGCGCTGGTGCCGACCAGCCTGGCCAATGCGGTTGCCGATTCCAGCAAGCTTTGCGGATAGCGCGCCTGCATTTCCTCAACCAGCACCTGTTCGGTCTTGCTGAGCTTGCGGCCATAGCCGGCAATTCGTTGGTGCAGGTTCATTCTTGGAAGGTCCTAGGTGATAACCCCAAATTTCACAAAACTCATTGCATCTTATATTGCAGCCTGCAATTTCTATTGCAAATTAGACCAAACCCGCAGTCACCACAAGAGAATTCCATGAAGCATCACCCGCAGGGGCCGTCCTTGGCCCGCCGCAGCCTGGTCCTGGCCGGCCTGGGCGCCGCCTTGCTGCCGTTGGCCGCGCGCGCCAATGCCTATCCGTCGCGCCCCATCACGCTGGTCGTTCCTTTTCCGGCGGGCGGCTCGGTCGACCTGATCGGCCGGCTGTATGCGGACGCCCTGGGCAAGGCGCTGGGCACCAGCGTCATTATCGAAAACCGCGATGGAGCGGGTGGCGCCATCGGCAGCAAGCGGGTCGCGCGTGCCACGCCTGACGGCTACACGCTGGTTGCATCCTCGCAAAGCTCGCATCTGGCCAACCCATTGATGCGCGGAGATATCGGCTACGACCCGATCAAGGATTTCGTCTCGATTTCGCAGCTGTCGCGCACACCGAACGTGCTGGTGACCAACGCCGCCGTGCCCGCCCGCAACCTCGCGGAGTTCGTCGCCCTGCTGAAAGCGCGTCCCGATCAGCTGCATTACGCCACCGCGGGGATCGGCAGCATGGGACAACTCAACGCCGAGCTGTTCAAGAACACCCTGCAAGTGCAGGCGGTGCACGTGCCATACCGAGGCGGCGCCCCCCTTATCAATGCCCTGCTCTCCGACCAGGCGCAGTTCGCCCTGGACAATCTCGCGCCCTTCCTGCCCCACATCCAGGTCGGCAAGATGCGGGCCTTGGCGGTCGCCGCTCCCAAGCGGCTGGATTCGCTGCCCGATGTGCCGACCTTCGAAGAACTGGGCTATCCCGTGCTCAACTCCATGTCGTGGATCGGCCTGGCCGCGCCCGCCGGCACGCCTGACGACATCGTTCAGAAACTACTGGCCGCCGTGCGCACCGCCGCCAAGGAGGACGGCATGCCGCAATCCCTGGAAAAGGCCGGCGCGCTGCCGCCCGAAGATCAGACGCCTCAACAGTTCACCTCCATGATGTCCGAACGCCTGGCGTTGTACAAAGACCTTATCGACCGCGCCGGCATCCGTCCTGAATAGGCCCGACTCCCATGAAAAATCCCGCTTTCGAACCCGACACCGCCCCACTCGAAGTCTTGCCCCGCGATCTTGCGGCCTACCGCAAGGGCAATGTCGGCATTCCGTATGTGCATCGTTTCGAATCGGGCCGCCCCGGCCCGCACGTGCTGATCAACGCCATCACGCACGGCAACGAGATCTGTGGCATGGTGGCCGCCACCCATCTGCTGGACACGGGCGTGCGGCCCAAGATCGGCACGCTGACCGTCAGCTTCGCCCATGTCGAGGCCTATGAAGCCTTCGACATCGAGAACCCCTACGAAAACCGCCAGCTCGTCCACAACCTGAACCGCATCTGGTCGGCCGCCATGCTGGACGGTCCGGAAGACAGCCCCGAACTGCGCCGCGCCCGCGAACTGCGTCCGGTGCTCGATGCCGCCGACTTCGTGCTGGATATCCACTCCACGCGCGCCCCCGTGCAACCCTTCTGGGTCTACACGGAAATGGACCGCAACACGGCGCTGGCCAGCGCCGTCGGCGCGCCGCAGGTGCACCTGGTAATGCCGCCCGACCTGTTTCCTGGCACGGGCGTAATGGGCTACGGCCGCCACGGCGACCCGGACTCCGATAGCGGCGGCTCGCTGGTGGTCGAATGCGGCCAGCATTTCGCGCAGTCCGCCGCCGCCCTGGCGACGGACGTCACGCTGCGCTTCCTGGCGCACCTGGGCCTGATCGATGCTTCCGCCGAAACGCCGCCCCCGCCCGTGCCGCAGCGCTATCGCCTGCTTGAAGTGCACATGGTGAAGTCCGAGAACTTCGCCTTCACCCGTCCGGTCATCGGCTTCGAAACGTTCGCAAAGGGCGAACTGATCGCCATGAACGGCGCAGAGGAAATCCGTTCGCCCTGCGACGACTGCACCATCTTCATGCCCACGCGCATGCCCATCGTGGGCCGCGAAGCGGTCTACCTGACCGTGGCGATCTGAGACGCGCGGCAAGCGCCCGTTCGGGGTCTCTTCAAAGATCCGGAATCAGGCGCTTGCCCAGGCTGATGACCTCGTCCTGCTGAAAGCCCAGCGTCGCATAGAAATCCTTGACGGCGACATTGCCCGACCGTATCAGCAGATTGATCTTCGGGCAGCCCATTTCCAGCAGCTTGCGCTCCACCGCAAGCATCAGCGCGGTCGCGTAACCACGGCGCTGATGGGCAGGCGATACCGCCAGGTAATTGATCCAGGCACGATGGCCGTCATAGCCGCCCATCAGCGTTCCGACGATCGCGCCTTCCGCCTCCCCCACCAGGAAAAGATCCGATTGCACCGCGAGCTTGCGCGCAATGTCCTTGCGCGGATCGTTCCACGGACGGGTCAGGCCGCAGTCATGCCACAGTTGGATGATCGCGGCTTCGTCGGTCGAATGGTAGGGCCGGATGGCGAGGTCTTGCGCACTCATGCTTCGTTCCTTCAATGATGGCAACGAAAGCCTTGCGATACGCCTCGATAGCGGGACCAGCCGGAAACAGAAAAGCCACGAGAGGTATCGTGGCTTTCAAAGGATGGCGCCGATGATTCGGCGCCCGGACGTGACTAGCCACTCAACTTGGACGTCGAGTGATTCGTCGATGGTTTGCACCGAAAATCGGCGCGCAATGCGGTACGCTCATGCGGTCAAGCATACACGAGGCTCCGCGGAGCCGCCAGGCTCAAGACACATCAGGCGCCCCCAGCGTGCCTTCCATGACCACCACGGCCTCGCCCGCCACGCCTGCCCACACGCCGTCGGCGCGCGGTTCGGCGTGGGCCAGCAGCACACTGGCGCGCCCCATGTCCACGCCCTGCTCCACCCGCAGGCGCAGCGCGCCCTCTCCGCGCAGGGCAGCGCGCAATGCCGTCATGGCCGCCGTCGCGCTGCCGGTCGCGGGGTCTTCCGTCATGCGTCCGGTGAACATGCGGGCCTGCACATCCGCCCCGCCCGGGCGAGTATCGGTGGTATAGGCATAGATGGACTTCGCGCCGTCCAGCGGCAGCAGGGCCGCATAGCCCGCCGGGTCGGGCACGGCCCGGCGCAAGGCGTCGCGGCTGGCCAACTGCACCACCAGGAAGACCAGGCCGACCGACGCCACCTGCGGCGCATGCGCGGAGCTATCGATGTCCGCGGGTTCCAGGCTCAAGGCCCGCGCCACCGCGGCGGCCGGCGCCTCGCTGGCGAGCGACAAGGGTTGCGGCGCGAGCAGTTCCGCGGCGTCCACGCCCCCGGCGCCCTTGCGCAGCGCAATGCGCACCAGTCCCGCTTCCTCTTCGAACACGAAGGCATCCGGCACGGTCAAGCCCGAAGCCGTCATTTCCCGCGCCAGCACCACGGCCGTGCCCACATTCGGATGCCCCGCGAACGGCACCTCGCGGTCGGGCGTGAAGATGCGCACCCAGGCCGTGTGGGCGGGGTCCCGCGGCGGCAGCACAAAGCTGGTTTCGGAATAGTTGAATTCGCGCGCGATGCGCTGCATCTGCGCCGCGCTCAGCCCCTGAGCGTCGAACACGACTGCCAGCGGATTGCCGCCGTATGCTTGGCTGGTGAACACATCGGCGGTGACATAACGGTAGCGCATGGGACGTCCTCTCAGGCCGCGCGGACTGCGCGGCGACCTGGGAAGTGTGTGCGGCTGGCGCCCCGCCCGCCAGACACAGACACGACCAATCGGGACCGTAACAGCGGGAGGATTTGGCATAGACTCTGTCCCACACGCCCGGAACCCGCCACATGTCCACGGTACGCACCTACTTCGAGAACCGCCTGCCTGCCGGCGAACTTGCCCGGCTGATACTGGCGCAGGAACCGTTCTTTCTTGAGAACATCGGAGACATCGATCAAACCGTGGCGGCGATGCAGGCGCTCTGCCAAGAACGCGGCCTGACCGCGCAGGTGCTCAAGCAGCCCTACAACAACGGCATCACGAGTTGGGACCTGGCCGGGTTTCTTCCCGCCTGGATCGGCGCTATGGCCCTCGGCCTGTCTGCTGCCGCCACCCTGGGCAGGCGGCGAACGGACGTCACCATCAAACTGCGCAGCAACAGTCTGCTCGAAGTGCGTTTTTCCCGGCCTGCCCCACGCCCGGGCGACGCCCTGCCTTGATCTCCGCGGCGCGCGGCCCTCCTGTCCTGCATCAACGCAGCCCCCACGCTGGCCCAGTACAATATCCCATATATGGGGACGATGAAAATGAAAGACAGTGCAAGGCCCGCGGGGGTACTTACCGTCGACGAGGCGGTACGCCTGGCGCAAGACTGGGCACGCGCGCATCACGCGGACGCCGATCGAAGCAAGAAGTTCGCCATCCAGTGGCACCGGGACACGAGCCCCGGCAGCAGGCAAGGCGATGCATTGCAAAGAGATCTCGCCTTCTTTTTCCAGGCCGCCTCCAATGACGCCGCTTACTGGCGCTCGGTCGGCGACTTCACCGAGGAAGCCACGGGTCCCTGGGGAGTGCAGGCACTGAAGGCATTGGCCGGCTTGAATTTCGTCGGCCTTGCCGCGGCCATCATCCTGTTTGCCGCGCGGGACAGCTCCGCGTTCACGGCGGGCGCGATCAGCGCATGCGCCCTGTTCCTGGCCGGCCTGCTGCTGGCCTATCCGGCACTGCGGCTCACCAACATTTCCCGCTCCACGGCAAACGCCGCCTCCGCCCTGCAAAGCCGGGAAGCCGGCGCCGCGTCGACCTGGGAACAACTGCAGTCCGCCAATCACGGCAATCCCAACGTCGGTCGCCGGGAACGCAAGATCGCCTTGCACATGGCCTGCATCATGGCCGCCACGGCGACGGCAGGCTGCGCCGCGCTGGTCGCGACCGTGTGGCTCTAGGCGCGCAACCGCAACAGGCGCAGCTACACCACCGGAGTGATCGCCCGTCCCGTCGTGAAAAACGACACAAGATTCCGGATCGCCAGTTCGGCCATCTGGCGGCGCGTTTCGTGCGTGGCGCTGCCGATGTGGGGCGCCAGCACCACGTTGGGCAGGGACCGCAACGGGCTCCCGCCCAGCGGTTCGCTCTCGAACACATCGAGCGCGGCGCCCTGGATGGTGCCACTGGCCAACGCTTGGCACAGGTCTGCCTCGTTGATGACCGAACCGCGGGCGACGTTGACGACGACGCCATTCGGCCCCAACGCGCGCAATACCTCCGCATCCACGATATGCCGCGTGGCCGCTCCGCCCGGGCACGACAGGATCAGCACGTCGACGTGGCCCGCCATGGCAGGCAGGGAATCGAAGTGCCGCCATGGCACTTCCTGGCGCGCGCGTCCAAAGTAGCTGACGTCCACTTCAAACGGCACGAGCCGCTGGACGATCTCCTTACCGATGCGCCCCAAGCCAACGATGCCTACCTTCTTGCCGGCGAGGCTTGCCCCCAACGGAAATGGCGATCGCTCCCAAGCGCCACTGCGCACGTAACGGTCGGCCGCGGGAACCCTGCGCAACAGCGCAAGCAACATTCCCACCGCGAGTTCGGCCACGGCCTTGTTCAGCACGTCCGGCGTATTGGTCACGGCAATCCCCCTCTGCCGCGCATGCTCCAGCGCAATCCCGTCGTAGCCGACCCCGTTGGTCGTGATAATGCGCAACCGCGGCAAACGGTCCATCAGCTCGGCGGTAATCCGGTAGTTCGAACGCGTCACGATGCCGCCTATCAGCGCCGCCAGCGCCGGGTCCTGCTCGAGCGCCTCCTCGTCGATCACGGTGAACACCGAGCGGAAGCGGGCTTCCACTGCCTCGGGGAATACCCCTACCTTAAGCAGAGGGGGAAACTCACTGCTTCCGTCCACAGGGGATTTTTCTGGTTCCTGGCGCGCTGCAGCCAGTTCAGGGGCCATCATGGGTTTCAACCTCGACGCTTTAACATAGGGGAAATTGGCGCGACAAGCCTGCAGCTTTCGCGGCCGGGCTCGTAGCGGTTCGTGCGATCTTCAATCTGAAGTTTCTCCTTCCAGGGCGAGAGCCCAGCGCATCATGGACATAAAGTGCATGCAAAGCTTCGTCGCGGTCGTCGAAGCCGGTTCGTTCGCCGAAGCGGCGCGCAAGCTCGACCTGACCTCGGCCGCCATTGCCGCCCGCATCAAGGCGCTGGAGATGGACCTGGGCGTAGCACTGGTCAAGCGATCGGGCCGCTCGGTCAGGCCAACCGAAAGCGGCATGCGGATTCTCGAAGGCACCAAGGCGGCCATCCGGAACATCCGTGACTTGCGCGCCATGGCCATCGATGGGGACCAGCCCGGCGAGTTCCGCATCGGTTGCTTCGTCTCGGCGCTCACGAATGTGCTGCCCCCCATCCTCAAGTCCCTGTACCGCCGGCATCCGGATGCATCGGTGTTCGTCACGCCGGGCGGCTCCATCGACCTGTGCGGCAAGGTGGTCAACGGAGAACTCGATGCGGCGATCGTGGTGGAGCCCCAGTTCTCCGTGCCTAAAAGCTGTCTCTGGCAGCCGTTCATGGAAGAGCCGCTGGTCGTCGTGGCCCCATCCCATCTTGCCGGGCAGGACGCGCACACCCTGTTGTCGACCCAACCCTTCATACGCTATGACCGGAACATCTATGGCGGCCAGCTGGCGGACCGCTATCTGCGCGATCACCAGATCTGGCCGAAACAGCGCCTGGAGATCGACGGCCTGCTTGCCATCGTCGCCCTGGTGCACGAAGGCCTGGGCGTCGCGCTGATTCCGGACTGGTCCTCCATGTGGAAGTCGCTGGATGTGGCGCGCATCCCCCTGCCCAACCGCGCCCCCGTGCGCAGGAACGGCCTGATCTGGAACACCCGCGGCCATCACGCCAAGATGGCCGCGTCGATTTCCCAGGACGCCCGCGCCATTTTCGGGGGCTTGGAAGAACGCGAGGCAAAGGAGTAGCCCTACTTCGGTTTGGCTGGCACGCCGCGCAGGAAATCAAAATCGACGCCCTTGTCGGCCTGGGTCACCGTATCCAGGAAGAGCTTTTTGTAGCCGCGCTCGGCCGTGGGAGGCGTGACGGGCTGCTCGCGGCGGCGGTGTTCCAGCTCTTCTTCCGGAATCAACAGGGAAATCTCCCGCTGGCTGACGCTAAGCCGTATGCGGTCACCGTTGCGCACATAGGCCAGCGGCCCGCCTATGGCGGCTTCCGGCGTGACGTGCAGCACAATGGTGCCGAAGGCGGTGCCGCTCATGCGGCCGTCCGATATCCGGATGATGTCCTTCACGCCCTGAGACGCCAGTTTCTTCGGGATAGGGATATAGCCCGCTTCCGGCATGCCGGGCGCTCCTTTCGGTCCGATGTTCTTCAGGACCAGTATGTCCTGCGGCGTGACGTCCAGGTCCGCGGCGTCGATACGGGTCGCCAGGTCCTCGGCGTTCTCGAACACCACGGCGCGCCCTTCGTGTTCCATCAGCGCGGCATTGGCAGACGACTGCTTGATGATGGCGCCTTCGGGCGCCAAGTTGCCCGACAGCACGGCGATACCGCCCTGCGGATAGATCGGGTCCTGCCTTGTCTTGACCACGCTCTGCGTGAACCCCGGTCCCGCGCGCTCGATCTCCTCGCCCAGCGTCCTGCCGGTCACCGTCAGCGCATCGAGCTTCAGCAAGGGCTTGAGCTCGCGCAGCAGCGTGGCCATGCCGCCTGCCTTGTGAAAGTCCTCCATGTAGTGCTGGCCGGACGGCTTCAAGTCCACCAGAACTGGCGTCTCGCGGCCCATGCGGTCCAGCGCTTTGAGGTCCAGGTCCAGGCCCAACCGCCCGGCGATGGCGGTGAGGTGGATGATGCCGTTCGTCGATCCGCCTATGGCCAACAGCACCCGCATCGCATTCTCGAACGCATCCGCGGTAAGGATCTTCGAGATGCGCAGGCGTTGCCGCGCGATTTCGACGGCCTGCGCGCCGGTGAGTTCGGCGATGCGCATTCGGTCCGCCGTGACCGCGGGAGGCGTGGCGCCGCCAGGCACCGTCATGCCCAGCGCTTCGGCGATGCACGCCATGGTGCTTGCGGTACCCATGACCGAACAGGTGCCCACGCTGGCCACCAACTGGTTGTTGACGTCGGCGATCTCCTGGTCGTCGATCTCCTCGGCTCGGTACTTGCCCCAGTACCTGCGGCAATCCGTGCATGCGCCGACTCGTTCAGAGCGATGCGAACCCGTCAGCATCGATCCCGTCACCAGCTGGATCGCAGGAATGTCCGCGGAGGCGGCGCCCATCAGCTGGGCGGGCACGGTCTTGTCGCATCCGCCTATCAACACCACCGCATCCATGGGCTGCGCGCGTATCAGTTCCTCGGTGTCCATGGACATGAGGTTGCGCAGGTACATGCTCGTGGGAAAGGAGAAGCTCTCGTGGATGGAGATGGTCGGGAAGTCCATCGGCAGCCCGCCGGCGAACATGATGCCGCGCTTGACCGCTTCCAGCAGCTGCGGCGCATTGCCATGGCAGGGGTTGTAGGCGCTGCCCGTGTTGGCGATGCCAATGACGGGCCGATCCAGCGCCCCGTCCGTATACCCCGCGCCCTTGATGAAGGCCTTTCTCAGGAACAGCGAGAATCCGCTGTCGCCGTAGCTGGTAAGGCCCTTGCGCAGGCCGCTAGCCTCGTCCTGCGCCGCCCCGTTGGTTTTCTTGCTCATCTTGTTCAAGCTGCTTCCAGTTAGTTTGCGGTGATGCCACCGTCGCGGATGACCTTGGCCCACTGCTCGATTTCCGCGTTCAGGCGCGCCTTGGAGGCATCGACATCAAGCGCGTCGGCGTAGACGCCTTGCTGCAGCAGCTGGGCCTTGGCATCGTCCTTGGCCAGCGCAGTCATCAGCGCTTTGTTGATCTTGGCAACAATGGGAGCCGGCGTGCCCGCCGGCGCCATGACGCCAAAGAGCGAACTGACGTTGAAGCCGCTGAAGCCCTGCTCCTCTGCGGTCGGGATGTCCGGCAGCATCGACACGCGTTGCGGCGTCAACACGGCCAGCGGACGCAGCTGACCGGACTTGATAAAGGAGATCGCGGCCGGGACCGTCTCCGTCATCGTCTCCACCTGGCCACCGACCAGGTCGGTCATGGCCGGGCCGCTGCCGCGGTAAGCCACGTGCACGATGTTGACGCCCGCGATCTGCTTGAACAGCTCCATGGCCATGCGCTGGGGAGCGCCGGCGCCCGATGAGGCGAAGTTGAGTTTTCCGGGATTGGCTTTTGCGTAGCTCACCAGCTCGGCCAAGGATTTGATCGGCAGCTTGGGATTGACCACCGCCACCAGCGGGACGAAGCCAACTACCCCGGCAGGCGCAAAGTCTTTGCGCAGGTCATAGGCAATGGTGTCCTTTTCCAGGGTCGCCATGACCGAGTGCGAGGTCAGCGCTCCCATCAGGAGGGTGTACCCGTCAGGCTGCGCGCGCGCCACTTCGGCAGCGCCGATATTGCCGCCCGCCCCGCCCCGGTTCTCGATCACGACCTGGCCGCCGATCTGCTCGCTCAGGCGCTGGCCTACGATACGTCCGATGACGTCGGTCGCGCCGCCGGGCGGGTACGGGATGATCAGGCGGATGGGCTTGCTGGGATAGGTGTCGGCAGCCTGCGCGGATGCATGGCCGGAAACGGTGAACGCCGCGGCCGCGCTAAACGCAGCCGCCGCGATGTGTATGCGCTTGCGCGCGGCATTCTTACAGAACATTTTTGTCTCCCGATGCGTTCTTATGGCCTGAAAGCTCTAGACGCATGTTCGCAAACTCTCGTCCGCGAAAAGAGAAAAAAATTTATGTTCTGTCAAAAAAATCCCTAAGAGTCCTAGGCCGTCTGGATGAGGAGAATCCGGACTGCACTTGGGTGTTGTGACGCAGGGTTCTTGAGCCGCCGGAGGCCGGACTGCGGGATTCCGATGCTCGCCCCATTCGGGCTGCGCTTCGGATCCCTCCGCCCGGCCACCGGCTCGCGACACCTGCCCATGAACGGGGACTGAAAACCAATGCATTAGGCGACTGCCAGCCGAGGACCCCGGAGCCATACGAAGCGCAGCCCCGCCGGGGCGAGCATCGGAATGGCGCAGGGCAGCCTCGGCGGCTAAAGAACTCCGGCATCCGCAAGCTCGAAGCCCTAACGATTCAGTTTTGTGAGACAGGGTTCTTGAGCCGCCGGCGTCCGGACTGCGGGATTCCGATGCTCGCCCCATTGGGGCTGCGCTTCGGATCCCTCCGTCCGGCCACCGGCTCGCGACACCTGCCCATAAACGGGGGCTGAAAACCTATGCATCAGGCGACTGCCAGCCGAGGACCCCGGAGCCATACGAAGCGCAGCCCCGCCGGGGCGAGCATCGGAATGGCGCAGGGCAGCCTCGGCGGCTAAAGAACCCTGGCATCCGCAGGCTCGAAGCCCCGCCGCTTGCGTCAGGCCAACGCTTCCTCATCCTTCAGGATCTGCATGGCCTTGCCCAAGGCGACCTGGTAGCGCCGCTGCTCCTTGGCGACCCTGTCCGGCGTCCACTGGTAGAAGCCCCTCAGGGAAGGCGATTTGACGCCGATGTTGCCCTGCTCGACCAGCTCGCGCATGAGCGGGCTGGGCCTGTCGTCCGTGCGCAAGTGCGGGTACATGGTCGCGGCAGCCGCGCAATGGATGTCGATGCCAGCCAGGTCCTTCTGCAGCAGCGGACCGGCCGCGATATAGCGGAACCCGAATCCATAGCGCACGGCCGTATCCACGTCCTCGGCCGAAGCGAAGCCCTCCTCCACCAACGCAATGGCTTCACGCATCAGCGCATGCTGGATGCGGTTGGCCAGGAAACCCGGCACATCTCGCTTGACCTGCACCGGCTTCTTGCCGGTATCGCGCATGATGCGGCTGACTTCCTGGGCCATGGCTTCATCGGTCGCCTCGCCGCGTATCACCTCCACGGCGGGCACCAGATGGGCGGGCATGAAGTAATGCAGGCCCACCATGCGCGAACGGGTCTGCAAACCTTCGCCGATGGCGCTGATGGGAAAGCTCGACGAATTGCTGGTCAGAGGAATGGAAGCCGGCGCCAGCCGTTCCAGGCGAGCGAAGACCTCGCGCTTGGTTTCCAGCAGTTCCGGCACGCACTCGACCACAATGCGCGTATCGCTCCAGTCGATTTCCTCCATGGTGGCGCTGGTGACGATGCGCCCGGCATCCGCCTGCCCGCCGATCATTACGCTGGACGCATTCACGCGCCGCGTCGCCGCCGCGCGCGCAGCCGCGTCGGGCTCCACCAGCCACACTCGCCAACCGGCGGCATGAAAGCCGGCGGCAACGTCGGCCCCCATGGTGCCCGCGCCCAGCACAATTGCCTGATCCATCTGTTCCGTCCTTTTGGTAGTTGGGGTATGTGGTACTCAGAGAGCCTGCGCATCGGGCGCCGGCAGGTACATGGGCTTGCCCGCCACGTCCAGGTCAACGCGCAGGATGCAGGCCGAACTGGACTCGGTGATGTAGAGCGTGCGTCCGCCAGGCCCGCCAAAGGCCACATTGGTTGTGTGCAGCCCCTCAGGCGACTGGATGCGCAGGGCCGGCTGGCCCAGCGGGTCCATGCACCAAACCGTGCCCAGGCCCACGTGGGCGATGCACAGGCCTCCGCGCGCGTCCAGAGCCAGTCCGTCCGGACCGCCGCCTCCCGACATCTGGATAAAGGTGCCGACCTTGCCGACCTGACCATTGCGCAGCAGCGGCACCTTCCAGATCGCATTGGCCCGCGTCGCGGCGACATACAGCGCGTGCTCGTCCAGGTCCATGACCAGGCCGTTGGGACTGGGTATGCAATCAAGCAGGCAATCCAGCTGTCCGTCCGGGCGCAAGCGGAACAGGCGTCCGGTCGGGTCCTGCCAGCCGGTCATGCCCTGGTCGGTGAAGTACAGGTCGCCCGCCTGCGAGAAGAACAGGTCGTTCACTCCCTTGAAGCGCTCGATGTTGTAGCGCTCGAGCACCGGCCGCAGCTCGCGGCGTTCAAGGTCGAACTGCATGATGCCGTGCTTGTAGTCGGCAATGAAAATGCGCCCGTCGCGATGGAACTTCAGGCCATTGGGCCAGCCGTCGTACTGCGCCAGCGGCTCGAACTCGCCGCGCGCATCGACGCGCAGGATGCGGCCGTTGATGACGTCCACGCAATACAGCAGGCCGTCCGGCCCGAAGGAAGGCCCTTCGAGCAACGAGCGCGGCGGATTGCCCTGCGGCTGGCCGGCGACCCACTCGTTCAGGTCCTGGCCTTGCCACTTCAACTCGTCGGGCAGCCGGGCATATACGCTGGCCTGAATCCTCGGGACGGGATCGTAGAACATGCGGGTCTCCTCTGATTTTTCGAACGGGAATCCATGCGTCCCGTTTCGAGCAAAATTCTAAGGAGAGCCAAGTATTTAAGGAAATGAAATATATAGAACGAATCTTTCAATAAAAACGATCGCTGATTTCTAATGTCCCGAGGCCATCCTCCCCCGGACGCCGCGCGGCCGCTCCCCGAGCAGGATACGATGACGCGTCCCTTGCTTATCGCCCTCCGCCCTATGTTCCGCATTGCCAGCCGTACCGTACTCGCACTCGTCATCGCTGGGGCAGCATTGCTGCTGCTGCGGGGCAATGGCGGCCCGCAGCTGATCCATAGCGAAGACTCGCAGTTCGGCAAACTGCTGGTATTCGAGGAAAACGGCGAGCGCTGCATGAATTTCAACTCCATGCACGACATCGGTCGCCAGACCTGCATGAGCCTGGAGCACCCCGGGCAACTGGTGTTTTCCTACACGCGCATGATGATGACCGCGCTCTACCTCCACCCCAAGCCGAGAAACATCCTGATCGTCGGACTGGGCGGCGCCACGCTGCAGAACACCCTGGCCAGGCTCCTGCCCGGCACGGTTGTCGATACCGTGGAAATCGATCCCGCGGTGGGCGCCGTCGCGGCGCGCTACTTCGGCTACCAGCAGGGCTCCAGGCAACGCCTATTCCTGGAAGACGGCCGAGCGTACATTGAACGCGCCCATCGCGACGGGCAGCAATACGACATGGTGATGCTGGACGCGTTCGACGTCGACTACATCCCCGAACACCTGATGACGCTGGAGTTCCTGCAGCACGTGCGCGGCATCCTCGCGCCGGGCGGCGTGGCGGTGGCGAATACGTTCACCAATAGCCAACTGTATGAGCGCGAGTCGGCGACCTATGCGGCGGTGTTCGGAACGTTCTTCAATCTGCAGACGGGCAATCGCGTCATCGTGGCGGTCAATGGCGAGTTGCCCGATAACGAGCAGCTCGCGCGCAACGCCCGGGCGCTGGCTCCGCGCCTCGGCCCCTTGGGTATCGATCTGGAGCCCTCCCTGGACACGTTCACGCGCATGAAGCCTCTCAATAGCGAGCCCCCCCTCCTGCGAGATCGAGCGCAACGCTAGCGCGCGCAACTCCAGTATGGGCAACCTGAACGCCGCACAATCTCGAAGGCCAACTCACCCGGCCGCCTGAGCAAGGCCTGCAGGGCATGCGCCTGCGCCTGCAACGGAGCGGAATCCGTCCGGAAATTCTTTCCGCCATCCACCAGGAACCTCGTCAAGAGACGCGCGTGCTGGGCCTTCTCCACGTTGAGCCCGACGGCTTGATCCTGAAAGATGGCGGCATAGATACGGGTCTGCATGTCGCAATACTGCTCTATCCCGGCCAATGCCTTGCGCGTCGCCGCATCGGGGTACAGCTGCTGCAATTGCGCGGTCTGAACGAGGCAACGTTGATACCGCTGCGGCATGAACTCTGCCAACAAGCGCTGATATCCGTTGTCCAGCTTGGCACAGCGCCTCAGGTCCGGGATAGCGCGCGCGCTCTGCGCGGCCTCGGACAACGCGCGGGCGGCACACTCGTCGAGGCTCAGCGCGCCAGAGAGCGCTCTGGCGGGCTGCAACAAGCCCATGCTCGCCAAGGTGCGCTCAAACCGCGCGGCTGCAATCTGCTCCTGCATGCTTCGGTCATGATAATGGAAGGTCACTCCCGCCAGCGCCGCGCCAACGATCAAAGCCGTGGAGATCAACACAGCCACCGCCGCCATGGGCCGCATACGCTCGGTCCATAACGCGATACCCGCCAGCAGCGCTCCGGCCAGCAGGCCCCCAAGGTGCGCGGCATTGTCGATGTCGAGGGCAAAACCAGCGCCAAAGGTCAGTACCAGGCTGAATAGGAGATTGGCTGGCGGAATGTGTGGTCGCCCCTCGCGGCGGTCGTGCAGGCCATAGAGGATGGCAGCTCCAAAAATTCCCAGGATAGCGCCGGACGCGCCGCAACTCAGGAACAACTCATCACGATGCCAAAGCGCCGTGACCAGGCTGCCGCACAGCCCCGCCAGCATATATACGCCCAGAAACACCAAGGGGCGCATGCGGGCCTCCAGAATCATACCCAGCGACCAGAGCGCCAGCATGTTGACCGCCAGATGCAGAAAGCCCACATGCAGGAACATACTTGTGAATAGGCGCCAGTACTCGCCAGACAACGTCAATGCCGGCACGTTTCCGCCCCAGTCGATCAGGAAAGAGTCGTGGCTCAGGCTTTCGAACGCCCGCGTATCCAGAAATCCGGCCGCGAGGTACACGGCGATATTGGATACGATCAACAGCAGTGTGATTTTGCTGGCGGATATCTTTTTGATCAGCGATGTGCGTGGGAATGGAGGCATCAGGCAGGCATGTCAATGAAATGGGCCTTATCTTAACCAAGCCATCAGGACGACCCGAAAGCCACCGCCAGAGCTTTCACGTCATTGCGCCAACGCAATGACCAACGCTAGGATGGCGACCATCATCAAAGCTCCTGCGAGGCCGGCAGACGGCCGATAGTCGGGCCCGGCACCCTGGTCCTTGAATTGAAACGGCCGAGTCCAGAGCAAGAACACACTGCCAGCAAACGCGGCCAGGGCCAGCAAGCTCCACAGCACGACATACATCAACGATCCCTCTCCTTCGTCCTTTGGCACTGAGAACGCGGCGCTGCATTCGGGCGGCCGTTTTCTTTTAAGTGATTTTTCTTCCGGCGACTCATCGTAGGGGTATCACGTTGCCATGCGGACCGCACCCCTCGAAGACTTTTATGAATTTAACCGGAAGGGCCCGCGACGTTGTGTGGCGGGCCCTTGCGTAGCGACCGGTTGGAGGTGCTGGCCGCTCGAGCGGCCTCGCTCGAAAACGAGATACCCGCTACTTGGGCATCACCACCGTATCTATAACGTGAATCACACCATTGTCCGCCGCCACGTCCGTCTTTATTACCTTGGCATTGTCCACACTGACCTGCCCACCAGTTACGGCCACGGTCAACGAGCCTCCTTCAACAGTCTTCACAGTACCGGCCTTGACGTCCTTTGCCAGCACTTTGCCTGGCACGACGTGATAGGTCAGGACTTTGGTCAATGCCGCCTTGTCTTTCAGTAGTGCGTCGAGTTTATCTTTGGGGATCTTGGCGAATGCGTCATCGGTCGGCGCGAACACTGTGAACGGCCCCGGTCCTTTTAGCGTATCTACAAGGCCCGCCGCTTGCACCGCCGTAACCAAGGTATTGAAGGAACCGGCTGACTTCGCGGTATCAACGATGTCGGCAGCGTGTGCAGTGCCAACAGCCAAAGCGAACGAGATGGTGGTCAGGACGCGTTTCATAATTGACTCCTTTCATTGGCAAGGGGCCGCATAGTCAAGGCGGCTCCCCCTGGTCACGGTATCGAGCGGCCCAGTTGAACCGCTTGCAAATAAATTTACGCGCAAGCTTTTTTGTCGTCCACAAAATGACCCGCTAAAATCAAAACAAACCGGTTCAAAATCGGGTCAAACAGCATAGGGACAGACATGGCATCCAAGACTTCTTCCCCGGAACAAAAGCAAGTCGCCTATCGAAGCGGCGCGGCCGCACGCCTCGCGGGACTTTCCCCGGAAACACTGCGCGTTTGGGAACGCCGCTACAACCTCTCCAATACCGAGAGATCGGAGCGAGGACAGCGTTTGTATTCCGCTGAGCAGGTCCGCAAATTAAGCTTGTTGAAGCAGTTGGTGGACCAGGGCCATGCAATTGGCGTACTGGCCCTGATGCCTGACAACCAGCTCCAGGACCTGTGCAACGCCACACGCACGCCGCCCGATGCCCTCGGACCAGTTCGAATCGGGATAGTCGGAGGTAATCTTGCGAACCGTCTTTCCGGCAGTGCGCGCGTTGGAACAGATCTGGTACTGGAGTACAGCTGCACTCATCTAGAGCAGGCGGTTCAGCAACCGCCAAACGCCAACGTAGAGGTTCTAGTCATCGAACAGTCGGAATTGCACGACAGCGCGATTCCACTGATAGCCGAAACCAAGAAGATCTGGGGCGCAGTCGCCGTTGTGGTGCTCTATCGGTTCTGCGCCAGCGCGACCATTCGGGCACTCCGCGCCAAGGACTGCTTGGTCGCGCGCGTCCCAGCCGATATAAGCGAATTGGCCCTCTTATGCCGCTCGGCCCTGGCTGGAGATCGTCTTCCTCCGCACCAACAGCCTCAGATGCCCGGAATTCGCTTCGACGAAGACGCGCTCCTGACCATCATGGCCTCCGGCAGCGGTTTGGCGTGCGAATGCCCAAAGCATCTGGCAGACCTTTTAATAATGGTGGGAAGCTTCGAACGCTACAGCGCCCAATGCGCGTCACGTAACGCGGACGATGCCCGACTGCACAGTGATTTGCAGCGGGCAGCCGGCCAGGCACGCGCCATCTTGGAAAATGCCATGGAAAAACTCGCCGTGGTGGAAGGCCTGCCCATGCCACCCGGGATAGCTTCATGATCGGTCTTTTCTAGCGGCTGCGCGGATGGCAAACGAAGTGAAGCTGCGGAAAGTCGCCGTGGACTCTCGGCAGACATGCGCATTGTGGCTTGATGCACCGACGTCGCTGCACTACCCTGCGGCCAAACTCGGCAAGTTAATCGAGTACGCCGACAAAGTTGCAGCGACTGCAACGCATACGCTCGCGAGGAGGGATGCTTAACGGGCAATACGCGTGATGAAGAAGACACGCAAAGCTACGCAAAAGGAAAAACAAAAGAGAAAGGGGGTTAGTGATTTTCATCACTAACCCCCTAGGGTATTGCTGGTCGGGACGGCGGGATTCGAACTCGCGACCCCTTGCACCCCATGCAAGTGCGCTACCAGGCTGCGCTACGCCCCGAAAGAAAAAGAGTATAGCAGAACAAAAAATTGTTTGCACGCATTCGTGCAAAAAAAGTGCTGAATACTCAAAAAAATTTTCGCGCTGCGTTCATCGATTGCATCAACCGCATGCGCATCGATGCATGCTGCGCGAGGTACTGCTCAATGCAACGCGCGGCTTGCGCCGCGCGTTGCAGGTACTGCGTTCAAACAATATGGAGAAACCGATGCGCCGGCGATCAGGCTGCGGGGCTGACGTTGCCGGCGCTTGCGCCTGCAGCGTTTGCCGCAGTGCCCAAGGCTTCGGCCAGCATCGTCGAGACGTTGCCCAGCTCGTTGCGCAATGCTTGCATCTCGGCGCCCGAGAGGCGCACTGCGGCATCCTGATCGTGCGGCACGTCGCGTGCATCGCCCAGGCGATTGCGCGCGCCGCTGATCGTGAAGCCTTGCTCATACAGCAGCGAACGGATGCGGCGGATCAGCAGCACTTCATGATGCTGGTAGTAGCGCCGATTGCCGCGCCGCTTCACCGGCTTGAGCTGCGTGAATTCCTGTTCCCAATACCGCAAGACATGGGGCTTGACGCCACACAGGTCGCTGACTTCACCGATGGTGAAGTAACGCTTGGCGGGAATGGGCGGTAAGGTAACGGTGGATTCGGTACGTGTCATAAGGAGATTTTATGCCGCGATGCGTCAGGCGCCGATAACAATTGCCGACAAAGCGTATCACTCCTCGGCATCGGATGCCGCGGGGGCCGCCTGCTCCACCACGCTCTTGAGCTTTTGGCTCGCGTGGAAAGTAACGACGCGGCGCGCGGCGATGGGGATGGTCTCGCCGGTCTTGGGATTGCGGCCAGGGCGCGGCGGTTTGTCGCGCACCTGGAAATTGCCGAAGCCGGACAGCTTGACAGAATCTCCGCGCGCCAAGGCATCGCGGATTTCCTCGAAGAAGGTATCAACGATGTCCTTGGCTTCGCGCTTGTTCAGGCCGACCCGCTCGAAGAGCAGTTCGGCCAGTTCAGCCTTGGTCAGAGTGCGCGGCTCGGCAGCAAGCATACTGTTCCCCATGGTTCAAGCGCGTTGGCGGGCGCCATGCGCAGCCACCAAGGCTTCCTTGATGCGAGCCAGGCAATCCGCCACCCGGGGCTCGTCCAGTGTGACCTCAGTGTCCTGTAGCCAGAAACGGAAAGCAAGGCTTTTCTCGGCGACGGGCTCGCTGCCTTGGGCCTTCTCGCGCCACACGTCGAACACGCGCGCGTCCTGCACCACCGACAACTGCGGGTCCGCCTTCACGGCCGCAGCAACGGTGTCGAGCATGGATTGCACCGACACGTGGGCATCGACCCACAGCGCCAGGTCGCGCACCACCACAGGCTGGCGCGACAGCTCGCGTACCTGGGGCATTTCGCCTTCAGATAGCGCGGCCACGTCCAGTTCGAACACGACAGGCGCGTGCGCCAGATCGGCTTGCTGGGCCCAACGCGGATGCAGCTCGCCGACCCAGCCGACCAGCTTGCCGTCCAGTTCGATGCGGGCGCTGCGGCCAGGATGCAGGGCAGGATGCGAGGCCGCTTCGAAGCGCAGACGGTCGCCGCGCGCACCAAACAGCGCCTCGACGTCCATCTTCACATCATAGAAGTCCACCTGGCGCGTTGCGACGCCCCACTGCTCTTCCACCGCCGGCCCCCAGGCCGCGCCCGACAGTTTCATGGGCTGGCGCACACCGGCCACTTCCAGCGGACCGTCCTGCGCGGATGCGTCGCGCAGGAACACCCGCCCCAGCTCGAACACACGCACGCGAGTCTGCTTGCGATTGGCGTTGTGGCGCACGTTGGCGACCAGGCCGCCGATCAGGCTCGAGCGCATGACCGAAAGATGGCTGGCGATCGGGTTGACCAGGCGCACCGGCGTCTCGTTGCCGGCATAGTCGCGTTCCCAGTCGGCTTCGACGAAGCTGTAGTTAACGACTTCCTGGTAATCCTGCGCAGCGGCCAAGCGGCGCAGCGCGTGCGCGCCACGGCGGACCTCGGGCTGCGAGTACATCTTGGCGCGCGCCATGGGCGGTTCCGCCGGAATGTTCTCGAAGCCATAGATGCGGGCCACTTCTTCGATCAGGTCCTCTTCCAGCACCAGGTCGAAGCGATAGGAAGGCGGCGTGACGATGAAGTCATCGCCTTCGGTCTGGAAATCCAGGCCCAGGCTGCCGAAAATTTTGGCGACTTCGGCTTGCGTGACAGGCACGCCCAGCACGCGATGGCAGCGCGCGAGGCGCATGCGCACGGGTTCGCGCTTGGGCAGGTTGATGATCTGGTCGTCCAGCGGACCGGCTTGTCCGCCGCAGATGTCGATGATCAGGCGCGTGATGAATTCGATGTGCTCGGGGATGGTCGCGTAATCCACGCCCCGCTCGCCCCGGTGGCTGGCTTCCGAGCTGAATTTGTAGCGGCGCGCGCGGCCGGCGAGCGACTGCGGCCACCAGAACGCGGCTTCCAGATAGATGTTGCGGGTGTCCAGCGTGACGGCGGTCGCTTCGCCGCCCATGATGCCGGCCAGGCTTTCCACCTGATCGCCGGCCACGACCACGCCGACCTTCGAGTCCAGCGCAACGGTCTGGCCGTTCAGCAGTTCGAGCGTTTCGCCTTCGCGGGCCCAGCGCACGCTGAGGTCGCCGCGGATCTTGTCCAGATCGAACACGTGCGACGGGCGGCCGAGTTCCAGCATGACGTAGTTGGAGATGTCCACCAACGCAGATACCGAACGTTGGCCTGCGCGCTCCAGCCGCGTCTTCATCCATTCGGGCGTGGCGGCACGGGCATTGACGCCACGAATCACGCGGCCGCCGAAACGGCCGCACAGATCAGGCGCTTCGACCTTCACCGGCAGGCGTTCGTCCAGCGTAACGGGCACGGCGACGGCGGTGGGCACCGAAAGCGGCGCGCCCGTCAGGGCAGCCACTTCGCGCGCCACGCCCAGAATGGACAGGCAGTCGGCGCGGTTGGGCGTCATCTTCAGGGTGAAGAGCGTGTCGTCCAGGTCCAGCGCTTCACGGATCGATTGCCCGGGCTTCATGTCAGCCGGCAGTTCCAGGAGGCCGGCATGGTCTTGCGACAGGCCCAGTTCGCGAGCCGAGCACAGCATGCCCGACGACTGCACGCCGCGCATCTTCGCTACGCCGATCTTCATGCCGCCAGGCAGCTCGGCGCCGACGCGCGCGAGCGGCACTTTCAGGCCAGCCGCGGCATTGGGCGCGCCGCACACGATCTGCAGCAGTTCGCCAGAACCGTCGTCCACTTTGCAGACGCGCAGCTTGTCGGCGTCGGGATGCGGCGCGATGTCGACGATGTGACCCACGACCACGCCGCTGAAAGCGGGCGCGGCGGGCACGGTGTCTTCGACTTCCAGGCCGGCCATGGTAAGCCGGTGTGCAAGTTCATCGGTGGCGATCGCGGGATTGACCAGCGTACGCAGCCAGGATTCGGGAAATTGCATGATCAGCCGTCTGTTATTCGTTGAACTGGCGCAGGAAGCGCAAATCGCCTTCGTAGAACTGGCGCAGATCGTTGACGCCGTAGCGCAACATGGTCAGGCGCTCAAGTCCGGAACCGAAGGCAAAGCCGATGTAGCGCTCGGGATCAAGGCCGAAGTTGCGCACCACCTGCGGGTGCACCTGGCCCGAGCCGGAAATCTCCAGCCAGCGACCGCGGTTCGGACCCGAGGTGAACATCATGTCGATTTCGGCGGAAGGTTCCGTGAACGGGAAAAACGACGGGCGGAAACGCACGGCCAGGTCGTCGGTCTCGAAAAAGCAGCGCAGGAAATCGGTGTACACACCCTTCAGGTCAGCAAACGAGATGTCCTCGGCGATCCAGAGCCCCTCCACCTGGTGGAACATGGGCGAGTGCGTGGCGTCGCTGTCGACACGGTAGGTGCGCCCGGGCGCGATGACCTTGATGGGCGGCTTGTGCATGCGCGCATAGCGCACCTGCATGGGGCTGGTGTGCGTGCGCAGCAGCAAAGGCAGGCCGTCCGCGTCGTTCATGTCGACGTAGAAGGTGTCCTGCATGGAACGCGCCGGATGATCCAGCGGGTTGTTCAAAGCGGTGAAATTGGTCCAGTCGTTTTCCACTTCGGGGCCGTCGGCCACGTCGAAGCCTATGGAACGGAAGATCTCTTCAACACGTTCCCAGGTCCGGGTCACCGGATGGATGCCGCCCGGCGCGCGACCGCGGCCCGGGAGGGTGACGTCAATGGTTTCGGATGCCAGGCGGGCGTCCAGTTCGGCCTGAGCCAGCGCGGCGCGGCGCAGGTTCAGAAGCTCTTCGACCTTTTGCTTGGCCTGATTGATCCGGGCGCCCATCTCGCGCTTCTGCTCGGGTTCGAGCTTGCCCAGGGCTTTCAGCAGCACCGTCAGCGCGCCTTCCTTGCCCAGGAACCGAGCCTTTGCATTTTCCAGCGCGGCGGCGTCGGAGGCCGCGGCGAAGCGTTCTTGCGCCTGGGAGACCAGGTCGTCAACCGTTTGAGTCATGAAATCCAGCCTTCAAAACGCAAACGGGGCCATTACAGCCCCGTTTGCAGCGATGCGCGATGAGTTAAAGCGCGATCAGGCAGCCAAGGCAGCCTTGGCTTGCTGCACGATGGCGGCAAAGCCGGCCTTGTCGCGCACGGCCAGGTCGGCCAGAACCTTACGGTCGAGTTCGATCGAAGCCTTCTTCAGGCCAGCGATGAACACGCTGTAGCTGACGCCGTGTTCGCGGACGGCGGCGTTGATACGCGTGATCCACAGGGCACGGAACGTGCGCTTCTTGTTGCGGCGGTCGCGGTAGGCGTATTGGCCAGCGCGCATGACCGCTTGCTTGGCAATACGGAACACATTACCGCGGCGGCCACGGTAACCCTTGGCGGCGGCAATGACTTTCTTGTGACGTGCGCGGGCGGTTACGCCGCGTTTGACGCGAGGCATAGTAGATCTCCCTTAGATCAAGCGAAAGGCATCATGGCCTTGACGGAGGCCACGTTGGATTCATGGACCGCCGTGGAGCCGCGCAGTTGACGCTTGGCCTTGGTGGTCTTCTTGGTCAGAATGTGGCGCTTGAACGCCTGACCGCGCTTGATGGAGCCGCTGCCGCGAACCTTAAAGCGCTTGGAAGCGCTTTTCTTGGTTTTCATCTTGGGCATGTTGATTCCCTAAACTAAACACTCATTGTTGATTTACATGACGCCAGGTGCTTGACGCATGAAAGGCTGATGAAGCCGTTCATGGCGGCAAAACTTGAGGTACCTGTTGCCACTTCTGGGGGGTACTTCTGGGGTACTTCTGGGGGTGCTTCTACAGCACTTTCCGCCGGCATTGCTGCCACACGGATTCTTTCCAGGGCGGGCCCAAATGACCCAGATCCAGGAAAGCCTTTGATTATATGGTGATTTCCCGCATTTTGTCGAGTCAAGCGGCGGGCAATGCCTGGCGTGCCACTGGCCGTTCAGGCGCCAGCCATCATACGCCCGACCTGCGGTACTGCACGGCCTGGGCAATATGCCGGGCACCCAGGGAGTCCTCCCCTTCCAGGTCGGCTATCGTGCGCGCCACCCGCAACGCGCGATGCATGGCGCGGGCCGAGCCAGCCAGGCGCCGCATGGCTTGCAGCAGCAACGCCTGCGCCTCGCCGTCCAGGCGGCAATGCTCGTCCAGCTCTGCCCCCGCCAAAGCGGCGTTGGCCTTGCCCTGGCGTGCCTGCTGCCGCTGGCGGCAACGCGCCACGCGCTCCCGGACCGGCTCCGACGGCTCGCCGGGTGGTTTGCCCATCCATTCGGGGTCGGATGGCGGCAACGCCACATGCAGGTCGATGCGGTCCAGCAAGGGACCGGAGATCTTGCCCGCGTAGCGCGCCACCTGATCCGGCGTGCAGGCGCAGGCCCGCCCGGGGTGGCCGCGCCACCCGCAAGGGCATGGGTTCATGGCCGCCACCAGCTGGAAACGGGCGGGAAACTGCGTTGATCTCAGGGCGCGAGCGATGACCACCCTGCCCGTCTCCAGGGGCTCACGCAGCGCTTCGAGCGTGCGCCGGCTGAATTCCGGCAGTTCGTCCAGGAACAGCACACCGTGATGAGCAAGACTGATCTCGCCCGGGCGCGGACGGCTGCCGCCTCCCACCAGCGCCGCCGCCGTGGCGGAATGGTGCGGCGCCCGGAACGGCGGTTGGCCCGGCGGGGCGTCGGAGAGGCCCGCCAGCGCCGCCACCGCCGCCACCTCGAGCGCCTGGCTGCGCGCAAGCGGCGGCAACAACCCTGGCAATCGGGCCGCCAGCATGCTCTTGCCGGCGCCCGGGGGGCCGATCATCAACAGGCTGTGACCGCCAGCCGCGGCCACTTCCAGCGCCCGCCTCGCGCCCGGCTGGCCCCGCACGTCCGATAGACACGGCCCCGACGCCGCCGCCGGCCAGGGCTCGGGCACGGCGTCCGGCAACAGGCACGCGCCGCTTGCATGCGCGGCGACATCGGCCAGACTGCGCGCGGACAGCACTCGCAGGCCCGGCACCCAGGCCGCCTGCTCGGCGCTACCCGCGGGCAGGATAAGCGTGGCGCCGGGAGCCTCGCGGGCCACGCTCAACGCGATGACCAAGGGCGCGGCAACAGGTACCAGCGCGCCGGTCAAGGACAGTTCTCCGGCCAGGACCAGGTCCGCAAGGGTCGGATCCTGAACGGGCGATTCCGGATCCTGGCCGGCGACCGGCGCCGCTAGCTGGCCGGAGGCAAGCAGCAGACCGAGGGCAATGGGCAGATCGAAACGCCCCGATTCCTTGGGTATGTCCGCGGGGGAAAGATTGACGGTGATCCTGCCTGGCGGGAACTCGAAGCCGCTATTGAGAATGGCCGCGCGCACCCGTTCGCGGCTTTCGCGCACTTCGGCATCCGGCAGGCCAACCACATTGAAGCTAGGCAGACCCGGGCCCAGGTGCGATTCCACCCGCACCGCATGGGCATCAAGGCCGCATAGGGCCCTGCTGGCAAGAACAGCTAGCGTCAAGACGGTCTCCGGGAAAAGGCTGGGTTCGCCAGTATCCGCAAAGACAGCGTCGGCGAGGCGACGACCGGGACAAAAGGTTCACTCGCGCCCCATCGCCTGATTCCCTGCGGCAAATGAAGACGGCCGCTGAACGCGGCCGTTTCCGGAGAGATTGCTGCCCGGCCGCGGCGGGCCGGCAGCAGCCTTACTTGTCCAGCGCGGACAGGCGCGCCTCCAACTGCTGCACCTGTGCGGCCAGCTGATCCACCCGGGCGCGGGTGCGCGCCAGCAGATCGGCCTGGACATCGAATTCTTCGCGCGTGACCAGATCCAGCTTGGAGAATGCCTGCGTCATCATCGCGCGCACATTGCGCTCCACATCCGCGGCCGGACTGCGGGCGATCAGGTCCGAGATGTTCTTCTGGATGTCTTCCATCCACTGGGTGCGATTGTTCATGACTGCCTCACTGTGTTCTTGATGCCTCAAGTGTAGTGCGTCGGAGCCGCGCTATCCGGGCCAGCGGCGAAAAAAGGGTCGCCTCGCCACAAAAAAAGAGGGCGGGCCGCATGCGGTGACCGCCCTTCAAAGCACAGGAGAAAACCGGGCTGCCATGGCGGCAACCCCCTACCAACATCGTTACGGGCAACCCATTTGGCTTGCCGACTGCGTGAACATGTCCGAGGACTGCTTGCATTGCGCGGCCAACTGCGTCTTGTCGCTCACTGACCCCCACTGCGTCTTGGCTGCGTCGAGCTGCTCCTTTATCGCGGCGGCAGCCGGATTGCCACTGCCCAATTTGTCCATGCAGGCATTGACCTTGGCGGCATAGGCCTCGCATTCGGCCGGAACGGACGCCGAGGCGGCCCCGGACGGGGCGGCCGTGGAAGGAGAAGTCGCGGGTGGGACGGGAGTAGCCGGAGTCGGAGCCGGGGCAGCGGGCGCAGGCGCGGTGGCGGCTGGCGCTGCGGCCTTGTCTTCACTCTTGTTGCAGCCGGCCAGCGCGGCAAGCGACGCGGCCAGGGCCAGAATGCAGAAAGCCTTGCGGTGGATATTCATGACTGCCCCTTCCCGTTCTTGCTTTCCTGCGGCAGACCCGTGGTACCGGACCTCCGCCTGTGGCCCAAGCTGTTCAGGGACAGGCTTGAACTGGTATTGATTCTTCTGCACCCGCCTCTCGGCAACAAGCCGATGCGTGTAAACCCCGGTATCACGCGCGCCTTCCGATCAAGCCGACTCCGAGGGCTGCCGGCGCGCTCCGTGGCGCCCGGCCGTTTGCCCCGAAAGCCCGGCCAGCAAGGCTCTGCGGGCAGCCACTAGGCGGCGGCAATGGCCCAATCTCAGCGCACATGCCAACATAAACCGCAATAAATTCCGCATCAATTTGCTACAAATATCGAACGCAAAACATATCTTGTTGCATGCCCCACGGGCTTGCGCGCCGCACCAACTTGATGCCGCCCACCCGTGCATGAAGCACCAAATTGGTGCAAACAGGCACAACTCCAGAGCCCCCTCCCGCCCCGCTGGGCTTTGCACGACATGGCACGGAATTTGCTTGATAGACGAAGCCAACGTGCAACCATGAGAGGAAATGCCATGAAACTCATCATCGCCATCATCAAGCCCTTCAAGCTCGACGAAGTGCGGGTGGCTCTATCCGGGATCGGCGTCCAGGGTCTGACTGTCACCGAAGTCAAGGGATTTGGCCGCCAGAAAGGCCATACCGAGCTCTACCGCGGCGCCGAGTACGCCGTTGATTTCCTGCCCAAGCTGAGGGTCGAGGCCGCCGTGCCCGACCACCTCGTCGATCAGGTCATTGAAGCGATCGAACAGGCAGCCCGCACCGGCAAGATCGGCGACGGCAAGATCTTCGCCGCCCCGCTCGAACAAGTGATCCGTATCAGAACAGGTGAAGCCGGCGAAGCTGCGCTGTAAATAAATAAAGACTCAATGGAGCCTGAAAATGGATAAAGCAGATATCTCCTGGTTGCTCGTCTCTACCCTGCTTGTATTGATGATGGCCGTACCCGGTCTGGCGATGTTCTACGGCGGCCTGGTACGCAGCAAGAACGTGCTGTCCGTGCTGCTGCAAGTGCTGTGCACGTTTGTGCTGGGCCTGGTGCTCTGGTTCATCTACGGTTATTCCCTCGCATTCACCGAGGGCAATGCCTTCTTCGGCGGCCTGTCGCGCGCCTTCTTCTCCGGCATGTTCACGCCGTCCGACGGCAAGTACGCCATGTCGAACTCGCTGACCGAACTGCTGTTCGCCTCGTTCCAGGCAACGTTCGCCGGCATCACGTGCGCGCTGATCGTGGGCAGCTTCGCTGAACGTGCCCGCTTCTCGGCCGTGCTGGTCTTCACCGTGATCTGGTTCACGTTCGCCTACGTGCCGATCGCGCATATGGTGTGGTTCGCGTCCGAAACGGCGCCGGGCCTGCTCAATGCCAAGGGTGCACTGGACTTCGCGGGCGGCACCGTTGTGCACATCAACGCTGGCGTAGCCGGCCTGGTGGGCGCATACGTCGTCGGCAAGCGCGTGGGTTACGGCCGCGAAGCCATGCAACCGCACAATCTGCCGATGACCTTCGTGGGTGCGGCGCTGCTGTGGGTGGGCTGGTTCGGGTTCAACGCGGGCTCAGCGCTGGCCGCCAATGAAAATGCCACGCTGGCCTTCTTCAACACGATGATCGCGACCGCGGGCGCCGTGCTGTCCTGGTTGTTTACCGAATGGGCCGTCAAGGGCAAGCCCTCGATGCTGGGCGCTGCCTCGGGCGCTGTCGCCGGCCTGGTTGGCATTACGCCGGCCGCCGGCTTGGTTGGGCCCGTGGGCGCGCTGATCATTGGGGTCGTCGCTGGCATCGTCTGCGTCTGGGGCGTGAATGGCCTGAAGCGCCTGCTGCGTGCCGATGACGCGCTGGACGTGTTTGGCGTGCACGGCGTGGGCGGCATTGTCGGCGCCCTGCTGACCGGCGTGTTCAATGCGCAGATCCTCGGCGGCCCCGGCCTGGCCGAGCCCGGCATGATCGGCCACCAGTTGTGGGTCCAGCTGGAAGGCGTGCTGCTGACCATCGTCTGGTCCGGCGTGGTGGCCTGGATCGCCTACAAGATCGCCAATGCCCTGTGCGGCATGCGCGTGCCGGAAGATCAGGAGCGCGAAGGCCTGGACGTCACCAGCCACGGCGAATCGGCATACCACAGCTAAGCCCATCCACGGGGCGCCGCTGGCGCCTCCTGGATGGCGGCGAGTGGTTGCGATACAGGAAAAAAAGCCCGAGACCTTTGCGGTCTCGGGCTTTTTCATTTCACGGCCCAGGCGTAGCCCAGTTGCGCTTCAGCCAGGACCCAACTCGTCCAGGTCCACCGGCAAGGCGCGGTTCAGCGCGCTGGCGACTTTCACGCGCAAAGCGTTGGAGTGCGCGCGCCGGACTTCACGCTTGACGTCCAGCAGTTGTTGCGGATGCATGGAAAACTCGGTCAGGCCCAACCCCAGCAGCAGCCGGGTCATGCGCGAATCTCCGGCCATCTCGCCACAAACGGCGACGGGCTTGCCGGCTCGTTCACCTGCATTGATGGTGTGCGCAACCAGGCGCAGCACTGCCGGATGCAGCGGATCGTACAAGGCGGCCACGTCATGGTCGCCGCGATCGATCGCCAACGTGTACTGGATCAGATCGTTGGTGCCGATGGAAAGAAAATCCAACGCCTGCGCAAAGGGTTCGATGGCGATGGCAATGGCGGGCACCTCGACCATGGCCCCCACTTCCATGTGGGGCGCATAGGCCTGCCCCCGGGCATCGAGCTCGCGGCGGGCGGATTCGATGGCCGCCTTGGTCGCCACGACCTCATGCATGTGGGCGATCATTGGAATCAGCAGGCGCACCGGCCCGTGCGCCGAAGCCCGCAGGATGGCGCGCAACTGCGTCGCGAACATCTCGGGGCGCGCCAGGCAATAGCGGATGGCGCGCTGTCCAAGCGCGGGATTGGTGGCCACGGTAGCCTCGCCGTCCAGCGTCTTGTCCGAACCGATGTCCAGCGTGCGGATCGTGACGGGCCGCCCCGCCATCACCTTGACCACCGACGAATAGGCCTCGTACTGCTCTTCCTCGCCCGGCAGGTCCGGGCGGCCCATGAAAAGGAATTCGCTGCGGAACAAGCCGATGCCGTGCGCGCCCGAAGCCAGCGCCAGGGCAGCCTCTTCGGGCAATTCGATATTGGCGTGCAGGACGACGTCTATGCCATCCAGGGTGACTGAGGGCTCGTCGCGCAGCAGGCTCAGCTCGGCGCGCTCGTCGGCATAAGCCGACTGGCGGCGACGGTATTCGTCGAGGATGCGGCTGGACGGATTCACGATCACGGCGCCGGCCGCGCCGTCGATGATCAGCATGTCGCCGTCGCGGACCAATTCGCGCACATTACCCATGGCCACCACGGCGGGCACGCCCATGCTGCGCGCCACGATGGCGGTATGCGACGTCGGGCCGCCCAGGTCCGTCACGAAGGCGGCGAAGCGGCCGCCCCGCAGGCGCAGCATGTCAGCGGGGGAAATGTCATGAGCCACGACCACCAGCGCTTCGTCGCCGCCCATGTGGCTCATGTCGGGCAAGATCGCGGAAGTCCCGGCCAGCACGTGCAGCACACGCTCGATGACCTGGCGCACGTCGGCCCCGCGCTCGCGCAGGTACTCGTCCTCCATGGCGTCGAACTGCTGGCCGAGGATCTGTCCCTGGGTCGTCAAGGCCCATTCGGCGTTGTAATGGCGTTCGGCAATCAGCGCCAGCGTCTGTTCGGCGAGCAGCGGATCGCCCAACAGCAGGCTGTGCACGTTGAGCATGGCGCCGAGCTCGCGCGGCGCATCGGCCGGCAAAGTATCGGCCAGCTGCAGCAGTTCCTGCTGCGCCGAGGCCAGCGCATCGGTCAGCCGGCTGCTTTCCGCGGCCACGTCCTCGGGCGAGATGCGGTAGTGCGCGACCTCCAGTGCCGCCGCACCCATGACGACCGCCCGGCCGATGGCGTATCCCTTGGCGACGCCTTTGCCGTACAGACACACAACGGGGCTGGCAGAGCCAGCCCCGTTGTGCACGTGATCAAGGGTCGTAGACGAGCCGGCCTGAACAGCGCTCAGGCCGGCGGATTCGGAAGAAATTCTATTCCTGCTCACCGAATTTGCTGTCGAACAGTGATTCAATTTCAGAAAGAGCCTGCTCGGCATCGTTGCCCGAGGCTTCCAGCTTTACCGTCACGCCCAGCCCGGCCGCCAGCATCATGACGCCCATGATGCTCTTGGCGTTCACGCGCTGCGCGCCGCGCGAGATGAAAATCTCGCTGGAAAACTTGCTGGCCAGCTGCGTCAGCTTGGCAGCCGCCCGGGCATGCAGGCCCAGTTTATTGCTGATGACGATGTCTGTATTAGGCATAGGAAATATTGTGGCTGCGGCATGACGCCGCAGTGTTGATTGCAGCAAAACGTCGAACCGTCCATCGGCCAGAATCGATAGCCGACA
Source organism: Achromobacter sp. D10 (assembly GCF_035282245.1). Taxonomy (NCBI): domain Bacteria; kingdom Pseudomonadati; phylum Pseudomonadota; class Betaproteobacteria; order Burkholderiales; family Alcaligenaceae; genus Achromobacter; species Achromobacter sp. D10. Next base: position 108,052 of record NZ_JAYJLE010000016.1, read on the forward strand.
TAATAGGGCAAACTGCCGCCCGTCAGTCTACACGCAAGACGCCCTGAAGCCCCCCGGCCAATGCCTTCTCGCGAGTTTCGGCCAGAGGCAGATTGCGATAAGTCAGGGCCCGCAGCAGCATCGGGGTATTCAAACCGGCCAGCACACAGCACTGGACGCCCTGCGCCTGGGCATCGGCGACGGCTCGCTTGGAAATATTGGCGGGGGTGGCGCCGATCAGGTCGGTCAGCACCAGCACGCCCGCGCCATGATCCTGCTCCAGGATGTCCTTCAGGACGCGCGGCGCCAAGTCGTCCGGCCGGTCTTCAGGCAGGATGTCGTGGATGGCCAGCATGCCGTCCAGATTGCCCATGACGTGGCTGGCGCAATCGCGTATCGCCGCGCCCAGGGGCGCGTGCACGACGATGACAATACCCGTGGTCATGACAGGAATCCTGGGTGGGTCAGGCAGCAACGGCGGGAGTCGCCACGGCTTTTTCCAATGCCTGGACGAACATGCCCGCGACATCGAACCCGGTTTGCTCTGCGATTTCCACGAAACAGGTGGGGCTGGTCACGTTGACTTCGGTGACGTAATCACCGATGACATCCAGGCCGACCAGCAGCAAGCCACGGGCTGCGAGCTTGGGAGCCACGGCCTCGGCGATCTCGCGGTCGCGCGCGGAGAGTTCCTGCGCCACCCCGCGGCCGCCCGCCGCCAGGTTGCCACGCGTCTCGCCAGCCAGCGGGATGCGGGCCAGGGAATACGGCACCGGCTCGCCACCGATCAGCAGGATGCGCTTGTCTCCCTTGACGATATCGGGAATGTAGCGCTGCGCCATGATGGTGCGCGCGCCATTGTCCGTCAGCGTTTCCAGGATGGCGTTCAGGTTGGGATCCTTGGGCTGCAGGCGGAACACGCCCGTGCCGCCCATGCCGTCCAGCGGTTTCACGATGACATCGTGGTAGGCATCATGGAACGCCTTCAGGCGAGCCATGCTGCGGGTCACCAGCGTGGGCGCGGTGAACTCGCTGATTTCGGTAATAGCCAGCTTTTCCGGATGATTCCGGATCGCGGCGCCGCTGTTGAAGACGCGGGCGCCTTGGGCTTCGGCGTATTCGAGCAGATGCGTGGAATACACGTATTCCATGTCGAACGGCGGATCCTTGCGCATGACCACCGCACCGAATTCCGCCAGCGGCAGATCCTGGGCAGCGGACTCGCGCCACCAGTCGTGGCCGTGCAGATCGGCGTCCGCGACCAGTTCGATGGGCGTGGCCGCAGCCTTGACCGTGCCTTCCTCGATATAGAGATCGCCCTGCATGGCCACGCTGAGCGTATGGCCGCGCGCCACGAGGGCGCGCATCATGGCGACAGAGCTGTCCTTGTACGCCTTGAGCAGCGGCAAGGGATCCAAAACGAACAAAACGTGCATCGCGACACCCTGAACGGACGCCGCCTTCCCTCGCGGGAAGGCGGCTTGATGACATCGTAGCGCAGAGCCGCCCAATTAGCGAACCCGCCAGCGCAATCGCGGGCGGGTAGTAAGAGCGGCGCAGCCTCCCTGGGGAGGCTACGGCAGGAACTCAGGCAGCCGATTCAGGCTTGCCCGCAGGCACAGCCTTCTTCTTCGGCGCCAGCACCATGACCATCTGACGGCCTTCGAGCTTCGGCATGGCTTCGACCTGGGCAAGTTCCAGCAGATCGTCGCGCACACGTTCAAGCACCCGCATACCGAGTTCCTGGTGAGCCATTTCGCGGCCACGGAAACGCAGCGTCACCTTGGCCTTGTCGCCTTCCTCGAGGAAGCGGCGCAGGTTGCGCAGCTTGACTTGGTAGTCGCCCTCGTCGGTGGCCGGCCGGAATTTGACTTCCTTGACCTGGATGACCTTCTGCTTGGAACGAGCTTCCGCTTGGCGCTTCTGCTCTTGGTACTTGAATTTGCCGTAGTCCATCAAACGGCAGACCGGCGGTTCGGCGTTCGGCGCGATTTCCACCAGATCCACGTCGTTTTGCTCGGAAAGACGGAAGGCGTCGGCGATCTTGACGATACCAAGCTGTTCTCCGTCCAGACCTATCAGGCGCACCTCGGGGACGCGGATTTCACCGTTGATGCGATTGGCTTTTTCAGTGGCGATGTTGAAAGCTCCTAGAAATGTTAAGCAGCGCTGCCATCAGGTTGATTGACGTCGCGACGGGTGGAAACGTCCTCGGACAAGCGCGCGACGAATTCGTCGTATGCGATGGCTCCGAGGTCCAATCCGCCCAGTCCACGTACGGCTACGGTGCCATTTTGCTTTTCCTTGTCGCCGACGACGAGGATGTACGGCACCTTTTGCAGGCTGTGCTCCCGAATTTTACGAGTGATTTTTTCACCACGCAAATCGGACTCTACTCTAAAGCCTTGTTTTTTCAGGCTTTGCGTGATTTCAGCCGCATAATCGGCCGAAGGTTCGGAAATGCAGCATACGACAGCCTGCACCGGAGCCAGCCAGGGAGGCATGGCGCCGGCGTGGTTTTCGATCAGCATGCCGATAAAACGCTCCAGCGAACCGAGGATCGCGCGGTGCAGCATGACTGGCGGACGACGCTGGTCATTCTGGTCCACATACTCGGCGCCCAGACGCACGGGCATGGAGAAGTCGACCTGGATCGTACCGCACTGCCAGTGGCGTCCGATGGCGTCCTTCAGGGTGTATTCCACCTTGGGACCGTAGAACGCGCCCTCGCCCGGCGAAATCTCGAATTCGCAGCCCGTGCGGCGCAGGCTTTCCATCAGGGCGGCTTCGGCCGTATCCCAGACCTCGTCCGTGCCGATGCGCTTTTCAGGGCGCGTGGCAACCTTGTACAGCACCTCGGTGAAGCCGAAGTCGCGGTAAACCTTCTGCAGCAACGCCGTGAAGTCGGCGCATTCGTCCTGCAGCTGTTCTTCGGTACAGAAAATGTGGCCGTCATCCTGCGTAAAGCCGCGCACGCGCATCATGCCGTGCAGCGAACCCGAGGGTTCGTTGCGATGGCACTGGCCGAATTCGCCGTAGCGCAGGGGCAGTTCGCGATAGGAATGCAGGCCGGCATTGAAAATCTGCACGTGGCCCGGGCAGTTCATGGGCTTCAGGCCGTAGACGCGGTTTTCGGACTCGGTCGTGAACATGTTTTCACGGTAGTTGTCCCAGTGGCCGGTCTTTTTCCAGAGCGAAATGTCGAGGATCTGCGGCGCCTTCACTTCCTGATAGCCGTTGTCGCGGTAGACGGAGCGCATGTACTGCTCCACCTGCTGCCACAGCGCCCAACCCTTGGGGTGCCAGAAAATCAGCCCGGGGGCTTCGTCCTGGAAGTGGAACAGGTCCAGCTCGCGGCCGATCTTGCGATGGTCGCGGCGTTCGGCCTCTTCCAGCATGTGCAGGTACGCTTCCTGCTCGTCCTTGGTCGCCCAGGCCGTGCCGTAGATGCGCTGGAGCATCTCGTTCTTGCTGTCGCCGCGCCAGTAGGCGCCGGCCACCTTCATGAGCTTGAAGACCTTCAGCTTGCCCGTGGACGGCACGTGGGGGCCGCGGCACAGATCGATGAAGTCGCCTTCGCGGTAGAGGCTGAGCGGTTCGTTCGACGGAATCGAGGCGATGATCTCGGCCTTGTACTTTTCACCGATGCTCTTGAAGAACTCGACGGCGTCGTCGCGGGACCATTCCTCGCGCGTGACGACTTCGTCCTTCTTGGCCAGTTCGGCCATCTTCTTTTCGATGGCGGCCAGATCCTCGGGCGTGAAAGGACGCTTGTACGAGAAGTCGTAGTAGAAGCCGTTGTCGATCACGGGGCCGATGGTGACCTGGGCGTCCGGAAACAGCTCCTTGACGGCATAGGCCAGCAAGTGTGCCGTGGAGTGCCGGATCAGGTCCAGGCCGTCGGCGTCCTTGGCGGTCACGATGGCCAGGCGAGCGTCGCCCTCGATGCGGAAGCTGGTGTCGACCAGCTTGGACTCCGAGCCCTCAAATGTCACGCGGCCGCCCAAGGCGGCTTTCGCCAGGCCCGTGCCGATCGATTGCGCCACTTCGGCAACCGTTACCGGCCCCGGATATTGGCGCTGCGAACCATCGGGCAATGTGATCTGTACCATCGGGAGTGCTTCCTGGGGGGTTCTGGGAACGAAAAACAAAAATACGGAAACGAAAAACGCGGCCTGAGAGCCGCGTTTCCTGGATTGTCTTGCTGAGTCCTACCGCTGACCTGACACGGTGAAACCCGACGCACGAAAAATTAACGCGACATAGGGCGAAAGTTCCGGGTCGTAGTTCGTGCCAACGGGAAAAACATGATATCTGGACCTGAGGGTGCTTGCCGTAGCGGCAAGGATCAACAAACAGCAAAGCGTCAACGGACAGCAAATTGCGCAACAGAAGCTGCGCTTATCTTTCACGATTGTAGCACTATTTGCTCCTTTTCCGTGGCAAAAGCGCCACAGCCTGCTCCGCCACCGCGTCTGGCGTCGGAGTCCGCCGGGTCGGCGGTGCAACGGTCTGATTTTGAGGCAATTCATCCCCCTCAAGACAGATGAAAACGTAATCTGCACTCACAAATCTAGGACTACACGTAGCCTGCGCAAACGGTCGCGGGCGTTTTCCCTTTTCTGTTTGCGGAGTACCGATGAAAACCTATTCAATGCCCCTGACCCAGGCGCACCTGCTGTCGCCACGCGAAGCCCACACCCCGACAGAACGCACGAACGCGCGCCGCCATCTGCTGCTGTCGCGCCCGCCCCGCGTGATCAAGGTAGCCATCCTGGACGACCACCCCGTGGTTGCCCTCGGAGTAGGCGCCTATTTGGACAGCCGCCCAGGTTTCCAGGTGGTGCACAGGGAAACGTCGGCGCGCTCGCTGCTGGAAAAACTGTCCCACGCGCCCTGCGAAGTCGCCCTGGTCGATTTTTACCTTCCCCAGGAACCTTGGGATGGCGTGAACTATCTGCGGCGGCTTCGCCGCTACCACCCCTCGATGGCGCTCATCACGTTTTCAGCGGGCAACCGCCAGGAGACCCAGTATGCCGCCTTCCGCGGCGGAGCGAATGGCTACTTCGCCAAGGAATGCGGCATGGTCCTGCTGCCGGAAATGATCCGCGGCGTCGTGAATGGCAACGAGGGCTTCCTGATGGTCCAGGACGGCAAGGTACTTCCCCAGCAGCCGACCCACCCGCATTCGACGCTCACGGCCTCTGAAATGGAAATCCTGCGCCACATCAGCCTTGGGCTGTCCGTCACGCAGATTTCGGCGCGACTGATGCGCAGCAAGAAAACCATCAGCACTCACAAGCGCCGGGCGATGCAGAAGCTGCATTTGTCCGACGACCTGTCTCTTGCGCTTTATCTGCGCGAGAAGTTCGCCCAATGAAGGCCGTGCCGGGCCCGGCCGGCACCCGCCGGTTCAGATGATCCGGGAATAACTGGCCGCGGTACCCGGCGCCTGCAGGTAACCATCAAACACCATGGCGACGGCCCGCACGAAGTACCAGCCCAGGCCAGTTACCTGCAGCTCGCCCGAGCGCAGATTGACCAGACCCAGTTCGGCCAGGTTGGCCATCTGCAGCAGCTCTCGACCGAAGCGGTCCGCGAACCGCAAGCCGTGGCGCGCTTCGATCCGGGCAAAGTCCACGCGCCCCTGGCACATGATGTCCATGATGATTTCGCGCCGCACAAGATCGTCGGCGTTCAGCGCGAGCCCTCGTTCGACGGCAAAGCGCCCCGCTTCGATCGCCGCATAGTACTCATCCAGGACCTTGGCGTTCTGACTGTAGGTATTACCGATGCGGCCAATCGCCGACACGCCCAGGGCAATCAGGTCGCGGTCGGGCTGCGTGCTGTATCCCTGGAAATTGCGATGCAATTCCCCTTTCTGCTTGGCGATCGCCAGCGCATCGGTCTCCAGCGCAAAGTGGTCCATGCCGATGTAGGCGTAGCCCTGCTTGAGGAATCCGTCGATGGCCGCGCTGAGCAAGCCGACGCGCGTTTCCCTGTCCGGCAGATCCACCTCATTGATGCGGCGTTGCGGCTTGAAGCGCGCGGGCAGATGAGCGTAGGCATACAGTGCGATACGGTCAGGCCGCAACGCGATAACCTGGGAAATCGTGCGGGCAAAGGACTCCGTGGTCTGCAGGGGCAGGCCATAGATGAGATCCATGTTGACAGAGGCATAGCCCAGCGCCCGGGCGCTCTCCATCAGCGCGCGCACATCCTCGAACGACTGCAGCCGGTGCACCGCCGCCTGCACCCGGGGGTCGAAATCCTGCACTCCAAAACTCAGGCGGTTAAAACCCAATTCGCGCATATGGGCAAGACGCGCGGGAGTCGCCGTGCGCGGATCCACCTCAATCGAAATTTCCGCATCCGGTTCGAAGCGGAAAGCGCGACGCAGGTTCGCCATCAGGCGGGACAATTCCTCGTCTGACAGGAAGGTCGGCGTGCCGCCGCCAAAGTGCAGCTGCGACACGGGCACACCCTCGCCCAGTTCCGCCACATGAAGTTCGATCTCGGCACCCAGCGCATCCAGATAGCGCGCCGCGCGATCGTGGTGACGGGTCACCACCTTGTTACAGGCACAGTAGTAACAGACGGATTCGCAGAACGGGATATGCACGTAGAGCGACATGGGCTCCGCCTGCGACGCAGCCCGGCGCTGCTGCAGCGCCAGCCGGTAGTCCTGCTGACCAAAGCCGCCGTGATACCGGTCCGCCGTGGGATACGAGGTGTAGCGGGGTCCATTCTTGTCGAGTCGCGCCAGCAACTGGGGCGGAAACAAGGGGCCGGCGGAGGAAGGCGCGCGGAATTCTGTCTGTGATGGGCGTAGGGCGGCTTGCATACCTGGAATTATTCGCCTGTGCCGGCGACCGAGGCTTGATCTTGCGCAAACGATGCGCTCTTGCTGCCTGGGGCGGGACCGTCGTTCCCGCCCAAAGCGCCGAAAGCGCCGGACGGCGCGGGCGCCCCGCCCCCGTAAAATGCGCCCATCAACGTTGCACAACAAAGGAAACCATCATGGGCACTGAACTGGACGGCCGCCTGCTTGCCATGCGCCAGGCGCTGGCGATCGCCATCGCCCTATCGACCCGTAGCAGTCCCCAGGCCACCGAGATGGCGCTGGAGCTGCTCAATGATCTGAAGGCGGGCATGGACAACGCGCCCTCGGACAGTCCGTTCGAGAAGCCGGAATGGGTGTTGGGTGCGCATGACGAACTGGATGGCATCGCGCGGCTGGTACGGGCCTTCACGCAGATGCCCGAACCAGGCGGCGAGGCAGAATAATGGCGCACTCTAGGGCCCCGACGTCGCGAAAGACTCGTCACAGCGGGCTGTAGGTGGCGTCGCGCGCCAATGCAGACCTGGAAACTCCCTGCCGAGCGCGGCGAATCCCGGGGCGCGCCCATTCAGCTCCAGCTCCAGTACGCCACACGCCTTGGCCAGGCCAACTGGCACCCAGGGGCTGAAGCGCAGCTGCCCGTCTATCAGCACCAATGGTTGCTCCGGCAGACGTAGCGCCAACGCCCCGGCCTCGGCAGGAGGCCCCGATATCAGTCTGACCGGCCCGCCCAGCGAGGCCTTGGCACGTTCGTGCAAGACCTCGGCCAACGCCTGCGAATCGAAGTAGCGCCAGTCCGCCGCCTTGCGCGCAAGGCCTGCCCCGCCTGGTGACATCAGCCAAACCCGCGCCATAAGCAAGCCCTGCAGCAGCAGGAAGGCCAGCACGGCATCGCGCGGCCGCACTCGCTCCCATGCTCCGGCGCGCGCCAGTTCCATCATCGCCGGCACGACGAACAAGAGATAAGGCGTGCCCCAATGCAGTTGGATGTGCGAACCACCGACCAGCGTCATGGCGCTGACGAACGCTAACGGCGTGAAGCCGAACGACAGCAGGATCGCACGGCCCGCGGCGCACGGACGAGGCTCGGCCGCCACGGTGGGAGCACCATCGCGACGGCGCATCTGCCACCACAAGATGCCCAGCAGCACCCACGCCGGCAACGCGCGATTCAGCAATTGGTCTGCCCACCACCGCTCCACTTCAGCGCCCCTGCCGCCCAGAGGCAGGCCGGCGGCCAGCGATGAAGACATGGCGTAGTGCAGCGGCTCGAAATCGTTGTAGGCCAGCCAGCAGAGGTGGGGAGCGAACACCGCCAGCGCGGTCAGCGCGGCGATTTGCAGGCCGAACCGGTGCGTGGGGTCGCGCCAGCCACGCTGGCTGACCCAGAAGACCAGTACGGCGGCGCCCGCCACCGCGCTCTGATACTTGGACAAGGCGCCCAGTCCCAGGCATGCGCCCACCAGAATCCACCACCCCATGCGGCGCGTGGTCCAGGCCTTCCAGCACGCCGCGGCACAACCCACCGCCAGCGGAATTAACACGATCTCGTGGTTGTAGAAATGCAGGCGCCCGTTATAGAAAGTGATGCACAAGCCTGCCAACAGGGCCACCCGCGCATAGCCGCTGCCGCGCATGGCTCGCAGCCACCGCCAGAGCAGCGCGAAGGCCCCCAGCGTGCACAACGCGCCAAGCAGGTAGCTCGTCCAGGCCGACCATCCCAGCAGCCGCACGGCGGGCCATAACAGCCAGGTCGGCAACGGCGGATGCTTGTAATAGCCCCATTCCAGGCTGCGCACCCAGGTCAGTTGCTCGATGTTGTCCGTTGGTGGCGCCAAGGCCGCCCGGTCCAATAGCAATAACCAGGCCAAAGCGAACACCGCCATGCCCATGCCAATCCGTGTGGCCTCGGACCAACATCCCCGCATCCCTACCTTCAACGCTTCTCTCCTTGCCCGTCGTCGAGCGGGAGCGAGTATGGGATGGACCATACCGGCAACAGCGGGGATTCTGTGCGGGAATTGTCTGGAAACTGTAAAGCCGGCGGCGCCTGCCTAGCTGGCCTGACCACCTTAAAGAAAGAGGTGAAATCCCTGTGATCGTTTTCCCTCGAAATGTGAAATTCTCCTTCTAATTCAACGGCGGCATGCCTATATTTGTGGCCTGACCACTTGGCCCAGAGTTCCTGCCTCACCCGCCGATGAACACCCTCCAAGCCACCGCCGTCACACGCCTGTACCGCGTCATTGCCGACCGGATTGCCGGCCGTATCCGGGCCGGCGAATTCCCCCGCGGCGCACGCCTTCCGTCCGAACGGGAGTTGGCCGAGCAACTGCAGGTCAGCCGCGCCTCGATACGCGAGGCCCTGATCGCGCTGGAAATCGAAGGCTATGTCGATGTACGCGTGGGCACCGGCGTGTTCGTCACGGCGGCCCGGGAAGCGGCCGCCGCCGGCTACCCTGCGGCCGGACAAGACGGCATCGGCCCGTTCGACCTGCTGGAAGCGCGCATGCTCATCGAACCCGAATGCGCCGGCATGGCCGCGCAGCATGGATCGCCCGCCCAGATTGCCGCCATCCGCGATGCCCATGAAGGCATGTCCCTGGGCAACTCGCCCGGGCGCCACGACCGCGCCTTCCATAACGCCATCGCCTCGGCTTGCGGCAATGCGGCGGTAGCAGCCTCGGTGGCGCACCTGTGGGAATTGACGCAGGCCAGCCCGGTATACAGCCGCATGGAGGATTACTTCGTCGACACCGAGGTCTGGGCGGTCGCCCATGCCGAGCACCAACGCATCCTGACGGCCATCCAGGCGCGCGATCCCATCCGCGCGCGGCACGCCATGCATGCACACCTGCTGGGCATCCTGGCGCGCTTGCGCGAGGACTTTGGCGACGACAACGGCGCGCCGCAATGGTGCGCGGCGCGCTGAAGAGCACCTGTACGAAGCATTGTTGTAGCGGCTCCACCCGTAGTACCCCTGAAAACACAGGTGGCATGAGGTTTGCTTGCCAGTCCACGGCATCCGCGACGCGGACACCTGTCAGACTCTTTCCAGCCCGGAGGCTCGCAGTGAAATCGAAGAAATGGTTCTCCCTAAGCATCGGCGCACTGGTCCTCGCGGCCGCGCTGCCCGCCACGCAGGCCCTCGCCCAGACCAAGGGCGGAACGCTGAACATGATCGTCCAGCCCGAACCGCCGGTGATCGTCACGGCCATCAACCAGCAAGGCCCCACGCAGTTCGTCGCCGGCAAGATCTACGAGAGCCTGCTGACTTACTCCACTGACCTGAAGCCCCAGCCCGGCCTGGCCAAGTCCTGGGATGCCTCCGCCGACGGACTGACCTACACCTTCCATCTGCAGGACAACGTCAAGTGGCACGACGGCAAGCCATTCACCTCCGAAGACGTGGTGTTCTCGCTGGCCGACATGTTGCCCAAGACCCACGCGCGGGCCCGCGTGATCCTGAATAAGTTCGTGGAATCGGTGCAGGCGCCTGACGCGAAGACCGTCGTGGTCAAGCTGAAGACCCCCTTCCCCGCATTCATGCTGATGTTCGAGCCGGGCTTTGCTCCCATGATGCCCAAGCATCTGTATGCGGGCACCGACTACATGACCAATCCGGCCAACCAGAAGCCCGTGGGCACCGGCCCCTTCATGTTCAAGGAATGGAAGCGCGGCGAGTACATCAAGTTGACCCGCAACCCCGACTACTGGAAGCCAGGCAAACCGTATCTGGACGAATTGGTGTTCAACATCATTCCCGATTCGGCCTCGCGCGCAGTCGCCTTCGAGCGCGGCAGCGTGGACGTGCTGCGCGGCGGCGACGTGGACAACGTCGACATCAAGCGCCTGCGCGCCCTGCCCAAGGTCGAATACACCACGGCGGGCTGGGAGATGTTCTCGCCCCAGGCCTACCTGATCTTCAACATGCGCAAGCCGCCCTTCGACAACCTGAAGGTGCGCCAGGCAGTCATGGCGGCCATCAACCGCAACATGGTGGTCAACAATATCTTCTTCGGCCTGGGCAAAGTATCCACCAGCCCGTTCGTCACCACCGAGATGTTCTATGACAAGAATATGCCTCCGTTGACGTACGACATGAAGAAGGCACGCGCGCTGATCAAGGAGTCCGGCATCAAGCCCGAGGACTACACCATCCGCCAGTTGAGCTTCCCCTACGGCTCCACTTGGGACCGCCTGGGCGAATACACCAAGCAGGCGTTGGAGCAATTGGGCTTCAAGGTCAACCTGGAAGCCACCGACGCGGGCGGCTGGGCCAGCCGCACGGGCAACTGGGACTTCGACATGACGACCACCTTCACCTACCAGTACGGCGATCCCGCCCTGGGCGTCCAGCGGCTCTATATCTCGTCGAACATCGTCAAGGGCTCGCCTTTCGCCAACGTGCAGGGCTACAGCAACCCCGAGACCGACAAGCAATGGGAAGCCGCGGCATCCGAGGTGGACCCCGCCAAGCGCCAGGAGCTCTACACCAAGCTGCAAACCACGCTGGTCAACGAGATCGCCAACGGCTTTCTGGTCGACATGGAATTCCCCACGCTCTACCGCGGCAATGTGAAGAACCTGGTCAAGACCGCCATCGGCTTGAACGAGACCTTCGACGACGTGTACATCGAGAAGTAAGCGCCGCAGGACGCCGCCGCGGCATGCCTGCCGCGGCGGCGGACGCTGGCCGGGCAGCGGCTGCGCCAAGCAGGCCGCGCCTGACCCGAGAGGACCCCGAGCATGAAATTCCTGTCTTTTCTCGCTTCACGCATCGGCAAGGCCCTGGTGGTCGTGCTGGGCGTGGTGATCATCAATTTCTTTCTGATCCGACTGGCCCCCGGGGACCCCGCCGCCGTGCTGGCGGGCCAGGCCGGCGCGGGCGATGCCGCCTACGTCGAACAGCTGCGCGTGGCCTTCGGCCTGGACAAGCCGATCCTGACCCAGCTGATGCTGTACCTGAAGGGCGTCGTCCAGCTGGATCTGGGTTTTTCGTACCGCAACCATGTGCCGGTGCTGGACCTGATCCTCGAACGCCTGCCCGCCACGTTCCTGCTGATGTCCTGCGCCTTCGTGTTTTCCATCGTGTTGGGCGTTTTCCTGGGCGTCGTCGCCGCCAAGGCGCGATACCGCAACAAGCGGCGCTGGATCGACAGCTCGGTCATGACGGGCGCTCTGGTTCTATACGCCACGCCGCTGTTCTGGCTTTCGCTGATGGGCATCCTGCTGTTCTCGGTCGTGCTGGGATGGCTGCCGGCCTTCGGCATGGAGACCGTGGGCGCCAACCTGAGCGGCTGGGCGCGCGCGCTCGATATCGCCCAGCACCTGATCCTGCCCACTGTGACGCTGGGCTGCTTTTTCATGGCGGTGTACGTACGACTGACGCGCGCCTCCATGCTGGAAGTGATAGGCATGGATTTCGTCAAGACGGCGCGCGCCAAAGGGGTCAGTCCCGGCCGCGTGATCCGCGCCCACGTTTTGCGCAATGCCCTGCTGCCCGTCATTACATTCGCCGGCATTCAGTTGGGACAGATGGCGGGCGGCGCCGTGCTGACCGAAACCGTGTTCGCCTGGCCCGGCATCGGCCGGCTGATGTTCGACGCCCTGCTGCAGCGCGACTACCAGTTGCTGCTGGGAATCTTCCTGGTCACCTCCATCATGGTGGTGGTCTTCAACCTGCTGACCGACGTGCTGTATCGACTGATCGATCCGCGCATCGGCGCGGGCGCGCAGCAAGGAGCCGCCGCATGAAGTCATTTGCCCGGCGCTACATGCGCAACTATGGAGCGGTGGCCGGACTGGCGATCATGCTGGTCGTGGTCGTCGTGGCGCTCGCCGCCCCGCTGCTGTATGAAGAGTCCCCCTGGATGATGGTGGCCGACCCGCTGATCCCTCCATTCACCAATGCCGACTACCCGTTCGGCACCGACATGCTGGGCCGCGACATCACGGCCGGGCTGGTCTGGGGCGCTCGGGTCTCGCTGATGGTGGGCCTGCTATCGACAGCCGTGGCGCTGGTCTTCGGTATCGTGGTCGGCTCGGTGGCGGGTTACTGCGGCGGCCGGGTGGACGACGCGCTGATGCGCTTCACCGAGTTCTTCCAGACCATTCCGCAACTGGCAATGGCCGTGGTGCTGGTGGCGATCCTGAGCCCGTCCGTCTATTCCATCATGGGCGCCATCGCAGTCGTGTCGTGGCCGCCGGCTGCGCGCCTGGTCCGCTCTGAATTCATGACGCTCAAGCAGCGCGAGTTCGTGCAGGCCGCCATCGTCATCGGGCAGACGCCGGCGCGCATCGTCAGCACCCAGATCCTGCCCAACGCCATGTCGCCCATCATCGTCTCGGCATCTTTCATGGTCGCCACCGCCATCCTGACGGAGTCGTCGCTGTCCTTCCTGGGCCTGGGCGACCGCAACCTGATGAGCTGGGGCTTCATGATCGGCGCGGCGCGCACCATGATCCGCGAGGCCTGGTGGATGAGCGTCTGGCCCGGCGTGGCCATCCTGCTGACCGTGCTGGCCATCAACCTTATCGGTGAAGGCCTGAACGACGCCCTCAACCCGCAGCTGCGCAAGCGCGGCGAATAGGAGGACGGCATGAATGCATCCCCCCCTCTGCTATCAATCCAGAACCTGAGCATTGCCCTGCCCAAGGGCGGCGACCGCCCCTATGCCGTCCAGGACGTGTCCTATGACATCCGCGCGGGCGAGATCCTCTGCATCGTGGGTGAATCCGGCTCTGGCAAATCCATGAGCGCCAATGCCATCATGGGGCTCCTGCCGGACTATTTGACGCCGCAACAGGGCCGCATCGTATTCCGCGGCCAGGACTTGCTGCAGGAGGACGAGGCCACCTTGCAGGCCATGCGCGGCAAGGACATGGCGATGATCTTCCAGGAGCCCCTGTCGGCGCTCAATCCGTTGATGACGGTCGGCGAGCAGATCAGCGAAGTCATGCGCGTGCACAACGCTTACCCGGGCGCCCAGCGCATGGCCCGCACGCTGGAGTTGCTGGCCTTCGTGGGCCTGCCCGACCCCGCCACGCTCTACCACGTGTACCCATTCCGCCTGTCCGGCGGACAGCGCCAACGCGTGATGATCGCCATGGCCTTGGCGCTCGAGCCCGCGCTCTTGATTGCCGACGAGCCCACCACCGCGCTGGACGTCACTACCCAGGCGCAGATCCTGGCGTTGATTGCCCGTATCCAGAAAGAGAAAGGCATGGGCGTGATGTTCGTCACCCACGACTTCGGCGTGGTGGCCGAGATCGCCCACCGGGTCGCCGTCATGGAGAAAGGCATCCTGGTCGAACAAGGGCCGGCCGAGGAAGTGCTGAACCGCCCCCGTCATCCGTACACGCAACGCCTGATTGCCGCCGTACCGCACCGCCGCAGCGAAGACCGGACGCCCGCCGCCGACGATTCCCCCGTGCTGGAAGTGCGGGACCTGCGGAAGACCTACGTAGTGGGCCGCGGCTGGCTGAGCGGCAGGCGCGAGGTACGCGCCGTGGACGGCGTCAGCTTCAGCGTGCGGCGCGGCGAGACGCTAGGCATCGTGGGTGAGTCGGGCTCGGGCAAGTCCACGATCGGCAAGTGCCTGCTCAAGCTGGTGGGCATCAATGGTGGCCAATTGATCTTCAGTGGCCAGGACATTGCGGCCATGCCGGAGTCGCGCTTCCGCCCGCTGCGCCACGACATCCAGATGATCTTCCAGGACCCGTTCGCATCGCTCAACCCGCGCCATACCGTGGGCCGCATCATCAGCGACGGCCCTGTCGCCAACGGCGTGCCACGCGCCCAGGCCGAAGCGCGCGTGCGCGAGCTGCTATCGCTGGTCGGACTGGACCCATCTGCCTTCGACCGCTATCCCAACCAGTTCTCGGGCGGGCAACGCCAGCGCATCGGCATCGCCCGCGCGCTGGCGCTGGAACCCAAAGTGCTCGTGGCCGACGAATCCGTGTCGGCGCTGGACGTGTCGGTCCAGGCGCAAGTGCTCAAGCTGCTGCACGATTTGCAGCAACGCTTGAAGATTGCGCTGGTCTTCATTACCCACGATTTGCGCGTGGCAGCCCAGATCTGCAATTCCGTTTTGGTCATGCATCGCGGCAAGGTGGTCGAGTACGGCTCGCCCGCGCAGATCTTCGACAACCCGCAACACGCCTACACGCGGCAACTGATCGCCGCGGTTCCCGGCCAGCATTGGGATCCTACCCAGGCTCAAGCGGCCTGAAGTGTCCAAGAATATTCATACCAACCAAGGAGTACGCCCCATGCAACGCCCTGCCGCCATACCGACCGTGCAGATCGACAATGAGCTGGTCACCGTCACCGAATGGCGCTTTCCGCCCGGCGGCGAAACCGGATGGCACCGCCACGGCATGAATTACGTGGTCGTCCCGCAGACCACCGGCCCGCTCCTGCTGGATACGCCGGACGGCGAGATCACCAGCCAGCTCACCACCGGCGTGGCCTACTACCGCCCGGTCGGCGTTGAGCACAATGTGATCAATCCCAGCGACACCGAATTCGTGTTCGTGGAAATCGAGCTCAAGCGCGCATAACGCCGGCGGGGGGCAGCAATGAAGGCGTATTTCTCGGAAGAACAGCTGCTGCATTCGCCGCAGCAATTCATGCGGCTGGGCCGGATCAGCGCCCCGACCGACCTGCCCTCGCGCGCGGAAAGCCTGCAAAGCGCCCTTGCGGCGCGCGGCATCAGCGTGGAGGCACCCGCCGATTATGGCCGCAAGCCGCTACAAGGCGTCCACAGCGAGCACTACCTGGACTACCTGGAAACGGCGTATGCCCGCTGGCAGGCCCTGCGTTCACCCACCGCGGATCCAGGTCCGGAAGTGCTGCCCAACCTCTCGCCTTACTACAACGGCCAGGTCGAACAGGCCGGCCGCGGCCCCTGCCCGTCGCCGTCCATCGTGGCGCAAACGGGCTATTACCTCAGCGATCTGTCCTGTCCCATCGGGCCACAGACGTGGCGTTCGGCGTTGCGGTCGACCCATAGCGCAGTGGCGGCCGCCGATCATGTCGCCAGCACCGGGGGCATGGCCTATGCCTTGTGCCGGCCGTCGGGCCACCATGCCCATCGCGATCGCGCGGGTGGCTTCTGCTATCTGAACAGCAGCGCAGCGGCTGCCAGCCGGCTGTTGCAAACCTGGTCCAGGGTCGCAGTGCTGGATGTGGACGCCCACCATGGCGACGGCACGCAAAACATCTTTTATCAACGCGCCGACGTCATGACGGTGTCGCTGCACGCAGACCCCACTGGCTACTACCCTTTCTATACCGGCTATGCGCATGAACGCGGCCACGGCGCGGGCGAAGGCTGCAACCTGAACCTGCCTTTGCCGCACGGTTCCGGCAACGACGTCTTCCTGCAAGCGCTGGACACGGCTCTCGCTGCCTTGGCCGGCTATGCGCCGCAGGCGCTGGTCCTGGCCCTGGGCTTCGACACCTACAAGGACGATCCCATCAGCGTGCTCAAACTGGACATAGACGCCTATCGCGACATCGGCGCGCGCATCGCCGGGCTGGGCTTGCCAACCGTAATCGTGCAGGAAGGCGGCTACATGGTCGAGGCGATCGGTCCCGCGTTGGATGCGTTCCTGCAGGGCGTGGGCAAGGCTGCGGCGTAAAGCCAGGACGCCGACATGAGTTCCGCGCAAATCGCCTTGCCCTCCCCGACCGCCGCGCGCCAGGCCGGCATCCTGCTGTTCTTCGCCGCGCTGGTGGCCTTTGCCACCTTCGACGCGGGTTCCAAGCACATGTTGGCACGCTACCCCGCCCCGTTCCTGAACATCATGCGCTACTCGGCAGTGGCCGTGCTGGCGGTGGTATTGCTGTGGCGACACCGGGGCGGCCCGCGCCTGCGCGATGCGCCCGAAAAACCGCTGCTGGTGCTGCGCGGACTGCTGCTGGCCACCGTGGGCACCTGTTTCATGACGGCGCTGATCTGGATGCCGCTGTCGGAAGCCACGGCCATCTACTTCACCTCGCCCCTGATCATGGTGGCGCTGTCGCCCTGGTTGTTGGGCGAGCGAGTGCGGATGGCGCAGTGGACAGCGGTGGCGGCCGGCTTCGGCGGCATGCTGCTGATCGTACGGCCCGGCTCGAACCTGCCCTGGCTGGGCACGCTGCTGATGGCGGTGTCCGCCGTCAGCTATGCCGTGTTCCAGGTCCTGACGCGCAAGCTCTCCGGGCGGGTGCCAGGCCCGGTCCAGTATGCCTATACCGCCTTCATCTGCTTGATCGTCACGGGGCTGCCAGCGCCATTTTTCCTGCCGGACCCATGGCCCGATTGGTCGGACATGCTGTTCATCACGGGCCTGGGCGCCTGTAGCGGGCTGGCGCAGATCTTGTTGATTTCGGCTTTTCAGCGCGTATCCGCCGCCACCCTCGCCCCTCTGAACTACTTTCAGCTGTTGCTGGCGGTGGTGTTCAGCACATTCTGGTTCCAGCGGCCGCCGGACGGACTGGCCCTGGCGGGCATGGCCCTGATCATTGCGTCGGGCGTGTTCCTGGCACTGCGCCGGGCCTGATACCCCCCCCGACACGGCGCCGCCTAGCTGGTCTCGCGTTGCACCAACGTAAAGCCCAGGTCCACATGGCGTTCGGCGACGGGCTCGCCAGCCAGATGCCGCATCAGCAGACGAGCAGCCGATACGCCGATCTGGTAGCGCGGCGTGGCGATCGTCGACAGCGGCGGCGTAGTCCAAGCCGTGCCCGCCACGTCGTGAAAACCCACGATCGCCATGCTTGCGGGCACGGGCACGCCCAGTCGTCCGCACTGGAACACCGCCCCCTGGGCCAGGTCGTCGTTGCAAAAGAAAAGTGCATCGCAATCGGGATGGCGCGCCCGCAGCTCTTCAAGAAGCGACGCTCCCAGGCCGATGGATGACTTCTCCGGCGTCATGATCTCCAGCGCCGGGTCATACAGGCCCGCGTCGCGTAAGGCCTGACGGCAGCCTTCGCAGCGGCGCAGCGAACGTGGGTCCAGCTGCGCGCCGACGATGCCGATGCGGCGGTAGCCCCGCTCCACCAGATGGCGGCCGGCGGCATAGCCGGAATCGAACTGCGAAAAACCCACGCTCATGTGCTCGCCGCCATCCAGCGTCTCGATCGTATGCACGGTAGGGATGCCCTGCGTCTGCAGCAATTCCCAGACGCCCGGATTGTGGTCGATGCCGGTCAGGATCAGGCCGTCCGGCGCATGCTGCAGATATTTGCGCAGCAAGGATTCTTCTTCGTCCGGCGAGTAGCCGGTAACGCCGATCAGCATGTGATAGCCGTGGCGGTCCAGCTCTTCCTTGATCCCCGCGATGATGTCCACGAACACCACGTTGCTCAAGGACGGGATCAGCGCCACGATGGTCTGCGAGCGCGCCGATGCCAGCGCGCTGGCGGCATGGTTGGGCACGTAACCGAGTTCCTGGCACACCCGCGCGATGCGCTGGCGCAGTTCTTCCGCCACCTTGTCCGGCGTGCGCAGCGCGCGCGATACCGTGATGGCGCTGACGCCCACGCGGCGCGCGACGTCCTGCATGGTGACACGGCCGGCGCGTGAACTGCGGGGTTTACGGATGGACATTGGCCCTCGGCATCGGTTGGTGAGCGCGTAGTCTGACGCAAAAAACAGGGGGTTGCCAAACGCAAAATGTTAGCGCTAACATTTCTCAAAGCATAAACCTAAAAATTCCGGAAAACGGATAGGAGACAAACATGCATGCTTCCCCACCCGGGCGGCCCGGCGGGTCGTCGCTGGCCCGCGCCGCCGATTGGTGCTTCGCGTTGCAGACCTGGTTGATGGTGGCCTGTCTGGCCGTCATGGTGGTGCTGCTGTTCGGCAACGTCGCCCTGCGCTACCTGTTCAATTCCGGTATCAATGTCTCCGACGAAATCTCGCGGCTGGCCTTCGTCTGGATGATCTTCCTGGGCTCGGTGATCGCGCTGCGCTCACATCAGCATATCGGCGTCTCCATGCTGGTCGAACGCTTCGGCCCCGCCGCCCGCCGCGTCTCGCATGTGTTTTGCCAGCTGCTGACCCTGTGGGTCTTGTGGCTGATGGCCGAAGGCAGCTGGACGCAGACCATCATCGGCCTGGATACCGTGCTGCCCGTCACCGGCATGTCGCTGGCGGTATTCAACGCCGCGGCGCTCTATGCCGCTGCCGCCATGGCCATTCTGACCCTGGTCGACCTGGTGCGCGTCCTTGCGGGCGGGCCCTTGCCGGCGGAATCCAGTCCTGAAGACCCGCTGGTCTGACGGCGCCGCCTCCAATCCCCCTCCCCCGCCTGGACGTCCTCAATGATCCTGACCGTCTTCCTGCTTGTGCTGCTGGGGCTGATCGCCCTGGGCATGCCTATCGCCTTCGCGTTGTTGCTCAGCGCGATCGCCATGATGTTCCAGCTCGACTTTTTCGATACCCAGATCCTGGCGCAGAACATGCTGTCTGGCGCCAACAGCTTTACCCTCATGGCGGTGCCCCTGTTCATGCTGGCAGGCGAGCTGATGAACGCCGGCGGCATTTCACGCCGAATCGTCGCGCTGGCCAGCACGTTCGTGGGACACATCCAGGGCGGCCTGGGCTATGTGGCCATCTTCGCCAGCGTGCTGCTGGCCGCGCTATCCGGCTCCGCCGTCGCCGACGCCGCCGCGCTGGGCTCCCTGCTCATCCCCATGCTACGCGAGAAAGGCTATGACGCAGGCCAGGCCTCCGGGCTGATCGCCGCGGGCGGCATCATCGCGCCCATTATCCCGCCATCGATTTCGTTCATTATTTTCGGTGTCGCCACCAACGTGTCGATCACCAAGCTGTTCTTCGCCGGCATCGCGCCCGGACTGATGATGGGGCTGACATTGGTCGCGGTATGGACGTGGGTGGCGCGCAAGCACGGCAGCATCAAGCCCTCGCCGCGTGAACCCTGGAGCAAGCGCTGGAAGGCGCTGCGCGAGTCACTCTGGGCGCTGATGCTGCCCGTGATCATCATCGGCGGCTTGCGCGGCGGCATCTTCACGCCGACCGAGGCGGCCGTGGTCGCCGCCGTCTACGCCCTCTTGGTCAGCTTGTTCGTCTACCGCGAAATCAGCGTGCGCGACCTGGCGCCGCTCTTCATCAACGCCGCCAGCACCACGGCCATCGTCATGTTCCTGGTGGCGGCCGCCATGGTTTCGTCCTACATGATCACGCTGGCCGACATGCCGCAGGACCTGATTGCGCTGCTGGAACCCGTCCTGGACCAACCCAAGCTGCTGATGTTCGCGTTGCTGGTGCTGCTGACGCTGGTGGGCACGGTGATGGACCTGACTCCCACCATCCTGATCCTGGCGCCGGTGCTGATGCCGGTCGTCACCAAGGCGGGCATCGACCCCGTCTACTTCGGCGTGATGTTCGTCATGGTCGGCTGCGTGGGCCTGCTGACACCGCCTGTGGGCACCGTGCTCAATGTAGTCTGCGGCGTTGCCCGCATCAATATGGAAACCATCTGCAGAGGCGTGTGGCGCTATGTCGTCGCCTACACGCTGCTGCTGGTCCTGCTGGTGATCTTCCCCGAGCTGATCACCGTACCCGCACGCTGGATGCATTAAAAAAACCCCAAGGAGGAGCACCATGATCACCCGTTTCAAGACCCGCATACTCATCCTGGCAACGGCGCTGTCCTGCGCCGTTGCTGGCGTCGCGTCCGCCGCCGACGTCAAACCGCGCCTGATCCGTTTCGGCTATGGCCTGAACGAGGAAAGCGTCCAGGGACGCGCCGCGCGCTACCTGGCGCAGGAGCTCGAGAAAGTCAGTGGCGGCAAGCTCAAGATGAAGACCTTCGGCTCGGCCAACCTGGGCTCGGACGAACAGATGCAAGGCGCGCTGGTCGGCGGCGTGCAGGAAATGATGGTGGGATCCACCGCGCCGCTGGCCGGCATGGTCAAGGAGTTCGGCGTATTCGACCTGCCTTTCCTGTTCAACAGCGAAAAGGAAGCCGACGCGGTGCTGGATGGCCCGCTTGGCCAGGACATGCTGAAGAAGCTGGAAGCCAAAGGCCTCGTCGGCCTGGTCTATTGGGAAAACGGCTTTCGCAACATGACCAACTCCAAGCGTCCCATTGCGCGCGCGGAAGACCTGCAAGGCATCAAGCTGCGCGTCATGCAGAACCAGATCGCGCTGGGCGTCTTCAACACGCTGGGAGCGAATGCCGTGCCGATGCCGTTCTCCGAGCTGTTCACCGCCCTGGAGACGCGCACGGTGGACGGCCAGGAGAACCCCATCACCACCATCCAGAGCAGCAAGTTCTATGAAGTGCAGCCTTACCTGACCATCACCCGGCACGTGTACACGCCCTGGGTGGTGATGGCGTCCAAGAAATGGTGGGACACCCTGTCTGCGGACGAACAGAAGCTGATCCGCCAGGCGGCCGCCTCGTCACGCGACTTTGAACGCCAGGACAGCCGCGCCGACTCGCAGAAGGCCATGACCACGCTTGAAAAAGCCGGCATGAAGATCAACACCGTCTCGCCCGAAGAAGTGGCTCGCATGCGTCAGAAGGTACAGCCCGTGGTCGACAAGTACACGCAAGAACTCGGGCCCGACCTGGTCAAGCAGCTCAACGACGAGATCCAGAAGGCGCGCAACTAGCCCTAGCGGCCCGGACACGCGCCGGGCCGCCACGCAACCGCTGTAAACGAGAATCCCATGTCACAGACTCCCCGCAAGCTGCGCAGCCAGAAATGGTTCGATGACCCGGCTCATGCCGACATGACGGCCATTTATGTAGAGCGCTATCTCAACTACGGCCTGACGCGCCAGGAATTGCAGTCGGGACGGCCGATCATCGGCATCGCCCAGACGGGCAGCGACCTGGCGCCTTGCAACCGGCACCATCTGGCGCTGGCCGAGCGCGTCAAGGCAGGCATCCGCGACGCGGGCGGCATCCCCATGGAGTTTCCCGTGCACCCGCTGGCCGAACAAGGCCGGCGCCCCACTGCCGCGCTGGATCGCAACCTGGCCTATCTCGGGCTAGTGGAGATCCTGCACGGCTATCCGCTGGACGGCGTTGTACTGACGACGGGTTGCGACAAGACCACGCCGGCCTGCCTCATGGCCGCCGCCACGGTCGACATTCCCGCGATCGTGCTGTCCGGCGGGCCCATGCTGGACGGCTGGCATGACGGCCAGCGCGTCGGCTCCGGCACGGTCATCTGGCATGCGCGCAACCTGATGGCCGCGGGCAAGCTGGACTATGAAGGTTTCATGACCCTGGCCACCGCCTCGTCGCCGTCCATCGGTCACTGCAACACCATGGGCACGGCGCTGTCGATGAACTCGCTGGCCGAGGCGCTGGGCATGTCATTGCCCACCTGCGCCAGTATTCCCGCCCCTTACCGGGAACGCGGCCAGATGGCCTACGCCACCGGCTTGCGCATCTGCGACATGGTGCGCGAGGACCTGCGCCCGTCGCACATCCTCACGCGGCAGGCTTTCGAGAATGCCATCGTCGTGGCCTCGGCGCTGGGAGCTTCCACCAATTGCCCGCCGCACCTCATCGCCATGGCTCGCCACGCCGGCATCGACTTGAGCCTGGACGACTGGCAACGGCTGGGCGAAGACGTCCCGTTGCTGGTCAATTGCGTGCCGGCGGGCGAACATCTGGGCGAAGGCTTCCACCGCGCGGGCGGCGTCCCCGCGGTGCTGCACGAGCTGGCGACCGCCGGCCGGCTGCATACCGCGTGCGCTACCGTCTCGGGCAAAACCATCGGCGAGATCGCCGCCACGGCCAAAACGAATAACCGGGACGTTATCCGCAGTTGCGACGCGCCGCTCAAGCACCGCGCGGGATTCATCGTGCTGTCGGGCAACTTCTTCGATAGCGCGATCATCAAGATGTCGGTCGTGGGCGAGGCCTTCCGCCGCGCGTACCTGTCGGAACCGGGCTCGGAGAACGCCTTCGAAGCGCGCGCCATCGTCTTCGATGGCCCCGAGGACTACCACGCACGCATCGAGGACCCCGCCCTGAATATCGACGAACATTGCATACTCGTGATCCGCGGTGCCGGCACCGTGGGCTACCCAGGCAGCGCGGAAGTGGTCAACATGGCTCCGCCTTCGCATCTGCTCAAACGGGGCATCGACTCGCTGCCCTGTCTGGGCGACGGCCGCCAAAGCGGCACCTCGGCCAGTCCTTCCATCCTGAACATGTCTCCGGAAGCCGCGGTGGGCGGCGGCCTGGCGCTCTTGCGCACGGGCGACCGCATCCGCATCGACTTGAATCAGCGCACGGTGATAGCCCTGGTGGACGAAACCGAAATGGAACGCCGCAAGCTGGAGCCACCCTACCAGGCGCCGGAATCCCAAACGCCCTGGCAAGAGCTGTACCGGCAACTGGTCGGCCAGCTTTCAACCGGCGGCTGCCTGGAACCCGCCACGTTGTACTTGAAGGTCGTGGAAACGCGGGGCGATCCCCGGCATTCGCACTAGCGCCCGCCTATTGCCGGACCTGCCCGCCGCCTGAATCTGGTTCCTGCGGCGCCGGCCGCGTCACGACGTAGGCGGCGCTTGCCAGGAAAAAAACGGCAACGGCGGCGGCCAGCATCCACGACGGATGCGCGCCCCACCAGAACAATACATATCCCGCCGCCATGCCCAGGCAAGCATAAGTTTTGCCCTTGCGCGACACGGCCCTCTGGTCGCGCCACGCGCGCAGCGCGGGGCCGTAGGTCGGGCTGTCCAGCAGCCACTTCTCCAGCCGCGGCGAGGAGCGCGAAAAGCAGGCCACCGCCAGGATCAGGAATATGGTCGTCGGCATGACGGGCAGAAACGCGCCGATCACACCCAACGCCAGCATCAGGCAACCCAGGCAGAGCCAAAGTACTCTCATCATGATGGGCAGCAGGATATCCCAGGAAATCGGCTCGCTTCAAACGGGCCGCGCAATTCCCTTTCTGGCGGGACAACGTTCCACGATGGCCAAGAGCCAATGGGCGATCGGGACCCGACCAACCGAGGAAGCGAGAAATATAGAAGAATAATTTGGAATATATATTCACAAATTGGAATTATTGAATAAAAATCGAGCGTGCGCGGAGCCCCGCGCTTCCGTCGCAAGGACAGGCCATGCGCAACGCAAGCGATTTACTGGAAGACTCTTACCGCCGGACCGACCGGGCCATGCTGCCCCTGCTCTGGCTGCTGTTTGTCGTCGGACTATGCATGGCGCCGCAATACGGGCGATGGAGCGCCGCCATCGGCGTCGGCCTGGCCGGCGCGGGCATCCCGTCGCTGTTGATACTCTGGCGGCCCGGCCGGCTCAGCACGCGCCTTGCCGTGGCCTGTGGCCTGATGGTGCTGGCCGCCCTCCACATCCATCTGATGTCCGGCATGGCCGAAATACATTTCGGCATCTTCGTGCTGCTCTCCCTGCTTCTGGCTTATCGGGATTGGCGGACGATCCTGTGCGCGGCCGTAGTCATCGCGCTGCATCACCTGTCCTTCAATTTCCTCCAACAGTGGGGCTACGGGACGATCTGCTTCACGGAACCCAGCCTGCCCATGGTGCTGCTGCATGCGGCTTATGTCGTGGTGCAGGCCGTCGCCCTGGGTTGGCTGGCATGGAAGATGGAACGGGCGGCGGTCGCGGCCGAGGAACTGGCCCGCCTCAGTGCGCACATCGGCCGCGAGGCCGGCGTGTTCGACCTGCGCTTCGGAGGCCTCAGCATGGATAGCAGCCTGGGGCGCAGCTTCAAGGCCACGATGGACGCCGTGCACCGGACCATGAGCGGAGTCCGTAGTACGGCAACCGCCCTGTCGGCCGCATCGCGCGACATCATGCAAGACAACCAGCAACTGGAAGAACGGACACGGACGCAGGCCGGCTCCCTGGAGCGTACCGTGGCATCGATGCGAGACCTGGCGGCAAACGTGCACGACAACGCCACCAATGCGCTGCACGCCCAGGAATTGACCGACGACGCGCGGCGCGTCGCCGATACGGGCAGCTCGGCGGTCGCTGGCGTGGCAGCCGTAATGGGCGAGATCCAGCAGGAAGCCCGAAAGATTTCCGAAATCACCGGTTTGATCGACAGCATCGCGTTCCAGACCAACATCCTGGCCTTGAACGCAGCGGTAGAAGCGGCCCGTGCCGGGGAAAGCGGGCGTGGGTTCGCGGTGGTGGCCACCGAGGTACGCGCGTTGGCCCAGCGTAGCGCAAGCGCTGCGCGCGAGATTCGCGGGCTGATCGAAGGCTCGCTGGAAAAGACCGATAGCGGCTCTCGCCAAGCCGACCACGCGGCCAGCGTGATACGTGAAGTGGTGACCAGCATCGAGCGCGTCGCCGGCATCGTCAGCCAGATCGGCAATGCGGGACGCGCCCAGACTACGGACATCGACGAAGTCAACCAGGCCGTGACCAAGATGGAAGAGCTGACGCGGCAGAATGCGGCCCGCGTCGCGCAGGCCTCCGGCGCATCGGCGGCGCTGCAGACGCAAGCGGCGCAGTTGCTCCAGGCGGTAAGCGTGTTTCGCCTGCAGGATGAAAGACAGCCGGGCCCGCCTTCCGCCCCACGCGATATCCCCCCGGGACGCGTCGCGCCGCTGGCGTTGGCGGGTGGCTGATCCAGACCCTTTCCGGCCGGCCGTGAAACGGGGGCAGTGCTAGCGCAACTTTTGCTGGTACAGCTCCTGCGCGCCCTCCAAAGAGGCGCGCATGCCGTAAATGGTGCCGCCGCTGCCGCGGCTGAACCACAGCTCGTACTGCCACATTCCGTCCACGAAGACGCGGGAAATCGTCCAGCCCGATGGGCCCTGCCAGTAATAGTTGTCCCGTTGTGTCCATTCCACGTCGGTCATCCTCCGTCCCCTCTCGGCCAGAACCGGGGCCGAATGTGCTTCGCTCGCAATATACTGTATATTTATACAGTATATTGCCTGGGGAGGTGGATTTCAACGCCGCCGTGCTTCACACCTGGCGCCCGGCGTTCGGCACTCGCTACGCCATCTGCATGTCGCGCCGCGCCTGCTTGTCCGCGTACATCAGCTGATCTGCTTCCTTGAGCACAGTGTGCAGCGCGCTCACGGCCGGATCCGCACTCACGATCCCGAAGCTCGCTCCGGGATAATAAAAACTGCAGTCATCCAAGGTGTACGTCCCGCTCAGCAACGGCGCGAGCCGCGCGCGCAAAGCATCAACCGCATCCTTCGGCTCATCGGATGGCGGCGCCGCTCCCAGCCCGATCACAACGAACTCATCGCCGCCCCATCGCCCCAAGGTGTCATCTGCGCGCAAGCCATCCGACAGGCGCCGCCCGACTTCGATCAAGAATTTGTCGCCGATGTCGTGGCCATAGGTGTCGTTAATGGCCTTGAAACCGTCCAGATCGATAAACGCCACCAGAACCGAGCGTTGCGATCGCTTCGCCAATGAGAAATATCGCTCCAGTTCGGCCATCACCGCTCGCCGGTTAGGCAGGCCGGTCAACGCGTCGTGGTTGGCGGCATGGCGTTCGTCCCGGCGGCGGCTCACCATTTGTCCGACGACGTGGCCGGAAAGCAGGAGCAGGACCAGGCCGACCATGGCCACCAGTCCCGCCGCCATGAAATGTTGCCTGCGCATCGGCGCCAGGAAATCCAGCGACGCCAGCGTAATCAACTGGTATTGGGTATTGGACAACGGCTGGCTCCGCACCAGGTACGGTCTGCCATCGATAAGCCATTGATCTGCATGGCGAGAACCGGAAATGGCACGCACTTCCATGGGTTCGCCCGGATCTTCATCGCCATCGGAGGGCAACACCGTGCCTGGGGGCAATAGCGCCGCCACATTACGCAACATGAAGGGGGCGGACGACGTCGTGGTAACTCTTCCCTGGCGATTCACGACCAGCGCGACGTGGCGTCCAGCCAGATACAACGCCACATCCGGCGCATCGAATTTAACTGTTACCGAGCCCTGCGGCACGTCGTTTGAATCTTCGATACGGCTGGCGACGAAATATGAGGGGCTCTTGTTAAGCCGGGCAATACCAAAATAACTTCCGGTGCCTCTGCTCAATGCGTCGGCAAGATAGGCGCGGCCCGAGTAAATCATGCCCACGATACTATCGGGTTCCGCCCAGTTGCTGGCCGTCACCGTGTCGTCGGACATATTGTTCATGTAAATGCGGGCGTATCGCAGATCGTTCGCGAGTTCATTCATGAAGTCGCCCACTCTGCGCACCAAGGGATCGCGTGTAAAAAGGGCCGCGCGTTGCTCCCGGGTCAATTCGGCCGCGCCAGGCGGATCCATGCGGTATCGAATGGCGAGCTGGATCACCTGGCCCTGCCGCGCCACCATGTTCGCCACGCTGACCATTTCGATAAACAGCCGATCCATGACGCGCGCGGTAATCTTGGCTTCGTATTCGGCGCTGGCGGCCAGGCCGTCAAGCCGCGACACCTCTATCCCTTGAGACATCCATCGCGCAACACCGGCCACCAATGCGAACCAGCCCACCACTATCCCGAGCGTCACCCAACGCACGATAGACCGCGTCTGCCATCCACGTCGATCTTGCCGCGGCATTACGTCGCTCACACCGTCCCCTGATCGAAACCAGCCGCCATATTTCCATTTCACGCGGCTTATTTCAACTTAATTCTGGTGATTTACCGACCCGCAATTCCCTCGCTTACATGGATTCCGTGCCGCACGCGTGATGCGCGCGTCCATTATCTTTCTCGGCCAGGTAGCTGACTTAAGTATCCGTCCAGTACTTGGCGCCGCAGGACTTCGCGGCGCAAACGACGTGACTGCACCCATAGCGCGACACAAAAAAAAGGAAAAGCCATTGCCGCCAATAGGAAGAGCTCATCCAGCTCGTAATGTTCGTACTCGGCCAAGAATCCGCAAACATGCTCGTAAGCATCAACGGTTCTCAATATCTGGTACGCGGCCAACAGGTATGCAAGCGCGATACACGCGGCTGCTCCCCCATTGCGCCAAGCCCCACACACCCACGCCGTTATGCGCCACCAAAACATTCCGCCCCAAGCCCCTAAAACTAATGCGTTTATAACTGCGGATAAATTATCCAGGCGCAGCCAGACCACGGTCCAGCCTTCCAGGCCTTCGATACGCGCGGAGTGGTCGCTTAAAGGTTTGGACGCCACGTCGCAGCAGCGCGCAAACGAAAAGCAAAAAGCCGCGAAAGTCTAAGACTTACGCGGCTTTTCAGGTAGTGCTTGGCACTACTTTGCAGGAATTTGGTAGGCGGTATTGGAATCGAACCAACGACCTCCACGATGTCAACGTGGCGCTCTAACCAGCTGAGCTAACCGCCTGCAAAGAAGAAGAATTATATAGTGCTTTTTTAAACTATGCAAATCGTCTTAGAAGATTTTTTGCATTTTTTATTTCGCTTCGAAGTTTTCGGTGCTGGGATTCAGGTACCTGGGAGTCTTAGCTTTGCCTGAGCGCCGTGCTGATGCACTTTGCTTTTTGCAAGCCTTAACCCACGGGCTTTCATCCCACAAGCTTCAATACCACAAGCTTCAATACCACAAGCTTCAATACCACAAGCTTCAATACTGAAAACTTCTTCGCGTACCGCGCTGGAAGAGTTCTTGACGCTGCCTCTAAGCTTTACCGCTTTTAAGCTTTGCCGATCTGCTTCAACCGCAACACACTCGCGACCACACTACTACTTAATTTCCCTTCAACTTCGCGTCTGCCGCTTGCGCTGCAGCAACGAAGAACGAGATTCTATCAGAACTTTTAATTCCTTGCTCAAGCTCGACGCCGCTACTCACATCGACCGCCCAAGGCCGGACCGACTGCACTGCCTGACCGACGTTTTCGGCGGTCAATCCGCCCGACAGGATCAGGGGCCGCGAGACCGGATCGGCCCTCACTTCGTCGAGCAGGGAGTAGTCGAAACCGTGGCCGCTGCCACCGTAGCCGGCGCTATAACTGTCGAACAGCCAGCCAGCGGCCTCGCCATAGGCGCGGCATGTGGAGGCCAGGGCTTCCGCGGTTTCCAGGCCGGGCGCGCCAGCACGGAAGGCGCGCAAAAAGCGGTGGCCATAGCGGGCGCAGTCCTGCGGCGTTTCATCGCCATGGAACTGCAGCAGCTCCGGCTTGACCTGGTCCAGCACAGCCCGCACCTCGGCCTCTTCCGGGTTCACGAACAAGGCCACCACATCGACAAACGCAGGCACCATACGCCGCAACTGGGCAGCGCGCATGGGCGTCAGGCAACGCTTGCTCTTGGCGTAAAACACAAAGCCGATCGCATCGACGCCAGCCGCAACGGCGGCGTCGATGTCCTGTTCACGGGTCAACCCACAGATCTTGATGCGTGTGCGCATGACACTCTTCATTTGCCTGGCCGCCCTCTGCGGCCGGTGGAATCAGTATATCCGCCAACCAGAACGCAACTACGCGGTGGGCTGGCCCAAAGTGGCCACGAGATTGTCGAAGCTGCCCTCGGCCAGGCGGAACCATGGGGTTTCCTTGTCGCGAAACGCCGACATGCTTTCGTACAATTTCTTGAACATGGGATCCTTGGCGCTCATTTCCGTGTAGGCGGCCAGAGATGCCTCGTAGCTGGCCTGCAGGACCGGCTTGGGAAACGCCTTCAACTGTGCGCCCCGAGATACGAGGCGGCGTAGCGCGTCCGGATTCCCGGCATCGTACTTGGCGATCATATTGGCGCATGCCATGCGGCACGCCAGCGCCAGCGCGGACTGATATTGCTTGGGCAGTTCGTCGTAGGCATCCTGGTTCACATACAAAGACAATTGCAGCGTGCCCGCCCACCAGCCCGGAAAGTAATAGTTCCGGGCCACTTTGTAGAGCGCCAGGTTTTCATCTTCATACGGACCTATCCACGCCACGGCGTCCACCACGCCCTGCTCCAACGCGGCATAGGTTTCGGCCACCGGCACCTCGACCGGTGTAGCGCCCATTCGCCCCAATACATGGCGAGCGAAACCGCCGGCCTTCACCTTGAGCCCGCGCAGATCGTCCACGGTCTTGATCTCTCCGCGAAACCAGCCGCCCATCTGCGCGCCGGTATAGCCGCAAGGAAAATTGAGGATGTTGTACTTGTCGAACAGCACACGCGTGAGCGCCAAACCTTCGCCTTGCGTCATCCATGCATTCATCTGCCGCGTGTTCAAGCCAAACGGCACGCCGGCGTCAAAGCACAGCGCGGGGTCGATATCGAAGTAACGCGTCGACGCCGTATGGCCGCATTCAACCACGCGGTGCTGCACGGCCTCCAGCACCTGGCCGGGCTGCACCAGATCGCCGGCCGGAAAGATCTCGATGCTGAAGCGCCCATCCGTGACTTCGCTCACATAACGCGCCACGTCCTCGGCGCCGGCGAACAAAGTCGGTGACTCATTGGGGAAGCTGGACGCCAGGCGCCACGCGATCTTGGGTGGCGCACTCACCACCTCCGGCGCTTGCGGCGCGGCCGCTGCCGGGGCCTGCGGCGCGATAGGCGGCGTCTCAGGCGTACCGACCGGAGATTCCGGCGAATTCGGATTGGCGTTTTCTTCGGCTACCGGGGCTTCCTGCGCGAGCGCCGGGGCGACCAGGGCGGCGCCGCCGAGGGCGGTATGCTTCAAAAACGCGCGGCGTTGCATGGCAAAGGCCTCCATCGGATGAGGACCGGCGCGCCGTTGCCGGCGGCATCCCTAATAGGTTTGAGTAAACGGCGACAACAACTGCGATCCCCCATCGAGTTCAGCCAGTCCGAACACTTCCGGATAATCGATGGCGGACAGGTACAACCCATCCGGCGCGAATGTCGGCGCGCCGCGCTTACGGTCTCGCCAGGATAGCAACTGTCCCATCCAGTCCACCGATTCGCGTCCTTGCCCGATCTGCAATAGCGCGCCCATGATGTTGCGCACCATGTGATGCAGGAACGCGTTCGCCTTCAGCGTGAAGACAAGGAAGGGCCCGCGCTCATCGATGTCCAGCCGGTATAGATGCCGCACCGGATGCTTGGCCTGGCATTGCGACGAGCGGAAGCTGGAAAAATCATGCTCGCCCAACAGGACATTCGCGGCGGCACGCATGGCTTCGACGTCCAGCGGCTGAAAACACCAGCCTGCGCGGCCCGCCCACAACGCGGGCCGTACCCGGCCGCGC
This sequence comes from Achromobacter sp. D10, assembly GCF_035282245.1. NCBI lineage: Bacteria > Pseudomonadati > Pseudomonadota > Betaproteobacteria > Burkholderiales > Alcaligenaceae > Achromobacter > Achromobacter sp. D10. The sequence continues at coordinate 139,004 of NZ_JAYJLE010000016.1, forward strand.
CACAGCAAATAGACGTAGGTCCGGGCACGCGCCGAGAATCGTGCATGGAATTCGTCCGATACCGGCTGCGCCCACTGAACCGAAATACTGGAGGGAAGGAAGGCGTTCACGCCACGGACCCAGGACTCCATCCGTCTATCCAGCGAGGTGTCCAGGTGGACGACCTGCATCGCGCCATGCACGCCAGTATCCGTACGGCCGGCGCAAATCGTCGCCACCGGCCCCTCTACCCCGCAAAAACTCGCCAGGGCGGCCTCCAGCGTATCCTGCACCGTCTGCCGATGCGGCTGTGTCTGCCAACCCTGCCAGGCGGAGCCGTCATACGCCAGCCCCAATGCAACTCTAGACATGTATCAAACCCGTGGCCCGCCGACACGGCGCGGTTCGTCCGTGGGCGGTTCGTCCAGGTCGAGATTGATGCTACCGAGCTTGCGGTTCAGCGCCGCCGTATCCAGCGCTGGCTCGTTGAATTCATAGGTTTCCTCATCATCGTCTCCGCGTCGGGCGCCAGCTCTGCGCAGCAGCCATGCGATGGCAAACGCAATCAGCGCCAGCACGGCGGTAACGATAACGAGTAGATTATCGGCCAGCCAGGCGGGCATGTCCGAGGCGGGATCCTTTTCGGCGGACGCACCGGCAGCCTGGCCCGGCGAGGACGCGGCTGAAGCGCCTTCGGCAGGCGACGCGGCCGAGGGCGAAGCCCCCCCAGCTGCTGCACCCGTTGATCCAGTCGCTCCAGTTGCGCCCGTCGTGCCTGGCGCGCCCGTAGGTCCTGCCGTGCCCGGGGCACCTCCTGCACCCGCAGTTCCTGCCACGCCCGGGGCGCCTGCTGCTCCCGTGGCACCTGCCGCGCCCGTGGTGCCTGCCGCACCCGGGGCACCTGCCGCACCCGTGGCGCCTGTCGTACCCGTAGCACCTGTCGTACCCGTGGCGCCTGTCGTACCCGTGGCGCCTGTCGTACCCGTGGCGCCTGCCGCGCCCGTGGCGCTTGCCGTACCCGGAGCGCCCGCCGCGCCCGCGGCACCGGCCGTACCAGCAGCCCCCGCCGCGCCGGCGGCACCCGCCGCGCCCGCAGTTCCTGCCGGGCCCGTGCCACCCGAAGCGCCCGCCGCGCCTTGCGTGCCCGTGGTACTGGCCGAATCCGGGGCGCCAGCCGTGCCGGAAGACCCCGCGGCGCCCGAAGCGCCTCGCTGGGCCACCGCCTTGTTCAAATCGTCGACATTGCTTTGCAGCTGGCTCACGCGTCCCTGGACGTCCGCCATCGCGCGCTCGGTGGACGTTCGGGCATCCGCTGCCGCCTCCGCTTGCGCGGACGCGCCGTCCTGCGCCTGCCCCGATGAGAGCCGCACGCGATCCTGCGGCTGCGAGGCGCTTGCCACGCCAGCGTCAACGGGCGGTGCGACAGTGCCCGACGCTCCGCCCTGCCCCTGGACCACGGACGGGTTCGCGCCCGCCGCCGCCCCGAGGCGCGCGCGGTACTTGGCGAATGCCTCTGCATGTTCATTGAAGATGCGGCGCGCTTCCGCCGGGTCCACCGCACGCACGGTGGCTGCGTCAGGGATTGTCAGGCGCTGCCCCGCTTTAACCAGATTCATATTGTTCTGGATGAACGCCTCGGGATTGGCGCGCCACAAGGCCACCAGCATCTGATACACCGATGCGTTGGGTACGGCATTGCGTTGGGCGATGGCGAAAAGGTTGTCGCCGGACTTCACGTTCACCGAACGCGAACCGGCCGAGCGGCCGGGCGTGCCGACCGCTGCCGGCGTCACGTCCGCGCTGGTGCCGCGCAACGGCACCAGGATGCTGACCTGCACCTGGCGCTGCCCCGAGCTGGAACTAATGTCCAGCAACAGATCCACCGCGCCGCTTGTCGGCGGCTGCGAGGCCCGTACCCGCAGATTCTTGCGCGACGCGTCCATGCCGTCTTCGACCCGGACCACCATGCTGGCCAAAGGCACCGGCGGCTTCAGGCCCGCGCGCTGCCAGGCGGCTTCGTCCGCCACCGTCACTTTGAGCGAAGCGATCTCGTCAGGCGTCAGTTCCTGCAGCCCCACCACCGCCTGCAGCGGCGCGCCCGGCACGGAAACCACCCGCGAATGTCCCACGCGCATGGCCAAGGCGGAACTGCATACGCTTGAGCCAATCGCCAGCGCAATCGCCCATTGAAGGGCTTTTAAACGGCGGGCATGCTTCACTTGGCGCGAACGCTGGGTCATAAGCTGGAATTCCGTTCTTGTAGTCGACTTGCGGGCTGGAGCCGGCTCACGCCATATAGGTGAGAACAGGCATCAATTCACGGGAAAAGTGTAATGGATCATGCGCATTTCACAAACCTGAAAGGCCCCGGACGCGCCTGCTGCGCGCGCCTTTCCGCCGACACGGGGCCCACGCCGCGCAAACGGCAAGGGCACCCGAAGGTGCCCTTGATTGCCTAGCGTGCTTGATCAGGCGGCGCCGGACGCCGCCCGCTCTGGCCTCAGGCTTCGGCCAGAGCGATGCGCAGCATGCGGCGCAGCGGCTCGGCGGCGCCCCACAGCAGTTGGTCGCCCACGGTGAATGCACCCAGGTACTGCGAGCCCATCGACAGCTTGCGCAGACGGCCGACCGGAATATCCAGCGTGCCGGTGACGGCGACCGGAGTCAGCGCGGAAACCGTGGCTTCCTTGGTGTTGGGCACGACCTTGGCCCATTGCGTGCCTTCGGCGATCAGGGATTCGATCTCGTCCAGCGGCACATCGCGCTTGAGCTTGATGGTCAGCGCCTGGCTGTGGCAACGCATCGCGCCGATGCGCACGCACAGGCCGTCGATCGGGGTGGCTGGCGTGCCAAAGGCAGCGCCGCGGCCCAGGATCTTGTTGGTCTCGACTTCGCCCTTCCACTCTTCCTTGGACATGCCGTTGCCCAGATCCTTGTCGATCCAAGGGATCAGGTTGCCGCCCAGCGGCACGCCGAAGTGCTCGTGAGGCAGGGCGGAATCCTTTTGCTTGGCCAGCACGCCGCGATCGATTTCCAGAATGGCCGACGCGGGATCATCCAGCAGGGACTTGACCGACTGGTTGATTTCACCGAACTGGGTCAGCAGTTCGCGCATGTGCTGTGCGCCGCCGCCGGAAGCGGCCTGATACGTCATGGAGGTCATCCACTCGACCAGGTCGTTGTTGAACAGGCCGGCCAGCCCCATCAGCATGCAGCTGACGGTGCAGTTGCCGCCGATGAAGTTGCGCACGCCGCGCTTGAGGGCTGCGTCGATGACCGGACGGTTGACCGGATCCAGCACGATGATGGCGTCGTCGGCCATGCGCAGGGTGCTTGCGGCGTCGATCCAGATGCCGTTCCAGCCCGCGCCGCGCAACTTCGGGTAGACCTCGGACGTGTAGTCGCCGCCTTGCGCCGTCACGATGATCGGCAGTTTTTTCAGAGCGTCAATGTTGTAGGCATCTTGCAGCGGACCAGCACCATTTGCCCAAGTGGGCGCGGCGCCGCCAGCGTTGCTGGTGGAGAAAAACACCGGTTCGATCAGTGCGAAGTCGTTCTCGTCGCGCATGCGTTGCATGAGCACCGAGCCGACCATACCGCGCCAGCCGACAAGGCCTACTGCTTGATTCATTTCAATCGCTCTTTAAAGGTGTGGAGACCAGGGTCCAAGGGAAAAAGCCGTGCAATTCAACAATTTATCAGAATGCACGGGCGGATGTTGCGGCGCAGCTATAAAAAATAGGGGCCGCAAGGGGTGCAAAATGCTTTCGAGGCGCTGCTGCAACAATGGACAAGGGGTGGCCCGGCCGGGCCACCCCTTGAGTAGGCAGACAGAACCCGAAAACGTCAGGCCAGCGCCTTCAGGACCGCGTCGCCCATCTGGGCCGTGCCGACCTTGGTCGTGCCCGGCTCGAAGATGTCCGCGGTGCGCAGCCCGTCGGCCAGCACGCGCCGCACGGCGGCCTCGATGCGGTCGGCTTGCGGCGCCAGGTTCAGCGAATAACGCAGCAGCATGGCGGCGGACAGGATGGTCGCCAGCGGATTCGCGATGCCCTGGCCTGCGATGTCGGGCGCGGAACCATGGCTGGGTTCGTACAGCCCTTGGCCGCCCGCATTCAGCGAAGCCGAAGGCAGCATGCCGATCGAGCCCGTCAGCATGGCGGCTTCGTCGGACAGGATGTCGCCAAACAGGTTGCCGGTCACGATGACGTCGAATTGACGCGGATTGCGCACCAGCTGCATGGCGGCATTATCGACATACATGTGCGACAGTTCCACGTCGGGGTATTCGCGCGCGACTTCGATGACGATGTCGCGCCAGAACTGCGAGGTCTCCAGCACGTTGGCTTTGTCCACGCTGCACAGCTTCTTGTTGCGCTTGCGGGCCGATTCGAAACCGATGCGCGCAATGCGGCGCACTTCGGATTCGGCGTAGCGCATGGTGTCGTAGCCCTCGCGCTCGCCGGCGAAAGCGCCGTCAGGCGACGAACGCACGCCACGCGGGGTACCAAAATAGATGTCGCCCGTCAGTTCGCGGATGATCAGGATATCCAGGCCGGAGACGATCTCGGGCTTCAGCGACGATGCGCTGGCCAGTTCCGGATACAGAATGGCCGGACGCAGGTTGGCAAACAGGCCCAGCGCCTTGCGCAAGCCCAGGATGGCCTGTTCCGGACGGAATTCGCGCGGCAGGCTGTCGTACTTCCAGTCGCCGACGGCGCCGAACAGCACGGCGTCCGATTCCTTGGCCAGGTTCAGCGTGGCCGGCGGCAGCGGATGCTCGAACGCGTCGAACGCGGCGCCGCCCACGGGCGCTTGCTTGATGTCGAAGGAAACATCCAGCGCCTTCAGGACACGCACGGCCTGTTCGACGATTTCGGGGCCAATGCCGTCACCCGGCAAGACTGCAATGTTGTGAGTCATACGAAAACGATCCTGTAGTCAGAGATGGGGCGTCAGGCGATGGGGCGGCTTTCCAGCCAGGGATGGCGAGCCAGGCGTTCCGCCTCGAAGGCGCGGATCTTGTCCGACTGGCGCAGGGTCAGCCCGATATCGTCGAAGCCGTTGAGCAGACAGTACTTGCGGAAGGGCTCGATGTCGAAGCCCATTTCGCGCCCGTCGGCCGCCACCACGACCTGGCGGTCGAGATCGACGCGCAGCTTGTAGCCGGGAAAGGCCTTGACTTCGTCGAACAGGCGGGCGACTTCCAGCTCGGACAGGATGATGGGCAACAGTCCGTTCTTGAAGCTGTTGTTGAAGAAAATGTCGGCGTAGGACGGCGCGATGATGGCGCGGAAGCCAAACTGAGTCAGCGCCCAGGGCGCGTGCTCGCGGCTGGACCCGCAGCCGAAGTTCTTGCGCGCCAGCAGCACCGAAGCGCCTTGGTAGCGCGGCTGGTTCAGCACGAAATCCGGATTCAGCGGACGCTTGCTGTTGTCCATGCCGGGTTCGCCGTGGTCCAGGTAGCGCAGTTCGTCGAAGAGATTCGGGCCGAAGCCGGTGCGCTTGATGGACTTGAGGAATTGCTTGGGGATGATGAGGTCCGTGTCGACGTTTTCGCGATCGAGCGGAGCCACCAGGCCTTCGTGAGTGGTAAATGCTTGCATGATGTCGATACTCGGTGCTTGACGCTTAACGGAAAGTGCGGACGTCGACGAAATGGCCGGCGACGGCTGCGGCGGCGGCCATGGCGGGGCTGACCAGATGGGTGCGCCCGCCCTGCCCCTGCCGACCTTCGAAGTTGCGATTCGAGGTGGACGCGCAACGCTCGCCCGGTTCGAGGCGGTCGGCGTTCATGGCCAGGCACATGGAGCAGCCCGGCTCGCGCCATTCAAAGCCCGCTTCGATGAAGATCTTGTCCAGCCCTTCACGCTCGGCCTGTTGCTTGACCAGGCCCGAGCCCGGCACCACCATGGCCTGGCGCACATTGGATGCCACGCGCTTGCCGCGCGCGACGGCGGCAGCTGCGCGCAGGTCTTCGATGCGTGAATTGGTGCACGAGCCGATGAACACGCGATCCACGCGAATATCCGTCAGCGGCGTGTTGGGCTTCAAACCCATGTACTGCAGGGCGCGCTCCATGCCGCTGCGACGGACATCGTCCTTTTCGCGATCGGGGTCCGGCACGCGGGAATCCACCGGCAGCACCATTTCGGGGGACGTGCCCCAGGTCACTTGCGGCTTGATATCGCGGGCATTGACTTCAACCACGGCATCGAACTTGGCGCCCTCGTCCGTGTGCAGGGTACGCCAGTAGCCCACTGCCTGATCCCAGAGCACGCCCGTGGGCGCGAAGGGACGGCCGCGGAAATATTCGATGGTCTTGTCGTCCACCGCCACCATGCCGGAACGGGCGCCGGCTTCAATAGCCATGTTGCAGACCGTCATGCGGCCTTCCACGGACAGGGCGCGGATCGTGCTGCCGGCAAACTCGATGGCGTAGCCCGTGCCGCCGGCGGTGCCGATGATGCCGATAATGTGCAGGACCACGTCCTTGGCCGTACAGCCGAAAGGCATCTCGCCTTCGACCTTGATCAGCATGCTCTTGGCTTTCTTCATGAGCAGCGTCTGGGTCGCCAGCACGTGTTCGACTTCAGAAGTGCCGATACCGAAGGCCAGCGCGCCCAGCGCGCCGTGCGTGCTGGTGTGGGAGTCGCCACAGACGACGGTCATGCCAGGCAGGGTCGCGCCCTGCTCCGGGCCGATCACGTGCACGATGCCCTGGCGCAGGTCATTCATGCGGAACTCGGTGATGCCGTACTTCTCGCAGTTGGCGTCCAGCGTATCTACCTGCAGGCGGGAAATCGGATCATCGATGCCCTGGGCGCGATTCAGCGTCGGCACGTTGTGATCCGCGACCGCCAGGTTGGCGCTGGTGCGCCACGGCTTGCGGCCGGCCATTGCCAGTCCCTCGAACGCCTGCGGGCTGGTGACTTCATGCACCAGGTGGCGGTCGATATAGAGCAGACAGGTGCCGTCTGATTCCTGGTGGACGACGTGGGCGTCCCAGAGTTTGTCGTAAAGAGTTTGGGCCATGGATGCGCTCTGCAAATAGACAATCCGGCTCGTGCCGCGCGCGGAGGAAAAGCCGATCCGCTGCGCCGGCCACTGCGGCATGAACGCATTATGCACACGGTCTCAACCTAGTACAACCGCACCTTACATACTAGTACTAAAACTACCATGCTGGACTATCGCAAGACGTCAATCCGCCCCGTTTCCGGCATTCAAATTTTCTGTCGCCAAACAGTTACAGATACAAATTCGGCGATTTAAAACAGATACAAAATTATCAAACCGATATAATCATTGTTCGGCACGGCCACCCAATATGCGAAATAAAGCGCAATAAACCGCATTTATCCAGCATTAAACCAGATCACAAATCTGGAATATAGCGAAATTAGTGCAAATTCAAGCTAATTAAGAGATGATGCGCGAAGAACCCCAAATTGCCGAATGGAAAACTTCGTCAACAATTAACAAATATTGACTCGTCAAATCTGACATTTCCACACAATATGGCGGCCACATATTCCTAAACTCGACTCGCGAATAATCACTATGGCTTCGTTTTTGCTCAAAAGCACGACTTCGGTTCTTGCCCTGGCATTCGTTCCTGCGGCATTTGCACAGTCATCGGCTCCCACAGCCGGGCAACCAGCGGTCACGCTGAACCAGATCGTCGAGCAGACCCTGCTCAGCAACCCTGAAATCCAGGCCAAGTACCACGATTTCCAAGCTTCGCTGGAAGGCCAGGCCGTCGCTCGCGGCGCGTTTTTCCCGCAGATCAACGCGCAAGGTTATGTGGGCCGCGAATACCGCAACAACGTGCCCGGCGTCGGGTCGCAGAACTGGAGCCGCCCTGGCTATAGCGTGGAATTGCGCCAGCTGATTTTCGACGGCTTCCGTACGAGCAATGACGTCAAGCAAGCGGGTTTCGACAAACTCGCGCGCTTCTACGATCTGCTGGCCACCAGCGACACCACCGCGTTCAATGCGGTGCAGGCCTATATCGACCTGCAGCGTTACCGCGACATGGAATTGCTGGCCCGCCAGAACTACACCCTGCACGAAGAAACGCTCAAACAGATCAACGAGCGTGCCGAATCCGGCGTGGGCCGCCGCGTCGACCTGGAACAGGCCGGCGGGCGCCTGGCTCTGGCCCAGACCAATCTGATGACCGAGACCGCCAACCTGCTGGACGTGCAGCAGCGTTTCCAACGCGTGACGGGCGCCCTGCCTCCCGATTCGATGCAGCCCACTCCCGACGTCACCAGCAAGCTGCCGGTCAAGCCGGCCGACTTCAACGAATCCCTGCGCCGCAATCCCAGCTTCCTGTCCAAGCAGGCCGGACTGCAGGCCGCGCAGGCCGGCGTCGCTTCGTCCAAGGGCGCTTTCTCGCCCAAGTTCGAGTTCGTGGCTTCCACCGGACGCGACCAGAACGACCCCACGCCGCAAAACCGCGACATCCAGAGCTCCAGCGTCCAGGTCGTCATGAGCTACAACCTGTACCGCGGCGGCGCCGACTCCGCCCGGGTGCGCCAGACCTCCGCGCAGTCCTACGCCGCGCGCGACATCCGCGACTACACCTGCCGCAACGTGCAGCAGGACCTGGCCGTCGCCTGGAACAACGTCGCCAGCCTGAACCAGAAGCTGCCGTTCCTGCGCGACCACGAAGTGGCCACGACGAAGGTGCGCGAAGCCTATCGCCAACAGTTCCAGATCGGCCAGCGTTCGCTGCTGGACTTGCTGGACACCGAGAATGAACTGTTCGAATCGCGCCGCGCCTTGACCAACGCGCTGTATGACCTGCAGCTCGCGCAATACCGCTGGCTGTCGTTGTCTCACACCTTGCTGCCGGCGCTTTCGCTGCAGCCCGCCCGCAACGAAATGCCCGAGGAAAACGGCAAGCTCGAAGTGTCCGACGAAGTGATCAAGCTCTGCAATTCGACGGTCCCCGACTCGGCCCGCCTGGCGCCGGTGCGCGTGCAATACAACGAGGGCAATCTGCCGCCCACGTTCATCCCGGTAAACTCGCCCAAGGCCAAACCCTAGGTGACGCAAGCGCAAGGAGACCATATGCAGAAACAGGGCAACGACTTCTCACAACTGGACGCGGACTTTGTCCGCGTCCTGGAAGACTTGATCGACGCGCTGATCGCCAATGGCACCTTGCGTATGACCGACCTGCCTATACAGGCTCAACAAAAGCTGACCCAGCGCAAGCAACAGCGCGCGCGCCTCTCCGAACACCTGGACCTGCTGGATGACGAAGATGGACAAGTTATCTGAAATGGCGGCCCGGGAGTGGCGCGCTGATGCGCGCGCGGCGCATGACGATCCGCTGCTGGACTGCCTGGTGGAAATCACCCGGTTGCACGGCGTGACGGCAACGGCCCAGGCCCTCTCGGCCGGCCTGCCGCTGGAAGAACACCGTCTCACCCCGGCCCTGCTGCCGCGCGCCGCCGCGCGCGCGCAGCTGTCCGCGCGCGTGGTGCGGCGCACGCTGGAGGGCATTTCTCAGGATCTGCTGCCCGCGATCCTGCTGCTCCACGGCGAACGCGCCTGCCTGTTGCTGAAGAAAGACGGCGACACCTATGTCGTCAGCCATCCCGAACTTGGCGGCAGCTCAATGGAGATGAGCGCAGCCGAGTTGTCGGCGCAATACACCGGCTTGGTGTGTTTTGTGCGCCCGCAGTTCCGCTTCGACGCGCGCGCGCCCGAAGTCGCCAAGGTGCGCGAGCGCCATTGGTTCTGGGCCGCCATCATGGAAAACCGGCGCCTGTACCGCGATGCCCTGATCGCCGCCCTGTTGATCAACCTGTTCGCCATGGCGATGCCGTTGTTCACCATGAACGTGTATGACCGCGTCGTGCCGAACAACGCCGTCGAAACGCTGTGGGTGCTGGCCATCGGCATCACGCTGGTCGTGATTTTCAACATGATCCTGAGCACCGCGCGGTCCCATGTGGTGGACAGCGCCAGCAAGCGGGTCGACGTACGCCTGTCGGCGCAGATCATGGAGCGCGTGCTGGACCTGCGCCTGGAAGGCCGGCCGGTATCGGTGGGCTCCTTCGCCGCCAACCTGCGCTCATTCGAATCCATCCGCGACTTCATCGCATCGGCCACCATCACTACACTGGTCGACCTGCCCTTCATCCTGCTGTTCCTGCTGGCACTGGCCTGGATCTCGCCCTGGATGGTGCTGCCTCCCCTGGTCGCCATCGTACTGATCCTGCTGGTGTCGCTTGCGGCGCAGGCCCGCATGGAATCCCTGACCATGGCCTCGTTCCAGGCTTCGTCGCAGCGCAATGCGACGCTGGTCGAGGCGCTGACCGGCCTGGAATCCGTCAAGACGCTCAATGCCCAGGGCTCCATCCAGCGCAACTGGGAACGCGCCACCGAATACATTGCCCTGACCGGGGGCAAGCTGAAGCTGATTTCGTCTTCGACGGTCGGGTTCGTGCAGGCCGTCCAGCAACTGGTGTCCATCTCGGTCGTGATTATCGGCGTCTACCAGGCACAGGAGTCCGCCATTTCCATGGGCGGCATCATCGCAGCCTCCATGATCGCGGGCCGCTGCCTGGCGCCGCTGGGCCAGGTCGCCGGCCTGCTGATGCAATACCAGAACGCGCGCACCTCGCTGGGGTCGATCGACAATTACATGAAGCTGCCGGTGGAACGCCCGGCGGAAGCCGAATTCCTCCACCGCCCGGTGTTTCATGGCGGCATCGAGTTCCGCGACGTGACCTTCGCCTATCCCGGCAGCAAGCAGCCGGTGCTCAAAAAGGTGTCCTTCAAGCTGAAGCCGGGGGAAAAGGTCGGCATCATCGGCCGTATCGGCTCTGGCAAGACCACCCTGGAAAAGCTGGCGCTGGCGCTGTACCAACCCACCGAGGGCGCGGTCCTGCTGGACGGCGTCGACGTCCGGCAGATCGACCCGGCGGACGTGCGCCGCGCCATCGGCCATGTGCCGCAGGATCCTTTGCTGTTCTATGGCAGCCTGAAACACAACCTCGCGATGGGCGCGCCCTATGCCGACGACGCCAGCATCCTGGCGGCCGCCAACCTGGCGGGCGTGACCGATTTTGCCAATTTGCACCCTGACGGTTTCGACATGGTGATCGGCGAACGCGGTGAATCCCTGTCCGGCGGCCAGCGCCAGTCGGTGGCTGTGGCCCGGGCCTTGATCAACGATCCGCCCATATTGCTGCTGGACGAACCCAGCAGCAATATGGACCACCAGAGCGAAGCGCAACTGCGCAAACGCCTGGGCGAAGCCAGCGCCACCAAGACGATCCTGCTGGTCACGCACCGCACTGCCCTCCTGGACCTGGTCGATCGCCTGATCGTGATCGACAACGGCCACATCGTGGCCGACGGTCCCAAGGAACAAGTGGTCGAAGCACTGCGTCAAGGACGCGTCGGACGGGGAAGCTGAGGAAACCATGCTGAACAATCCTGGCGCAACCCGGCACGGTGTGTTTGGAAGCCTGTGGCGCAAGCTGCGCGGCGTCTTCGCGTTCTTCTTCGACCGCCTGCTCGACGGAACCGAAAAGGGCAAGCCCCAACAACGCTCCGACTACGTCGGCAACGCGGAATGGGTCATTCATGAATCACAGGCGCGCGGCTCTCGCATCCTGCTGTGGGTCAGCTTGCTGGCCACCGGCGGGCTGCTGCTGTGGGCCGGCACCGGCAGCATCGACGAAGTCGTCCGTGGCGAAGGCAAGGTCGTGCCCTCTCGTCAGGTCCAGATCATCCAGAGCCTCGATGGCGGCATCGTCGAGGAAATCCTGGTGCGTCCGGGACAGGAAGTCGAAGCAGGCGAAATCCTGCTGAAGATCGACTCCACGCGATTCGCCTCGTCGCTGGGCGAGAACAACGCGGAGTATCTGTCCCTGCTGGCCAAGGCGGCCCGCCTGCAAGCACTGGCCACCGGCGAACCCTTCGTCGCGCCGGAAGAAGCCCTGGCACAGGCGCCGGGGCTCGTGGAAATGGAGCGCAATGCGTGGCAGGCCCGCACGACCGAACTGAATGCCACGGTCAACGTCGCGCGCGAACAGCTCAAGCAACGCCAGGAAGACTTGCGCGAAACGATCGCAAAGCGCGACCAAGCCGCTGCCAGCTGCGGCCTGACCTCGCGCGAACTGCAGGTGACCCGGCCGCTGCTCAAGAGCGGCGCGGTATCCGAGGTGGACCTGCTGCGCCTGCAACGCGACGTAGCCCGCTATTGCGGTGAGCAAAAAGGCGCCGAGGCACAGATCGACCGCTTCCAGGCCTCTATTAAAGAGGCGGAAAGCAAGCTGCAGGAAGCCGAGCTGAACATCCGCAACCAGGCCCGCAACGAACTTTCGGAAACGAACACGAAACTGGCGACGCTGCGCCAGGGCAAGCTGGCGCTGGCCGACCGGGTCAAGCTGGCCGAGGTCCGCGCGCCTGTCCGGGGCACCGTCAAAACCTTGTTCAACAACACCGTTGGCGGCGTGGTGCAGCCCGGCAAGGACATCATCGAAATCGTGCCGAAGGACGACACGCTACTCCTCGAAGTGCGCATCCTGCCGCGCGACATCGGTTTCCTGCATGCCGACCAGAAGGCGGAAGTGAAATTTACCGCCTACGACTTCGCCATCTACGGCGGCCTGGAAGGCAAGGTGGAACAGATCGGCGCGGACACCGTGACCGATGAGAAAGGCAATTCCTACTATGTAGTGCGGGTCCGTACCGACCGCAGCACGGTAGGCGACAAACTGTTGCCCATCATCCCCGGGATGGTGGCGGAGGTTCATATCCTGACTGGCAAGCGCACGGTGCTGCAGTACCTGCTCAAGCCGATACTGCGCGCCAAGGCGAATGCCTTTACCGAACGTTAAAGGAGGGCTGCAAGGCTTTATGAAACCCGTTCCTGTCCTGTTGATTACGCACGACGACCTGTTGTGGCAGCATTGGCGCGGCCTGAACCCGGCGCGCTGGCTGGCGGCCCGCGGGCGCGGCCTGGCCGACCTGCAGCGCTGGCGCGAACAGGGCCGCACGCTGGCGGTACTGGATGCGGACCTGCCTCGGCTGCCGTCCTGGCAGGATCCCATCTGGCCCACGACCTTGGCCGACCTGCAGCTGGTCGTGGCCAGCCCCAGCCCGAACGACGAGCAAGGCACCCGGGTGCTGGGTGCCGGCGCGCATGGCTACTGCCACGGATATGCCTCGGCGGCTTCGCTGTCGCAGGCGCTGGAGGTCGTCGCCTCCGGCGGCATCTGGATGGGCCGCTCCCTGGTATCGCGGCTGCTTAAATTGGTTGCGGAACGCGCCCAGGACACGCCCTCGTGGGATGGCGGCGTGCTGACCGACCGCGAAATCACCGTGGCCCGCTACGCCTCCAGCGGCCAGGCCAATGCGCAGATCGCCGAAGCGCTGGGCATTACCGAACGCACGGTCAAGGCCCACCTGTCAGCCGTCTTCGAAAAGCTGGGTGTAACCGACCGCCTGCAGCTCGCCCTGCTCGTCCACGGCATTTCCGCTCCCGCCGACGCCAAAATCAAAATTACTTCCTGATACTGTCCTTGAGGACAATACCCCGCGCCGGCGGCGCAATCTAGTATCTGGCCATCTTGGATAACTCCCTGAAACGGAACCAACATGGCCAACACTTCTCCCGCAGTCGTCAACGAAATCTCCGGTCGCGCGTGGATACGCAATAGCGACGGCTCTCTGACCGAACTGCATCAAGGTAGCAAGGTCCCCGCAGGCAGCGACGTCGTCACTGCGTCGGGCGCCACGGTTTCGCTCCAGGTTGAGAACGGCATGCCGATCGTCATCGGCGAAGGCCGCGAAGTCGCGGTGAACGGCGAAATGACGGGGCCCCTGGCCGACCCCTCCGAAGCCGCGGTGGCCCCGCCCTCCGGCACCGACTCCGACCGTCTCCTGGCCGCGCTGCGTGACGGCCGCGACCCGTTCGATGAATTGGATCCCACTGCCGCCATCGTGGCGGGCGGCGGCGATGCCGGCGGCAGCAGCTTCGTGCGCCTGGCCCGCATTCTGGAAACCACCACTCCGCTGGACCTCTCCTACCCGAACCCCAGTCGCGGCGAAGATGTGCTGCCCCGCCTGTCGGGTACCGGCGCCTCCGGCGAAGAAGACGATGCGGTCACGCCGACAACCGTCAACAACGCGCCCAATGCGCTGGATGACGCCGCCCGCGGCGACCAGAACAGCCTGGTGCGCGGCAACCTGCTCACGAACGACTCGGATCCCGATGGCGATCCGCTGGCGATCGTCTCGGTCAGCGGCCGTCCGATGACGCCGGCCGGCGTCACGGTCAACGGCAGCAATGGCGGCACCTTCACGGTGCTCCCCGACGGCAGCTATGTCTTCACGCCGGGCAACGAGTACGGCCATCTGGCCGTGGGCGAAACGGCCACCAGCACCATCTCGTACACCATCACGGATCCCAGCGGCGCCACTTCCACAGCCACTGTGGTCGTGACCATCACCGGCACCAACGACGGTCCCGTTTCGACCGCCATTTCCGACACGGCGGGCGTGGACGCCCAGACCGGCGTGAGCTACGACGTCTCCACCCATTTCTCGGATCCAGATACCAGCGACAAGCTCACCTTTACCGCGACGGGCCTGCCGCCCGGCCTGACCATCGATCCGAACACCGGTATCATCACCGGCACCATCGATCATTCCGCCTCGCAGGGCGGCAACAACGGCGTCTACACCGTCACGGTCACCGCAACCGACCCGTCCGGCGCCACGACCTCCCAGGAATTCAACTGGGACGTCACCAACCCCGCCCCGACGGCGGCCGACGATAACGGCACCACGGACGAGGACACCACGCTCAACGTCGACGCCCAGAACGGCGTTCTGGCCAACGACGTCGACCCGGACGGCGACAAACTGACGGTCTCGGAAGTCAACGGCGCCAGCGGCAATGTGGGCACGGCGACCGGCGGTTCCAACGGTGGCACGTTCACCTTGAACGCCGACGGCTCGTACTCGTTCAACCCCGGCAACGCCTTCCAGCACCTGGCTGCCGGCCAGACGGCAACCAGCTCGATCACCTATACCGTTACGGACAGTGAAGGCGGCACCAGCTCCGCCACGCTGACGGTCGAGATTACCGGCACCAATGACGCTCCCACGGCAGTCGCCCTGCAGAACCAGGACAACATGGATGGGGATGTCGTCAACTACAACCTGTCCGGCTTCTTCAGCGACATCGACGACGGCGACTCCCTGGTCTACTCCGTCGACCATATTCCTGGCGGCCTGAAGTTCGACCCCACCACCGGCACGTTCACCGGCCAGTTCGCCAACTGGGCGTCCGACCACACCAATACGGGCGTCAAGGGCGAATACCTCATCACGGTGACCGCCACCGACAAGTCGGGTGCGACCGTCTCCCAGACTTTCCTCTGGACTGTGGGCAACCCCGCTCCGGTCGCCGCCAATGACCAAGGCACGACCAGCGAAGACAATGTCCTGGTCGTCGACCACCGTACCGAAGGCGTGCTGGGCAACGACAGCGACCCCGATGGCGACGCCCTCCATGTCTCGCAAGTCAATGGCATCGATGCCGATGTCGGCAAGCCCGTCGCCGGCTCCAATGGCGGCACCTTCACGCTCAACGCCGACGGCACGTACACGTTCAATCCGGGCACCGCATTCCAGTACTTGAACGACGGCCAGACCGCGACCACGTCGATCACCTACACCGTTGCCGACGCCCAGGGCGCGACGAGCACCGCCACGCTGACCATCACCATTACGGGCCAGACAGACGCTCCGCCGGTCATCACTCCCGAGGATAGCGACGGCAACGTCTCGAGCGCGCACAACAGCGTGGTCGAAGCCTCCGGCGACACCATCACCGGTTCCGTGACCGTCTCCGCAGAAGCCGGCATCGCCAGCGTCACCGTCGGCGGCAAGGACGTCACCGGCGCCAGCGCCGCCAACCCGGTCGTCATCACCACCGACAAGGGCATCCTGACCGTCACCGGCTACAACGCCGCCACCGGCACCATCTCCTACTCCTACCAGGAGACGGGCGGCGCCGACGACCACACGGCCGGCGACGACTCGGTCCACGATCTCTTCGAAGTGGTCGTCACCGACTTCGCGGGCCAGACGCATCGCGACAATCTGGATATCCAGATCCTCGACACGGCGCCCGTGGCCACCGACGACGCAGCCTCCGTCACGGAAGACGCCACCACTCCGGTCACCGGCAACGTGCTGACCAACGACACGCTCGGCGCCGACGCCAGCACGGTTGTCATCAACACCGGCGACGCCAAGTACGGCAAGCTCGTGGACAACGGCGACGGCACCTGGTCG
>NZ_JAYJLE010000017.1:0-152279 GCF_035282245.1 Achromobacter sp. D10
TTGCGCCGATGATAGTGGACGGACGTCTGTGAAAGTAGGTCATCGTCAAGCTTTTATTCCGCAGAACCCCACAGGTAACCCCTGTGGGGTTTTGTCTTTGTGGCGCCGTCTTTGTGTTGCCATCTGCGTGTTGCCCCCTTTGTGTTGCGCCCTTTGTGTTGCGCGCCTTGCGCCGCGTTCTTTGTGACGCCGCGGTAAAGAAAAATCCCTCGCCGGAAGAGCCTGCGAGGGATTTTTGTTTGGGGCTTCTGCTGGAAAAGCTATTGCTGCGTGTATTGCTGCCGGTCTATGCCGTGGCGCTGCAGCTTGTCGTAAAAAGTCTTGCGTGGGATGCCAAGGGATTCCAGCGTGGCCTTGATGTCGCCCTGGTGTTCCTGGAGCGCGTCGCGGATGAGCTGCGCTTCGAAGCGTTCCATCCGCTCCGGCAGGCTCTCTGAGATGTCCGGCATGGCGGGAGTGGGCGGAGCTGGCAAGTTCAGCACGCCCAGCACGACGCGCTCGGCAAAGTGCGCAAGCTCGCGCACATTGCCGGGCCAATCGTGGGTCATGACATGCTGCTTGATGGACGCGGGCATTTCCGGAATCTCGCGTTGGAAACGGCGCGATGCATGCCCGAGATAGTGGGCAAAGAGCAGCGGAATGTCTTCCCGCCGTTCGCGCAAGGGCGGGATCCGGATGGTTACGACATTCAAGCGGTAGAACAGGTCCTCGCGGAATTTGTCGCGTATGGCCGGACTGCCCAGGTCTTCCTTGGTCGCGGCCACCACGCGCAAGTCCAGATTGCGCACTTCGTTGCTGCCCAGGGGGGTGATCTGACGCGACTCCAGTACGCGCAATAGCTTGACCTGGACGGCCAGGGGCATGCTTTCGATTTCGTCCAGGAACAAGGTGCCGCCGCTGGCATGCTCGATGCGGCCGATGCGTTTTTTCTGGGCGCCGGTGAACGCGCCAGGTTCGTGGCCGAAGAGTTCGCTCTCGATAACGCTTTCGGGCAGGGCGCCGCAATTGATCGCTACCAGCGCGCGATGCCGACGACGGCTAAGACGATGCAGAGCGGTAGCCACGACTTCCTTGCCGGTGCCTGTTTCGCCTTCGACCAGAACGTCTACGTCGGCGTCGGCGATGTGGCGCAGCGTTTGTTTGATCCGCTGCATGGCGGGGGTGGTGCCGATGAAGGGCACCTCGTCGGCTTCGACCGCAAAGGCGGCTTCACGCAGGCGGCGATTTTCCAGGATCAGATGGCGCTTTTCCGCGGCGTGCCTGATCGCCGTGATGAGCCTGTCCGCGGCATAGGGCTTGGCCAGGAAATCGTAGGCGCCGTCTTGCATGCACTGCACGGCGGTTGCGATGTCGCCATGCCCAGTGATGAGGATCACAGGAATGTCGGGATCGATATCGCGCATGCGTCGGAACAGCTGCAGGCCGTCCATGTCCGGCATGCGGATGTCGCTTACGACTACGCCGTCGAACTCACGCGTCAGCAACGGCAACGCGGCGCGCGCGCTGGCGTGCGTATCCACTTTGATGCCGTGCAGCTTGAGTGTTTGCGCGTTGGCGCGCAGCAGCTCCTCGTCGTCGTCGATGAACACCGCTCGCGGTGAAAACGGCTGCTGCAGGCTGCCGTCCAGGGAGGCTGGCGGGGGAGATGGGAGTTCAGTTGCTGGGGGCATGATGGAGGCTCGTAGCGTTGCCTTGGCCGGGTGCCTTGCGCAACGTCAGAATAAACATCGCACCGCTGCCTGGGCCATGCGGAGCGGGGAAAGTGGGGTCGGCCGGGCCTGCGGCGATCAGGTCGCCGCCGAATTCAGCGACGATGTCTCGGCAGATGACCAAGCCAAGTCCCAGGCCTTCCGGCTTAGTGGTGTGAAAAGGGGTAAACAGGTGGGCGCGAGTTTCCGGGGATAAGCCGGGGCCGTTGTCGCTGACGTAGACCTGCACCGTGGCTCCCAGGTCTTGCAAGGCGACGACGATGCGGCCGTCTGCCAGGCCTTCCAGGGCTTCCATGGCGTTCTGCAGCAGATTCACCAGCACCTGTTCCAGCCGCACGCGGTTGGCCTGCACCTGGTAGTTCTGGGCCTCGGGTGGCCGCTGCAATACGACGCCTTGCCTCCGCGCGCGCGGCGCGACCAGCAGCAGGGCGCCTTCCAGGCAGTCCTTCAAGCTGACCGGCCCCACCGAGGCCCCGGCCTTGCGCGAGAAAGCACGCAATTCACCGGTGATGTGGCCGATACGTTCGGTCAATGCAGCGATGGTGCCCAGGTTCTCTTGTGCGGCCCGATCATCCTGCCGCCGCAAGAACTCGGCGGCGTTGTCGGCGTAAGCGCGTATCGCGGCGACGGGTTGATTGATCTCGTGTGCCACGCCGGCGGCCACTTGGCCGAGCAAGGCAAGCTTGCTGGCCTGGACCAGTTCTTCCTGCATGGTGTGCAGGCGGGCCGCCGTGCGCTGGCGTTCGTCCATTTCATCGACCAGCTGTTCGTTCACCCTCAACAACTGCGACGTGCGTTCGTCGACTAGTGAGGCCAACTGTTCCTGGACGGCCGCCTGCTGTTCAGCGCGTTCGCGGTTGCGCTGCCGGCGAAAGAGGATGAAACCGACGATGGCGGCCAGCGCGCTCTGCGCCAGCAAAGCGCCGAGCTGCGCGTTGGCGGTCGCTTGGTTGATGGCCGCCTGCACCGGCGACAACAGGTGCAAAGTCCAGCCGGGCGATTCCACGATAGGCAGGGTCGTGTGCAGTAGCGGAGCGCCGGCGGGGATCTGCGGCAGGGTGGACTCCGTGCGGACGAGCTGGCCGTTGCTGACCGGGTGCAGCGGCGGTTTGAGCGGCAAGGGTTGGAACAGGGCATCGCCGAACTGCAGGCTGGTGCGCAACGTGCGCGCCAGGGGCGGGGCCAGCGGCGCCAGCACGTCGAAGCGCCAGTCGGAGATGCTGCCCAGCAACACCACACCATGTTCGTCGGTGACGAAAATGGGGGCATTGGACTGGCGCCAATCGGCTTCCAGGTCGCGGAAGTCCACTTTCAGTACGACCACGCCCAGCATGGCGCCATTGGCGCCGTCCACCCGCCTGGAAAGATACAGCCCGGCTTCATGGCTGATCGTGCCCAGGGCGAAATGCTCTGCCGAACCCCTGGAGACCGCGCCCTGGAAGTAGGGCCGAAATTGATAATCCACGCCAACGAAGGTGGCCGGTTCGCGCCAGTTGCTGGCAGCAATGGCGAGACCCTTCTTGTCCAGGACGTAGATAGCGGACGCGCCCACGCCGCGGCTGAGCGTATCGAGTTTTTCGTCCAGGGATTCGATCTGCGCGGGCGAGCTTTGCTGCAAGGCGGCACGCACATCGACGTCCCGGGTGAGGACGAATGGCAACGCCCGGAACTTGTCGAGATTGTTGCGCAGGAGGGCGGCATTGATCTGCGCGGCGCCCCGCGCCTGCGCCGATGCATTTTGCAGCGCGCCGTCGCGAGCCCAGAGCGTGGCGATATGCAGCACGCCAAAGACGATGCCTGTGCCCAAGAGCATGGCGGCGGCCCGCCAGGGCCACGACCATGCGGAAGCTGGGCGCGTGCGGGCAGGCCGAGTTTCGGAGTTCGGATTGGGCGCCGAGGCGGCGGAGGAAGGGCGGGTAGGCATGGGTTGTGCGGTTTTTCGCACATTCTACCTTGCTTGTGTGTGGAATTTCGCCTGAAAAGAGCGGTTGAATTTCCGTGGCGATGCGGATAACCGTTTTCAATCAATGACTTGCGCAAGTCAGACCACGCCAGGACGGTTGGCACGAGTCTTGCAATACCCAGCCCAAGTCTCGCGATTTCGCAGAGATGAAATCGGCTTGTGGTGACACCCGCAGGCCAGAAAACAGATAACGCCCCGTCGCCCGTGCCCAACCGCCCGGAGCAAGGGGCTTTGGTGGGGACAAATCCCAATGATCGACGTGGATCAAGTCGCGCCCGCGCGCAAGCTCAAGTTCTATCAAATCCTCTATGTGCAGGTGATTTTCGCCATCTTGGTGGGGGTGCTGCTGGGTGCATTCAAGCCGGAGCTCGGCCAGCAGATGCAACCGCTGGGGGACGCCTTTATCAAGCTGGTGAAGATGATCATCGCCCCGGTGATTTTCCTGACCGTGGCTACTGGCATCGCCGCGATGAGCGACCTGAAAAAGGTCGGTCGCGTGGCGGGCAAGGCCATGCTGTATTTCCTGGTGTTCTCAACGCTCGCGCTCATTGTGGGAATGATCGTCAGCCATATCGTCCAGCCGGGCGCCGGCATGCACATCGACCCCAAGACGCTGGATGAGAAGGCGGTGTCGGGTTATGTGGCCAAAGCGCATGATTCAACCATCACCGGCTTCCTGATGAACGTGATCCCGACCACGATCTTCAGCCCATTCGTGGGCGGCGATATTCTCCAGGTCCTGTTTGTGGCCGTGTTGTTTGGAATCTCGCTGGCCATGGTGGGGGAGCGCGGCAAGCCGATACTGAACTTCATGACTGCCCTGGCCCAGCCGGTTTTCAAGCTGGTCGCCATCTTGATGAAGGCCGCGCCCATCGGAGCCTTTGGTGCGATGGCCTTTACCATTGGCAAGTACGGCATCAAATCCGTCATCAATCTGGCGATGCTGGTTGGCACCTTCTACGCGACGTCGGTGCTGTTCGTGGTCTTGGTGCTGGGTCTGGTGGCCCGCTACAACGGTTTCTCGATCCTCAAGCTGGTGCGCTACATCCGCGAAGAACTGCTGCTGGTGCTTGGTACCAGTTCTTCCGAGGCCGCGCTGCCCACGCTGATGCAGAAGATGGAGCGCGCCGGATGTTCGAAATCGGTAGTGGGCCTGGTGGTGCCTACCGGTTATTCGTTCAACCTGGATGGCACCAATATCTACATGACGATGGCGGCGCTGTTTATTGCCCAGGCTTGCGACATTCCTCTGTCGCTGGGCGATCAGATCCTGCTGCTGCTGGTTGCGATGCTGAGTTCCAAAGGCGCGGCGGGTGTCACTGGCGCGGGCTTCATCACCTTGGCTGCCACGCTGTCAGTCGTGCCTTCCGTGCCGGTCGCTGGCATGGCGCTGATTCTTGGCGTGGACCGCTTCATGTCCGAATGCCGCGCGCTGACCAATCTGGTCGGCAATGCGACCGCAGCCGTGGTCGTCGCGCGTTGGGAAGGGGAGTTGGATCAGGAGCAGTTGCATGCAGCCCTTGAGGGCGACGTCCAGCCCGTGCCGGCTTCCGTCCCGGTCCAGGAGACGCCCTCCGCGGGCGTGGTGACGCTGGGCCGGCCGGTGCAGCACGGTTGAAGGGCGCTTGAAGAAAGACTGGATTGCGATGAAAAATCCCCCCGACTGCAAGGTCTCGGGGGATTTTTTTCGGGACGAGTGCCGCGTCTATCAGGGAATCTGGATGCCTGCCGCGCGCAACAGGTTTGCCGTTTCGAACAAGGGCAGACCCATGACACCGGTATAGCTGCCGGCGATATGGGAAATGAACGTGCCGGCCAGGCCCTGGATGCCGTAGGCGCCCGCTTTGCCAAAGGGCTCGCCGCTGTCGCAATAACGGCTGATTTCCGCGTCCGTCAGCTCCCGCATGTGGACTTCGGTGACGGAGACGGCTTCCTGCAATTGGTCTCCCGAGCAGACGGCGACGGCGGTGTGTACTTCGTGAGCCGAGCCCGACAGGGCACGCAGGATGCGGATCGCGTCGTCGCGGTCGACGGGTTTGCCGAGTACCTTGCCCGCCAGGATGACCGTCGTGTCGGCGCCCAGGAGCGGCAACTGAGACAGATGCTGGCTGCGCATCCAATCGCGGCCCCGCAGCGCCTTGTCTCTTGCGGTGCGCCGGACGTAGTCGGCGCCGCTTTCACCGGGATGCTGAGGTTCGTCCTCGCCCGGAGGAGCGGGCACGAGCAGGACTTCGTGTGCCACGCCGATCTGTGTCAGCAGTTCGCGCCGCCGGGGGCTGGCGGATGCAAGGTAGAGGCGCGTGGGGGTTACGGAGTTGGTCATGCGTCAGCGAGGTAGGCGCCCGCCCGGCCAGGGGTCAGGCGCGGTGATAGGGATGGTTGGTCATGATGGCCCAGGCTCGGTAGAGCTGCTCGGCCAGCACCACGCGCACCATGGGGTGGGGCAGCGTCAGCGAGGACAGGCGCAACTGTCCGGCGCAAGAGGCCTTCAGGCCGGCGTCCAGCCCGTCCGGACCGCCGACGAGAAACGCGACGTCCTGGCCGCCGGCGCGCCATTGCTCCAGCCTTTGCGACAACGCCATGGTGGTGAGGTCTCGTCCGCGTTCATCCAGCGCCAGGCGCAAGGCGCCGGCGGGCAGTGCGGCTTCGATCCGTTTGGCTTCCGCCGCCATCATCTGAGCGGGCGTTTTGCCGGTGGTGCGCGGCTCAGGCTTGATTTCGCGGAGTTCCAGCGCGCAGTCGGCTGGCAGGCGTTTGGCGTAGTCGTCCCAGGCGGTTTGCACCCAGTCCGGCATCCGTGTCCCCACGGCCACGACTATCAGCTTCACGGCGGACTCAGTATTCGCCGTCGTGAGCGCCGTCGGTGGCAACCGGCACTGCGCGGGTGGACTCGGGCAGGAGCTTTACGCGTACCGGCTTGCCGCCCCAGATTTCTTCCAGGTTGTAGTACTGACGGATTGCAGGCTGCATGATGTGCACGACCACGTCGCCGAGGTCGACGACGACCCATTCGCCCGTGTCTTCACCTTCGATGGTGATTCCGGAGAGATCGAGCGCGCGGCCGCGGTCCGCCACGCTGGAAGCGAGGGCGCGAGTTTGGCGGTTGGAGGTGGCGCTTGCAATCACGACGCGATCGAACAGGCTGGTCAGATGCGTGGTGTTGAAGACCTTGATGTCTTGCGCCTTGACGTCTTCGAGGGCGTCGATGACGGCGCGTTGGAGTTTTTGTATATCCATAGCAGCAAATATAACCCGCGCGCGGAAAGCGAATGCTGGTCCGGTGGCGTTTTCAGTGCCCGGCGGGTGTGGGTTTATCGGTAAAGATGGTGCGCCGCAATATAGGCGGCGACTGGTGCGGCAAGCATGCCGTCGGTGGATTCACCTTGCGCAAGGCGTCGGCGGATCTCCGAGGCCGATACCGGCATGGGGGTAAAAGGCAGTTCCAGGAGCTTGCGCCCCTGGCTGAGCAGATGTGCGGCCAGCGCAGGCGGAGCGCTGAGTTCGGTGCCCGGGCGGGTGGCGACGGCCAGATCCACCAGGCTCGCGATGTCCTGCCAGTTGCGCCAGGTGCAGAAATTTGCGAGTTGGTCGGTGCCCAGCAGCCAGACATAGCGAGCGTCCTGAGGCAGGGCGCGAAGCGTGTCGATGGTGTAGGTTGCGCCGCCACGTTCGATTTCGATGGGATTGACCACCAGGCCCGCATGGCCGGCAATGGCCAGCTGCAGCATGTCACGGCGTTGTTCGGCCGTGGCATGCAGCGCCGCGCGTTGCCAGGGATTGGCTGCGGGGATGAGTTGCACCTCGGCCAGGCCAAGGGACTGCAAGGCATTCTGCGCCAATGCGATATGCGCGAGGTGGACGGGGTCGAAACTGCCGCCCAGGAGGCCGATGCGTTTCAAACCCAATCCCGCGGTTTCAGGTAGGCAGCCAATTCCGCTTCGGGTGTGCCCGCCTCGGGTTGCCAGTCGTAGCGCCACTGCGCCAGGGGCGGCATGGACAGCAGGATCGATTCGGTGCGGCCGCCGGACTGCAGGCCGAACAGCGTGCCGCGGTCGAAGACCAGATTGAATTCCACGTAACGGCCCCGGCGGTAGGCCTGGAAGTCGCGTTCGCGTTCGCCGTAGTTATGGTCGCGGCGGCGTTCCAAGATCGGCATGTAGGCCGGGAGGAAGGCGTCTCCCACGGAGCGGGTCAGGGCGAACGAGGCGTCGAACCCGGGTGCATTCAGGTCGTCGTAGAAGATGCCGCCGACGCCGCGCGTTTCATTGCGGTGCTTCAGGAAGAAATACTCGTCGCACCAGCGTTTGTAGCGCGGGTAATAATCGGCGCCGTGAGCAGCCAGCGCGTCCCGGCAGGTGACGTGGAAATGGCGGGCGTCTTCCTCGAACGGATAGTAAGGCGTCAGGTCGATGCCACCGCCGAACCAGAAGACGTCAGCCTCGTCGTGCCCGGGGCGGGCGGCCGCCAGGAACATGCGCACGTTCATGTGCGTGGTGGGCACATAGGGATTGCGTGGGTGCAGCACCATGGACACGCCCATGGCTTCCCATGAACGGCCTGCCAGTTCGGGGCGGTGCGCGCTGGCCGAGGGGGGCAGCCTGGTGCCCTGGACGTGGCTGAACAGCACGCCGGCCCGTTCGAACAACGAGCCGCCTTCCAGCAGGCGCGATAGTCCGCCGCCGCCTTCGGGCCGCACCCATTCGTCGCTGCGGAAAGCCGCGCCTTCAGCGGCTTCCAGGGCGCCGACGATACGGGCCTGCAAGCCAGTGAGGTAGTCTCGGACGGAAGAGACGGGCAAGGCGTTCATCTACGGATCCAGCTAGACGTTGGGCTTGGACTTCTGCTGGGACGGCTTGAGCGCGCGCCAGCCGATGTCGCTGCGGTACTGACGGCCGTCGAAATGGATGCCGTCGATCGCTTCGTAGACGCGGTCGCGGGCCATCTTGACGGAGTCGCCGAGTGCCGTGACGCACAGCACGCGGCCGCCGGTGGTCTTGATTTCCTCGCCATCCAGCTTGGTGGCGGCGTGGAACACCATGCAGTCCTCGGCGTCGGCGGGCAGGCCGCGGATGACGTCGCCGGTGCGCGGCGTGTTGGGGTAGTTGTGCGCGGCCAGCACGGCGCCCAGCGCGGTGCGGCGGTCCCAGATGATGTCGGCCTGGTCGAGCGTGCCGTCCACGGCATGCTCCAGGGCGTCCAGCAGATCGCTCTTGACGCGCATCATGATGGGCTGGGTTTCCGGGTCGCCCATGCGGCAATTGAACTCCAGGGTCTTGATTTCGCGATCGGGGTCGTCACCCGGCGCGATCATGAGGCCTGCGTACAGGAAACCCGTATACGGGATGCCGTCACGCGTCATGCCCTGCACGGTCGGCAGGATGATTTCGCGCATGATGCGGTGGTGCAGTTCCGGAGTGACGATGGGGGCGGGCGAATAGGCGCCCATGCCGCCCGTGTTGGGACCCTGGTCGCCGTCCTGCAAGCGTTTGTGGTCCTGGCTGGTGGCCAGGGCGAGGACGTTGCGGCCATCGCACATGACGATGAAGCTGGCTTCTTCGCCCACCAGGCATTCTTCGATGACGACGCGCGCGCCTGCTGCGCCCATGGAACCGTCACCTAGCATGGCGTCCACGGCGGCATGTGCTTCCTCCAGCGTGGCGGCGACCACAACGCCCTTGCCGGCAGCCAGACCGTCGGCCTTGATCACGATGGGCGCGCCTTCCTGGTCGATGTAGGCGTGCGCCTTGGCCGGGTCGGTAAAGGTTTCGTAGCGGGCGGTCGGGATGTTGTGCCGGACCATGAAGGCCTTGGCGTAGTCTTTCGAGCTTTCCAGTTGGGCGGCGGCCTTGGTCGGCCCGAAGATCTTCAGGCCACGGGCGCGGAATACATCCACGACGCCGGCGGCCAGCGGGGCCTCGGGGCCGACGACGGTCAGGGCGACTCCTTCGCGTTGCACGAAATCGGCCAATTCCTCGGCATTGGTGAACGGAATGTTCTCGATCTGTTCGGCCCGTTGCGTGCCGCCGTTGCCGGGGGCAACGTACACCTTGTGGACGCGCGGGGAGCGGGCCAGACGCCAGGCGAGGGCATGTTCACGGCCGCCAGAGCCAATTACCAGGAGTTTCATGTTGCGTGGTTCTTAAGGTTGCCAGTCGAGCGCCGCAAGGCGCCAGCCCGTGGGAGTAGGCCAAGGAAGCCGGGCGGGCCCGGATCCGGTGACAGCGTGGCGCCGAGAAGGCGGGGCCTTCGCGTCGCCGGGGGTAAAGGGATTACTGCGCTTCGTCGAAAACGACGGTGGTATAGACTTCCTGCACGTCGTCCAGGCCTTCCAGGGCGTCGAGCAGTTTTTGCATCTTGATCGCGTCTTCGCCAGCGAGTTCGGTCTCGTTCAGGGCCTTCATGACGATGCCGTCCACCTCGGCCTTCAGGCCGGCGGCGTCGAAGGCGCTGCGCACGGCGGCGTAGTCGGCCGGCGCGCAGACCACTTCGATCACGCCTTCCTCGTCGGTTGTAACGTCTTCGGCGCCGGCCTCAAGGGCCGTTTCCATGACCTTGTCTTCCGACGTGCCGGGCGCAAACACGAATTGGCCGCAGTGTTTGAACATGAAGGCGACAGAGCCTTCCTGGCCCAGGTTGCCGCCGTTCTTGGCGAAGGCATGGCGCACTTCGGCGACCGTTCGGGTGCGATTGTCGGTCATGCAGTCGACGATCACGGCTGCGCCGCCGATGCCATAGCCTTCGTAGCGGACTTCTTCGTAGGCTTCGCCGTCCGCGCCGCCCGCGCCGCGCTGGATGGCGCGCTGGATGTTGTCCTTGGGCATGTTGGCGTCGGTGGCCTTGTCCCAGGCCATGCGCAGGCGCGGGTTGCTGTCCGGGTCAGGGCCGCCGGCACGCGCCGCCACGGTGATTTCACGAATGATCTTGGTCCAGAGCTTTCCGCGCTTGGCGTCTTGGCGCCCTTTACGGTGCTGAATATTGGCCCATTTGCTGTGTCCGGCCATGGCTTCCCAGGGTAAATAGTGTGCAAAGATGGCATTTTACCGTGCCGGCGCCCGGCGCGCCCGGGGGCAGACCGCATGTGTCCTTATTGCCACGCGCACAAGCGGTGCGGCAGGCTCTACACTTGGGCATCCATCTGATTCCTGGTTCGGAGAGCTGCACATGCCCAACCCCATTGTCATCGCCAAAAATGCACAGACCGAGTTGGCGCTGCTGCCCGCCCTGGCCAATCGCCACGGCTGCATCACCGGGGCCACGGGCACCGGCAAGACCGTCACCCTGCAAGTCCTGGCCGAGTCCTTCTCCCGCATCGGCACGCCTGTGTTCATGGCCGACGTCAAGGGTGACCTGACCGGCATTTCCCAGGCCGGCGCGGCCACTCCCAAGCTGCTGGAGCGCCTGAAGAACCTGGGCCTCAGCGAGCCCGCATGGGCGGCCAGCCCCGTGACGCTGTGGGACGTGTTCGGCGAGCAGGGCCTGCCGGTCCGCGCCACCGTTTCGGACATGGGGCCGCTGCTGCTGTCCCGCATCCTGGAATTGAACGACACGCAGGAAGGGGTGCTGACGCTGGTCTTCAAGGTGGCGGACGACGAAGGCCAGTTGCTGCTGGACCTGAAAGATTTGCGGGCAATGTTGCAGAACGTGGCGGATCGCGCCGCGGAACTCAAGACCCGCTATGGGAATGTTTCATCCGCCAGCGTGGGTGCGATCCAGCGCGGGTTGCTGGCCCTGGAATCGCAGGGGGCCGAGAAGTTCTTCGGCGAGCCCATGCTGGACGTGGGCGACCTGATGCGCACCGATGCGCAGGGGCGTGGCATCGTCAACGTCCTGGCCGCCGACAAGCTGATGCAAGCCCCCCGCCTGTACGCCATTTTCCTGCTGTGGCTGCTGGCCGACCTGTACGAGAAATTGCCTGAAGTGGGCGACATGGAGCAGCCCAAGCTGGTGTTTTTCTTCGATGAAGCTCATTTGCTGTTCAACGACGCGCCGCCGGCGCTGCTGAACAAGATCGAGCAGGTCGTGCGCCTGGTCCGGTCCAAAGGCGTGGGCGTCTATTTCGTGACTCAGAATCCGCTGGATATTCCCGACACCGTGCTCGGGCAATTGGGTAACCGCGTCCAGCATGCCCTGCGGGCGTTTACGCCGCGCGACCAGAAAGCCGTGAAATCGGCAGCCCAGACGATGCGTCCCAATCCCGGGCTGGACATCGAGGCGGCCATTACCGAGCTGGGCGTGGGCGAGGCGCTGGTATCACTGCTGGATCCGAAGGGACGGCCAATGCCCACCGAGCGCGCCTTTATCGTGCCGCCGGCAAGCCGGATCGGCCCGGCGACGGACGCCGAGCGGCAGAGCTTGCGCCAGGGAAGTCCGCTGGCATCGAAATATGAAAAGGCCATTGACCGGGAATCCGCCTATGAAGTCCTGGCTGGGCGCGCGGCCAAGCCGGCGGAGCCGGCAGGCAACGCGAAGAACGGCTCCGCGCAGCCTGATGAAGGCAGGGGCACGCAGGAGGAATCTGGGGGCGGCCTCATGGACAGCCTGAATGAAGTCCTGTTCGGGTCCACCGGCCCGCGTGGCGGCAAACGCGACGGTGTCGTGCAGACCATGGCCAAGAGCACGGCTCGCTCGATAGCACGTGAGCTGACCCGAGGCATCCTGGGCTCGTTGCTGGGCTCGAAAGGCCGCCGTTGAACCCCTGGGCGCGCTTCGCCAGGGATGGTATCGAGTAACATTCTCGTGCAATGATAAGGGGCTGCGCGTGGCCGTTGATTTCCGGGGTCGCGCGTGATGCACCCAAGGAAAACAAAGGAAGACGTGGTGGCAAAGAAACACAAGATTGCGGTGATTCCTGGAGACGGCATCGGCAAGGAAGTCGTGCCCGAGGGTTTGAAGGTGCTGGACGCGGTCGCAACGCGATTCGGCATCGATTTTCAGTGGGACCATTTCGACTGGAGCTGCGACTATTACGCCAAGCACGGCAAGATGATGCCGGACGACTGGCAAGCGCAGATCGGCCAGCACGAAGCGATTTTCTTCGGCTCCATCGGCTGGCCCGCCACGGTGCCTGACCATGAAGCGCTGTGGGGATCGCTTTTCAAGTTCCGCCGCGAGTTCGACCAGTACATCAACCTGCGTCCGGTCCGCCTGATGCCCGGCGTGCCTTCGCCGCTCAAGGACCGCCAGCCCGGCGAGATCGATTTCTTCATCGTTCGCGAGAACACGGAAGGCGAATACTCCAACAGCGGCGGCCGCCTGTTCGCGGGCACCGAGCGCGAAGTGGTCATCCAGGAAAGTGTGTTTACGCGCATCGGCGCCGATCGCGTCCTGAAGTTCGCCTTTGAACTGGCGCAGAAGCGCGGCAAGCATTTGACCGCAGCCACCAAATCCAACGGCATTTCCATTTCGATGCCGTGGTGGGACGAGCGCGTGGCCGAGATGGCAGGAAACTACCCCGATGTGCGTTGGGACAAGTACCACATCGACATCCTGTGCGCGCACTTCGTGCAGCATCCCGACTGGTTCGACGTGGTGGTGGCCTCCAACCTGTTTGGCGACATCCTGTCGGACCTGGGGCCGGCTTGCACGGGCACCATCGGCATCGCGCCTTCGGCCAACCTGAATCCGGAACGCAAGTTCCCGTCGCTGTTCGAACCGGTGCATGGTTCGGCGCCGGACATCTACGGCAAGGGCATCGCCAACCCGATCGGACAGATCTGGAGCGGTGCGTTGATGCTGGATTTCCTGGGTTATCCGGACGCTTCGGCCGCGGTCGTCAAGGCTATCGAGACCGTCCTGGCGGAGGGCCCGCGCACGCGCGACATGAAGGGTACGGCCTCCACCGCCGAGGTCGGCAGCGCGATCGCCACGCTGATCGCCGCCGGCTGAGGACCAGCCGGCAAGGCCCTCAGGCTAGTCAATGGACGAATCTGTCTTTTCCTCATCCGCCGCCCATGTGGGCGGCGGGCGCGCCGACCGTTTCGTACGCAAGCTGTTCCGCGTGCTGCGGTCGCGCAAGCAGAGGCATAACCAGCACTTGTGGCCTTTCGTCAGGATCTGGCGGGATAGGGGGGGCGCCATCTGCGGCTTTCGCGCATTTGGCAGGTCGCAGCCCGTTACCCCGCTGGCTCGCGGCTACGATCCCGCCGACCAGGAAGTGCACCTGATCCTGAGTGGTCCGTCCGTCACGCGGATCCCCTATGACCGGCTGGACATCCGTGCGGCGATGGGCGTGAACGGCGCCATCATGCTGGCGCGCAAGTTCGACCTGCCGTTCAAGTATTACTGCATCATCGACCAGAACTTCGCCCGGGAACGTATCGACCTGGTGCGCGAGATCGTGTCGCGCGACCTGACACTGTATGTCCTCCCCGAAGTCTTACGCTACATCATGCAGGGGCTGCCGCAGGAGTCGATCCGCTGCCGCATCTGCATCATTGAACTGATCTCCGAACCCGCGTACCAACGCATCTCCGCACCGGCCGTGCTGCAGCGAATGGCGGCGGCCTCTCCCGATGTGCAATTGCTGGATGCGAAGCGCGGGATGGGATTCAGCTTCAATGCCGGGCTGGGCGTGTTCGACGCGGACACGGTGGCCTATGCCGCTTTGCAGGTACTGGTGTCCAGCGGCGCCCGCAAAATCTATGCGCACGGACTGGACCTGACGTTGCAGAACGGGGTGCGCTTCTACGATGAAGGGCAGATTCCGCAACCCAGCAGGCTGGCGCGCAAATTTTCGCAGCTGATCGAGCCGTCGTTCCGCTTCGCGGCCGCGCAATGGCGTGCGCGCGGCATCTCGGTGTTCAACCTGTCTCCCATCAGTGCCCTGTCGGCCGACATCATCGAGCGCGCCGATTGGCAGGTCCTGCTGAAAGAATAAGACTTTGCGTGGCCGGCCCGGGACAGTAACGTCCGGGGCCGGCCACGCCGCGCGTCAGTGGGCGCCGGCCGCCGCTTCGGCCGCGCCGCCGCCGCCCGCCTTGGCGGACCGGGGGCGCGCGAACCAGACCAGGCCGGTCAGGGCCAGGAAGATGATGGCCGACGCATAGAACACGTCCACCGCCGACATGGTGAAGGCTTGCGTATTGATCAGGCCGTCTACCATCGTCAGGGCTTGCTGATGCGTCATGCCCAGCCCGTTCTGCAGCGCGTCCATGGTCCGGTCGAACGCCTGCTGGCCGGGCTTGGCCACTTCGGTCAGTTGCGAGTGGTGCATGGTTGCGCGGTTTTCCCACAGCGTTGTGGCGATGGACGTGCCGAACGCGCCGGCCGTGAGGCGCAGGAAATTCGACAGACCCGAGGCGGCAGGAATGCGCCATGGCTCGATGCCGGACAGCGTGATCGAGGTGAGCGGCACGAAGAACGTCGCCATGGCCGCGCCCTGGATGATGGTCGGCACCATGAGCGTGCGGACATCGGTCTGGGTGTTGAACCCCGAACGCATGAAACACACCAGCGCGAAGATCAGGAACGCCACGGTCGCTATCTGGCGCGGGTCGCGCGTGGCAAGCATCTTGCCGACGATGGGTGTCAGCAGGATCGCCAGGAGGCCCACCGGGGCGGTCACCAACCCGGCGTAGGTCGCCGTATAGCCCATATTGCTCTGCAGCCACAACGGCAGGAGCACCACGTTGCCGAAGAAGACGCCGTAGGCCACCGCCAGCGTCAGCGCGCCGACCGTGAAATTGCGGATCTTGAAGAGGCGCAGATCCACAACGGGATGGGCATCGGTCAGTTCCCAGATCAGGAAAAAGACGAAGGCGACGAAGGCGGTAGCAGCCAGCACGATGATGGTGGGGCTGGCGAACCAGTCCAGCTCCTTGCCTTTGTCCAGCATGATTTGCAGCGCGCCTACCCACACGACCAGCAGCGCCAGGCCGATCTTGTCGATCGGCAGCTTGCGCGTGACGGATTCCCGCTCGCCATAGATGCGCCAGCTGATCCAGGCGGCCAGCAGGCCCACCGGCACGTTGATGTAGAAGATCCAGGGCCAGGTGTAGTTGTCGGAAATCCACCCGCCCAGCAAGGGCCCCGCGACCGGGGCGACCAGCGTGGTCATGGACCATACCGCCAGCGCCATGCCCGCCTTGGACTTGGGGAAGCTCGCCAGCATCAGTGCTTGCGACAGGGGGATCATGGGGCCGGCGACCGCGCCTTGCAGCACGCGGAAGGCGATCAAGGCCTCCAGCGACGGCGCAAAGCCGCACAGCCATGACGCCAGCACGAACAGCAGCGTGGACGCCAGGAACAGCCGCACCTGGCCGAAGCGTTGCGTGAGCCAACCCGTGAGCGGCACGGTGATTGCGTTGGCGACGGCGAAGGAGGTGATGACCCAGGTGCCCTGGCTGGTGCTGACACCCAGGTCACCCGAGATGGTGGGGATGGACACGTTCGCGATCGACGTGTCCAGCACGTTCATGAACACCGCCGTGGACAGGGCGATCGACCCGATGATGCGGGTCGCGCCCTCTAGCGGCGGATAGGTGCCCGGCGGAGATGCCGCCGGGGCAGCGGGCTGCTGGGCGGCGCTCATGATGCGAGGTTGGCCTCGATGATCTTGCTGATCATGGTGTCGACTTCATCGTGGGCGGGTTCGAATGCTCGCGTCGACCACGCCGGCTCTTTGCGTTCGGCCTGCGTCAGCGGCTCGCCTTCCTGCTTGCCCACGTCTACTTCCACGTCCATCGACAGGCCTACCCGCAGGGGATGTTTCTTCAGGTCCTCGGGATCGAGCGCGATGCGCACCGGAACGCGCTGCACGACCTTGATCCAGTTGCCGGTGGCGTTTTGGGCGGGCAGCAGGGCAAAGGCGCTGCCGGTGCCGGCATCCAGCCCGGCAATGGTGCCGTGGTAGGTGACCGAGCTGCCGTACAGGTCGGCAACCATCTTGGCCGGCTGGCCGATGCGCATTTTGCGCAGCTGGCCTTCCTTGAAGTTGGCCTCGACCCATACCTGGTCCAGCGGCACGACCGTCATCAGGGCCGAGCCGGGCGAAACACGCTGGCCGACTTGCACGCTGCGCCGGGCTACCACGCCGCCCACTGGGGCGGGCAGCACGGTGCGCGATTGCGCCAGCCAGGCGTTGCGCAGGCCGGCCGCGGCCTCGCGCACGTCGGGATGGTCGGCGACGGTCGTGCCTTGGGTCAACGCCTGATTGGTGGCCAGTTTGGCGCGCGAGGCGGCCAGCGCGGCGCGAGCCTGCGCCAGGCCTGACTGGGCGGATTTCAGCGCGGCTTCGGCATGCAGGATTTCTTCACCGCTGACGCCGCCGGACTTGGC
Organism: Achromobacter sp. D10; assembly: GCF_035282245.1. Classification (NCBI taxonomy): domain Bacteria; kingdom Pseudomonadati; phylum Pseudomonadota; class Betaproteobacteria; order Burkholderiales; family Alcaligenaceae; genus Achromobacter; species Achromobacter sp. D10. The sequence continues at coordinate 16,948 of NZ_JAYJLE010000017.1, forward strand.
CAGTTGCTGGCGGCGATTTACGTCACTTTGCGCGCGGGTCAGTTCGGCCTGGGCGCGCAGGATGTCTGCGTTGCGCAGATCGACGTCGGCGGCCAGGGCATCGTTCTGGACATAGATGGTGCGGACCTGGCGCACCGTTTGCGCGAGCTTGGCCTGGGCTTGCTGCAGGGCCACGTCGGTGTCGGCCGGATCCAGGCGCACCAGCGGCTGGCCGGCGGCGACGGTCTCCGTGTCATCGGCCTCGATCGCCACGACCGTGCCGGGCACCTGCGGCGTGATCTGCACCAGGTTGCCATGTACGTAGGCGTCATCGGTGCTTTCGAAGTGAGCGCCGAATAGCGCCCACCAGATGCCATATGCGATCGCGATGAGGATGAAGGCCCCGGTCGCCAGCAGCAGCAGGCGTTTGCGGGCGGGGTTGGCGGCGGGAGTGGCTGCGGTCATGACGTCTGAATCCGGGGAGCGTTCAATGGGTGGGGTTCGTGGCGGGGGCGGACTCGGCCGGGGGGGCGTAGCCGCCGCCCAACGCATTGGCGAGGCTGGCGTCCAGCTGATAGGCGCGGATGCGCAGATCGGTATCCAGCCGCGCCTGGGTCAGTACGCCGGTTTGCGCGATGAGCACCGAGATGTAGTTGCCCATGCCGGCCTTGTAGCGCTTGACCGCGAGGTCGTAGGCGGCATCGATGGCTTCGCGGGCCTGGCGCTGCTGGGCCTTTTCCTGGTCCAGCAGGCGCAATCCGTCGAGAGCGTCGGCGACCTGATGCACGGCGTCCAGCACGGTCTGGTTGTAGTCCGATACCGCGAGGTCGGCGTCGGCGCGGCGGCCGGCCAGATTCGCATTCAGTTCGCCGCCATGGAAGATGGGCAGCGTGACCGCCGGCCCGAAGCCGGCCATGCGGGCATCCGCGCCCAGCAGGTTGCCGGTGCCCATGGCCTGGAAACCGACGAATGCCGCCAGGTTCACATTGGGATAAAACTCGGCCTTGGCGCTGTAGATGGCATGGCGCGCGGCTTCCGCCCGCCATTTTGCGGCGGTGACATCGGGCCGGTGTCCAAGCAGGTCCAGCGGCACGCTGGCCGGCACGCCACCGGCGGGCGCCGTCAACGCTACCGGTTGCAAGGACTGTCCGCGTTGCGGGCCGGCGCCAGCCAGGGCGGCGACCTGATTGCGCAATTGCGCCAGGGTGGTGTCGGTCTGCGTCAGTTCCACCTTGCCGGCGGCCAGCGAGGATTCCGCCTGTTTGACTTCCACCTGGGTGTCCAGCCCGGCCTTGTAACGGCCCTGGGTCAGTGACAACACTTCGGCGCGCTGGTCCAGCACGCGGTTGAGCACGTCGCGCTGGGCAAAAGCGTTTTGCAGGTTCAGGTAGGCGCGGACGGTGGCTCCGGCCAGCAGATTGCGTGCCGCTTGCGCGTCGGCTGCCGCGGCCGCCTGCTGTGACACGGCCGCCTGCAGACGCGAGCGGTTCTTGCCCCAGAAATCCAGTTCATAACTGAAGTCCAGGGCCAGCCGGTTGTCGCTGACGACCGAGCCCCCCATGGGGGCGGGATAGATGTAGTCCTTGGACAAATGCTCGCGGGTCAATGTGTAGTTCGCGTCCACGCGCGGCAGCAGCGGGGCGCGCGCGATGCCAACGGCGGCGTTGGCCTTTGCCAGGCGGGCCTGCGCGGCACTCATGGATGGATTGTTGGCCAGGGCCTCATCCAGCAAGGCATTGAGCTGCGGGTCGCCGTAGCGTTGCCACCACTGCGCGGAGGGCCAGGCCGTGTCCTGGCCGCTAATGCCCAGCCTTGCCTCGTCCAGTGCGGCGACGGGCTCGGAGCCGGACTCCATCAATGCGCAACCGCTCAGGGCCAGCACCAATACGGTAGTGAGAAGGCGTTTCATCCTGACTGTTTGCTGAAAGTAATTGATTAATCTGTATTTGCCTAGGCAATTATTATGCCAAATAAAACCCCAGGCATCTGGGGTAAGCGTGCTGGACGTCAGCGATCGGGCGGCGCAGACGCAGCCGAGCCGTTGGCGATCATCCGGCGCAGGAAGTGCATGAGCTGGGCGACTTCGTCGGAGGAGAAGCCGCGCAAATGGCAGTTGAGCGATCGAGCAATGTTGGCGGGAATCTGGCGTGCCTTGGCCTCACCGAGTTCGGTCAGTTCGATCTTGACCACGCGGCGGTCGTCCTGGCTGCGATTGCGGCGAAGCAGGCCTTTGGCTTCCAGGCGATCCAGCGCGCGCGTCATGGCGCCCGTGTCCATGCCGTTGAGGCGGGCCAGTTCCGCGGGAGTATCGGCGCGGCCCAGGAAGATCAAGGCAATGGGACGCCATTGCATGGCCGTGAGATCCAGGGGGGCCATTTCCTGATCCAGCATGCGGTTCAGGGAGTTGTAGACCTGCTTGATCAGGAAACCGGCGTTGTCCTCCATCATGCAGCGGGCGTCACCGCGGTAATGGACTGTGGTTTCAGGCGTAGAGGGGGGAGGCGCAGCATTCATGCGCCAAATTTTACTGCCTAGTCAGTTATTGTCAAGGCTGTATCTTCGCGGGAGCCTCGGACGCCGCGGCATTGGGGGTTTGCTTGCGCAGTCCCGACCAGACGATGGCGGCGACGATCAGGGCGGCGCCCGCCATCATGCGGGGTGTGGGTTGCTGGCTGAAGAGGATCCAGGCAAAGGCAATGGCGTACACCGGTTCCAGCGCGATGACCAAGCCGGCGCTGCGGGCGTTCAACCGCGTCAGGCTGGACACGAACAGGTAGTGGGACAAGCCCGTGCAGAAGATGCCCAGCAGCGCCAGCCAGAACCAGTCCAGCGCCGGCAGGACGGGCAATTGGGAGACGGCGAAGGGCAGCATCACGAGCGCCACCACCAGGTTTTGCCAGCAGGCGACTTGCATCGGGTCCATGCCCGAGGCCGAGCGGCGGTTGCTCAAGGCCAGGAGGGCGAAGCTCAAGCCCGATAACAGCCCCCACGCCAGGCCGATGGTGCCTTGGTCGGCCAGATTGAACGCGGGCGTCACCAGCACGAGACCCGCGGTCACCAAGCCCAGCAGCAGCCATTCGGTCGCGCGGATGCGCTCGCGAAAGAGCAGGCCCTCGAACAAGGTGATGAAGGCGGGAAAGCTGGCGAAACCCAGCGTGGCAATGGCGATGCCGCCGACTTTCACGGCGATGAAGAAGGTAACCCAGTGTCCTGCCAGCAAGGCGCCCGACACCACCAGGACGAACAATTGCGCGGGCGTGAGGGCGCCCAGCAGCGGCTTGCGGCGCATGCGGGCGAAGAGTCCGAGCGCGAGCACCGCAAAGATGGCCCGGCCTAGTGTGATGACGGCGGCGCTGGCCTGGATCAGCTCGCCGAATACGCCGGTCAGGCCGAACAGCACGGCGGCAATATGAATATAAGTAAGGGCGCGGTGTCGGGTCATGCGTAAGACGAAATTTGGCCGGAAAGCGTAGGCAGGGCGTGCGGTGTTTTTGCACTGAACATAAAATCATCGCATGAATCGCCTTGCCAAGTTTTCGCCGCCCTTCCGTCCTTCCAGCCGCGCGGCCGGCTTCTTCCTGGCGACCCTGGGGGCGGTCCTGTTCTCGGCCAAGGCGATTGTGGTGAAGTTCACGTACCGCTACGGCATTGACGCGGTCACCCTGATCGCGTTTCGCATGCTTTTTGCCATGCCGTTTTTTGCTGCCGTGGCCTGGTATCAGTCGCGCCGCGCGGCGCGCGGCGAGATTCCCGTCATGACGTCCAAAGAGCGCCTGCAGGTCTGCGTGCTGGGCCTGTTGGGCTACTACCTGTCCAGCTTCCTGGACTTTCTGGGACTGCGCTACATCACCGCCAGCCTGGAGCGTCTGATCCTGTTCCTGTCGCCCTCGCTGGTGGTGCTGCTGTCGGCGTTCTGGTTCAAGCGGCCGGTCGAACGCCGCCAATGGATGGCCATGGTGTTGTCCTACGCGGGCGTGGTGCTGGTGTTCGCCCACGACCTGTCCTTTGGCGGCGGCGAGGTGCTGTTAGGGTCTTTGTTCGTTTTCGGGTCGGCCGCAAGCTATTCTGTGTACCTGATCTGTTCCGGGGAGCTGGTCAAGCGGCTCGGCGCGACGCGTCTGGTCGCATATGCCATGTTGGTGTCTTGCGTGGCCTGCATCATCCAGTTCTTTGCCGTGCATCCGCCAGGCATGCTGATCCAGCCTGCCGGCGTCTACGGGTATTCGGTGATCCACGCCACGCTGAATACGGTAGTGCCGGTGTTCATGCTGATGTGGGCGGTGGCGCTGATCGGCGCGCCCACGGCGTCCTTGCTGGGCATGATCGGACCGGTATCGGTGCTGTTTCTGGCGTCGTGGTTCCTGCAAGAACCCATCACGGTGTGGCAGATGGCGGGGACTGCGTTGGTGCTGGCTGGCGTGTTCGTGCTGATGGGGGGCGGGGCCGGCAGGCTGTCGTCCGCCAGGCAGCGCGAGGCCCGGCCATCGCGTTGAATCTGGTTTTCTCGTTCAGGGGCCGCAAAAAGGCTCCCGTTAGCATTTTTTCCAATGAAAGGAGGCCAGCATGGCCAGCAATCTCGTCAAGGCAATTCGTATCGAGCAGCACGGTGGTCCTGAAGTCCTGAAGCTGGTCGAGGTGGAAGTTCCTCCGCCCGCCGCCAATGAAGTCACGATCGAGCAGCACGCCGCCGGCTTGAACTTCATCGATATCTATTACCGCACGGGCTTGTATCCCCACGCGCTCCCGCACGGCCTGGGCTTCGAGGCTGCCGGCGTCGTGACCGCAGTGGGCGCGGACGTCACGCATCTGAAGAAGGGCGACCGCGTCGCCTACGGCCAGAGCCCGATCGGCGCCTACGCGAAGGCGCGCAACGTGCCGGCCGCGCAGGTCGTCAAGGTGCCCAAGGGCATCGGTTTCGACGAGGCTGCCGCCCTGATGCTCAAGGGCCTGACGGTGCAATACCTGTTCCGCCAGACCTACCGTCTGCAAGGCGGCGAAACCATCCTCTTTCACGCGGCCGCCGGCGGCGTGGGCCTGATTGCGTGCCAATGGGCCAAGGCCCTGGGCGTGAAGCTGATCGGCACCGTTTCCAGCCCCGAGAAGGCCGAGCTGGCGCGCGCCAACGGCGCCTGGGAAACCATCGACTACTCGCGCGAAAACGTGGCCGAGCGCGTGCTCGAGCTGACCGGCGGCAAGAAAGTGCCGGTGGTGTACGACGGCGTGGGCAAGGACACCTGGGAGACCTCGCTGGATTGCATCGAGCCGCGCGGCCTGATGGTGAGCTTCGGCAACGCGTCCGGCCCGGTGTCGGGCGTCAACCTGGCGACACTGAACCAGAAGGGCTGCCTGTACGTGACGCGCCCGTCGCTGGGCTTGCACGTGAACACGCTGGCCAAGCTGCAGGCCGCTTCCGAGGAGCTGTTCGATTTGGTCCTGAAGAAGAAGATCAAGGTCCGTATCGACCAGCGCTATCCGTTGGAGCAAGCCGGCGAAGCGCAGACCGCATTGGCCGCGCGCAAGACCACCGGCGCCACGGTGCTGATGCTGGACTGATCCGGGCGAGCACAACGCGCGCGGCGGCTCTTGGGGCAGCCGCGCCAGGCCCGGCATTGCGCAGTGCGCGGTGCCGGGCTTTTTTTGGGCCTGGAAGCGTCTTGGGGAAGGCCTCGCAGGACACAGTGCGCCTAGGGTCGGGACGGTTGCCGCACGGCTTCGTGCGCAGAATGACAAATCGCCATGCACGGGCCGACAAGCCTTCCGCCTATGCCGTTGCTATTCTGGCTTCAACCATTTCGTTGGAGCTTCGAATGTCTTCAGCAAGCGCTAGCAGTGCCGGCCACGCCGGGTCGGACCGCCCTGAACTGGGCGCCATCCGGGAGTCCATGTTCATTGATGGCAAGCCTGTGCGCGAGGGGCTGGGCGCGCCCATTGCCGTCCATGACCCCGCTACCGGCGAGGTCATCGCCCACCAGCCCGACGCAGGCCCGCAGCAGGTGGACCAGGCCGTGCAGGCCGCGCGGCGTGCATTCGATGCCGGCCCGTGGCGCGACATGTTGCCTGCGGGACGTGAACGCCTTCTGCTGAAGCTGGCCGATCTGGTCGAGCAGCACGGCACGGAATTGGCCCGCCTGGAAACCCTGAACAACGGCAAGCTGCTGGGGGTGGCGCAAGGACTGGAAGTCGGGTCAGGTGCGCAGTGGCTGCGGTATATGGCGGGCTGGGCCACCAAGATCACCGGCGACACGCTGTCGTTGTCCATACCGTTTCCGCCCGGCGTCCGTTACAGCGCCTATACGCTGCCGCAGGCCGTGGGCGTGGTGGCTGCAATCATTCCGTGGAATTTCCCGCTGCTGATGGCGATCTGGAAGATCGCGCCCGCCCTGGCCGCGGGCTGCACCGTGGTGCTCAAGCCCGCCGAGGAAACGCCGTTGACCGCGCTGCGCCTGGCCGAGCTTGTGTTGGAGGCGGGTTTTCCGCCGGGAGTCGTCAACGTAGTGACGGGCCGGGGCGAGAGCGCTGGCGCTGCGCTGGTCGAACATCCCGGCGTCGACAAGATTGCGTTCACGGGCTCGACCGAAGTAGGCAAGCTGATCGGGCGCGCCGCGATGGACGACATGAAGCGGGTGTCGCTGGAACTGGGAGGCAAGTCTCCCGTGATCGTGCTGGACGATTGCGACCTCGACCGCGCCGTGCAGGGAGCCGCGGCCGCCATTTTCTTCAACCAGGGACAGGTGTGCACGGCGGGGTCTCGCCTGTATGTGCAAAAGCGCCTGTATCCCAAGGTTGTTGAGGGTTTGGCCGACCTGGCCGCCGGCATGAGGCTGGGGTCGGGGTTCGATCCGGCCACGCAGGTCGGCCCGTTGGTGTCGGCCCGCCATCAGAAGCGCGTCATGGACTACATCGGCATCGGACGGGGCGAGGGCGGGCGCATCCTGGCGGGGGGCGAGCGCGGCGGCGACGCTGGCTATTTCGTGCAGCCCACGGTGTTCGCCGATGTTCCCCAAGACGCCCGCATTGCCCGAGAGGAGATCTTCGGCCCCGTCTTGGTGGCGCAGCCTTTCGACACTCTGGACGATGCCGTGCGGCTGGCCAACGATAGCGCCTATGGCTTGGGCGCCAGCCTCTGGAGCAATGATCTCGCCCGCGTGCAAAGCCTGATCCCGCGCATCGCGGCGGGCACGCTTTGGGTGAACACCCACAACATGCTGGATCCCAACATGCCTTTCGGTGGGTTCAAGCAATCCGGCATCGGCCGCGAACATGGTCGCGCCGTGCTGGAGATGTACCTGGAACGGAAGTCCGTTTGCATCGCTTACTAGATCGATGATCGGGCGGCCCAAGCCGGGGAGATACCGGCGGCCGCGCCTTCATGACACCAAGGGGAAGACATGGCAGGCAGGACAGGCAGCCGGGCTCGCCGGCGGGCGGCGCTATTGCTGGCGTGCGCGGGCGTATCGCAGGCGGCATGGGCGGGAGACCCCAGCGCGCGCGACTGGATTCCCGCGCCGGTGGGCACCAACATCATCGCCGGGTATCTGGCGGGACTGAGGTCTTCGGGCTTGTACTCCGAAGGCCAGCGCGTGGACGGCGCGTCCGTCGATGTGAATGCGCTGGTCTACCGGCAGATGCACTACCGCGATTTCTACGGCAAGACGATGCAGCTTGAGTTCATCGTGCCCATGTACCGCACGTCGCTGGATCTGCCCGGCGCGCCAGGCGATCACCAGACGGGTATCGGCGATGTGACGCTCGGGTCGGCCATCTGGCTGTACAACAACGAACAGACCAAGACCTGGTTTGCCTGGGAACCGTTCGTTGTCGCGCCTGTAGGCCGCTACGACGGTTCGCGTCCCGATGTGTCGCCGGGCAAGAACCGCTGGTCCACCATCCAGGATTTCGCATTCGTCCAGGGCTTTGGCGAATCCACCTATCTGGAAGCGATCGCGGAAGTGGAGATATACGGCCGCAATACGGATTGGTACGGGCAGACGTTGAAGAAGGATCCCTCGTTCCGCTTCTTCGCCCTGGCTTCGACCAACCTGACCCCGGACACCTACACCGGCATCCGCTACCGCTATGAGACCGGCGGAAAGGAAACCTCGTCCGGCGAAACCGTCGCGACGCGGGCGCGCAATCACCAGTTGGCCGTTGAATTGACGCACCAGATCAACGACGCCAACCAGATTCAGATGCAGTACATCCACGACCTGAAGGTCGAGAACGGGCCGCGGATGCGTGGCGTGCAGTTGCGCTACGTCTACGCGTTCTAGGGGAAACGGATCATGAGACCAGGAGGATATCGATGAACGCGCTACGCGCCAGATCATGCGCATTGCGGGCCGGACGCTGGGCGCTGTATGCGGCCCTGGCCGCGTCGGCGGGCCTAGCCCGGGCGGACTTGCCCGTGGAAGAACTCAAGGGCGGCACACGGCTGCCGCCGGCCACCCCGCACCGGCTGTACGTGATGGATGCCGTCTTCAATCACCTGGTCGACAGCCGGGTGAATATCTATGATGGTGACACGATGAAGTTCCTGGGTTTGGTGCCCACGTCGTTCAATGGACACATGACCGTGTCCGCGGACGGCAAGGACATCTATGTCATGACCACCTACTACGAGCGCCTGAACCGCGGCAAGCGCACCGATGTGGTCGAGGCTTGGGACGCCGAAACCCTCACCCCCAAGTTCGAGGTGCCCATTCCGCAGAAACGCGCGCAGGCATTGAACTACCGCAACTATCTGAGGCAGAGCACGGACGGCGGCCTGTTGCTGGTGCAGAACGCGACGCCTGCGTCTTCCGTCACTGTGGTGGACCTGAAGACGCGGCAGTTCGCGGACGAAGTGACCGCGGCCGCGGGATGCTGGAGCATTATTGTCCTGCCCTCGCGTCCGCGCAGCTTCGCTAGCATTTGCGGCGACGGCGCGTTGCTCACCGTGGATCTGGACCAGGCCGGCAAGCCCATGGGCCAACAGCGCAGCCAGCCCATGTTCGAGCCGGAAAAGGATCCCATCTTCACGCACACCGAGAACCTGGGAAACACCTTCTACTTCGTGTCCTACAACGGCAACGTCTATAGCGCCGACTTCAGCGGCAAGGATGCCGTTTTCGGCAAGCCCTGGTCCTTGCTGGACGCATCGGGCAAGGACCAGGGCTGGCGCCCCGGGGGCTACAACCTGCTGGCTGTGAACCAGGCCAGCAAGCGGCTGTACGTGGGCATGCATCCGAATGGAGCGGAGGGCTCGCACAAGACGCCGGCCGCAGAGATCTGGGTCTACGACCTGGCCACGCGCAAGCGGGTGGCGCGCGTGCCGGGCAAGAACGCCCTGTCGATGTCGGTGTCGCAGGACGACCAGCCGCGCCTGTACACGCTGGATGGCGGCAACGTCAATATCTATGACGCCGCTCCCGCCGCGCCGGTCTTCAAGGGAACGATCCAGGCGGCGGGCGAAACCGCGCTGCAGGTGGAACCACAACCGCGAGGCACGCCATGAACGATCCCGTGCTGCTGTATGCCGCAAGCGCGGCGCTGGCTTGTGTATTGCTGCTGGGGGCGGTGGAAAAGCTGAAAGACATGGCGGGCTTTGCCGCGGTGGTGTCGGCCTACCGCATCCTGCCGGCCCGCTGGAGTCACGCATTTGCGTGGGGTTACGCGCTGGCCGAGGCGCTGGCCGGCACCCTGCTGCTCGTGCCATCGCGGCAGGCGGCGGGCGCGGAGCTGGCGCTGCTGGTGCTGGCGGCAGCCACGATGGCGCTGGTTTTCAACCTGCTGCGCGGCCATCGCGACATCGATTGCGGTTGCGGCGGCCCGGCGTCCACCGGACCGGGGCGCGGCGCGCAGCGCGCGGGGCTGTCGTGGTGGCTGGTATTGCGCAACGCGCTGCTGGGTTTGTGGACCGCTCCAGCGCTGCTTGCCGCAGGAGGCTTGTCCCGGGGGCTGCAGTGGACCGATTCCGCTGCCGTCTTCGGTTTGGCCATGGCCGCCGTAGGTCTGTACTTCACAGCCAACCACCTGTTGGCCTCCCATCTCAAGTTGCGCAATCTCTGAAGGAATACCTATGGATGCCTTGATCATTTCCAATTTCCTGCTGTGGGGCGTGGTGCTCTGCCTGGTGCTGGTCATCCTGGCGCTGTCGCGGCAGATCGGCGTGCTGTACGAGCGCGTGGCGCCGATGGGTGCCCTCACAATGGACAAGGGCCCCGGCGTGGGCGAGCCCGCGCCGCGCTTCGAACTGCCCGATCTGCTTGGCCGCCGTATCGTCATCGGCGAACGCGGGCAGCACAGTCAGCTGTTGTTCTTTCTTTCGCCCACCTGCCCGGTCTGCAAGAAGCTGCTGCCCATCCTGAAGTCGGTGGCCAGCACGGAGAGCGCCTGGTTGCGTATCGTCCTGGCCAGCGACGGCGAAATGCCCGAGCACCTGGCGTTCTACAAGCAGGCCGGCCTGGAACGCTTTCCGTATTTGCTGTCGACCGAATTGGGCATGAAGTTCCAGATCAGCAAACTGCCTTATGCCGTGCTGATCGATGAAACCGGAACCCTGCGCGCAAAGGGTTTGATCAACTCGCGTGAGCAGCTTGAAAGCCTGTTCACCGCGAAGGAGCTGGGCGTGGCGTCGGTGCAGGAGTTCCTCGCCGCCGGCGCATTGGAAGAAACTCGGATTTCCCGCAAGGAGAGCGGCAATGCACTGGCTGGATAAACTTGGAGAGCGCGCCGCGCGCTCGGTCGCGCACACCACTTCCCGGCGCAGCGTGCTCAACCGCATCGGCCGGGTGCTCGTGGGAACCGCATTCCTGATGCCCGTGCTACCGGTGGCGCGCTCGGCGCCGGCGGACAGCAAGAAGCCGCAGATGGATGATACGGCGTGCGACTACTGGCGCTATTGCGCGGTGGACGGCTTCCTGTGCTCCTGCTGCGGGGGAAGCATGACGTCTTGCCCGCCGGGCACCTCGCCGTCGGCGGTGTCGTGGGTTGGCACTTGCCACAACCCGCTGGACGGCAAGGACTACCTGATCAGCTATAACGATTGTTGCGGCAAGGCCGCTTGCGGCAAGTGCATGTGTGCGTCCGCCGAGCGTGAGCGGCCGGGCTATCAGATGTTCCTGCATAACGACGTGAACTGGTGCATGTCCAACGAGTCTTCTATTTTCCATTGCACCACGTCGGTGATCGTGGGCCTGGCCAAGCCTAAGCCGAAATCATGACGCCCGGTGCTCGACCGTCGCGGCAGGGATGGCGCCGGCATTGCGCCGCCGCCATCCTGCTGTGCGCGGGCCAGGCCGTCGCGGGGGATTCCTCGGGCGGCGCGCCGGCCACGGACGCTTCCGCGGCCGACAGGCTGCGTCAGTCCGTTCGCGCCGATTATGTGCTGCAATGCGCTGGCTGCCACCGCGTGGACGGCCGCGGCAGCGGCCGCCATGGCATCCCCGATTTCCGCAATTCGGTGGGCGCGTTCGCGCACCTGCCCGCGGGCCGGGAGTATCTGGTCCGCGTTCCTGGCGCGGCGCAATCGCAACTGAGCAATGCCGAACTTGCGGCGGTGCTTAACTGGGTGGTGGAAGAATTCAGCCCGGCGCAGCTTCCGGCGGATTTTCGCCCCTACACCGAAGAGGAGGTCGCGCAGGTTCGTCCGCGCCGCTATGAGGACGTGGTGCCGGTGCGGCACGAACTGGCGCAATCCCTGTCGGCACTCGGCTTCCAGTTGGCCGATTACTCATATGGCAGCGACAGAAAGCCCTAGCGGGCCAGCACCTTAGGGGTTGTCACCGATACTCCCTCCGGTTGACCGGTGCTAGAAAGAGGCAGCATTCCATTCAACGCTGTAGCTGTGCTGCCGGCCTCGCCGCGCCAGGCAAGAAGGCACGCCGTTTCGAGACACCGGAGTCGCCATGTCCCCATCTCTTTTGCGCAGCACGCCCAGGCATTTCCTGGACTGCGCAAGCTGGCAGGAAAGTGTCAGCGATACCTTTGTTCCGCTGGAAGTGTCCGCGATGTATCCGGCCCGCTTCCGCAACAGTGTGGCGGTGGATTCGCTGGGCTGGATGCAGGTCTGCGAATTGCGCAGCAGCGCCCAGCGCGTGCGCCGCAGCAAGCTGCTGGCTGATCGCTCTGAAGCGCCGGGCTACAAAGTGACGCTGCAGCTAGCCGGCCGCAGCGAGATTCGGCAGTCCGGGCGCAGTGCTCTGCTGGTGCCGGGCGAATGGAGCATCTACGACACCACGCGGCCGTACGAGGTCGATGTGGATGACGGCGCACATTTCCTCGTGATGCAAGTGCCAGGCAAGCATTTCGACGCCTGGCAATCGTTCATGCAGAACGCCGTGGCCCGCAGCTTCAGCGCTCGCCAGGGGTGCGGACGCATGGCCATGGATCTGTTGCGCGTGGCGTTGACCGAGCATGCGCACCTGTCCGAAAGCGCCTCGCGCGATGCGGCCAATGCCGTGTTGCAGATGATGGGGCTGGATATCAGCGAGCGCGCGGGAGTCCAGGCTGAACACGATCAGGCTGAACTGCGGCAAGCGCAGCTGCGCCGCGTGCAGCAGCACATATTGGAAAACCTGCACGATCCCGCGCTGTCGCCGGCCGCCGCTGCCGCGGCCTTCCGGATGTCGCGGCGCTATTTGTACAACCTGTTTGCGCAGGCGTCCACGACGCCGGCCGATTTCATCCTCAGCGCGCGGCTGGAACGTTGCCGGGACACGCTGTGCGACGCCGCGCAGGCGGCGCGGCCGATAGGCGATATTGCCTACCGATTCGGTTTTTCAGATGCGGCGAGGTTCAGCCACGCGTTCCGCAAGCGTTTCGGCGTATCGCCGTCGGAATACCGGCGGCTCGGGCGCCAACCCTGATCAGAGCTGCTCTTCGTTGATCAGGTCTTCTTTGCCGTAGAACTTCACGCCGATGTGGATGCGTTCGCGGCCCTGCGAACGGCGGTGGCGGTTGGTGTCGCGCAACGAGTAGACGCAGCCGCAATATTCCTGTTGATAGAAATTCTCGCGCTTGCTGATTTCGATCATGCGGGCGGAGCCGCCGCCCTTGCGCCAGTTGTAGGTCCAGTAGACCAGATCGTCATAGCGCGCCGCGGCGCGTTCGCCGCAGCCGTTGATCTGGTTCATGTCCTTCCAGCGAGAGATGCCCAGCGAACTGGTAATGGTGTCGAAACCATGTTCATGCGCGTATAGCGCAGTACGTTCGAAGCGCATGTCAAAGCAGGCCGTGCAGCGTTCGCCGCGCTCGGGGGCGTTTTCCATGCCCTTGACGCGTTCGAACCAGTTGTCCATGTCGTAGTCAGCGTCGATGAATTCGATGCCATGCTGCTCGGCGAAGCGGATGTTTTCCTGCTTGCGGATTTCGTACTCTTTGACCGGATGGATGTTCGGGTTGTAGAAGTAGATGGCGTAGTCGATGCCCGAGGCAGTCATCGCTTCCATGACTTCGCCAGAACAGGGCGCGCAGCACGAGTGCATCAGCACCTTGCGGCGGCCGGCGGGCAGGTCGAGTTTGGGGCGCACGAATTCAGACATGGCTTGCAGGCAAAGATAGCGGAAAACTCCTTATTTTACGCTGAGTTGCCGGGGGAGGGGGGATGCCCCGTCCCCTATGTCTTCAGCCCAGTACGGCATCCCAGAGTTCGCGCACGGCGGCGCGCTCTTCCTGCAGCTGATCCTGCGGCACGCGTGCTTTTTCCACGCCCTGCAGGCGCAACTGGTGCTGAACGCGGCGCAGGGTGCGATAGGCGTCGCCCGCGCGCGCGGCCAGCTCGCCAGAAATCAGGCCTGCCTCGCCGGACAGGCGCAGCAGCGCGATATTGCCCAGGTTGCGGACCAGAACCGGATGCGTGGCAGAGTGGCACAGCACCAAGTATTGCGTGACGAATTCCACGTCGACCATGCCGCCGCGATCATGCTTCAGGTCAAATAGCTGGCTGGTGTTGGGATGGCCCGCGTTGATTTTCTCGCGCATCGCCAGCACCTCTTCGCGCAGTTTGGCTGCGTCGCGGGGCAGCACCAGGATGTCTTCGCGAATCTGCTCGAAGCGGGCGCCGATGCTGGAGTCGCCCGCGGCGTAGCGCGCCCGGGTCAGCGCCTGGTGCTCCCAGGCCCAGGCATGCTTGTGCTGGTATTGCTCGAACGCTTCCACCGACACGGCCAGCAGCCCCGCGTCGCCGTCCGGCCGCAGGCGCAGGTCGACTTCGTACAGGCGGCCCGACGAGGTCATGGTCGAGAGCCACGACGTCATGCGCCGGCCCAGCTTGGCGTAGACCTCGGCGGCGTCTTCGCGCGCGTCGTCGAACAGGAAGACCAGGTCCAAGTCCGAGGCATAGCCCAGTTCCTTGCCGCCCAGCTTGCCGTAGGCGATGACGGCGAAGCGTGGTTCAGCGCCTTCGGCCTTGTTGACCAGCGGCCACGTGCGGCGGATGGTTTCGGTCAGCAACAGGTCGGCCAGCGCGGAGAGCTGGTCGGCCAGTTTCTCCACGGTGAGTTCGCCTTCCAGGTCCTGCGCCAGCAATTGGAAACTGGCCTGGCGCTGCATGTCGCGCATCAGGTTCATCTGGCGTTCGATGTCCGGATCGCCGTCAGGCAGGCGGCAGGCGTCCAGGTCGGCGGTCAGCTGGCGCGCGATCTGGGCGAAGTCCAGTGGTTCGAACAACGTGCGCCAGTCGATCAGGCTGTCCAGCAGCAAGGGGTGCTGCGTGAGGTACTGCGCGGCCCAGGGGCTGGCCGCAACCATGCGCGCTACGCGCGCCAGCGTGTCAGGGTATTCGGCCAGCAGTGCCAGGTAGGCGCTGCGCTGGACGATCTTTTCGATCAGGTCGAACAGCCGTACCGCGGCTTGCAGCGGCGCCGGCGTTTGCAGGGCGGCGCGCAGGGCGGCGGGCAGCAGGGCATCCATGCGTTTGCGGCTGCTTTCGGGCAGGCTGCGCACCCTGTGGCTGCCCAGCAGGGTCTCGGTACGGCGCAGCAGATCCTGCGCGTCGTCGCCGAAGGCCTGGCGGATCTGCTCGGCCAGTTCGCTGCTGCTGTCGGGCTCGTCCTGACCGGAGCCGGGGTCGCTGGCGCCAGGCGCGGGCGCCGGCACTTCGGCGTCGCCCATGCCCACAAGGCGGAACACGTTGCGGAAGGTCTGCGAGACGAATTGGCGGTGCGTGGCCAGCGTGCTTTCGAAGTCCGCGGGACTCATGCCCAGCGCCGCGGCCAGCGCGGCGCGCTGCTCAGGGTCGCCCGGCAGCAGATGGGTCTGGGCATCCTCGCGGTACTGCAGGGCATGTTCGGTGCGGCGCAGATAGCGGTAGGCCTCTTCCAGCCGGCGCGCGTCTTCCTCGGGCACCAGGCCGGCCGTGCATTCCGCGTGCAGCGCTTCCAGCAGGCCGCGCTTTTGCAGCGCGGGCATGCGGCCGCCCCGGATCAGTTGCGCCAACTGCACCACGAATTCGATTTCCCGGATACCGCCGTCGCCCAGCTTGATATTGTTGGCGCTGTCGATGCCGTTGCGCGCGCTGGCGCGTCGCTGCCAGTCCTGGCGGATGCGTTCGCGCAGGGCGCGCAGGGCCGAGAGCGCGTCGAAGTCGAAATACTTGCGGTAGACGAAGGGCACGCGCAGGCTTTCCAGCTGGCGCGCCTGGGCGGCGCTGTCGCTGCCTTCGAACGCCTGGGCCGGTATCAGCCGTGCCTTCAGCCAGGCATAGCGTTCCCATTCGCGGCCCTGGCCGATCAGGTAATGCTCCAGCGCGTCCAGGCTCCAGGCCAGGGGGCCGGAGTCGCCGTCGGGACGCAGCCGCAGATCGGTGCGGAACACCTGGCCGTTGGCGTCCACCTCGGAGAGCACGGGCATCATGCGCCGCGTCAGCCGGCCGTAGA
The DNA here is from genome assembly GCF_035282245.1 of Achromobacter sp. D10. Lineage (NCBI taxonomy): Bacteria > Pseudomonadati > Pseudomonadota > Betaproteobacteria > Burkholderiales > Alcaligenaceae > Achromobacter > Achromobacter sp. D10. The sequence continues at coordinate 32,781 of NZ_JAYJLE010000017.1, forward strand.
ACTCGTGATGGCTGATGCGGCGCGGACCGTCGGTCTCGCCTTCTTCGCCATACAGCATGATCAAGTCGATGTCGGACGAGACGTTCAGTTCGCAGCCGCCCAGCTTGCCCATGCCTACGATCAGCATTTCCTGAGGCTTGCCGGTGGCGGGATCCCGCGGCACGCCGTGCACCGCCGCCAGATCCGCGGCCACGCTGCGATACGCCGCCGCGACCGCGGTGTCGGCCAGCGTGGTCATGGCGCCCACCACTTCTTCCAGATCGGCCTGGCCCGTCAGGTCGCGGACGATGAGCACATTGAAGACCCGTTCACGCAGCTTGCGCAGCACCATGCGGCAGACATCCACGGGCAGGGCATCGTCGCCGGCTTGCGGTCCGGCCAGCTCGGATTGCCAGCGCGCGATCTGTTCGGGCGTGACCGGATCACGCACGGCATCGGCCAGCCAGGCGGCCAAGTCCGGGTGGGCATCAAGTCTGCGGCGCAGATGGCCGGACCAGGCGAGGGCGGGGGCAAGCGTAGAGGGCGTGGACATGGCAAAAGGGGCGGCGGAATGGGCGCGTTTCAGGTATAAGTGGGGACGATACCGCAAGACATATTCTCCTGCCCACCGATCCGTGTCTGTTTCAAAAAAAGTGCTCTGCTGGGTGTTCTGGGCCGTGCTGACCGTCTATGGCGTCGTGGCCCTCGGACTGCTGGGCGTTCGCTATTGGGTGCTGCCCCGCGTGGACCAATGGCGTCCCCAGATCGAAGCCTACGTCAGCCAGGCGCTGGGCTCCCGAGTGACCATTGGCTCCATCCAGGCGAACTGGCAAGGCCTCAACCCCAAGCTCGATCTAGCCTCCGTTCAAGTCTACGACGATGAGGCGGCCCCCGTGCTGTCCTTGCCCTCGGTTTCGGCCGTGCTGGGCTGGCGCAGCATCCTGGCCCTGTCGCCCAAGCTGCTGCGGTTGCAGCTCGAACGGCCCGAACTCATTCTGCGCCGTGACCGGTCCAACCATTTGTGGGTCGCGGGCCAGGACATCGATCTCAATGCCAGCGACCAGCGGTCCGATCTGGACCATCCGGCCTTGCGCTGGCTGGGCGCGCAGCGCGAACTGCGTATTCGCGGCGCCACCATCCGTTGGCAGGACGAATTGCGCGGCGCGCCCGAATTGACCCTGAGTGGCGTCAATTTTCTGGCGCGCAACGGCAGCCTCTCGCACCGCTTTGTGCTCAAGGCCGCGGCGGGCGACGCGTTGGCACGCAATGTGGAACTGCGCGGGGAATTCAATCGCAGCCTGTTCTCGGTAAACGCGGCCAACCCGGGCAACTGGGGCGGCCAGCTGTACGTTCAGCTGGACGACGCGGAGCCGCTGGCGTGGCGGCCGTGGCTGGATGTCCCGGCGGTGGCCGGACGCTTGAGCGGGCGGGCATGGTTGCAGCTGGAACGCGGCAAGTTCACCGATCTGACCGTGGACACCGCGGCGCGTGGCGTGCAATGGGCGCAGACCCCGCAAGGCGCGGAGGCCCCCGGTTTCAAGGTCGGCTACCTTCAGGCACGCCTCCAAGGCCTGCCGGGCGACTTCATGCAACTGGACAGCGTACCCCTGGCGCGCAGCCCGGGCGCACCGGCGGTATCGGTTAACGGCAAGGTCGAGCAGCTGGCACTGAGCCTGCCGGGCGTCTTCGAACAGCCCGACCTGGCGGTGCGCGAAGTGGCGCTGGAGGCCGCCATAAAGGGGCCGGACGCCGATCACTGGTTCGTGGACGTGGGCCAATTGCAACTGGTGAACGACGATCTCGATGTCCGCGTGCAAGGACAGTGGCGGCCCGAGGGCAAGACCGCGGCGGGCAGCGTTGACATGCACGGCGTGATGGCGCGCGGCTCCATGTCCGCCATCCACCGCTACCTGCCCCTGGAGGTCAACGCCGACGCCCGCGAGTGGCTGGCCGTCGGCTTGCCGGCCGGCGAAATGCAGTCCGCCTCCATCACGCTCAAGGGCGACCTCGACGAGTTTCCTTTTGGCGCGCCAGCATCCCAGGGCGAATTCGTGATTGCCGGTGCATTCAGCGGCGCCAAGGTCGATTACGCGCCTGCGCGAGAGCGCCGCAAGGGCTGGCCGATGCTGGAGAACCTGTCCGGCAATTTCCGCATCGACAAAGTCAGCCTGGCGCTGGACAGCGCGGGGGGCGCGGTCGCTCATACCGGGTCGGGGCATACCGTGACGCTGGGGGCGGTTGCCGCAAGCATTCCCAACATGGAAGAGAACTCCGAACTGCTGCTGACCGGCGAGACCACGGGTACCGTGCCGGCCTATCTGGCGCTGGCGGCCAACTCGCCCTTGGGCGAGCTGCTGGACGGCGCCCTGGATGAGGCGCGAGGCACCGGCGACTGGCGGGTGGGACTCAAGCTCAAGGTGCCCCTGCTGAATACCGATGACACTGAGGTGCAGGGGAATATCCTGTTCGCGGGCAATACATTCACCTTCATGCCGGAGATGCCGCTGCTCAGCCAGATGCATGGCGACCTGGCATTCTCGGAGAAGGGCGTCGAGGCCAAGGATCTGCGGGCCCAATTCCTGGGCGGCCCGGCGCGGATATTCGGGCGCCTGGCGCAGAGCACGGACGCGCTGCGCTTCGAGGGCACGCTGGCCGGGCCGGCGCTGACCCAACTGAGCAACACGCCATCCATGTCGCGCTTTACGGGCAAGGCTGCCTACAAGGGCAAGGTGGGTTACCAGCGTGGCGGCGCGGTGGATATCTCCGTCGAATCCGATCTGGTGGGCATGGCGATCGACATGCCCGCCCCGGTAGGCAAGGCGGCTCAGGCGTCGCAGCTGCTGAAAGTGGAATGGTCGCCCGCGCAGGACCGCGGCGCGCAGAATCGGCGTTGGCTTACCGCCAGCCTGGGCGATGGCGTCAATGCGCTGTTCGAGCGGGCGCCGTCCGAAGGCGGATCCTCGTATTTCGCGCGTGGCGCGCTGGGCATCAATCGGCCCGCAAGCCTGCCGGAACGCGGCTTCAGTCTGAATGCCAGCCTGCCTGAGCTGGATCTGGACGCCTGGGAAAACGTGTCCGACGGCTTCAGCGCGCCTGCTGGCAAGGGCCGTCCCGCGCCCAAGCCGATGCTGCCCGCCGCCGAGCGCATCAGCCTGGCAACCGGTGTCTTGCGAACCGGTGGCTTTACCCTGAACGACATGACGCTGTATGCGACCCGGCCGGGACCCGCGCAGTGGCGCGTGGATCTGCAGTCCAAGCAGGCCACGGGCTCGCTTGAATGGCGCGAGGCCTCGGGTGCCATCGCAGGCCAGATCACCGCGCGCCTGAAGCATCTGTCCCTGGGCGGCGAGGGCGACACCAACAAGGCCGACGAGGCGCTGTCCTCCGGCAGCGATCTATCCGACATTCCGGCGATCGACCTGCAGGCCAAGGAATTTCTGCTGTATGGCAAGAATGTGGGCGAACTCCAGGTGCTGGGCACGAATCTGCAGCGCGGCCGCCAATGGCGCCTGGATAAGCTGTCCATCGTCAACGAGGCGGCCTCGCTAAACGCCACCGGCAACTGGAACCTGGAAGGCCAGAACCGCGGCCTGACCGTGGACGCTTCGGCCAAGTTCGAGGACGTGGGCAAGTTCCTGGACCGCATCGGCTTCGAGAAGGTGGTATCGGGTGGCACCGGCACGATGCAAGGCAAGGCAACCTGGCGCAATTTGCCCTGGACCCATAAGATCGAAGACCTGACGGGCGAGGTCGACGTCAGCCTGGACAAGGGCCGCTTCATGCATGTGAACTCCCGCACGGCGCGGCTGCTGGAATTGCTGTCCCTGCAATCGCTGCAGAGGCTGGCGCGGCTGGACGTAAACCCGACCAATCTGCTGCGCGATGGATTCCCTTTCGACACCATCCGCGGCAAGGTCAAGCTGGCAGACGGCACGGCCTCGACCGAGGGCTACAAGATCAACGGACCGGTCGCCGCGATCGTGTTGGCGGGCGGCGTCAATATTATCCGCGAACGCTGGGACATGAAGGCCGTGGTCATTCCGAACCTGGACGCCAGCGGTGCGGCCATGGTGACGGCGCTGGCGGTCAACCCGTTGATCGGCCTGGGGGCGTTCGTGACGCAGTGGCTGCTGAAGCAGCCGTTGGCGCGCGCCATGACCATGGAATACGCCGTCACCGGCAGCTGGGACGATCCAAAGATCGAACCGATAGACGCGTCCGGCAAGCCTGCCGGCAACAAGCAGACCCCGCGTCCTGCGCCGCAGCCCGGCACGCTGGAGGAGTTCATGGGGGGACAGTGAGCCGCGCGGGCAGCGGCCTGTCCGGGCCATGAAAAACGCCCTGGAGCGCTTGCGCCCAGGGCGTTTTTCATGGCCGGGTCCAGGGCGCGCGCCCTGGACCGCAGGCCGTGACTGGGCTTACTTCTTCTTCATCATGTCGAAGAATTCGGCATTGGTCTTGGTGGCGCGCATCTTGTCCAGGATGAATTCCATCGATTGGACTTCGTCCATGTCGTGGATGAACTTGCGCAGGACCCAGACCTTCTGCAGCAGATCCGGAGCGATCAACAGTTCTTCGCGGCGGGTACCCGACTTGTTCAGGTTGATCGACGGGTAGACGCGCTTTTCAGCCAGGCGGCGCTCAAGGTGGACTTCGGAGTTGCCGGTGCCCTTGAATTCTTCGTAGATGACTTCGTCCATGCGGCTGCCGGTTTCGATCAGCGCCGTGCCCAGGATCGTCAGCGAACCGCCTTCTTCCAGGTTGCGGGCGGCGCCGAAGAAGCGCTTGGGCCGTTGCAGCGCATTGGCGTCCACGCCGCCGGTCAGCACCTTGCCGGAAGCCGGCACCACGGTGTTGTAGGCGCGGGCCAGACGGGTGATCGAGTCCAGCAGGATCACGACGTCCTTCTTCATTTCGACCAGGCGCTTGGCCTTTTCGATGACCATTTCCGCGACCTGCACGTGACGGGTGGCGGGTTCGTCGAAGGTCGAAGCCACGACTTCGCCGCGCACCGTGCGCTGCATTTCGGTCACTTCCTCGGGGCGCTCGTCCACCAGCAGGACGATCATGACGGCGTCGGGGTAGTTGGTAGTTATGGCGTGCGCGATGTGCTGCATCATCACCGTCTTACCGGACTTGGGGCTGGCCACGATCAGGCCGCGTTGACCCATGCCGATGGGGGCGAAGACGTCAAGAATGCGGCCCGTGAGGTTCTCTTCGCTCTTGATGTCCCGTTCCAGGCGGATGGTGCGGTTCGGGTGCAGCGGCGTCAGGTTTTCGAACATGATGCGATGCTTGATCGCTTCCGGCGCCACACCGTTGACCTTGTCCACCTTCACCAGGGCGAAATAGCGCTCGCCGTCCTTGGGCGTGCGTACTTCGCCTTCGATCGAATCGCCGGTGTGCAAGTTGAAACGGCGGATCTGCGAGGGCGAGATGTAGATGTCGTCCGTGCTGGCCAGGTAGGAGGTCTCGGGCGAGCGCAGGAATCCGAAGCCGTCGGGCAGGACCTCCAGGACGCCGTCGCCAAAGATCTGCTCGCCTTGCTTGGCGCGCCGCTTCATGATGGCGAACATCAGTTCCTGCTTGCGCAGGCGGTTGGCGTTCTCGATTTCCAGGCCGGCGGCCATTTCCAGCAGCTGCGAGACATGCAGCGCCTTCAGTTCGTTGAGGTGCATCGCGGTGGGTGTTTGGGGGAAAGTGAAGGAGAGTTCTGGCGGCGCGCCACGGACGGGCACACGCGGTATTGAATGAGCGCCGCCCCGAGGGCGGCGCCTTCGTTCACGGCACGCGGCTTACAGCGCGCCGTCCAGGAATGCGGTCAGTTGCGACTTCGACAGCGCGCCAACTTTGGTGGCGGCGGCTTGGCCGTCTTTAAAGAGCATAAGGGTGGGAATGCCGCGGATGCCGTACTTCGTGGCGGTGCCCTGGTTTTCGTCAACGTTCAGCTTGGCGATCGTCAGGCGGCCAGCGTACTCGGTGGCCACTTCTTCCAGGATCGGGGCAATCATCTTGCAGGGGCCACACCAGGCAGCCCAGTAGTCCACCAGCACCGGCTGGCCGGATTTCAACACATCGGCATCGAAGCTCGCGTCACTGACGTTCTTGATTTGGTCGCTCATGATGGTGATTCTCGGTTCGGCAGCAAAAGGCGCGTAAAAAGGGACGCGCCTCGCCGTTGTTCTTGTTTGTGGAATGGACTCAAGCATACCACTGTCAATAACAACAGGCATACCACTGTTAATAACAACAGGAGTTGCTGGATTTGTGTAGGATGTTGCGGCGCAGTTGTCGCGATCCGGGCTGTATGGGCTCCGGTGCGCTGGCTGTGACTGTCATCATCCTACCGAATTCGGAGCTGCTCAGGTCGTGCTCATCCCACTGGGAGCCGCGCAGAATCTAGGCTTATCCGTAAAATGTCGGTTTTTTTCCACAGATGTTGGGGATAACTTGGCCACTCCACGTTACACCGAGGCGTCCATTCGCGTCCTGAAGGGACTGGAGCCCGTGCGCCAGCGCCCGGGCATGTACACCCGAACCGAAAACCCTCTGCACGTCGTGCAGGAGGTCATTGATAACGCCGCAGACGAGGCATTGGCCGGCTACGGCAAGCAGATCCAGGTCACGCTGCACGTCGACGGCAGCGTTTCCGTCGAGGACGACGGGCGCGGTATTCCCGTCGGCCTGCATCCTGAAGAGAACGCTCCCGTGGTGGAGCTGGTGTTTACGCGCCTGCATGCCGGCGGCAAATTCGACAAGGCAGGCGGCGGCGCCTACGCCTTTTCCGGCGGCCTGCACGGCGTGGGCGTTTCCGTCACCAACGCCCTGGCCACGCGCCTTGAAGTCGTGGTGTGGCGCGACGGCGCCGTCAATCGCCTGGTCTTCAAGGGCGGGGACGTGGCCGAGCCGCTGGCGCCCTACGACCAGGGCGGGCGCAAGAAGTCCGGCACCCGCGTGCGCGTCTGGCCGGATGCCAAGTATTTCGACAGCCCCAATATTCCGTTGGGCGAACTGACGCACCTGCTGCGCAGCAAGGCCGTGCTGCTGCCCGGGATCAAGGTTTCCCTGGTCAACGAGAAGACCGGGGACACCAAGACCTGGCAGTATCAGGATGGCCTGCGCGGCTACCTGTCCGAGGCGCTGGCCGGCGCGGAACTGATGGTTCCCTTCTTTGAAGGCGAGCAGTACGCCGGGGCAGATCACGAAAACTTCGCCGAAGGCGAGGGCGCCCAGTGGGTGGTGGCCTGGACCGAGGACGGCAACGCCGTGCGCGAGTCCTACGTGAACCTGATCCCCACGCCTGCCGGCGGCACCCACGAATCGGGGCTGCGCGAAGGCCTGTTCGGCGCGGTCAAGGGTTTCGCCGAGCTGCACAGCCTGTTGCCCAAAGGGGTCAAGCTGCTACCCGAGGACGTGTTTGCGCGCGCCAGTTTCGTGCTTTCGGCCAAAGTGCTGGACCCGCAGTTCCAGGGGCAGATCAAGGAACGCCTGAACAGCCGCGACGCAGTGCGCCTGGTCGGCGGCTTTTCCAAGAGCGCGCTGGATCTGTGGCTGCACAGCAACGTTGAATACGGCAAGAAGCTGGCCGAGCTGGCCATCCGCCAGGCCCAGGCGCGCCAGCGCTCCGCCCAAAAGGTGGAAAAGCGCAAGAGTTCGGGCGTGGCCGTGCTGCCGGGCAAGCTGACCGACTGCGAGTCCAGCGATTCCACCCGCACCGAAGTCTTCCTGGTCGAGGGCGACTCGGCGGGCGGTTCGGCCAAGATGGGGCGCGACAAGGAGTTCCAGGCCATCCTGCCGCTACGCGGCAAGGTGCTCAATTCCTGGGAGGTCGATCGCGACAGGCTCTTCGCCAACAACGAAATCCATGACATTTCCGTCGCCATCGGCGTGGATCCCCACGGTCCTGGCGATACGCCGGACCTGTCGGGGCTGCGCTACGGCCGCATCTGCATCCTGTCCGACGCCGACGTCGACGGCTCGCACATCCAGGTGCTGTTGCTGACGCTGTTCTACAAGCACTTCCCCAAGCTGGTCGAAGCCGGCAATGTGTTCGTGGCCCGGCCGCCGCTGTTCCGCCTGGACGTGCCGGCGCAGGGCAAGCGTCCGGCGCGCAAGATCTATTGCCTGGACGAGGGCGAGCTCGAGGCCGCGCAGGACAAGTTGCGCAAGGAAGGCGTGCGCGAAGGCGCATGGGCCGTCAGCCGCTTCAAGGGCCTGGGCGAAATGAATCCGGAACAGCTCTGGGAAACCACCATGAATCCGGACACGCGCCGGCTGCTGCCCGTGGGCTATGGTGACCAGACCCCCGAAGACACCACTCGCATGTTCGACATGCTGATGGGCAAGGGCGAGTCCTCGCAGCGCCGCGCCTGGATCGAAGAGAAGGGCAACCTGGCGGAGCTGGACATCTGATGGCCGCTTCCGCGCCCGGCTCCGCCCGCATGGACGTCCAGATGACGGCCGACGACTATGCGGACTTCGCCGTCTATGTGTACAAGCGGCCGGAGCTGCGCCGGCGCCGCTACCGGTCCCACCTGCGTTTCGCGGTCCTGATGATCGTGGCCTTGCTGGCCTACCTGATCTGGCAGACTTGGGACGGCAAGGGACCGAACTGGGCGCAGATCCTGCCCGTGTACTTCGAGGGACTGGCCGTGGGCCTGGGCATCCTGGCGCTGCTGGCGCTGGCCTACGAGTTCGTGCTGCCCTCGCTGGTCAGGATGAACACACGCCGCATGCTGAAAAGGCAGCCCGACGAGCTTTTCCTGGGCCGTCATCAGCTGGACTTCGGTCCCGAGGGCATTACGGATACCACCGCCACCGCCTCGGGGCGGATGGACTGGTCCGATGTGCGGCGGGTCGAGGAAACTCCGGAACACCTTTATGTCATTCTCGGCACTTTGCAGGGCGTGATCATCCCCAAGCGCGGTCAGGACGCCGCCACGCTGGACAGGGTGCGCAGCGAATTGCGCGCGCATGTCGCCGATACACAGCTGATGCCGTCCGCGCAGGCGCTTTGACGCCGTTTCGATGAAATTGTCTACCTGAATACATCATGACCGACAGCAATCAACCCGGCTTGTTCGATTCCAACCCGCCCGGCGGCGATGGCGACGGCGACGCCGCCATCACCCTGGCGCGCTACGCGGAACAGGCCTATCTGGACTACGCCGTATCCGTGGTGCGCGGCCGAGCCCTGCCGGACGTCGGCGACGGGCAGAAGCCCGTGCAGCGCCGTATCCTCTACGCCATGCAGGCGATGGGGCTGGCCGCCGGCGCCAAGCCCGTGAAGTCCGCGCGCGTCGTCGGCGACGTGCTGGGCAAGTACCATCCGCACGGCGATCAGGCCGCCTATGACGCCATGGTGCGCATGGCGCAGGATTTCTCGCTGCGTTATCCGCTCATCGACGGCCAGGGCAATTTTGGTTCGCGCGATGGCGACAACGCCGCCGCCATGCGATACACAGAAGCCCGCCTGACGCCCATCGCCAAGCTGTTGCTTGACGAGCTGGACGAGGGCACCGTGGACTTCGTGCCCAACTACGATGGCAGCCAGCAAGAGCCGCAAATGTTGCCGGCGCGCCTGCCCGTGATGTTGCTCAATGGCGCCTCGGGCATCGCGGTCGGCATGGCCACCGAAATTCCGCCGCACAACCTGCGCGAAGTGGCGCAGGCCTGCGTGGCTCTCCTCAAGCATCCCCAGTTGCCGGACACGGAGCTGCACGCCCTGATTCCCGGCCCGGACTTCGCGGGCGGCGGACAGATCATCACGCCCGCCGAGGACATCGCCCAGATCTACGCTGGGGGCCGCGGGTCGCTCAAGGTGCGGGCGCGCTGGCAGTTCGAGGAAATGGCGCGCGGCCAGTGGCAGCTGGTGGTCAACGAGCTGCCGCCCGGCACCTCGTGCCAGAAGGTGCTGGAAGAGATCGAGGAGATCACCAATCCCAAGGTCAAGACCGGCAAGAAGAGCCTGACGCCCGAGCAGACCCAGGCCAAGGCCGTGATGCTGAACCTGCTGGACGCGGTGCGGGACGAGTCGGGCAAGGATGCCGCGGTGCGCCTGGTCTTCGAACCCAAGACCTCGCGCGTGGACCGCGACGAATTCGTCAACACGCTGTTGGCCCAGACCAGCATGGAAAGCAGCGCGTCCATCAACCTCGTGTGCATCGGCACCGACGGCCGGCCGCGCCAGAAGGGCCTGCGCGACATCCTGGTCGAGTGGCTGGCGTTCCGCACCAATACCGTGGTGCGCCGCACGCGCTTCCGCCTGGACAAGGTCATCGACCGCATCCACGTGCTGGAAGGCCGCATGGTCGTCTACCTGAACGTGGACGAAGTGATCCAGACGATCCGCGAATCCGACGAGCCGCGCGCCGCGCTGATGGAGCGCTTCAAACTGTCGGAACGGCAGGCCGAGGACATCCTCGAAATGCGCTTGCGCCAATTGGCCCGCCTGGAAGGCTTCAAGATCGAACAGGAACTGGCGGACAAGCGCGATGAGCAGGTGCGTCTGCAGGAACTGCTGGACAACCCCGCTGCGCTCAAGCGCCTGTTGATCAAGGAAATCGAGGCCGACGCCAAGCAGTACGGCGACGATCGCCGCACGCTGATCGAGACCGCAGAGCGCGCTGTGCTCGAAACCAAGGTGCTGGACGAGCCCGTCACCGTGATCGTCTCGCAAAAGGGCTGGCTGCGCGCCCGTCAGGGCCACGGCCACGATGCCAGCCAATTCGGCTTCAAGCAGGGCGACGACCTGTACGGCGCCTTCGAATGCCGCACGACCGATACGTTGATCGCCGTGGGCGACAACGGGCGTGTCTATTCGGTGCCCGTGGCCGGGCTGCCTTCCGCCCGGGGCGACGGCCAGCCGGTTACCACTATGATCGACCTCGGCAGCGGCACGCGCATCGTCCATACGATTGCAGCGTCCGCCGACAGCCGCTGGCTGCTGGCGACGCGCGGCGGCTACGGCTTTGCCGCCAAGCTGTCCGACATGGTCAGCCGCCAGCGCGCGGGCAAGCAGTTCATTACCCTGGAAGCGGACGACGAACTCTTGCGTCCGGTGCCGCTATTCGAAGGTGCCACGCAATTGGCGCTGCTGTCCCACAAGGGCAAATTCCTGGTCTTCGGCCTGGACGAAGTCAAGACACTGTCTGGCGGCGGTCGCGGCACCATCCTGATGGGATTGGACGGAACGGACAAGCTGGACCAGACCGTGCCTATCGGCGTGGGCGGCCTGCGTGCGTCCGGCATCTACCGCAACAAGCACACCGAGGACATCCTGGCTGGCGACGCGCTTGCTCCGTACGTCGGCAAGCGTGCCCGCAAGGGCAGGGCGCTGGATGTGCGGCCCAAGCAGCCGGTATTGTCGCCGGTGCTGGGCTAGGCGCCCGCGGCTACGCAGGGTAATGGCGGGCTGCGGCCCGCCATTTTTTTCGCTTGTTGACCGGTATTGCGATCTTGATATTTAATAGATAGACCAATTGATCTATTAATAAAATGCGCAAGATCGACCCCATCAAACAGCAGGAGCGGCGAAGCCACATACTGGCCGCGGCGGCGGATTGTTTTGCCGAACAGGGTTTTCATTCGACTTCCACGGCGCAGATTTGCGCCCGCGCCGGGATGAGCCCCGGCAATCTGTTCCATTACTACGGCAGCAAGGCCGAGATCATCGAAGCGCTGATCGCCGCGGACACTGAGTCCGCGCGCGCCCAGATGCAGGCGGCGTGCGCGGCGCCAGACGCCAGGCAGGCGCTGACCGACTGGGTCGCCGCGCAGCTCGCGTTGCATCAGGATCCGACCTACGTCAGGCTGGGCATGGAGATCCTGGCCGAGGCCGTGCGCAACCCGCGCGTGCATGCATTGGTGATGGAAAACGAGGCGGCCCGCAAGGCCGGTCTGGTGTTGTTGCTGGAGACGGTCTGGCGGCAGCGGGTCCCGCCTCAGCCTGCGGCTGAGATGGCCGACACGCTGTTGCTGTTGCTGGACGGCGTCTACAGCCGTTCGGTGGTTGATCCCGCTTTCGGCGCGGCGGCGGGAGGGCGCCTCCTGGAGCAGGCATTGCTGCGATGCCTGCCCACCCGCGCGGAGCGGAACACCGCAGGGAGGCATGCATGAGCTCGGCGGCAAATCCTGGGCGCCTGGAGCAGGTGGACGCGCTGCGCGGTTTTGCGTTGTTCGGCATTCTCGTGGTCAACATTGGCGTGTTCTCGTCGCCGTTTTACGGCGCAGGCGTGGCGGATCCGGCGTTTTCGCAACCGTTGGACCTGACCGTGCGCTGGCTGATCGCCTGGCTGTTCGAGACCAAGTTCTACCTGTTGTTTTCGTTCCTGTTCGGCTATAGCTTCACCTTGCAGATGGCTGCGGCCGAGCGCAGCCAGGCTGCTTTCGCGCCGCGCTTCCTGCGCCGTCTTGCGGGCTTGGCGGTGCTGGGGGCGGCGCACGCCGTGCTGTTCTACCAAGGCGACATACTCCTGACCTATGCGCTGCTGGGGCTGGCGCTGCTGCTATGCCGCCGGATGGAGCCCAGGCGGGCGCTGCGCATCTCGCTGTGGCTTATCGTGCTGACGGCATCGTTGTGGGCCATCCTGGGCGCATTGAGCTACCTGGACCCGGTGCCGCCCGGATACGAGGCGCAGTACCACGCGGACGCCTTGGCGGCTATCGACGCGTATCGGGGCACTATCGGCACCACGATTGCGCAGCACGTAAAGGAACTCACTGAAGGCGTGTGGTTCACCGTCCTGTTCGTGCAGGGACCGTTTGTGTTCGCGATGTTCCTGACCGGTTACGCACTGGGGCGCCGTCATGCGCTGGCGGATCCATGGCGTCAGCCGCGCGCCCTGTGGCTGCTGTGCGCGCTGGGCCTGGCGCCCGGCCTGGCCGGATCCGCCGTGTATGCCTTTACCTCCATGCCCGCGGCCGGCGCGGCCTGGGAACTGCCTGGGCTGGCGGCAGACCTCCTGACCGCGCCGCTATTAAGCATGTCATATGCGGCGGCCTTGCTGCTGGCCATGCGCACGCGCCCTGGAGCGCGCTTCGCGGGCTGGCTGGCGCCCGCAGGGCGGATGGCCCTGAGCAACTACCTGATGCAGTCGATCATCTGCGCATTCCTGTTCACCGCCTGGGGCCTGCGCCTGTTCGCCTCGGTCTCGCCGCTGGCGGCGTTCTGCATTGCCGTGGCCATCTTCGCGGCGCAGCTGCCGCTATCCGCATGGTGGTTGCGACGCCACGCCTATGGTCCGGTGGAGTGGTTTTTGCGCGCGCTCACCATCGGCGCATGGCCGGCCTGGCGGCGCGCGCGGACGGGCTGATCAGACCGGCTTGGCGTGGAGCCGGCCCACGGCGGCGCCGCCATCGCGACGGCCTTGGCGCGCCCACATGCCTGCCAGCAACAGCAGCGCGGGCACGTACACCCAGAAGTCGGACCAGCGCTGCGGGTTGGGCGCCTTCACTTCGAGCACGTCCCAGCCTTGTTCCCAGCCGGCGCGCTGGGCGCGGCTGCCAAAGCGCACGCCGCCGATCTGCGTCTGGTCGCCCAGGCTCATCAGCGTCAGCCCCGCTTCGGCCAGCCGCTTGCGTCCCGCGTCTTGTCCGCCTGCGTCGTCCGTCAATTCGGGCAGGGCGACCGCCACGGTCTTGGTCAGTTCATCGCCTTCCAGATTGATTCCCCGCAGCACCACGGTGAGCCGCCCGTTGTCGGGCAGAGCCGCGGCGATGGCCTGCATCTCGGACGCCGGCCGGCTTTCGTGGCGCGGCGCGAAATGGTCCATGAACCAGTCCGGGCGGAAAAGCATGAATGTCACCAGCAGCAGCACGCCCACTTCGGCCAGCGTGCAGCGCACGCGGAACCAGCGCATGGTGGCGGCGGCGAAAGTCAGCGAGGCCAGTGTGGCGCCGGTCACGACCAGCGCCAGCTCCCAGCCATAGGTGACGTCGATCAGCAGCAACATGGGGTTGAACACGAACATGAACGGCAGGATGGCCGTGCGTGCCGCGTACGTCACGCCCTGAATGCCTGTCTTGATCGGGTCCTCCCCGGAAATGGCTGCGGCCGCGAACGTGGCCAGGCCCACGGGCGGCGTAATGTCGGCCATGATGCCGTAATAGAAAACGAACATGTGCACGGCGATCAGCGGAATCACCAGGCCGCTCTGGGCGCCCAGTTCCACCACCACGGGCGCCATCAGCGTCGCCATCAGGATGTAGTTGGCCGTGGTTGGCATGCCCAGCCCAAGGATCAGGCACACGATGGCCGTGAAGATCAGCATCAGCAGCACATTGCCCATCGACACCAGCTCGACGAAGGCCGTCATGCGCAGGCCCAGGCCGGTCAGCGTGATGGCGCCGACGATCAGTCCCGCGGTGCCGCAGGCGATGGCAATGCCTATCATGTTGCGGGCGCCGTCCTCCAGGCCGCCGATGGCATCGCGCCAGCCTTGGCGCCAGGGCCCGGACAGCGGCTGTTTGCGGAACCAGGCAATCAGCGGACGCTGCGTCACCATCTGGAACAGCATGGCCATCGCGGCCCAGAATGCCGACAACCCGGCCGACAGCTCTTCCACGCTCAGGCACCAGACCAGGATGCCGATGGGAATCAGGAAGTACAGTCCGGCGCGTACGGTCGGCCACGGCTGCGGGCGCACGGGATGGTTGATGTCGATGTCCTGCGGCAGGTCCGGGTGGCGCGCCGCGACGCGCAGCAGCCACACGTACAGCGCCGCAAGCATGCCCAGCAGCACCCAGATGGCCGCGGCGCCGGCCACGGCCTGCACGCCGGTGCCTATCCAGTAGACCGCGCCCATCACCACCAAGGTGCCGCTGATGCCCATGCCCCAACCCGCCAGCTTCTGCAACGGTGTGCGGGCGGGGCCCGACGCCATCATGGGCTGGATGCCAAGCTTCAGCGCTTCCAGGTGGACGATGTAGAAAAGCGCAATGTACGAGATCGCGGCCGGCAGGATCGCGTGGCGGATGATGTCGGTATAAGGGATGCCGACGTATTCGATCATCAGGAACGCGGCCGCGCCCATGACGGGCGGCATGATCTGGCCGTTGACGGACGACGCGGTTTCGATCGCTCCGGCGCGCACGCCGCCGTAGCCGGCCTTTTTCATGAGCGGAATCGTGAAGATGCCGCCAGTCACCACGTTGGCCACGGAAGAGGCCGACACCAGGCCGTTGACGGCCGAGGACACCACGGCCACCTTGGCCGGCCCCCCGCGCAGATGGCCCAGCAAAGCGAACGACACCTGCATCATGTAGTTGCCGGCGCCGCATTTGTCCAGCATGGAGCCCAGCAGAACGAAAATGAAGATATACGACACCGACACACCCAGCGCCACGCCGTACACGCCTTCCGTGGTCAGCCACATATGCGACATCAATCGTTCCAGCGACGCGCCGCGATGCGCCAGCACGTCGGGCAGCCATGGGCCGGCGAGCGCATAGGCGACGAACACCAGGCCCAGCACGGTCATGGGCAGGCCCAGGGCCCGGCGCGTCACTTCCAGCAGCAACGCCAGGCCGATAACGGCGGTGGCCACGTCCATGGTCGTGGGTTGCCCCGGCCGGCCCGCCAGCTCGTTATAGAAGAGGTACAGATAGCTGCCGCAGAAGCCGGCCATCAGGGCCAGCGCCCAGTCGTACCAGGGCATGCGGTCGCGCGCCGAGCGCTTGCTGGCGGGGTAGGCAAGGTAGCCCAGGAACATGGCGATGCCCAGGTGCAGGGCGCGGGCCTCGGTGTCGTTGAAGATGCCCCAGTTGAGCGAGAACGGCAGCGGCGAGGCATACCAGAGCTGAAACACGGACCAGATCAGCGCGCCCGCCGCCAGCGTCGCGCCTGCCAGGCCGCGGACGTTGCGGCCTCCGCGGTCGGCGTCGGCGACCAGTTGTTCGAGGTCCGGGGCCGGCGTGTGCGGCTCTTTATTCATGAATTTCCCCTACGTGTCATGGCGCGCGCCGACGGCGCGGCGCGCGTTGTGTCCCTGCGCGCGGTAACGGTGCGCAAGGCCCGGCCGCCTGTGTGGCCGGGCCAGGGCTCGGCCACACAGGCATGCCGTTTCAGCGGCCCTGGGGCCAGGCCTCAGAGCAGGCCCTTTTCCTTGAAGTACTTCTCGGCGCCCGGATGCAGCGGCGCCGACAGTCCGTTCTTCACCATGTCCGCCGCCTTCAGGTTGGCGAACGCAGGATGCAGCTTCTTGAAGTCGTCGAAGTTGTCGAAGACTGCCTTGACCACGGTGTAGACCGTGGCGTCGGGCACATCTGCAGAGGTGACGAAGGTGGCCGTGACCCCATACGTCTTGGTCTCGGAAGGGTTGTTCGGATACAGCCCGGCCGGAATCGTGGCGTGAGCGTAGTAGGGATACTTTTCGACCAGTTTGTCCACGGAGGGGCCCGTCAGCGACACGAGCTTGGCGCCGCAGCTGGTGGTGGGATCCTGGATGTTGGCGGAAGGGTGGCCCACGCCATAGAAGAAGCCGTCGATCTTGCCGTCGCACAGAGCCGAGCCGTGTTCATCAGGGCGCAGTTCCGAGGCCAGCGAAAAATCCTTCAGGGTCCAGCCCATGGTGCTCAGCAATTCCTCCATCGAGGCGCGTGTTCCCGAGCCGGGGTTGCCGACGTTGAAGCGCTTGCCCTTCAGGTCTTCGAAACTCTTGACGTTCGCTTCCTTGCGCGTCACTACGGTGAAGGGCTCGGGGTGGATGGAAAACACGGAGCGCAGCTTGGTGAACGGCCCGGCCTGCTTGAATTGGCCTTCGCCCTTGTAGGCGTTGAAGCCTACGTCGGATTGCACGACGCCCAGGTCCAGTTCGCCTGCCTTGATGGTGTTGGCGTTGAAGACCGAGCCGCCGGTCGATTCGACCGAGCAGCGGATGCCGTGGCTGGAACGGTCCTTGTTGACGAGGCGGCAGATGGCGCCGCCGGCGGCATAGTAGACGCCGGTGACGCCGCCCGTGCCGATACTGACGAACTTCTGTTGTGCGGCGGCGGGCGCCGACGCCGTGGACATCAATGCCGTAGCGATGCCTGCGGCTGCGAGCGCCCAGGCGTTGCGATGGCCCAAGGGGTGTTTGACGGACGTGGTCATGCAAACTCCTTTTGGGGTTTTTCCCCGTGATATTGCCGGTCTTTGCCGGCGGTTGGCGCGCCCCGCGAGCCGCGGAACGCCCTGTGCGTATCATCACGAGCCCGCGCAAGGCGGGCGGCGCGGCGGCGTTTCCCGTCGCCGCGCTTGCAGGCGGCTAGGCGCGCGCCTGCGAAATGGCGGCGTCGATGGCGCCGCGCAGACGTTCGGTCAGTTGATCCAGCTCATCGTCGGAGATGATGAAGGGCGGGGCGAGCAGCACGTGATCGCCCTGGCGCCCGTCGATGGTGCCGCCCATCGGATAGACCATCAAGCCGCGCGCCATGGCCTCGCGCTTGATGCGGGCGTGCAGCGTAAGGGCGGGGTCGAAAGTCTGCTTGCTGCCCCGGTCCTGCACCAGCTCGACGCCCATGAAGAGGCCGCGGCCGCGAATGTCGCCGACGTGGGGATGCGCGCCCAGCGCGCTTTCCAGGCGCTGGCGCAGGCCTTCGCCCTGGGCGCGTACGCGCGCCAGCAGCTGGTCGCGCCGGATGACGTCCTGCACGGCGAGCGAAGCCGCGCAGGCGATCGCATGGCCCAGGTAGGTGTGGCCGTGCTGGAAGAAACCGCTGCCTTGCTGCATGGCGTCCACGATGCGCTGTTGCACCATGACCGCGCCTATGGGCTGATAGCCTCCGCCCAGGCCCTTGGCGATGGTGATCAGGTCGGGCGTGACGTCTTCCTGCTCCACCGCGTACAAGGTGCCGGTACGGCCCATGCCGCACATGACTTCGTCGGCGATCAGCAGCACGCCGTGGCGGTCGCAGACTTCGCGGATGCGACGGAAATAGCCAGGCACGGCCGTCACGGCGCCGGCGGTGGCGCCCACCACGGGTTCTGCCACGAACGCCATGACCGTGCCGGCGCCCAGGCGCTCGAAGGTCTGTTCCAGTTCCCGTGCCAGGCGCTCGCCGTATTGTTCGGGACTTTCGCCTTCGCGCTGGTCGCGGTAGGCGTAGCAGGGCGAGACATGCTCGACTTCGATCAGCAGCGGCGCGAACTGTGCGCGGCGCCACGCGTTGCCGCCCACTGCCAGCGCACCCAGCGTGTTGCCGTGATAGCTCTGCCGGCGCGCGACGATGTGGCGGCGTTCAGGTTGGCCGATTTCCACGAAGTACTGCCGCGCCATCTTCAGAGCGGCTTCCACGGCCTCCGAGCCGCCCGACACGAAATAGGCGTGCGAAATGCCTTGCGGGGCGTCAGCTACCAGCCGCTCGGCCAGCCGCTCGGCTACCTCGGTCGTGAAGAAGCTGGTGTGGGCATAGGCCAGCGCGTCGATCTGCGCATGCATGGCCGCCTGGATGTCAGGATGATTGTGCCCCAGGCAGGAGACCGCGGCGCCGCCGGAGCCGTCGAGATAGGAACGGCCGGCGTTGTCGTAGACCCATACGCCCTGGCCGCGGACGGCGACGGGGGGCGTCTGGCGCAATGAACGATGCATGACGTGGGTGTGGCTCATGGAGGCAATTCCGCAGTGCAGGGGTTAAAGGCGAATCCGGGTGTCAGGCGGGGCGGCGCGGTTGGGCGGCGCTCCAGTAAACGTTGTCGTTGAGCAGGCGTTGTTCGACTTCGGTGAGGCGGTTTAGGACCTCGTCGCCGCCGCGCGCGGTCAGGCGCGCGATCAGGTGCTCTGCCAGGCCCAGCAGGCCTGCCGTGGTGTGGAAGAACGAGCCGGGCCCCTGGCGCGCCGGACGGGCGCGAACACCCTCGCGGTCCGGTGGGGCGAAGCGCAAGGTATGGCGGGCTTCGACGGCCAGCGGGGACAGCGGGTCGTCGGTCAGCGCGATGAGCGCCACGCCGCGTTGCGCGGCCTGGCGGGCCAGTTGCACGGTGGCGGTGGGATAGGGCGCCTGGGAAATGACGATTAGCGCATCGCCTGGGCCCAGGTTGTCGGCCTGTTCGGCTGGCGCGCCGCCCAGCCCGTCGATCAGCACGCTGTTACGGCGGACCAATTGGTAGGCGTAGCGCATCTGGAAGGCAATGCCGAAGGCGGAGCGCGTGCCCAGAAACCCGACCTGCCGGGCTTCCAGCAGGGTCTGCACCGCGGCGTCGAAGGTAGACGGCGGATTCAACGCGCAGACTGAACTCATGGCGTGGATCTGATAGTCGGTCAGGACGTCGTGTCCGGGCGCGGCGGATTCACCCGCGGCGGCCTGCAGGGCGGCGGCGCGGTCCCGCAGGCCCGGCGTGCCTTGCCCTGCCAACGCCTGCTGGAATGGCAGGCGGAAGTCTTCGTAACTGGAAAAGCCGACTGCCCGGGCCAATCGCAACATGGTTGCCGGTGCAACGCCCAGGGTTTGGGCCTGGCGCCGCATGGACCACAGGCCGACTTCAGCGGGATGCGCCACGACCCAGTGCGCGGCCCGTTGCAATTCGGGTGGCAGTTGCTCCAGTTTTTCCTGGAGAGTCAGGAGGAGGTCGGACGGCAGGGACATGTACGGCAGAACGGGGCATAAAAAACATATGATAAATCTGTGTTTAATAAAAAAACATATGTTTTTATAAGGATTTCCCCCTATGGAGCGGATGCGTGTCGTCCCAGGCCTGCGCTGACAAATTCCGGAATTCTGCTGCCATCCTCTGCAAATCTGTGTTCATTTAATTACATCGTGCGCGGGCGTTTTTGTTTGACGGGAATGAATCGTGCGCATATCATTTGTGTAGAAATGATTTGACCGAACATTCTTTTTCCCATGACTGACGCCGTGACATCCGATCCTTCGCAGCAATACGATTTGCGCATCTTGCGGGCGCTGCGCCGCATCACGCGTTCCATCGCTTTGCACTCGCGCCAGCTGTCCGCCGTCAGCCACATCACGGCGCCTCAGTTGATGTGCCTGCGCACCGTGATCGCCAACGGCCCGATGACGGCGACTGCCATCAGCCGTGAAATGCACGTCAGTCCCAGCACTGTGGTCGGGATTCTGGATCGCCTGGAGGACAAGGGCTTGATCCGCCGCGAACGCGGCCGCGAAGACCGCCGCATCGTATTCGTCACGGCCACCGACGCCGGCCGTGACCTGGCGCAAGGCGCGCCGTCGCCGTTGCAGAAGCACCTGGCCGACGCGCTCAATGCCTTGCCAGAGCTTGAACAGGCCACCATCACACTGTCTCTGGAGCGCATCGTGGCGCTCATGGAGCAGGATGGCCAGGCCGCCGTCGAGACGCATGGCGATGTGTCGTCGCCCATCCTTGAAGTGCCCACGGGCGGGGCACCCCCTGAATCGGGAATCGTTGCATGAAGAAAAACGAACTGGATACCCCAACCCTCTCAAGTGCCGTGGCGCCGGCGGTCAGCGCGCAGACCCATACCATGCGTCTGCCCGACCGCAAAGACGGCGCCGCCATCCACCGCCTCATTTCCGAGTGCCCGCCACTCGACCTGAATTCCCTCTACGCGTACCTGCTCCTGGCTGAGCACTTTCGCGACACCTGCGTCCTGGCCGAAAGTGCCGGCGGACGCATCGACGGTTTTATCTCCGCATATGTGATCCCGGACCGGCCCGACACCTTGTTTGTCTGGCAGGTTGCGGTGCACACCCGCGCACGCGGCCATCGACTGGGCCGCGCCATGCTTCGCGAGCTCTTGCGCCGCAAGGGTCTCGAGCATGTCCGCTATCTCGAAACCACGGTGGGGCCTGACAACCAGGCATCGCGCCGCAGCTTTGCCGGCCTGGCCGGCGAACTGGGCGCCCACGTCTCCGAGCAGCCGTTCTTCGACCGGCAGCTCTTCGGCGGCGCGGACCATGACGACGAGATGTTGTTGAGGATAGGTCCGTTCGCCTTGCCGGCCCCCTAGGGGCGGCGCAAGCCCAGCGGTCTTATCGAATACCGGGATGGTTGGCCGATCCGGATGCGCTTGCGCACCCGGAAGGGCTCAGGCCGTCCGTCCACTTATGAGATGAAAGGGAGGATTAATCATGGACTTGAAAATCTTTGACCGGATGGAGTCGGAGGTGCGGGGCTACATCCGGTCGTTCCCCGTGATATTCAGCCAGGCCCGGGGCTCGACCCTGATCGATGAGGAAGGCACCGAATACATCGATTTCTTCAGCGGCGCCGGCACGCTGAACTACGGCCACAACAATCCTGTTCTCAAGGAAAAGCTGCTGGAGTACGTCCAGTCGGACGGCGTGGTTCATGGCCTGGACATGGCCACCAGCGCGAAGAAGCGTTTCCTGGAGACGGTGGACCGCGTGCTGCTCAAGCCGCGCAACTGGCAATACACCTTGCAGTTCACCGGCCCGACCGGCACCAACGCGGTGGAAGCCGCGCTGAAGATCGCGCGCCAGGTCAAGGGGCGTCCCAACGTCATCTCCTTTACCCATGGCTTTCACGGCGTGAGCGGCGGTTCGCTTGCCGTGACGGCCAACATGAAGTTCCGCGACGCGTCCGGTTACGCGCTGGGCAACACCACGTTCATGCCCTACGACGGATACTTCGGTCCGGACGTGGATACCATGGCCTACCTGGAGCGCATGCTCGAGGATCCCAGCAGCGGCATGGACAAGCCGGCCGCCGTCATTGTGGAAACGGTGCAAGGCGAGGGCGGCGTCAACGTGGCGACGCTGCGCTGGCTGAAAGAGCTGGAAAAGCTGTGCAAGCGCCATGACATGCTGCTGATCGTGGACGACATCCAGGTCGGTTGCGGACGCACCGGCACGTTCTTCAGTTTCGAGGCCGCGGGCATACGTCCCGACATCATCACGCTGTCGAAGTCGCTGTCGGGTTTCGGCCTGCCGATGTCGCTGGTGCTGATGAAGCCCGAGCTGGATATCTGGAAGCCCGGCGCCCACAGCGGCACGTTCCGCGGCAACAACCTGGCTTTCGTCACGGCGGCACAGGCGCTGGAAACCTATTGGGCCAACACCGCCTTCGCCACCGAAATCCAGCGCAAGGAGCGCCAGGTGCGCGACTGGCTGGAGAACCTGGTTCACAGCTATCCGAACGCCGGCCTGTCGGCGCGCGGCCGCGGTTTGATCCAGGGCCTGGTGTGCAACGCCACGCCTGCGCTGGCCAACCGCATCGCGCAGAACGCCTTCAAGAAGGGCGTGGTGATTGAAACGTCTGGCGCGCACGACGAAGTGCTGAAGTTGCTGCCCGCCCTGACCATCGAAGAAGAGCTGCTGAGCAAAGGCCTGGACGTGATCGAAGCCAGTGTCGCGGAAGCGCTCGCCGAAGAAGGGCAGTCCGCCCGCATTCTGAAATTTGGAGGAAAACGTCAATGATCGTACGCAATGTCAAAGATGTGATCGGCACCGCCGACGAAGTCCGCACCGATACCTGGGTCAGCCGCCGCGTGCTGCTGAAAAAGGACGGCATGGGCTTCTCCTTTCACGAAACCACCATCTTTCCGGGCGGCCGTACCCATATCCACTACAAGAACCATCTTGAAGCGGTGTGGTGCATCGAAGGCGACGGCTCCATCGAGACCATCGCGGACGGCAAGAAGTACGAACTGGGCCCCGGCGTGGTCTACGCCCTGAACGAACATGACGAGCACTGGCTGTGCGGCGGCAAGGAGCCGCTGCGCGTCATCTGCGTCTTCAACCCGCCGCTGACCGGCCAGGAAGTGCACGACAAAGAAGGCGTCTACGCCTTGCCTGAGCCCGAAGCCCAAGCGGCCTGACATACAAGGAGGTTCGCATGATCTCACCTGCACAGGATCCGTACGCCTCCCGTACGGATCGAAGTTCCGCCATCATCGCCCGCCAGGATCCGGTGGTCTATGAAAACGGCCAGTACGCCAGCGCCCTGAACGCCGGCCAGGTCGAGCAATACGAGCGCGACGGTTTCATCCTGCTGGAGAATCTGTTCTCGGAGGACGAAGTCCGCGCGCTGTCTGGGGAAGTCGAGCGCATGACGCGCGATCCTTCGATCGTCCGCCGCGAAGAAGCCATTACGGAGCCAGGCAGCAATGCGGTGCGTTCCATCTTCATGGTGCACGTGCTCAATCCCGTCCTGTCGCGTCTGGTGCGCGACCCCAGGCTGGTCAACGTGGCGCGGCAGATCCTCGGTTCCGAGGTGTACATCCATCAGTCGCGCGCCAACATGAAGCCGGGCTTCAAGGGCAAGGAGTTCTATTGGCACTCCGACTTCGAGACCTGGCACGTCGAAGACGGCATGCCCGCCATGCGCGCCCTGAGCTGCTCGGTGCTGTTGACCGACAACAATGAGTGCAACGGCCCCTTGATGCTGGTGCCGGGATCGCATCGCCAGTTCATCTCGTGCGTGGGCGAGACGCCGAACGAGCACTACAAGCAGTCGCTGAAGAAACAGGAATACGGCGTGCCGGATCCGGTCAGCCTGCAGCTGCTGGTGGAGCAGGGCGGCATCCGTACCATGACGGCCAAGGCCGGCTCGGTGGTGTTCTTCGACTGCAACACGATGCACGGCTCCAATAGCAATATCTCGCCTTGGCCGCGCGCCAATGTGTTCATGGTCTATAACAGCATGGACAACACCTTGAACCCGCCCAAGTACGGGCTGACGCCGCGTCCCGAGCACATCGCGACGCGCAAGGGATTCAAGGCGGTTACGCCGCTGGATGCCTTGAAGCTGGTCGGAGGCTGAGCCTCCCATGAAAAAGCCCAGGCGGCGCCTGGGCTTTTTCCTTTTGGCGTCTGCTATTCTCTGCGCACTTCGCCCTCTTGAGACACCGCACGCCATGTCCGCCCGCATTCTCAGTCTGCATATCTACCCGGTGAAATCCTGCGCAGGCATCGCCCTGAACGAATCGCCCATCGACCGCGCCGGGTTGGCCCACGACCGTCGTTGGATGCTGATCGGCGCCGACGGCCAATTCATGACGCAGCGGCAATGGCCCGCGATGGCGCTGATCCGCACCGCGCTCACCGCCGATGCGCTGCGCCTGTCCGCGCCGGGCATGTCCGACCTGGATATTGCCTTGGACGGGTCGGGGCTGGAGCCGGGGGCGCAATCCGTGGGCGTATGGAGCGATACCATTTCGGCCCGGCGCGAGAGCACCGCGGCTGGACAGTGGTTTTCCGAATTCCTGAACACGCCGTGCCGGCTGTACAAGGTGGATGCGGCGGCGCAACGCAATGCCAAGCCGGACTGGGTTTCGCGCTGGGTGGATGCGCATCCCGATCTGGCCGAATCGTTCGCCGGCGCGCATTGCTTCGGCTTTGCCGACGGTTTTCCCCTGCTGGTGGCCAATCAGGCTTCACTGGACGATCTGAATGCCCGGCTAAGCGCCAAAGGCGTGGCCCCGGTGCCGATGGACCGGTTTCGTCCCAACATTGTCGTACAGGGTGACTGGGAAGCCTTCGAGGAAGACCACACCGCCATGATCGAGGCCGGGGGCGTGAAAATGGCGTTCGTCAAGCCTTGCACCCGTTGTTCGATTCCCGATATCGACCAAAGCACAGCCCGGCAGTATGAAGAGCCCGGCCGCACCCTGGCGGGATACCGGAATCTGGAAATCGGCGTGGTGTTCGGCCAGAACGCCATCCTGGACGCGCCCGCGGGGGCGCGCCTGAAGGTGGGCGACGAGGTCGGAATCGAACTGGATTTCTGATCAGCAGCCCCGGCGCCCTCCGCCGGTGGCTCAGGACGAGGACAACTTCAGGCCCACAAGGCCCAGCACAATGAGGATGACGCTTGCAATGCGCATCCAGCTGGTCGACTCGCCGAAGAGCACGATGCCGGCCACGAAGGCGCCGATCGTGCCTATGCCCACCCAAACCGCATAGGCGGTGCCCAGGGGCAGGGACTTCATTGCCAAGGCCAGCAGCCAGAAGCTGATGATCATGCCCCCGGCGGTGATGACCGACGGCCAGAGGCGGGTGAATCCATGGGTGTACTTCAGGCCCACGGCCCAGACGATTTCAAACAGGCCTGCGAGTACCAGGATGATCCAGGTCATGACGACTCCTACGCTTATGCTGCCGGCATGACGCCGGCGCGAGGGGCCGTCCCCAGAAACAGACACACCGGCCATCCGGCCGCATGCGGCAACGGGCCGTCCCGCTGCGGCAAAAATTATAGAATACCGGCTTCCGACGGCAAAACCGGGTGCCGGGCATCACTCTAGCAACACTTCGCGTTCCGGGCCGCGAAACCAGGATATTTATCATGCAACGCATCATGCTGCGGGCAAAGCTGCACCGCGTCACGGTCACCGAAGCCGACCTGCATTACGAAGGGTCTTGTGGCATCGACGAAGACTTGCTGGACGCTGCCGGCATGCGCGAGTTCGAACGCATCGAACTCTACAACGTCACCAACGGCGAACGTTTCGACACTTACATCATCAAGGCGGCCCGCGGCAGCGGCGCCATTTCCTTGAATGGCGCGGCCGCGCGCCGGGCCCAGGTTGGCGATCTGCTGATCATCTGCACCTACGGCCCGATGTCGGAAGCCGATTCGGCGACGCACAAGCCCCAGGTGGTCCTGGTGGACGACGCCAACCGCGTCAAGGAAATCCGCAAGTTCCCGGCCTGAGGCCGGCCCGCACGGAGCGCATCTTTCCGCGAGGCGCTCCGTCAAAACCCTGAATCGTTTCATCATGAGCTTCCAGGTCATCATCCAACCCAGCCAGCACCAATTCCCGGTCGAACCCGGCCAGACCGTGCTCGATGCCGCGCTGGCCGCCGGCATCGTCTTGCCGTACAGCTGTCGCAACGGCGCCTGCTCCACCTGCAAGGGCCGCGTGGTTTCCGGGGAGTACGACGCCGGACAATATCCGGCGCAGATTCTTTCGCCCGAAGAGCTGGCGGATGGCTATACGCTGTTCTGCCAGGCCCGGCCTGAATCCGACATGGTGGTCGAATCGACCGAAGTCCGCCTTGCCAGCGACATCCAGATCCGCAAGCTGCCGTCGCGCGTGCAGACGCTGGAGCGTGTGGCCCCGGACGTTACGGTAATCAAGCTGCAGCTGCCCGCTTCCGAGCAGTTCCGCTATTACGCCGGCCAGTACATCGAGGTCATCCTGAAGGACGGTCGCCGGCGCAGCTATTCGATGGCTGGCGCGCCACACACGGGCAGCCCCCTCGAATTGCATATCCGCCACATGCCCGGCGGCGTGTTTACCGACCACGTGTTCGGCGCGGGCGACACGCAGATGAAAGAGCGCGAGATCCTGCGCCTGGAAGGCCCCTTCGGCTCCTTCTTCCTGCGCGAAGACAGCGACAAGCCCGTCGTGCTGCTGGCTAGCGGCACGGGCTTCGCCCCGGTCAAGGCCATCGTCGAGCACATGATCCACAAGAACATCAAGCGTCCGGTGGCGTTGTATTGGGGCGGACGCCGTCCGCGCGACCTCTACATGGATGCCCTGGCGCAGTCGTGGGCCGGCATGCTGCCCGATTTCCGTTATGTCCCCGTGGTGTCCAACGCCTTGCAGGAAGACGGCTGGACGGGGCGCACCGGTTTCGTCCATGAAGCCGTCATGCAGGACATCGCCGACCTGTCGGGCCATCAGGTCTATGCCTGCGGCACGCCGCTGATGGTGGACGCCGCCAGGCGCGAATTCAGCGCCCAGAACGGGCTGCCGCCCGAAGAGTTCTACGCGGACGCCTTTACGTCGGAAGCCGATCTGGCCAAGGCCGCCGCCCAGTCTTGAGTAACAGGGCATGAGCGAAAGGGGTGGAACGAGCGGGCCTGGAAAGGTTTGTGACTTCCGCCCCTTTTTATTCCATAGGCGCGGGCAAAGCGCCAGGGTAAACTGCCGTGGCAGCAGCTTGCCATGGATCGCGGACATCGGGTCGGCGAACCGAGCTGGCACGCAAGGAGCAATGCGGGCATGAAAGTAGCGGTATTGGGTGGCGGCATCATCGGAATTTCCAGCGCCTGGTGGCTGAACCAGGCCGGACATGACGTCGTGGTCATAGATCGCTGCACCGGTCCCGCCCAGGAAACCAGCCTGGCCAACGGCGCCCAGATCTCGGTTTCCTATGCCGAACCCTGGGCCAATCCCCAGGCACCGCTCAAGCTGCTCAAGTGGATGTTCCAGGATGACGCTCCGCTGCTGTTCCGCCCGCAGCTGGACTGGCGGCAATGGATGTGGGGGCTGTCGTTCCTGCGCGAGTGCCTGCCTGGCCGTCTCGCGCCCAATATCCGTGCCATGGTCCGCATGGCGGAGTACAGCCGCGCCACGCTGCGCGGCATGCGCGCAGAGCTGGGCATCCAGTACGACCACCTCGAGCGCGGTATCCTGAATTTCTATCGCGATCCCCACGAATTCGAAAACTCGCAGCGCGCCGCAGGTCTCATGCGCGATTTCGGCGTGGAACGCCGCGTGGTCTCGGCTGATGAAGTCATCGCCATCGAGCCCGCGCTGGCGCCGCACCGCCAGACCATCGTCGGCGGCGACTACACGCCCGAAGACGAGAGCGGCGACGTGCATCTGTTCACCGTGGCCCTGGCCGAGCGCTGCGCCCGGGCGGGGGTCGAATTCCGCTACAGCACGCGCGCCACGCGGCTGCTGACCGCCGGCGGCACGGTGCAAAGCATCGAGATCATCGAACCCGACGGCCGTTATGGCACCGTGTCGGCGGACGCCTACGTGGTGGCAATGGGCAGTTTCAGCCCCTATTTGTTGCGGCCGCTGGGCGTGCCGTGCAATGTCTATCCGGCCAAGGGCTATTCCGCGACTTTTCCGGTGCTCAAGCCGGAGGCCACGCCCACGGTCAGCCTGACGGACAGCAGCCACAAGGTTGTTTTTTCGCGCCTGGGCGACCGGCTGCGCATGGCCGGAACCGCGGAGCTGTCGGGATATTCCCGCAGCTTGAACACCGGACGCTGTGAAGCCATGACCCGCCTGGCGCGCGAACTCTTTCCCGACGCGCTCGATTTCGAGCGCGTCAGTTACTGGTCGGGCTTGCGCCCGTCCACTCCCTCTAACGTGCCCATTATCGGCCGCTGCCGTATCCCCAATCTGTACGTCAATACAGGACACGGTACGCTCGGTTGGACAATGGGCGTTGGCTCGGGCCGGGCATTGGCCGATCTGCTTAGCGGAAGGCGGCCGGAACCGGAATTCCCTTTTCTTGGTCTGTGAACCTATGAAGAATCTGCAATTGGCGGGCGTTGCCCGCGCGATGTTCGCCAGCCGGCGCGCATGGTTGTTCGGCGCCGCCATGGCGATGGCCGGTGCGGCGAATGCCGCGGCGGTCGAAATCCAGGTATGGCATACGCTGACCGACGCAAACAAGGCCGAGTTCGAAAAGCTCGCCAAGCAATACAACAAGGAGCAGGACCAGGTCCGCGTGACGCTGCGCGGCTTCGCCTCGCCCAGCGCGCTGGAGCAGGAAGCCGTCTCGGCGGTCAAGGCCAAGAAGGGGCCCAACCTGCTGCAACTGACCGACAACCATTCGCCCGAAGTCGTCGCCCAGCACAAGGCTGTGCTGCCCCTGTACGAGCTGCTGGCCAAGTACCCGATCAAGGACCTGAACTGGTTCGTGCCCGCCACGAGCAGCTTCACCCGCGATAGCAAGGGCCGCTTGTTGGCTTTCCCCTGGATGGCCGAAGTGCCGGTGATGTTCTACAACACCGCCGCCTACAAGAAAGCTGGTCTGGACCCCAACAAGCCCGCGCGCACCTGGGTCGGCCTGCAAGGCGAGCTGTTGAAGCTGCGCGACGTGGCCGACATCGACTGCCCCTACGCCTCGAGCGACCAGGTTACGGTCCACCTGGAGAACCTGGCGCCCGTCAACAACCAGCAGTTCACCAGCAATAACAATGGCCTGGACGCGGTCACCAAGAAGTCGGCCGCGCCCGCCATGCAGTTCGACACGCTGTACATGCGCCATATCTCGCTGATGGTCAGCTGGAAGCGTTCGCTGTTGTTCACGGCGCATTCTGCCGACAATGCCAGCGACAAGTTGTTCGCCAAGGGCGAATGCGCTGTGTTGACGGCCAACACCGGTGCGTTCGGCCAGTTCATCAACACCAAGTCGCTGTCCTTCGGCGTGGCGCCGCTGCCTTACTACGACCAAGTCACCAAGGACGGCGGCAAGCCGTTCGTGAGCGGTTCGGCGCTGTGGGTGCTGGAAGGCCATCCCCAGGCCGAAGAAAAGGCCACCGCGCAGTTCCTGGCCTGGCTGTCCAAGCCCGTCATCGCGGCGGAATGGCACCAGCGCACCGGCTACCTGCCGCTGACGGAAGCCGCATTCCGCGCTTCGGACGTGTCGTTCTATGACCGCATTCCGGGCGTCCAGGCGCTGATCGCGTCCATGCGCACCCAGCCGACGACCAACAGCCGCGGCTTCCGCATGGCCAACTACACGCGCATCGAGCCGGTGTTGAACCAGCAGCTCAACGATGCCTTCGAAGGCAAAGTGCCGCCGGTTGCGGCGCTGAACAACGCCGCGTCGCAAGCGCGCAGCATCGCCGCGCAACGCTGATCCAGGCAGGCGGCGCAAACGCCGCCACCCTGGCCCGAACCCGGTCTCTGGACCGGGTTTTTTTTCTGAGCCGTACGCGACCAAACCATCCATGCGTACATGCCAGTCTGGTGACGCGCTGGCCGCTCGTCCACCATGCCTCTCATGCGTATCGATCCCGGTGCGCCTTTTGTTCGCGGTGAGGCATGGTTCGTTTCTTCTTCCTGGCGGCAGGGCTGTCCTGCCTGGGGGCCTGCACAGGGGTCGGCAAGAGTCCGGCCGCAGCTACATGGGAGGCCTCGCGCCAGGCTTCCCAAGGCTTCCGCTTCGACTGGCAGTTGTCCGGCGATCCGGCCGTGGCGCCCATGCAGGTGTTCGACGACGGCAAGGAGACCTGGCTGCAGTTCGCGCCTGGCCAGGCGCTGCCCGCGATCTTCGGCGTCGGCAGCGATGGCGAGCGCGCCTTGCCGTACTTGAGGCGCGACCCTTATGTCGTGCTGGCAGGAGGCTGGAGCGGCCTGCTGTTTCGCGGCGGGCGCCTGACCGCTAGGGCTCAGCGCCTGCAGGCGGTCGCCGAAGCCAAGCCTGGGCACGAATCGGCATCATCGACGGCGGATGCGGTTGCGGAGCCCGTCGGTCCGACCCGGCCGGTCGAGCCAGCTGCGCCCGCTATCGGAACCCTGCAAGCCGCCGGCCCCTTGGCGCTGGCGTCGTCCAGCACCGCAGCGTCGGCGCCGGCGTCGGCGTCGGCGTCGCAGCCGGTCTATCGCGCAGCGCCTCCGGACGCCACGTTGCGCGCTGTCCTCGCGCGCTGGGCCAGCCTCTCAGGTTGGACCTTCCAAGCTCAGCATTGGGCCGTGGACGTCGACATTCCCTTGTCAGCGGCCGCCGAGTTCTCCGGTGACTTCAAATCCGCCGTACGCGAACTGCTGGGAGCTACCGAACTCGCTGAAAAGCCGCTGCAGCCGTGCTTCTACGGCAACCGCGTATTGCGCGTGGTGCCTTTGGCGCAATCCTGCACGCGCATGGCCGCGCCAGGAGGGGCCTCGGCATGATGCGCATCGTCTGTCTGGGTATCGTCGTTTCCGGAGTGTTGGGCGGTTGCGCCGCGTCGCAACAGGTTGCCGACCAGCGCCGCGCGGCGCACGCGCGTCAAACCAAGTTGGCCGCCAGCCATCAGGCCTTTGCTGATGGACTGTCCGATCGCGCCGCGCGCCTGGCGGCCCAGGATGTCACCGCGCCATGGCTCGCAGGTAAGCCGCAACCCTTGGCGCGCGAGGTGCTGCTTCCGCCTGCCTTGCGAGAAAACGTCCGGACGACGTTGATGCTGGCTGACGACGCCGATCTTCCCGTCCTGGCCCAGCGTCTGACTGCCGCCACCGGCATTCCGGTCCGGGTGCGGCCAGATGCCTTGCTGCCCCTGGAATTGTTCTTGCCCCGACTGGCTGTCAACGGCGCGCTGTCCGTCCCGGTGCCTGCCAGCTTCGAGGTCCGCGCTGGCGGGCTGCCGCTGGCAGATTTGCTGGACGCGCTGGCCGCGCGTTTTTCGGTGCATTGGCGCTACGAGCACAATGCGCTCGAGTTCTACCGAACCGAAACCCGCGTGTTCGATTTGCGTGCCTTGTCGCTGGCCAGCAAAGTAGATGTCCGGCTTGGCCGTCAGGGCAGCGCCGAAGGTGAGGGCTTTGAGAGCACCTCCAATACATCCTTGTCGGCCGGACAGCACGACGCGCTGGCGATCCTGCGCGCCAATATTGCGCCATTCCTGACGCGTTCCGGCGTCGTCGCTGAAGCGGTCGAAGGCGCTACTTCGATCGTCGTCACGGACACGCCGGAAGCCTTGGAGCGTGTCGCGCGCTATCTCGAACGCGAGAACAAGGCGCTGACCCGCCGAATCCGCTTGATGTTCGAGGAAATCACGGTCGTCGCCGATGACGCCACGTCGGGCGGTATCGACTGGAGCATCGTCTACGCCGCAGCGGGAACGGCCGCGCGCTTGGCGCTGCCCGGGGCCGGAGCGCCAACCAGCAACGCGGAGGCGGCCATGTCCAGTGGGCCGTTCCAGGGCACGCAAGCCATTGTTTCCGCGCTCAGCACCATGGGCGCCATCGTGCGGCATAACAAGGTCCCCATCCTGACCTTGAACCGCCGCCCAGTCACCCACGCGGTAAGGACCACGTTCAGCTACATCGACCGGGTGCAGAGCACGGCCGTCCCCGGCGCCACAGCGAGCGGTGCCAACGGATCCCTGCCTGCGGTATCCATCAGCCAGAAAGAGGAGACGATCGGCTCGTTCCTGACGCTGCTGCCCGACATCCAGGAGGACGGGCAGATACTCCTTTCGCTCGCCTATGACAACGCGGTCGCTCAGCCCTTGAAAACCATCACGTTCGGAGAGCGCGGCAATCAGATCCAGGTCCAGCAGGTGACGATCGACGGCAACGGCACGGTGCAGCAGATCGAGCTGCGCCCCGGCCAGCCCATCATTGTTTCCGGTTTCGACCGCAACCAGGAGCAGCACCACCGCCAACGGCTGGCGCCCGGATTGCCGCTTATCGCGGGCGGCCGGGATAGCGCCGCCTCGGAACGCATGACGACTCTGGTGCTGGTGACGGCGCAGGTCGAGGAAGGTTACTAAGGATGGAACGCATCCCTCCTTCGCTGCTGCTCGAGGTGCCCGGCACCGGCCGGACGTTGGCTTTCGGCCTGCGCTGGTTTGCCCTGATCGGCTCCAACGTTCCCGCGCTGGCCCGCTCGCGCGGCCGCCGTTTGCGCGCTAGCCACTATGTCGTGGGCGGCGCGCCGGCCATGGTGGCCGGCTATGGCCGCATGCGCCCCACGTGGCGCAACGGTCTGCGCACCCAGCTGCGTCGCGACGCGCAGGTGCAGGCCGCCGCGCAGCTGTACGCCCTGTTGTACCCCGACGGAGGACACAGCCTGATCCGTTTGCCGGACGGCGGGCATTGGTTGGTGGCAGCTCAGCGCGGCACGGTGCTGTCGCAGACCGACAAAGTGTTCGCAACGCTTGACGAAGCCCTGCGCGAGCAAACGCTTTTGCTCGCACAGCGGCCCGCATTGCCAGCGCAAGCACCCGATGAGGCTTGGGCACTGCTGATGCAGGCAGCGGATCCGGCCGCTCGCCTGGACGCTTTGTCCTCCCGCTGGGCCGAGTTGCCGCTTGTGTTCCGTCTGTTCCTGGCCTGCGCGGGGCTTGCCGCTGTCGGCCCGTCGCTATGGAATGCCTTGATCGGCCCGCTGTCCGGCCGCGCTGCGACCGGGCATGTCGACCCGTCGGATCTCCCTTCGCAGGAAGATCCCTCCCTGACCGCGTTGCGGAGTGCTCCGGTCCACTCTCCCTCCGAGGTCGCCCGATTGATGGACAGCGTCGGCAAGTTGCCCATCCAGGTAAGCGGCTGGGCGTTGACCCATGCGCGCTGCCTCGCCGGCGATCAGGCTTGGACTTGTTCCGCAGTCTATGTGCGGGCCCATCCTCATGCCGCCAATGACCTGCTGCATGGGTTGCGGCCAGCCGGTTGGCAGGTGACATTCCAACCGCTGGAGGAAGCCACCCTGTCTTGGAGCCTGGCTTCGTCGCCGGGAAGGCTGGCCGACCTTGTCCTGCCGACCGCACTGCAGGTCGATACGGGCCTGGTCGCCGAACTGCAGCGCATGCGGGCCGCGTTCACGTCCGTTGTCCTGGCGCCAGCCTCGCCGCTGCTTCTTCCGATGTCTGCTCGTACTGCATCAGACCATGCCGGCGCCAGCTATCCGGGCTCGCCCGCCGTCCGCAGCAGGACCCTCACATTGCGCGGGCCGTTGCGTTCTTTCACGTTGTTGGACGGCGCCGTTGCCGCGGCCAGATGGTCCCGTCTGTCTCTGGACGTCCAGGCGCAACCTCAGCCCGCCCTGGCCGCCAGCATGCTGGTCGCCGAACTGCAGGGAGAAATCTATGAACAGGAATAGGGTGGGCGCAGCAGGCTTCATCTTGGGGCTGGCATTGTCGGCCATGCCGGGGGCTGCGGCATACGGCCAGTCGTCTGCGCCGGCCGTCCCGGATCCGCGGCCATGGCCAGAGGCCCAGACGGTGCGCGCCTTGTTGCGCGCGGACGCGGCGGCGGCGCTGGCGGACTGCCGCGTGCCCGGCCTATGCCGCTCGGGCCCGGAGCCAGCCGTCCCGGTGATGCAGCCGGTCAAGGCATCCGACGATATCCGGGTAAGGGCGATTTTCGGAACCGCTCGGCGCCTGAGCGCCGACATCATCTTCAACGGCGCGATGCTTCGCTACCAAGCGGGTCGGGGAGAGCCGGTTGCGGGGACCCCCACTGCGCGCACTTATCAGTTGCTTGCCATCGACGAGGGCTGCGTAAGGCTACGCCGCGACGATATCGAGCGCACGGCCTGCCTCGATGCAGGCACGGCACGGCCATGAGCGCGCACGCTCTACAGCCCGCTGCGGCGGCCGGGACTCCGCCCCAACTTCAGACACCCGAAGACATCGCTCGTCTGAAACCCGCATTCGCGCGGGCGTTGGGACACGAATTCGATCTTGCCGCGCTTGCCGGGAGGCTTTGCCCCGTGTTGCTCGAAAGCGGCGAGGTCGCCGTGTTTGCCGTAAAGGATTACATGCTGGGAGACCAGATCGACGAAGTCGAGCGCATGGTGCAGGCTGCCGGTCATCGGCTGGCACAAGTGCCGCGCTATCAGTTGCCCGCACCGCTGCTGCTGATGATCTCCCGCGGGCAATTGGCGGCGCGTGGGCTGGCAACACGTGGCAAGGAGCGGCAGCAGGAGCGCGCTTCGGCGCTGGCCTCACTGTTCCTGGACATCGTGCGCTGGGGGGTAGCGCAAGGGGCGAGCGACGTGCACATCAACGTCAATCGGCGGCGCGAGGCCGGCGAGATCCGCTACACCATCAATGGCGAATATATCGGCACGGAGCGCTTCGCCGGTTTGTCCAGCGCGACGCTGCTGGAGGTTCTGGCGGTGGCCTGGATGGAAGTCAGGGGCGGCAATGGCGCGGTTTTCGATCCGGCGCTCGAACAGCAGGGCCGCATCGCGCTTGATATCGACAGCGTGCCTATCGTGTTGCGCTGGGCGTCCCTGGCGACCGATGCAGGCCCTTCGGTCTGCCTGCGCATATTGCGCCTGGACGCGACGGCCCACTCCGACCTGCTTGCGTTGGGCTACCTGCCTGGGCAGGTCGAGACGTTGACGCGGGCACGCGAGCGCGAAGGCGGGGCCATCGTGCTGGCTGGCGTGGTCGGTTCCGGCAAGTCGACCACCATCGCAACGTTAATGCGCGGTATCGCGCCCACGCGCAAGGCCATCACGCTGGAGGATCCGGTCGAATACCTCATCGACAACGCATTACAGAACACACTGGGCGGCGCCCTGGCCGAGTCGGCGTGGCCTGCATTCGACGCCAAGCTGAAGACCATCAAACGTTCGGCGATGAACGATTTGCTCATTGGCGAGATCCGCGACATCGATACCGGCCGTGCGTTCATGGACCTGGCCAGTTCTGGCGTCAGCCTCTACACCACGACCCACGCGGCTGGCGCCGTGCTGATTCCCGAACGCCTGGCATCGGATGCGATAGGCGTGTCGCGTGATTTTCTGGCGACCCCCGGCATCCTCAAGCTGCTGGTCTATCAGACTTTGCTGCCACGCCTGTGTGCCCATTGTGCGCTGCCGGCCGACAGTCTCTGGTCCGCATCCGCCGATACCGCAAGGGCCGATTGGCACGGGTGGCTGCAACGGATGCAGCAGGATTTCCTGCTGGATCTTGCCCCGCTACGGGTCAGGAACGCGGCAGGTTGCAACGCTTGCAGGCGACCGCAACTGCCCCAGCTGAACGGGCTATCGGGCCGCAGCGTGGTGGCCGAGATGGTGGAGCCTGAGCGCATCGGGGGCTTCCTGGAGCTCGTGCGCGCACGCGACAACGTCGGGCTGAAGCGGCTGGTCCAGGGGGGCGGTCCGGCCTCCTGGCGCAGCGCGGCCACGCATGGCGGGCCGGCGCGGGATTGCGCCCTGTACAAGGTCAGCCGTGGAGAGGTAGATCCGCGCTCTCTGGTGCGCCGCTTCGACGTTCCGGCGGTCGTGCCGGCGTACCACGTTCCACCTTGCGGGGCCGGTCATGGCTAGGCGGCTCCTGCTACGTCCTTTCCGCAAACGCATCGCCGGCCGCGGGCTGCTGTTGCGCCTGGACGCCTGGCGCTTTCGCCCAGGGCGTGCAGACTACTACGAGTATCTGGCGGATCTGATTGAAGGAACGCAAGGACGCAAGAGCCTGCGTGACGTATTCGAGGACGATGCGCGCCGTTACGGTGTAGATACCGTGCGGGGGCGCTTGTCGCGACATTGGGCGGGCAGGTACCTGGAAGCGGGAGGAGACTTGGGCGCTGCCTGGGCGCACACGCTGGCCGCGAGCGAATGCCTGCTGCTCAGTTGTGTACAGGAGGAGGGCGGCGATCTGCCGGCGGCGTTGCGGGACGTCGCGCACGCCGCTCGACTGGCGTCGGCCGCCTGGCGGGCGCTGGTCTCTGCCGCAGCGGCGGGCATCGTGGCGGCGATGGTCGCTTTTGCTCTGCTTTGCGCCATTCCTTTTTTCAGCGTCCCGCGCTTGCAGCAGGTGTTCCAGGCCGTTCCCGCCGAGGACTACGGAAAGCTGACCCGCGCGCTATTCACCCTGGCTCAGGTGCTCAGGCAATGGCTCGCTTTGTGGTTGGTGCTGTTGCTGGGCCTGGTGTCCATGAGCTTGTGGTCGCTGCCGCATTTCACCGGCGCCATGCGCGCCTGGCTGGATCGCTGGCTGCTTTGGCGGCTTTACCGGGATTTTCACGCCATCCGGTTCTTGGCGCTGCTGGCCGTGCTGGTCAGGCAGCACGGCGCGGCCGACACCCGTTTGCGGCGCGCCCTGGCCGTTCAGGCCCGCGATGCCGGGCCCTGGCTGCATGCGCATCTGCTGCACATGCTGGAGCGGATAGAGGGCGGCCAGACGGGACCCGAGATCTTCGGCACTGGCCTGCTGGACCCAGAAACGTGGTGGTACATGGCCGACATGATGGATGCCCTGGGCATGGAGGCCGGGCTGGCGCAGGTGCGGATGCGCATTGAATCGCGCCTGCTGGCGCGGGTGCGTTGGCAGGCCTTCGCATTGCGCTGGTCGTTGCTACTGACCTCGTTGGCGGCCGTGCTGGGCATCACGCTTTGGCATTACGGCGTAGTCGACGAACTGCGCCAGAACCTGACCAACTTCTATGCCAGTCAATAGGCCGCGCCCGGCACGCGGCGCATTTCGCCCGCGTGCTTCATTTACAAGGAAAGCAACCATGCACGACCTCCAAGCATTCCAGTTTCATGCACCCCTGTGCCGCATGCCCCGCCAGCGTGGTTTTTCGCTGATGGAGGTGTCCATCGTCACCGCCATCGTGCTGATGATCGCCATCGTGGGTATTCCGGCTATCGGCTCTTACGTCGTTGAAAACAAGGTGCCCAAGGTGGGCGAGGAACTGCAGCGCTTCATCGCCAGCATGAAGACCAACGCGCAAGGCGGCGGCCTCACGCCCTACGCGGGTTTGGATACCGGGGCCATGGCCAATGCCTTGCGGGAATCCAGTGTCCTGACCGTCGAGGGCTTCGGCAGCGCGGCGCGCATCGCTCACGGCCTGGGCGGCAGCGGCGTGGGCGGCAACGGAGTGGTCGAAGTCGCTGCAGCGTCCTTCGGCAGCGCTGGGCTGGGATCCGCGTTCTCTATCAAGCTGACCAACGTCAGCCAAGCCGCGTGTCCGTCGCTGGCTTCGGTATTGCAGCGGATGTCCGAAACCATCTCGATCAGCGGAGGAGGGGGCCTGAAGGTCGTGAAGGATGCGTTCGCGACGCCCAGTGTGCCGTATCGCGCAGCCGTGGCGCAGGCCCAGTGCCGCCAAGGTGACGTCAACACCTTTGTGTTCGTCGCAAAATGAGTCCGCACGGCCACCTCGTGCGCACTCGATTGCCGGCCGCTATGCAGCGCCCGCGCCAGCATCAGCGCCAGCGCGGCTTCTCGTTGCCGGGCCTGGTGGTGACCTTGGCCTTGAGCACCATGGCCGCGATCTGGGCTTCAGGCCAAGTGGTGCAGCGAATCGAGGACTCCGCTGCGCGAGCCGCCGGGGTATGGCTGACTCAGATCCGCCAGGCGGTCGCCGATGTGCTGGCGCGGCACTTCGCCGTGCTTGCCAAAGGGGAGGGGCCGCGCAATGAGCAGGGGGTTCCACTGTTTGCGGATCCGCTTGCGCCCACCATGGACGAGCTGCGCGGCCTGGGCATGTTGCCCGCCGATTTTCCCGACCGTTCCGCTTTGGGTTTTTCGGCGCAAATCCGGATCGCCAGGGCGCCTTCGTGTCCGGGCGAACGCTGTCGCCTGGACGGGCTGGTCTATAGTGCCGCTCCGCTGCTCAAATCAGGGACGCAAGCCCCGGACCTGATTGGCATTTCGACGGCAATCGATGCTGCCCGCGGATACGGCGGAGCCATATGGCCGGGAAAGCCGGGCCTGGTGCGTGGCGCGGCATTCAGCTTCCCCAATCCGTTGATGCCGGGCTTGCCGGTCCACCCGCCGGGCACCCTGGCCCTATGGGCCGGGGTCGGCGCCGGCGGACCGGACGTGGACCGCTATGTCAGGCTGCGGGATACGCGCGACCCGCAGTTGCAGGGAAATCTGTCGGTGGCTTCCTCGGCGCAGATCGGTTCCTATCTCGCCGTGGGCGCGCGCGCTGGCGCGGGCCAAGCTTGCCGCCTGCCCTCGGGCACGATGGCCAACTCCGAGCAAGGAGAGCTCCTGACCTGCCAATCGGGGACCTGGGAGCCTGCAAGCGGGGGCTTCG
Source organism: Achromobacter sp. D10 (assembly GCF_035282245.1). Classification (NCBI taxonomy): domain Bacteria; kingdom Pseudomonadati; phylum Pseudomonadota; class Betaproteobacteria; order Burkholderiales; family Alcaligenaceae; genus Achromobacter; species Achromobacter sp. D10. Next base: position 71,093 of record NZ_JAYJLE010000017.1, read on the forward strand.
GCGGGGCCTACAGCTTCAACCATCCGCTGGGTTGTTACCACTACACAGGCGTGTCCACCGCCAATCCCCGCACCGGAACTTGCTCGTGTCCGGCCGGCTACAAGGCGGTGATCGTCTCCGCAGGCGGCAAATGGACCCAGACCGAGGGCTGGACTACGGGTTACGTTTGCGTCCGCTGAATCCCGGCAAGCCCTCTTTCCCGGGGAGCCCGCCAACCCTCTATAATGAAAAATTCGCCTAAATTCTGCTTCATCCACGATGAAATCCTCTGAGATTCGCCAGCAGTTTCTGCAATTCTTCAAGTCCAAGGGACACACCATTGTTCCTTCGTCGTCGCTCGTCCCCGGCAACGACCCGACCTTGCTCTTCACCAATTCGGGCATGGTCCAGTTCAAGGACGTCTTCACGGGCAAGGAATCGCGGTCCTATACGCGTGCTACCTCGTCGCAGCGCAGCGTGCGCGCCGGCGGCAAGCACAATGACCTGGAGAACGTGGGCTATACCGCCCGCCACCATACGTTCTTCGAAATGCTGGGCAATTTCAGCTTTGGCGACTACTTCAAGCGCGATGCGATCCAGTACGCCTGGGAGCTGCTGACCCAGGTCTACAAACTGCCCGCCGAAAAGCTCTGGGTCACGGTCTACCAGGAAGACGACGAGGCCTACGACATCTGGGCCAAGGAAGTCGGGGTGCCCGCCGAACGCATCATCCGCATCGGCGACAACAAGGGCGCGCGTTACGCGTCGGACAACTTCTGGCAGATGGCGGACACGGGTCCTTGCGGCCCTTGCTCCGAGATCTTCTATGACCACGGTCCCGAAATCTGGGGCGGCCCCCCGGGATCGCCCGAGGAAGACGGCGATCGCTACATCGAGATCTGGAACCTGGTGTTCATGCAGTTCGAACGAGATGCCGCCGGTAACATGCCGCGTCTCCCGCGTCCCTGTGTCGATACCGGCATGGGTCTGGAGCGCATCGCCGCCGTGCTGCAGGGCGTGCACTCCAACTACGAAATCGATCTGTTCCAGCATTTGATCGCGGCCGCCGCGCGCGAAACCGGCATCAAGAATCTGGAGGACAACTCGCTCAAGGTCATCGCCGACCATATCCGCGCCTGCTCCTTCCTGATCGTCGACGGCGTCATTCCCAGCAACGAAGGCCGCGGCTATGTGCTGCGCCGCATTGTTCGCCGCGCGCTGCGCCACGGCTACAAGCTCGGCCAGACCAAGCCGTTCTTCCATCGCCTGGTTCCGGACCTGGTCGCCGAAATGGGCGATGCCTATCCGGAACTCGCCGCCACGGCCGAGCGCGTCGCACAGGTGCTCAAGCAGGAAGAAGAGCGCTTCGGTGAAACGCTGGAGCACGGCATGCGCATCCTCGATTCCGCCCTGGCCAATGTGCCCAAGGGCGGCCAGCTGGATGGCACGACGCTGTTCACGCTGTACGACACCTACGGCTTCCCGGTGGACCTGACCGCCGACATCTGCCGCGAACGCGAAGTCGACGTGGACATGGCCGGCTTCGAAGTCGCCATGGAGCGCCAGCGCGACCAGGCTCGCGCCGCCGGCAAGTTCAAGATGGCCGAAGGCCTGAGCTACGAAGGTGCCGATACCCGCTTTGAAGGCTACGAAAAGCTGGAGCTCGACAACGTCAAGGTTACGGCCCTGTACGTCGATGGCACGCAGGTCCAGCAGGTCAAGGCTGGCCAAAACGCCGTCGTCGTCCTGGACGCGACCCCGTTCTATGCGGAGTCGGGCGGCCAGGTCGGCGATACCGGATTGCTCGAGGCCGATGGCGTGCGTTTTGCCGTGGCCGATACCTTGAAGATTCAGGCCGGCGTTTTCGGTCACCATGGCGAACTGGAATCCGGCACGCTGTCCGTGGGCGATACGCTGCTTGCGCGGGTGGACGCGGTGCGCCGCGCCCGCACGGTGCGCAATCACTCGGCCACTCACCTGATGCACAAGGCGCTGCGCCAGGTGCTGGGCGCGCACGTGCAGCAGCGTGGCTCGCTGGTGGATCCCGACAAGACCCGCTTCGACTTCGCCCAGGACGCGCCGCTGACCGCCGAGCAGATCGCGCGGGTCGAAGCCATCGTCAATGCCGAGATCCTGGCCAACCAGCCCACCGTGGCGCAGGTCATGGCTTATGACGACGCCGTCAAGGGCGGCGCCATGGCGCTGTTCGGCGAAAAATACGGCGATACGGTCCGAGTGCTGGACATCGGCTTCTCGCGCGAGCTCTGCGGCGGGACCCACGTCAGCCGCACGGGCGACATCGGCCTGTTCAAGATCGTTTCCGAAGGCGGCGTGGCCGCGGGCGTGCGCCGCGTCGAAGCCATCACCGGCGACAACGCGCTGGCCTGGGTGCAGAACCAGAACGCTTTGTTGACCCAGGTTGCCGGCATGCTGCGCAGCACGCCGGCCGACTTGCCGGCGCGCATTGCGCAAGTGCAGGAGCAGGTCAAGACCCTGGAGAAGGAGCTGGAGCAGTCCCGCAACAAGCTTGCCGCCAGCGCAGGCAATGACTTGGCGACCAGCGCTGCTGTCGACGTCAAGGGCATCAAGGTCCTGGCAGCCAGCATCGGCGACGTGGATCCCAAGGCATTGCGTGGCATGGTCGACAACCTGAAAGACCGCTTGAAGCCCGCGGTCGTGCTGTTGGCCACGGGTTCGGCCGACGGCAAGATCAGTGTGGTCGGCGGAGTTACCGCCGACCTGACTAGCCGCGTCAAGGCAGGCGACCTGGTCGGCTTCGTTGCCGCGCAGGTTGGCGGCAAGGGCGGCGGTCGTCCCGACATGGCCATGGGGGGCGGCACCGATCTCGCGGCCCTGCCTACGGCGGTCGCCAGCGTGCAGAAATGGGTGGAAGAGCGTCTGTGATGAGCGGGGCGGATGTCAGTCTTGATGGCGGCGCGCACGCGCCTTCCTTCGAGCAGGAAGTCGATGCCAGCGGCTTGACCTGCCCGCTGCCGATCTTGCGCGCCAAGAAGGCCCTGGCGCAGATGGCCAGTGGCGAAGTATTGCGCGTCATCACTACGGACCGCAATGCCATCCGCGACTTCCAGGCGTTTGCCCGCCAGACCGGCAATGTGCTGGTGGCTCAGCAGGAAGTCGATGGCCGCGGGGTGCATTTCCTGCGGCGGCGCTGACCAGCTTCCCGTCACGCGTGAAATACAAAGGGGCCCGCCGTAAAGCGGGCCCCTTTGCATTGGCTTGGTGCTTGCCTACTTGCGAATGGCGGCGGCGACTGCCCGGGTGATGGTGAAATCCACAAGATCGCCTTCCTTCAACTGCTGCAGGCGCGCCTGCAGGGCGGGGTCCTGTACCTGGATGGTGCGCATGCCGCCTTGCGGCCCCTTCAGCGTAACCAGATTGGCGCTCTTGTTTATGTGCCAGATCTCAGCCGTGATCGTAGTCTGGCGTCCCGCCGCGCCGGCGGGCATGGCGCCCTTGGCGCTGCGCGTCGCCGCGGTTTCGGTCTTGACCTCCGGGATGCCGGATCCGGCTGGGCGCACATCCACCGCCACCGACTCGTAGTAGTCGAGCGTGAGCGTGTCGCCGGGCTTGATCTGCTGGAAGTTGCGGATATTGGGGCCAGCCTGGATGTCCACGCTATTACCATTTTCGCCCTGTAGCGTGATAGTCCGACTGGCCGGGTCTACCGCAGTGACCTTGCCGGTGGCTGTCGTCAGGGCGGCTCCGATCACTCGGGCCGACGCGGCAAGCGGCATGGCCAAGGTGCCCGCCAGCAAGCCCGCCAGGGCCAGGCGCGCGACAGGAGTGAAGACTGATTTGTGGTTCTTCATGGTGGTGCACCCTCCGGTTAGAGGAAGTTGGGGGGAAAGCGCTGGAAAATGGGGGCGGCGACTAGCGGCGAATGCCGCGGGTCAGGATGAGGGCTTGATGCCAGTGCGATGGCGGCGCCGTGGCGAGGCGGCAGGGGGGATCGAAGCGCGGGGTCTTGCGTAGGTCGACATAAAACCGATCTCCTGAATCGGGTTATTTCTTCACACGCACTGAGGTCTGACGCACTAAGACAGGCAGGAACGAGGCGGGGCGGCTACACTTCGAATTGCGGCGCGGGCCCCGGCCCGTATTTGTAGAATACCCGGATGTGGTGTTTTAGGATACAAATCACGCCGCTACGCACAATTCGGCACCGTCATTTGCCAGCAGGCTTGTTTAAGTGCTAGAATTTCCCGTTTTTCACAACTAATTCAAGGGATTACCTATGGTGGTGATTCGCCTGGCCCGCGGTGGGTCCAAGAAGCGTCCGTTTTACAACCTGGTGGCCACCGATTCGCGTAACCGTCGCGACGGCCGTTTCATCGAGCGCGTGGGTTTCTACAACCCCGTAGCCAGCGAAGGCACGGAAAGCCTGCGCATTGCGCTGGATCGCGTGCAACACTGGACCAGCAACGGCGCCCAACTGTCGCCCGCTGTCGAGCGTCTGGTCAAAGAGTACTCGGCCAAGGTTTCCGCCGCGGCTTAATTGCCCGCGTCGCATACCCGAGCCCTGAGCTTTACTGCGCTTTCAAAAGCTGCCATTCATAGCTGCTTCATAGTTACCAAGAGCACGATACATGCCTGATGCCGCAACCTCCAACGCGGCGCCGACGGATTTGATCGAGCTGGGCCGCATCAGTGCAGCCTACGGTGTGAAAGGCTGGGTCAAGGTGCAGCCACATTCGGCCAATGCCGAAGTGCTGCTCTCAGCATCTCAATGGTGGTTGACTCGCCCTGTGCCTGAATTGGCGCGGGGCGTTGTCGCGTCTGCGCCTGTCGCATACAAGGTCGTGCAAGCCCGTTCGCAAGGGGCCACCGTGGTGGCTCAGCTGGCGGGCATTGCGGATCGCGATCAGGCCGAGGCCTTGCGCGGTTGTTCCGTGCAGGCTCCGCGGGGATCCTTTCCCGCGCCTGAGGAAGACGAATACTACTGGGTCGATCTCATCGGTTGCGCGCTGTACACCAGTGCCAACGGCGAGCCTGAGCTGCTGGGCGTGGTCGACGAGGTCCTCGACAATGGTGCCCATGCCGTTTTGAGGGTCTTGCGCCAAAGGGTGGGGGCCGAAGGTCCGGAGCCCATCCTGAACGCCAAGGGCCGACACGCCGAAATGCTTGTTCCGTTCGTGCGCGCGCACATACACGCCGTCGATCTGGCTGCTCGCCGCATAGACAGCGACTGGCCGGCGGATCTTTGATGCGCATCGACGTTGTTACGCTCTTTCCCGAAATGTTCGGGGTAGTGCGGGACCTGGGTGTCACCGGCCGGGCGCATGCCCAGGGCCGGTGGTCCCTGCATGCCTGGAATCCCCGTGATTTCACGCACGACGTGCATCGCACCGTGGACGACCGCCCCTATGGCGGCGGTCCCGGAATGGTGATGATGGCGGGGCCTCTGGAAGCCGCCGTCAACGCCGCCCAGGACGCGCGCGCAGCGCTTGGCCTGGGCCGCGCCCCTGTTGCGCTGCTGGCCCCGGTCGGTCGGCGCTACGATCAGGCGGGCGCTGAATCTCTGGCGGCAAGCGAGGGGATCATCCTCATTTGCGGCCGTTACGAGGGCGTGGACCAGCGCTTTATCGCGCGTTGCGTCACGCACGAAATCTCGCTGGGCGATTTTGTGCTGTCGGGTGGGGAGATCGCCGCGCTCGCTGTGATCGACGCCGCCGTGCGGCTGCTGCCCGGCGTGCTCAATGACGGCGAGTCCGCGCTCCAGGATTCGTTCAACGATGCCTTGTCCGGCCTGCTCGACAGTCCGCATTACACGCGTCCCGAAGTCTACGAGGGTGAGCCCGTGCCCGCGCCTCTGCTTAGCGGGCATCACGCCAACATTGCCCGCTGGCGGCGCGAGCGTTCGCTGGAGCTGACCACGGCCCGGCGTCCCGAGCTGATCGATGCTGCGCGCGAAAAAGGGGTGCTGACCCAGGCTGATGAGCGCTTTCTGGCCGCGCTGGCGGGCACGCCTTTGCCTGAGCCTGCCAAGCGGCGCCGCTCGTCCCGTCCCAAGTCGCCCAAGGCCTCCTGAGGCTGTTTGCTTTCTCGCTTCCGCGTTTTGCTTGCTGGCGACGGACAAAGAAAAACCCCGGATCACGTCCGGGGTTTTTGCTTTCAGCGATGGGTGGGCCTAGTTGCCCAGCTTGGCGCGCTGCTCACGCACCTTTTGCAAGGTCTCGCCAAATTGCGCGGCGCGTGCCTTTTCCTGCTCGACCACCGCGGCCGGTGCGCGTTCGACGAAGCTGGCGTTGGACAGTTTGCCGTTGGCCTTGGCAATTTCGCCTTCCAGGCGCGCGATTTCCTTATCCAGGCGCACGCGTTCAGCCGCAACGTCGATTTCAACATGCAGCATCAGGCGGCTGCCGCCCACGACCTGTACCGGTGCGCCAGCGTCGGGCAAGGCGTCAAGCACGTCGACCTGGCTAAGCTTCGCCAGCGCGGCCAGGTACGGCGCGTTGCGGGTGAGCGTGGGGGCGTCGCCTTGGGCGCACAGCGGCACCTTCTGGGCGGGCGACAGGTTCATTTCACCGCGTAGGGCTCGCACGGCTTCGACCTGGGCTTTCAGCTCGGCGACGTCGGCTTCGGCGGCCGTGTCCACCGCAGCAGGGTTGGCTTGGGGATACGGTTGTACGCTGACGCTGTCCGATACGCCTTCCTTGCGCTTGCCGGCCACCAACGACACCTTTTGCCAGAGCTCTTCCGTGATGAACGGAATGATCGGGTGCGCCAGGCGCAGCACGCATTCCAGTACGCGGATCAGCGTGCGGCGCGTGCCTAGCTGTTGGGCCGGCGTGCCCGTCTGGATTTGCACCTTGGCCAGTTCCAGGTACCAGTCGCAGTACTCGTCCCACACATAGCGGTAGAGCGAGTTGGCGATGTTGTCGAAGCGGTAATCGGCAAAGCCGCGCGCGACGTCCGCTTCCAGTGCCTGCATCTGGCTCACGATCCAGCGGTCCACGAAGGACAACTCGCCAGCGTCCGGGCCGGTCAGGTCGTGGCCTTCCGTGTTCATCAGCACGAAGCGCGTGGCGTTCCACAGCTTATTGCAGAAGTTGCGGTAGCCTTCGCAGCGCTTCAGATCGAAGTTGATATTCCGGCCCAGCGTGGCGTAGGCGGCCATCGTGAAGCGCAGCGCGTCTGTGCCGAAGGCCGGGATGCCGTCCGGATATTGGCGGCGCGTGGCTTTCTCGATGGCGCCGGCCTGCTTCGGGTTCATCAGGCCGTAGGTGCGCTTGGTCACCAGTCCGTCCAGATCGATGCCGTCGATCAGGTCCACCGGATCCAGCGTGTTGCCCTTGGACTTGCTCATCTTCTGGCCGTCCGCGTCGCGGATCAGGCCGTGCACGTAGACATGCTTGAACGGGATGTGGCCGGTCAGGTGGGTGGTCAGCATGACCATGCGAGCCACCCAGAAGAAAATGATGTCGAAACCGGTGACCAGCACGCTGGACGGCAGGTAGCGCTGCAGGTCCGGCGTGTTTTCAGGCCAGCCCAGCGTGGTGAAGGGCACCAGACCCGACGAGAACCAGGTGTCCAGCACGTCCGGATCGCGCTTGAGTTCGCCGGTCACCCCGGCTGCGCGGGCCTGCGCCGTGGCTTCGGCTTCGTCGTGTGCCACGAAGACCTGGCCATCCTCGGAATACCAGGCGGGGATCTGATGGCCCCACCACAGTTGGCGGGAAATACACCAGTCCTGGATGTTGTTGAGCCACTGGTTGTAGATGGTGGTCCAGTTGTCCGGGTAAAACTGGATGCGGCCATCGGCCACCACTTCCAGTGCGACCTCGGTAATGCTCTTGCCAGGATTCAGCGTGCCTTCGGGCGCGGGCTTGCTCATCGCCACGAACCATTGGTCCGTCAGCATCGGTTCCAGCACGACGCCGGTGCGGTCGCCCTTGGGCTGCATCATCTTGTGCGGCTCGACCTTGACCAGATAGCCTTCAGCTTCCAGCTGTGCCACCACGGCCTTGCGGGCCTCATAGCGCTCCATGCCCTGGAACTGTTTCGGGCCGTTTTCGTTGATGTGCGCGTCCAGCGTGAAAATCACGATCATGGGCAGATCGTGGCGTATCGCGCAGGCGTAGTCGTTGAAGTCGTGGGCGCCGGTGATCTTCACGCAGCCCGTGCCGAATTCGGGGTCGACGAAATCATCCGCGATGATGGGAATGTTGCGGTCGCACAGCGGCAGCTCCACTTCCTTGCCGACCAGGTGCTTGTAGCGCGGATCTTCGGGATGCACGCAGAGCGCGCCGTCCGCCAGCATCGTTTCCGGGCGGGTCGTCGCGATGGTCAGGCCGCGCAGCGTAACCGTCTGGCCTTCCTTGTCGACTATGGTTTGCGGGCCGTCGACGAAGGGATAGAGGATGTGCCACATGTGGCCGTCGGTTTCCTCGGACACCACTTCCAGGTCGGATACGGCCGTCAGCAGCTTCGGATCCCAGTTGACCAGGCGCTTGCCGCGGTAGATCAGTCCCTGTTTGTGCAAGCGCACGAAGGTTTCCACCACGCCGCGCGACATGCGGTCGTCCATGGTGAAGTATTCGCGCGGCCAGTCGGCCGAGGCGCCCAGGCGGCGGACCTGGCTGGTAATGGCATTGCCGGACTTTTCCTTCCATTCCCACACTTTTTCCACGAATTTCTCGCGGCCCAGGTCGTGGCGGGAAACCTTCTGGGCGTCCAGTTGTCTCTCAACCACGATCTGCGTGGCAATGCCTGCGTGGTCGGTGCCGGGGATGAACACCGTGTCGTCGCCCAGCATGCGGTGGTAGCGGATCAGTCCGTCCATGATGGTCTGGTTGAAGGCGTGGCCCATGTGCAGCGTGCCCGTCACGTTGGGCGGCGGGAACTGAATGACATAGGGCTGGCTATCGGTCCCCGTTTTTACATGCTGGCCCGCCTGGAAGTACCCGCGCTTATCCCACTCGGCGTACCAGCGGGATTCCAGCTCGGAGGGTTCGAAGCTCTTGGAGAGTTCCTGGGTGTCGCTCGCGGTATTCGCGGCGTTCGGGGGAGCAGCTTGAGTCATTGCAGGGTTCCGGCAAACAGGGGCGCCCGGGCTAGGGAGACGGGCGGCAAACCGCACATTTTAAGATGTAATACGGTCTTCTCAGCGTGTTAGAATACCGGGTTACTGTAAACCTTTTAGAAGTCCCTGAATTCATTGAGGATTCCGGGCTAGTCCGACAGGTAGGCAGTGTCGAATCCCTGCCTTGGACCAGTGGTTCGGGACGGCCCGAGACAAGCATTCGTTTCGGACCGCCCGTGCGCCAACAGCGCGATGACGCTTCAAGGGTGACACCGACAAGCGCAGAGCCACGCCAGGCAATTCATCAGAAACCAAGTCAGAAATCAGTTTTCGGAGTTCTTTATGTCCATTCAACGCACCCTCTCGATCATCAAGCCCGACGCCGTCGCCAAGAACGTCATCGGCCAGATCGTCGGCCGTTTCGAGCAAGCCGGCCTGAAGGTCATCGCCGCCCGCCTGGCCCAGCTGTCGCGCACCGACGCCGAGCGTTTCTACGCCGTGCACAAGGAACGCCCCTTCTTCAAGGACCTGGTTGACTTCATGGTTTCGGGCCCCGTGTTCGTGCAAGTGCTGGAAGGCGAAGACGCCATCCAGAAGAACCGCGACCTGATGGGCGCCACGGACCCCAAGAAGGCTGCTCCCGGCACCATCCGCGCCGACTTCGCCGACAGCATCGACGCCAACGCCGTGCACGGCTCGGACGCTCCGGAAACGGCCGCTGTCGAAGTCGCCTTCTTCTTCCCCGAAATCAACATCCACAGCCGTTGATTTTCGCGGAACACCTGTTCTAGCTTTTTGGTTTTACCCTGGTCATGGAATCCGTCGAACGAATCAATCTGCTGGGGCTTGACGGCTCCGCCCTCTCCGAACTGGTCGGAAAGTGGGGCGGCAAGCCGTTTCGGGCTCGCCAGTTGCAGCGCTGGATGCACCAGCGCGGCGCCGATTCGTTCGACGCCATGACCGACCTGGCTCGCGATTTCCGCAGCCAGCTTGCGACGCATTGCCGCATCGAGGCATTGCCCGTCAACATCGAGCAGCGCTCGACCGACGGCACCCGCAAGTGGCTGTTCGACGTGGGGCAGGGCAATGCCATCGAAACCGTCTTCATCCCCGAAGACGACCGCGGCACGCTATGCATTTCCAGCCAGGCCGGATGCGTCGTGAACTGCCGTTTCTGCTCGACCGGGCACCAAGGCTTCAACCGCAACCTGAAGACCAGCGAGATCATCGGCCAGCTATGGTGGGCCAAGCGTGTCCTGGAAGCCGACGTCGGCACCGCGCGCCTGGAAGGCGCCCGCGCCACCGAAGATACGCGTGTCATCAGCAATGTGGTCATGATGGGCATGGGCGAGCCCTTGCTCAATTACGATCAGGTCGTGCCTGCCTTGCGCCTGATGCTGGACGACAACGCCTACGGCCTGTCGCGCCGCCGTGTCACCGTGTCCACCTCCGGCGTGGTCCCCATGATGGACCGGCTGTCGCAGGACTGTCCCGTGGCGCTGGCCGTGTCCCTGCACGCGCCGAACGACGCGCTGCGCGACGAATTGGTGCCGCTGAACAAGAAGTACCCCTTGAAGGAGCTGCTGGCTGCCTGCGAACGCTACCTGGCGTTCGCCCCGCGCGACTTCATCACCTTTGAATACTGCATGCTGGACGGCATCAACGACACCGACCAGCACGCCAAGGAACTGATCCAAATTGCACGCCAGCTGCGCTGCAAGCTCAATCTGATCCCGTTCAACCCCTTCCCCGAGTCCGGCCTGAAACGCTCGAACTCGGCGCGGGTGAAGGTGTTTGCCCAGCGCCTGATGGACGCCGGCATCATCACCACCGTCCGCAAGACCCGGGGCGACGATATCGATGCGGCCTGTGGTCAACTGGCCGGAGAAGTGCGCGACCGTACCCGGATCACCGAACGGAACGCGGCACAGCGCCAGACCATACCAATTAAACAGGTGCATGCATGACGCAGGATTTCGCTTCTGCAGTTTCAGAAACGCCCGCAGGCGCTGCGGGCAGCGTCGGCTCGGCATTGCGCGCGCTGCGCCAGTCCAAGGGCTGGTCGCTCGACGAAGTGTCCAGCCGCATCAAGTTTTCCACGAAGCAAATCGAAGCCCTGGAAAACGAGCAGTGGGGCAATCTGCCCACTGGCGTTTCGCTGCGCGGCCTGGTGCGCAATTACGCGCGCCTGTTGGGCGCGGATTCGCAAGCCATCGTCGACTCGCTGGATCCCAAGGCGCGCGTCACCGGCCCGGTGAAGCTCAGCCCGGGCGCCCTGCATTCGGCGCATTCCATTCCTCAGTCCAGCGCCGACGACGATCGTTCGTCCTCGACCTCCTGGGGCTGGCTCATCGCCATCGTGCTGGTGCTGGCTGCCGGCGTGGCGTATGCCTTCTGGCAAGGCTGGTTGCCGCAGCACTGGCTGCCTTCCGACTGGCTGCCGAAGTCGACCAAGTAAACCGGTTCCACCGATGCAAGAATCTTCTCTGCCTTGCCAGGATGCCCCGCCTCCCTCCGTGGGGGCGGCCGAGCGCCGCGCCACGCGCTCGGTGGCGGTGAAGTGGGGCGATCGTGTCGTGAAGATCGGCGGCGATGCCCCGGTCGTGGTCCAGTCCATGACCAACACCGACACGGCGGACGCGATCGCCACCGCGATTCAGGTCAAGGAGCTGGCTCAGGCCGGCTCCGAGCTTGTCCGGATCACGGTGAATACTCCCGAAGCCGCTCGCGAAGTCGTTGCCATCCGTGAACAGCTCGACCGCATGGGCGTGAATGTGCCGCTGGTCGGCGACTTTCACTACAACGGCCACAAGCTGTTGACGCAGTTCCCCGAATGCGCGCAAGCATTGTCCAAGTACCGGATCAACCCGGGCAATATGGGCGGCGGCAAGCGGCGCGACGACAACTTCGCGCAGATGATCGAAGTGGCTTGCCGCTACGACAAGCCGGTGCGCATAGGCGTGAACTGGGGCAGCCTGGACCACGAGCTGATGGCGCGCAAGATGGACGAAAACAACCAGCGCGCGCAGCCCTGGGAAGCCCAGGCCGTGATGCGCGACGCCCTGGTCGTGTCCGCCATCAGCAATGCGCGGCGCGCCGAAGAACTGGGCCTGCGGCGAGACGCCATCATCCTGTCGTGCAAGGTCAGCCATGTGCAAGACCTGATCGCCGTCTACCGCGATCTATCCGCGCGTTGCGACTACCCGCTGCATCTGGGCCTGACCGAAGCCGGCATGGGCAGCAAGGGCATTGTCGCGTCCACCGCCGCCCTGGCTGTGCTGCTGCAGCAAGGCATAGGCGACACCATACGCATTTCGCTTACGCCCGAACCTGGTGGCGACCGCAGCCGCGAGGCCGTCGTGGCGCAGGAAATCCTGCAGACCATGGGCTTGCGCGCATTCACGCCCATGGTTGTTGCCTGCCCCGGCTGCGGGCGCACCAGCAGCACGTTCTTCCAGGAACTGGCCGACAGCATCCAGACCTTCCTGCGCCGCCAGATGCCGGTCTGGCGCGCCCAGTATCCCGGCGTCGAAAGCATGAACGTTGCCGTCATGGGCTGTGTGGTCAATGGGCCGGGCGAAAGCCGCCACGCCGATATCGGCATCAGCCTGCCGGGCACCGGCGAAGTGCCGGCAGCGCCGGTATTCGTCGACGGCGAACGCACGGTCACGCTCAAGGGTGACCATATTGCCGAAGAGTTCCAGGCCATCGTCGAAGACTACGTCGCGCGTCGCTACGGCGCGCTCGCCTCTCATTAAAGTAAGGGTGTAGCCGCTAGCGCGCTTGCCGGCGCGCGATGCGGCATGATCAAGATGACTCAAGCTTTCCAGAAAGTCGCCGCCATACGCGGCATGAATGATCTGTTGCCGGGGGCAAGCGCCCGCTGGGAGCAATTCGAGGAAATCGTGCGCGGCTGGCTGCGCGGCTACGGCTATCGCAATGTGCGTACGCCCGTGCTTGAGCATACGCGCCTGTTCGCGCGCGGCATCGGCGAAGTGACCGACATCGTCGAAAAAGAGATGTATACGTTCACCGACGCCCTCAATGGCGAGTCGCTGACCATGCGTCCTGAAATGACCGCCGGCATCGTGCGCGCCTCCATCGAGCACAATCTGCTGTACGACCGTCCGCAGCGGGTTTATTCCATCGGTCCGGTATTCCGCCACGAGCGTCCGCAGCGCGGCCGCTATCGCCAGTTCCACCAGATCGACGTCGAAGCGCTTGGCTTCGCCGGTCCCGATGTGGATGCCGAGCTGATCGTCATGTTGGCTCGCTTGTGGAAGCTGCTGGGCCTGACCGACGTGCGCCTGGAACTGAACTCGCTGGGCCAGCCGGCCGAACGCGCTGCTCACCGCGCCGCGCTGATCGAGCACCTGGAAAAGCACCGCGACATCCTGGACGAAGACGGTCAGCGCCGCATGTACAGCAATCCGCTGCGAGTCCTGGATACCAAGAACCCCGCCATGCAGGAAATGGCCGACAGCGCGCCGCGCCTGTTCGATTTCCTGGGCGAGGAATCGCGCGCGCACTTCGATGGCGTTTGCCAGCGCCTGGCCGACGCCGGCATCGAATACCGCCTGAATCCGCGTCTGGTGCGTGGGCTGGATTACTACAACCTCACGGTGTTCGAGTGGGTCACCGATCGCCTTGGCTCGCAGGGCACGGTATGCGGCGGCGGCCGCTATGACGGCCTGATCGAACTTTTGGGCGGCAAGCCTGCGCCCGCCGTGGGCTTTGCGATCGGCATGGAGCGCCTGCTGGACCTCTGGGAACAGAGCGTGCAGGTCGAACAGCCGGCCGAGTGCGACGTCTACGTCGTGCACCAGGGCGAAGAGGCCCAGCGCCTGGCTGCGCGGGTTGGCGAAGACCTGCGCGATGCCGGCCTGTCGGTCATCGTCCATGCTGGTTCTGCGAGCTTCAAGTCGCAATTCAAGCGCGCCGATGCCAGCGGCGCCCGGGTTGCGGTTATTCTTGGCGCCGACGAGGTGGCTGCGCAGACGGCCAGCGTCAAGTTCCTGCGCGCCGACGCGCAGGGCGAGGCCGCCCAGCAGCAAGTCCCGTTGGCGGGATTGGCCGACGTATTGAATAACAAGGGTTAATGCATGGCATACGATCTGGAAGAACAGGAAAAACTCGACGCGATCAAGGCTTGGTGGGCGCGCTACGGTACCCTGGTGGTGACGCTGGTGGCCGCGGTTGCGCTGGCCTGGGGCGGATGGTGGGGCTGGAAGGCCTACCAGTCGCACCGAGCCAACCAGGCCATGGGTTACTTCGAAGCGCTGGAAGATGCGGCCCGTCTGGGCGGCGCGGATTCCTCGGTGCGCATCAAGACGGCTGCGGCCACGCTGCGCGAGCAGTATCCTTCCACGGGCTACGCCGCGCGCGGCGCCCTGGTGGCAGCCCAGGCGCTGCAGGCCCAGAAGGACGATGCCGGCGCCCGTGAACAGCTGGAATGGCTGGCCGCGCAAAGCAAGAACCCGTCGATGCAGTCCGTGGCGCGCCTGCGCCTGGCCGGCATGATGCTGGACCAGAAGCAATACGATGCCGCCTTGGCCCAACTGAACAATCCGCCGGCCGCCTTTGCCGCCTTGTTCGCGGACCGCCGCGGCGATATCCTCGCCGCGCAGGGCAAGCGCGAGGAAGCGCGCGCGGCCTGGCAAAGCGCCATCGATGGCCTGGGCGCCGGAAATCCCCTGACCCAGGTTGTGCAACTGAAACTGGATGCCCTGAGCGGAGCGTGACTGTAATGCGTAAATTTGCACCTGGTCGTATGTGGCGTGGCGCCGTTTGCCTGGCGGGCTTGCTCGCCCTGGGCGGATGCGGCATGTTTTCCCATGATGACGGCCGCTACGATCCCGCGCCCCTGACCGAATACAAGGCCGGCATGTCCGTGCGCCAGGTCTGGAGCGTGTCCGTCGGCAGCGGTTCGGGCCTGGGCTTTGCGCCTACGGTGCTGGGCGACGCCATCTACGCCGCCACTCCTGACGGCTCGGTCGGCAAGTATGACCTGCAAAGCGGCCGCGCCATCTGGACGGCCAAGACCGACGGCAAGTTGTCCGCCGGCGCTGGCAGCGATGGCACCACCACGGCGGTCGCCTCGCCGAATGGCGACGTCATCGCCTTCGACGACACCGGCAAGGTGAAGTGGAAGGTCCGCGCCACCAGCGACGTCACCATCCCGCCCGTCGTGGGCTATGGCATCGTCGTCGTGCGCAGCGGCGACTACCGCATCCAGGCCTTCGACGCCAACAATGGCGAACGCGTCTGGAACGTGCAGCGTCCCGGCCCCTCGCTGGCCCTGCGCAGCGTGTCGCAGATGGTGCTGGCCGAAGGTCTGGTCATTACGGGCCTGCCGGGCGGCAAGCTCCTGGCCATCGCCTCCAATAGTGGTAACGTGCAATGGGAAGGCACGGTGGCAACGCCGCGCGGCGCGAGCGACCTGGAGCGCCTGACCGACGTGGTCGGCGCGCCTCGCATCGCGGGCAACCTGTTGTGCGGCGTGGCCTACCAGGGACGCATCGTCTGCTTCGACGTCACGGCCGGCGGCCGTCCGCTGTGGGCCAAGGACTTCTCCAGCGTCAGCGGTCTCTCTCTGGACGAGCGCTTCGCCTATGCAGCGGACCAGAACAGCGTGATCAACGCATTTGCGCTGGATAATGGCGGCAACGTCTGGAAGCAGGCAGCATTGAAGAACCGCCAAGTCACCGCGCCCGCCATGCTGGGCGGAGCGTTGGCGGTGGGCGATCTGGACGGCTACGTGCATTTCCTGTCGCGCAGCGACGGCAGCCTGATGGCGCGCCTGTCGGTGGGCGGTGGCCCTGTGGTTTCGCCGCCGCAGACCACTTCCCAGGGAGTGCTGATCCAGACGGGCAATGGCAACCTCGTCCTGATCGGCGCCAACTAAAACCTATAGAACAAAGCCTTACACCGTGTCTTTCAAGCCTGTCGTCGCCCTGGTCGGCCGTCCCAATGTCGGGAAGTCGACCCTATTCAACCGCCTGACGCGATCGCGCGCCGCGCTGGTGGCCGATTATTCCGGCCTGACCCGCGATCGCCATTACGGCGAGGGCAGGGTAGGCGAGATCCCCTTCATCGTCATCGATACCGGTGGTTTCGAGCCCGTCGCCAAAGACGGCATCCTGCTGGAGATGGCGCGCCAGACCCGGCAGGCTATTGCCGAGGCCGATGTCGTCGTGTTCCTGGTCGATGCCCGCGCGGGCATCAATGCCCATGACCACGAAATCGCCCAGTTGCTGCGTAAATCCGGCCAGCAGCGTGTGCTGCTGGCGGTGAACAAGGCGGAAGGCATGGGCGCGGGCTCGGCCATTTCGGAATTCCACGAACTCGGACTGGGGCAGCCCTATCCGATTTCGGCGGCGCATGGCGACGGCATTGTCGACCTGATCGAGCTGGCCCTGCAGGATCTGGCCGAGCCGCCCGCCGAAGAGGAAGTGCCCGAGGAAGGCGAGCACGATCACCGTATCAAGCTGGCCATCGTGGGCCGTCCCAACGTGGGCAAATCCACGCTCATCAACACCTTGATGGGCGAAGAACGCGTGATTGCGTTCGACATGCCGGGCACGACCCGGGATGCCATCGAGATCGACTTCGAGCGTGATGGCCGCCGTTACACGCTCATCGACACCGCAGGCTTGCGCAAGCGCGGCAAGGTTTTCGAAGCGGTCGAGAAGTTCTCGGTCATCAAGACGCTGCAAGCCATCGAAGCCAGCAACGTCGTGCTCCTGATGCTGGATGCGCAGACCGAAATCTCCGAACAGGACGCCCATATCGCAGGCTTCGTTCTGGAAACCGGGCGCGCCGTGGTCGTGGCCATCAACAAGTGGGACGGTCTGGACGGCGAAGCCAAGGAACGCATCGAACGCGAATTCCAGCGCAAGCTGCGCTTCCTGTCGTTTGCGCGTATGCACACGATCTCGGCGTTGCGCGGGCAGGGCGTCAAGCCCTTGCTCAAATCCATCAACGCGGCGCACGCTGCTGCGTTTGCCAAGCTGTCCACGCCCAAGCTGACGCGTGAACTGCAGGCCGCGGTCGAGCAGCAGCCGCCTCCCCGCAAGGGTATTTTCCGCCCCAAGATGCGCTATGCGCACCAGGGCGGGCAGAATCCTCCGCTGGTCGTCATTCACGGCAACGCGCTGGACGCCATTCCGGATTCCTATCGCCGCTACCTGGAAACGCGTTTCCGCAACGCGTTTGACTTGGCTGGCACGCCGCTGCGCATCGAATTCAAGTCTTCGCACAACCCCTACACGCAGGAAAGCTGATCCATGAGCCGTTTCTGGAGTCCCGTGGTCGGGACGCTCAGTCCGTATGTTCCGGGCGAGCAGCCCAAGCTTCAGAACCTGGTCAAGTTGAACACCAACGAGCATCCCTATGGCCCGTCGCCACGGGTGCTCGACGCGATCCGCTCGGCCTGCGACGATACGCTGAAGTTGTATCCCGATCCCTCGTCCGACCGCCTGCGGCAAACCATCGCTGGCACGGTCGGCGTGCAACCGGGGCAGGTCTTCGTCGGCAATGGTTCCGACGAGGTGTTGGCGCATGTTTTCCTGGCGCTGCTCAAACATGAACGTCCGCTGCGTTTTCCGGATATCACCTACAGCTTCTATCCGGTCTATTGCGGCCTGTACGGCATCGAATACGAAACGGTGCCGCTGACGCCCGATTTCAGGATCGACGTCGAGGACTATCTGCCCGGTCGCCAGGGGCCGGCCGGCGCCATCATTTTCCCCAACCCCAATGCGCCCACCGGCTGCGCCCTCAGCGCGGCGGAGGTTGAACGCATCGTGGCCGGCAATCCGGACGCGGTCGTCGTGGTGGATGAGGCCTACGTGGATTTTGGCGGAGAATCCGTCATTCCTTTGGTTGACCGCTATGACAACCTGCTGGTCGTGCAGACGCTGTCCAAGTCGCGCTCCCTCGCCGGTTTGCGCGTCGGTTTCGCCGTGGGCAGCGCCCAGCTCATCGACGGGCTGGACCGTGTAAAGAACAGTTTCAACTCCTATCCCATCGACCGCCTGGCATCCGCCGGCGCGGTAGCGGCCCTGGAAGACGTGGAGTACTTTGAGCGTACGCGCCAAGCCGTGATTCAGACCCGGTCGCGGATGACGGCGGGGCTTGAGTCGCTGGGCTTTGAGGTGCTGCCTTCGGCCGCGAACTTCGTGTTCGCTCGGCACGCTTCCAAGGATGCCGCAGGCCTGGCTGCCGCCCTGCGTGAACGCAGCATCATCGTGCGGCATTTCCGGCATGAACGCATCGATCAGTTCTTGCGTATCACCGTGGGCACCGATGAGCAGTGCGAACTGCTGTTGCAGGCGCTTGCGGAGGTCCTGCAGGGCTAAGCAGTCCGGGCTTTCCAGTTGGAAAACTCTGGTGTCACTTTTGCTTCCCGGCCAAGTAGCACGGGCCGGGAAAACCCTGTAGAGTACAAGTTTCGGCGTACCCCACCAGTACAAAAAGTACGCCACCACTCAATAACAAACAAATGGAGCCTGGCCAATGAGCAATAAAGGGCAAACTCTGCAAGATCCGTTCCTGAACACGCTGCGCAAGGACCATGTGCCCGTGTCGATCTACTTGGTGAACGGCATCAAGCTTCAAGGGCAAATCGAATCCTTCGACCAATACGTGGTGCTGTTGCGCAATACGGTTACCCAAATGGTCTACAAGCACGCCATCTCCACAGTCGTTCCCGCGCGTGCCGTGAATTTCCAGGTGGAAGTCCCTGCTGAGTAATCTCGCTCCAGCTTTACCTTTTATTGCCCGCCGGACGGTCCTCGTCGGCGGGCATTTTCGCTTTGGCTCCAATATGGTGCATGTATGCGCGCTCTGATCATCAGCGTGGATCTGGGAGATCCCGACTTCGCGGCCCATGCCGAGGAATTCGCCATGCTGGCCAAGGGTGCGGGCGCGGAAATCGTCGGTACCTTGACGGCTCGGCGGGATCGGCCCGACGCCAAATTCTTCATCGGTTCGGGCAAGGCCGATGAAGGCGTGGCGATGGCTCAGGCCTTGCTGGCCGACATCGTTCTTTTCGACCAGCCGCTTTCCCCCGCCCAGCAACGCAACCTCGAACGCGCCTTCAACCTGCGCGTGGTGGATCGCGTCGCGCTTATCCTCGACATCTTCGCGCTGCGCGCGAAAAGCCATGAAGGCAAGATGCAGGTCGAACTGGCTCAGCTGCAGCATCTTGCGACGCGCCTGACTCGCTTGTGGAGCCACTTGGAACGCCAGCGTGGCGGTATCGGCATGCGCGGGCCGGGTGAGTCGCAGCTCGAAATGGACCGCCGGATGATCGGCGCCAAGGTCAAGGTGCTGCGCGAGCGCCTGGACAAGGTCGAGCGCCAGCGCGTAACCCAGCGGCGGGCGCGCGCCCGTGGCGGCGCGTTGTCGGTGTCGCTGGTCGGCTATACCAACGCCGGCAAGTCCACCTTGTTCAATGCCCTGACGCGCGCCGACAGCTACGCCGCCGACCAGTTGTTCGCTACGCTGGATACGACCACGCGCCGCATCTGGATAGAAGGGGCGGGCTCGGTGGTGTTGTCGGACACGGTCGGGTTCATCCGCGACCTGCCGCACGGCCTCATCGCGGCGTTCCGCGCGACCCTGGAAGAAACCGTGCATGCCGACCTGCTGCTGCACGTGGTCGATGCCGCCAGTCCGCAGCGCGACGAGCAGATATTCGAGGTCAACAAGGTTCTGGCCGAAATCGGCGCAGCCTCGATTCCCACCATTCTCGTATACAACAAGATAGATCGTGCCGGATTGGAACCGCGGGTGGAGCGCGATGCACATGGTACGATTGCGCGAGTATTTGTAAGCGCCACCGAGCGCGCCGGTTTGGATGCGTTGCGCGGGGCAATTGCGGAAACCGGACAGATTGTGGGAAACAATGCCTCGAATTATCAAACTCTTCAATCTGAATGACCCCGGCTGGGGTCGTGGGAATAACAATGGCTCCGAGCCTCCGCCCAAGCGGCCTCAAGGCAACGGAGACGGCCCACCCGACCTGGACGAGGTCTGGCGCGATTTCAATAATCGCATCGGATCCCTGTTCGGGCGCAAGGGCGGGGGCGGCAATAACCGCCCTGGCAACCGGGGCGGCATGACGCCGCCCTCGCCACGCGGTGCGCGCATCGGCCTGGGGGTGATCGCCCTGGTCGCAGCCGGCATCTGGCTCGCCAGCGGCTTCTACATCGTGCAGGAAGGCCAGGTCGCGGTTGTGACACAGTTCGGCAAATACAAGTCGACGTCGCAAGCCGGTTTCCAATGGCGCCTGCCGTATCCCATCCAGAGCCACGAGATGGTCAACGTGTCGCAGTTGCGCACGTTCGAGGTCGGTTTCCGTGGCGGCGCGCGCAACAAGGTTCTGCCCGAAGCGCTGATGCTCACGACGGACGAGAACATCGTCGATATGCAGTTCGTCGTCCAGTATCGCCTGCGCGCCGACGGTGCGCCCGATTACCTCTTCATGACGCGCGATCCGGACGAGTCCGTCCGCCAGGCCTCTGAAACGGCCATGCGCGAAGTCGTGGGTAAGCAGTCGATGGACTTCGTGCTGTACGAAGGCCGTACGACGGTGGCCACGCAAGTGCAGACGCTGATGCAGCAGATCCTGGACCGCTACCAGACGGGCGTGCAGGTCAGCACCGTCGCCATCCAGAACGTGCAGCCGCCCGAGCAGGTGCAGGCCGCGTTCGACGACGCCGTCAAGGCTGGCCAGGATCGCGAGCGCCAAATCAACGAAGGCCAGGCCTATGCCAACCAGGTCGTGCCACTGGCCAGCGGCCAGGCGTCCCGCATGACCGAGCAGGCCGAAGGCTACAAGGCCAAGGTCGTCGGCGATGCCCAGGGTAATACCTCGCGCTTCACCAGCATCCTCGGCGAATACGAGAAGGCGCCGCAGGTCATGCGCCAGCGCATGTATCTGGAAAGCATGCAGGAGATCTTCACGCGCGCCAGCAAGGTCATGGTCGACACCAAGAGCAACAACAATATGTTGTATCTGCCCCTGGACAAGATCATGCATCTGGCTGCTCAGGACGCCAGCAAGTCCGGTGTCGCCGGTTCGGGTTCCTCCACCCTGGCCAGCCCGCCCGCCCAGGCGCCGTCGCGTGGCAGCGCCGCGCCGGTGCCTCAGTCTTCCGGCAGCAGCAATAGCAACACGCTGCCCCGCGACCGTACGTCGCGCTAACCCGGAGGAGTCCTGATCATGCAACGTCTCATGCCTGTCCTGGTCGGCCTGCTCATCGTGCTGGCTGCCCTTTCTTCTTGCGTCTTCGTCGTGCGCGAGCGCGACTATGCCCTGGTGTTCTCGCTGGGTGAAGTGCGCAAGACCATTAACGAACCCGGCCTTTACTTCAAGGCGCCGCCTCCGTTCCAGAATGTGGTGACGCTCGACAAGCGCATTCTGACCATTGAAACCAACGAAGCCGAACGCATCCAGACTTCCGAAAAGAAGAACCTGCTGATCGATTCGTACGTCAAGTGGCGCATCCTGGATCCTCGCCAGTACTACGTGTCTACCGGCGGCAACGAGCGCGTGGCGCAGGAGCGCCTGCAAGCGCTGATCCGTGACGCGCTGAACGCCTCGGTCAACGTGCGCACCGTACGCGACGTGGTTTCGACTGAACGCGACAAGATCATGGCCGAGATCCTGACCAACGTCGCCAAGCGTGCCGAGCCCCTGGGCGTGCAGATCGTCGACGTGCGTCTGCGCCGCATCGAGTTCGCGCCGGAGATTTCGGAGTCGGTGTATCGCCGCATGGAAGCGGAGCGTACGCGCGTCGCCAACGAGCTGCGTTCCATCGGCGCCGCCGAAGGCGAAAAAATCCGCGCCGAGGCAGACCGCCAACGCGAGGTGATCGTTGCCCAGGCCTACGCCAAGGCCCAAGGCATCATGGGTGAGGGCGATGCCGCGGCTGCTGCGATCTACTCGCAGGCTTACGGCAAGAACCCGCAGTTCTACACGTACTACAAGAGTCTGGAAGCCTATCGTGCTTCGTTCTCGAAGCCGGGCGACGTGCTGGTTGTCGATCCCAGCTCCAGCTTCTTCCAGTTCATGAAGGACCCCACCGGCGACGCGCTGGCGCCGGTCACCGTGCCCTCCAAGTGATAATGCGGCGGTAACGCGGAACGAAAAGCCCCTTGGTATTCCAAGGGGCTTTTTGATTGTTGGCGGGCGGGCTGGCCTGCGTTGCTGCAATCGGGGACGGTTGCTTGCGCGGGCAATCCCGGCTGGCGCTCGCCGCTGAACCATGTACAATACCGCGTAAGCTAGAAAACATTCCGCAGCGGCTGAGCGGGCTTACGCCCCCTCAGCCGCTTTTTCGTTTGGGCGACGCCCACGCATCTCTTGGCGTTATTCAGGTAAACATTCATGGGTAACTGGTTGCTGCCCGAGAGCCTTGCCGACGTACTTCCGGCAGAGGCCCGGCGCATCGAGGAATTGCGCCGCGAACTTCTCGATCTGTACCGCACTTACGGATTCGAGCTGGTCGCGCCGCCCCTGGTCGAATACATCGATTCATTGCTGTCCGGCACCGGCAGCGATCTGGATCTGCGCACGTGCAAGCTGGTCGACCAGCTGTCGGGCCG
Source organism: Achromobacter sp. D10 (assembly GCF_035282245.1). NCBI lineage: Bacteria > Pseudomonadati > Pseudomonadota > Betaproteobacteria > Burkholderiales > Alcaligenaceae > Achromobacter > Achromobacter sp. D10. The sequence goes on from NZ_JAYJLE010000017.1 coordinate 93,729, forward strand.
CACGCTGGGCGTGCGCGCGGACATGACTCCTCAGGTCACGCGCATCGATGCGCACTTGTTGAACCGCGCGGGCGTTACCCGCCTGTGCTATTGCGGTAACGTGCTGCATGCCCGCCCGGCGGACCTCCTGTCCAGCCGCGAGCTGCTGCAGATTGGTGCCGAGATCTACGGCCATGCCGGTTTCGAGGCGGACCTGGAGATCATCCAACTGGTGCTGGAAACGGTGGCCATTGCCGGCGTACGCAACCCTCGGCTGGATCTGTGCCACCCGGGCGTGCTGCGTGCTCTCCTGGAATCCGACCCGGCCGCGGCGGCCCTGTCGCAAGACGTAATTCTGCTGATGCGCGAGAAGGACGTTCCGGGATTGGGCGAACTCGCAACGCGGGCTCCTGGCCTGCGCAGCGAGACCCTGAAGGCGCTGCAATTGCTGCCCAAGCTGTATGGCGGGCCGGAAGTGCTGAAGGAAGCGCGTCGCGAACTACCATTGCTGCCCGGTGTCGTGGCGGCGCTGGATGCGTTGCAACTGGTGGTCGACGCTATGCCCAATGTTGCGTTCGGCGTGGACCTGGCCGACGTTGGGGGCTATGGCTATCATTCCGGCGTGAAGTTCGCGCTGTACGCGGAAGGCTGGCGCGACGCGCTGGTCAGCGGCGGCCGCTATGACGATGTCAGCCGTGCGTTCGGTCGGGCCCGTCCCGCCACCGGCTTCAGTCTTGATTTACGCAAGCTGGCGGCGGGTTTGCCGCCGGCGGAAAGGGCGCGTGCGGTTCGCGCGCCTTGGGGGCAAGCCCCCGCTCTGACCGAGGCAGTGCGCCGCCTGCGCCGGTCGGGGGAAATTGTCGTTCAGGTATTGCCCGGTCACGAGCAGGATCAGGACGAATTCGTTTGCGATCGCGAGCTGGCGCTGCAGGATGGCGCCTGGACGGTCAGAACGCTGTGACTAACTCCCTCTCGGTAACGAGAGGGCCGCGGGGAGATTTCCGGATTTCCCGAGAAACTCGATATTGATTCGTAACATGAGCAAGAACGTAGTCGTAATCGGCACCCAATGGGGTGACGAGGGCAAGGGCAAGATCGTCGACTGGCTGGCGGAATCCGTCCAGGGCGTGGTCCGCTTCCAAGGCGGTCACAATGCCGGCCATACGCTGTGGATCAACGGCAAGAAGACGATTCTTCGCCTGATCCCGTCGGGCATCATGCATCCCGGCGTCACCTGCTTCATCGGCAACGGCGTCGTGCTGTCCCCGGAAGCCCTGCTCAAGGAAATCGAAGAGCTTGAGGTCGCTGGCCTGGACGTGCGTTCGCGCCTGCAGATTTCCGAAATCTGCCCGCTGATCCTGCCGTACCACGTCGCCATCGACAAGGCGCGCGAAGCGCGCAAGGGCGACGGCAAGATCGGCACGACCGGTCGCGGCATCGGCCCCGCGTACGAAGACAAGGTCGCCCGCCGCGCACTGCGCGTGCAGGACCTGTTCAATCCCGCGCTGTTCGACGAAAAGCTCGCCGAAGTGCTGGATTACCACAACTTCGTGCTGACCAAGTACCTGGGCGCCGAGGCGGTTTCCGCCAACGAAGTGCGCGATCAGGCCATGGCGCTGGCACCGGCTATCGCCCCGATGGTCAAGGACGTGTCCAGCAACTTGTACGCCATGCAACAGGAAGGCAAGCGCCTGCTGTTCGAGGGTGCGCAGGGCGCTTTGCTGGACGTCGATCACGGCACCTATCCCTTCGTCACCAGCAGCAACTGCGTTGCTGGCGCGGCGTCGGCCGGCGCTGGTGTCGGTCCGCAACAGCTGGACTACGTCCTGGGCATCACCAAGGCCTACACGACCCGTGTCGGTTCTGGTCCGTTCCCCACGGAGCTGGTCGACGAGATCGGCACCCGCCTGGCCACCATCGGCAAGGAATTCGGTTCCGTCACGGGCCGTCCGCGCCGTTGCGGCTGGTTCGATGGCGCGGCGCTCAAGCGTTCGGTCCGTCTGAACGGTATTACCGGCCTGTGCATTACCAAGCTGGACGTGCTGGATGGTCTGGAAACCATTCAACTGGGCGTCGGCTATCGCGTGAACGGCGAATTCCGCGATGTGCTGCCTTACGGCGCGCACGCTGTGGCGCAGGCGCAACCGGTGTTGGAAGAGCTGCCCGGCTGGAGCGAATCCACTGTCGGCATCACCGAGTACGACAAGCTGCCTCAGGCGGCCCGTCGCTACCTGGAGCGCGTGGCCGAGGTCTGCGGTGTGCCTATCGACCTCGTGTCGACCGGCCCGGACCGCAACGAAACCATTGTGTTGCGTCATCCCCTGAAGGGCTGACATCGGGTTATTATTCGCAAGGCCGCCGCCGGTCTCATACCGGCGGCGGCCTTTTCGTATTTATTAAGCAGGAGATGCTTGCCTATGAGCACGCCGACCAATGATGACAGCCATCTGTGGGTGACGTGGGACGACTACAACCGCCTGATCGAGCGCCTTACCTTGCAGGTGCATCAATCGGGTTGGAAGTTCGACAAGATTCTTTGCCTGGCGCGCGGCGGTATGCGCGTCGGTGACGTTATGTCCCGTATTTTTGATGTGCCGCTGGGCATCCTGGCCACAAGCAGCTATCGCGAAGCGGCCGGCACCAAGCAAGGCGACATGGATATCGCCCAGTTCATCACCATCACGCGCGGCACATTGTCCGGGCGGGTGTTGCTGGTGGACGACATGGTCGATACCGGCAAGACCTTCAGCAAAGTCTACGATCACCTGAAGAGCCAGTTTGCCGACATCACCGAGTTGCGTAGTGCGGTGCTTTGGTGGAAGGGCCATTCCCAGGCGACGCCGGATTATTACGTCGACAAGCTGCCGACCAATCCCTGGATTCACCAGCCTTTCGAAGATTACGACAGTCTGCGTCCCCATCAGCTCGAAGCCTGGATCCGCAAGGGTTCCAAGAGCTGAGCATGGCGTGCCGGCGGGAGAGGGCATTCTGGTCGCCCAAGGCGCCAGGCTGCCCCTCCAGTAGTCAAAACAGCCATGACCATGCTAGAATCGCTGGTTATCGCTAAACCGAACTTGGCTTGTTACTCTTTGGGTAGTCTTTGGGTAACGGAAACAGCCAGCGGAAATCCGGGATGGATCCGTGGTTCAGGGCTGCCAAGCAGTACTGAAACCGGCATCCGGCGCCGGGATTGCGCTTTCAAGGTTCCCAGTTCGCGGTACCTGCCTCTGTTGGTATGATTTTGGTATCGACGAGGCCGTTTACGCGTACCTGGACCCGCGCAGCGTTGCTGGTAAGCAAGCCAGGTTTGTCATCAACTTTTGTTACCCTACAAGCAGGCCAATCACTTTATGCCTATCGTTCGACTGAAGGAAAACGAACCGTTTGAAGCCGCTCTGCGTCGCTTCAAGCGCACCATCGAAAAGACCGGTTTGCTCACCGAGCTGCGTTCGCGCGAGTTCTATGAGAAGCCCACGGCTGAGCGCAAGCGCAAGCATGCCGCCGCTGTGAAGCGCCACTACAAGCGCATCCGTAGCCAACAACTGCCCCCGCGCCTGTATTGATCTTTTGATTCCCGAATCTATTGATTCCAGAATCATTCATCCAGGATTTGCTCGCCCGAGTCGACGTCGTCGACGTAGTCGGGCGATACGTGCAGTTGAGAAAGGGCGGGGCCAACTTGCTTGGCCTGTGCCCTTTTCATAACGAAAAAAGTCCCTCGTTCACTGTCAGCCCCACCAAGCAGTTCTATCACTGCTTCGGTTGCGGTGCGCATGGCAGTGCCATCACTTTCCTGATGGAACACACGGGCGCCAGTTTCCCCGATGCCGTGCGTACTCTCGCGGCGTCGGCGGGAATGACGGTCCCCGAAGAAAACCGCAGTCCGCGCCAGCAGCAGGAATCCGCGCGCCGCAAGGCCGAGGAATCCCGCCACACGCAGGTGCTGGATGCCGCCCAAGCGCATTATCTGAAGCAACTGCGGGCATCGCCTGCGGCGATACGCTATTTGAAGCAACGCGGCCTGACGGGCGAAATTGCCGCGCATTTCGGTTTGGGATGGTCGGGAACCGATCGCCACGGCCTTTCGCAAGTCTTCCCGAACTACGAGGACCCGACGCTGGTCGAGTCCGGGCTGGTTATCGAATCCGAAGATGGGCGTCGCTACGATCGTTTCCGGGAACGCATCATGTTCCCGATCCGCAACGCGCGAGGCAGTCTCATTGGATTCGGCGGCCGTATTATCGGCAAGGGCGAACCCAAGTACCTGAATTCTCCCGAAACCCCGCTGTTTTCCAAGGGGCATGAGCTCTACGGATTGTGGGAAGCGCGCCAGGCCATACGCCAGGAAGGCCAGGTCATTGTGGTCGAAGGCTACATGGATGTGGTCGGCCTGGCGCAGCAAGGCATCGCCAACGCGGTGGCCACGCTGGGTACGGCTACCACGCCAGACCATGTGAAGAAGCTGCTGCGCGCCAGCGACAAGGTGATTTTCAGTTTCGACGGCGACGGGGCGGGCCGGCGCGCCGCGTGGCGCGCCTTGCAGGCTTGTCTGCCGGTGCTGCGCGACGATATCGCGATCCGCTTCTTGTTCCTGCCATCCGAACACGATCCCGATTCATACGTGCGTGAATTGGGCGCCGAAGCCTTCCGGGCGTGCCTGGGTGAAGCGGTGGCGCTCTCTCGCTTCCTGCTGGATGAGCTGGCGTCGCGGCACAACATGACCGAGGCCGAAGGACGGGCCAGTTGCCTGCACGAGGCCAAGCCTCTGCTGGCCGCCATCCCCGAATGCGCGCTGCGCGTGCAGATCGAACGCGAAATGGCCAAGCTGGTGCAACTGACGCCAGAGGAAATGACCCAGGTCCTGGCCCAGCAGCCGGCCAAGCCATTCGCGCCTGCGGCCAAGCCGGGCGTTGCTGCGGGCGATGCCGCGGCGACTGGAGCGCCGATCCGGGAGTCCGAGGCCGGCCATCCGGACATGGGCTACGACTTTGCCGGGCACGATTTCCACGACATTCCGGCCGACGAGCCCGATTACGCGGATTACGTCCAACTGCCTGCCCAAGGTTCCGATTTTGGCGGCGGGAGCGGTCAGCGCAGCGGCGGCAAGCAGGAATGGAAAGGCAAGGGCGACTGGAAGGCCAAGGGCGACTGGAAGGGTGGCAAAGGCAACTGGAAGGGCAAGCGCGATAACGACGTGGGCGGATTTGAAGGGCGCCGCACGATGCCGTCGCTGGCCAAGCGATTGCTGGGCTTGCTGCTGGCGCATCCAGAGCTGGTCGACTCCATGGGAGACCAGCAGCTTGAAGTCATCGACCATGGTCCCCATCTAGGTCTTGTAAGAGACTTGATCATGCTGGCGCAGTCCAGCGGCGCGCGCCATGTCGGCGCCTTGTTGGAGGCCGCGGATCCCGATTCGGACCTGGCCACAGTGCTGAAAGGCCTGCGCGCCGACATCCTGTCCCAGGAAGACCTGCCGGATCCGCAAACGGAATGGGACGATGCCTTGAGACGAATCGAATTTGACTCGGCCAAGCTGGAGATCGCCAAGCTCGCGGCGGCGGGGCTGGCTACGGAGGAGGCGCGCAAGCGCTATCTGGAGCTTTCCAGCCGGATGGCCGTGCTGAAGGGTGCCGGCGTGCGCTAAATGCGCTAAAATCAAAGGTTGTCCCGCTGGCGGAGGCTGATCTTTGCCTTAGGGATGATCGAGTTGGGCGGTAGCAGTAAGAGATCAGGTAAGAAATCAGGTAAGAAATCAAGGCAAGGGCCGCCGAATCAAGGGCCCCGCTTATGGATTGTAGCGTTTACAGTTGATTTTGCTGAATTCCGACTGAATTTGGTGGTAATCCTGGCGCTGCGATACATAGGCAACAAGAAATGCCTCTGGTGGGTGGAATCTATTCTGGCCGCTGGAATCTAATGGATGTATAGGGTTTGACGCGGGACCTGCGATCCGGACGTTGTGGGTGTTCCAGAAAATGGAATATCGCCACGGAACGGCAGAAATAAAAGCGGATGCGCGCGTCAAATTTGTTACATAGTTAATTAATATAGCTGAGCGGTGAATTACGCAGTTCGGCGGCGGTCATCTCCGCGTAGCGTTAGTGGTTTGGGTGCTGTGTCTACTCAGCTGCTTGGGGCAAAGGCCCGATAAGCAAGCAACGCCTATTTATAGGCAGGCAGCCCCCCCAACGCCCGGGAGCCCCCACTGGATGAGGTCATGCACGCAAGACGCAAGTACGGTACTGCACCGGAACGGCGTCGAGCGGGCTCGCAAGAGCCGGTGCTGCGAACAACGCAGCCGTGTGAACTCCGCTGATTCACCAGATTTACCCGTATAACCGCCGCGTTGGGCTGCCGTCCAAGGCGGCCTCATGCGGTGCAACATGCCCAAACGGGTTGCGACGACCACGGAAGCGACTATGACCAAATCCACCGGCAAATCCTCCTCTGCAATTGATGCGGCCGAAACCAAGGCCACGGCGGCCAAGCGCGTCGTAAGCATGGCAGCGGAAAAGGCGCCCGCCAAGACGGCGGTGAAGGTCGCCAAAACGGCTGCCAAGAAGGCGACCAAGGCTGCCGCGGCTGACAAGCCAGAGAAGGTGACGAAGGCGCGCGCCAAGAAGGCCGAAGACAAGCTCGCCGACCTGGTTGGCAGCGCGCGCCCCGCGCCCAGCGGTCGCCGCCCGGGCCGTCCCGCCAAGAACGCAAATAACGATTCCGACGGCTTCGACGATACGATGGACGGCGATGGCGAAGTCCTGCCCGATCTGAAGCCGCCGAAGCGCGGCGGCAAGCGTGGCAAGGCCGATCCCAAGGATCTGATCGCCCGCGGCCCCGTCACGCCCGAAGAATATGAAGCGCGCCGCAACCGCCTGAAGCAGCTGATCAAGCTGGGCAAGGACCGCGGCTACCTGACCTACGGCGAAATCAACGACCATCTGCCTGATGACCTGGTGGACGCGGAAGCCATCGACGGCATCATCAGCACGTTCAGCGACATGGGCATCGCGGTCTACGACCAGGCACCCGACGCCGAAACGCTGCTGATGAGCGAAAACGCGCCGGTCGCGTCCAACGACGACGACGTCGAAGACGAAGCCGAAGCCGCGCTGACCACGGTGGACTCCGATTTCGGCCGCACCACGGACCCCGTGCGTATGTACATGCGCGAAATGGGCTCGGTGGAGCTGCTGACTCGCGAAGGCGAAATCGAAATCGCCAAGCGCATCGAAGACGGCCTGAAGCACATGGTCATGGCCATCTCGGCCTGCCCGACCACGATCAACGAGATCCTGGCCCACATCCTGCGCGTGCGTGAAGGCCAAGCCCAGATCGACGAAGTGGTCGATGGCCTGGTCGATCCGGAAGACGGCGAAGAGTACGCCGGCGCTGGCGTCTCGGCCGAGGAAGACGAGGGCGACGACGGTCCCGCCGGTGGCATGTCCAGCAAGCAGCTGGAAGACCTGCGCGTCAAGGCACTGGCAAAGTTCGACGAAGTCGGCAAGCAATTCGAAAAGATGCGCCATTCGTACGAGAAGGACGGCTACAAGTCCGACGTCTACGTGCGCGCCCAGGAATCCATCCAGAACGAACTGATGGGCATCCGCTTCACGGCCAAGATGGTCGAGAAGCTCGCGGATACGCTGCGCCAGCAGGTCGAGGAAGTGCGCCAGCTCGAACGCGCCGTCCTGCACACGTGTGTGGACCGTGCCGGCATGCCGCGCACGCACTTCATCAAGGTGTTCCCGGGCAACGAAACCAACATGCAGTGGGTCGTCGATGAAGTGGCCGCCGGCCACCCGTACGCCGAAACGCTGGAGCGCCAGATCCCCGCCGTGCAGGAACTGCAGCAGAAGCTCATCGACCTGCAAACGCGAGTCGTCCTGCCGCTGAAGGACCTGAAGGACGTCAACAAGCGCATGGCCACCGGCGAAGCCAAGGCCCGCAAGGCCAAGCGCGAAATGACCGAGGCCAACCTGCGCCTGGTGATTTCCATCGCCAAGAAGTACACGAACCGCGGCCTGCAGTTCCTGGATCTGATCCAGGAAGGCAACATCGGCCTGATGAAGGCCGTGGACAAGTTCGAGTACCGCCGCGGCTACAAGTTCTCGACCTACGCGACCTGGTGGATCCGCCAGGCCATTACACGTTCCATCGCCGACCAGGCCCGCACCATCCGTATTCCGGTTCACATGATCGAAACGATCAACAAGATGAACCGCATCAGCCGCCAGATTCTGCAGGAAACCGGCGCCGAGCCGGATCCCGCGACCCTGGCGCAGAAGATGGATATGCCCGAGGACAAGATCCGCAAGATCCTGAAGATCGCCAAGGAGCCGATCTCCATGGAAACGCCTATCGGTGACGACGACGATTCGCACCTGGGCGATTTCATCGAAGATACGTCCACGCTGGCGCCTTCCGATGCGGCTTTGCACGGTTCCATGCGCGATGTGGTCAAGGAAGTGCTAGACTCTCTCACCCCGCGTGAAGCCAAGGTTCTGCGCATGCGTTTCGGCATCGAAATGAGCACGGACCAGACCCTGGAAGAAGTGGGCAAGCAGTTCGACGTCACACGCGAGCGCATTCGCCAAATAGAGGCTAAAGCGCTGCGCAAGCTGCGTCATCCCAGCCGGGCCGACAAGCTCAAGAGCTTCCTGGAAGGGCAGTAATCTTTTTTCGGGCCTCTAGCTCATGCCTGGTTAGAGCAGCGGACTCATAATCCGTTGGTGCCGAGTTCGACTCTCGGGGGGCCTACCAAGTATTGACGCGGGTTTGCATGAGGTTCATGCAACCCGCGTTTTCTTTTGTGTGTGGGATTTTTTGCCAATCTGGCCGCGCGCCGTTTTGATGGCGTTGGTCGCCCGGTGTGCGTCGGGCTGCTCCAGAGTTCATTGGACCGCAAGTCCTCGGGAACAGGGAATGGCGGTTGGTCTGCAGCCGATAAATGGCTAGGGTATATTGGCCGCGCACCGATCTGAAGGAGAAAGGATGATGCGTACGGGGTTCGCCGCCTTGCTGTTGACCGTTATTGCCGGATGCGCGTCGTCTCCGGCAGATGTCGCCACCGCCCCGAGGGCAAAGGCGTCCGCTGTTCTCGATCCCGCGCTGCTTGTGGAGGGGGCGGAAAAGGGAACCATCCGGATAGTCAGAGACCGTGGCGTGTTTGGCTCCGCAAGGAATGCATTGATATACATCGACGGGCGCCATGTGGCGAACGTCGACGCGAATCGTGTCCTTGAGCTGCAAGTACCGGAGGGAGTGATACGGCTGGGCTTGCAGATGGACAACGTGACCGAGCCCATTCAGTACCAACAGGTATCGGTCAAACCCAACGTCACGTATGACTACCGTGTCAGCATGACTGGCAACGGTCTTACCACGGACTGGCGATTGGATCGTCTGAACTAGGGCGCTCTCTGCCATGCGGGTGGCGATATTTGCCCCGGACGATGCGGTCATAGGGGCCTCCCCTTGCGCATCCAGGCAAATGCCGCTGTGCGGAGAAGAGATGGCGCCCGCGACGCGGGACGATCCTGCGAAATACTTATGCCGCGGGCGGCCGATGGGCTACGGCCACCGCGATTGACCCATCGGGCAGGCGGTACTTTCCATCGCCCAGCCATACAACAGGCTCCCCGGTTGGTAGTGAACAGTGATATTCGGGCTTTGGCGGATCCGTCGTCCCGCGCTTTATCACCAATCGGCGTTGGATCCGACAGGTAGATCGATCCGGCAGTTTGACGATGACATCTGCGAGCCGTGTCCCGGTGGCCATTGGCTTTCCCCTAGAGTCGGCGCCTGCATTCGGGTAGTTGTGCCAGCAGGCGCAATCCCGTGGCGCTATACCTGTAGCAGTTGCCAAGGCCGGGGGGCATCGGCCAATTGGGGTTGCGGGAGCAGTCCGCCAGTTGCAAACACAAAGTCTTCAATGGAAAAGCGCCCCTGTATTTGGGGCGCTTTCCATGTATCACACTCGGCGTTCGCGAGAGAGCGTAGTTCGCTTCGGCGGCCTCGTCAGGTTCCTTTCACGCATCCATCCGGCCTCCCAAGCGTCGACCTTTGCCTGCCATGCTGCTGGTGACTCTCCTGTGTGCCCCGGCATCGCCTGGGCTTTAAGGTAGGGACAATCCCATAGGGTCAATCCTTGGCGGGCGGCCAGCGCTCCTTGCTTTCGGATGTCCTCATGCATTTCGGCACTCCTCCAAAAGTAGATGAACGGAGGGCCAGTATGTAGTGAATTGAGGGGGCGCCGCAATAGTGTTTCTACACCGGACGCCTTGGCGCGACGCCATCTCATTTCCGCACGTAGCGACCATGGGCCCCCAAATAGTTCGCCGAGTGCGTCATTACCCCACGCTGCATCTAGCGCTTGCGGTCTGATTCTGCTTAATCAGAGTCGCGGAGGAGTTTTCGCCGCTTAAGCTCGGCGAGTCGGGCCTCAGTCTCTTCTCGCCAGCCGGTCTCCCAGGCTGTCAGCTTGGCATTCCAATGCTGCGGCGGTGCGCCTGCATGGCCTGACATATTGGGGGCTTTCATGAATGGGCACGCCGAGAGCGGGACACCGTGTCTGGCTGCTTCTCGACCTGCGAGGCGTACAGAGTCATCCATTACGCACCTCCTCACGTTGGCATTGGCCTAGGTAAAACGATGGACGCGATAACGCCGGATGTCGACCGACGTTACCGACGGAAATAGAGGAGGGATGGCCCGCATAAAAAATTCGGACTTGACCAGCGCGAAGCGGTAAAGTGCAAGCAAACCTTGCAAACGGGGCCGCAGCAATCGGTGGGTGCCTACCGCCCGAATTCGTTGGTTTTGTGTCCGCCGCTACCCGCCCGGCCCCCGGGCAATGTGCCCTCTGGCGCGGGATTGGCGCGTGACCCCTCAACGGTACCCTGGCCTCGCACGGGCTGAGGCGTCTGCTCTCCTGGGGCGCCGGGTGTGGCGGAGGCCGCGTTCGTGGGCGTTTTTTCGGAGACAGGTGCGACGTCCTCAGTTGAATTGGTGGGTTTCTGTTCGGAGGCCGTGGCGGGTTCCTTGCTGACTTTGTCGCGGGGTTGCTGTACCTGTGCCTGGCCCTGGGCGTAAAGCTTGGCGGGCTGTACGTGAGTGCCTGCGACGAGCAAGACAATGGTTAAAAGTGCGTGAGTTGGCTTCATGACTATCCTCCTGGAGGCGCTGGTCGTGGAGCAAATACCGTTCCTTCATTCCCGCCAACGAAAAGCTGTCCGCGCGTAAGGGCGCAAAAGGCGTGCTTGGCTGAAAACACAATGTATTGCCGCCGCGGATCATTGCGGCCGGCGTGCCAAACGCCACTCCGGGAACGAGAATTGCGGGCTTCATTTCGCTTCATTTTTCAGGGCTCCCGAAGAGGGACGGCCCCGCAAGAGGACTAAGATCTAAGCGCGACCAGGCCCGCAGCGGTCCGAGAAAAGCGCTGTAGCCACACGCTCTATGTGACGTTGCATTTCTTTGGCGAGAGTAAACCCATGGACAGCGAAGAATTGTTGGCGCTAATGATCTCGATGCCCGCGCCTGCGCCGAGCCCTGGCAATTGGGATAGCGTTCTCATGATCTATTCGCGCCACCTGGAGCGGTTGGCGCCGAAGCTTGATGAGCAGGACCTCGGCGCGCTTATCGCCAGCGGCGCGATGTTCTACCGGACGCTGTGCGTGGTCGACGCTGCCAGGATCCAGGCGGTGGAGAGATGGGATGGAACGCCTCCGAGCGAGCCGAAATGAACGTTGTCGGTCGCTGTCCCGGACGCGTCGCCGGGGCGGGGCGGCTTCGATTCTCGGCGTTGACGGAGAGCGCCGATTCACCAGATTCATCTGAACCCCATCAAAAAGAGGATATGACCGCGCCCCAATGCTTGCTAGATTGACTTGAATAAACAACGCTGACGGCCAGGCGCCCGTGCTTCGGGGCGTGGCACAGGAGCTCTTGGCATGACCTGGTGGCAGATCATCCTGATCGTTCTGGTCATCATCTTGCTGGCCGTCATGTTGGCTATAGGGGCGAAGGCGCAAGCGTACCGCCGCGACGCCGAAGAGCATGGGGATCTGGACGGGTAGCTCCGGGGCGGCCCTAATGGCTTTATCCGGGAAGATAATCACCCATCGCATTTGCGCAAGTCAGTCTATTTACGACGTCGTGGTCGCAGCTTTGCGCCAGTCAGAACTGATAGGTATAAGTGACTTGCACCGTGTCCAGGCCCGGATTCGGCCGCTTGATGCCGGCATTCGAGAAATGCGAGTACCGCAGGCCGATGCGGTTGTTTGGCGTTAGCAGAAAGCCTGCGCCAATGTGGTCGCCGAATTGGAATGCGGAGCCGATGTTCTTGTCCGCAAAGCGGGTGCGCGTGAAAACGGTGGCTCCAATGCCAGCCTCGATATAGAACCGTTCGCTGGTCCACCAGCGGAACATGGGAATGGCGCTGAATTGCCAGACATTGCCGGGCGAGCGGGATCCGTCCGCCGTCCAATAGGATGCGCCGAGCTCCGGAGTCAGGTCCAGTCGGCCCCAACTGCCGCTGAACTCCGTGCTCCAGAGCGGCGAAGTTTCATAGTTCAGCGTGTAGCGCTTGTAATGTTCGCCTACGCCATAGTGCAGGCTGACGCCGCCTTTCGTGCCGACGGAGTTGGCCGCCGCCTCGGCTCCCGCGCCTGCCAATACCAGGCTGAGCAAGGCTGGGACGAGTATCTTGCGCTGGAGCTTTCTCTGCGTGAGTTTGTCTTTGTTGGTGTTCATCTGGAAATCCCGTTTCCGGGCGGAGTTGCTTAATGGCGGGCTAACTCTATCAATCGTCCAGACGAAAAATATGAAGTAGTGTGAAGTTTTAAGCGGGTATTGGCACCGTCAAGCTGCGAATTGCTGGGTGCCAATATATGAGTGTGAGCGGGAAATCCGGTGTCAGATAGTCATTTCGGGATCGAACGGATATATCGGACGGCGTAGATTGTTGAAGGGGAACTGTTCCAGATCGGCGCTCGCCACTCCCGGTCCCGCGACGAGTATGACCTCCTTGGCGATGGGTTCAAAGCTAGCCCTGAAGTGCTGGCGAGATTTGATCAGTACATACTTGTGTCGGGCCGGGTCGATGCCGGCATGCGTGAACACCCCGGTATCAAATGGCTCCTGTGGTTTTTCGCTGATGACCACAAGCGCACTGCCTGTATCGAGCACGGCCGTGCGGCCCAGAGTGACGAGCATGCCTGTGTGCATGGGACCGAAGACCCGGTGTTGTCCGTCCGTGATGCACCGCACGCGCCCCGTCAAACGCAGAGGCTGGCCGCTGATGCCCAGCGCGGGCACATCTGTCTTGCCGCCCACATCGACCGTGATTGAACTGCCCACACCCGCGTCGACCATTGCGGCTACGGCGGCGGGGTCCCAGAATGGGCCAGCTACCACGTCCTGCAATCCTTGGTGCAAAACCTCGCGCAAGACAGTCATGTCGTCCGTTGATCCGCCTGCACCGCAATTGTCGCCATGGTCCGCCATCACAATCGGGCCTGCTTTGGCCGAGAGCGCTCGAGCAATCGATTTTTCCATGGGTTCCGCATGGAACCTGAAATCGGCGCGGCGCGCCCAGGCTTCGGAACAGAGCTCATCGAGAACCCGTTGGGCTGCGTTCAGGTGATTGGTGTCGGCCACCACGACAACCGTGAGGCCGGCATGAGCCGTGTCGCCGTATGGGAAGCCGCCAAATACCGAAGCATTGAGAATTTCGCCGTCGCTTTCCGCTTGCCGCGCGCGGTCCATGATGTCTTTCATGGGTTGCGCCAGTGGAGTTTGACGCAGGGTATGCGTCAGCATGGGAAGGCTGCGCCAGATCATCGCAGGCGTAACCTCGCCACGAAGCGCAGCCATGAGCGTGCGGGCGGCGCGCTCGCCCGTCTCGTAAATGTCGATGTGAGGGTACGTGCGATAGCCCGTAACGACGGTCGCGTTTTCGATCAGCGCCGAGCTGAAATTGGCATGAAAATCGAGTGCGACCGCAATAGGGACGTCCGGCGCCACGGCCCGGATCCGCTTTAACAATTCTCCTTCGGCGTCGGAGTAGTGGTCGGAAATCATGGCGCCGTGCAGATCCAGCAATACCGCATCGCAGCCTTGCCGGACGGAATCGACGATGGCCGTGGCGATGTGTTCGAATGCTGCGCTTGTCACCAGGCCGCTAGGCATGGCGTATGCCATCAAGGGCATGACGAATTCGTGTCCTTGCGCCCTGGCCAGATCGATGAATGCGGCCGCCGCGCTATTGGTTCCTTGGCATGCCTGGATTGCGTCGTTGCCGTATAGCGGCCCCGAACTCCCGCCGCCCCGGTTGAACGACGAGAGCGGGGTGGGATTGGGAGAGAATGAGTTGGTTTCATGGCGTACCAGCGCAATGACGAAACGCATGGATAGGGCTCCAGTGGAACGGTTTAGCGGGTTTGGGGTCAGTTGCCGTCGAGGTCGATGTTCTTGGCGATGCTCCCGTAGCGGGCGGTTTCGGCCTGGATGCGTTGGCGGCTTTCTTCCGGTGGCGTCAGGACCGGCAGGTATGTGAAAACCTTCAGCCGATTCAGAAAATCCGGTTCCAGTACGCTGGCGCGTACTTCCTGGTATAGCCGGTCGACGATGGCAGGGGGTGTGCCAGCCTTTACCGCCAGCGATATGTGCGCGCGTACCGTTAACGCGGCTGCGCTGTTCGGCTCTTGAGCCGGGATGCCGGGAAACGCCGGAATGGGCGTGTCCTGCAGAATGGCGAGCGGCTTGACCTTGCCTTCTTCTGCCAGATTACGGGATGCCCCGATGGGGTCGACCTTGGCGTCAAGACGTCCGCCGATCAGGTCCACCGTACCTTGCTCGGGCGCCCGATAAGGGACGATCGCGAAATCCAGTTCGTTGCGACGCCGCCAGTCCGCGAGCCCCAGATGGGCAGCACCGCCCACCACATTTACGCCGATGGAGACCTTGCCAGGATGGCTTTTGATGTACGCCTTCAAGTCCTCGAGATTGCCAAGATCCTTCCGCTCGGGCCGGGTGATGATCCAGTGAGGCTGCGTGCTGACCACGGTGACGAGAGTCAAGTCACGCTCGGGATCGTAGGTAAGGTCTTTGATTACGTGGGGATTGATGCTGAGCGCCGTGTCGCTGGCCAGCAAAAGTGAATAGCCGTCTGCCGCGCCAGACAACACACTCTTCACAGCAGGGACATTCGCACCGCCGGCAATGTTCTCTACGACGAGTTTCTGGCCTAGTCTGGTTCCGAGTTTTTCAGCCAATGCCCGGCCTATCGCGTCGACGGACCCGCCACTGGTGTAAGGAACGATGATGCGCAACGGCGCCTTGGGCCAATCGGTACCCGCAGCCACGCAGGCTGTCGTCAATGCAGCGCACGCCAAGATGCCGCAGGCATATTTCAGAAAGGGAATCGCGTTCGCCATCGCTCGAACTCCTTGGTGTCGCAGACTGGGACTGCGTCGGAAATGAATGTGTCGTGATGGCACTATAGAAGCGAAGAATGGAAACAAATAGCGAATTAAAAGAAGTTAATATTTACCTGATGGTTAATATAAAAAGCGCTATGACGCAGTGCTCTAAGTAGTGGACATGCCAGACCCTCATTCCCCAAGCGGGCAAGAATCCGCGCACCTGATACTGTCGCGCCTGAAGCTGCGCCACTTGCGCATCATTGGAGCCTTGGGCGAAGTGCAAACGGCTGCGGCGGTGGCCAGGCGTTTCCATGTCAGTCCTGCCGCCATCTCGAAGTCCCTGGCCGAGATCGAGGCCATTGTGGACGCGCCATTATGGGAAGGCCGGGGCCGCCGAGGCCTGGCGCTGACCGATCTCGGCCGCGAGATGGCGAACCATGCGACCGTGTTGCTGGTGCAGCTGGAGCGCCTGGCAGAGTCCATGAGCGCAATCCAGAAAGGGGGCAAAGGGGAACTGCGTTTGGCGAGCCGGACCCTGTCCGTGCATCCGCTGCTGTGCCATGCGCTTGCCACCTTCAATACGGACAGGCCGGGGGTGACGGTACGCATGGTGGAGGGGGGCATCGTCGAACTGATCGAGCAGCTCGTCGATGGCTCGCTGGACATTTTGTTTACCTATGCAGACCCGCGTTTGGACCTGGCCAGCCTGTCCACGGTGCGCATCTTGCCGGCACAGAAGGTTGTCGTCATTGCCAGCAGAGATCACCCGCTGCTGGCTCGCCGGAGAATCACGGCCGATATGCTTGCAAGGCAGCGGTGGTGCATCCCGAACGCAGGATCCCGCATCTTCCATCTGCTGCAGACCGCGCTGCACCATTTGGGCGTTGCGCTACCTTCGGAGGGCGTGCACACCAGCGATGTATCCGTCACGGCCAGCTTGCTGCAGGCGGGCGACTATCTGGCGGTCTTCCCGGAGGGCATTGCCGAGCAGCTGTGCACCGCGAAGGTTGCGAGGCGGGTGCGTTTCGACCTGGGCGGCCAAGTTGAACCGGTGGTCGCGGTTTGGAACAAGCAAGTCACCGCTCGTCCTGCGGCACAGTTGTTTCGACAATTGGTGGTCGATTGCGCCAATTCCGGGTCCGAATTTCTCAAGGCGCCCCTGCTGGGCGCCCGCGCGGTTACAGCGCCCCGTCAAAAAAGGTAGGATTGCAACTCCCATTTGGACGGCTCCGGGCTGCCTGGAGCATTAACAAGAAGCAAGAATGGAGCGCCACATGCCTGATCTGTTTTCGAAGTTGCGCCGGCCCGGCGTTGCCGCCGCCGTGCTTAGCGTAGCTAGCCTGATGTTCTCAGGTTGCACCACCACCACCGCCCAATCCTCGGCCACGGCCGCGGAAAAGAAACAGGAGCTGGATGCTGCGGCGGACGCCACCTTGTCCAAGCTCTATCAATCCTCGTCGCAGGCCAAGCAACTGGTGGAGCGCGCGCGCGGGGTGCTGGTGTTTCCGGGTGTGTTGAGCGCGAGTTTCATCGTGGGGGCGCAGCATGGCACTGGCGTGCTGCGGGTGGGCGGGTCGGATACCGGCTACTACAGCATCACCGGCGGCTCCATCGGCCTGCAGGCCGGCGCGCAGTCCAAAGCGATGGTGGTGTTGTTCATGACCGATGGCGCGCTGGCCAAGTTCCGGGCCAGCAGCGGCTGGACGGTGGGCGCGGACGCGACTGTCGCGGTGGCCAACGTGGGCGTGAACGGCAGCATCGATACTTACACTGCCCAGCAGCCCATCGTGGGTTTCGTCCTGAACAATGGAGGCCTCATGGCCGGGGTATCGGTGGACGGGAGCAAGATCTCGCCGCTGCTGCTGTAAGCGGCGAACGCCGCCTCACAGGCCCATGGCCTTTTCCCAGGGCAAATGGGGCGGCAGGGCCTCGCTCATCGCATCCACGAAGGCACGGATGCGCGGCGACAGGTGCCGGTTCGGCAGATAGACCAACTGGACCGGCGTCCCAGGCGCCATCCAGTCGGTCAGTATCAGTTTGAGGCGTCCGTCCTGCACGGCGGACTCCGCGATGAAGCTGGCCATGCGGGCAACGCCCGCGCCGGCCACCACGGCGTCCAGGATGGCCTCCGGATGGTTCACGTTCAAGTTGCCCGCGGGCGTGATCGTGTAGCGTTCGTCGTCTTTCTGAAAATCCCATTCGTGATATCGCCCGGTCTGCCACTGGACATAGGCCAGGCAATTGTGTCGTTCCAGCTCGGCGGGCGTGGCTGGCGTGCCGTGGGCCGCGAGATAGGCAGGGCTGGCGCACGTGACGTAGCGCAGCCGGGACAAGGTCTTGGCAATAACGCGCGAATCCGCCGTGACGCCGATCCGTATGGTGGCGTCCAGCCCTTCTTCGGCCAGGTTGGGTACGCGGTCGCTGAAATCTGCGTTGATCGATAGCTCTGGATAGCGGGCGGTCAGCGACAGCAGCGCGGGCATGATGACTTTCCTGCCCAGTCCTACCGGCGCATGCACGCGCAGTTTGCCGCGGGGGATTACGCTGGCTCCGGTTACCTCGGCCTCGGCGGCTTCCACTTCCAGAAGGATGTGCCGGCAACGCTTAAGCAGCAATTCTCCATCGTCAGTCAGCGAGAGGTTGCGAGTGGTCCGGTTGAGCAGCTTTACGCCCAGCTTGGCCTCAAGCAGCGTGACGCTCTTGCTCACCGACGCCGTTGAAATGTCGAGCCGGTGCGCTGCGGCCGTGAAGCTGCCGCTATCCGCGACCCGCACGAAATTCAGGACATGTTTTAGATGGTCTATCAGGATGTACATGGCGATCGGGCTGATGGGGCCACGCCATCTTAGCCATTCCTTCGCGCAAAGTTAAAGATGATTTTCCCTCTGGCCCGTTTATCCCTCGCATGCCGGTCCCTACACTGAATCGCAATGTTGGCAGGTTCAGAAGACGACACGACAGGAGGCATGGGTGGAGATCCAGAACAGCGCGCAGATAGTGGGCGGGCCTGAGCAGGTATATATCAATGGCTTGGCGGGTGGGCGGTTCCAGATGCAACGCTGCGCCGATTGCAGCCAGGCAGTGTTTTATCCCCGCTGTGTGTGCCCCCATTGCGGCGGTGCGGCATTGGAATGGTTTACGCCCACGGGCGAAGGCGTGGTGTACGCCACCACCACCGTGTATCGCGACGCGGAGCAGGGCGGCGACTACAACGTCTGTCTGGTGGACCTGCAGGAAGGCGCGCGGATGATGAGCCGGGTCGCGGAGATCTCGCCCCGGCACGTGCGTATAGGCATGCGCGTCAGCGCCCGTATCGTCGGCGAGGGCGAGGCAGCGCAAGTGGTCTTCGTGCCGTCGGGAGTAGCGGCATGACCCTGCGCGATTTGAGAGGCAAGACCGCCGTGGTCGGCGTGGGCCAGGCAGGACTGGGACAGGCCCGCGGCTATACCGAGCAGGAAGTGTTGGCGCAGGCCGCCATGGCTGCGATTTCGGATGCCGGCCTGCGCCTCAAGGACATAGACGGCATTACGACCTGCAGTTCATTGTCGACCATGTGGGCGATGTCCGTCGTCGAGTATCTCGGCATACGCCCGACCTTTCTGGACAGCACAATGATCGGCGGTTCCAGTTACGTGGCGCATCTGCTGCCGGCGATGCACGCGCTGGCGTCCGGGCAATGCAATGCGGTCCTGGTCTGCTACGGCAGCACCCAACGCACCGCAAAATTCAACCGCGCCGACCTGACGCGGGTGCGGAAATTTCTCGATCCGCAGCCGTACGAGACCCCATACGACCCGCCCTTGCCGGTGGCGGCCTACGCGTTGGCCGCGAATCGTCACATGCACCAGTACGGCACTACGCGCAAGCAATTGTCGGAAGTCGCCGTGGCCGCACGGAAATGGGCGCAATTGAATCCTGACGCCACCATGCGCGAGCCGCTGTCTCTGGAGCAGGTCGAGGGGGCGCGTCCCGTGTGCGAGCCCTTTACGGTTCGTGACTGCTGCATGGTCAGCGACGGCGCCGGCGCCTTCGTGCTGACGCGCTCGGACCGGGCCCGCGACTGTGCCAAGAAGCCGATATACGTGATGGGCAACGCGACCGCGGTGTGGAACCGGCAGGTTTCGTCCATGCACGACCTGACGGTGACAGCGGCACTGGAATCGGGGAAGCGTTGCTATGAGATGGCCGGCGTATCCGCGAAGGACATGGACCTGGCCATGTTGTACGACGCCTTCACCATCAACACCATCCTGTTCCTGGAAGACCTGGGGTTCTGCCGCAAGGGCGAGGGCGGCGCTTTCGTGGACGACGGTGCGATCGCGCCAGGCGGGCGGCTGGCGGTCAACACCAACGGCGGTGGCCTGTCCTGCGTGCATCCCGGCATGTACGGCGTGTTTCTCATGGTGGAGGCCGTCAGGCAGTTGCGGGGAGAGTGCGGAGACCGTCAGTTAAGGGATCCGAATCTGGCCCTGGTGCATGGCAACGGCGGCACTTTGTCCAGCCAGTCCACCGCGATCCTGAGCGCCTTGCCGACGCTGTAATCGTCCGAAAAAAGTAGGCGGCGGATACGGAGCGACCGTGGTCGCCGCCATGGGGTGAACAATGTTGAACAAGATCGTACCTTCCCTGGAGAAGGCCGTGGCAGACGTGGCGGATGGGGCCACGCTGCTGATCGGCGGATTCGGCGCATCCGGCGTGCCGACGGAACTGCTGCAGGCGCTGCTGGAGACGGGCGCCCGCGAACTGACCATCGTCAACAACAACGCCGGCAATGGCGAGCGGGGTTTGAGCCAACTGATCCGTGCGGGCAGGGTGCGCAAAGTGATCTGCTCCTTCGCCCGTTCCTCCAATCCCAAAAAGCCCAACGCCGCCGCGTTCGGTGAATGGTACGCGGCGGGCAGGATCGAGCTGGAGGTAGTGCCGCAAGGCACGCTGGCGGAACGCTTGCGCGCTGCTGGCGCGGGCATGGGGCCATTCTTTACGCCCACTGCCTATGGAACGCGGCTGGCGCAAGGCAAGGAGACGCGCTCCATCAATGGTCGCGGCTATGTGTTGGAAGAGCCGCTCCCGGGCGATGTGGCCTTCGTAAAGGCCCAGTATGGAGACAGCGCAGGCAATCTGACCTATCGCTACGCCAGCCGTAATTTCGGGCCGGTGATGTGCATGGCCGCGCGGCTGGCGGTGGCCCAGGTTGACCGGGTGGTGCCTCTGGGAGAGCTGGCGCCAGAGCAGGTCATGACGCCCGGAATTTTCGTTCAACGCATCGTCGAGTGCCCCAATGAGCATCAATAGCTTGTCGCGAGCGCGCATGGCGCAGATCGTCGCCGACGATATTCCGCCCGCTTCCTACGTCAATCTAGGCATCGGCATGCCGACGTCCGTAGCCGATTACCTGAAGCCCGAGCGCGGCGTGGTTCTGCATAGCGAAAACGGCATCCTGGGCATGAAGGGCCTGCCGCCCGGGGCCGAGGTCGATCTCGATCTGCTCAACGCCAGCAAGGATCCGGTCGCGCTGGACATCGGGGCTTCGATCACCGACCACGTGGTGTCCTTCTCGATGATGCGGGGCGGCCATATCGACCTCACCGTGCTGGGCGCCTTCCAGGTGTCTGCGGAAGGCGATCTGGCCAACTGGGATACGGGGCGCGAAGACTCGATTCCGGCGGTGGGCGGGGCCATGGATTTAGTGGCCGGCGCGAAGCGCATCTTCGTGATGATGCAGCACGTGGACCGGGACGGCCGGCCAAAGATCGTGCCTGAATGCACCTACCCCCTTACCGGCAAGGCCGTGGTCGACCGCATTTACAGCGATCTGGCAATCCTGGACATCACGCCGAACGGGCTGTATGTGCGGGCGATGGTGCGGGGCCTGGATTTCGCCGCGCTGCAGGCGCGGACCGCGGTGGACTTGAAGCTGGATGACGCGTGGATCGAACTGGCGCCCTGAACACAGGGGGGCCGTCATTGGAGGAAGTAATGAGCTGGACGCAGGAGTTGGACGAACTGGCACGCCGCAAGGAGTATTCCCTGCGCATGGGAGGCGTGGAAAAAGTGAAGCGTCAGCATGACGCCGGCAAGCTGGACATCCGTCAGCGGATTGAACGGTTGGTCGACGGCGGCTCGTTCGTCGAGGTGGGAGGATTGGCCGGCAGCGGCGAATATGACGAACAAGGCCGCCTGGTCCACGTGGTGCCCTCGAATGTGATCATGGGGCGCGCGGCGCTGGAAAGGAAAGACGTCGTGATCGTGGGCGACGACTTCACCGTGCGCGGCGGTGCGAACGATGGCGCCGTCGGCGACAAGATGATGTTCGCCGAGCAGATGGCGTATGACCTGCGTATTCCGCTGGTGCGCCTGATCGATGGCACGGGCGGGGGCGGTTCCGTCAAGAACATCGAGAAGATGGGATACGCGTTGCTGCCGAAGATGAAAATCTGGGCCTATGTGGCGCGAAACCTCATGCAGGTCCCAGTGGTGTCGCTGGCTCTCGGGTCCGTGGCAGGCCAGGGCGCCGCGCGCGTGGCGGGCAGCCACTATTCCGTCATGGTCAAGGACACTTCTCAGCTGTTTATCGCGGGCCCGCCTGTGGTCGCCAAGATCGGTCAGAACCTGGGCAAGAACGAGCTCGGAGGAAGCGCCATCCACACGCGCAATGGCGTGGTGGACGACGAGGTGAACTCCGAGGATGAGGCCTTCGCGGCGGCGAGGCGCTTTCTGTCGTATCTGCCCGCGTCCGTGCACGACCTTGCGCCCAGGGGGGAGACCCCGGTAGTGGCGGCTGAACAGGAATGGCTGCGGACGGCCATTCCAAAGGACACGCGCAAGGTATACAAGATCCGCCCAATACTGGAAACCCTGTTCGATCCGGGCAGCTTGTTCGAGATCGGCCGGCATTGGGGGAAGGCGATCGTGGGCGGACTTGCCCGGGTGGATGGCTGGCCGGTGCTGTTCGTCGCTAGCAATCCGTATCACTATGGCGGCGGCTGGGACCGGCACACTGCCGAGAAATTCACCCGCCTGGTGGATCTGGCCGAAACCTTCCATCTGCCCGTGGTCAATCTGGTGGACATCGCGGGTTTCCAGATTGGCCTGGAAGCCGAGAAGGACGGGGTGATGCGTGCCGGCGTGAGGGCGCTGACGGCGGTCTCGCAGTCGACCGTGCCGTGGTTCTCCCTGATCATGCGGCGTGCCTTTGGCGTGGCGGCGGGAGGGCATCAGAACTCCAGCCGCTTCAACTTTCGCTATGCCTGGCCATCGGCTCAATGGGGTTCGCTGCCGATCGAGGGCGGGCTGGAAGTGGCGTACCGGTCCGAGATCGAGGCGGCCGCCGACCCGCAAGCCAAGCGTGCGGAGATCGAGGAAAGAGTACGTGCCTTGACGTCCCCCTTCCGCAGCGCGGAGGCCTTTGTCATCGAGGACATCATCGATCCGGCCGGCACGCGGGCGCGATTGGTCGAGTTTGCCAATCTGGCGGCGCCGCTGCGCCAGCCCGGCAAGGTGACTACCGGATACAGGCCTTGAGGGAACACTGATGAAGAAAATCCTGATTGCCAACCGCGGAGCCGCCGCCGCGCGCATCCTGCGCGCCGTGAAGGCGCTGGGCCTGCAGTCCGTGGCGGTGTACTCCGAAGCCGATGCCGACCTCCCGTACGTACGCCAGGCTGATGAGAGCTTCTGCATCGGTCCCGCACCGGCGCGGGCCAGCTATCTCAACCAGGACCTGCTGCTTGAAGTCATGGCGCGTTGCAGTGCCGACGCGCTGCATCCAGGCTACGGATTCTTGTCCGAGAACGCAGAGTTCGCGCGCAGGGTCGAAGCGGCTGGGCGTTGCTTCATTGGACCTTCACCCAAGTGGATCGCCGCGCTAGGCAACAAGGCGAGCGCGCGCGAGCTGATGCAACGGCATGGCCTGCAGGCGGGCGGCAGCACGGGCATCCTGCCCCGGGACGACAAGGCGGCGGTACACCGGGCCGCCGATGCGCTCGGGTATCCCGTCCTGATCAAGCCCGCGGGCGGCGGCGGGGGCATAGGGATGATCCCCGTCTACGATCCTCAGTCATTGTCCGACTGCTGGGATCGCGCGAGCGTCATGGCCGAAAAGGCGTTCGCCTATCCCTCCCTGTACCTGGAGCGATTCGTGCCGTCGCCGCGGCATATCGAATTCCAGTTCCTGGCGGACAGGTTTGGCAATGTCCTGTCCCTGTACGAACGGGACTGCTCTACCCAGCGCAGATACCAGAAAGTGATCGAGGAAGCGCCGGCGCCCGCCATCGACCGCGAGGTCGTGGCCCACATGGCGCGACGGCTGTCGGCGATCCTGGGGGAGATCGGCTACGACGTCATCGGGACGGTGGAGATGCTCTACACGCCGGAAAGCGGTTTTTCCTTTCTTGAAGTCAACACGCGCCTGCAGGTTGAGCACGCTATTTCCGAAGCGGTCACCGGCGTGGACATCGTGCAGGCGCAGATCCGTCTGGCCGCGGGCGAAAAGCTGTCCTCGGTAGTTGGCGCCCAGCCCGCCTTGGCGGGGCATGCGATCGAGGCGCGCGTTTATGCCGAGGATCCGGTGCGCTTCCTGCCTTCGCCCGGTGTCTTGCAGACGTTTGAACTGCCGCGGCCTCGTCCAGGCCTGCGGGTAGAGACTGGCTACGCGCAGGGCAACCGGGTTTCCAGCCACTACGACCCCATGGTGGCGAAAGTCATTGCGCTTGCGGCCGATCGCGACACCGCCATTCGCGATTTGCGCGGCGCGCTTGGCGACATGCGGGTAGAGGGCATCAAGACCAACATTCCCATGATTCTGCAGGTGCTCGCGTCGCAGCAGTTCCAGGCCGGGGCAATGACCGTCGACGGCCTGCAGGAAGTGATTTCAACCGAGTCGGTAAAGGAGCTGGCATGAAAAAAATAGTCTCCAACGTGGCGGGCCGCGTGGTCGCGTGTTGTGTGGAGGAGGGCGCGCAGATTCAGACGGGCGATGAGGCGTTCAAGGTCGAATCCATGAAGATGGAAATCCCCGTTGAATGCGAGGCGGCGGGCCGTATCGCCAAGGTTCTCGTGGCGGTAGGCGATGAAGTGGAGGAAGGGCAGGATCTTGCGTTGCTGGATTGAGGCGGATCGCCTCGGAATCTAAACAAAAAAGCGAGGAGACAATGTTCA
The DNA here is from genome assembly GCF_035282245.1 of Achromobacter sp. D10. Classification (NCBI taxonomy): domain Bacteria; kingdom Pseudomonadati; phylum Pseudomonadota; class Betaproteobacteria; order Burkholderiales; family Alcaligenaceae; genus Achromobacter; species Achromobacter sp. D10. The sequence goes on from NZ_JAYJLE010000017.1 coordinate 118,289, forward strand.
AGACAATCAAAAAAGACGCGTGCGCAGCGCACGCGCACAAGCGTTCCGTGAAGGTGCTGGCGCTGTTGGGGTTGGCTGCCTTGCTGACGGCCGGCCCGGCCGGCGCGCAGACCGCGCAGGGCTTTCCCAACAAGCCGGTGACCATAAATGTTCCGTTCTCGGCGGGAGGCACGACCGATATTCTGGCGCGCGTGATCGGCCAGCGCCTGAGCGAGCGCTGGGGCGTTTCCGTGGTGGTCGAGAACAAGCCTGGCGCGGGCGGCAACATCGGCACCGCACAGGTGGCACGTGCCGCGCCGGACGGTTACACGCTGGTAATGGGCACGATCGGCACGCACGCGATCAACCCCAGTCTCTACAAATCCATGCCCTACGACGCCATCAAGGATTTCGCCCCGATCACGCGTACCGCCATGGTGCCGAATGCCCTCGTGGTTCCCAAGAACGCGCCGTACGACTCCGTGAAGGAGCTGATCGCCTATGGCCGCGCTCATCCGGGGAAACTCACTTTCGGCTCTTCCGGCCATGGGAGCACGCTGCATATGTCCGGCGAGACTTTCAAGATGATGACCGGGGTCGACATGGTGCACGTGCCCTACAAGGGCAGCACGCCCGCGGTGACGGATCTGCTGGGCGGCCAGATCTCGATGATTTTCGACAACCTGCCCTCGGCGTTGCCGCACATCAAGGCGGGCCGGCTGAAGGTGCTGGCCGTGACCTCGGCCCAGCGCAGCGATCAGTTGCCCGACGTGCCAACCGTGGCCGAGGCCGGCGTTCCCGGCTACGAGGTGGTGTCGTGGTTCGGCTTGTGGGCTCCCGCCAGGACGCCGGAAAACATCGTGGCGGAAATCAACAAGCAGGTGGTCGCCATCATTCAGACCCCCGACATGCAAAAGCAGATCCGGGATCAGGGCGCGGTGCCCAATCCCGATTCACCCGCCGAGTTCGCCGCTTTCATCGGCAGCGAAGGCCGGAAGTGGGCCGAGGTAGTGCGTCGCGCCAACGTGACGACCGAGTAAATCGACTGTACCGGGCCTGCCGGAGGACGCCGGCAGGCTCGCTTTTAGGAGGCACAGGCATGGAACGCATGATGGAAGGCAAGGTGGTGGTGGTGACCGGCGCGGGCGGAGGCATCGGCCGCGAAGTGGCCTTGCAGCTGGCGGCCGAGGGCGCCAAGGTGGTGGTCAACGACATTGGAGTCGCGCTTAACGGCGACGATCTGTCCTCGGCGGAGGCGCCCGCGGACGCCGTCGTCGCCGAGATACGCGCCGCCGGGGGCGAGGCCGTCGCCAATTTCGATTCGGTCGCGACGCATGCGACCGCCAACGCCATTGTCCAGTGCGCCATGGACCAATTCGGGCGCATCGACGGCGTGGTCAATAACGCAGGCAACCTGCGTGATCGTTCCTTTCACAAGATGAGCGAGGAAGAGTGGCGGACCGTCATCGCCGTGCATCTCGACGGCACGTTCTTCGTCAGCAGGGCGGCAGCCACTCACTTCCGCGAACAGGAGGGCGGCGCGATGGTGCACATGACCTCGACCTCGGGACTGATCGGCAACTATGGCCAAGCCAACTACGGGGCTGCCAAGCTGGGCATCGTGGCGCTGTCCAAAATGATCGCGCTGGATATGGGGCGCTACGGCGTGCGCTCCAACTGCATCGCTCCGTCGGCCTGGAGCCGCATGACGAGTTCCATTCCCACCGACACGCCGCAGCAGCGCGACCGCGTGGAAAAACTCAAGAAGATGGAGGCGGGCAAGATCGCGCCGATGGCCGTTTACCTGCTCAGCGACGCCGCGCGCGAGGTGAGCGGACAGATATTTGCGGTGCGTGCCAACGAAATCATGCTGATGAGCCAGCCGCGCCCTTTGCGCTCTGTGCATTTCAGCGAAGGCTGGACGCCGCAGCGCATTGCAGAGGTCGCCATCCCGGCGATGCAGAAGCACTTCTATCCCTTGGAGCGCTCACCCGAGGTGATGAGCTGGGACCCGATCTGACCCCGTGGCCAAGATCATGCAATTGTCTGCGCGACTAAGGGAGAAGCGCCATGCGCTTGAGCTATGAGCGTCTATTGAACTACGACTTGCCGGAAATCAGGCAACGTTGCACGGCGCGCGACGCCATGCTGTACGCGCTATCGGTGGGGCTGGGGCAGGATCCCGTGGATACCGCCGACCTGGCTTACGTTGGCAGGCAGCAAGATCCGCTAGTGCTGCCCTACATGGCTGTGGTGTTGGGTTATCCGGGTTTCTGGCTGAACGCGCCCGATATCGGGGCCGATACGGTGCGGCTGCTGCACGGCGAGCAGGGATTGGAAATCTTCCATCCCATTCCTGTCGCCGGTGAGCTGATAGGCAAGACCCGCGTCGTCGAGGCCGTCGACAAAGGCGAAAAGGGATTGTTGCTTTACTCCGAAAAAACACTGACGGATGCCAGCACGGGGCGACTCATCGCCAGGACGTCCGCGACCCACGTGCTCAGGGGCGATGGCGGCATGGCCAATGCCGGCAAGCAGGCGCGTCCCGCGCACGCCATGCCGAGCGGTTCGCCGGACTGGACGATACAGGCCCATACCCGGCCGGAGCAGGCGCTGGTGTATCGGCTCAACGGCGACTACAACCCGCTGCATAGCGACCCCCAGGTCGCCCAGGCGGCTGGATTTCCCCGTCCCATACTGCATGGGTTGTGCTCGTTTGGCCTGGTGTCGCATGCAGTCGCCAGACGGTTGCAGCCTGCGGCGCCTGGGGCGGTGCGTTCCGTATCGCTGCGTTTTTCGGGACCGATGTATCCCGGCGAGACGTTGAGCGTGGAAGTCTGGCGGGACGGGTCTTTCAGGGCGAAGGTGGTGGAGCGCGACGCGATCGTCATCGACAATGGGATCTTGCGCATCGCATAGCGGGCGATGCGCATTTGCGGCATTTGCGCGCTGCAAAATGGAAGAGCGCCCCAGCTCAAGGTGAGTCTGAGGCGCTCCTGCCTGGCTTCGCACGCGATGGGTGTCAGACAGCCCGGCAACTCAAATCTACTGCTGCGCCATAGGCTGGGCAATAGGGAAAACCCTTGAATATTAAAGGGTTACAAGATTCTGGTGCGGCCTGCACCGAGTCCCGCCATCACCGCCTAATGAAGGCAGCCAGCAGTCAACCGGCCAGCCACGACTTTATCCGCCTCGGTATCCGCGAATTGTGACGCCATCGTCAGACGCAGACACTGAAGCCTCTTCACAATGCCGGAGAGCGGATATGTCAGGGTTTAAGAAGCGTCAGTTGGGGCAGGGCATGACGGAATACATCGTGGTCGTGGCCTTGGTTGCGGTGGCAGCCATCGCGGTATATCAATACTTCGGCCAGGTGGTGCGGTCGCAGACCGCCGCCATGGCGCGCGAACTCGCGGGCGAGGATGGCGGCGCGCAGAACCGCGCGGCGCAGCAGGCGGCGCAAAAGGCGGCGGCGCAAACCAAGGCCCGTTCGCTCAAGTCCTTTACCGGCAACGCCGCGGACGCCAAGTGACGTCGCCGCATTGCGCACGGCTGGTCCATCAGCGGGGCCAGGCGCTGGTCCTGGGCCTGCTGATGGTAGCGGCGGGAGGCATATCCCTGGTCGTCCTGTACAACTTGGGGCAAACCGTCGGATCGCGGCAGCAGCTGACTCACGCCGCGGATGCGGCGGCGTATAGCGGAGCGTTGGCGCAGGCTCGTGCGCTGAATGCCTTGGCCTATATCAATCGGACGCAGATCGCGCATCAGGTCGCCATGGCGCATCTGGTCACGTTGGGGGCGTCCGCCCAGTTCGCCCGCGCGATGCAGTCGCAGCGCAACCGCGGCAATCCGCCAGCGGGCCTGATCGCCATGCTGTTCGGCCCCGATATGGGCTTGGCCTATCAAGCGGCCAGGGCGGTGCCGAACGCCGAACAGCGGCTGGCGGAAGCGTTTGGCGAGCATGACAGAGTGGTCCGCCAGGTCCTCGACGCGACGGCGGCATTGGCGGTTGCCGGCCTGCCCGCTTCGCGCGACCGCATCATGAACAAAGTATTGTCCGCCAATCTTTCCGACGGCATCCAGGTCCGGGGTGCGGGTAGCGCACGTTTCAATGGATCGAATCTGCAATGGTTGACGGATGGTTGGCCGGGCTATGTGGCGCGTCGGCTGGCCACGCGCGACGCGGGTCTGCGACCTGCCGTCGAGCAGGCCGCGGACCGCTATGGGTTTCTCAAGCGCCGCAACGTCACACGCCGCAATCCGTGGATGGTCCGTCCTTTTTGCCCTCTGCATCGGCACGAGTTGCGGCGCCGGGGCTCGACTTGGTTGGGACCAGACGGACGTTGGGGGGCGCTCGACACCCAGTCCTATCACGCGCTTCGCTTTAATCGCTGGCGGGGTTGCTACTTCCGTGAGTACGCCATGGGCTGGGGCACGGCCCAGGGCCAGAAAATCAAGGCGCCTGATGGCCTGGAGTACGTGGAAGAGCCACCCCTGGATTTTTCCGAGCAGGACTTCTGGCGCTGGGTAGAGCAGTCCACCAGCTGGGATTTGCTTGGCGACGCAAGCAATCGCCTTGCCAATTCATATGCCATGGCTGCAGCGCAGCGTTGGCCGGGACGCGGCCTGCCGGCCTATCGTGAAATTGCCTTGTCGCGCAGTGGCGATCCCCTGCGCTTTGCGGTGGCGGTTAGGCTTGCTGGTTCAGTCTTGAAAACCACCGATGCCAATAGCGATGTCCGTGCGCCGCTGGGCAAATTCGCTTATGCCGCACTTGGCCGGACGGGCGCAGTCACCGTGACTTCCGCGGCCGAAACCTACTATGCGCGACCGGAACGCCGCAACGACGGCCTTGATGAACTCGGCACGCTCTTTCGACCCTATTGGCACGCGCGCGTGTCCGCGGTAACCGCCGCCGAGACGGCGCAGGCAAGGAGGACCCCATGACGGTGGCTCTGACTCGGCAGCAGGGCCAGGCGATGGTCGAAGCGTTGCTGATACTGCCTCTTTTGGCCCTCTTGTTGTGGGGGGTGACCTGGATCGGAGGCCTGCAGTTTGCTGGGCAGGAAATGGCGCAGGCCAGCCGCAAGGCGGTGATGGCGAGCGCCATGGGGCAACCTATGCATGACTTGCCCAAGGAAACGCGCGCGACCCTGTCGGGCGGGGCTAGCTTGTTGCACGGTATCGCTTTGCCGCAGGTCGCCGCTTTACAGGACGAATGGTTCGGCGAGCACCTGAGGTTGCTGTCGGTGACGGCAAGCACGGCGCGCCGCGACCCCGTGGCTGGTCCGCGTATTGCTCGCCAGACGTACGTGGCAAGCGGTGCGGGCTATGCGCACGGCGATGCCGACGCCCAGCGCCGCATTGGCAAAGCGCCTACACCCTGGGGGAAAGCGGTAAGCGCCTCGCTGGCGCAGGCCCGCCGCTTGAAGCCCGTCGTTGATCGGATTGACGGTCCTTGGGGTAGGCCAGGGTTGTCGCTGGATTGGGTGTCTGTCTGGGCAGACGTGGTGCCTATGGATCGGCTGGCCATCCGCAAGGGGAAAGACAAATGACGCGACTTTGTTCTTCGGCATTGCCGGCCGGCTTGGGCGCAGCGTGGGGTGGCAGTTGGCGCAGTCCGGTAGTGGCGCGCGTATTTCGACTGTTGCTGGCTGGCGCGCTGGCCGTGGCGGCAGTAGGAGGGCGCAGTATCGCTGCCGCTCAGGATCTGGCGGCTGGTGGTCAGGAAGCAGGATCTTCCAGCAGGCGAAAGCCTGGTATCGCCTCGTTGGAGGCCCTGCGCTTTCCTGTGGGATCACGGCGTGGGCTACTGGCGGACGGCATATGGCTGCACGGCGTCCCCGCGCGTGTACTGATATTCGACACACCGCTCAGCACGCCCGAACTGATCCGCTATCTGTCTGCCCAGCAACCCGCTCTGACCGACCTCAATGTGTTGTCCGGCCAGGCGATCCTGTCTGGCCGAGTGGGGCAGGAACGGTGGGTCATCCAGATGGAAGGTCTGGGCGCGCGCCGGACAGCGGGCAGCATTTCGGCGGTCAATCTGCTGGCTTCACACGGCACCCCGGTACCCGATTGGCTCCCGGCGGGCAGTCGGCTCAGGCTGGATGTGGCCATGATGGAGGACGGCGTTCGCTTCTCCGAGAGCATCTGGCAATACGTTTTGCCGCCGGAACAATTGGCCCCATTGCTGGAGGATCGCCTGATCCAGAGCGGTTGGCATCGTCTGCCGGCGTCCGACGAAGAGCATTGGTGGACGCGGGGAAAGACGCGCATGCGGCTGTCGCTGGTGCCCCTGGAGGGCGGCAGCGGGCTTCTGGTCAGCGGAAGAGCGCCATGATGAACAGGATGAGTCATGTCTTGCAGCGCTTGCGCAGGACCGGTGTATACGCGATTGCGCTGGCCGCAGGCCTGGTGTCGGCCTGGGCTGTGCGGGAGCATGTGCAGCAACGCGTCCAAGCGCTGGAAGCCGAGGCGCGCATGCCCATGGTCAGCCGGCTGGTCGCGGCATATGACCTGCCTGCGGGCACGCAGCTCGAAGAGGTGCATCTGGCCGTGCGCGAGATCCCAGAACAATGGACTTCGAGGGCCAGCATCGATCCTCTGGATCTTTCCAGTCTGCTCGGCGCCACTTTGCTGGCCGACGTCGCCAATGGCGAAGCCTTGCTGCGCGGCCATCTGACGTTCACTGCTCCCGCTCCAGCGCTGGCTTCGCGCCTGCATAGCGGGCAGCGTGCCTTGACCGTGGCGGCGGCCGATTTGGGCGGCCTGGCCGACGTACTGCGTGCCGGCGATGCCATCGACATCTATGTCAGTTTCGCGCATCGCCAGCGGGAACTGACGGTACCCCTATTGCAGGGCATGCGGGTGCTGATGGTGGGCAGCGAGCCGGAAGGCGAAAGCAAGGGTGGCAGCATCACCCTCGCTGCAACGCCGGATGAAGCCATGCGCTTCGTGGCGGCTCGGCAAAGCGGAGTGCTGACCGCGATGCTACGTCATCGGGATGATGCCGCGGTCGTTAGCGGCGCCGCGCAAAGCGACCTTGCCTCGCTGATCGGGCTGGAGCCGGAACCCCGCGTTTTACCGGGCGTGAGCATCGTCTACGGAGACCGCTTGGATTCCCGGCTGGACGAAGGCATATCGAATTTGGCGGCTGTTCAGGCAGGAACCAACAAGGAGCAGCCATGAGGCAGGTCATAGTCAGCTTGTTCGCCTTGGCGTTAGGCCTGGTCAGCGAGGCAACGTGGCCGGCGGATCAGGTAATCGAACTTCAGGTGGGCGAAACACATGTCTTGTCGCATCCCGGAGTCAAGCGCGTGGCGATAGGCAATAGCCAGGTGATTGGCGCCATCGAGGCCGAAGGGCGAGAGGTCGTCGTGTTTGCTCGTGCCGAGGGAGTCTCGTCCATGCATGTCTGGACGAACCGTGGTCTCGCCAAAGCCTATGAGCTGAGAGTCGTCCCGGCTGGAGCACCGCGTTTACGGGCTGAGGTCGAGGCCTTGCTTGCGCGCATTCCGGGGGCGCGCAGCACCGAAGTGGGCGGCCGCATCCTGATAGAAGGCAATGACCTTTCCGACGATGATCGCTTGCGTATCGCTGCCCTGGCGGATCGCTATCCGACCGTACTGGACTTTACCGGGCAAGTGGGTTGGGACCACATGGTGCAGTTGGATGTCCAGGTGGTAGAGATTCCCACCTCCAGGTTGAGAGAGCTTGGAGTGAATTGGGGCACGACGACCCAAGGCGGCATCAACGCCGGACTGGCCTGGGATGCGGGGTCCTTGGGGCGCATGCGCCGCCCCGGAGAAGAAGTCATAGAGACCCTGGGCTCGGCGTCGGCGGCGGCGGGCTACTTCGGCGTGAATGCCCTGTTGTCGTCGCGTATCGCATTGCTGGCTCAGAGCGGCGAGGCCGTCATGCTGGCCCAGCCTCAATTGCTGGCGCGCAGCGGCGCCAGCGCCACGTTCCTGGCCGGTGGCGAAGTCCCTTACTCGTCGACCGATGCGCGTGGCAATGCCACGACGCTGTTCAAACCTTATGGCGTCATGCTCAAGATCACTCCGCGCATCGATCGCAGCGGAGTCATCCGGTCCTTGATCGAGGTGGAGGCAAGTTCCGTGGATACGGCGCTTAGCGTTCCCGGCGGGCCGGCGTTGCGCACGCGCCGCGCTTCCACCGAATTCAACGTCCGGTCGGGAGATACCTTGGTTATCGGCGGCTTCTTGTCCCGGGAACGGGATGAGGGAACCAGTGGCCTTCCTTGGCTGCAGGACATGCCCATTCTGGGCGCCTTGTTCTCGTCGCGCCGCTACCAGTTGCGTGAAACCGAGCTCGCGATTTTCGTGACCCCCAAGGTCATTGCGCAGGCCGAGCCCGCCATGGCGGAACGTGTGCAACGGGGGCGGGAAGTCCTGGAAGCCGCTTTCCCATTGCCGCCTCGCCTGGGGACCGCCGTGCCAACCGCGGGCGGTTGGAATACCCATTCGGGCGCGGGTTCGCAATGGAGCGCTCGCCGTACCGATGCTCCGCACTCTCTAACGGAAACGAGGCCATGATCGACTAGAAATGACATTCGAGGATGCGGCGGTACGCCGCTTGACGGTGGCCATGCCGGTGCTGATCGGACGCGCGGCGCAATGTGGCCTGCGCATCGCGAACTGGCGGGTTGGGCGTCAGCATGCCCGCTTGCTGCGCGAAGAGGCTGCCATCGTTCTCGAAGATCTTGGCACATTGGCGGGAACGCTGGTGAACGGCGAAAGAATCGTGCGCCACGGCCCGGTACTGCCCGACGACGAGATCCTGATCGGGCCTTGCCGGTTGCGGGTCCGCCCGGCCGCTGGTAGCCAGCAGGACGACACGTCGGGCGGCGCTACGCCCGACGTGTCGGCACAGGGATCGATGCTAGTGCCGGATTCCCCTGCACCGCCCGTCGCCGCAATCTCGCCGCCCATCCTGTCGCCGCAATATCAGTTGCAGGAACGTCGGCGTTTGCACGCGGCCTTGCTCGCAGCGCTGGATCTGCGCCGACGTGACGTGGCCGGCATGAGCGACAGCATGTTGCGTGCCGAGGCGGAGCGCTTGTTGACACAGATTGTCGCCACGGACGCAGACTTGCCTGCCCAGGTGGACCGCGCAGCGCTCTGTCGCGAGGTGCTGGACGAAGCGGTCGGCCTGGGGCCGCTGGAACCCCTGCTCGCCGCCGCCGACATCACCGAGATCATGGTCAATCGCCATGACGAAATTTACGTCGAGCGAGCGGGCCGCCTGTCGCGCCATCAGGCAGCGTTTACCAGCGAACAATCCGTGCGGTGGGCCATCGAGCGCATTGTTACTCCCTTGGGGCGGCGTATCGACGAGAGCTCGCCCATGGTGGATGCGCGCCTTGCGGACGGTTCCCGGGTGCATGCCGTCATTCCGCCGGTGGCAATGCGGGGTGCCTGCCTGACCATACGCAAGTTTCCGCAACGTCGCCCCGGGATGCCCGATCTGCTTGCGGCGGGCTCATTGAGTAGCGCCATGGCGCGGTTCCTGGCGCTGTGCGTAAGAAAACGCAGGAACCTGGTCGTGTCCGGCGGCACCGGATCCGGCAAGACGACATTGCTCAACATTCTGTCGAATGAAATCCCCGATGGCGAACGTTTGGTCACCATCGAGGACGCGGCGGAGCTCCGCCTGAACCACGAGCACCTCGTGGCGCTTGAAGCCCGTCCGGCCAATCAGGAGGGGCGCGGGTGCATCGATATCCGGGAGCTTGTGCGCAATGCGTTACGCATGCGGCCTGATCGGATCGTGGTGGGCGAGTGCCGTGGGCCGGAAGCGTTCGACATGCTGACCGCGATGAACACCGGCCACGAGGGATCGCTGACGACATTGCATGCCAATTCGCCTCGGGATGCTCTGGGCCGGCTGGAGTCGATGATCCTGATGGCGGGCCTGGATCTTCCTTTGGTCGCGGTGAGGGAACATATTGCGGCCAGTGTGGACATCGTGGTGCAGCAGGCCAGGCTATCCGACGGACGGCGAGTCGTGACGTCCATCGCGGAGGTCACCGGCATGGAAAGCGGGCGCATACAGCTTCAGGACCTGTTCCGGTACGACCGTCTGCGGGGTTTCGCTGGGTGCGGTGCCTTGCCCGGCTTCGTGCGCGAATGGGCGCAAACCGAGGAGACCTTCGATCCAGCCTGGTTCTCCGATACGTCCGCGGCCGGACCGGGCGCCGCGGTGTTCTCGCAAGGCACGCCATGATCTGGCTTGCAGCAGGTGGCGCCATGATCTGCGTGTTGCTGCTGGCGTGGCGCGTCCAGGCCTGGTTTGCCCCGGCGCTGCGCCGCTACCGCCAGGTCTACACCCAGGAGGCGGGCTTGCGTTTGAGCGAGGTGTTCCTGTTCATCGATCCGGCCCAGTTGTGGGTGGGCGCGGTGGCGTGCGCTGCATTGGCCGCCGCATTGTCCTACGCCGCCACGGGCAAGGGGGTGCTGGCCGCCGGGACCGCAGTGCTTGCGTCTCGCTTGCCCGGGACTCTTGTGAATGCACTGCGGCGCAGGCGTGCCCGGCGGTTTGAACACCAACTGCCGATGGCGTTGCTGATGCTCGCCTCCGCCTTGCGCGCGGGCGTCGCATTGACGACAGGCTTGCGCCACGTGGTCGAGCAGAGCGCGGCGCCGCTGGCCCAGGAATTCGGATTGATGATGCGTGAGCAGCGCATGGGGGTGTCCTGGGACGTTGCGCTTGAGAATCTGCGTGGCCGGATGCCGGCCGATTCCACCGTGCTTGTCGTGGCCGCCATGCGCATTGCGGCGCAGACCGGCGGCAACCTGGCGGAAGCGCTTGAGAGTATCGCCCAGACACTGCGCGCCAGGCTGCAGCTGCAGGCAAAGCTGCAGGCGCTGACGTCCCAGGGCCGGCTGCAGGCCTGGATAGTGGGAGCCTTACCCTTGTTGCTCCTGGTCGTGCTGGATCGCCTGGAGCCCGAAATCATGGGGTTGCTCTGGCATACCCCTATCGGCTGGAGCGTGCTGGCCATCGTGGCCGTATTGGAGATCGCAGGTATGTTGCTGATCCGGCGCATCATCCGGATCGATATTTGAGGTTCCGTGCATTGGGTGTCATGTGTGGCGGCCGGGAACACCCCGGCGAGCTTTTGCCATGAAGCCGGGAAATTGGTGGATGGCGTGACGGAGGAAGTCATGTGGTTGTACTTGAGCCTGTTGACGACCGCGCTGGTTGCCGGTTGGTTGACGTGGGTGGGCTTGAAGCCATTGTTATTGGAAAGCCCGGGCGCATCATCCGCGCTGCCATGGTGGTGGCGGGCCGCCTGGCCCTGGGTGTCGGCGGTGGCGCCCTTGGCCGAGCCGTTGTGTTCCTGGCGCTGGCGTGTACGGTTGACGCGAGCGATTGAGCAGGCCGCCTTGCCCGCCGGCATAAGTTATGCGCATGTAGCGGCGCTATGCTGGAGCGCGGCGGTGGCGGCCGGCGGCTTGGCGGTTGTGGGATCCATCATGTTGACGCAGGCGCAGCCCTGGGCTTGGAGCCCGTGGGCGGTGGCGGTTGCCTTGGTGTCTGGCGCCGCGCCGGTATTCTGGTTGCGAGGGCTGGCGCTCAAGCGGCGGCGCAGTATCGAACGCGACCTGCCTTTTGTGCTCGACATGATGACGTTGTGCGTGGAAGCAGGGCTGAGCGTACACGGAGCCTTGCAGATGGCTGCGCAAAGCGGGCCGGCCGGCGTGTTGCGCGATGCGTTGACCGATGCCTTGGCAGAAATGCGGGCAGGGGTCGCCAGATCGGCCGCGATCAAGGCCTTGGCGGAACGCAGCAACAGCCCGCTTGCGCGCAACTGGGCCGCTGCCGTGGCGCAGGCCGAAGCGTTGGGCATCAGCCTGGGGCCCGTGCTGCGTGCGCAGGCAGCGCAAAGCCGCAGTGACCGTCATGCGCGCGCGGAGCAGTTGGCGATGCAGGCGCCCGTGAAAATGTTGCTGCCCCTGATCGGCTGCATTTTTCCGTGCACTTTCATCGTGCTGGCTTTTCCGATTGTGGTGCAGCTGTTGCAGAGCGTGCAATGAATGGCGGCGGGTCATCGGCGCCGCGCGCCCGGCTCAGGCTGCTCAAGGTTTCCAGCTGGTGCGGACGCGCGCGAGGCTTGCTGGGGCGCAGGCCGCCCGGGCCGCGGACTGGCATCCTGCTGATGCCTTGCGCCGCGGTGCACACCTTTGGCATGCGTTACGCCATCGACGTGGCGTTTGTATCGAGACAGGGTAGGGTTGTGGGAGTGCGCAGGGCGCTTGCGCCCTGCCGCATAGCCTTATGCCTGGGCGCCGTTGCCGCTGTCGAGATGCGCGCCGGTGTTTTCGATGCCGAACACGGAGGTATAGGCGGGATAGAAACTGCAGTACAGCACGCCACCCGCGGCAATATTGAACGGAATTTGCAGCGTGCCGGCCAACTGCGGTGACAACCCGATCGCAACCAGAAGGCCGGCGCAGAGGTCAATGAAAAGAAACACCAGGATCCACGTGGCGCCGTAGACCAGGAAGGGCAGCTTGTTGCGCCAGCAGGCGATGCCGGAGAAAAACAAGGCCTGGACCAGCTTCAGTCCATGCCAGGCGACCAGCACCGGTGCGTGCCAGAACAGCGCAGCGATCACGACATACACGACCGCGAACAGGGTCAGAGGGACAGCCATGGCGGACAGGATGGGCTCCATGGACTTTTCCACTGAGGCGATCCGCATGCCCTCGACCATTGCGTCGGTGAAGGGCAGGAAAATGACCAGGCCGGTGACGATGCAGAGCGCCGCGTACAGCAGGCCCATCAGGAACAGTTTCCTGAATACGCCTGGCTGCTTGAGCGGCTTGGCCCACATTGAGGGCAGCATGATTCGGTCGGCTTCGACGTGCTTGCACGCCGACAGTGTCATCAGGGTAATGATGGGCATCAGCGCCACGACCAGTATGGGCCCGACCGGCGGCGTCGCGGTGGCAAAGATGACCAGAAGGCTGATGGCCATGGCCCAGGTGAACATGGCCAGTGGTTGCTTGCGGAACAGACGGAAGCCGTCTCGGACCCATTGCCAGCCGGATGTCGCGGGTAGGAATGCTGCTTGCATGGCTCTTTAAAGGGGGTGATCTCTCAAAAAGGGAGGCGCTGTCCTCATTATGGGGGGCGCAAGGGTTACGGCAATATTGGCAGGCCGGGGCGGTGGCGTGCTTGCAACACTCTTTCGAAATGCCGGGGATCGTGCGGTTTGAGGGTTTGCGCCGGCCGCGGCAGGAAAAAGTCATACAGACGCGATATCCAGAAGCGCAGCGCGGCGGCGCGCAGCATCAGCGGCCAGGCTTCACGCTCCGCGTCGGTGAACGGACGCACGGCCGCGTATGCCGCCAGCCAGGATTCGACCAGCTCGGGCACGAATTCGCCCGTGTCCCGCTCGATGCACCAGTCATTGACGCTTACCGCCACGTCGAACAGCCAGGTATCGCAACCAGCGAAATAGAAATCGATAATGCCGCCCATGAGCGGGTCTTCGAAAGTGCCTGCAAACAGGACGTTGTCCCGGAACAGGTCGCAGTGGGCCGGGCCCGCCTGCAAGGCCTGCCAGGCCGGCGTTGCGGCAGCAGCCTGTTGGTCAGCCAGTTCCGACGAGAGCAGCTGTGCCTGGGCCGGCTCCAGGAAGGGCATGACCTTGGGCGCCGTTTCCAGCCACCACGACAGGCCGCGCAGATTGGGCTGGTGCAGCGGGAAATCGCGCGCTGCAAGGTGGGCGCGGGCCAGCGTGCTGCCCGCCAGGGCGCAATGCGCCGCGCTGGGCGCGGGCTCGTAACCGCCGGGCAGGCGCGACACGATGGCGCAGGGCTTGCCGTGCAGGGTCGTCAAGCGAGTGCCGTCCAGCAGGGTCTGGGGCCTCGGCACGGGAATGCCGCGTTCGGCCAGGTGGTACATCAGCTCGATGTAGAACGGCAGCTGCGCCTGCGTAAGTACCTCGAATAGCGTCAGGACGTACTCGCCGCGGGTCGTGTACAGGAAATAGTTGGTATTTTCGATACCCGCCGTAATCCCCCGAAGCGAGACAAACTCGCCCAGATCGAAATGCGCCAGGAGGGCGCGAGCGTCGTCTTCGGAGACAGGGGTGAATACGGCCATTGATGTGCGGGATGTAAGGGTTGTCGGACGCGCTGGCATGCCGGTTTCGGCTGCGGCGGCGCAATTTTAGACCACATGGACGGCCTGCCTGCCCGCCATCCGGCGAAGCGGCCGGATCCATCGCCCGGGCACAAAGCCGCCAAGCACCGTAAAATACCGCATCCCCTTGTTTTGTAGAGTGATTCTTGGACTCCCCCGACTGGCGGCTGTGCGTCGCCCCGATGATTGATGTGACCGACCGCCACTGCCGCTATTTCCATCGGTTGCTGGCGCCGCGCGCGCGCCTGTACACGGAAATGATTACCACCGGCGCGCTGTTGCACGGCAATGTGGAACGTCACCTGGACTTTGACGAAGCCGAGCACCCGGTGGCCCTGCAATTGGGCGGCAGCGAGCCGGACGCGCTGTCGCATTCGGCCCGGCTGGGCAGGAAGTGGGGGTACGACGAGATCAACCTGAACTGCGGTTGCCCGTCGGAGCGGGTGCAAAAGGGCGCGTTTGGCGCATGCCTGATGGCCGAGCCGTCTTTGGTGGCAGATTGCATGAAGGCCATGCAGGATGCCGTAGACATCCCGGTCACCGTCAAGCATCGGCTCGGGCTGGATTACGACGAGTCCTATGAGTTCGTCCGGGATTTCGTGGGCAAGATATACGACACCGGGTGCCGGGTGTTCATTGCGCATGCCCGCAACGCGGTGCTCAAGGGCCTCACGCCCAAGGACAATCGGGAGATTCCTCCTCTGCGCTACGACGTGGTGCGGCAATTGAAGCGCGACTTCCCGGACTGCACCTTCGTGCTCAATGGCGGTCTGGCGGATGCCGAGCAGTCCGTGCGGGCCGCCGGGGATTTCGATGGGGTCATGCTGGGCCGTGCGGCGTGGCACACGCCGCGGGTGTTGTCGGAGGTGTCTCTGCAGCTATGGCCATCGGTACGGCTACCCAGCGATGCGCAGGTGGTCGACGCGATGACGGAATACGCGGCGCGGCAGGTAGCTCGTGGCGTGCCGTTGCGGGTAATGACCCGCCCCATGCTGGGGCTGGTGAATGGCCAGTCCGGCGCGCGCCGCTGGCGCCGCATGTTGTCGGATCCGGCCCTGTTGGCCGCGAACAATCCCGAACTGATCTACGATGCCTGGCGCAGCCAGCGGCATGCGCCGGATATGCGCGGCGCCGCGATAGAAGCGGCGCCGGCAGGGGTGTGACGGGCTGCCAGCGTGGCTGGCCCCGGCTTCAGGACTTGGCGGGTTCGGCGCTTTCCGTTGGCCAGTCGCGGATGTAGGCCTTCAGCATATTGTTTTCGAACTGCTGGGCCGCCACGATAGCCTGGGCCATGTCGTAGAACGAAATGACGCCCATCAGGGTGGGGCCGTCCATGACCGGGATGTAGCGGGCGTGCTTTTCCAGCATCAAGCGCTGCACTTCGTCGGCGCTGGTGTTGGGCGACACGCTGACGGGGGCATCGTCCATGATGGAGCGGATGGTGGTTTCACCGGCGCCGCCATGCGCATGCATGTGGCGGATGATCTCGCGGAACGTGAGCATGCCGGTCAGCGTCCCGAATTCCATGATCACCAGCGAGCCTATGTCCTGCTCGCTCATTGTTTGGACGGCCTGGGACACAGGCATGTCGGGCGACGCCGTGTAGAGCGTATCGCCCTTGACGCGCAAAATCTCGCTGACCTTCAACATCGGTTCCTCCTGGGCGGACTACGCCCTGATGCTATTTGCTAATTCTTTTTCGCTTCCAGCTGCAATATGGGAGCGATTCCATTTTCGGTATTTTGCGCTTCTCCGCAGACTTCTTCCAGCGTGGGCGCATTTTGCTGGGAAATTACGGCCGAGGCGACTCGTAATATTTCCGGGTCGTTGCGGACCCTGGGCTGGCTGCGATCCAGCAGAAAGTGGTCCACCACGGGCGCCATCGAGGTTTGGCGGGCATCGCAGGTCAAGACCCAAAGGCCTTCCGGGCTGCGCGTGGCGAGCCCCATTTCAGCCAGGGTTTCCAGCACTTCGTTAAGTTCGTCCTGGTGCAGCCGAAGCTGCGCCGCCAGGACATTGGCGGGCAGGCCCGGAGGATTGGTCGCCTGCGCCTGGCGCAGGGTACGCAGCGCATCCACGGCGTCCACGAACGGCGCGCCGGGGTAACGGTTGATGTCCCAGCGGCCCAGGCGGATGAGCGGCGCGCTGGATGCCAGGATGGCCCCCAGCAGTACGGCCAGCCAAGACAGGTAGATCCAAAGCAGGAAAATCGGCAGGGTGGCGAAAGCGCCGTAAATAACGGTGTAGGTGGGGAAACGCGTGAGGTAATAGGCGAATGCCGACTTCATGATTTCCAGCACGATCGCCGTCACGCAGCCGCCGACCAGGGCGTCGCGCCAGAGAACTTCGCGGTTGGGAACCATGACGAACAGCGCGGCGAAACCGAGGCCAGTCAGGATCAGCGGAATGAACGACACCGCCACGCTGACAGCTTCCGGCACGTCGCGGACCAGTCCCAGCGATTCCCGTGCCACGAACGAGGTCGCCCAAAGGCTTGCGCCGGCCACTACTGGGCCCAGCGTGATAATGGCCCAATACACCAGCGCGCGCTGGCGCAGGGGGCGCTGACGCGTCACATGCCAGATGTCGTTGAATGCCTTGTCGATCGTCATGATCAGCAATAGCGACGTAATCAGAAGGAACGCGCCACCGATGGCGGTCAGGCGTGAAGCCTGGCGCGCAAACTGATTCAGATAATCCATGATGTTGTCCGATACGGACGGCGGCATCAGGCTGTTGGCGAGGAAATCCTCGAGGGCGACGCGGAATTCCTGGAATACGGGAAAAGCGGTGAACAGCGACAGGACCACGGCCAACATCGGCACAATGGCCAGGACGGTCGTGAAGGTCAGGCTGGACGCCACTTGCAGCAGTTTCTCTTCGCCAGCGCGTTCGGCGCTGAAGCGCAAAACGCGACCGGCCCTCACGATCCATGAAGAGCGCGGGGTCGAGTGCTCGGTGGCCGCCGGCGTGGCGGCAGGCTCGGCGGGGCGATTCATCAGGCGATAATAGCAGCATGAACCCTGAACTCAACCCCCGTTTGCGCCTGCTGGCCTCGGTTTCGCTGTTCGCCCTGATAGTGCTGTGCGTCACCTGGGAAACCGTGGTGGCGCCGGTGCGGCCGGGCGGGTCCTGGATGTTGCTGAAGGCGCTGCCGCTGGCATTTCCGCTGCGTGGCGTCCTGCGGGGCAATCTCTATACCTACCAGTGGGCTTCGATGCTGTCGCTGCTTTACCTGATGGAAGGGGTGGTGCGCGCCATGTCGGACCCGGCGCCCCTGTCGGTAATGATGGCCTGGGGCGAGATCCTGCTGTCGGCCACCTTCTTTCTAAGCGCCATTTTTTACGTGCGGCCCGCCAAGCGGGCCGCCAGGAGGCAACGCGCATGAGCGCCCATACGCTGTCCGATCTGCGTGTCGTCAATTCCTTTGCGGACTTGCCCGCAGCCTTCTACACCCGGCTCGAGCCGCAGGCGCTGAATAATCCGCGTCTCTTGCACGGTAACGCCGAGGCCGCCGGTCTGATCGGCCTGGATCCGTCCGTATTGTCGACTCCCGAGTTTCTGAGCGTGTTCTCCGGCGCTCGGCCTCTGCCCGGAGGGGACACATTGGCGGCGGTCTACAGCGGCCACCAGTTCGGGGTCTGGGCGGGCCAGTTGGGCGATGGCCGGGCCCACCTGTTGGGCGAGGTCGAAGGGCCGCAGGGAAACTGGGAGCTACAGCTCAAAGGCTCCGGGATGACGCCTTATTCGCGCATGGGCGATGGCCGCGCGGTGTTGCGTTCTTCGGTGCGTGAATACCTGGCCAGCGAGGCGATGCATGGCCTGGGCGTGCCCACGACGCGGGCGCTGGCGCTGGTGGTGTCCGATGATCCAGTCATGCGGGAAACCGTGGAGACGGCGGCCATCGTGACCCGCATGTCCCCGAGCTTCGTGCGTTTCGGTTCTTTCGAACATTGGTCGTCGCGCCGCCAGCCTGATCTGCTCAAGACCTTGGCGGACTACGTCATCGACCGCTATTACCCCGAATGCCGGGATGCAGGGACGGGCGAGGCCAATAACGACGTCGCTCCCTATATGAACCTGCTGCGCGCCGTCACGCGGCGCACCGCGCTATTGATGGCGGACTGGCAGGCGGTTGGTTTCTGCCACGGGGTGATGAATACCGACAATATGTCCATATTGGGATTGACGCTGGATTACGGCCCCTATGGCTTCATGGACGGTTTCCGCCTGGGGCATGTCTGCAATCATTCGGATTCCGAGGGCCGGTATTCCTGGAACCGTCAGCCGTCCGTAGCGCTTTGGAACCTGTATCGCCTGGGCGGCAGCCTGCACGCGTTGGTGCAGGACGTGGAGGGGCTGCGGGCCGTTCTGGACGAATTTGAACCGGTTTTTACGCGTGCCTTCCACGACCGGATGGGCGCCAAACTGGGCTTGGCCGCATGGCGGCCGGCCGACGAAGCGCTGCTGGACGATCTGCTCAAGCTGATGGACGCCAACCAGGCCGACTTTACGTTGACGTGGCGGCGCATGGCCGATGCCTTGTCGGGCCAGCGCAGCGCATTCGAGGATTTGTTTATCGACCGGCCGGCCGCGGGAGCGTGGCTGGATCGCCTGGTCGAACGACATGCCCAGGATGGCCGGCCGGCACAGGAGGTGGTTGCAGGCATGAATCGTGTGAACCCGCTTTATGTGCTTCGCAATCACTTGGCGGAAGAGGCGATTCGCGCGGCCAAATCCGGCGATGCCGGCGAGATCGACACGCTGATGAAGCTGCTGCGCAACCCTTACGAGGCCCAGCCGGGACATGAGCGATATGCGGGGCTGCCGCCGGATTGGGCGGGCAGCCTGGAGGTCAGTTGCTCGTCGTGATTCGGCTGCCAGCGGCAAAAACCGAACGCGGATGAAAGCGGTTTTGCTGCGATTTACGAGAAAATAACCGTTTGGACAAGGAATATCGCAGTTTTTTTCATTGCAATCATTCGTTTCCATTGTAAAAGACGTAAGATTATCGCCAACGGAATACCCGGGACTCTGCGTCGCGGGGCATTTGTCGATAATCTTCAAAATAAAGCACTCTAAATATGGCTGGCGCAGATGGTTTGCTGTGTATCGGTCTGCTTGAGGATGACGCCGACTTCCGGGAGGAGTTGGCGTTAGGCTTGGGTGGCTATGGTTTCCGCGTGGCATTTGCCTGTGATAATGCCGCGGCGTTTTATCGCCGGTTGCAGGAGCAGCCCTGCGATATTGTCATTCTTGACGCCCATCTGCCTGGAGAAGACGGTTTCTCCGTGGCGACCCGTTTACGCGCGCTCAGTCCGGTCGGCATTGTCATGCTGACGGGTCGTAGCGCGCTGGAAGACCGGGTGCGCGGCCTCGAGGGGGGCGCCGATGTCTATATGACCAAGCCGGTGGATCTGCTGGAGCTAAGTTCGGTCATCCGCAGCCTGGCCCGCCGGATGCGTCTGGCCAAGGCGCCGCGCCCCGCGGATTCGGAAACGCGCGCCTCCGCCGATACTTCATGGTCCCTGCAGGATGGCGGCTGGATCCTGGTTGCCCCAGACGGCGCTTCGCTGCACCTCAGTGCCCAGGAACGGACTTTCCTGATTGCCCTCATGGATGCTGCCGGCAGCGCAGTCAGCCGCCAGGTGCTGGCGGAGTTGTTTTTGCCGGACAGCCCGGGCGGCTTCGAATTGCGCCGCATCGACGTGCTGGTCAGCCGTTTGCGCGCCAAGGCGCAAAGCGCGGGCCTGAAATTGCCCGTGCTGTCGGTGCGCGGTCAGGGTTACGTGTTCGCGGCCTGAATCTCGTGATGGCGGTCAAGCCGCCGGCGCGCTGGACGGCAAGGTCACGACGAAGCGCGTGCCGACGCCGACCTCGCTTTCCATGGTCAGCGAGCCGCCCTGGTTCTGGCAGATGCGCCGGGCCAGGTACAGGCCGATACCCATGCCTTGCGTTTCCCGATGCGCCGAGCGCCGGAAATGCGGTTCGAAAATCTTGGCCTGCTCCTCCTTGCCTATCCCCGGGCCGCGGTCGATGACAGCTACCCAAGCCATGGGAATGGCCCCGACCCGCGTATGGCCGGTTTCTATGCGGACAGGTTCGTTGGCCGGCGAATACTTGATGGCATTGTGGATCAGGTTGCGCACGACCACGCTGGTCAGGGGGCGATCGCAGTAGACGGGCAGGGAGTCCCCGGCCTGCAACATCAGCGCGTGCGCGGTATCCGGTTGCATGGCGGTGACGACATCGCGCACGAGATCCGCCATGTCGGTCTGTTCGCCACGAGGCGTCCACGCCTGTTCACCCAGCCGGTCCTGGTTCAACAATTGGTCCATGAGTTCGGTCATGCGGGCGACCGAGCGATGGATGCGCGCGAGGCGGTTGTCCACGGCTTCGCCGCTTTCGGCAAGAATCATGTCGAGGGACTGGGCTGCCGCGCTGACCGTGGCCAGCGGCGCGCGCAGTTCGTGCGAGATCAGCGCGTTCATTTGGCGCTGCGTGTCGAGCGCGCCCGCCAGTTCGGCCAGCCTGAGTTCTCCCTGCGCGAGGTGCTCCGCGTCGCTATGCTCATGGCCCGCGCGCTTCGAGCCCTTCTGCGCATGGGCTTGTTGGCCGATCGCCAGCAAGAGCAGGGCGCTTGCCACCAGCAGCAGCCGGGCCAGTTCGGCGAGCGTGCCCGCGGCCGCGCCGCCGCCCATCAACCAGGCATCATGGCCCAGCAGCCAGGTGGAAACGATGTACGCACAGGCCAAGGCCAGCGAGGAGGCGCGCGCGGGTGTCTTGCCTGCGGCGCGGACCAGAAACCAGACAGCCAGGGGCAGGCTCGCGATGGCGCACGCGCCGGCAATGACGGTGGACACAATGCCGTTGCCGGGGTCGTAGGCGATGATCAGCGCCAGCACCGCCGCTATCGTCAGCGCCACGCTGGACCAGCGGGTGGCTGTTGCCAGTTTGGTCGCGGACGCGGCCGAGAGCATGGGCGTGGTCAGCGCCAGCAAGGCCGCATAGGAGCCGGCTTGCAACGCCGCCGGCGGCAGCAGTGCAGGCATGGAGCGGAATATGCCTTCCAGCAGCATGAAGGCCAGTCCGGCGCCGTAGATGGCATTGCGGGTGGCTGCCCAGGCAACGGCACAGGCGGTGCCGCAGGCTATGGCGACACCGGCCGTCAAGCCCAGGTGCAAGTCTTCGTATGAGACGTCCAGGTTGTAGGCCAAGGCCGCATTGGAGCCGAGCAGGGCGCACAGCAAGGCTCCCAGGCGGGGCAACATGGCTGGCCGCGCCGCGGGCGCGTCATCGGCGCGGCGCGGGCGCAAAGGCCTGCGGATGCGAAGAAGCCAACAGATGCGAAGCAGCATGCCTTCCGTCAACTGGAAACCCATGGATGATCAGGAACGAGGTCTTGCGTCTGGGCGGAGTTTACGACAGGCCCGCGCATGGCGTGGACACCGATGCCCGCCAGCACGTTCTGCGTGGCGATGTCGGGCACGTCTTCCGCATAGACGGCGATGCCAAGCGCCGCGGCGGTTGCGACGACCGTCGCCGCAAGATGTTGGCTACCCGGGCTGTGGAGCAGGCCGGTGATGAAGCCGCCGCACAGTTTGAGGTAGGACAGGGGAAACTCGTGCAGATGCTCGATGGCCCCGAACTGGTACGACAGCCGGCTCACGCCGACCCTGGCGCCGGCGGCCACGACAATGTCGCACAGCTGCCGCAGCTCCGTTCCTTGCACGGCCAGCGCGGCCGCGTCGACTTCCACGATCAGGCGGGCGCTCAGGGCTGGGCGGTCCGCCAGCATGCGTTGCAGCCGCGATTGGAACGATGGCTGGGTGATGGAGGGGAGCGAGATCGGCACTGCCAGCGCGCCAGGACGCGCGAACAGCCAGTCCAGCCCCAGGCGAATGGCCTGTATGTCGCATTCGGTGGAGAGGCCGAGCCGCACGGCTGCAGGCATGAAGATGGAGGCCGGCACGGGGTCGGCGCCCGTGGTGTCGTGCAGGGTAAGGCTGGCCTCCTGGTGCAACAGCGCGCCGGACATGTCATGCAGGGGTTGCACGGACAAGGAGAACCTGTGTTGTTCCAGCGCGGTGACCAGGGCGTCGTGCCAGCTGTACTCCCCGATGTGGGTGCTGTCGGGCGCGCGGCTGGCTTGGGCGATCTGATCGTCGTCGGCGCTCTCGGCGCACATCAGGGCGTGGTCCAGTCGCGCCAGCGTGTCGCTCATGCTGTCGCCTGGCGCGTAGGCGGCGAGCGCCAGTGCCCAGCGGCAGGACTCGTGCTTGTCCATGGGCACGCGCAAGGAGCGCAGTTCGCGCCGGACCCGCTCGGCCAGCAGGCTGGCCTGCGGGGCCGAGGTGCGAGGCAAGAGCAGCGCAAAGTCGGAACCGCTGATGCGCGCGAGTATGGCCGCAGGGCCGCCAAATTCGGCGACCAGCTTGCGCAGGCGGTCGGAGGACGAACGCAGCCACTGGTCCGTGAAGGCCCGCGAGAGATGCCGATTGATCTGCGCCAGGTCGCGTTGGCGGAACATCAGCAGGTGGCCGCCGGCTTCCGGGTCTTTGTCCGCCAGAGCCGACCTGAACTGGTCGATGAAATACTTGCGGTTGTGCAGGCGGGTAATGGGATCCCGGTAGATCTCGCTTTGCAGAGATTCGATCCGGGCATTCTGTTCCTGGACGGTAGCGGCAACCATGCGCTGTGCGTCGACCAGCGCCTGATCAACGCCTGCCAGTTCGCACCCTCCGCTCAGCGCATTGCGGTTTCCCGGGGCCAGCGCGCGCACGCGTTCGCAGATATCGCGCGAGGTGCGAGCTTCCATTCGTTGCGCCAGGTTCACCGAAAACAGGACCCACAACAGCCCCGCAGCCAGTACCAGCCCCAAGACCCGCACGCCGCCTTGCCACAGCGTATTGCGAGCTGCGCGTGAATCGGCCTGTACCGTGACGGTGCCACGCAGGGTGCCGTCCGGGCTTGCATATGAAAGCGAAACGGCGGGCGCTTCCATGCTCAGCCAGACATCGCGCCAATCGTGTTCCCGGGACTGGGAATCGGTCGGCGGCGTTTGCCGTTCGATGATGGAGGAGCTGTGGTCGTCCGTGATGCGCACCAGCGCGTAACCGCCTCGCGCGAACATTTGATCTGCCAGCGCCATCCGCTCTCCAGGGCCGCCCGCGGCATGCGACAAGGCCCAGGCCAGCGCGTTGGCGCCGTCAGTGCTTTGCTGTGCCAGTTGCGCGCTGAGATAGCGGTGCGCAGCCAACATCCCCACCGCCTGCGCGCCGAGCAGAACGAGGCCGATCAGGATGGTGGTGAAGACGAGTAGCCGGCGGAATGTGGACATGTATGTGGAGGTTCCCTTCCTGGCCGCTGAGCGGCCTGAACTGAGGACTGCCAGGTGTCCGGTTGGAACGGCGTCGGATCGTGACCGGCGCAATAAAAGCCTGGGTACGAAGGGTGACACGAGCCACTAATACATCAGTGGCACAGCAATTCTACATGTCACAGAAGGTACCGAATATTACTAAATTCGTGCCAGGAGGGGACAAGCTGTGCAATTATTTCGATGCTGTCGGTTTTTGAATGACAACTATCGAGACACGGTGTATTAATTTTTCGGGTGCGGCTGTCGTAGTAGTAGGGCGAGCATGGCGCAATAGGGGCCGGCCCAAGCCTTACATGGTCCGTCCGAACCCTCCGTGAACAACCAGAGAAACCGTAGGAATACAGGGAAAAGAGGTGCGTTGCCTCTGAAGTGTGGCGTTTTTGCGAAAATAATGCATATTTTAAAAAATGTTACAGCCCTTGGGTTCCATTCCGAACCGCAACGCCAGGGGCTTATGGATAGGGGGCTCCGTGCGTGAGAGTTACCTGCTCGCACTGTGCCTGACGCTTGCGGGCGCACTTGTGGCGATGTGCTTGGTCTTCGTGCGCAGGGAACGTCGGTTGCGTCAACGCCTGACGCGCGATGAATTGACCGGTGCCCTGAGCCAGCAGGAACTGCACCGGCGCGCGCGCGCCTGGCTGAACAATGCCGAAGGCCGAACGGCCCGCGGCGCTTTCTTCCTGGTGAGCTTCGAGCAATATGCCGAGATCAGCGCCATGTTGCGCGCGGGCGAAGACCAGCACCTGCTGCTGCAGGTGTCCGACCGCCTGCGCCTGATCTGCCGCTCCATGGGCGGCATGGTGGCACGCACGGGGGCGGATGCGTTCACCGTCTGCGCGCCCGACGTGGATGAAGCGGGCGCGGCCCAAGTGTCCGCCAAGCTGCTGGAAGCATTGAGCGTGCCCTATGAACTGGGCGGGCGCCCGCTGATGGCGATGTTCCGGGTTGGGGCGGCCTTGTACCCCGAGCACGGCCGCAGCGTGGAAGAATTGCAGCGTTGCGTGCAGGTGGCCCTATTGCCGCTGAAGGAACGTGGCGGGCCGGGCTGGAATCTGTTCGACTTCAGGATGCTGGCACGCCAGCGCGACCAGCAAGGGCTGGAAAACGACCTTCGGCTGGCGCTGACGACGCCGGCCATGGAGCAGTTCGAACTGTATTACCAGCCGGTCTGTGACAGCGGCACCGGCATGGTGCAGGGGTGCGAAGCGCTGCTGCGTTGGCATCATCCCGTGCTTGGCAGCGTCTCGCCCGCCGTGACGATCGAATTGGCCGAACGCAGCGGGCTGATCGTGCCGCTTGGCGCCTGGATCCTCGAAAAGGCCTGCATGCAGGCGGCGCTCTGGCCGGCAAGCTGGCGTGTACACGTGAACCTGTCGGTCAAGCAGATGAACGAGGACGGTCTTGTCGAACTCGTGTCGAATGCGCTGGCAGCCGCGCGCCTGGCGCCTCGTAAGCTGGTGCTGGAAATCACGGAATCCCTCTTTATCCTGCACTACGAACGGCACGTAAAAATCCTGAACACGCTGCGGGCGATGGGCATAGGCGTGGCGCTGGATGACTTCGGCTGCGGTTATTCCAGCCTGAACCACTTGCGCCGTCTGCCCATCGATTGGGTCAAGATCGACCGCAGCTTCATTTCCGCGCTGGAGTCCGACGCAGGCAGCCGCGAAGTCGTCTCGGCCTTGTTCGGGCTGTGCCAGGCGATGCACCTGCCGGTGGTTGCGGAGGGTGTCGAAACCGAGGGGCAGCGCGAGATCCTCAAGTCCCTGGGTTGCCGGGTGATGCAGGGTTTCCTGTTGGGGCGCCCGGCGCCGGCATCGGAAATCCAGGCTTTGGCCTCGGCGGTGTCATAATCGGGGTTGCTTGCAAATCCGACCTGTTGACTCCCTATGCCCGGCAATACCCTAGGTACCCTCTTTACCGTTACCAATTTCGGCGAATCCCACGGGCCGGCCATCGGTTGTGTCGTGGACGGCTGTCCTCCGGGGCTGTCGCTGGACGCTTCCGACATCCAGCTTGAACTGGACCGCCGGCGTCCTGGCACCTCCCGCCACGTCACGCAGCGCCAAGAAGCGGACCAGGTCGAAATCCTGTCGGGCGTATTCGAGGGCGTGACCACGGGTACGCCGATCGGCCTGCTCATCCGCAACACGGATGCGCGTAGCAAGGACTATTCCAACATTGCCGATACGTTCCGTCCGGGTCATGCCGATTACGCCTATTGGCGCAAATTCGGCGTGCGCGATCCGCGCGGGGGCGGCCGGTCGTCGGCGCGCCTGACCGCGCCCACTGTCGCCGCGGGCGCCATCGCCAAGAAATGGTTGGCAGAGCAGTACGGCGTCAAAGTGCGCGGCTACATGAGCCAGCTTGGTCCTATCCCCATTCCCTTCGTGACGTGGGACGACGTCCCCAATAATCCGTTCTACGCGCCCAACGCCGGGATCGTGCCGGAGCTGGAAGCCTACATGGACCAGTTGCGCAGGGATGGCGACTCCGTCGGCGCCCGGATCGAAGTCATCGCCGAGAACCTGCCTGCTGGCTGGGGCGAGCCGATCTACGATCGTCTGGATGCGGACATCGCGCATGTGATGATGGGTCTGAACGCCGTGAAGGGCGTGTCGATCGGCGCGGGTTTCGACAGCGTTGCACAACGCGGCTCGGAGCACGGCGATGAGCTTACGCCGGACGGCTTCCTGACCAACAACGCGGGCGGGGTGCTCGGCGGCATTTCCACCGGGCAGCCCGTGACGGTGTCGCTCGCCATCAAACCGACTTCCAGCATTCGCGTCGAACGTCGTTCCGTGAACCGCGCCAACGACCCCGTTATGGTGCAGACGCTGGGCCGCCACGATCCTTGCGTCGGCATCCGCGCCACGCCCATCGCCGAAGCGATGCTCGCGCTGGTCCTGATCGACCATGCCCTGCGCCATCGCGGCCAGTGCGGTGATCCGGTAGTCTGATACGCTGTCGTTCTTCTAAATCGACTGGGGGCACGCCATGAAACGGAAACGTCATTTGCTGCGCAATGCGGGCGCTGCGCTCGCGCTGGCGGCCCTGGCGGGCTGCACGGGCATGAATACCACGCAGTCCGGCGCCATAGGCGTCAATCGGACCCAGTACATGTCCAGCATGGTGCCTTCGCAGGCGTTGGAGCAGGAAGCGACCCAGCAGTACGCGGACATCCTCAAGCAGGCGCAAGCCAAGGGGCTGTTGGACCGCGACCCCCAGCAGGTGGCGCGCGTTCGCGCGATTTCCCAGCGGTTGATCGCGCAGGCCGGTGTGTTCCGGCCGGACGCCGCCAGCTGGAAATGGGAAGTGCACGTGCTGTCCAGTAACGAAATCAACGCCTGGTGCATGCCGGGTGGCAAGATCGCCGTCTATACGGGCCTGCTCTCCAAGATCAAGCCCACGGACGACGAGCTGGCGGCGGTGCTGGGGCACGAGATCTCGCACGCCTTGCGTGAGCATGCGCGCGAACGCGTATCCCAGCAGATGGCCACCAATCTGGGGTTGTCGGTCCTCGCGATCGCCACGGGGTCTTCCGCAGCTTCCGATCTGGGCGAACAGTTCACCAGCGTGATGTTCACGCTGCCCAATAGCCGCACGCACGAAACGGAAGCCGACCGCATGGGCGTGGAGCTGGCGGCCAGGGCGGGCTATGATCCGCGCGCCGCCGTGACGCTGTGGCAGAAGATGGGCGCTGCCGACCAGGGCAGCGCGCCGCCCGAAATCCTGTCGACCCACCCGTCTGCCGCATCACGCATCAGCGATCTGCAGGCCGCTGCGCAGCAAGTGCTGCCGCTGTACGAACAGTCCAAGGGTAAAGCCGCTCGCTGAGGCCGCTTTGGCGGCCCCAGCGGCCCGGTTTATGCCGCGGCAGTCTTGACGCCGGGGCCGCGCATGACGCCGATGCCCAGTCTGGCCAGGATGCGCTGCGTTTCGGCATCCGGCACGTCTTCCGCATAGACCGCGATATTCAAGCCGCGCGCGGTTTCCAGCACGGATGCCGTCAGTTGCTGGCTGCCGGGGCTTTGGGACATGCCGCCCACGAAGCCGCCACCCAGCTTCACATACGACAAGGGCAGGGTGTGCAATTGCGCCACCGCGCCGAACTGCTGCGCCAGCCGCCGCACGCCGATATGCGCGCCGAATTCCGAGGCGACGCGGGCCAGCGTGGCGATCTGCTCGTGGCATTCCACCAAGCCGTGCGCGTCGATCTCCAGGTACAGGCGGCGCGCCAGCGGCCGGTGTTCCGTGAGCAGCAAGGCCAATTGGCGGAAGAACTTCTGGCCGCGCAACGAGGGCAGGGCCACCCGCACCGCCAGTTCCCCGGGGTTGGCAGCCAGCCAATCCAGCCCCAGGCTCACGGCCTCCAGATCGCAATCGGCGACCAAATCCAGGCGCACGGCGGGCGGAATGAACAGCGTTGCCGGTATCGGTACCTGATCGGCGGCAGTGCGCAGCATCAGCATGGCCTCGGTCCGGACAGGGCTGCCGTCGGTGGCTTGCAGGCTTTCCGTGGCCAGTTCGAAACGGTGGTCCTCCAGCGCGGACAGAATGGCGTCCTTCCAGGCGCGTTCGCCGGATTCCGAAGGCGATTGCATGTCGGTGGCGCCAGCGATCACGACCTGGTCGTTGCCGGCGCTTTCCGCTCGCATCAGTCCGAAGTCCAGGCGCGCGAGCACGGGCCCCGCCTGGTTGCCGTGGCCGTAGTCGGTCATGGCCTGTGCCCAGCGGCACAGATGACCTTCACCCACGGGGATGCGCGAAGCGTGCAGATCGGCGCGCACCTGTTCCGCGACCATCATGGCCTGGGGCGCCGCGCAACCGGGCAGCAGCAGCGCGAAATCCGATCCGTTCAAGCGGGCCAGCAAGGGGGAGGCCACGTGCATGCTCTTGAGGGTGCCACGGATGCGCTCGCACGCCGTGCGCAGCCACTGGTCGATGAACTCGCGCGGCATGTGACGGTTCAGGTCCGCAAGGTCGCGCTGGCGGAACACCAGGACATGACCGCCTTCGATGCCGCGTCCCGTCGGGATGGCCGGAGCTTCGAGCGCGCGGCGGAACTCGTTGACGAAGTACTTCCGGTTTGGCAGGCCGGTGACCGGGTCCTGGTTCAGTTCCAGCTCCAGCGATTCGATCTTGGCGTTCTGTTCTTCGACGCTGGCGTGGATGCGTTCGCGAGTCTGGTTCAGCGCTTGCACCACTCCCGACAGTTCGGGCACGCGCGCTTCGACCTGTTCCGTCGGGGATTCCTGGCCAATGCTGCGCACGTGATCGCTGATTTCACGCAGCAGGCGATTTTTGATCCAACCCACCAGCATGAAGGCGAATACCGCCCACAGGATGCCAGCGCCCACCACCAGGGCGATCATCTTCAGGCTGCTGCGCCACAGGGCTTCCCAGGCATAGGCGTCGTTGGCGATCAGTGTGACTTCGCCGATCTGGCGCCAGCCATCGCTGACGGCGTGACTCGCCGATTGCGCGGTCAGGGGGGCCAGGGCCTGGAACCAGGCGGGAACGGACGCCGCGGTCGCGGTGGACTTCCGTTCGATCAGGACTTTGCCTTCAGGGTCGCTCAAGCGCACCAGCGAGAAATGCCCGCCGTCGTAGAGCGCCGATACCAGCAATTCCTGCACGACCGGATCATTGTTGGCGGGCTGCGAGAGCGACAATGCAAGCGACACGGCAGCGTCGGTGCTCTGCACCTGCAATTGCCCGGACAGGTACTCCCTGGCGGCATTTACGCTGAGCGCCAGCGTGCCCAGCAGGATGACGCCGATGGCAAGGGTAACGCTGAGCAATAGCTGTCGAAGTATGGACATAGTCTTGTTTCCGAACATCAGGGGCGCACGCCTTCCCGTTCCATGCGTTGAAGTAGATCACGCCAGCGGCTGAGGCGGTCAACCGGCGCGGCGGGTTTGCCGTCCACGTAGACGCCGTCGGCATTGAAACTGAACACCGGCGTCAGGTCGCGACGCTGCGTGGCGGGCAAAATGGTCGAGATCAGGTTGTCCAGCACGAGTGGCACGGCGTTCGGGGTTTCGTAGTAGCCCAACACCATGTGGGCGATCTGGGTGCTGCTGGCAGCTCCGCCGATACGAGCGCGAACATAGATGAAACGCAACTTATTGGCCGGGACGCCCAGCGCCAGCAGCGTGAAATACTTGCCGATGACGTAGTCTTCGCAGTCTCCTGCGCCTCTGCCCAGCGATTCCAGTGGCGTGGCCCAATAATCGGCCTGCTTCCATATGGTGATGTCCTCGCCGGACATCAACGAGCGGTTCCAGAAATCATTGGCCTGCGTGAGCGCGCCTCTTTCCGGCGCGGGAGCAGGGCTGCGCATCAGTTGCAGCCATTCCGACACCGCTTTGGATCCTTTCGCGCCATAGCGGCTGGCCGACAGGCTTTGCAGCCGGTCGGCGTTCACTTCCAGGGCGGAACTTCCGCTCCAGCCGCAAGCCAGGCATAGCAAAGCCAATCGGCACAGCTTCAGCACGCTTGGGTAACGGCGGGTCGATGGCATGAACCGGATTTTCACATGTTTCTGAACGTTTCTGTTGAAAAGTCCAAAAAAATGAGACGTCCGGGGGAAGGGCTCGACGAACCCTTCCCCTGTTTGCTAGCGCTTAGCTGTGGTCGACGTTCAGCTTCCCCTTCTGCAGCAGGTCATTGATGATGGCTTGGTTGTTCATGACCTGGCCGTTGGCGTCGTGCGTGAGGTCGACGTTCTCCAGCACGATCTTCTGATCCGCGCCCTGGGTGCCAAGCTTGCCCTGGGTGTTGATCTCGACGAGCGTGTTGTTGGAGTTGGCCGGATCCTGCTTGAAGTTCAGGTACTGCGACAGGTTGCCGTCGTTCTCGCCCACGAGCAGGTCCTTCAGGTCCAGGACGTCGCCGCCATCGGCGACCGAGGCCTTCGAGAAGTCCTTGATCGTGTCGATGGCCGGGGCGCTGGTGGTGCCCTGGTCGTTGAGTTCCCACTTGAACGTGTCGCTGCCTGCGCCGCCGACCAGGATGTCATTGCCCTGGCCGCCGATCAGGACGTCATTGCCGTCGCCGCCATGCAACGTGTCGTTGCCGGTGCCGCCATACAACGTGTCATTGCCTGCATCGCCGTACAGGGTGTCATCGCCGCCCTGGCCGTAGATGATGTCGTTGCCGTTGCCGCCGTGCAATTCGTCATTGCCGCCGCGCGTATCGCCCTGCACGTCGAAGATCGAGTGATTGTCCAGGATGAACTTGTGCAGATCCGCGTCTGTGGGCTGCACGCCGTTCTTCAGCAGCAGGAACTGCTTCAGACCGTCCAGTCCAGCGCCGTCGCCCAGGTCGGCCGGCTTGGCGGGATTGCCGTTCACGCCCCAAGGCAACTGATCGGTATTGATCGTGTCGCCGAACAGGATGTCATTGCCATCGCCGCCGAAGATCTTGTCGTTGCCGACAGGCGCCAGTACGTTGCTCGAGCTGCCGCTGATCAGCGCCGATTCGAGATCCGACGGGTTCAACACGACCTGAGAGTTGTCGGTACGACCTGTGGTGTACGTGCGGATATTGTCGATATCCACGCGGAACTGCCCGCTGCCCGAGCTCTTGTCATTGACGATGAACTGGTACAAGTAGTCGCCCGGCCCATAGATACCGGTTGTCTTGGTATTGGCCTCGCTACCCGATTCGACCTCCTTCCATGCCGTGCCGTTCCACTTCAGCAGAACCCATTTGAACGTATCGCCCGTTCCCTTATTGCCCAAGCTTGCATCGAAGCCAAACGAGGCCCCAGCGGGATTGGTCACCACGATCTTGTTCGCGGCATTCATGGTCACGGTGTAAGCCTGACCGTCCGACGTGGTGTCGGTGATGCGCATGGTACTGCCGTTCTTTGCGGCGGTACCGGTTCCATCCTTGTCCCAGTTGGCAGGATTGTTGGCGCCCGAAGTACCACTGAAGTCCACGTAGATCTGACCACCCGAGGTAAACCGGCCGCCCGTGTTGTCGTACTGGTTGAGCGTCGAAGTGGAGACGCCAGAGCCGATCCCGATCCCGTGCACTTCGCTGACGTTGGACAGGCGGGAGAACTCGGTGTCGCGGTTGTAGTTCGACTCGTAAGTGGGTTCACCGTCCGTCAGGAAGAAGGTCAGCTTCTTGTATGGGTTGCCGTAGGCGTCCGTCGTGGGCTGACCGTCGAACCAGTCCTTGGCTTCGCGGAATGCCGAGCCGTACGGCGTGCCTCCACCGGTCTTCAGATCCATAAGGATGTCGACCATTTCGTCAACATTGCCAACCGTAAGACCCGAGATTTCCTTTTGCAGCTTGCTCCCGCTACCTTCGAACGTGATAAGCGATATGTTGATGGTGCCGTCGTGGGTCGCCAGCTGATTCTCCAGCAGGGCCTTGAGAGCCTTCTTGGCGGTGTCCAGGCGCGACTCGCGGCTAGCGCCAGAGCCCCATTTTTCCGCCATCGAACCGGACAGATCCAACACCAACGCAATGTTGTAGCTGGCGCCCGGCGTCACGTTCTTCATCATGCCGCCCTGGTCGCCCAACAATACGTCGTCGCCGGATCCGCCCTTCACGGTTTCGTCGCCGTTATTGCCAGTGGTGAACTGGTCGACGTGCAGCGTGAACGTCTGATCGCTGGACGTGTCCTGGCCGCCGTTGGCAGTGCCGCCGGTGTCCTTGACCTGGAACTGGAAGGACGCGCCCGCGTTCTCGCCAACGTTCGAGGCGTTGGGCGTATATACCAGCTTGCCGCTGGCGAGATCCGCCGCGCTGATCTCCTGGCCTTGCGTCACAGCCTGGCCATTGAGGTACAGCGTGCCACCGGAAGGCAGGGAATCGATGATTACCGACTTCATCGAATGGCCTTCCACCGGGTCGGAGAAGGCGAAGTCCTTCGTGCCGAACACGTAGTCCTTGCCCTCGGTCACGTGGCCGAAACCATCCTGGGACACAGGCGCGTCGTTCACCGGCAGGACATCGATGTCCAGCGAGGAAGACACCTGGCCCGTGCCGTCCGTCACGGTGTAGGTGATTTGCGGCACCACACCGTTCCAGTTGGCGTTGGGCGTGAAGACATAGCTGCCATCGGCATTGATGAAGATCGAGCCGACACCCACGATGTTGGCCGTGGCGCCAGCGGCATACTTCGTGCCATTGATGGTGAATTCGGCGACGCTCAGTGCATCGTTGTCCGTGTCACTGGAGCCCGTGAGCACGTTACCGGACACCGTCTGGTCTTCCAGGCCGTGATTGGTCTGGGCCTGGATCACCGGCAGGTCATTGGTCCCGTTGATGGTAATGGTGATGGTGCTGGTGGCGGAGCCATCGGCGGATGCGACCGTGTAGGTCTCGACGATGGTCTGGCCGGCCTTCAGGAACTGCACGGCGGCGTTGTCCACCTTGTAGGTGTATGTGCCGTCGGGGTTGATGGTCACAGCGCCCAGCTGGCCGCCGGCGTGCGTGCTGCCGGTGAACTTGAGGCTGCTCGTGTTGAAGGTCGACTCGCCGGTATCGGTGTCGCTGATGGTGACCGCGCCATTCACGCTGAGCTTGCCGTCCGACACGCCCACGTCTTCGGTGACCGACTTCGCATCATTGGTCACCTTCGGCACGTCGTTGGTGCCGTTGATGGTGATCGTGATGGTGCTGGTGGCAGTGCCGTCAGCGGACGCGACCGTGTAGGTCTCGACGATGGTCTGGCCGGCCTTCAGGAACTGCACGGCGGCATTGTCCACCTTGTAGGTGTACGTGCCGTCGGGGTTGATGGTGACCGCGCCCAACTGGCCGCCGGCGTGCGTGCTGCCGGTGAACTTGAGGCTGCTCGTGTTGAAGGTCGACTCGCCGGCGTCGGGGTCGCTGACGGTGACCGCGCCGTTCACGCTGAGCTTGCCATCCGACACGCCCACGTCTTCAGTGACCGACTTCGCGTCATTGGTCACCACGGGGATGTCGTTGGTGCCGGTGATCGTGATGGTCAGCACGGCTTCGCTGGAGTCGCCGTCAGCATCGGTAACGGTGTAGCGGATCGTTTCGGTCAGCAGCTGCCCGGCCTTCAAGGCTTGCACTGCGGCCAGGCTGTTGTTGAGCTGATACGACCAGGTGCCGTCGCCATTGTCGACGAGCTGACCGTACTTGGCATCGCTGGTGTTGAGGACGGCCGTGGCCGCGTCGGCGCCGAGCGTGTCGTTGGTCAGCACGTTGCCGGTGATCGGAGCAATCGTGTCTTCGGTAATGCCAGCCGTGTCGTCGTTGGCGACCGGAGCGGTGTCGAGGATCTGGATGACCAGGTCGTTGCTGGTGGACACGCCGGCCACGTCGGTGACGGTGACGGTGAAGTTGTCCTTGACGGAGTCGTCGCCCGCGGTGTGGTCATCGGCGCCGCCCGTCTCCTGATAGGAGTAGGAGATGGTGCCGGTGGCGGCGTTGTAGCCGGTGACGGTCAGGATGCCCTTGTCG
>NZ_JAYJLE010000018.1:0-95466 GCF_035282245.1 Achromobacter sp. D10
AGTTTCGACGCGGGCCCAGAGGCGCTCGGCATTCAGGGGAGGAAACGGGACTGGCATCGCGCGTCCCCCTCAAGCGCTGCGCGGACGCAGGAAGCGCCCATCGCCGCTGCGGTTGACAATGCGCTGTCCGTCATACACCTGCTGGCCACGGCACCAGGTGCCCGCCACGCGCACGGTGAACTCGCGTCCTTCGAATGAACTCCATTGCACCGCCGACAGACTGTGCGACGGATCGAACCTATAACGTTCGGGCGTAAGGAGGACGATGTCGGCATCCTTGCCCACCTCCAGCGTGCCCTTGCGGTCATCGAGCAGGAAGTGCTGCGCCGGGTTGCGGCTCAGCTGGCGCACCACCATGGACGGCGCAATGCCATGCTCTTCGCAGCCCGTCCAAAAAGCCGGCAGCAATGTTTCCAGGCCGGGACCGCCAGACGAGTTCTTGAACACATTGGGATTCTGCTTGCGCTCCAGGCCCCAGCTGACGTGATCGGAGGACACGAAGGTGCATTCGTCATTGGCGATGTGTGTCCAGAGCAGATCGACCTCGGCCTTGGGCCGGATCGGCGGATAGTGCTTGGTCTTCGCGCCGAAACGCCGCGTGTGCTCCTCATGGTTCAACATCAGGTATTGGACGCAGGTTTCGATGCTGGCGCGATGGCCGCTGCGGCGGTACATATTGCAGATTTCAAAACCGCGAGAAGTCGAAACATGCACCGCGTGCGCGCGGGCGCCGGTCTCGGCGCCGATCTCGTATATCAGCGCCGTGGCGAGGTTTTCGATCAATGGCGTATGCGCCCGCATGAACGCATCCCAGCCCGTGTCTTCCGCCTCGATCAGCCGCGCAATGTTCTTGCGCGTCAGTTCCTGCATCTGGTTGTGCACGCCACAAGCCAGTCCCGAGGGAGCGATCAGACGAAAGGCTTCGTACAGGTCGTCTTCATCGATCCGCGGGAAGCGGCCCGGTGTGGCCTCGAAGGTGGAGAATTTGAAAGCGCAGACGCCGCCCTCTATCAGGCCCGCGGCAGCCGCCAGCCCATGTTGGGCATTCAAGGTGCCGAACAGCGCCACGTCGACGTGGCAGTCGCGCTCGACCTCGGCGATCTTCGCGTCCAGCTGGGGACGCGAGGCCACTGGTTCGGGGTCGTCATACGGCATGTCCACCATGACCGTCACGCCGCCCGCGGCGGCGGCGCGCGAAGCCCAGCCCAACCCTTCCTGGTTCAGTTGGCTGCCCGAATGCACCTGACCGTCGACCACGCCGGGCATGATCCACTGGCCGCGCGCATCAATGCTGGCGCGGCCGGCGGGAGGCGCGCCCACTCCGCGCGCCGCGATTTTTCCGTCGCGCACCGCCAGCCAGCCGTCCATCGCCACCGCATCCGGATCGACGATATTGCCGCGCATCACCAAATCGAAATCGCTCATGACCACTCTATCCATTATTCGAACGCAAGCAGTGTAGTGAGCCACTGACCAAAACGTCTTATGCTTAAATGTATGTATCAATTAACATAAAGTTAAGCATATGAAATTGAATCTGCGGCAGATCGAAGTGTTCCGCGCCATCATGCTCAGCGGCTCCATCAGCGGTGCATCCAAGCTCCTGTTCGTGTCTCAGCCCGCGGTAAGCCGCTTGATCGCCTATACCGAGCAACGTCTGGGCCTGATGCTGTTCCAGCGCATCAAGGGCCGGCTCTACCCCACGCCCGAGGCTCATCGGCTGTTCGTGGAGGTCACGGCGCTATATCAGAACGTGCAGCGCGTGAACGAGGTTGCCGACAATCTCGTCGAAAACCGCGAAGGGCAATTACGGCTATCTTGCAGCCCCAGCCTGGGCCAATCCCTGCTGCCGCGGGCTATTGCCCAGTTCCGCAGGCGCTACCCCCAGATGCGTATCGTGCTGCAGACCCAGATTCCCGCAACGCTGCAACAGGCGCTGCTGACTCAGCAAGTGGAATTGGGCGTGGCCTACATGCCGGTGGAACACCCTAGCCTGGCCTCACAGCCCCTCTACGAAAACAAAATCGTCGCGGTCCTTCCCAAGGGACACCCGCTGGCCGCCCAAGGCCAGGTGGAAATACGCGATCTGGTCATGGAGCCGCTCATCGGCTACAGCGCGGACATCCCGTTCGGCATGCTGATCAACCGCTTGTTCGGCGACGAGGACTCGCGGCCGGAGCCGCTCATCGAAGTGCAGCAGGCCCATGTCGCCTGCGCTCTGGTGCAGGCGGGCGCAGGCGTTGCTCTTGTGGACGAAATCACCGTGGCGGGTCCGACCTGGTCGAAGGTGGTGGCGGTGCCCATACGCGGCACGGTAAGCGCGCCGGTGAACGTCTTTCATCTGCAATTACAGCCCTTGTCGCGCCCCGCGCTGGCCTTCATCAACGTGTTGCACAACCTCGAACAACAGAACTAGGCGCGGGCTGGCCCATGTAAACACCTCGGGGTTATCCCTTAGTCCGCTCTGAACCGTCCCCCATCGCCTGCTATGACGCAGCTCAGGGATTAATGTGATGTTATGGAGCAGGAACAAAAGGTAATACGACATTATCGAAATTGGTTCCTATGATGCGCTCGTCTGTTCCGGGGCCCCCAAAAATCCGCACGCCAAACGCGCCCCGAACCTCACGATCAGAACTGGGAAACAATGAAGGACATCTCCATGAACCTGGGAGCCGAAGCCGTGCCAACCCGGCACGCCCCCCACCCCGCCCGGGACCGCAGCGGCCGCAAGGCGGTCATCGCCGCATCAGCCGGCAATGCCCTCGAGTGGTATGACTTCACCGTCTATGCCCTGTTCGCTGTCTACATCGGGCAGAATTTTTTTCAGGACGCCAATCCAACCGTACAGTTGATGACCTCGTTCCTGGCGTTCGGCCTGGGCTTCGTGGTCCGTCCGCTGGGCGCGCTCGTGCTGGGATCCTACGGCGACCGGGCCGGCCGCAAGGCGACGCTGACGCTGACCATCATGCTGATGGCCCTGGGCACGCTGTTGATTGCAGCCGCGCCTCCGTATGCCGCCATCGGTGTGGGCGCCCCGCTGCTGATCGTCTGTGGCCGCGTGCTGCAAGGTTTCTCTGCCGGCGGCGAAGTCGGCGGCGCAACGGCATTCCTGGTGGAGCACGCTCCCGAAGGCAAGCGTGGCCAGTATGCCTCCTGGCTGCAGGCCAGCATGGGGATCTCCAATTTGCTGGGCGCACTCGTAGCGACGCTGGTCACCACGCTGCTTACCGAAGACCAAGTGGGCGAATGGGGCTGGCGCATTCCTTTCATTATCGGCCTGGCCATCGCGCCGGTTGGCTTGTGGATGCGCGCCGCGCTGGACGAAACGCCGCACTTCCGCGAAGAACAGGAGCGCCAAGCCCGCCAGAACGCCCGCATCAAAGCGCCGCTACTGGCTGTCATCCGCGACTATCCGAAGGAACTGCTGACGGGTCTGTGCATGTCGGTACTCTGGGCAGTCGGACCTTACGCGCTCATCATCTTCATGCCGATCTACGTGCAGAAATCGATGGGATTCACAAGTTCGCAAGCCTTCCTGGCCGCGCTGGTGGGCAATCTGTTCCTCACTGCGGGTTGCGTCTTCTCCGGCACGCTGTCCGACCGTTTCGGACGCCGCAACATGCTGCGCGCCGCCGCGGCCGTGCTGCTGGTCGCCGTATACCCGCTGATGATGTGGCTGCAGGCGTCGCACACGCAGATGACGCTGATCGTCGTGCAATCCTTGTTCTGCCTGATGGTGGCGATGTACGTAGGCGTGGCGCCCGCGGCGCTGTCAGAGGTGTTCCCCACCGCGGTGCGCTCGTCGGGCATGTCCCTGACGTACAACACCGCGGTGACCGTGCTC
Source organism: Achromobacter sp. D10 (assembly GCF_035282245.1). Taxonomy (NCBI): domain Bacteria; kingdom Pseudomonadati; phylum Pseudomonadota; class Betaproteobacteria; order Burkholderiales; family Alcaligenaceae; genus Achromobacter; species Achromobacter sp. D10. The sequence continues at coordinate 3,848 of NZ_JAYJLE010000018.1, forward strand.
GGCGGCTTCGCCCCGGCAATCCTGACCTGGATCACGTACACCACGGGCGTGGCTTTCGCGCCGGCGCTGTACGTCATGGCCGCCAGTCTCGTCGCCCTGATCGCCTTGAGCGTGCTGCCGCAAGGCAAGCACATCTGAAACGGTATCGACGGCCGTCCTTCCCCTCGCGTATGCGACCGCGATGGCCGTCAATCCGTTCTGCCCGGTCAGGCGGCCACAGCCTCTTCCAGCATTTCCAGCCGGTCCTGGCCCCAGAACACCTCGCCCCGGTACACGTAAGCGGGCGATCCGAACACCCCGGCCGCCACGGCGTCGTTGGTGTTGCGGCGGTAGACCGCCTCGATGGCTGGTTCCCCAGCCGCGGCCAGCAGCGCCGGGGCATCCAGCCCGAGGCGCTCCAGAATGGCACGCAAGGTGGCTGCGTCGGAGATGTCCTGCTCGTCGCACCACTCGGCTTTCAGAATGGCTTTGTACAGCGCCGCCACCGGCAGTCCGGCGTGGTCCGCCGCAATGACGATACGCGAAGCCAGGCCGGCATCCGGGCACATGTACGCAGGCTGCGGATTGACACGAATGCCCAGCTTGCGGCACCAGCGCGCCAGTTCCGTCACCCGGTAGGCCTGGCGCTCGGGCGAGCGCAGCCCAAGCAGGATGCCCCCGGTGCGGGCGTAAACCTCGGGCAAGTCCACCGGCAGGTAGCGAATCCGCGCCTGCTGGCGGGCCGCCAGCGCCTCCAGCCTGTCGGCGCCCAGATAGGCCCAGTCGGAGTTCATCCAGAAGTAATAGTCGATGGTCTTCATGGCGTCCTCAGGTTTGCGCGGGCGGGCACTCGCAAGGCAGCCGCCGCGGCGGCGTCGCTGCGCATCAGCCAGGCGCTGAACAAGGCGATCACTCCCAGCATGCTCAAGTACCACACCACGTATCGGGGGTCGCCTCCACCCTTGGCCAGCAGCCAGGTCGCCACGATCGGCGCCAGCCCGCCGCCGATGGCGCCAGAAACCTGCACCGCGAGCGAAATGCCCGTATAGCGCACCTCGGGGGGAAACTGGCTCGAGAACAAGGTGCCTTCCGGCCCGTACAGGCAAGCGTAGACCAGGCCGACGGCAAGGCAGACCGCAAGAATGATCCACTCCGTGTCACGCGTGCCCAGCAGCTGGAAGAACACGGGCGCGCACGCCAGGATGCCCAGCGTGCCGGCCATGAACACCCATTTATGGCCGATCCTGTCACCCAGCATGCCGAACAGAGGCATGGTGAACAGCGCGACGGCCGCGCCCCAGATGGTGGCGTCCAGCATGACCGAGCGCGGGATGCCCAGGGTGCCCGTGGCGTAGGCCAACGAAAAAGTCACCACCGTATAGAACCAGGTCACCTCCGCCAGCCTGGCGCCCACCACCACCATCAAGGCGCGGCGATGATGCTTCAGCACCACAGCCACTGGCACCTCGACCTTGGCGCCCTTTTCCTTCATCTGCTCGAAGTCGGGCGACTCGGCGACCTTGACCCGGATGAACCATCCCACCAGCAGCAGGACCACGCTGGCCAGGAACGGCAGGCGCCAGCCCCACGCCAGCATGTCGGCCTCGGGCAAGGTTGCAACCGCGCCCATCGCCAGCGAGGACAGGATGAGTCCGGGCGCCACGCCGGCTTGCGGCAGGCTGCCGAAAAAGCCCTTCTTGCCCTCCGGCGCGTGCTCCACTGCCATCAGCACGGCACCGCCCCATTCGCCGCCCACCGCTATGCCTTGCAGGAAGCGCATCATCACCAGCAGCACCGCCGCCCAGTAGCCGATCTGCTCGTAGGACGGAATCAGCCCGATGAGAATGGTGGGCACGCCCATCAACAGCAAAGTGATGAGCAGCATGGATTTGCGCCCGATCTTGTCGCCGTAGTGGCCGAATATCACGCCGCCCAGCGGCCGCGCGAAAAAGCCCACTGAATAGGTGGCAAACGCCGCCAACGTGCCCGTCAAGGGGTCGAAGGACGGGAAGAAGATCTTGTTGAAGATCAGCGCGGCAGCGGTGCCATAGAGAAAAAAGTCGTACCACTCGATCGTGGTGCCCATCATGCTGGCCAGTCCGGCCGTCACGTAATCGCGGCGCGAGCGCGCAGCCGCAGGCTTGGTCGTCATCATCATGACTCCCCAAAAAGAGTTCTGGAAGAATGGGCTGCGCGGCGTCAGGCGGCGGGCAGCGGCAAGGGCGCAATGCCGTGCGTCTGCCGGGCCCAGTAGTTGAACGTCGCGTTGACGATCGAAGGCTTGAGCAGGTAGTCGTGCGCTTCGCGCGCCAGGGCATCGTCCACGGGCGTCAGCGGCCCGAACGCCTGCGCGCGGATCTGCATGCGCGCCGCGCGTTCCAGGTACACCGACAGGTAGGTCGCCTCTTCGCAGCTGCCGCCGGCGGTCAGATAGCCGTGATGCGCGAGGATGATGGCGCGCTTGCCGCCCAACGCCTTGGAGATGATCACCCCTTCCTGGTCCGCGATCGGCACGCCAGGCCAATCGCCCAGGAACGCGCAGTCGTCGTGCAGCGGTGTCATGTCCATCTGCGAAATCACCAGGGGCTGGCGCGCCGCGGCCAGCGCCGAGGCCCAGGGCGAATGCGTGTGGATGATGGATTGCACGTCGGGCCGGGCCTCGTACACCCACAGGTGAAATCGGGTGGCCGGGTTGGCCATGCCCTCGCCCGTCAGCGTGTGCAGGTCGCGGTCCACCTCGATGAAATCGGCTGGCGTGGCTTCATCAAAGCCCAACCCGAAACGCAGGGTCCAATACGCCCCGGGACGCTGCGAGCGCACGCTGATCTGGCCGGCGAGCCCGGCCTCCTGCTCGGTCATGGCCAGGATGCGACAGGCATAGGCCATGGTTTCCTGGATGCTGCGCGGAACGGCGTGCAGATGGCGCGCCATTTCCTGCGTGGCACGGGTGTCGAAATAGGATTTCTCTCGTAATGCGGTGCTCATATCTTCCCCTTGTGTCATGCCCGCGCCTTCGGCGCCACCGGACGCCGCGCGAGGTATGCACAGTATGGAAAGCCTGCCTGCATACCGCCATGCAGCCAGGGTCATAGCTGCTATTCGGATAGCGGCCGGAGGGTCATTGCCGCGCGATGCGGTGCGCGACGGCCAGCAGCTCGCTCACCAACGGCAGGGGCTGGCGGTTGGCGAGCGTAATGGCGACCACGCGCCGCCGCAAAATGGGGCTATGGACCCCGACCTTGCGCAAGCCGTATTCGGTCAGCAGCTTATCGGGAATGCGGGACGGCAGGATGCAGGCGCCCACGCCCGAGGACACCAGCTTGAGCATGGCGTCTATGGTTTCGGCCTCGGCCACGAATTCAGGTTCCAGCCCGGCGCTGTGGATCATCTTGCGCAGCGCGTAGTGCGGCGGGAACCCCACCAGCCGCAGATCCATGCCGGCCAGGTCGACCTCCTGCGGCATCACCACGTCGCCACGCACAATGAGGCACATGTCATCGTCAAACAGCGGGGCGGAGGCCAGATTGTCGGATGCGACTGCCGCGTCATAGACGAAACCCACGTCCGCCTTGCCGCTTTCTACCAAGGCCACAACCTCCGGCGAGCTGCGCCCCATGACGGACAGGTTCACGTGCTCATGGCTGCTGACGAAACTGGCCACTACCTCCGCCATGAAGTAGTAGCTGAGCGTGTGCACGGTGGCGAGGCGGACCGTTCCCTGCGTGACGCCCTCGCGTTGGCGCACGGCTTCAAGCACGCGGTCTATGCTGCGGTAAGCGGGCTGGATGCCGTCAAGCAGGCGCGCGCCTGCCTCGGTCAGTTCCACTCCGCGCCCGGTGCGCACGAACAGGGGCTTGCCCACGTGGGCTTCCAGCGCGGCTAGCTGCCGGCTGAGCCCCGACTGGGTCTGATCCAGGTCCTCCGCTGCCCGCGATAGCGATTTGAGTTCCGCGATGCGCAAGAAATAGCGCAACTGCCGGTCCGGTGTATCCATGCTGCCCTCCCGCTCCCTGTGCGATGCGCGCAGATATGAGCGCGGCTGACAGTGTGCACCAGGGAGCCGGCCCGGCACTACGAGGATTTGCGCTAGGGCCAGCTTGGCGTACCCTGGCGGACCAGGGCCCATGGGCCGTCATACAAAGGAACCGCGCATGTCCACGCCCTCACCCCAACGCCCCATCGCCGCCACGATCGCCGCAGTGGTCCGCGACGGCCGCGTGCTGCTGGTGCGCCGCGCCAACCCGCCAGACCAGGGCCGCTGGGCCTTTCCCGGCGGCAAGATCGACGCGGGCGAAAGCCTCCATGCCGCTGCAGCGCGCGAACTGCTGGAAGAAACCGGCGTGCGCGCGGAACCTTTGCGCGTATTCGACGCCGTGGATGTCTACGACCGCGACGACACGGGCGCGCTGCGCCGCCATTTCATCCTGATCGCCGTGCTGTGCCGCTGGCAATCCGGCGAACCGGTAGCGGGCGACGACGCCGCCGAGGCCCGCTGGGTGCCGTTGGAAGCGCTGGACGATCACTCGCTGGCGACCAGCTTCGGCGTGGCGGAACTGGCGCGCAGGGCGGCAGCCCTGTCGGCGACACCGTAGATCCGCAACAGGCCGCCACGCCGAGGCCTTACCCCACGCCCCATGTCCGGAGCCAATTGCGGAACACCTGCGCCTTGTCCGGCAGGGCGCCCCGGCCCGGCCACACCAGGTAATACCCAAACTCCTCCAGCCAGGCGTCGCCTGCCAGCCGGATCAGCCGTCCGGCCGTGAGCTCGTCTTGCACCATCGCCACGGGCAGCAGGCCGGCGCCCTGGCCTGTTGCCACCGCCTTCAGAAGCAGGCTGCCGTCATCGAAGGCGGGTCCCCTGGGCGTGCCCGAGTCCTCCACTCCCTGCGCCGCAAACCAAAGCTGCCAGCCATTGCGGCCCTCGTCGTGCACGCGGGGCCAGCCCAGCAGGTCGTCGGGTTTCAGAGGCGTGCCCAGCTTTGCCACCAGATCGGCCGACGCCACCGGCGCCACTTCCACGGTCAACAGATGTTCGCTTTGGAGTCCTGGGTAGCGGCCCAGTCCATGCCGGATGGCAATGTCGGCGCCGTCCCGGCCGAAAGCCGCCAACGCGTTGCTGGTGACGATCTGCAGGTCGATCTCCGGGTGGCGGCTATGGAAATCGTGCAGCCGGGGAATCAGCCATGCCGACGCGAAGAAAGCGGTGGTGCTGACCGTAAGCACGCGGTTCTCGGGCGGCAGCGAAATGCGCGCGGACGCGGCCAGTATCTGGCGGAAGGCGTTGCGCACCGGCGGCAGAAAGCCGTGGCCAGCGTCCGTCAACTGAATACCGCGGTTCACGCGCAGGAACAGGGCCACACCCAGATGCTGCTCGAGCGACTTGATCATCTGGCTGACCGCGCCAGGCGTCACGCACAGCTCTTGCGCCGCGTCTTTCACGGACAAATGGCGAGCCGCGGCCTCGAAGGCCCGCAGCGCATTGAGCGGCGGCAGTCGTTGAATGGCCATTTCTCAGCCTCACAAATAATTTAGTTTTTCTAACTTATAAGAGATAGAAATCATGCTTTGCCACCGCGCTATTCAGGATTTAATTTTGACGATCCCGTGATGCACGCAAGATGGATAAAGAATAGATGAACTATACGGAAAGCATCAAGGCCGCGCGCCCCGCCGCTGCCGGCCTCCACTACCAGGACCTGAGCTCGCTCGCCACCCTGATCCAATCGGGCGAGATCTCGCCGGTGGAAATCACACGCGCCCAATTGCAGCGTATCGAGACGCTGGACGGCGCCCTGCGCAGCTACGCCCACGTAACGGCGGCCAGCGCAATGCAGGAGGCGCGGGCCGCGGAAGCCGAAATACGCCAGGGGCGTTACCGCGGCCCCCTGCATGGCATGCCCATCGCACTCAAGGACCTGTTCCGGCGCAAGGGCGTGCCGACTGCCGCCGGCACCGCCATCTACCGTGGCGTCGCAGCGGACCACGACGCCACGGTGGTCCGCCGCCTGCGCATGGCGGGCGCCGTGCTGCTGGGTCAACTGCAAATGACCGAGGGCGCCTACTCCGATCATCATCCGAGCGTCGAGCCGCCGCGCAACCCGTGGAATGCGGCCTACTGGCCCGGCATCTCGTCCAGCGGATCGGCAGCGGCCACCGCGGCGGGCCTGTGTTTCGGGGCAACGGCTTCGGACACCGGCGGCTCCATCCGCTGGCCTTGCGCGGCCACCGGCCTGACCGGCATCAAACCGACCTGGGGCCGTGTCAGCCGCCATGGCGTGTTCGAGCTGGCGGCCTCGCTGGATCATGCCGGCGTCATTGCGCGCAGCTCGCAAGACGCCGCCCTGCTGCTCGAGGCAATTGCAGGAGCGGATCCGCTGGACCCGACCGCGCTGCAAGCGCCCGTGCCATGCTATGCCCGGTTGGCCGAAGCGCCGGTGCACGGACTGCGGATCGGCGTGGATTCCGCCTGGAACACCCGGGACGTCGATCCGCTCACCCAGCGCATGCTGGCGGCAGCAATGCAAACCTTCCGCGAGCTGGGCGCAACCGTGGTGCCATTGCGCTTTCCCGTCGAAGACGCCGCGCAGGCGGTGCGCGACTGGGCGCCGCTCTGCGCAGTCGAAGCGGCCGTTGCGCACGCAGGCACCTACCCCTCGCGGCGGGACGAATACGGGCCGGTACTGGCCAGCGTGATCGAGGCCGCAGGCGTCGTGTCGGGCACCGACTATCAACGCATCCTGCTGCGCCGCATGGCCCTGCGGGGCGAAGTCGACGCCTTGTTCACCCAGGCCGACGCGCTGCTGACGCCGGTGCAGCCCATGCCCGCGCTCACCCTGGAAGCCGTCAGCGTCCTGGGCCGGCAGCCCGCGCTGGTGCGCGCGCTGCAGCGCTATACCTGCGTATTCGACATGACGGGCCATCCCTGCCTGACCTTGCCTGCGGGCCAGGGCGAGACTGGCATGCCGATGGGCATGCAACTGGTGAGCGCCCATCTGGGCGAGCCCGTGCTGTTCCAACTGGGCGCCGCCTTCCAGGCGGCCACGGACTGGCATTTGCGCCGGCCGGCATGCTGACGCAGGAGACGCTTATGCCAGCGCAACAACGCACCACCCTGCCTGCCGCCAGGCATCTCTTTCAAGGATGGCGCGTGGTGGCCGCGGCCTTCCTGATCACCTTGCTGGGCTTCGGCAGCGCCTATTCCTTCAGCGCCTTCCTCGATGCTCTGCAACGCGACTTCTCCGCCTCGCGCGGCGCGGTGTCGCTGGTGTTCTCAGTGGCGGGATTCCTTTATTTCGGCTTTGGCGTGATCAGCGGCCCGCTCGCGGACCGCTACGGTTCGCGCCGCATGGCGTGGCTGGGCATGCTGCTAGTGGCACTAGGTCTGGCGCTGGCCAGCGCCGCGCAAAATCTGACCCAGATCTATCTGGCCTATGGCCTCGGAGTCGGGCTAGGCGTGGGCTGCGCGTACGTGCCAGTGATAGGCGCGGTGCAACGTTGGTTCCTGCGCCGGCGCGGACTGGCTTCCGGGCTCGCGGTCAGCGGCATTGGCGTGGGCACGTTGCTCGTGCCGCCGCTCGCGGCCGAAATGATCGGCCTGTGGGGCTGGCGCGCCGCCTATCTGGCGCTGGCCGCGCTGGTGGCTGTCGCCGGGTGCGCGGCCGCGCTATGGGTGGAAAACTCGCCGCAAGACCACGGTTTGCAGCCCGACGGCGAAGCTGCTCCCCCCATTGTTGCCATGACGCCGTCCACACCCGCGGGCGTGCCGGTGCGCGCCGCCATCCGCAGCAAGGCCTTTGCCCTGCTATACCTTGCCAGCATGGCGGGCGCCTTCGGCGTCTTCGTGCCGTTCGTGCATCTGGTCCCATACGCGCTGGATCGGGGCATCGCATCAGGACAGGCCGTGCTGCTGCTGGGCATGGTGGGCGTGGGCAGCACGGCGGGCCGATTCCTGTTGGGCACGCTGGCCGACCGACTGGGCCGGCGCGTGTCGCTCGGCGCCATGTACGGCGGCATGGGCGCGTCGCTCGCGCTATGGGCCGCTTGCGGCCAGTTCTGGTCGCTGACCTTGTTCGCACTGGTATTCGGAGCGTTCTACGGGGGCTGGGTCGCGCTCATGCCCGCCGTGGTCATGGACTACTTCGGCGGACGCCATGTCAGCGGCATCATCGGCGCGCTCTACACCAGCGTGGCCTTCGGCACCCTGATCGGGCCGGTGGCGGCAGGCTATGCGTATGACATCAGCGGCTCTTACCTGCTGCCCATCGTCGCCAGTGCGGCGGGCAATGCGGTGGCAGCAGCGGTCACCGCACTGCTGCCGCGCCGGGCTCTACTATAGGGACCCCGATCCTGCCTGCCACTCCATGTTCGACACCTACCTCTCGCGTTGGCATCTCGTGCGTGATGGCGCCCCCATCGTCACGCGCGCGGCGCAATTGCTGCCGGTACGCCACCGGGGACAGCCCGCCATGCTCAAGGTCTCGCACGAAGAAGACGAAAAGCAAGGCGGCGTGCTGATGCGCTGGTGGGACGGCCAGGGGGCAGCCCGCGTACTGGCGCACGACGACGAGGCCATCTTGCTGGAGCGGGCCACGGGCGCGCGTTCGCTGGCCGAGTACGCGCGCAACGGACGCGACGACGAAGCCACCCGCATCATCTGCGGCGTGCTGCAAGATCTGCATGCGCCGCGCGCCCGGCCCCTGCCCGCGCTGCGTCCGCTGGAAGCATGGTTCGAGGAACTGTGGCCCATGGCGCAGGCGCGAGGCGGCATCCTGGCACACAGCGCGCGCCACGCCCGCATCCTGCTCGACAGTCCGCGCGACCTGGCGGTGCTGCACGGCGACGTGCACCACGACAACATCCTGGACTTCGGCGAGCGCGGCTGGCTGGTCATCGACCCTAAGCGCCTGCATGGCGAGCGCGCCTTCGACTACGCCAACATCTTCTGCAACCCGGACCTGGCGGATCCGGTTCCGCCCGTGGCCATCGTGCCGGGGCGCTTCGAGCGGCGACTGGAGATCATCGTCGAGCAATCCGGCCTGGAGCGCCGCCGGCTGCTGCAATGGATCCTGGCCTGGTGCGGACTTTCCGCCGCCTGGTTCATGGGCGGCGGCGAAGACGCGGCGATCGACCTGGACATCGCCCGCCAGGCGCTGGCGCTGCTGGAACGCTGAGTCCCGGCCGCTGCAAACAAGACATCCGGTGTGATGCGGTAAGGTGTAGGCCCTGTTCCCACCCCTTATCTCTTCATTCCTGGAGTACCGAATGACCGGATTGTTCATCGTGGTGGCGGCGCTGGCGTTTCTGATGCTGGCGGCGTATCGCGGCTATAGCGTGATCCTGTGCGCGCCCATCGCAGCCATGGGCGCGGTATTGCTGACCGACCCGTCGGCGCTGGCGCCCGTATTCTCTGGCATATTCATGGAACGCATGGCGGGCTTCGCCAAGCTTTACTTCCCCGTGTTCCTGCTGGGCGCCGTGTTCGGCAAGTTGATCGAGCTGTCCGGCTTCTCACGCGCCATCGTGCAGGCGGTGCTGCGCTTGATCGGCGCCGAGCGCGCCATCATGGCCATCGTGCTGGTCTGCGCCGTGCTGACCTACGGCGGCGTGTCCCTGTTCGTGGTGGTATTCGCCGTGTACCCGTTCGCGGCGGAAATGTTCCGCCAGGGCGGCATCCCGAAGCGGCTGATGCCGGGCGCAATCGCCTTGGGCGCGTTCACGTTCACCATGACGGCCCTGCCCGGCACGCCGCAGATCCAGAACATCATCCCCACCACTTTTTTTGAAACCACGACCTGGGCAGCGCCATGGCTGGGCCTGATCGGCGCCTGCTTCACGCTGACCGCCGGCATCGCCTATCTGGAGTGGCGGCGCAAGCGCGCGGCCGCCGCCGGCGAGACCTACGGCACGGACCTGCGCAACGAACCGGTCACGCCGCCCACTGAACGCGAGCACCACCCGCTGATTGCGCTGCTGCCCTTGGTAGTGGTGGGCGTGGCCAACTATCTGCTTACCCGCTGGATACCGGGCTGGTATCCGGCCGGATCCGAAGTGGCGCTGCCGGGCCTGCCCAAACCCATGCCGGTCAACGCCGAAGACCAGGTAGCGCTGTGGGCGGTAATGGGCGCGCTGATCGCGGGCATCGTCACCATCCTGCTGTTTTCGTTCCGCGGCATCAAGGCGCATTTCGCGGAAGGCAGCAAGAGCGCCGTGTCCGGCGCCTTGCTGGCTTCAATGAACACCGCGGCGGAATACGGCTTTGGCGGCGTTATCGCCGCCCTGCCCGGGTTCCTGCTGGTTGCCGACGCGCTCAAGGCCATCCCCGATCCACTGGTGGGTGAAGCGGTGGCGGTCACCTCGCTGGCCGGCATCACCGGATCCGCCTCGGGCGGCATGAGCATTGCGCTGGCGGCCATGGCGCAGACCTTCATCGACAGCGCCCACGCGGCGGGCATCCCCATGGAGGTGTTGCACCGTATCGCCGCCATGGCCAGCGGCGGCATGGATACCCTGCCGCACAACGGAGCGGTCATTACCCTGCTGGCGGTCACGGGCCTGACCCATCGCCAGTCCTACGGGGACATTTTCGCCATCACGCTGATATCGACCGCGTCGGTCTTTTTGGCGATCGCGGTGTATTACCTGACCGGTATCGTCTGAGCCAGGCCGGCGGCGATGACCTCCGCCAGCCACTGCGTGAAAACACGCACCCGCGCCGATACCTGGCGGTTCTGCGGATACAGCACCGACACGGGCATGGGCGCGGGTGGCGCCCCGGGCAGCACGATCTTCAACTCGCCCGCCGCCAGTTCGCGCTCCACGCGATAGCGCGGCACTTGCACCAGTCCCAACCCGGCCAGCGCCGCGCTGGTGTAGAGTTCCGCGCCCGTGACGCTGACCACGGCCCGGGGCCGCACCTGGACGTTGCGCCCCTCGACCGTGAAATCCAGCGGCAGCCCGCGCCCGGTCGCGCTCGACAGGTAGTTCACCGCCTGATGGCTTTCCAGATCCTCCAGGCGCCGGGGCTCGCCGAAACGCTCCAGATAGGCGGGACTGGCCACCGTCACTTGCGGCATCAGCGCAATCTGGCGGCCGGCCAGGGATGAATCCTGCAACACGCCGGTGCGCAGTACGCAATCCACGCCCTCGCGCACCAGATCCACCAGGCGGTCGTCCTCGCCCAGTTGCAGGACGATGTCGGGATAGCGTTCCAGGAAAGCGGGCAAGCCCGGCATCACGAAAAACCGGGTCAGCGTGCCCTGGGCATTGACCCGCAGCAGTCCCTTGGGCGACGTATCTAGAAAGGCGCCGTCGGCTTCTTCCAAGTCAGCCAGCAAACGCACGCAGCGCCGGTAGTGCGCCTCGCCATCGTGGGTGAGCCGCACTTGGCGCGTAGTGCGTTCCAGCAGGCGGGCGCCTAGCCGCGCTTCCATCCGCTTGACCAGATTGGTGACCGTGGGGCGAGGGATCTGCAAGTCCTCGGCGGCCTTGGAAAAACTGCCCCTTTCGGCAATGCGCACAAACACCTGCATTTCCTGGAACCGGTCCATGGTCAGCCGCTCATTATTAATGTAAATGAAATTATGTTAGCGAATATAGAGTAATTATCTTTTTTCCGAAATAGTTCAAGATGCGCCTTACCCTTCAACCCATCGGAGATACGACATGAATTCCCAGCCCACGCAACGCATTGCGCTCGTCACCGGCGGATCGCGCGGCATCGGCGCCGCCATCGTCCGGCGCCTGGCGCGCGACGGCTGCGCCGTCGCCATCAACTACGCCTCCCGCGCCGCCGAAGCCGACGCATTGGCCGGCGAAATCCGCGCGGCTGGCGGCCGCGCCATCGTCGTGCGCGCCGACGTGTCGCAGGCGGCCGAGGTGCGCGCCATGTTCGATCAGGTCGAATCGGAACTGGGCCGCATCGACGTGTTGGTCAACAGCGCCGGAATCCTGAAGATGGTGCCGCTGGCCGAGACCAGCGACGAGCTGTATGAGCAAACCTTCGGCATCAATACGCGCGGCACCTTCAACACGCTGCGCGAAGCCGCCACCCGGCTGGCCGATGGCGGCAGCATCGTCAACGTGTCCAGCACCACCATCGCGCTCAACCTGCCGAACTACTCCGTCTACATCGCCAGCAAGGCCGCGGTGGAAAGCCTTACGCAAGTGTTCGCCAAGGAACTGCGCGGACGCCGCATCACTGTCAATGCAGTGGCTCCCGGCCCCGTCGCCACCGAACTCTTCTTGAATGGCAAGAGTCCCGAACTGATCGAGCACTACGCCAAAATGCCTCCGCTGGAACGCCTGGGCCAGCCCGAGGACATCTCCAACGTGGTGTCGTTCCTGGCGAGTCCGCAGGCCGGTTGGGTCAACGGCCAGATCCTGCGCGCCAACGGCGGCGTCGCCTGAACGGGTCCACTGTCCCTCATCCCAACGCATGAGCGCGCTGCCTTCGGCGCGCTCGCGGCGCATCGCCCGGATCGCCGCGGATTTGCGTGTATCCCTCATCCGTTTTACCCATGCCCCCATCGCCTGATGGGTTGAGCAGCCGCGCGCGTTTGCCGCTTTTCTCCATTGATCACTCGGGCCTTTGACTTACGGACAAGTCTGGCCAGCTGGACGAGGTTTGCATGAGACGAGAGCCGGAAGGTCTGTATTAGGCTGATCCCGTAGTACTCCGACTCACCTTGATCAATTGGACGAAAGTAAATGAATCAACTCATTCATCCGGATTGCCACCCCTTCACCGCCGCAGGCAACCTGAAGCAGCTCTCGGCGTTCTATGAGGAGGGACGTCGTGTCATGTGGATGATGCTTCGCGCGCAACCGCGTCCGTGCTTCAACCATGAACTGATCGACGAGATCATGACGCTGGCGCGCGCCGCCAAGGACTCGGGCCTGCCGATCGATTTCTGGGTCACGGGATCGCTGGTCCCTCAGATCTACAACGTGGGCGGCGACCTGAACTTCTTCGCCGAAGCCATACGCACCGGCAAGCGCGAAGCGCTCCGGGCCTATGCCCGCGCTTGCGTGGATTGCGTGCATGCCGCCACCCGCGGCTTCGATACCGGCGCCATCTCGCTCGCGATGATCGAAGGCACGGCGCTAGGCGGCGGCTTCGAAGCCGCGCTTGCCCATCACTTCGTCCTGGCGCAGAACACCGCGCGCATGGGTTTTCCGGAAATGGCGTTCAATCTCTTTCCCGGCATGGGCGGCTATTCCCTGGTGGCGCGGCGCTCGGGCATGAAGCTGGCGGAAGAACTGATCGGCTCCGGCGAATCGCACACGGCCGAATGGTTCCATGGCAGGGGGTTGGTCGACGTGCTGTTCGAGCCGGGCGATGCCTACAAGGCCACGCGCACCTTCATCGACGTGATGCGGCCCAAGCTCAACGGCATGCGCGCCATGCTGCGCGCGCGCCAGCGCGTGCTGAGCCTGTCGCGTTCAGAGCTGATGGACATTACCGAGGACTGGGTCGAAGCCGCGTTCTCGATCGACCCGAAGGACCGCGCCTACATGGAGCGTCTGGTGATCGCGCAGAACCGGCGCACCGCTTCCAGCGCGGAGTCCGCGCAGGAAGCCACCATGCATTGATGCGGTAGCGGAAAGCCGGCTGCCTCAGGCGATGAGATGCAGCCGGCGGCGCTGGGCCAGCCAGGCGGTGAGTTCGGCCGCCGGCATGGGCTTGGCGTACAGATAGCCCTGCTTGGCGTCCACGCCCAGAGTGTCAACGAAGACGGCCTCTTCGGTCGTCTCCACGCCTTCCGCGATGACCTTGAGCTCCAGCGTGCGCGCCACGGCCACGATCGCGCGCGCCAAAGCCTGCGACACCGGATTCTCGTTGACGCCGCGCACGAAACTGGCGTCCAGCTTGATGGCGTCCAGCGGAATGCGGGCAAGCTGCGACAGCGAGGAATAGCCGGTGCCGAAATCGTCCAGGTGAACGCGCGCGCCCAGTTGCCGGAACTGCTTGATCAGTTCGATGGCCGCGCCTTCGTCATCGATCAGGCAGCTCTCGGTCAATTCGATATCCAGCATGCAGGGGTCCAGGCTGGCATCCCCGATGGCGCGCATGAAGTCGCTGACCACGCCCTTGTCGTTGAGCTGGCGCGCGGACATATTGATGGCGATGCGTATATTCAATCCGTCACGCTTCCAGGCGGCCGCCTGCCGCGCTGCTTCGCGCATGACCCAGACGCCCAAGGGCGAAATCAGGCCCGATTCCTCGGCATAGGGGATGAAGGCGCTGGGGCAGACCATGCCGCGCTCGGGCGAACGCCAGCGCACCAGCGCTTCGACCCCATCGACCTCGCCATTGCGCCCAGCCAGCTTGGGCTGGTAGTACAGCATCAGGTGGTCTTCGGCCAAGGCCTTGCGCAGATTGGTGTCCAGCCAGACGTAGTCCGCGTTGCGGCGGTCCATCTCGGGCTGGAACACGCGGTAGGTATGGCGCCCTGCTTCCTTGGCCACATACATGGCGATATCGGCGCTGCGCACCACGCTGTCCAGGTCGGCGCCGTGTTCGGGGTACATGGCGATGCCGATGGAGCAGCTGGTATAGACCTCTATCAGGCCCTGGCGGAAGGGTTCGCGCAGGCGCTCGATGATGCGTTGCGCGGTGGCTTCCAGTTCCCAGGTCTGGGCGGCTTCGTGCAGCACGATGAATTCGTCGCCGCCCAGCCGGGCCAGCGTCTGCCCTTCGGACAGGCAGGAGGAAATCGCCACGGCGACCGACTTGAGCAGGCGGTCGCCAAAGCCGTGGCCGTAGTGATCGTTGATGCGCTTGAAATTGTCCAGGTCCAGGAACAGCACGCCGCCCCGGCCTTCCTGCCCCGCCGCCAGCGCCGCCTTAAGCCGCGTGGTGATCGCGTGCCGGTTGGGCAGATTGGTGAGCATGTCGGTATTGGCCAGCACCCGCAGGCGCTCCTGCGCCTGGCGTTCCTCGGTAATGTCGGTGCCCGAGCAGATCAGGTAGACGCGCTTCTCGCCGCTGCCGCTGGTGACGAACTTGTTGCGGAACAGGAAAAGGCGTGGTCCCTTGACCGTGTTGATCAGTCGCTCGGCCTCGTAGGACTGGCCGCGCTTGTAGAACTCGGCAATATTGCGGCGTGACGCGATCGCTTCTTCGCGCGTCATGAACATTTCGAAGACGCTGCGGCCGATGATGTCCTGCTCGCGCTTGCCGGTGTATTCCTCGCTGAGCTTGTTGAAGCGCTGGACCCGGCCGTTCTGGTCGACGATGACAATGACCGAGTTGGCCTCGGACACCACGGTCTCGGCGAAGGACAGGCCTTCGACCAGATCCTTGGCCACGGATTCGGTATCGGAATGGGCGGATGCGGTGCCGGCCCATTCGTTGGGGTTGATCTTTCGGCCTACCAGATGCAGCTTGAGCAGATCGCCGTACAGCGAAATATCGATGCGCACGCTGGAGGTGATGCCAGTCAGGCTGCGTATCGTCTGGGCTTGTTCGGGACGCAGCGCCATCGCGATATTGGCCGCACCCTTGACCGCTGCAAGTTCAAACGCGTCGCTATCGGCGGACAGGCGCCAATATGGACTGTGCGTACCGAAATGCGTGTACAGAATCGACTTCTCGTCCTGGTCGTCTGTCATTGTTATCCCCCTTCTGCCGTCCTCGGAAGGCCCGCAAAATACATTACGGCCTAGTCTATTCGGGGTCAACCACTGTATACAATCTCGCGAGGGCTTTATTGCGATTTATTGCGTCCCCATTGGTGGTTCATAGCGTAAAACTTTGCATGCGCAATTATTTCAATGCGTCTTCCACACTTTGCGCGCAAGCCTTGTTGCGTCTTTTGCGATGCTGCACGCAAACAAAATCGCCGGGAGTTCTGGGCGGAACTCCCGGCGTGTGACGTAAAGCCGCAACCTTGGGAGGTTTAATCCCCCTTCACGCCGGCTTCGTCGATGACTTTGGTCCAGCGGGCAAGCTCTGCGGACACGCGGGCGCCGGCCTCGGCGGGCGTGGTCCAGGTGGCGATGGCGCCCTGGTTCAGCAGCGACGCCTTGACCTCGGGCTTGGCCAGGATCTTCTTCAGTTCGCCGTTCAGGCGCTCGATCACGGGCGCCGGGGTGTTTGCGGGCGCCACGATGCCGAACATGGAACTGACCTCGAAATCCTTCAAGCCGGCTTCGGCTGCGGTAGGCACATCCGGCAGCGCGTCCACACGCTGCGCCGAAGTCACCGCCAGCGCGCGCAGCTTGCCGGCCTTGATGCTGCCCTGCGCCGCAGGCACGGTTTCGATCATGCTGAGCACCTGACCGCCCATCAGGTCGGTCATGGCCGGGCCACTGCCCTTGTAGGGCACGTGCAGCACGTCCACACCCGCGGTGCGCTTGAACATTTCGGCGGCCAGATGCTGGGGCGAACCGTTACCGGCCGACCCCATGGTGATGTAGCCGGGCTTGGACTTGGCCAGCGCGATGAACTGCGCCAGCGTGTTCGCCTGCACCGAGGGGTTTACCACGAACACGAGAGGCACCGTGCCCACAATGGACACGGGCGCGAAGCTCTTCTCCACGTCATAGGTGACGCGCCCACGGTACAGCGCGGCATTGATGGAATGGCTGGTCAAGGCGCCCATCAGCAGCGTGTAGCCGTCGGGCTGCGCCTTGGCGACCTGGTCTGCACCGATGTTGCCAGCCGCGCCTGCGCGGTTCTCCACGATCACCGACTGTCCCAGCGCGCCTGTCAGTTCCTGCGCCAGCACTCGGCCGATCACGTCAGTCGCGCCGCCGGGCGGGTACGGCACGATCATGCGGATCGGCTTGTCGGGATAGGCGTCGGCGGCCAGGACGGGAGAGGAAACACCGGCGCACAAGGCCAGCAGCGAAAACAGGACGACGCGGCGCGGCCGCAGACGCAGGTCTGACATGTAGGTCTCCTGCCGGGATGAGTATAGGAATGAGAGGGACGCCCGGCTCGTCAACCGCGCCAGTGTAGGGGTAGCACCTTGATAGAAGAATCAGAATTTTTCTATCGACTGATCTATATAAAAGATCAATTCCGTCTGCCCAAGAAACCCCTTGCGAACGATTTCAAAGGCTGGATATGATGTTGGGATCAGATTATCAATAATATTATCGAGATAAAGAATGAAGGACGAGACCAAGAACGGCGCGCCTGCCCAGGGCCCTTTCGACAGCGCCGGCACGGCCGCGCGCGGCGTGGCCCGCGGGCTCACCAACTACGGCGACACCGGTTTTTCGCTGTTCCTGCGCAAAGCCTTCATCAAGGGCGCCGGTTACACGGACGACGCCCTGTCGCGCCCCATCATCGGCATCGTCAACACGGGCAGCAGCTACAACCCCTGCCATGGCAACGCCCCGCAATTGATCGAAGCGGTCAAGCGCGGCGTCATGCTGGCAGGCGGCCTGCCGATGGATTTCCCCACCATCTCGGTGCACGAGAGCTTCTCGCAGCCCACCAGCATGTACCTGCGTAACCTCATGTCCATGGACACGGAAGAAATGATCCGCGCCCAGCCCATGGACGCCGTGGTGCTGATCGGCGGCTGCGACAAGACCGTGCCGGCCCAGTTGATGGGCGCCGCATCCGCGGGCGTGCCCGCCATCCAGCTGGTCACCGGGTCCATGCTGACCGGATCGCATCGCGGTGAACGGGTAGGCGCCTGCACCGATTGCCGCCGCTACTGGGGCCGCTACCGCGCCGAAGAGATCGACGCGGCCGAAATCGCGGACGTGAACAACCAGCTGGTCGCCAGCGTCGGCACCTGTTCCGTCATGGGAACGGCCAGCACCATGGCCTGCATCACCGAGGCGCTGGGGATGATGGTGGCCGGCGGCGCCTCGGCCCCGGCCGTCACCGCGGACCGCGTGCGCGTGGCCGAAAAGACCGGCGCCACGGCGGTGGCCATGGCCGCCTCGCGCCTGACGCCGGACCGCATCCTGACCGGCAAGTCCATCGAAAATGCCCTGCGCGTGCTGCTGGCCATTGGCGGGTCCACCAACGGCATCGTGCACTTGACGGCCATCGCTGGCCGTCTTGGCATAGACATCGACCTGGCGGGCCTGGACCGCATCAGCCGCGAAACCCCCGTGCTTGTGGACCTGAAGCCCTCGGGCCAGCACTACATGGAAGACTTCCACCACGCCGGCGGCATGCCGGCGCTGCTGCGCGAACTACGCCCGTACCTGCATCTGGACGCGCTCACCGTATCGGGCCGCACCCTGGGCGCAGAGCTGGACGACGCGCCGCCCGCCTTCCCCCAGGACGTGATCCGCACGGCGGCTTCGCCCATTTACCCGGTGGGAGGCCTGGCCGTACTGCGCGGCAACCTGGCGCCGGGCGGCGCCATCATCAAGCAATCCGCCGCCAACCCCAAGCTGATGGAACACGAGGGCCGCGCGGTGGTGTTCGAGGATGCCGAGGACATGGCGCGGCGCATCGACGACGACGCCCTGGACGTCACGGCCGACGACATCCTGGTGCTCAAGCGCATAGGCCCGACCGGCGCTCCCGGCATGCCGGAAGCCGGCTACATGCCCATTCCCAAGAAACTCGCGCGCGCCGGCGTGAAGGACATGGTGCGCATCTCCGACGGCCGCATGAGCGGCACCGCCGCCGGCACCATCGTGCTGCATGTCACGCCCGAAGCCGCCATCGGCGGTCCGCTGGCCTATGTGCAGAACGGCGACCGCATCCGCCTGTCGGTGGCCAATCGCGAGATCGCGCTGCTGGTGGACGATGCCGAGCTGGCCCGCCGCACCGCAGCCCAGCCCATCGTCCGGCCGGCCGCCGAACGCGGCTACCGCAAGCTGTTCCTGCAGACGGTGACCCAGGCGGACCAAGGCGTGGACTTCGACTTCCTGCGCGCAGGCGTTACGCGCGACACGGTGCCGAAATCGTAGGCAGCCATGGACGTCCTGACGCCTGACTCTCCGCACGCCCCCGTCCCGGACGCCGCCCAGGCCGCGGTGGCCACGCTCGAAGAAGACATCGTCTTCGGCCGGCTGCACCCGCGCCAGCGCCTGACCGAAGACGAGCTCATGGCGCGCTTTGCCCTGAAGCGCCATGTGGTGCGCCAGGTTCTGGCCGAGCTGGAGGCGCTGGGCGTGGTGGAGAAAAGGCGCAACATCGGCGCGGTCGTGCGCGCCTTCTCGGTGCGCGAAGTCATGGAGCTGTACGCGCTGCGCCAAGTGCTTGAAGTGCATGCCGCCAGCCAGATCCCGCTGCCCGTGCCGCAGGCGCGGCTGGCGGCGCTGGTGGCCGTGCAACGCGAACACGACGCGGCAGTCGCCGACGGCGACACGCGCCGCGTGTTCCGCAGCAACCAGCGCTTTCACCACGAGTTCTTCGGCCTGCTGGACAACGCGGTGCTGGGCCAGGCAATCGAGGAATACGCCCGCCGCACCCACCCCATACGCTTCGGGTCACTGGCTGCTGCCGGCTACCGCGAGCGCGCCAGGCAGGAGCATTGGGCAATGATTCATGCCCTGCAGGACGGCAACCGCGAAGCGCTCATGGCTGTTTGCCGCGAACACCTGCTGCCTTCACGGGATGCGTATCTGGCGGCGGAGGAGGCGCGGCTGGGGGCATAGCCGTGCCCAATGCCGCCATTGCCTGCCGCATGAAGCCCAGCGTCGCGTCATCGGCCCACGTGCCAGCGGTGAGTTCGGGTTCGGTCATCAGGGCATGCCGGAACTTCGCCTGCGTGGCCGCATCATTGCCCGCATAGCTGCGAAACAGATCCAGCCATCGCCGCGCCAGCTCCAGCCCCGCCGCAGAATCCGGCGCCACGCCGGCATCGATCGCGTCCCGCACTTCGGCGATCAGGCCCGGCCATTCGCCAATGCGGTCACCATAGTGGTCCCGCATGTACCGGGCCTCTTCGGGCGCGAGGTGTCTTTCATAGAGCCGCATCTTGCTTTCCGAGAAGGCTCGCAGCACGTAGGCGCGCATTTCCGGCGAAATGCCAATGTGCTCCTGCATTGCCGGCTCCAGTTCGTGCATGCGATTCAGCTTCACCAGCAGGCGCGGATCTCCATTCGTATCGCGCAGAAGCAAGGTCATCCAGCGCAGCGCCAGTGCGCGTGGGCGTTCTTCTTCGGGGGCCACGCCGCCCGCCATTTGTTCGCGCACTTCATCGATCAAGGCAAGCCAGTCAGGGTCGCCGTTCTGGTTCCGGTACATCGGCAGGCGCGCCAGTTCTTCCGGGGAAAAATACTTGTCGTACATGGTCATGAGTTCCAGAGTAGTCAGCCAATCGGCCAGTTCCGGCTCCGTGCCCTCGGCCAACTGGCCTTGCAGCTGCACGAGACGCTCGCGCAGGCGCGCGGCCTGCAGGATCTGGCGGTCGAGCATCACGATCTGTTTCGCGATGATCTCGTCCAGGGGAGTGCCGGGCTGGTCCAGGTAGGCGCCGATTTCCGCCAGCGGCAGTCCGAAACGACGCAACGCCTGGATCTGGTGCAGGCGGGCAATATCGTCGCGGCCATATAGCCGATAGCCGTTTTCGGCGCGCGCCGAAGGCGTGAGCAAGCCGATCGCGTGATAGTGGTGCAGCGTGCGAACCGTCAATCCGCTACGCTTGGCCAGTTCTCCTACTTTCAGTCTCACCGCATGCCTCCGTTGATTGCGCAAACCGAACTCTGGGACATGACGTTACGTGAGGGTCAAGCATTGCCGCAAGCCGCCCTGGAAAGCCTAAAATAAACGTCTGCCCAGGAGTCGAACATCATGAACACTTCGGCTGGCGATCGTATCTTTTCCGGATCCATACCGCAGTTCTACCAGCGGTACATGGTCCCCCTTATCTTCCAACCCTACGCGGCCGACCTGGCCGCACGCGTGGCCGCGTTACGTCCGGCGTCCGTCCTGGAGATTGCGGCGGGAACGGGCGCGGTAACACGCCTGCTCGCGGACCAATTGCCCGCTGGCGCATCCATCACCGCAACGGATCTCAATCCCGCCATGCTCGAACAAGCCGAGAATCTGGGCGCAAACCGCAACGTCACCTGGCGCCAGGCCGACGCGATGCGGCTACCGTTCCAAGACCAGTCTTTCGACGCCGTCGTCTGCCAGTTCGGTTACATGTTCCTGCCGGACAAGCCGGCGGGTTTTGCCGAAGCCCGCCGTGTCCTGCGTCCCGGTGGCACATTCCTGTTCAACGTGTGGGATCGTATCGAGGACAACGCATTCGCCGACACCGTCGAGCAAGCCCTGGCACAGCTGTTTCCCGCCGATCCTCCAAAATTCATGAGCCGGGTTCCCCATGGCTACCATGATCTGGCGATGATCGCAGGCGATCTGGCCCGCGGCGGATTCACCGGGCAGCAGGAGATTGAAACGGTGGCCTACGAAAGCCGGGCCGATACCCCACAGACCGCCGCGATCGCCTTTTGCCAAGGCACGCCGCTGCGCAACGAAATAGAAGCGCGCGGCGCAAACATGCTGGAACAGGCTGTCGACGTAGCGACAAAGGCCCTGCATGCGCGCTATGGCGCGGGGCCCATTACCGGCAAGATCCAGGCGCATGTCATCACCGCGCCCCGCGGCGCCTAACTGCAGGGCGCGGCGCGCCCTTTGCCGCGCCGCTTGCGGCAGCGAATTGTTCCCGATCCGCCGCCCGGGTTACCCTTGCCCCCCACTCCTACCCGTACCGGAGCCTACAGAGTGAGCAAGTAAATGCCGGGATGCCCATGCGCATCTTGCCTCCCCTCGCTGCCTGGCGCGCGAGCCGCATTGCCTGTTCCATTCTGAGGCAGCTTCTACAACCCGGTCGTGTTCGTCGGCGACCGCGCGCCGGAGCTGGCGGAGCAAGGCCTGATCCGGCCGCGCTTCCTGAGCGACCGTTTCCTGCCCACGTTCCTGGCGACTTACGCCCTCAAGCCCTGAGAGGCCTTTATTCGCCTTGGGACGGCACAGCGACAAAAAAGGGGCGCCGCCTGGCGCCCCTGCCGCATCACTTGAACGGATTGGCGTCCGCGCCGTAGGCGCTGCCGCCGTAGCCGCTGGACCCGACATCCAACGAGACCGAACTCGGATCGACAGCGGCCGCTGTCCCCTTGTAGTGCATCACCATGCCCGGGAAAGCCATCACCGCGGCGACCATCAGGAGCTGGATCACGATGAACGGCACCGATCCCCAGTAGATCTGGCCGGTGGTGACGGGCTCGATCATTTTCCCCGTGACCCTGTCCTTGTAGCGGTCCCGTGGCGCCACGGATCGCAGATAGAACAGCGCGAAACCGAATGGCGGGTGCATGAAGGAAGTCTGCATGTTGACGGCCAGGATCACGCCGAACCAGATCAGGTCTATGCCCAGTTTATCTGCCACCGGTCCCAGCAGCGGCACGATAATGAACGCGAGCTCGAAGAAATCCAGGAAGAAGGCCAGCACGAAGGTCAGGATACTGACGACGATCAGGAAGCCCCACTGCCCGCCCGGCAGGCCGGTCAGCAGATGCTCGACCCACAGGTCGCCGTTGACGGCGCGGAAGGTCAGGCCGAACACGGTGGACCCCACCAGGATGAACACCACGAAGCAGGACAACTTGGTGGTTGTGTCCATCGCCTGCTTGAGCAGGTCCAGCGAGAGGCGGCGGCGCGCCACCGCCATCAGGATGGCGCCCACCGCGCCCATGGCGCCCCCCTCGGTCGGCGTGGCCACGCCGATGAAGATCGTGCCCAGCACGAGGAAGATCAACGCCAGCGGCGGAATCATCACGAAGGTCACGCGTTCCGCCAGCGCCGACAACAGCCCCAGGCCCAGCGCCTTGTTGACCAGCGCAATCACGAAGGCGGTCGCGCCCCAGAACAGCAGCGCCACCACGATGCGCTCATCCATCGGCGCCGTGTTGTTCTCGACCCAGAGGCCCAGGAAATAGGCCGATACCGCGGAGATAGCCATCAGCACCAGCAGCGAACGCCCGCCCCGGCCGCCGTTGGGCTCCTGGAAACGCCGCGCCTCTTCCGGCAACGCGGGCGCGGAGTCCGGCTTCAGCAGGCTCATGATCACGACGTAGACGATGTACAGGCCTGCGAGGATGAAGCCCGGCACCATGGCGGCGCGGTAGATGTCGCCGATGGAGCGACCGAGCTGGTCGGCCAGGATGATCAGTACCAGCGACGGCGGAATGATCTGCGACAACGTGCCGGACGCGGCGATCACGCCGCTGGCCAGCTTGCGGTCATAGCCGTTGCGCAACATGATGGGCAGCGATATCAGGCCCATCGAGATGACCGAGGCCGACACCACGCCCGTGGTCGCGGCCAGCATCGCGCCCACGAAGACCACCGCAATGGCCAGGCCTCCGCGGATCGAACCGAACAGCTGGCCTATGGTCTCCAGCAGGTCCTCCGCCATGCCTGACCGTTCCAGCACCAGGCCCATCAGGGTGAAAAACGGCACGGCCAGCAATGTGTCGTTGGAAATGATGCCGAACACGCGTTGCGGCAGCGCCTGGAACAACGAAGAATTGAGCAAGCCCAGTTCCATGCCGACCAGGCCGAAAAGAATGCCGTTGGCCGCCAGCGCGAACGCCACCGGAAAGCCCAGCAGAAGAAAGACGATCAGCGTCGCGAACATGATCGGCGCCAGATTGGCAATGAGAAACTCCATGATCAGCGACCCTTGTTCAGTTCGTTCTGCGCGGCGGCTTCGCGCGCCTGCGCCTCGCGGGCGATTTCCTCGGCCAACTCTTCTTCCGCGCTCTTGGCGCCTTCGCGTTCACGCGGATCGCGGCAGCGTCCCTGCAGGAAGCCCACGCACTTGATCAGGTGCGACAAGCCCGCCAGCACCAACAGCGCAAAGCCCACCGGAATCAGCAATTTGACTGGCCAGCGGATCAGCCCGCCGGAATTGGAGGAGTGCTCATTGCTGAGATACGAATCCATGAACACCGGCCACGACAGGTACATGATCAGCAGACATGCCGGCATG
The DNA here is from genome assembly GCF_035282245.1 of Achromobacter sp. D10. NCBI lineage: Bacteria > Pseudomonadati > Pseudomonadota > Betaproteobacteria > Burkholderiales > Alcaligenaceae > Achromobacter > Achromobacter sp. D10. Next base: position 27,751 of record NZ_JAYJLE010000018.1, read on the forward strand.
AGAAAGAACAGCACGCCGAAGATTTCAATCCAGATCTGCGCCCGCCGCGACAGGCGCGAGGAAATGATGTCCACCCTGACGTGGTCGTTCTTCAGCAACGTGTAGCCCGCCGTCAGCAGGAACATCGCGCCGAACATGTACCACTGCAATTCCAGCCATGCGTTGGAGCTGTCGTGGAATACCTTGCGCATGATGGCGTTGCCGGCGCTGACCAGCACGACCAGCAATGTGACCCAGGACACGGCCCGGCCCATGCGCAGATTGATCGCGTCTATGCCACGCGACAAGGCGAGTAGTGCTTGCATCTGTTTTCCCCAGAATTGTTTCTAATCACGCACCAGCCCTGCATGCAGCCCGTGGTGCCCCGGGCCTGAACCGTCAATCTTCTTCGCGATGCCTCAGCCAGGGCGTCACCCGCCGCTCCAGCCAGACCAGCAGGGCGAACAGCAGCATGCCCATCAGCGCGAGCACGAAGATCGCGGCAAACACGCGCACCGTGTCGAAGGTGCCTTGGGCGCTCATGATCACGTAGCCCAGGCCGCGCTGCGAAGACACGAATTCCCCGACAATGGCGCCGACCAGCGCCAGCGATATCGAGACCTTCATGCCCGCCAGGATCGATGGCAGCGCGCTGGGCAGCCGCACCTTGAAGAAGAAATCGCGGCGCGAGCCCTTCAGCACGCGTCCCAGGTCCAGCACGTCCTGCGGCACCGAGCGCAAGCCATGGACGGTGTCGACAATCATGGCGAACACAGCGATCAGGAAGGCGATGGCGATCTTCGGTTCGGCGCCGGTGCCCATCCAGATCACGAACAGGGGCGCGATGGCAACCTTCGGCACGCTGTTCAGGGCCACGATAAGGGGGTAGATAAAGCGCTCGAACCAGCGCGATCCCACCAGCATGACGGCAATCGCCACGCCAAATACCACCGCCAGCGCGAAGCCAGCCAGCGTGGTCATTAACGTGTACGCGGCATGGCCGGCATACCAGCTCCATTCGGAGCCCAGTTCCAGCGCTACCTGCCCCGGCAACGGCAGCATGATGGCGCGCACGTGGAACACGCGAGCGGCCGCTTCCCAGAGCAGCAGGAAGACCAGCACGGATACCAGCCCGGCCATGCGCCGGCCCGCCCCTCTCAATAGCGCGATCATCGGACGGCCTCCAGGCCGGACACAGTCCGGGCGCCTTCGTCTATCAGGCCCATGCCCTGGAACATGTCGCGGATGTGCCGCACATACTCGCCGAACCGAGGGGTTTCGCGCAGCGCCAATGGCCTGGGCCTGGGCAGGTCGATTTCTATGGTTTCGAGAATGCGGCCCGGACGCGGCGAAAACACCATGACCACGTCGCCCAGGAACACTGCCTCGGCGATTCCGTGCGTGACGAACAGCACCGTATTGCGCGTTTCCATCCAGATCCGCTGGAGTTCGACATTCATCTGGTCTCGCGTCAGCGCGTCCAACGCGCCGAAAGGCTCATCCATCAACAACAGCTGGGGATCGTCCACCAGCGCCCGGCAAATCGCGGCGCGCTGGCGCATGCCGCCGGACAGTTCGCGGGGATAGCTCTCGGCGAACCGCTCCAGGCCCGTCAAAGCCAGCAGCGACCGTACCTTTTCCGCATAGGCCGACACCGGTTTGTGCGCAAACTCCACCGGCAGCAGGATGTTGCGCCGGACGCTGCGCCATTCCAGCAGCGCATCGCGCTGGAACACCATGCCCATGCCGTCCGGCGGCCCCTGCACCGGCACGCCGTCAACCCGCAGATCCCCGCTGGAGACGGTCTCCAGACCGGCCACGCAACGCAGGAACGTGCTCTTGCCGCAGCCGCTGGGGCCCAGAATGCTGACAAAGCGGCCGCGGGGAACCTCCACCGATACCGATGCCAGCGCCTCCACGCCCGCCGCGCCCGGATAGCGTTTGCGCACGTCGCTTGCGGCCACGGCCCACTGCGTCATGGTTGCACCAGGCTGTCGTAACGTTCCGGGTGCACCAGGTCCGGCGCATAGAACGAGGAGGCCTGGGCGCTGGCGGAGATCAGGCCCACGGAGGACAAGGTGGTGACGGCCTGCGTCCAATCCTGGGGCACGATCGCGCCCAGGCGCGCGCCCGCTGCCGGCTGGCCGAAGTACGGTTGCAAGGCATCGATCTGGCCGCGCAGCACTTTCTTGTCCAGACGCGCCTGGGGACGCTGCGCCAGAATGGCAGCCACGGCCTCGTCCTGGTGGCCTGCGTAGATGTATTCCCAGGCCCGCGCGCTGACACTCGCAAAGCGCGCAATCGCGTCGGCGCGCTGCGCCAGCTTGGCCTCATTGGCAAACAGGCCGAAGCTGGGCATGTTCAGGCCAAAGTCGGCAAAGCGCACGGCGTTGGAAGGCCGGTTCTGCGAGACCACCGGAAGAAAGAACGGGATGGTCGAAAACGCTGCGTCGGCGCGCCCCACCGCATAGGTCGACGCCTTGCCGGCGGCGTCCACGTTGATCAATTCCAGATCGCTTTTCTTGAGCTTGCCGGCGGCCAGGAACGCGTCGATGAAGGGGGCTTCCAGCGAGCCGGCGGTATAGGCCACCTTTTTGCCCTTCAACTGCGCAGGCCCGGTGATCCCGGCATCGGCGGGAACCAGCAGGCCGATATCGCTCTGCCTGGCGAACACCGCCACCGCTTTGACCGGCATGCCCTTTTCGCGAGCGATCATGGCCGACGCCAGGGCGGCGTGCCCCACGTCGAAACTGTCGCCCGCGCCAACGATCTGCACCGTGGTCACCGACCCATTGCCATCCTCGAGCGACACATCCAGGCCGGCCTGCTTGTACCAGCCCTTCTGCTGCGCCAGGTGGAACGCCCCATGCACCCCCCAGGGCGTCCAGTCCAGCCTCACCCGCAGCGGCTCCAGCGCCTGCGACCAGGCGGGCGCGCTCAGCACGACAGCAGCCAGGCCCAACAATGCGTTGCGCCAATTCCTTGAGAATACCGCGAGCATGATTTTCCCCGTTATGTGCCCACACCGTGCGGCCGCATCCACGGCCGCACGTCCTGCCCGATGCTCAGCCGCCGCGGCCGAACCACCGTTTGATCCGCGCCCACAGCACGCTGAAGAACATGGCCGTGGGATTGAAGCTGGCCTGGGCCGGCGCCTCGCCCGCGGCAGCGGGCCGGCGCAGCCGGGCCGTAACGTTGTTGCCGAAATCCGCGATCATGCGGCGCACGAAATCCTGCACGAGTCCGGAGCGCGAGAACTGCGCCAGCGGTCCCTGCAGCGAATACAGCAGGTTCACATGGACCTGGGTCTCGGTGGGCGACAGCGCTTCCAGGCGGTAGGTGATATCGCCGTTGGCGCGCGACTGGCTCAGCGAGTCCTGCCCTGCCCCGCGGAACACCGCCTGCATGGCGGCGTCATCGCGTTCCAGGCGGGCCGCGCCATTGAACGCCGCGGACATGGGCCCGAACTTGATTGCGATCTTGCCCTTGACTCGATCGCCTTCGTGCTCCTCGATCGAGGCGCCCGGCAGGCAGCTGGCCAGCGCGGGCAGATCCACCATGAAGGCCCAGACTTCGGCCGCGGGAAAAGGCACCGTGAAACCGCCGTCGATCTGGCTGCCCCGGCCTTCTTTCTTGGCGGCAGCAGCGGCGGGCGCAGCGGCCGGCGCGGTAGCGGCCGGCGTTGCGCCGTCGCGCGCAGCCCCCGAACTGGACGCCGCCGGAGTGAATCCCGCGAATGCCACCGGCTTGGCGGTCGTCGGCGCCGCGCCGCGACCCTGCGCCTGGGCGGCGCGCAACGCCTCCACGGCGGGATCGGGCTGCTGCCTGAGCTCGGCCAGCACCGCCATCACCGCGGCGGTAATGCCCATATAGCCGGTGCAGCGGCACAGGTTGCCGGACAGTTCCACCCGCACCCGGGCTTCATCCGCATCCGGCAGCCGCAGCACAATGTCCCGCGAGGTCGCCAGCATGCCCGGCGTGCAATAGCCGCATTGCAGGGCATGATGCTGCGTGAAGGCGGCGCGCAGCCGCTGCATCACCGGGTCGGCGTCATAGCCTTCGATGGTGGTCACCTGGCGCCCTTCGCATGCAACGGCGAAAGAAATACAGGACCGCACCGGCGCGCCGTCCACCAGCACCGTGCACGCGCCGCATACGCCGTGCTCGCAGCCGAGATGGGTGCCGGTCAGGCGCGCCTGGTCCCGCAGGAAATCCCCCAGATGCATGCGCGCGGGCGCCTCGTGCGATACGCGCTTGCCGTTAACTTCCAATGTCACCTGAACCATGGTTATTCCTGTCAGCCCAAGGCTTGCGCCAGGCAGCGCGTCACCGCGGTCCCGTGCAGCTTGCGATGGTGTTCATCCTTGTCCTGCATGACGCCGGCCAGTTCATTGGCCAGCAGCGTCTCGTCCAGGCCCGCCAGGCCTTGCTGCGCGATGCGCGCGGCCAGTTGGGGCAGCAGCCTGGGCGCGCCATCCAGCGCGCCGACCGCGATCCGCGCCGTTTTCGCCGCGGGATCGAACCATGCGGCGCAACTGGCCTCGGCGAATTCGCCGGTCTTGCGGCAGAACTTGTAATAGCCCCAGCGCGCCTGCGGCCCGGCCTCGGGTATGTGCACTGCGGAAATCAGCTCGTCCTCGCGCAGCCCGGTGGTGTAGGCGCCCTGCATGTAGTCTTCGGCGGGCAGCATCCGCACCCCTGCCGGCCCCGCGATCTCCAGCGTCGCGCCCAGGCCGACCACCGTCAGCACCCAGTCGGCTGCCGGGTCCGCGTGCGCCAGGCTACCGCCCAGCGTGCCGCGGTTGCGGATGGCGCGGTACGCAATGCCCGGCGCCACCTGCTGCAACGGCGTGCCGCGCAGCAGTTCGTGCACGCCGTCCTCGATCTCGGCGTGGGTCACGGCCGCGCCCACGCGCAGCTTGCCGTCCTGGCGCGTCACCGTGCGCAATTCGGACAAGCCGGAGATGTCGATGACGACGGGCGGGCGAGCCAGGCGCAGGTTCAGCATGGGGCCCAGCGATTGCCCGCCGGCCATGAGCTTGGCGCGGCCTTCATGCGCGCGCAGCGCCCGCAAGGCGTCTTGCAGCGATTCCGGGCGCGTGTATTCGAATGCAGCGGCCTTCATGCCGTCACCTCCACGGCAGCAGCCTCGGTCTTGCGGCTGCCCTGCGCGATGGCGGCAAGCACCCTGATTGGAGAGAGCGGCGTGCGCAACAGCTCCGCCGCGCCCAATGGCTTTAACGCGTCGTTGACGGCATTGAACAGCACCGCCGGCGGCGCGATGGCGCCGCCCTCGCCCATGCCCTTGGCGCCGAATTCGGTATGGGGCGACGGCGTCTCGAAGTGATGCAGGCGCATGTTCGGCACTTCGGTGGCGCCGGGCAACATGTAATCCGCCAGGGTCGAGGCCAACGGCTGGCCGTTGTCGTCATAGGGTGTTTCTTCGTAGAACGCGGTGCCGATGCCCTGGGCCACGCCGCCGATGGTCTGGCCCTCGACCACCATGGGGTTGATCATGGTCCCGCAGTCCTCCACCACCACATAATCCAGGATTTCCACGCCGCCCGTGCCCGGGTCCACCGCCACCACCGCCGCATGGGTGGCATAGGTGAAACAGCCGGTGTCGACCTTGGGCTTGTAGCCCACGGTGACTTCCAGTCCGCTGGGGTCCACGTCAGGCGGCAGCAATTGCGGCCGCAGATACCAGGCGTCGGCCACGTCCTTGACCGACACAGACTTGCCGCCGGCCTCCAGCCGGTCCCCGTTCCAGGCCACGCTGGCCGGGTCGGCCTGCAACAAGTGCGCGCCGATGTGCGTCAAGCGCGGCAGCAGGCGCTTGCAAGCCTGGGACACCGCGCCGCCCGACATGACCAGGGATCGCGAGGCGTAGGTGCCGGTGGAGAACGGCGTCTGCCCGGTGTCGCCGTGCAGCAGTTTGATGCTGGCCACGTCAACGCCCAGTATCTCGTTGGCGATCTGGGCGAACGTGGTTTCCATGCCCTGTCCGTGCGAATGCACGCCGACCCGCAGCTCCAGCCCGCCATCGGGCGTGACCCGCGCGGTGGCCTGGTCGAAGCCCGGGATCACGGGCGTTCCCCAAGCGGCGAACACCGAGGTTCCGTGAGCAGCCTGCTCCGTGTAGGTAGCGAGGCCCACGCCGATGAGGCGGCCGTCGGCTTCGCCCTTGCGCTGGCGCTCGCGTATGGCGTCCACGCCTATCATGTCCATGGCCTGTTGCAGGCTTGCCGGATAGTCGCCGCTGTCCAGGTGCTTGCCGGTGACGTTGACGAAGGGCATCTGCTCGCCCTGCACCAGATTGTCCTGCCGGATTTCCCAGGGTTCGCGTCCGACCTCACGGGCGATCGCGTCCATCATCAATTCCATGGCGAAGCAGACGCCGGTGCGCGCCACGCCGCGGTAAGGCACGAAGCCCGGCTTGTTGGTGGCCACCGCCCGCGTAACGCAGCGATAGCCCTTGAATGCGTATGGCCCCGGCAGGTTGCCGATGGCCTGGCCGGGCTCCAGGCCGATGGTGAACGGCCAGACCGAATAGGCGCCGCCGTCGATGGTGATCTTGGCGTCCAGCGCCAGCAGCTTGCCTCGACGGTCGGCGTACGCCACCATTTCATAATGGTGTTCGCGCGAATTGGCGCCCGCGGTCAGGTGCTCGCGGCGATCCTCGATGAAACGGAAGGGCCGCTTGAAGGTCTTGGCCAGCCACGCCACGCACAGCTCTTCCTGCTGCAGCACGCATTTGTAGCCAAAGGCGCCGCCCACGTCGGGCGACACGACCCGCACGCGGCCCTGCTCCAGGTCCAGGCACTGGGCCAGCACGCTGCGGATCATGTGCGGCACCTGCGTGGCGCTGATGACCACCAGTTGATCCGCCTGGTGGTCCCAGTACGCCAGGACCGCCTTGCCTTCCATCGGCACCATGCATTGCCGCGCCAGGTCGATCTTGCGCCGCACGACCACTTCCGCCTGCGCGGCCAGTTCGTCGAACTGCTTGTCGACATTGAGCGTCACGAAGACGTTGTCGCGCCACTGCTCGTGCACGAAATCGCCCTGGGCCGCCTGGGCGCTGGCAACGTCCGCATACACCGGCAGGTCGTCATAGTCGACCTCGATCATCTCGGCGTAGTCTTCGGCCTCGGCGCGGGTCGGCGCGAACACCATGGCGACAGGCTCGCCCACGAAGCGCACCTTGCCCGAGGCCAGTGGCGGCTGGGCCGAGACCTGGTAGGTGGGCAGCGTGGAATCCGCCACGATGTCGCGCGCGTCGGCCATGGCCTGACGCACAAACGCCTTGTCCGCGATCTGCTCGGCCACACGCACCGAAGCGATGCGCGCATGTGCCAGCGGGCTGCGCAGAAAGGCCACCTCGCTCAGCCCGGGCATGGCCATGTCGGCCACGAAATTGCCCTTGCCATGCAAATGGCGCGCGTCTTCCTTGCGCGGCACCCGCGCGCCCACCCCTTGCGGCTTGCCTGGCCGGCCGTGCGTATCGGCGTTTGCTGTCGTCATGACTACCCTCTGTCTCCTGCTTGTTACTTGGCCTGGGCCTTCGCCACGGCGGCGAAGGTGTAGTTGTCCAGCGGACTTTCAGCCACGCGGAACCAGCCCGCCTGCTCGGCCTGGAACTTCTTCCAGTCGGGGAAGATCGCGGCGAAATCCGGGTTCTTGGCCGAGAGTTCGGTCCATAGCTCCTGCGAAGCGTTGTATGCCGCGTCCATGACTTCCTTGGGGAAGAAGCTGACTTTGGCGCCGCCGGCGATCAGCTTACGCAGCGCCAGCGGGTTGCGCGCATCGTAGTGGGCCAGCATGCGCATGGTCTGTTCGCCTGCCGCCGCCTCGAAAGCAGCCTGGTAGGCCGGGGGCAAGGCCTCCCAGGCCTTGTCGTGCACCATGCTGGTGATCGAGGCGCTGCCTTCGAACCAGCCCGGCGAGTAGTAATACGGCGCCACCTTGTTGAAGCCGAGCTTCTCGTCGTCGTACGGGCCGATCCATTCGGCGGCGTCGATGGTGCCCTTTTCCAGCGCCGGGTAGATGTCGCCCGGCGGGATCTGCTGCGGCACCGCGCCCAGCTTGGAGAGCACCATGCCGCCTATGCCGCCGATGCGCATGTTCAGGCCCTTGAGGTCGGCGACGGATTTGATTTCCTTGCGATACCAGCCGCCCATCTGCACGCCGACGTTGCCACAGACGTGGTTGACGATGTTGTACTTCTTATAGAGCTCGCGCAGCATCTTCATGCCGCCGCCGTAGTGGATCCAGGCGTTGTGCTGGCGCGCGCTCAGGCCGAAAGACAGGCCGGTATCGAAAGTCAGCGCCGTGTTCTTGCCGATGTAGGCCGTGCTGAGCACGTGATTGCATTCCACCGTGCCATTGCTGACCGCGTCCATGTTCTGCGCCGCGGGCACCAGTTCGCCGCCGGGAAAGGCGCGGATCTCGAACTTGCCTTCGGTCAGCTGCGCCACGCGCTTGCAGAGGTCTTCGGCCGAACCGTAGATGGTGTCCAGGCTCTTGGGCCAGCTGGTGGACATGCGCCAGCGCACCGATGGCGCGGATTGCGCGACGGCGGGCATGCCCAGGGTGGCGAGGCCAGCGCCGGCTGCGCCGGCGGCTTGTGCGAGGAAACGGCGTCGTTGCATTCATTGCTCCCGATCTGATTCGATTGAGTCCCCTTGGACCCGCCTCAACTCATGCCAACGCCGCTCGCGTACACCCGAAAAAACGTTAGCACACTGAATTGTTGATCAGCATACTGACAGTAATTTTGAGTGTCAACAAGGTAAATCCCCACTCCCGGCACCCGCGAAACGCCTGGGTTTACACCGATTTCGGCGACATTTCGCGCGCAGTCTTCAGGCGGTTTGCGGGTACTCCTTTCATATAGCGGACACTCGCTCTCGCGAGCCTGAACAGGCGTGCATAATAGGCCCGCGCCGCCAGCCGCCAGCCTGCCGCCTGTCGGGGAAATCCCTAGCTCCTGACTTGTTTTTTTAAGCAGTACACTGACGACAATTACTCAGCATACTGACTAGCGAGTTGATATGAACTGGATCCGCATTGCCTCTACCGACCAACTGACCGAAGACGACGAGGTGATCCCCGTCGCCGCCGGCGAAAAGCAGCTGGCGCTGTATCGCAGCGAAGGCGAGTTCTACGCCTCCGACAACGTCTGTACGCACGCCTACGCGCTGCTGTCCGACGGTTACCTGGAGGACGGCTGCATCGAATGCCCGTTGCACCAGGCCAAATTCGATATCCGCACCGGCCAGGCCATGTGCGCGCCCGCAACCAGCGACATCCGCGTCTATCCGGTCAAAGTCGAAGGCCAGGACATCTATGCCAACCTGCAAGGCTGACCATGGCTGACGCCGACTCGATCCTCATCATCGGCGCCGGCCAGACCGGCGCGGTGGCGGCCGCGGCGCTGCGCGATCTGGGCCACGAAGGTCCTATCACGCTGATCGGCCGGGAAGCGCACGCGCCCTATGAACGCCCGCCGCTATCCAAAGACGTATTGCACGCGCCCGGCGCGCACGGCCAGACGGCCGTGCATCCCGAGGACTTCTACGAACGGCAGCGCGTCACGCTGCTGACCGGCACCGAGGCCGTGCAGATCGACCCTGCCCGCCGCCTGGTCCGGCTGGCCGATGGCCGCGACCTTCCTTATAGCCGCTGCCTGCTTGCCACCGGTGGAAGCGCGCGCGAATTGCCCAGCCTGCCGCGCGGCACGCCGGGCGTGCACTACATCAGGACGCTGGACGACGCGGCGGCGCTGCGCGCCGGCCTTATGCCGCAAGCCCGAGTCGCCGTCATCGGCGGCGGCTTCCTGGGCCTGGAGGTCGCATCCACCGCGCGCGCGCTGGGCGCGGAGGTCACCGTACTGGAAAGCGCGCCGCGCCTGCTGGAACGCGTATTGCCTCCCGCCCTGTCGGACTGGCTGGCGGAGCGCGCCCGCCACGCCGGGGTGGACCTGCGCCTGGGCGCGCGCATCGCCCGCAGCGGCTGGCAGCCTCACGCGGACGCCACGGTCCGCCACCAGGCGCGCTTCGCCATTGAACTGCAGGACGCGGACACGATAGCGGCCGACGTCGTGGTGGTGGCAATCGGCCTGGTGCCGGAGGTGTCCCTGGCCGCCCAGGCCGGACTGGCGCTGGATCCCGCCAATGGCGGTATCCAGGTCGACGCCGCCTGCCGCAGCAGCGACCCCTACCTGTATGCCGCAGGCGATTGCGCCAGCCAGCACCGCCGCCACCTCAACCAGGCCATGCGCCTGGAGTCCTGGCAGAACGCCAATGAACAGGCGCGCGCCGCCGCCGCGGGCATGCTGGGCAAGCCCGCCCCCGCCGAACCCTATCCCTGGTTCTGGACGGATCAGTATGGCTGCAACGTGCAGATGCTGGGCCTGCCACAGCCGGATCTCGTCTACGCCTGCCGCGGCGTGCCGCAAGCGCAGGCCGAGGCGCCCAAGTTCATCTGGCTCGGCCACCGCGACGGCGTGCCGGTGCATGCCATTGCCATCAACGCCGGCGGCGACCTGCGCCAGCTGCGCGTGCTGTTCGAACAAGGCATCGCCATCGACCCGCAGCGGTACGCCGACGAGACCGTGGCGCTCAAGCCCCTGGTCAAGTCCTGCCAGCAGAACGCCGCCGCGTCCTGAACTCCAATTACCGCCCCCGCATCGACAGGAGCTTTTCATGTATCAATCGCAAACCGTCATCGGCCTCACGATGGCGTCCAAGGACACCGCCCTGGCCGACTGTGTCTGGCCCGAAGACGCGCTGCACTACATTCCGGACTGGGTCTACACCAGCCGCGCGGTGTACGACCAGGAAGTCGAGAAAATCTTCCACGGCAAGACCTGGAATTACGTAGCCCTGGAAGCCGAGCTGCCAAATCCCGGCGACTACAAGCGGTCCTACGTGGGGCCCACCCCGGTCGTGGTCTCGCGCGCCGAGGACGGTTCGGTCAACGTCTTCGAGAACCGCTGCGCCCACCGCGGCGCGGAGTTCTGCCGCAACAGCCAGGGCAATGCCAAGGAGTTCGTCTGCCCCTACCACCAGTGGTCCTATGACCTGAAGGGCAATCTGCAAGGCATTCCCTTCAAACGCGGCGTGAATCGCGAAGGCGGCATGCCCAAGGACTTCAAGAACGAAGAACACGGCCTGCGCAAGCTGCGCGTCACCACGCGCAACGGCGTCATCTTCGCGTCCTACAGCGACGAAGTCGAACCCATCGAGGAATACCTGACGCCCGAGATCCTGGCCGATTTCGATACCGTCTTCCCGGGCAAGAAGCTCAAGATCCACGGCTACTACCGCAATGAACTGCCGTGCAACTGGAAGATGTACCACGAGAATCTGAAGGATCCGTACCACGCCACGCTGCTGCACTCGTTCCTGGTGGTGTTCGGGCTGCTCGTAGCGGGCAACAAGTCCGCCATGCTGGTCGATCCGGTGCACGGGCGCCACGGCACCATGGCCTCGGCCAAGAGCGAAGACAAGTACGCCAACGTCAGCGAAGAAAACAAGAAGGAGATGCGCTCCTTCCACGACGGCCTGCACCTGCAGGACGACCGTTTCCTGGAGTTCGTCAAGGAATTCGATTCGCCCTGGTCGGTCACCATGCAGACCGTGTGGCCCAACCTCATCGTGCAGCGCGAAATGAACACGCTGGGCGTGCGCCAGATCGTGCCCAATGGCCCGGACAGCATGATCATGCAATGGACCATGTTCGGCTACGAGGACGACACGCCCGAAATGGAACGTCACCGCCTGCGCCAGGGCAACCTGATGGGTCCGGCCGGATTCCTCGGCCTGGAAGACAACGAAGCGATGAAGTTCGTGCAGGAAGGCGTGCGCCGCGCCAGTACCGACGTCAATGTGCTGAAGCTGGAATCCGGCAAGCAAGGCACTTCCAACACGCTGATTTCGGAAGCCGCCATCCGCTCCATGTACAGCTACTACCGCGGCGTGATGGGCTTTTGAGGCAGGAACCGAGAAACATGAGAACCCGATTCGAATTTTCCCCCCGCAAGATCGATCCCGCCCGCGCCATTGCCCTGCGCCAGGAGATCGAGGAGTTCCACGCCGACTACTGCGCCACCCTGGACGCAGGCCAGGTCGAGGCCTGGCCGGACTTCTTTACCGAAGACGGCCTGTACCGCGTCACCGCGCGCGAGAACGCCGAACTGGGCCTGCCGGTGGGTCTGGTCTATTCCGAAGGCCGGGCCATGATGCATGACCGCGCCGTGGCCATCTCGCGCACTCAGATGTTCGCGCCGCGCTACATGCTGCATCTGGTCAGCAATACCCGCGTCATCAGCGAATCCGCCAATGGCGAGATCGAATCCCAGGCTGCGTTCATGCTCATGCAGACGCTGGTGGAAGGCCCCACCACACTGCATCTGGCCGGCACCTACTATGACCGCTACCTGCGGCAGGATGGCGTGCTCAAGCTGAAGGAGCGCCAGGTGGTGTATGACACCACCATCCTCGCCAACGACCTGGTCTATCCGGTCTAGAAGTAGAAACGCCAGTAAAAAGGGGTTGCGCCTCGCGGTGCAACCCCTTTTTTCGTGGCGGCGCCAGGCGCCGCTTCAGGCCTGCGTGGCGCGCAAGGCTTCGTCCCGCGTCAGCACGGTGGCGTACTTCTGCTGCATATCGAATAGATTGGCTTCATGCGGGCCAATGGCGCGGTCGCCCACGCAGTCCGACACCACCAGTGGCCGGAACCCGTACTGCATGGCATCCACGACGCTGGCGCGCACGCAGCCGCTGGTGACCGCCCCCGCAACCAGCAGCGTCTGCACCCCGCGCTGCGCCAGCCAGGCCGCCAGGCTGGTGCCGAAGAACGCCGAGGGCACGGTCTTGCGCACCACCAGTTCGCCTGCCGCGGGCGCAAGTTGCGGCACGATGGCGCTGTTGTGGTCCGCTTCCTTCAAGGTCAGCATGCCCGGGACCTTGAGCGTGAAGATGTTGTGGTCCGCGTCGTCGTCGGCGAACACGATGCGGCTGTGCGCCACCGGCCAGCCTTGCTTGCGCGCATGCGCCAGCAATCCGATCGTCTGCTCGATGGCCTGCGGGATGTTGCCGCCGCCGAACACCGCCGGATCCGCGAAACCGTTGACCAGGTCCACGATCAGCAGGCCGTAGGGAGCCTTGGGCGCCATGGACGCGCCGAAGCCCTGGCGTTCATAGGCCGAGATATCGTCATTCATGTGTGGAATTCCTTGAGCGATGATTGCTTGCCTAGGCCTGGGAACCGGCGCCGTCCAGCACCTTGCCCTGGCGCACCACGTCCTCTCCGTCCAGCCGCACGGTGCAGCCGCGCAACGGGATGTCGATATGGCAGGTCGTGGTGCGGTTGCCGCCGGCCTCATTGTTGGGGCCCAGCGAAAACAGGAAGTTGCCCTCGTAGGCCCGCGCGTCCATTCCTATGGTGGCTTCGCGGTCGTACAGGCCCAGCGTGGTCCAGTGCGCGCGCGGCTGCAGCCCCCACCCGATGTGAGAGATCGCGTAGGCCTCCGGATCCCTGAACGAGGCCACGTATTCCCGCAGCAGCTCGGCATCGACGCCGCCGTCGATGCGCGTGGCGTAGCCATTCTCCACCGTCAGCTCAATCGCCGAGCGCACATAGAGCTTCTGCGGCAGCAGGATATCGCCCACGTCGATCACGATCTTGCCATTGGCGCCGCCTTCGTTCGGCCAGGTCAGCACAAAGCCGCTGGGCCAGTGATCCCAGCGCCCCGGTTCGTCGACAAAGCCATATTCGCTGATGGCGGGAAACTCGCCCAGCGGGCAGCGCAGATCCGTGCCCGCTTCCGACACCACGCTCATCTCACGCGCCGTGCCGATACGAGCGGCCGCGGCCTTGACTCGCTGGCGATCGGCCTCCGTCGGCACCAATCGCGCCAGCACCTCGGGCGGCTCCACCGCCAGCAGGATCTTGGTTCCCGTGGCCAGGATTTCGTGCTGTTCCGGCGAGAACAGCAGCGTCATCAGGTCCAGCACCAGATCGCTTTCCTTCAGCGCCGCGATGGCGGCCTTGTTCCCGGTGAGCGGAGTGGTGCCCAGATAGGCCAGCGAATCCCGGCTGAGCGCGCGTTCGCCGTTGACGGGCGGCAGGTCCAGGCGGTTCACGACGGCGCCCATGGATTGCGTCGCGATCAGCGCCGTGGCCAGTGTTTGTGGGTGGGTCGCCGCGCTGGTCAGCACCGTAACGGTCTGCCCCGCCTGCAGCTTGGACAGAGTCAGCACCTGTTGCCAGGCCTTCACCATTTCGTAGTCGCTTATAGGCATGATGTCCTCCTTGCTTGACAGCCCGCGCGCGTCATGCGCGCACCAGGGGCGCGCCCAGGAAATCGCCGAAGGCCGCGTAGAAGCCTTCCTCGTTGTCCCATGGAATCATGTGACCGGCGGCAGGCACCCGATGATGCCGCGTGCCGAGCGCCAATTGCTGGATCTCGCTCACGTCCGCATCCAGCACCACGTCGCCCCGCTCCGCGGTGACCAACAGAATCGGCACCTCCAGACGCGGCAGGTCGGCATGGATGTCGTCGCTCTGGAATGCCTCGAAGCTCTGGATAATGGCGCGTTCATCGCAGGTATGCAGCCATTCAGCGCGCAACTGGCGCTGCTCTTGCGTCCAGGTCGGGCAGAACGCGCGCATGGCTTCGGCGTCCATGCCCTGCCGGGCCTGCGCCATGGAATCGACATACCACGGCAGTTTGGCGGGATACGGCCGGCGGCCCGGGCCCGATACGGGAGGGTCCACCAGGACCAGCCGGCTCAAGCCTGCGGGCTTGCCCCTGCCGGCCCGCACGCCGATGCGCCCGCCCATGGAATGGCCCACCACGCTATAGCGCGCCAGGCCCAGCGCTTCGGCGAAGGCCAGCACGTCGGCGGCTTGCGCGTCCAGGCTGTAGTCCAGCGCCGCGCCCGCTTCCGACAGGCCGCGGCCGCGCACGTCCAGGATATAGGTATCGAAGGACGCGCCGAAACGCTCTCCCACGAAACCCCAGGTAACCGCCGGGCTGGTGATGCCGGGCACGATGATGACCGGATCGCGCCCGGCCCCGCGCTCTCCGCCGTAGCGCAGGTAATGCTGGCGTATGCCGTTGGCGTGCACGTTGCCGCCGTACAGGAAGGTGCTCATGTCGGTCTCCCGGTCTGGCTCAGAGTTTGAACAGGCGCCGCGCGTTGCCGTGGCAGATCAGTTCGCGGGTGGCTTCGTCCATCGGCGTCTGCTCGATGAATTCGACGGCGAGCGCTGTCGATTCGTAGGGATAGTCCACCGAGAACATCACCGCCTCGCGGCCCATCTCGGCGATGGCCGCCATCAGCGTCGGAGGCGAACAGACGCCGGAGGTCGTGATGACGATGTTGCTGCCCAGGTATTCGGACGGCGCGCGCGCCAGCTTGATGCCGTGCGAGTACACCGCGAAGCGGCTGTCGAAGCGCCAGCGCAGAAAGGGCAGCCCCTCGCCCATGTGGCCCAGGATCAGCTTGACGCCGGGATAGCGGTCGAACACGCCGCCAAACAGCAGCCGCAGCGCGTGGGTGGCGGTTTCGACGCCCCAGCCCCAGCAGGCGCCCACCAGCTCGGGATGGTCTGTATAGGCTTGGGGGATGACGTAGGGATCCGACGGGTGCAGATAGACGGGTACGTCCAGCTCCTGCACTTTCTCCCAGAACGGGTCGTAGGCGCGCCCGTCGTAATACACGCCGTTGGTGTGGCCGTTGATCAGCGCGCCCTTGAAGCCCAGTTGCTTGACGCAGCGTTCCAGCTCGGCGGCTGCAACCCGCGGATCGTGCATGGGCACGGTGGCAAAGGCGCCATAACGCGTGGGATGGCGCGCCACCTGCTCGACCAGGAAATCGTTGTTCTCCTTGGCGCGGCGCAACGCCACGGCGGCGTCGGCCTCCGCCTGCACGCCCGGCCCCGTCTGCGACAGGATGACGTAGTCGATGCCGCCGCGATCCATTTCGCCCAGCCGGACCTCGTCGAAGTCCACCAGGCGGGCGGCCAGGTCGGCCAGCACGGTCGGATCGATGTGCTGCGCAAAGCTCTTCGAATAGTCCTTGAACCCGACCGCGGTGTAGTGCTCCTCGAACGCGATCTTGCGTATTTTGCTCATTCCCCTACTCCCAGTTTGATGGCTGGACCCTGTCCTGCCACGGCGCGTCAGCATTGTTTATCAGTACACTGACTATTACATCGGAACAACCGGAACCTCGCGCAGCCAATTTCCCATAGGGAACCGCCTGCCACGGCTTCCGAATTTACGTCAGTATACTGACTTTATAATCAGCGTACTGACAAATTAGGGAAATCCCGGAGCCAAAAAAAATGCCGCCGAGGCGGCGTTTCCTGCGAACGGCGTTCAGCCGGCTCCGTCCAGATCGGCTGGCGTGTCGACATCGCGCAACACGCCCGGATCGTCCACGTCGACCAGACACAGCCCGGGCTGCTTGAGCAGCCGGCGGGCGCCTTCGTCCGCGCTCAGACCCGCCAGTTGCGGCAACAGCTCCGCGCCAAACCCTACCGGATGGCCGCGCTGCCCCTGATACGATGGCGCCGCCATCGGCGCGTGGCGCAGCGTGGCCAGCACGCGCTCCAGGGTGGCAGGCCGGATCCAGGGCATGTCGGCCAGCGCCACCAGCACGGATTGGGGTGCGTGGGGAAAGGCCTGTATGTATTGCGCGGCCGCGGCCAGGCTTGCTCCCATGCCCTCGTCCGCCCGGTCGGTCTCCAGCACGTCGCAGTCCTCTGCCCGCAGCAGGCCGGCCAGGACGGAACTGCCCGGACGCACCACCGCAATGACCATGTCCACCGCCGCGCGCAACGCGCGCGCGCTGGCTACGGCCACACACACTCCCTGCGACAATGGAGCCAGCAGCTTGTCGGCGCCAGGCCGATGCAGGGCATAACGCGAACCTTGCCCGGCCGCCAGCAGGATGCCGACGCGCCAGGGGGTGCTCGCCGGGTAGGGATAGACACTAGAGACATTCGCCATGATGATCAGTATAGTGAATATAAGCCGTGGCAGCGCCACGGGCATTCCCCTGTGAGAAGCCGATGAACGCTCTGGATCTGGACGTATTGCAACATGCCCGGGACTGGGTTGCCGCGGGCAGCCGCGTGCACTTGGTAACCGTGGTGCAGACCTGGGGTTCCGCCCCGCGCCAGGCGGGCGCCATGCTCGCCCTGCGCGACGACGGCCGCATGGTGGGCTCGGTTTCGGGCGGCTGCATCGAAGACGACCTGATAGGGCGCGCCCGCGACGGAACGCTCGAAGACGCTCCCGCGCGCCTGACCTATGGCGTGACCCGCGACGAAGCCGCTCGCTTCGGCCTGCCTTGCGGCGGCACACTGCGCCTGATCAGCGAGCCGCTGCGCGACACGCAATGGCTGGACATCGTGCTGGCGGCCATCCGTGGCCATCGCCTGGTCCAGCGCACGGTGGACCTGCAGGACGGCAGCAGTTCGGTGTCTCCCGCCGGTCCGGCCGATGGCCCGGATTTCGACGGGCGCATCTTCCGCAGCGTCTACGGCCCCCGCTGGCGGCTGCTGATCATCGGCGCCAACCAGACTGCGCAGGTGTTGGCCAACGTGGCCGCCACGCTGGATTTCCACGTCACGGTATGCGACCCGCGCGTAGAGTTCTCCGGCGACTGGAACCTGTCCCAGACGACCTTGCTTACCTGCATGCCCGATGACGCCGTGCTGGAGATCGGCACGGACGAACGCACCGCCATCGTCGCGGTGACGCATGACCCCAAGCTCGACGACATGGCCTTGCTGGAGGCGTTGAAATCCCCGGCGTTCTACGTGGGTGCGCTGGGTTCGCGCGCGAACCAGCAAAAGCGCCGCGAACGGCTGCGGCTGTTCGACCTCGATGAAAACCAGATCGGCCGGCTGCATGGCCCGGTGGGCCTGCGCATCGCCAGCAAGACACCCGCCGAGATCGCGGTGGCGATCGCCGCTGAACTGATCTGGGTCCGCAATACGCTGGGAGACGGCGAGGCCGCCCGCAGCGCGCCGCAGGCGAACGCGCTGCAAGGCTGAGGCCGCTGCCGGCCCCTGCCCTACATGGGCTTGAGCGTGGTGCGGCTGTACTGGTTGTTGGCTTCCACCAGGGTGGACAGCAGCTTCATGAAGATTTCCTGATTGCGCGTGGACAGGGGCTCCAGCAGGCGCTGCTGGGCCCGGGCCATGCCCTCCTGCAGGAGGCCCATGATACGCAGGCCTTCCTGAGTGATGACGGCCTGGCGCGAACGCTTGTCGTTAGGATTGATGCGGCGTTCCACCAGCCCCCGTTCCTGCAGGCGCTTGACCACATCGGCGGTGGTCGTGCGGTCCAGCCCCAGTTCCATGCCGATGGCGGTCTGGTCCAGCCAGGGACTGAGCGACAGCGCGGTCAGCACGCCATATTGCACCGGCGTCACGTTCTGCGTCTTGCATTCTTCGTAGAACATGGCGTAGTGGATCTGGTTCAGGCGCCGCACCAGATAGCCGGGACGCGACCACAGCACCTGCTTGGCCGGATCGAAAATCTTGGTGTCTGTCTTCTGAGTTGCGACGCGCTTCAAGGACGTCGTCTTTTTCTGTACATCCGGCACGTTGAGGCAGCTCCAATTTAGTTAGTGCACTGAGGATAATACCACCGGCCGTGTCCTGTCGAGCGGCGCGCGACGGACGATTGCGTGAAATCAAACGCCTCTGCGCGCAGCCCCGGATTCAGGGTTCACGGACCTTAGCGCGCCTGCTCCGCCAGATACTCCTTCAAGGTCTGCACCAATGCCGCCGCAGCGGGCGACAGACTGCGGTTTCGCGCCGTCACCAGCCCGATGGAACGTTCCGCCACCGGGCCGATCAGCGGGCGTTGGACGATGCCATTTTGCGCCACTGCGCCGGCCGCGATCTCCGGCAGCGCGGCCACGCCGAAGCCGCATTCGACCATGGCGACGATGGTGGTCAGGTGTTCGGCCTCGAACGCCGGCGTGAAGCGGATCCGGTTCTGCAGAAAGGCCCATTCCGTGTACTGGCGCACGCTGCTGGGCTGCACCATGGACACGTGCGCGGCGTCCGCCGTATCGGCCCAGCGCAACGGTCCGCGGGCGCGCGCCAGCGGATGGGCTTCCGGGATCAGCAGCAGAAAGCTGTCGGACATCAGCGGCACATAGTGCAGGTCGGCGTGCTGCGGATCGGCAGCGGTCAGGGCGAAATCAACCTCGCCCGCGCGTACCAGATCGAAGGCCGGCCCCGACAAGGTGTCGCGCACTTTCAAGGCGACCAGCGGGTGCGCCTGCCGGTAGGCCATGAGCACGCGCGGCAGCAGCCGCGCAGCCACCGAAGGCAAGGCGGCCACGGAGACCTGGCCCTGCTCCGCGTTGACGATGCCGCTGACCGCGGCGATCGCATCGCGAAAAGCGACCTGCAAGGCAGCGGCCTGTTGCATGAAGACTTCGCCGGCGGCGGTCAGCCGCACCGTGCGGGTGGTACGGTCGAACAAGCGCACCCCGAGCGCGTCCTCGATGCGCTGGATCTGCGTGGACAGGGCCGATTGAGACAAATGCAGTTGCGCGGCCGCCTGGCGGAAGTTGAGCGTGCGGCCCAGCACCAGCGTGGTGTCGATGTCGCGCATGGAAAGATTGATCTGCATGCCGGAAGCGGAGCTCTCTATTGATCTGAATTCAAGATCATTCTATCCAAAAAATCTGATTCATCAATCAAACCGCCTTCTCTACACTCGCCCCCAGCGTAGTTTCAGATATAGGAGCAAACCATGCAGACGGACGCGATCGCGCTGCCCAATCCGGGCGCGGCGCATGCGGTGGTGGTGGGCGGCGGCACCATGGGAGCCGACGTGGCCGTGGTGCTGACCCGCGCAGCCTGCCGGACGACGGTGATCGAATCGAACCCGCAACGCGCGGCGGGCCTGCCTGCCCGGGTGACGGAAAACCTCAGGACCATAGGCAGGGAGGCCAACGCGGCGCTGCTGTCCACGGCAACCGGACTGGACGAGGTCGATTGGTCCAGCGTGGACCTGGTGATCGAGTGCATACCCGAACGCCTGGACATCAAGCAAACACTGTTCGCCGACCTGGCGCGGCGCGCCCGGCCGGACGCGATCCTGGCCAGCAACAGTTCCAGCTTCCCGATCAGCGCCATCAGCCAGGGCCTGGATACCCGGGGCCGCATGCTGGGCCTGCATTTCTTCATGCCGGCGCATCTGGTGCCGCTGGTGGAAGTCGTGCTGGGCGAAGCCAGCGATAACGCCTGCGCGGACACCCTGATCGACTTCATGCGGCGCTGCGGCAGCGTGCCGGTAAAGGTGCGGCAGGACCTGCCGGGCTTTCTTGCCAATCGCCTGCAACATGCGCTATCGCGCGAGGCCTTCGACCTGATCGACCGCGGCATTGCCTCGCCCGAAGACGTGGACGCAGCCGTGCGCTTCGGCTTCGGCTTCCGCTTCCTGGCGGCCGGCCCGGTCATGCAGCGCGACCATGCCGGCATAGACGTGCATGCCGCGGCGGGCGCCACCATGTACCCCACGTTCTGCAACGCCAGCGAGCCCGCGCGATGCCTGACCGAACGCGCCCAGGACGGCCGCCACGGCATGAAGACAGGCCAGGGCTTCTACACCTGGACGCCCGAGACCATCGCCGCCGAGCGCGCGCGCTACGACCGGTTGCTGCGCGCGGGCCTGGACCTGATCGCCCCCGAACTGCCGGAGATCAAGCCATGAACGGCACCTTCCCGCCCCGCGCCGCGCTCGCCGACTCGCCCGTCATCATCACGGTGGCGCCCAACGGCGCCTATAAGCAGGCGGCCGACCATCCGGCCGTGCCGCTCACGGCCGCGGCCCTGGCAAGCGAAGCCCGCGCCTGCCTGGACGCCGGTGCAGCCATGATGCATATGCACGTGCGCAAGCCCGACGGCAGCCACCTGCTGGACGCCCAGGCCTACCGCGATGCCCTGGCCGCCGTGCGCGGCGCCGTGGGCGACGAGTTGCTGGTGCAAGTGACCAGCGAAGCCGCCGGCGTGTACAAGGCGGCCGAGCAGATCGCCTTGGTGCGCGAACTGCAACCCGAGGCGGTGTCCATCGGCCTGCGCGAGATCGCCGTGCCGGACATCCCGGAAGCCGAACTGGCGGCCTTCCTGGCCTGGATCGCCGAACGCCGCATCATGACGCAGATCATTCTGTACGACGAGGGCGACGTGCGCCGCTGGCTGTCGCTACGCGCGCGCGGCCTGGTGCCGCCAGGCGCATGGTCGGTGCTGTTCGTGCTTGGCCGGTACAGTGCGGGCCAGACCTCCTCGGCTTATGATCTGCTGCCTTTCCTGGCCGCGTATGACCAGTCGCTGCCCTGGGCCGTCTGCGCTTTCGGCCCCGAGGAAAATGCCTGCGTCACCACGGCCGCGGCATTTGGCGGCCACATGCGCGTGGGCTTCGAGAACAATCTGAAGCTGCGCGACGGCAGCACCGCGCCAGGCAATTCGGCCCTGGTGCTGCAGGCCGCGCAAGGCGCCCAAGCCCTGGGTCGGCCGCTGGCCACCGCCGCCGATGCGCGCCGCATCTATGGGGCGATAGGCTAGCGTCCCGTTGCCGCAAAGCGTTTCAGCCGGCCGGCGGAGCATGCATCCGCCGGCCGTTTTTGCTTGGCCGTTCGGAGCCTTGCTATACAGCGCCAACCCACCTTCCGCGCGCATTGTTACGCCGTGGCGCAACATTGACGCCAATTACAGCCATCTGCTAAAAGCTTCGATATCCGCACGTTAAACGCAATGCCCCAACTGTCGTAGTGAGGTGCTGTGTGCAAAACGAGTCTGATGGCTACACCAAGCCTCAGGAACTGCGTAGTTTCCTGTTCCTGACGGCTGTCATGGCCCCCGTCCTTTCAGTCATCATTGTGGCGGGTTACGGTTTCCTCGTCTGGTTCTATCAGTTGTTCGCCGGCCCTCCCGGCAGCTGATGCAACGCGACGGAACCCCTCCCATGTCCGCGCTCCCCCATTCCTCGCCGCCTGCGGCGCCGCCAGAGCTGCATATCGCCAGCATGGTGGTGCACGCCGCGCCGCGCCGCTTGCCCGACGTCCGCCAGGCGATCCTCTCGATCTCCGGTGCGGAAATCCATGGCGCTTCCGACTCCGGGAAACTGGTGGTCACCCTCGAAGCGCCCTCCACCGACGACATGATGGCCCGGATCTCGGAGATCCAGCGCCTGGATGGCGTGCTCGCTTCGGCGCTGGTCTACCAGCACGCCGACTCGCTGGACGCGATGAACGAGGAGATTGACGATGGCAATGGCTCGTAGAGATTTCATCAAGCAATCCGCCGCGGCCGCGGCCGCCACCGTGGCCGGCATCCCCATCGTCGGTTATACGCAGAACATCGTCACCGAGTCCGAGGCCGCCAAGCTCAAATGGTCCAAGGCTCCCTGTAGGTTCTGCGGGACCGGCTGCGGCGTGAACGTTGCCGTAAAGGACAACCAGGTCGTGGCCACGCACGGCGACTTCAACGCCGAAGTCAACAAAGGCCTGAATTGCGTCAAGGGCTACTTCCTGTCCAAGATCATGTATGGCAACGACCGGCTGACCACGCCGCTGCTGCGCATGAAGGACGGCAAGTACGCCAAGGACGGCGAATTCGCGCCCGTATCCTGGGACCAGGCCTTCGACGTCATGGCCGAACAGTTCAAGCGGGTGCTGAAGGACAAGGGACCCGAAGCCGTGGGCATGTTCGGATCGGGCCAATGGACCGTCTGGGAAGGCTATGCCGCGCTCAAGCTCATGAAGGCGGGCTTTCGCAGCAACAACCTGGACCCCAACGCGCGCCACTGCATGGCCTCGGCCGCGGTGGGCTTCATGCGCACCTTCGGCGCCGACGAACCCATGGGTTGCTACGACGACATCGAGAACGCCGATGCCTTCGTGTTGTGGGGCTCCAACATGGCGGAGATGCACCCCATTCTGTGGACCCGCGTAACCGACCGGCGGCTGTCGGCGCCCAAGACCCGAGTGGTGGTGCTGTCCACCTTCGAGCACCGGTCTTACGAACTGGCCGACATCGCGCTGACTTTCACGCCGCAGACGGACCTGGCGATCCTGAACTACATCGCCAACCACATCATCCAGACCAAACGCGTGAACCGGGAGTTCGTGGACAAGCACACGACTTTCCGCGAAGGCAATGCCGACATCGGCTACGGATTGCGGCCGGACCATCCCTTGCAGAAGGCCGCCAAGAACGCGGGCGATGCCGGCGGCTCCAAGCCCATTACCTTCGACGATTTCGCCAAGTTCGTCTCCAAGTACGACCTGGACTACACCGCCAAGCTGAGCGGCCTGCCCAAGAAGCAGCTGGAAGAGCTGGCCGAACTCTATGCCGACCCGAAGGTGCGCGTCACCTCCTTCTGGACCATGGGCTTTAACCAGCACACCCGCGGCGTGTGGGCCAACAACATGGTCTACAACATCCACCTGCTGACGGGAAAGATCTCCACGCCGGGCAACAGTCCGTTCTCCCTGACTGGCCAACCCTCCGCCTGTGGCACCGCGCGCGAAGTGGGCACGTTTTCGCATCGCCTGCCCGCCGACCTGGTGGTGACCAATCCGAAGCACCGCGCGCACGCGGAGGAAATCTGGCAGTTGCCCGACGGCACTATTCCCAGCAAGGTGGGCGCGCATGCGGTCCTGCAGAACCGCATGCTCAAGGACGGCAAGATCAACGCCTACTGGGTGATGGTCAACAACAACATGCAGGCCGCCGCCAACCTGATGAACGAAGGCCTGCCCGGCTACCGCAACCCCGACAACTTCATTGTGGTGTCGGATGCCTACCCCACCGTCACCACCATATCGGCCGACCTGATCCTGCCGGCGGCCATGTGGGTTGAAAAGGAAGGCGCCTACGGCAACGCCGAACGCCGTACCCAGTTCTGGCACCAGTTGGTCAATGCGCCCGGCGACGCCCGCTCCGATCTGTGGCAGCTCATGGAGTTTTCCAAGCGCTTCAAGGTGGAGGAAGTCTGGCCCGCCGACCTCCTGGCCAAGAAGCCCGAGTACCGCGGCAAGACACTGTTCGATGTGCTGTTCGCCAATGGCAAGGTCAACCGCTATCCCAACACCGAGCGCGACAAGGACTACGCCAACCAGGAATCCGAGGCTTTCGGCTTCTATGCGCAGAAGGGGCTGTTCGAGGAATACGCCGAATTCGGACGCGGCCATGGCCACGACCTGGCGCCGTTCGACACCTACCATGAAGTGCGCGGCCTGCGCTGGCCGGTGGTCAAGGGCAAGGAGACCCTGTGGCGCTACCGCGAAGGCAGCGACCCCTACGTGAAGCCGGGCGCCGGTTTCGAGTTCTACGGCAACCCGGATGGGCGCGCGGTGATCTATGCCCTGCCCTATGAGCCGCCCGCGGAATCGCCGGACAAGGAATATCCGTTCTGGCTGTCGACCGGGCGCGTGCTGGAGCACTGGCACTCCGGCTCGATGACGCGACGGGTTCCGGAACTGTACCGGGCCTTTCCCAACGCAGTCTGTTTCATGCACCCCGACGACGCCCAGGAAATGGGCCTGCGGCGCGGCGTCGAGGTGGAGGTCGTGTCGCGGCGCGGCAAGATGCGCACGCGCCTGGAGACGCGCGGACGCGACAAGCCGCCGCGCGGCCTGGTCTTCGTGCCCTGGTTCGACGCCGGCCAACTGATCAACAAGGTCACGTTGGACGCCACCGATCCCATCTCGTTCCAGACCGACTTCAAGAAGTGCGCGGTCAAGATCGTCAAGGTCTGAACGGTGAACCGGAGACAGCCATGAACATACGCGCCTTGACTCTCGCGACATGCGTCCTCCTCGGTTCCGCCGCCTGGGCGGCGCCGCCGCTGGAGATCGAAGACCCCATGCGCGGCCCCACCCCGGTCGCGCAGGAGACGGATCCGCCGCTCATCAGCCCGGTGGAAAACAAGGACATCAGGCGGATGCGCACGTACTCCATGCAGCCGCCCACCATTCCGCACAAGATCGACGGATATCAGGTCGACAAGGACTTCAACCGCTGCCTCGCTTGCCACGCGCGCGTGAATACCGAGGAAACCCAGGCGCCGCCCCTGAGCGTGACCCATTACATGGACCGCGACAGCAACGTGCTGGCCGAAGTCTCTCCGCGCCGCTACTTCTGTGTGCAATGCCATGTGCCGCAGACGGAGGCCAAGCCGCTCGTGTCCAATACCTACCAGGACATCGACGTGATCCTCAAGCGCCTGACCGCCCCGGCGCCCGCCAAGAAGTAAGCGACCGGAGGCAGCCATGCTCGGACTCATCAAGCGCTACTGGAACATCATCCGACGGCCCAGCGTGCATTTCAGCCTGGGCTTCCTGACCGTCGGCGGATTCATCGGCGGCATCCTGTTCTGGGGCGCCTTCAACACGGCCATGGAACTCACCAACACCGAGAAGTTCTGCACCGGCTGCCACGAAATGCGCGACAACGTGTATGCCGAGCTCAAAGGCACCATCCACTTCACCAACCGTTCCGGCGTGCGGGCCCTGTGCTCGGACTGCCATGTGCCGCACAATTGGACAGACAAGATCGCGCGCAAGATGCAGGCATCCAAGGAAGTCTGGGGCAAGATCTTCGGCACCATCGACACGCGCGAGAAGTTCGTGGACAAGCGCCTGGAGCTGGCGCAGCACGAATGGGCCCGCTTCAAGGCCAACGACTCGCTCGAATGCCGCAACTGCCACAATTATGAGTACATGGACTTCACGCGCCAGAGCCCGCGCGCGCAGAACATGCACTCCACCTATCTGGCGGACAAGAGCAAGACCTGCATCGACTGCCACAAGGGCATAGCGCACAAGCTGCCCAACATGGGCCCGGGCCCGACTTCCATGGCGCCCCTGCCCACGGGCCCTGGCACGGAAGTGGCGCATGCGGCCCGCTGACGCGCCGCCTCCCCTGCTTTGCGCGCGCGGCCTGACCAGCCGCCGCGGATACTCCGCGCCCGTGGATTTCGAGCTGTATGGCGGCCAGCTGCTGCATGTGCGCGGCGCCAACGGCAGCGGCAAGACCAGCCTGTTGCGGATGCTGGCGGGTCTGCTGCGTCCCCTGGCCGGCAGCGTGCTGTGGCGCGGCGACGATGCGCGCCGCGATCCCGCCGGCTACCGCGCCTGCATGGCCTACCTGGGACACGGCAACGGCTTGTGCGGCGAACTGAGCGCCTCCGAGAACCTGCGTTACGCCCTGCACGTCGCGGGCACGCCGCAGGCGGAAACTCGTTTATTGGACACCTTGCGCGCATGGCGCCTGGAATCCTGCGCCGACATGCCCGCCCTGCGCCTGTCCCAGGGACAAGGCCGGCGGCTGGCGCTGGCGGCGGTCGTCCTTGGCGCCAAGCCGCTGTGGCTACTGGATGAACCCGACGCCGGCCTGGACGCGGCCAGCCTGGAGCTGCTGCGCCTGGCGCTGGAAGCCCACCTGGCGGCCGGCGGCGCGGCGGTGCTCGCCTCGCACCGCGAACCCTCCTCCCAGGCGGCGCACACCCAAACCCTGAACATGGATGACTACGCGGATGCTGGCTACGCTGTCGCAGTTGGCATTGCGTGAAATCCGACTGGCCTGGAGACGGCCCGCGGACACCTTGGGCGCCACCCTGTTCTTCATCGTGGCCGGCACGCTGTTCCCGCTGGCGGTGGGCCCCGACCCTGCGCTGCTGCTGGCCATCGGGCCGGGCGTGCTGTGGGTCTGCGCCCTGTTGGGGATCCTGCTGACGCTGAACCGGCCTTTCGCGCAGGACTATGACAATGGCGCGCTGGAACAATTGCTGGTGTCGCCGCATCCGCTGCCTTTGCTGGTTGGGGCGAAGCTCGCGGCGCACTGGTTCAGCAGTTGCCTCCCGTTGATCCTGGCCAGCCCCGTGCTGGCCCTGCAATTCGGCCTGGCGCCGCAGGCCATCGGCATACTCGTGCTGTCACTGCTGCTGGGGACACCGACGCTGGCGCTGGTGGGCGGGCTGGGCGCCGCGCTGACACTGGGCCTGCGCGGCGGCGCGCTGCTACCGCTGCTGGTGCTGCCCTTGTATGTGCCTGTGCTGATCTTCGGCGCGGGCGCGGTATCCGCTACGCACGTGGGGATGGGTGCAGGCCCGCAATTGTCGCTGCTGGGCGCCTGCCTGTGCCTGGCCATCCTGCTGTGTCCCTGGAGCGCCTCGGCGGCGCTGCGCGTGGCGCTGGACTGAGGACGCCATGCACGAGCACCCTGCCCTGGACTCCTATCCCTCCGCCGCGCCGGGCGCGGGCTGGCTGCGTTACGCCTCGCCCGCCACGTTCTACCCGCTGGCCGGCCGCATGATCCCATGGCTGGCGCTTGCCGCCGGGCTGTTCGCGGCCGCGGGCCTGTACGTAGGCCTGGCGGTCGCGCCCACCGATAGCCAACAGGGAGAGGTCTACCGCATCCTGTTCATCCACGTCGGCGCGGCGTGGATGTCGATGTTCCTGTACCTGGTCATGGCGCTGTACGCCGCACTGGGGCTGATCTTCAATACCCGCCTGTCGTTCATGATGATGCGGGCGCTGGCCCCCACTGGCGCGCTCTTCACATTCCTGACCCTGTGGACCGGAGCGCTGTGGGGCAAACCTACCTGGGGCGCCTGGTGGGTGTGGGACGCCAGGCTGACGTCCGAACTGATCCTGCTGTTCCTCTACCTCGGCTTCCTGGCCTTGCAGGCCGCGGCCGACGACGACACGCAGCGGGCCGACCGGGGCGGTGCCATCCTGGTGCTGGCGGGCGTGATCAACGTACCCATCATCTATTTCTCTGTGCGCTGGTGGAGCACCCTGCACCAGGGCGCTTCGATCAACCTCACCACCGCGCCCAGCATGGCGCGCATCATGGTTGCCGCCATGCTGTTGATGGTGGCGGCATTCTGGTGCTACAGCGCGGCGGCGGCGCTGGCGCGCGTGCGCGGCATCATCGCCGAACGCGAACCGGCCGCCCTGCGCGCGGGCCGGGCGCAGAGGGAGACGCCATGAGCTGGGAAGCCCTGTTTTCCCTGCAAGGCCACAGCCCCTATCTATTGGGCGCCTATGGCGTGACGCTGGTCCTGATCGGCCTGGAGGCCCTGGTGCTCTGGCGCCGCAGCCGCGCGCGGCGCGCGCTGCGGGATCCCGCCAGACGCGCGGACAGGACGGCGCCATGAGCCCGCGCAAACGCCGCGCGCTGGCCATCCTGGGCGGGCTGGGCCTGCTGGCCGCCGCCGCGGCGCTGGTGCTCAACGCCCTGCAGTCCAACCTGGTGTTCTTCTTCAGTCCCACGCAAGTGCTGGCCAAGGAAGCGCCCGCCAGCGGCAGTTTCCGCGTCGGCGGCCTGGTAGAACAAGGTTCGCTGCGCCGCGAGGCCGACGGCCTGACGTTGCGCTTCGTGGTGACGGACACGGCGCATACCGTGCCGGTGACATACCAGGGCCTGCTGCCCGACCTGTTCCGTGAAGGAAAAGGCGTGGTCGTGGCCGGCAAGCTGGGACCGGACGGCGTGTTCCGCGCAACCGAAGTGCTGGCCAAGCACGACGAAAACTACATGCCGCCCGAAGCCGCCGATGCGCTCAAGCGTGCGGGCGCGGAACCGAGCGCCATGCGCGCGGAGGCGCAATGATTCCCGAGATCGGCCTGTTCAGCCTGATCCTGGCGCTGCTGGTGGCGCTGGCGCAGGGCGTGTTGCCGCTGCTGGGCGCGGCCACCGGTTGGCAAGCGGGCCTGCGGCTGGCGCGGCCCGCCGCGTACGGCCAGTTCGGCCTGACCACCGTGGCCATCGGCTGCCTGGCCTGGTCGTTCGTGGACAACGACTTCTCCGTGCTGTACGTGGCCGCCAACTCGCATGCCGACCTGCCGGCCGCCTACCGCTTCGCGGCGGTCTGGGGAGGCCATGAAGGGTCGCTGCTGCTGTGGCTGTACCTGTTGACTGCCTGGACCCTGGCCGTGGCGCTGTGCAGCCGCCGCCTGCCCCTCCCCTTCGTCGGCCGCGTGCTCGCGGTAATGGGCTGGATCAGCGTGGGCTTCCTGCTGTTCCTGCTGTTCCTGTCCAACCCCTTCGAACGCCTGATGCCGCCAGCCATGGCGGGCCGCGACCTCAACCCGCTGTTGCAGGACCCGGGCATGATCGTGCACCCGCCCATGCTGTACATGGGCTACGTCGGTTTCTCCGTGGCCTTCGCCTTCGCCATCGCGGCGCTTCTGTCGGGCGAGCTCGACGCCATGTGGGCGCGCTGGGTGCGCCCCTGGACGCTGGCGGCCTGGACCTTCCTGACCGTCGGCATCCTGCTGGGAAGCGCCTGGGCGTACTACGTGCTGGGCTGGGGCGGCTGGTGGTTCTGGGACCCGGTGGAGAATGCGTCCTTCATGCCGTGGCTGGCGGGCACCGCGCTGATCCACTCCCTGATCGTGACCGAGCGCCGCGGCGCCTTCCGCAGCTGGACGGTGCTGCTGGCCATCTGCACTTTCTCGCTCAGCATCCTGGGAACCTTCCTGGTGCGATCGGGCGTGCTGACCTCCGTCCATGCCTTCGCGGTGGACCCGGGCCGCGGCCTGTACATACTGGGGTTCATGCTGGTGACCGTGGGCGGGTCGCTGGCCCTGTACGCCTGGCGCGCGCCCACGGTGGGACTGGGGGGAGGCTTTTCGCTGCTGTCGCGTGAATCGCTGCTGCTGTCGAACAACGTGGTGCTTACCGTGGCGGCGGGTTCGGTCTTGCTGGGCACGCTTTATCCGGTGGTGCTGGACGTACTGGAGTGGGGCAAGATCTCCATCGGCCCGCCCTATTTCGAAGCCGTGTTCGTTCCGCTGATGACGCCCGCGATCTTCCTGATGGGCATCGGGCCGGTGGCGCGCTGGAAGCTGGCCGAACTGCCCGACCTGGGCCGCAGGCTGCGCATTGCCTTCGCGGTCAGCGTTGCGACAGCCGTGCTGCTGCCACTGGCCATGCCGGGCCCCGCGCGCCTGGGCTCGCCCATGGTGATGCTGGGCTTGTGGCTGGCAGCCTGGTCGGTCGCCAGCGCCGCAGCGCATGCCTGGCAACGGCTGACGGATGGCGACGGCCAGTGGCTGCGCCGGCTGGGCCGCCAGCCGCGCTCCTGGTACGGCATGCTGCTGGCACACGCGGGCGTGGGCATCTTCATCGCCGGGGTCACGCTGGCCAATGGCTACGAGGTCAAGCAAGAGCTGAAGATCGACATCGGCGCCACCCGGGAGGCGGGTGGCTACGCGTTCACCTTCGCCAGCATCGGTCCGGCCACCGGCCCCAATTACAGCACCCAGCGCGCCGTGTTCCCGGTGACCCGCGACGGCAAGCCCGTGGTCACGCTATACCCGGAAAAGCGCCTTTATGCCGTGCAGGACATGGCGCTGAGCCAGGCGGACATCGACAGCGGCTTCACGCGCGACCTGTTCGTGGCGCTGGGCGACCCCGTGGGCGATAGCGCCTGGACGGTGCGCCTGCAGGTCAAGCCCTTCATGACCTGGATCTGGACGGGCTGCATCCTGATGGCGCTGGGCGGTCTACTGGCGGCCGGCGACAAGCGTTACCGCCGCGTCCAGGAGCCAGCCCGCGCGCCGCAACCGGCCATGCCCGGCGCCGCGCGCGCGGCCTCTCGGGAGGGCATCTGATGCTGCGCTATCTCGTGCCGCTGGCCGCGTTTCTGGCCATGGCCGTGTTCCTGGCGATGGGCCTGTCGCGCGATCCGCGCGCGGTTCCCTCGGCCATGATAGACAAGCCTGCCCCCGCCATCGGCCTGCCCGTGCTGCTGGCGCCCGGCAAGAAACTGGACGTGCAATCGTTGCGCGGCCAGGTCTGGCTGCTGAATGTTTGGGCGTCCTGGTGCGGCCCATGCAAAGATGAGCTGCCCGTGCTGCGTGAAGCCGCGCAGCGCCACGGCATCCCCCTGTATGGCTTGAACTACAAGGACAAGCCGGAGGAAGCGGAAGCCTGGCTTGCGCGTAACGGCAACCCCTACATCGCATCGGCCAGCGACCTCGACGGCCGCGTCGGCATCGAATATGGCGTGTACGGGGTGCCCGAAACCTTCGTCATCGACCGCGACGGCCGCATCCGCTACAAGCAACTGGGCCTGATCACGCCCGAGATCTGGCGCGACCGAATCCAACCCGCCATCGAGGCGCTGCAATGAGGCGCCTGCGCTCGCCGCTTGACGGCCTGCTACGGGCCGGGTTCCGCGGCCCGTTGCTGACATTGGCGGCGGCGTGGGTGCTGGCGCTGGCGCTCGCCCTGCCCGGCGGCGCCCGCGCCCAGGTACACGCGTCCGCCCCCCAAGCGCTACCGCCGGTCCTTGAACAGCGCGCCGACAAGTTGGCCCACGGACTGCGCTGCCTGGTGTGCCAGAACCAGACCCTGGCTGAATCCAACGCGCCGCTGGCCCAGGACATGCGCAAATTGATCCGCGACCAGTTGGCAGCGGGCCGCAGCGACGCGCAGATCATGCGCTTTTTCGAAGACCGCTACGGCGACTTCGTGCGCTACGACCCGCCCTTCAAACCCATTACCTGGCTGCTGTGGCTGGGGCCGTTCGCGCTGCTGGCGCTGGGCTTCGTCACATTGGTGCGCACCTTGAAGCGCCGCGCCGGCGCCCGTGCGCCCTTGACTGCGGACGAACGCGAACGCGCGGCGCGTTTCCTGGATACCGGCTCATGACCACTCTCTGGCTCATCGTGGTGTGCCTGTTGCTGGCGACCCTGCTCTGCCTGATCCCCCCCTTGCTGCGCCGCGCTCCCGCCGCGGAACCCGCATCCGACGCCAATGTTCGCGCCTTCTATCTCGCGCAGCGCGAACAGCTGCAACGCGATATGGGCAATGGCAGCCTCAGCGCCGCGGCGCGAGCTCGCGCCGAGGAAGAACTGCAGCGCGACCTGCTGCAGGACCTGGAACGGCGGCGCACCCGCAGCGCGCCCTGGGCCGGGCAGCGCGCAGGCGTAGCGGCCGCCTGCCTGCTGACCGTGCTCATCCCCGTCGCGGCCGTGCTGCTGTATGGCCAGTTGGGCAATCCTCGCGCGGCGGCCGTCGCCGGCGCGGGCCAGCCCGCCGAACCGCATGCGTCCGAAACCGGCAATGACATGACGCTGGCCATTAACGCGCTGGCGCAGCGGCTGCGCGCGGCGCCCGATGACGCGGATGGCTGGTATATGTTGGCGCGTTCGTATGAAACCCTGGGACGCTACGCGGACGCGGTAGCGGCCTACCAACAGGTGCTGCGCCTCGTGCCGGGGCAACCGGCCGTGCTGGCCGATCTGGCCGACGCGCTGCTTTCGGCCAACCAAGGCAACCCCGACGACGCCTCCATCGCGGCGGTGGCGCAGGCGCTGACCGCGCAGCCGGACCAGCCCAAGGCGCTGGCCTTGGCCGGCATGATGGCGCTGCGTCGCGGCGACGCAGCAGAGGCGCTGGCGCATTGGGAGCGCCTGCGCACGCAACTACCGCCGGACTCGGAAGCGGCGCGCCAGATCCAGTCCAACATCGCGCAGGCGCGCGCCATGGCGGCCGCGCCCGCCGGAACTGCCGCGGCAACCACCGCCCCGGCTGCTGTCGAGACGCCCACCGCCCATACAGCGCCCCCGCCAGCCGCAGCCGCGGCTGCCGCGCGCCTCAGCGGACGCGCCCGCATCGCGGACACGCTGCGCGACCGCGTCCAGCCCTCCGACACCGTGTTCATCCTGGCGCGTCCCGAACAAGGTTCGCGGATGCCGTTGGCCATCCTGCGCCTGCAAGTCTCAGACCTGCCGCGCGATTTCGTGCTGGACGACAGCAACGCCATGTCCCCCGACGCAACCTTGTCGCGGGCCGGCAAGGTGCTGGTGGAAATCCGCGTCAGCCGATCCGGCACGGCCGCCGCCCGGCCAGGCGACCTGGGCGGCACGCTGCCGGCCGTCGGCATTCCTGCCGACGGGCTGGAGCTGGTGGCCGATACCGTCGTGCCGTAAGGGCCGAATCAGACCCGCTCGATCCGCGCGGGCAAGCCTTGGCGCACCGCCGCGCCGGAAACCCAATCGATCCAGACGTTGGCGTGTTCGCCGCGCGAGGCGTCGCCGAATCCCAGGTCGTTCAGGTTTACGCCCGCTGCCAGCCCCGGATCGTGCGGCATGGGCGTGCCATCCACGACGTGGGCGCGCGCGCCCAGTTCGGTGTGGCCGTAACCGTGCTCGATGCCCACTGCGCCAGGCTGGATGCCGTCGCGCAGCAAAGCCAGGCCGGTCACCGCGCCGCCCGGTGTCACGATGCGCACGGCATCCCCGTTGCGGATGCCCAGGCGCTCGCCGTCCTGCCGGTTGATCGATACCGGATTGTGCGGGTGCACCTGGCGCAGGCGATTCACGCCGATAGACATCGAGCTCATCAGGTTGGACTTGAAGGAGCTGAGCAGGAAGGGCCAATCCTGCCGCGTGTATTGCGCCCGCATATCCCGGCCGTCCGCCAGTCGCGTCGGATACCAGGTCGGACAGCCGCTATAGCGTTCGCCCGTCATGGAATGGCGGAAACCCGCCAGCTCTTCGCTCCAGATGTGCAGCGGCTTGGCGTAGGCGGCGCGCGTCTGCCGCGCCCCGCCTTCGGCTACCCAGGCGTCCTCCATCTTGTCGAAGCGCCCGCCGCGGCTCATCAGCATGGCGACCTGACGCCATTCGCCCGGCTTGAGCTTCTGCTGCAACAGCGCGCTGTAGCGGTCCACCCCAGTCAGGGCCATGTCGTCGTCGCTGGCCTCGGGCACCGGTTTGCCCGCCGCAAAGGCGATATTGGCCATGCCGCGCAGAAAGAAATCCTCCGGCGTGTCCAACGCGTACTTGGCGCCGTCCTTGTCCGAGATGGCCCCAGCGCCAAAGCCCGGCATATCCAGCCGCTTGGCACAGGCAATCAGGAAGGTCTCCAGGCAGACCGGTTCGTCCGTGGCGGTGCGCGCCACGCGCGGTTGCACGGCGGGCCAGCGCACGGTGGAGGCCTTGGCAATCACGTCCGCCCAGGGCGCCGACATGCCCCAGCTTTCGTACGTCACCGTGTCCGGCACGATGTAGTCGGCCAGCGCATTGGTTTCGTTGATGAACGGGTTGATCGACACCGACAGCGGCAACAGGCGCGGATCTTTCATCTTGTCGATGATGACGCTCTTCAGCCCGGCTATGCCGTAGATCGGGTTGCTCATGTGGTTGAACCAGACCTTGGCGCGGTACGGATAGCCTGCCAGCGCGGACGCCAGCATTTCCGAGCTGAGCCCGCCGGTGGCCGGATACCACGGCGCAGCGGCCGGGTAGACGGGCTGTCCGGCGGCCTTCTTGCGCTTGAACTCGCTGGACTTCTCGTACGGAAAGCGGTTGCGCGACAAGCCCACGCCCTTGGGCGTGGCGCGGTTGGCGAAGCCGGCGATGTTGTAGCGCGGTCCCTGCCCGTAAGGCGGGAACGGGCCGGCATCCAGCACCAGGCCGCCTTCGACGTTGAGGTTGCCTACCAGCGTGTTCAACATGGCGATGGCGTAAGCAGTGTAGAACCCCGCGCCGCTCATCGTGCCGCCATGCGCGTCGGCCACGGCGCGCTTGCCATAGCTGGTGAAGCGCTCGGCCAGGGACGCGATCTTGGCGGCGGGCACGCCGCTCAGTTCCGCGTACTCGTCCAGCGTCTTGCGGCGCGCCTCCTCGCGCAACAACGACAGCGAACTGCGCACGCGCAGCGCCTCGGGCGCGCCGTCCATGCCCGGCGCGGCCACCGCGTCATCCACGAACAGCGCGGCGGACGCGGCGGTGGTGTGCGGCGCCAGCGTGCCATCTTCCAGACGCACTACATACACGTCTTCCCACTTGTCGCCGGCATCTGCCGGACGCGGCCAACCCAGGTCCGAGCCGCGCAGGAAACTGCCCAGGCGCGCATGGCCGGGCTCGGCCACCACCAGATGGGTCGCGTTGGTCCAGGCCGCCTCGCCCGCCGCCTTCATGGCGTTGGGGCCGGGTTGCGCCAGCGCGCGGGCGTCGTAGCGTTCGTTGTCCAGGATCCAGCGGATCAGCCCCATGGCCAGGCCCAAGTCGCCAGCCGGGTTGACGGCCACCCACTCGTTGCCCGATCCGGCCGACAGGCTGGACGAAGCCGGCAGCATGGGCGACACCACCACATAGGTAAAGCCGGTCTCTTCGGGCCGCACGCGGGCCTCGGCCAACTGCCGGGCCTGGCGCTGGAACGGGTTGCCGGCCTGCGCCGGCGCCGCCCCGATGAACAGGCCGAAGCGCGCATTGTCCCAATCGGGTTTGCCGTGGGGCATGCCCTTCAGGTCGCCCAGCGCGGCGCCCGCGCCCACGCGGAAACTCTGGCCGCAATAGGAGCCGTGGTTGCTGAAGTTGACCGTGCCAAAGGATTGGCCGGCAAAGCGCTGGATGAGCGGCGTACGCCCTTCGTTGGACGCGTCCGTGAAGAGAAACTGGTTGACCTTGGCGCCGTACTCGGGATTCTGCGGATCCAGCGGCGTCTCGCGATCGAAGATGGCGCGCAGGCCGTCCACATGGCCTTCGCCGAACAGGTCGCCGCCTTCGCAGACTTCCTGCACCAGCTGTTCGAACGAGATGGTCTGCCACTTGCCCTCGCCGCGCTTGCCCACCCGCTTTAGCGGCTGCAACACGCGGAAGGGGCTGTGCATCTGCTCCAGCATGGCGGACCCGCGCGCGCACGAGGTGGCGCGCCCTTCCAGGCCATTGTCGCCGCCCAATTGTGCGTAGACGTCGCGCACCGGCGTGTCCATGGCGGCGGGCCGGGTCGTGGCCAGTGGATGGTAGGGGTTGCCCGCCACGCGCAGAATGCGGTTTTCCTTCGTGTCCACGCGCAGGCGCACGCCGCATTGGGTCCAGCAGCCCAGGCAACTGGAGGGGCTGACGACCTGGCCTGGCTGAGCGGTAAGCACCCCGCTCACGGGGTCGATGCGGAACTCCGGCGTCAGCGAGTTGCCGCGCACCGCATGCGCGGTGGGCACGCCGGCCGTGCCTTGGGCCAGGCCCTTGACCGCGCGCGCCACGGTTTCGCCGTAGCCCGCCGCGAAGGCCGCCATGCCGCCAGCGACCACGCCGCCGCGCACCATCAGTTTGCGCCGCGCCTCGTCGCGCGGCAGGTCCGGTGATCCGTCCGGCGGGGCGCCGCGCTTATCGTCTTCGTGTTGCTTGTCCATTGCGTTTATTCCATGTTCTTTGATCTGCCGGCGGCGTTCAGGCCGCCAATCCCCGAGTGCGAGCCGGGAACCGCTCCAGGGCGTAGGTCACGGCGGCCATCAAGGCCACGCACAAGCCCAGCACCCCGACCATGCCGAGCAGACCGTCGCTGCCCCAAGGCATGTCATACAGATAGAGGCCCGCGCCGTACTTGGGCACGCCCTGCACGCTCATGAAGACGACCCAACGAAAAATCCAGGCGGCCGCCAGCATGGTCAGCGCCAGTGCGCCCGAAGGCAGCGGCGCAGACAACGTGCGGGCAGGACGCTGTAACAACGCGATCATGCAAAAGCCCGTCGCGACGGCCCCCGCCAGGCTGACGCGCCAGATCGGGAATTCCGCGAACAGGCGCAGCGCGGCGTCAAACGAGGGATCCAGGCCCAGCATGCCCAACAGCGCCCACGCGCCGGCGCCAAGCACCATCATCACCACCGCGGTCACGCTGAGACTGCGCAACAATTCCACAGGCATGGCCTGCGTGCCGCCACGCAGCCAGCGGCCCACCAGGAACATGGCGCCAAGCGCGCCCAGCCAGGCGGTCAGCGCGAAGTTCACGGGCAGGAACACGGTGTGCCACAAGGGCCGCGAGCGCAGCACCATGACTTCGGCGCCGGTGTAGACCAGGATGGACAGCGCCGACACCGCCAGCGCCATTCCCAGCACACGCACCCAGCCGATGCGGCCCCACCACCAGGCGGCGCAGAACAGCAACGCCAGGGTCACGAACACCGGCAGCAGCAAAGCGCCCAGCCACATCCACGACCAGGGTGTGAAATGCGCGTAGAAATGCCAGAAGCGGCCCGGCTGGTGCAGGTCCGCCAGCAAAGACACGGGCGCGGCAATGGCGCTGACCAGCAGCACCGTCACCGCCGCGGGCAACAGGCGGCGCGCGGGGGAACCCGCGCTGCCGAAGGCCGCGAAGGCGGCGGTCAGCGCGGTGGTGGCGCTGATGCCGATGAGGAAGAAATACTGCACGGCCCAAGGCAGCCAGGCGGCGTCGTAGACCGGCGTCAACAATTCAGAGATCTGCATGCTCATCCCCTTCGATGGCTCAATGGCCGCCAGCCAGCCGCACGCCGGCCTGGCCGTCGACCTGATGGACGAACGCATCGGGCAGGCCGATGTAATAGACGTGGGGATCGGTCTTCATCTCGGGCTTGAGCACCTTGATGTCTTCCTTGTGCTCGACCAGCAACCGGGAGATGGCGCTGTCCGGATCGTTCAGGTCGCCGATGACGCGCGCGCCGCCCACGCAGCTTTCCACGCAGGCGGGCAGCAACCCCGCTTCCAGGCGGTGCTCGCAGAACGTGCATTTGTCGGCCGTCTGAGTTTCGTGGTTGATGAAGCGGGCGTCGTAGGGGCAGGCCTGCACGCAATAGGCGCAGCCCACGCAGCGTTCGTTGTCGACCAGCACGATGCCGTCTTCCCGCTGGAAGGTCGCCTGCACCGGGCAGACCGGCACGCAAGGCGGGTTGTCGCAGTGATTGCACAGGCGCGGCAGCATCACCATCGACGCCGGTCCTCCGGCGTCGGGCACGACTTCGTATTGCAGGACGGTGGTGCGGAACTGTCCGATGGGCGGCAGGTTCTCCATGGAACAGCTGACCGTACAGGACTGGCAGCCTATGCATTTGCGCATATCCACGACCATGCCGTAGCGCTTGCCTGCCATTCCAGGACGGCGCGGCGGCTGGCCGTTCATGCCGGTGGCCTCCGCGCGGATGGGAATCACGGTGGCCGCGGCCCCCAACCCCAATAAGCCCTTCAAAAAGCCTCGTTTACCCGGTAGCGGCGGTTCCGGGGGGCTGGCGGGGGTGCTCATAGTGCTTCTCCAAGCGTTAATTCTGTTACGGGAATTAACTTATCACTTGGAGTTATATAGAGGCTTGATAAGTATCAAACCGGGGACGGGTTGCCGTCAATAATCGCCGCCAACGTCCGCGGCGGCTCAATCGGTGAGCGTCAGCGCCCTGCTCCAGGCCGCCAGCTTGCGTTCGAATGACGCCGCCGCATGCGCCGGGCTGGTCGACGGCAGGTCCACGTATTCCAGCGGCACGGCGAGTCCGGGCAGCACGTGGCGGCGGTACAGCGCCGCGGCCTTGGCGCCATTGAAGCAGACTCGCACAATGGCCGGGTGGCGTTCCAGGAACGCGGCGAAATCGTTGGCGACCAGGGTGTCGCCACGGATGTCGGCATCCAGGCTGCCGGGACGTTCGCAGGCCTGCAGCACGTCCCACAAGGCAATGCGGGCAGCCTGCAAGGCCTGCAGACGCTGCTCGTAATCCAGGCCGGGATCGAAGCCGAAGACGCTCGCCGCGATAGGCCAGAAGGCGTTGCGCGGATGCGCGTAATAACGGCCCTGCCTGAGCGATGCCACGCCGGGCATCGAACCCAGCACCAGCACGCGCGCGCCAGCCCCCGCCACCGGGGCGAACCCCTGTACCTGATCGTTGTTGCCGCCCGCCTGGGCTGTATGCATACCGTCTTCCATGTCCGAAGGATACGCCAGCCGCAAGTTCCGCCCCCACTGTCCGATGCATGGAACAGTGCTTATCAATGCCAGGGACTACCGCCGAAGGGGTTGCGCCCTTATCTTCTTAGTTATGACGAACGGCCCCGCTGGGGCCGCGCAACAGGAAATACGACCATGAAGAAGATCCTCGGATTGCATGCCAGCCCCCGTCCCCACTGGGTGGGCGACGGCTTCCCGGTGCGCTCCATGTTCTCCTATAACGACAAAGGCAAGAACACCAGCCCGTTCCTGCTGCTGGACTACGCAGGCCCTGCACAGTTCGAGCCGGCCGAACATCCGCGCGGCGTCGGGCAGCATCCGCACCGCGGCTTTGAAACCGTGACCATCGTCTACAGCGGCGAAGTCGAGCACCGCGATTCCACCGGCAACGGCGGCGTCATCGGTCCCGGCGACGTGCAATGGATGACGGCGGCCTCGGGCATCCTGCATGAGGAATTCCATTCCCACGAATTCACCCGCAAGGGCGGAGAGCTGGAAATGGTGCAGCTCTGGGTCAACCTGCCTGCCAAGGACAAGATGGCGCCGGCCGGCTACCAGGGCATCCTCAACGCGGACATCCCGGCGGTGGATTTGCCGGACGGCGCGGGCACGCTGCGCGTCATCGCGGGCAACTATGCGGGCCATGCGGGGCCGGCGCGCACCTTCACGCCGATGGACGTGTGGGACGTGAAGCTGGCCGCCGGCAAGTCGGCGACCTTCCCCGTCGCCGAAGGCCGCAATAGCATGTTGGTGGTGCTGCGCGGCACCGTGCTGGTCAACGGCGAAACCGTGGCCCGCGACGCACAGCTGGCGCTGTTTTCCCTGGAAGGCGAGGACATCACCGTCGAAGCCAACAACGACGCGATGTTCCTGGTGCTCAGCGGCGAGCCCATCAACGAACCGGTGGTCGGCTACGGCCCCTTTGTGATGAACTCGCAGGCGGAAATCGTCGAAGCCATCCAGGACTTCAACGCCGGACGCTACGGCAAGATGCACTGACGCAACCGGACCGCCTGGTTTCCCGTCCCGCTACGGGTGGCGGGAAGCTAGGCCCGGCCCCTGCTCCTGCGGACGCCGCCGCAGGCGTCCCAGGCGCAGGCCGTCGCGGATGTTCAGTCCGATCAGCGCGAGGTTGGCGGCGCCCGCCGCCAGCTCCAGCGCCTGCACCGCATAGAACACTCCGTCAAACCGCCCCGCCTGCGCGCGCATCGCCAGGAACACCGCCGCCGGCACGAGTACCAACAGGCCGTTGGCCGCGATGAAGGGCATGCGCCCGCGCTTGGCCTGCAAGAGCGGATGTTTGCCCTTGCCGGCCATCATGAAGCCGCTCGCGGCGGTAAGCATCATGACGGGCACAAAGCCCAGCAACGCGTACGCAATGGCAAGCTTGACCTGTGCCACTGCGCCAGCCGCCAGGAACAGTTCGGACACCGCCGTCGATATCCAGAATGCTGCCAGAAACAGCAGCGTCAGAATGGCCGCGGCCGCGTGGATTCTATGTTTCATGATCTTGCTCCGATGGCGCCGGGATGTGCGCGGCCAGCAAGCCCGACAGCACCTTCCCTGCCGTTTCCAGCTCCGTCGCGCTGAAGCCGCCAGCCAGCTGCCGCGCACGCGCCTTCCAGCGCGCGTCGATGGCGCCATACACACGCTGCCCCTCATCGGTCAGCCGGTACAACGGCGAGCGCTTGTGCTGCGGGTTGGGACGAACTTCGACAAGCCGCGCCTCGGACAGCAGGTTGAGCTGCTTCTGCGCACCCTGGCGCGTCACGCCCATGGCGGCGGCGACCTGTGGCGCGCTAAGCGGCTGGCCGGCCAGCGCCAGGGCGCCCAGCATCTGCCAGCGCGCGCTGGTCAGCGCCTCGGGCGCGACGAAGGCATCGCCCCAGTCCAGCAGCGCGCCGTTCAACTGAAACAAGGTCAGGATGACCCTGGTGAGCCGTTCTTCCTTGGTCGGTTGCATAGGCGGACTCCATGGCTTTTGTTAAATTGACAACCAGTTTCCATTAATGGAAACCGGTTGTCAACATGCGCTGGAAGTGTTTTTCTGCGCTGCATGGATAGCCGCCGCAATAAGCGGATAGAACCCCCTGCGCCTGGACGGGTTTTCCACCAGTCCGCCCAGTCCGGCGCAGCTTTACTATCAGAACCTTCAAGGCCTCGGCAGTGGAGTCCCCCCATGCTCGACATGACGCAATCCGCCCTCAGCACTTCTTGGCCGCCGGCCGGACCGCGGGTCGAGTCGGTCCTGGGCCAGCCAGCGCAACAGCTGTTCGCCTCCGGCGACCTGGACGAAGCTCGATCCATGGTCGGCCGTGTGATGCGACCGCACCATCTGGGCGTGGTCGGCGCCGTGCAGCGCCTGGATGCCCGCATGCACCACCAGCCCCTGGGCGAGGTCTCTCTGAATCGCCTGCGCTATGGCGCGAACGTCGAGATCCGCCCCGGTCCGCTGGAGGACTTCTTCCTGGTGCAGATGCCGCTATCGGGCTGTGCCCGCATCAGCAGCGGCCCCCAGCAGCTGGATTCGACGCCGGAGGTCGCTTCGGTCGTCAGCCCGGACGACGACTTGGCCATGCGCTGGGCCGACGACAACGATCAGTTCATGCTGCGCGTGGGCCGCTCGCTGCTGGAACGCACCCTGGTGGGCCACCTGGGCTGTGCGCTGGACCGGCCGCTGCGCTTCCAGCTGGGATTTCGCTGGCGCGAATGCCCGGCCTGGCGCTGCCTGATGAGCTATCTGCTGGACTGCTCCACGCAGCACGCGAACCTGGCCGAGCACAAACTCATCGTGCATCAGATGGAACAGCTGGTCGCCGCCACCTTGCTATCGGCCCAGCCCCACAATTACACCGGCGCCCTGCCCGGCCGCCGCGGCGCGGTGCTGCCGCGCCACGTACGCAGTGTCCAGGACTATCTGCAGGCGCATGCGCATGAACCCGTCAGCGCCGAGCAGCTGGCGCGCATCGCCGGCGTCAGCGTGCGCAGCCTGTACGCGGGGTTCAAGGAATTCCTGGGCGTGAGTCCCATGCACTACCTGCGCGACCTGCGCATGGAGCGCGCGCACGCCGAGCTGGTGTCCGGCGAAAGCCGCAACATCGCCGGCGTGGCGCTGCGCTGGGGCTTTGCGCACATGGGGCGCTTCAGCGCCGGCTACAAGGAACGCTATGGCGTAAGCCCCAGCGAGAGCCTGAGGCGGCGCAGCTGAAACAGCGCCGCATCAGGGTCGGGCTGGCGCGGCCGGCTTGGCCTGGGCAGAGGAATCCTGCGCCATGACCTGACGCGCGAGCTGGTTGATCTTGGGAGCGGCCTTCATGGCGCCGTCCTTGTGCTGTGTCAGGAATTGACGCGCGTAGTAGCGCTCGAGTTCGCAGGGATTCGGATTCTTGCCCGTAAAACCCTCGGAAGCCTCTATCAACTTGCCGGCATGCGCCTGCTCGGCCAAGACGCGCTTGCGCATGGCCTGGATTTTTTCCGCTGCGTCCTTGCGCCCTTCCTGGGAGTTCAGGCGCTGAGCGAGCCTGGCGCGCAGCGCGGCCGGGTCTGTCGGCGCGCGCGCCAGGTCCATGCCCAGACTCGCTTGGGCCAGAGCCATGGCCACCATCCCCTGAACCTCGGGCCCATCTGCCGGGTACAGCTTGCAGGCGGCAATGAAGCCCATGTGCGCGACTGCCTTGTCGCCCAGCCATTCCTGGCTGCTGTCGCTACCCATTGGAAAGCCCAAGGAGTTCCGCATGGGTGCCTGCACTTCAAAGCTGCTGCTCGTGTTCTGTGCCGCGGCAAGTCCGCCGCACAAGCACAGCGTCAGCGCCGAAATTGTTCTTTTCATCATTTTCCCCGTGCGCATCTGCTGCGCGAATCCCCACGCCGCATGCTATTCCAACATCGGCCGGATTGATGAGTGAAACCCGAAGCGCCCATGCGGCAGCGGACTTGCAGTTGCATCCCAACAACGCGTGCTTGCCTGGTTCGCCGGCCTCTATGGCGCGGGGTCCGTTTTTCCACGAAACTCGCGCAGAAGAAAGTCCGCCCGTCCGGCGCAGCCCCTGCTAGGAAACGCGATGAAAACACTGAAAAGCAGTCTTCTTCTTTGCGTGTCGCTGGTCATGAGCCCAGCATCTGCCGGGGAGGATGCCGAAATGAAGGCGTTCGAGGCTTCGAGCGCCGCCTTGCGCTCTGGCGAGGCAAACGCCAAGGCCAGGCGCGCGGCCGTGGATGGCTTGTCACCCCGCCTGCAGAAACTCTCGCCAGGCCAGCGGGCCGCCTCGCACATCGCAGCCGCTGGCGCCTGCGCCATCGAGGTTCCAAACGCGGACCTCGATAAACTGTCATCGCTGGCAACGGCGGAAGCGATCCTGGACAAGCCACTCTCTCAGGCGCCCTTGGATGGAAGAAAGCTTGCACTCCTGACGATGGATGCCGTGGGCACCGAAGAAGCGGTCGCGGCGGCAAACAAGCGTCAAGTGCGTCTGGGCAAATTGGCTCAGGCCGAGCGCGACTGGGTGTCCCGGATACGGGTCGAGGTAAAAAAGATCAATCCCAAAGGCGAACCCAGCGACTGCCGCTACCTACGCGCGCAGATCGATGACCTGCTGGAAAAAGCCGACAGCGACGACTCGCTGGTCAAGGCCGAAGTCATCCTGATGGCCGTAGCGGAGATTGAACGGCGGAACAGGTCTGCACGCTGAGCGCCCCGGGCCTACGGCTGTTCAATCCACGGCGCCATCGCGTCCTCCCGGATCCAGAGGCGCCAGCCATGCCGGTAGGCATGCTGCAGATAGGGCCCGCGCAGGATGCGCGGTTCGCTGTCGGAGGACTGCTCCGCGCCCAGCAAGTGCAGGACCTGGGTCCAGTTCGCCAACTCGCCCCTCCCGCCCCGCAACGCCGCGTCCGCGAGTTGCCCGGCCTGTTCCACCGATCCGGCGCGCACCAGGAAGCAGGTGTCCGCGCCATTCGGCCCGCCGTGATAGGGGTCTTCCGATTCATTGCCCCAGCGTATCGCTTCGTACAGATTCATGCCCCGATCCTGTTCAATCCACGGCGGAACGATACCAGCAGACAGGCACCGGGCCGGGACCTTTGCACTGGCGTCGATCGCTTTAGAACGGTATCCCCAGCTTCACATAAAGCTGCGCGCCCTCGGGCCGGTTCTTGACCTTGAAGTCCTGCTGCCACTTGGCGGTGAACAACCAGCCGCGCTCGTTCATGTAGCGCACCGAGGGGCCGATGCCGAAGGCGCGGGCTCGGCCTGCAGCGCTGTTGGGGCCGCTATCGTCCGTGACTTGCTGGAAGGCGTAGCCGCCCATCCCCAGCACCCAGCCCTTGCCCACGCCCCAACCCAGCGCGTAGTCCGCGTGCAGGGCCTGGCCTGAACGCGTGTCGGTGGCGGAATTGGTGAAGTTGAAGTCGTACATCACTTTCAGGTCGGCGTTGAAGCCGTCCGGACTGATCCGGCTCAACGCGAAAACCGGCTGCGCGGTCCAGTAGTTCTTGCCCAGGCTGGACGGGTCCTTGCGGTCGTACTCGCCAGTGGGCGCGTACATATCCAGCCCCACCACGTAATGCAGGCTTTCAGACGGGTGATAGCCCAGCGCCACGCCCAGGGTCATGTCGCCCAGGCCGGTGCTGCGGTTGCGCTGCCCGGCGGCCTTCGCGGTCACGTCCAACAGCGGGGCAATGGCG
The DNA here is from genome assembly GCF_035282245.1 of Achromobacter sp. D10. Lineage (NCBI taxonomy): Bacteria > Pseudomonadati > Pseudomonadota > Betaproteobacteria > Burkholderiales > Alcaligenaceae > Achromobacter > Achromobacter sp. D10. The sequence goes on from NZ_JAYJLE010000018.1 coordinate 72,169, forward strand.
TGGAAGGCCAGTTGTCCCCCCATGACCTGCTGCTGCGTGACCCAGATCAGGCGTGGCGCCAGCACGTTGACGTCCACCTTGAAGCCGGGGACCGGCACGCGCTCGCCGTCGTTGCCGCGCAGCGTGTCGTAGCGCGCGCCGCCGGCATAGACCAGCATGTGCACGCCGGGCGGCGGCAGCGCGCCCGACATGAAATTCTCCAGGCCGTCCGGATAGATGCCCAGCCCGCCCCCCTCGGTAGCGTGCGCCCCCGCGCCGGCCAGCGCCAATGCCATGGCGCAGCCCAGCCGCCGCAGTTTCAAGTGTCTGCTCATGTTCCGCTCCTGCCCCGGCGGGGCGCTAGGTGTTGCGCGACGAGATAGCCGGAGCCGCCGCCCAGGCCAGGGCCTGGATGGGTGGAGGCTCCGATGTGAAAGAGATTGCAGAGCGGCGTGCGGTGGCCGCGCGCGCCCTGCCCGCCGGCAAAGGGGCGCAGCCAGAAAAACTGGTCGGGCGAACACACGCCTGAGTAGGGATCCCCTCCCACCAGATTGCAGTTCAGGCCTTCCAGATCCGCCGGCGAGTATGCGCGGCGGCCAACGATGCGCCCCGCCAAACCCGGCATCACGCGCTCCAGACGCGCCTGCACGCGGTCGGCCATCGCCTCGCGCAATACCGGATTCCAGCGGCCATCAGGGGGTGCGGCCAACTCGCCCGCAGCGTCGCCTTTGACCCGCGCCGGCAGTTCCTGCATCTGCACCCACAGGATCCAGCCGCCCGCCGGCGCGCGCGAGGGATCGACCGCCACCGGCTGACCGATGGCCAGCGTGGGACGCGCGGGCAGCAGGCCGTTGTTGGCTTCGGTCACCGAGGCACAGACTTGTTCCATGCTTTCGGTCAGATGCACCAGAGGCACGTGGCGCAGTTCCGGCGTCAGCCAGTCCGGCGGCGCGTTCAGGGCGAAATGGATCTGCATGCCTCCACGGCCATAGCGATAACTCGCTGCGCGATCGCGCAGCGCCGGCGCCGCATCAGGCAGCAATTGCCCGTACAACTGGCCTGGCGCCACATTGCAGACCACCGCCTCGGCGGCGCGATACTGGTGTCCGGCGGCCATCACACCGACCGCGCGGCGGCGCCGGCCTTCGCCGCTGGTGATAATGCGGTCGACCTGGGCGCCCGTCTGCAGGCGGCCGCCGTGCCGTTCAATGACGGCGGCCAGCGCATCCACCATGCCGCTGCCGCCGCCCTTGACCACCGGCATGCCGCCTGCCACCACCGCGGCGAAGGTCAGCTTGCCGATCAGCGCTGAGCAGGCATCGTCCGGCCCCAGACCGGTATGCAGCACCCAGGGCGCCATCAGCGCCCGCGCCGCGTCCGATTGCAGGGCGCGTTCGGACCAGCGGCGAAAGCTCTCCATGGAATCGGCGGCGAAGGCGGCCAGGCCGTCCATGCCGCGCTTGCGCCATTCGCCGAACAGCAGCTTGAGCATGCCGGCGCCGTAGGGGTTCTGGCCCAGCAGTCCGAAAGTCAGCGCGGCGTCCTCGCCGAACAGGCGCTGCGCCATGGCGCCGAAGGCCGCGCCGTCGCCGGGCGCCCAGGCATCCAGCCGCCGCGCGCTGTCCGCCACGTCCTGCTTCAAGGCCAGGCCAGAGCCATCCGGCAGCACCAGGCCGGTGGAATACTCGCCCTGCATGAATTCCAGTCCGGCTTCTTGCAGCGCGGGCTTGAGCGCCGCATAGGCCGGGCTGCCCACGAACAGCGGATACCAGCAGGACAGCACGTCGTGGCGATAACCCGGAAACAGTTCCTCGGTGCGGATGCATCCGCCCAATCTGTCGTTGCGTTCCAGCACCAGCACCGACTTGCCGCGCAGCGCCAACAGGGCCGCGCACACAAGCGAATTCATGCCGCTGCCGACAATAATGACCTGCGCCTCTGACTCCAGGGGCATGATGCGCTCCAATGAGATGCGGGCCGCTGGGCCCTGTACGCTGAAAAACCTTGCGCAGCGCCTAGGCGGCGGTCAGCGCGGTAAAGCGCCCGGCATGGAACACCAACGGCGTGGCCGCCACGCTCGCCACGCGCAGCACCCGGCCGAACAGCAGCAGATGGTCGCCCGCGGGGCTTTGCTGATCGTTGGCGCAGACCAGCGTGGCCACGGCCCCCGCGATGGCGGGCACGCCTTCCGGCACATCGTGCACGGGCGCTCCCGCGAACTTGTCCGGTACCGCGGAGCTGGCGAAACGCAGGGCCAATTCTTCCTGGCCGCAGGCCAGCACACTGATGGTGAAGTGGCTGCAATCGCGGAACGCCGCCAGGTTGGGCGAATGGTTCACCAGGCTCCACAGCACCAGCGGCGGATCCAGGGACAATGAGGCGAAGGAGTTGATGGTGAGCCCGACCCGGCGGCCGTCCGGACAGCGCGTGGCCACGATGGCCACGCCGGTCGGGTAGCTGCCGAGCACGCCGCGCAGGACCTTGGGATGCAGATCGGTGCAGCCCCAGTCCAGGGGCAGGCCCGCCGCGCAATCCGCCGTCATGCCGCCGCCCGCGCCGGCTGCGCCGCGATGAACGCTTCGCATGCCGTCGCGTCGCCCCACCAGGGAAACAGCGACGGTGGATGGTTGAAGCCGTTGGCGATGATGCTGGCCAGCGCCGGCGTGTGGTCCGCGGCCTGCAGCAGCTTGAGCAGGTGCGGGGCTGGCGGCAGCAGCATGGAATTGGTCCATTCCACCACCGCGCCGGCGTAGTCCCAGAAGCGCTCGAACGTACGCTGCATCCATTCGGCGGTGAAGCTCGCATCGCCATGCGCGAGGATCGCGTCCAAATAGACGGCGCATGCCTTGGTGGCGTTGTTCGACCCTTGTCCCGTGATCGGGTCGTTGGTCACCACGGCGTCGCCCAGCCCGAACACCAGCCGGCCCGACGGCAAAGTGAGCACGGGCTTGCGCACCGTGGGCGCGAAGCTGCCGGCCAGAATGCCGTTGTCATCGGTCAGTTCCACCGCCGCGCATCTATCCGCCTCCCAGGGCAGATAGGTGCGCAGAATATTGAGGCTTTGAGCCAGGTGCTCTTGCGGCGATTTGACGTCGCGCCAGCAATCCATGGCACCGCCGGGCACCCCCTCGAACACCATGATCTCGCAGGGGCCGCTGTGGGTCAGCGCCGGAAACACGAAGTACTCGCCCACGCCGGGAATCAAGTTGAAGGCGACCCGCGAATGCTCCGGCGCAGGACGCATGCCATGCACATAGGTCAGCGCCAGCGCGCGCTGCGGCCGGTCAAAGCGCGAGCGCAGCGCGTCGCGCTCGAACAACTTGACCACGTCGCCCTTGCCGGCGGCCAGCAGCACCAGGTCGTGCGATGCCGCCAGCAATTCCAGTTCGGCCACGCCGCCGTCCTGGATCAGCAACCGGCCGCCGCGCGCGGCGAACAGTTCCATCCAGGCCGGCATCTTAATGCGCTGGTCCACCGCCTGTGCGGGCCTGTCCAGGCGGGCGACCCAATCGATCAGCTTGTGGCCCGGGCGTTCGGGATGCGGTATCGCCAGGCCTATGCCGTCCACCGTCGGACACTCGGCCTCCCACTGGTTCAAGCCCAGGTCACGTTCGATCTGCAACGAGGCATCGAACATGCATTGGCTGGACATCACCTTGCCGCGGCGGATGTGGTCAGGTTCGCGGTTGGTGACCACGGTCACCTCATAACCCTTGTCCAGCAGTCCCAACCCCAGGGGCAGACCCGCCTGCCCTCCACCCACGATTACAATTCGACGCATGTTTGTTCTCCTTTCGATATGAGCAGGCACTAGGCAGCCAGGCGCGGGATCGCGGGCTTCGCCTGTTCGGGACCCATGGCGGAATAGCCGCCGTCCACCGCGTAATCCGCGCCGGTGACGAAGCTGGCATGGTCTGAAAGCAGGAAGGCGACCACCTCTGCCACTTCCGCCGGATCGCCGGCGCGCCCCAGCAGGTGATAGTCCGCAGCGACGCTATCGGTCTTCGCGCGGTCGCCCTGCGTCAGCTCGTCCATGACGCGTGACCAGGTCCAGCCCGGCGAGACAGAGTTGACACGTATCGCGTCCGCGGCATAGTCCATCGCCAGGCTACGTGTGACCTGCAATAGCGCCGCCTTGGAGACCGGATAAAGCCAGCGCCCGGTCTGCGCGACGCGCGAGGAAATACTGGTGAAATTGACGATGGCGCCGCCGCCTGCGGCAACCAGGTGAGGGTGGACCGCGCGCGCGGCCATCACAGCGCTGACCACATTGACGTCCAGCGCGCGCAACCAATCGGCTCGGCCCGATGCGGCGCCATCGTCCAGATAGGTCGCAGCCAGGTTGACCAGGAAATCGATGCGGCCGAAATGCGCGGCGGCTTCGGCCACGCCGCGCTCGAGCTGCGCGTCGTCCGCAATGTCCACCGGCCAGAACCGCGTGCCTGCGGGATCGACGGCCGCCACGCGCTCGCCGCCGGCGGCGTCGATGTCGAACAGCGCCACCCGCACGCCCTTGGCCCGCAGCACCGCGACCACGCCCGCGCCGATCAGCGTGGCGCCGCCCGTCACAATGGCCACTTTGTTGTCCAGACCCTTCATCGCATCACCTCACCGTTCGCTGATTGAGTGAAGCGAATACTGAAGCCGCGCGCCAACGCCGCGTTAGCCGGATCTGGCCGACGCTATCCGCAAACTGCGCTTATTGAGCGCAAACTTGATCCAGGTCCAGCCGGCGTGTCCGGAAACTGCAGCGCCTGTCCGTTCCTTGCGGCGCCAGCCAGCTTAAGTAGCAGGCCGGTAGCGGCCCGCCTTGCGCGTCTTGCGAGCGTGCTCTTTGATGAGACGCACGAAACGCTGCACCTGGCGGCTGGGACGATCAAAACGCGAACGCACCAGGCTCAGCGATAGCGGGATCGACTCCCTGAGCGGCCGGGTCACCACGCCGGGCCAACCCTGCTCACCGACCGAGAACTCATCGACGATCGCCACGCCCGCGCCGACGCGCACCAGGGCGCAGGCCAGTTCGGCGCGCACGATTTCCACCGCGGCGTTCCAGCTGACGTTGGCGCGCTGGAACGCCGCGGCCACCAACTGCCCAAATGGAATATTGCGGGCGTACAGGATGAGCCTGCATTCGGCCAGTTCGGCCAGGCTGACCGCCGGCTGCGAGGCCAACGGGTGCCCTTGCGGCAGGATGCAGACCATCTCGCCGGTGGCCAGCGGCTCCACCACCAGATTGGGATGGTCTATGGGCAGGACGGACACGGCAAGTTCCGCCTTGCGTCCCAGCAGTTCGTGCGCCATGTCGGACAGCAGCGTGGTGTGGAACTTGAGCCTGACGTTGGGGTACAGCTCGAGGTACTGCGCAATGACCGGCGGCACGAAATTCAGCGCCAGGCTGGGACTGGAGCACAGCGTCAAGGCGCCCTCGGGGCGCTCGGCCAGATCGCGGGCCAGCTCGTCGATACGCACGGCCTCTTCGAACAGCGCCCCCACTTCCTGGAACAGACGCTGCGCTTCGGGAGTGGGAGTGAGCTTGCCCTTGTCGCGTTCGAACAGTTGCAGGCCGAGGCTTTGCTCGGTGTGGGCGATAAGGCGGCTGACCGCGGGCTGCGACACGAACAGCAGCTTGGCGGCGCCATTCATGGACCCGGTCAGCATCACCGCCCGGAACACCTCCATCTGCCTGAGCTTGAAACGCATGGCTAATCCGATAATCGTTTGTTATATCCCCTGGCCAACTTAGCATAACCGCGGCAATCAGGCATTTATTAGCATTCCAGATGGCTCCTGGCGCACATTCCAGGATGATTCGATAAAGGGAATGCATGACACTGACTGTAGGATTCGTCGGCCTGGGCATGATGGGCCTGCCCATGCTGGACAACCTCGCCCGCGGCGAGGAGCGCTTCAACATCCTGGCCTATGACCGCGACCCCACAAGACTGGAGCGCCTGGCCGGACACCCAGCCTGGAACAAGACGCTAAAGCCGGCCGCCAGCCTGCAGGCGCTGGCCGATTGCGACGTAGTCATTACCATGCTGCCCGATAGCGCCGTCACCAATGCAGTGATCGAGGGCGAAACCGGACTGGCGAGCGTGATGCGCGCCGGTTCCGTGCTGCTGGACATGGGGTCGTCCAACCCCGCCGAGACGCTGCGCCTGGCTCCGCTCCTGCGTGAAGCCGGCGTTACGCTCATCGACGCGCCCGTATCGGGCGCGGTGGCCAAGGCGGCCTCCGGCACGCTGGCCATCATGGTGGGCGCCGACAAAGACGGCCTGGAGCGCGTGCGCCCCCTGCTCTCGCGCATGGGCGCCTCGCTCATCCACACAGGCGCCGTGGGCTCCGCGCACGCCATGAAGGCGCTGAACAACTACGTCTACGCGGCTGGCCTGCTGGCTGCCAGCGAGGCGCTGCTGATCGCCCGCGGCATGAATCTGGACCTGGACGTTTTCACCGAAGTGCTCAACGCCTCCAGCGGCCGCAATGTGGCCACCGAAACCAAGCTGCGGCAGTTCATCGTGCCCGGCACCTACAACGGCGGCTTCGCCCTGGCGCTGATGGCCAAGGACCTGCGCACCGCCGATGCGCTGCAGACGCTGGCAGGCGTGTCGGCCTCGCAGTTATCGCTGTGCACGGCGCTGTGGCAGCGCGCGCTCCAGGACATGCCCGCGGGCGTGGACAACACCGAGATCCACCGCTACCTGGAACGGCTGCAGGCGCCGGCGCCGGCCTGAAGCGGCGGCTGCCTGCAACGACGACAACGACAACGACATTCCACAGGAGACAACGATGAAACTATCCGCCGCCGCGCTTGCGCTGGCTCTCGGGCTGGGCGCGGCGCCGCTGCCCGCTGGCGCCGCGAGCTACCCCGACCATCCCATCCGCATGGTCGTGCCCTTCCCTCCGGGCAGCATCACCGACGTGGTGGCTCGCAGCCTGGGCAAAGCCATGGCCGAAGACCTGGGCCAGCCCATGGTGGTGGAAAACAAGCCCGGCGCCAACGGCATCATCGGCACACACGATGTGGCCCGCGCCAAGGCCGACGGCTACACGCTGGTGGTAGTGGGCGTCTCCACGGCGGCCAGCGGCGTCAGCCTGTTCAAGGACTTGCCCTACAACCCCGCGACCGATCTCACTCCCATCGGCGCGGTCGCCGAAACGCCCTACCTGCTGGTGGGTTCGCCCCGCATGCCCGGCACCAAGGTATCGGATCTGTTTGCCTATGGCGCCCAGCATCCGGGCAAGCTGACCTATGCCTATGGCTCGGGCAGCGCGCAGGTGTTCGGCGCCAAGCTGGCGGCCATGGGCAAGATCAACGTCACCCCGGTCCCCTACCGTGGCGGTCCGCAGGCGCTCACCGACGTCATCGGCGGCACCGTCGACCTCACCTTCACCGACCTGGCCAACGGCCTGCAGCAGGCGCGCGCCGGCAAGGTCAAGACCTACGGCGTCAGCACCCCGGAACGCTTTCCATTGGCCCCGGACATCCCCACGCTTAACGAGACCGGCGCGCCCGGTTTCGACTTGACGGTGTGGTTCGGCCTGATGGGCCCGGCCGCGCTGCCCGCGCCCGTGGTCGAGCGCCTGTCGCAATCGCTGGGCAAGGCCTTGGCCAGCGAGGAACTCAGGCAGACGTATGCCCGCCAGGGCCTCACCGTCAAACAGCAGACCCCGGCTGAATTCGGCGGTTTCGTACGCGCCGAGATCGACAAATGGGCGGCCATCGTCAAGGAAACCGGCATTCCGCCGCAATGACCTATCCCTTTCAACCGTTATCAGGAACTTCCCGCATGTCGCTGATCGATATCCGCAAACGTTGCCTCATTGTCGAGACCACCTTCCACGAGAACGGTCCGGCGCCCGAACGGCCATTGAAGCTGGCCGCCTCCTGCGCCGTCATTCGCAACCCCTATGCCGGCCGCTACGAGCCGGACCTCATGCCCTTCATGGCCGAACTGCGCACCCTGGGCACGCTGCTGGCGACCGAACTCGTCGACACGCTGGGCGGCAAGGAGAATATCGAGGTGTACAGCAAGGCCGCCATCGTCGGACTGGACGGCGAAATGGAGCATGGCGCGGTCTGGCACGAGGCCGGCGGCTGGGCCATGCGCAGCGTGCTCGGCGAGCCGCGCGCCATGGTTCCCGCCGTCAAGGCCGTGGCGGTGGCCGGCTACCGCATGATGGTGCCGGTGCACTACATCCACGCTTCGTATGTGCGCAGCCACTTCAACAGCATCGAGATCGGCATCCAGGATGCGCCACGCTCCAACGAGATCCTGTTCGCGCTGGTCATGGGCACCGGCGGCCGCGTGCATTCGCGCCTGGGCGGCTTGACCAAGGAAGCGGTCACCGTGCACGACGGGCAGCGCTGAGTCCGCGCCGCGCCTAGGCGCCCGGGATCGTCAGCGACAGGCCGGCCCGGTCGGCCACGTTGCAGATGTGGGCGCGCATGGCCCGGCGCGCGGCTTCGGCGGAACCCGTGGCCAGCGCGTCGATGATGGCTGCATGCTCGCGTATCGGCTCACGCACGCGCGCGGGGTCTGCGAACGCCACCTGGCGGCTGCCATCGACCACCTCGGCGATATTCTCGGCCAGGTCCAGCAACATGGGACTGCCGGCGATTTCGTACAGGCAGGCGTGGAAGGCGCGGTCCCCTTCCGACATCGCCACGAGGTCGCCGGCGTCAGCAGCCTGCTCCATGTGCGTAATGGTGGCCCGCAGGCGGGCGAGCCCCGCCTGCGTGACGACGCCCGCCGCCAGGCCGGCGGCCAGTTCCTCCAGCTGGTTGCGCACCAGGTAGACATCGCGCAAGGCATAGCGGCCCTGGAAGCGCCAGCGGCCGTAGGCGCTGCCCAGGCCTTTTTCCCCGGGCCGGGCGATGAACACGCCGCGGCCCGCTTCGCTACGCAGCAAGCCCAGCCCTTCCAGCATGGTGATGGCCTCGCGCAATGAAGCGCGGCTCACGCCGAGCTCTTCGGCCAGCTGGCGTTGCCCAGGCAGCTTGCCGGCTTCCGCCCAGTCGCGCTGGCGGAGGCGGGCCTGCAACTGCTGGGCTATGTGTTCGACGGTGTTCATCGCGGAATTCTCAAGGCATGGGCGCGCTGCGGCCGCCCCGGTTGGCGTTGACAGCCATATACTGCCTGGGCATTATGACATTCAACTGGTCTGACCGGTTAGGATAACGCCGTACTGCAAAGCGCCCCGGCACGCCCGCGGCCCCACGCCCTTTCTTGCTCAAATCGCCGCTCATGACCGATCTCTACGACCGATTTGCCCGCGCCGTCGACGCCATGGCCCGACTGGCCGACTACCCCTATTCCGAACGCCGCCAGGCCTGGCTCGACCGCCTGCGCGTCAACCTGCCCGAACTGGCCGTGCTGGACACACTTGCGCCGGACACGGAGCTGGGCTATCTGGCGCCGCCGCCGGCCGCGCCGGCCGAACGATTGCCCGCGGCCCAGGCCGGCCGGGGCGTCGCCGTATCGCGGCATGCGCGCGGCATCGCCGCCATCGCGCGCGAATGCCGCGAGGACCCGACGCGCGCGGCCGATGCCGCCAAGGCCGCGCTGGCAGCGGCGCGCCAGCAGGCCGGCCTGAATGCCTTCATCAGCCTGTCCGACACGCCGGCGCTGGACGGCGCCGCCGCAGCCGCCGCGCGCAAGCTGCGCGAAGGCGCGGCCATGCCGTTGATGGGCGTGCCAATCGCCGTCAAGGACCTGATGCAGGTCGCGGGCTTTCCCCAGACCAACGGCAGCGGCGGACTGAAGCCGCCGCCCGCCCTGCGCGATGCGCTGGCGGTGGCACGGCTGCGCGAGGCCGGCGCCCTGGTTGTGGGCACCGCCAATCTGCATGAACTGGCCTACGGGATCACCAGCGAAAACCCCCACTACGGCTGGGTGGGCAACCCGCGCGAGCCGGGCTACACCGCCGGCGGTTCCAGCGGCGGCTCGGCCGCGGCGGTGGCTGCCGGCATCGTACGCCTGGCAGTGGGCACCGACACCGCCGGCTCCATCCGCATACCCGCCGCCTGCTGCGGCGTGGTGGGCTTCAAGCCCACCTTCGACGCCATTCCGCGCGACGGCGCCCAGGCGCTGGGCGCGAGCCTGGACCACCTGGGGCCCATCGCCGCCAGCGTGGCGGACGCCGCCCTGGCCTATTCGATCATGTCGGGCCAGGCCGAACGAACCGTCAGCGCCGGCGCGCTCACGGGCCTGCGCGTGGGCGTGCCGCGCAATTATTTCTACGACCCGCTGGCGGAAGACGTGGCGCAGGCGGTCAACCGCGCACTAGCCCTGATGCAGGCCGACGGCGCCACGCTGGTCCCCCTGGACCTGCCCGGCGTCGAACACAGCGCGGCGCTGCAGTTCGCCACCCTCTGCAGCGAAGCCACTGACCTGCACTGGCGCCGGTTGGTCGACCAACCCGAGACCCTGGGCGACGACGTGCGCGTGCGCCTTGAGATCGGCCAGTTCTTCCCGGCCGCCTGGTACGCGCGGGCGCAACGCGGCCGCGCCGCGCTGGCGCGCATGTTCGACCAGGCGATGCAGTCGGTGGATGTGCTGGTCACCCCCACGCTGCGCATCGAACCGCCGCGCTCTGGCGCGGGCGCGGTGTCCCTGGCCGGCCGCGAAGTGCCGCTGCACACGGCCGTCACCGGGCTGACCATGCCCTTCAACCTCACCGGCATGCCTGCGTTGACGCTGCCTTGCGGCAATGGCCGCAATGGCCTGCCGCTGGGCCTGCAGATCGCTGGCGCGCGCGGCGCCGACTGGCGCGTGCTGAACACGGCCGCCCGCATGGAGAATCTGCTGGCCGCGTAAGGCCTTGCGGCCCGGGCCGGCTCTTGCGGGCACGGGCCTGGGCTTGCATGCTGGAAACCCCTAACTGGTCAGACCGGTACTACAGGATTACAAACAAGCAGACTTCCCGCCCGCCGACGCTTCGCCCGCGCGAGTGGCGGCATCGCCGCAGATCCTTTCCAAAAGGAAACCACGATGAAACTGCTCCGCTTAGCCGCAGCCGTATCCGCGGTCGTTCTTGCCTCTGCCGCTCATGGCGCCGATCCTGTCGTCATCGGTGTCAGCATCGCGCAATCTCCGCCCGGCTCGGTGGTGCAAGGCACCCAGGTGAAAGACGGGGTGGAAATCATCGCCAAGATGATCAACGACAAGGGCGGCGTGCTGGGCCGGCCGCTGAAGATCGTCTATGAAGACAACCAGGGCATTCCGGAAAAGGGCCGCGCGGCAGCCGAGAAATTGATCTCGCGCGACAAGGTCGTGGCCGTGACGGGTGGACACCAGAGCTCGGTCTGCCTGGCAGAGATCGAAGTCGCGCACCGCTACAAGGTGCCCTACGTCAACACCAATTGCTGGTCGGACGATGTGCGCGCCAAGGGCTATCCGGAAGTCTTCAATCCGGCCAACTACAACACCCGCGTCTCCAGCGCCATGGCTGACACCATCGCCGCGCTGAAGGTCAAAAGCGTGGTGGCCTTTGCCGAGAACACCGACTACGGCATCGGCCAGGCCAAGCTGCTGGGCGAATTCCTGAAGAAGGCCGCGCCGCAGACCCAATATAAATACGTGGCGCTGGACCGGGCCGGCAAGGATTTCACGCCGGCCGTGCTCCCCTTGCGCGGCAGTCCGCCGGATCTGGTGGTCAACATCATGTTGCCGCCGGCGGCCTACATCCTGATGAATCAGCTGTATGAACAGGGCGTGGCGCCCAGCGCCAAGACCTGGTTCTACGACGGCGCCGGCATCGCCGACTATCCCGACTTCTGGAAGAACGTGAAGGAAGCTGGCAAGTACATGCTGGCCTTTGGCCTGTATCACCCGCAGATGCCCATGCCGCAACTCGGCATGGACGTGGCCGCCACCTACCAGAAGCAGGCCAAGACCGAGCCCAACCGCCTTATCTTCCAGGCCGCGGATTCGGTGCTGCTGATTGCGCGCGCCATCGAAGAGGCCAAGTCCACCGACAGCGCCGCCATCATCAAAGCGCTGCAGGGCATGCAGTTCGAAGGCGTGCGCGGCAAGTTCGGCTTTTCTCAACAGCCGGGCTACACCTACCAGCAATGGGTCGACATCCCCTACGTCACCTACCAGTTGACCGAAGTGGACCAGCCCCTGAGCAAGACCACGCTGATCCAGGCTAGCGGGCAGCCGCTGCAGGTCGACAAGCTGATCAAGCCTGCCAAGTAACGGTGCTCCCACGCCGCGCCTTCGGCTTGCAGCCCCCCGAGGGGACGCTTTTTGCCTTGGGGCGGCCCGGCGGCAACAAGAACCGGATCGCCTCCACGGCATGACCGCAACACGCCGGGGCCTGGCCCCGGCGCCAGGGAGAATCGAGTGCTGGCATTGGACTTGTTCGTCAATGGCCTGATCATCGGCCTGTACTACGCGCTGATGGCGGTCGGCTTGACCATGATCTTCGGCATCCTGAAGGTCGTGAACTTTGCCCACGGCGAGTTCTACATGATCGGGGCCTACACATACACCTTGGTCTCGCTGGCCCTGGGCGTGCCGCCCTGGCTGGCGCTGCCGGTGGCTGCGGCGGCCGGGGCGCTCCTGGGCTGGGCCACGGAACGCTGGCTGATGCGCCCGCTGTATGCGGGCTACGGTTCCTGGGGCCTGATGAAGGATGAATACGCGGTGGTGGTCACTTTCGGCCTGTCGCTGCTGCTCATCAACCTGGTCGACAAGGTCGTGGGCCCCTACCCCATGCGCGGCCCGGCGCTCTCGGACGTGACGCGCATGGCGGTCGGACCCTTCATGATGAGCGGCCAGAAGCTGATCACCGCCGGCCTGTCCATCGTGCTGCTGGTGGCGCTGGCGCTCTTCATCAAGCGCTCGCTGTGGGGCCGGCAGGTGCAGGCGGTGGCGCAGAACCGGCTGGGCGCATCCATCGCCGGCATCGACACGGCGCGCGCCAGCAGCATCATCTTCATGGCTTCCGGCGTGCTGGCGGCGCTGGCCGGCGCGCTGCTCGCGCCAGTCATCAACCCCGCGCCGGACGTGGGCGCGTTTCCGGCGATCAAATCCTATGTGATCGTCGTCATCGGAGGCATGGGCTCGATCCCGGGCAGTATCGTGGCCGCGCTTGCGCTGGGCGTGCTGGAGAGCTTCGGCGCGGTCTACCTGTCGTATGACTACCGCGACACCTTCGGGTTGGCGCTCCTGATCCTGATCCTGCTGTTCCGGCCCAAGGGCCTGTTCGGCGAACGCGCGCGGGAGGTCTGACCATGGAACCGCTAGCCCATCCCAACCTGCTCGCCAACAAGCTGACCCAGGAAATGCGGTTGTCGCTTGTGTTCCTGGCCGTGCTGGCGCTACTGCCCCTGGGCGTGTCCTCACCGTACTGGCTGGGCGTGCTGATCGTCAGCATGTACTTCGCGATGCTGGCCTGCGGCTGGAACCTGCTGGCCGGCTACGCGGGGCAGTTCTCGCTGGCGCCGGCCGCCTTTGCCATGCTGGGCGGCTACACCACCGGCCTGCTCGCTTTCCATTGGGGCGTGCCCCTGTGGCTGGGGCTGCCGCTGTCGGCCGTGCTGCCGGGATTGGTCGGACTGGCACTGGGCCGCATCGTCCTGCGGCTGTCCGGCCCCTATCTGGCGTTGACCACCCTGTCCTTCGCCGAGATCGTGCGCCTGGTGATCTACAACTCCATCGATTTCACTCGCGGCGACCAGGGCCTGCACGTGCCCGCGCTGCTGGAAAGCCGGGTGGGCAATTACTACCTGTTCCTGGCCGCGCTGGCGGCAATCACGCTGCTGATCTACCTGCTGCTGCGGGCGCGGCCCGGCCGTTTCCTGCAGGCCATCCGCGACGATGAGATCGGCGCCGCCAGCCGAGGCATCGACGTGGTGCGCTACAAGACGCTGGCCTTCCTGATCAGTTGCGCCATCTGCGGCTTCGCCGGCGGCCTGTATGGCACCTTCGCGCAACTGGTCAGCCCGGAACTGGGTATCGTGACGCAGACCGGCATGGTCATCGCCATGGTCGTAATAGGCGGCATGGGCACGCTGGTCGGACCGCTGCTGGGAGCGGTGCTGGTGTATGTCGCCTCCGAATTGCTGCGCGACGCGGGCAATATCCAGATGATCGTCTTCGCGCTGCTGGTAATCATCTTCGCGCGCTTCTTCCGCGAAGGGTTGTGGGGACTGGCGCGCCGCGCCGCCCTGCGCCGCTCGGCCGGCGCCAACGCCAGCGCCAGGGGGGCCTGATGCCATTGCTGCAGATCTCCGGAATACAAAAACGCTTCGGCGGACTGCTCGCCGTGAACGGCGCGGGCATGGACGTTGCCGACGGCGAGCTGCTGGGGCTGATAGGCCCCAACGGCTCCGGCAAGACCACCCTGCTCAACGTCCTGTCCGGCCACCTCGCGGCGGACGCGGGCGAGGTGCGCCTGGATGGTCGCAGCGTCATGGGTCTGAACCCCACCCAGCTGACCCGGCTGGGTGTGCTGCGCATGTTCCAGATGACCCGCGTCTTCAATCGCGTCAGCGCCTACGACAACCTGATCGTGTGCGGACTGGCCATGGGCCTGGCCGAGGCAGCCGCCAGCCGGCGCGCGCTGGAACTGCTGAACGAATTGAAGCTTGCGCACGTCATGCACCTGGACGCCGGGCAACTGTCGGGCGGGCAGAAAAAGCTGCTGGAGTTCGGCGCCTGCTTCATGGTGCCGCCGCGCATCGCATTGCTGGACGAGCCTTTCGCCGCGGTCCACCCGGTCATGAAGGAAACCATGTCGGAATTCATCCGCCGCCGCAACCAGAGCGGCCAGGCGTTCATCCTGGTCAGCCATGACATGCCGGTGGTGGTGGACCTGTGCCCGCGTTCGGTGTGCATGAACGCCGGCCGGGTGCTGGCCGATGGCCCGACGCAAGAGGTGCTGCGCGCGCCCGAGGTGATCGAGGCCTATCTTGGCGAAGAGGGACAAGAGGAGCACAACCATGCCTGACTCGCTGCTGGCCATGGAAGGCGTCACCGCCGGCTACATGGGCGACATCGACGTGCTGCGCAACGTCTCGCTCACGGTCCAGGCCGGTCGCATCAGCGGCCTGATCGGCCTGAACGGCGCGGGCAAGTCCACGTTGATGAAGGCGATCTGCGGCTTCCTGCGGCCGAAGTCCGGCCGCGTGACGCGCGCCGGGCGCGACATCTCGGGCCAACCGCCGCACCGCATGATCGACGACGGCCTTTGGTACATTCCGCAGGAATCCAGTCTCTTTCCCTACCTGACGGTGGAGGAGAATCTGCGCCTGCCGCTGGAGGGCCGGCGCAAGCGCTACGGCGGCGTCCTGGAAGCGCGCTACTCGGATACGCTGGAGCGCTTCCCGGTGCTCAAGCAAAAGCTCAAGGACCAGGCCGGCAACCTGTCGGGCGGCCAGCAAAAGTCGCTGGAGTTCGCCAAGGCCTACATGGTGCAGCCGGAAGTCTGCCTGATCGACGAACCCAGCATCGGGCTGGCGCCGCGCGTGGCGGCCGAGGTGTTCCAGTGGATCCGCGCATTCGCCGACGCAGGCATGGGCATCCTGCTGGTGGACCACAACGTACGCCGGGTCGTGTCCATGTCCAACCACATCTACGTGCTGAGCCTGGGCGAAATCACCGCCTCCGGCTCACCCGAGGACTTCGCCGGCGACCTGCACGAACAGGTGCGCGAATGGCTGGGGATCAACTTCTGATGAGTGCCCGGATCCTGACCGCGCAACCGCTGACCGCCGCCGCCTTTGCGCCTTATGGCGAGGTCATCAGCAGCGCAGGCCGCGCGGGCCGCGCCATCAACGCCGGTACTTCGCTGCGCGTCGAAATGGGCGATCCCGACATCCTGGACGCGGGCGGCCGCCCATCGCTCTCGGTTTTCCGCGCGCAGGCGATCGCCCTGCCTTTTGCCGCGCGCATGCTGGAACGCCACCGGCTGGGCAGCCAGACCTTCCTGCCGCTGGCCGGCACCCGGTATGTGGTACTGGTCGCGTTGGGCGCGGACGCGCCCGACCTGGCGACGCTGCAAGCTTTTATGGCGGGCGCTGGCATGGGCATCACGCTGCGCAGGGACGTCTGGCATCACCCCCTGATGGCGCTGGCCGAGGGTGAGTTCGCCGTGCTGGAACGCGCAGGCCCCGCGGTGGATTGCGAAATCGTGGACCTGCCGAACGCGCCCTGGACGATACAGGCCGCCTGAACTAGGCCGCGCGCCGCCAGACGCTGGCCAGCCAGGGCTGCTGCTCGCGCGGCAGGCCGGACGGCCGGTAGTAGTGCTCGAGTTCCTCGAAGCCGGCGGCGGTCATCAGCGCGCGCCAACCGTCCAGGTCGTGGTAGGCGCCATAGCGTCCGCGGTTCCAGCCTTCCTGGTTGCCACCCCGCGGATTGGAGCTGAACAGCACGCCACGCGGCCGCAGCGCGCCGCGCAACGCCTGCAGCACCTGGGGCAACTCCTGGCCGGGCACGTGGAACAGGGCGGCATTGGCATAGATACCGTCAAATCGTTCCGACGGCAGCGCCAGACGCAGGAAGTCCTGCTGCCAGACTTCGCAGCCGCTGGCCTGCCGCGCCATCTCGACAAAGCGCGGCGTGCCGTCCAGGCCCACTGGCCGGTGCCCCAGGGCGGCGAAGGTCTTGAGGTCGCGACCCGGCCCGCATCCGAAGTCCAGGATGTCATAGGGAGGGTCGCCTTCGATATGGCGCAAGAGCGCCGCGATGTTCTGGCTGACGTCGTGATCGCGCGTGCCGGCCTCGAACGACTCGGCGTTCTCTTGGTAGTGCGCGAGAGTCAGGGAACTGATCTTGGCGAGATCGTCGGCGTCGAGTTTCATCGTTGCTGCGACATCCGGCGCCACCGGGAATACGCGCCGCATGCGGCGCGCAATCCCGGCACGTCGGACGCCCGGCCTCAGGCCGCCAGGCGCCCTTCGATGCTGGCCTTGGTGGCCGGCAGGTCGTCAGGCAAGCCCTGCTTCAACTGGGCGAACAGTTCCTGGTGCAGCGCCAGTTCGTCGCGCCATGCTGCGGCATCCACGGACATGACCTGCTCGAACTTGTCCGGGCTGAATTCCAGGCCCGTCCAATCGATGTCCTGGTAGCTCGGGGAAATGCCGAACACCTGGTCCACGCCCTTGGACTGGCCGTCGATGCGACCCAGCATCCAGCGCAGCACGCGCATGTTGTCGCCAAAGCCGGGCCAGACGAACTTGCCGTCCGGGCCCTTGCGGAACCAGTTGACGCAGTAGATGCGCGGCAGGGTGGCCCCAGCGGCTTCCAGTTGCTTGCCCAACTTCAGCCAGTGGCTGAAGTAGTCGCTCATGTTGTAGCCGCAGAACGGCAGCATGGCGAAGGGATCGCGGCGCACCACGCCCTGCTGGCCTGCCGCCGCGGCGGTGGTTTCGGAGCCCATGGTGGCAGCCATGTAGACACCTTCGACCCAGTTGCGGGCTTCGGTGACCAGCGGCACGGTGGTGGAACGGCGACCGCCGAAGATGAAGGCGTCGATGACCACGCCTTGCGGGTTTTCCCATTCGGGGTCGATGGACGGGCATTGCGCGGCCGGCGCGGTAAAGCGCGCATTCGGGTGCGCGGCCTTGCGGCCGGTTTCGCGCGCGATGGCGGGCGTCCAGTCCTGGCCCTGCCAGTCGATCAGGTGCGCCGGCGGCTCGTCCGTCATGCCTTCCCACCAGACGTCGCCGTCATCGGTGAGCGCCACGTTGGTGAAAATGACGTTGGCCTTGAGCGTGGCCATGGCGTTGAAGTTGGTCTGCTCGCTGGTGCCGGGGGCCACGCCGAAATAGCCGGCTTCCGGGTTGATGGCATGCAGGCGGCCGTCCTTGCCCGGCTTGATCCAGGCGATGTCGTCGCCGATGGTCGTGACCTTCCAGCCGTCCATGCCTTGGGGCGGGATCAGCATGGCGAAGTTGGTCTTGCCGCAGGCGGAGGGGAACGCCGCCGCCACGTGATACTTGCGGCCCTTGGGCGAGGTCACGCCCAGAATGAGCATGTGCTCGGCCAGCCAGCCCTGGTCGCGGCCCATGGTGGACGCGATGCGCAGTGCGAAGCATTTCTTGCCCAGCAGCGCGTTGCCGCCATAGCCCGAGCCGAAGCTCCAGATCTCGCGGGTCTTGGGGAAATGAACGATGTACTTGGTCGGGTTGCAAGGCCAGGGCACGTCGGCCTCGCCCTGCGCCAGCGGCTTGCCCACGGAATGCACACAGGGCACGAAGTCGCCGTCGGCGCCGAGCACGTCGTATACCTGCTTGCCCATGCGCGTCATGATGCGCATATTCACGGCCACGTACGGGCTGTCGGACAGTTCCACGCCGATGTGGGCGATGTCCGAACCCAGGGGTCCCATCGAGAACGGCACCACGTACAGCGTGCGACCGCGCATGGCGCCGTCGAACAGGCCGTTGAGCGTTTCGCGCATGGCGGCGGGCTCGGCCCAGTTGTTGGTCGGACCGGCGTCTTCGGCGCGGTCGGAACAAATGAAGGTGCGGTCCTCCACGCGGGCGACGTCGGAAGGATCCGAGCACGCCAGGAAGGAATTAGGCCGCTTGGCGGGGTTCAGCCTGCGCATGGTCCCCGACTGGACCATCTGCTCGCACAGCCGGTCGTATTCTTCCTGGGAACCGTCGCACCACACGACCTGGTCAGGCTTGGCCAGCGCCACGAAGCTGGCGACCCAGTCGATCAGGCCGCGGTGCTTCACGTAGGCAGGCACATTCAAGGCTGCCAATCCCCCATCCAAAGGCTTATTCATCGGGGTTCATCTCCATACTAGTAAGGCTAATGGTGATACGGCCCCAATTGGCATGGGGCCGTATCAATTTGCGCCATCATACTTGCAGCGGCGGGTTGCCCGTCAACCCATCCTCTTGGACGACATTGTCACCGGTTGAGACGCGTCAGAGGTAGCTGCCATCGCGCAGCTCGCGACGGATGATCTTGCCGGTCGCGGTGGTCGGCAAACTGGTTACAAAACGGATTGCGCGCGGATACTCATGGGCCGCCAGGCGCTTGCGCACGTGGGCCTGCAGGTCCTTCACCAGCGCGTCATCGCCTTCATATCCTTCGTTCAGTACCACATAGGCCATCACGATCTCGGTGCGCTGGGCGTCCGGCACGCCCACCACCGCCGCCATGCGCACCGCCGGGTGGCCGATCAGGCAATCCTCGATGGGGCCCGGGCCGATGCGATAGCCTGCGCTGGTGATGACGTCGTCGTTGCGGCCGACGAAGCGGATGAAACCCTGCGCATCGCGCACGCCCTGGTCGCCAGTCAGCAGGTAGTCGCCCGCGAATTTTTCGGCGGTGGCTTCGGGGTTGTTCCAGTAGCCCAGGAACATCACGGGATCGGGCCGCAGTACGCCGATATTGCCTTCCTGTCCATCCGCCACTTCGACGCCCCGGTCATCCACAATAGCAACGCGATGGCCGGGCGCGGCGCGGCCGATGGCGCCGATGCAGGGGTCGAACAGGGACGAGCAGGACGACACCAGCATGTTGCACTCGGTCTGGCCGTAGAACTCGTTGATGGTCACGCCCAGCACGCGCCGGCCCCAGTCGATGAGTTCCGCCCCCAGCGACTCGCCGCCGCTGGCGACCGAGCGCAGCGCCAGCCCCCCCGCTCCGGCCGGCAGTTCGGTCCCGCGCATCATCTTCAGGGCCGTGGGCGGCAGGAAGGTGTGCGTCACGCCGTGGCGCGCCATCAGCTCGAAGGCGCTGGCGCCATCGAATTTCTCGAAGCGGCGCGCCAGCACCGGCACCCCGTGGTGCCAGGCCGGCAGCAGCACGTCCAGCAAGCCGCCGATCCAGGCCCAGTCGGCCGGCGTCCACATCAGCGCGGCGTTCTCCGGGAAGAACTCGTGCGACATTTCCACGCCCGGCAGGTGGCCCAGCAATACCCGGTGCGCGTGCAGCGCGCCTTTCGGTTTGCCTGTGGTGCCCGAGGTATAGATGATGACGGCCGGGTCGTCGGCCGCCGTCGCCACCGGCGTGTAGTCGGCCGATTCGGCCGCCAGGGCGGCATGAAAAGGCACTGCGCCGTCCGGGCAGTCCTCGTCGATGCAGTACACGACCTTCAGGTCGGGCAGGCTGGCTCGGATCTCGCGCAGCTTGCGGCAACCGTCGGCGTCGGTCACCAGGGCGGCCGCGCCGCTGTTGGCCAGGCGGTACTGGATGGCGTCCACGCCGAACAGCGTGAACAGCGGCACCGCCACCGCGCCCATCTTGTACACCGCGATATGAGTGACCGCCGTCTCGGGCGCCTGCGGCAGGTAGACGGCCACGCGGTCGCCACGCTTGACGCCGTGGCGTTCCAGGCTGTGCGCCAGGCGGTTGGACAGCGCCTTGATCTCATCGAAGGTATAGCGCGACTGCGCGCCGTCGCTCTTTTCGTAGATCAGCGCCAGGCGGCCGCTGCCATCGGCCCACTTGTCGCAGGCGTCGACGCCGATGTTGTAGGACTCAGGCACCTGCCATTGGAACTGGGACGCTAGCTGCGTGTAGGAATCGGCTCTGGACAGCATGGTTTGTCTCTGATGTTGTTGTCGAACGCGCCGGCGCCAGGCGCCGGCGATGTAACGTCTTGCCTCAAACTTGACCCTGGCTCAATAATAAGCCCCGCCCACTCGCAGCCCCCTTCCCCGCCGCATGGAAAAAGCCGCCACCGTCCCGATGCGCCGCCCGCCGGCAAGCGCCAAATCCGAACAGCGCATCCGCGACATCCTGCGCGTTGCCCGCCAGGTCTTTTCCGAAGCGGGCTTCCAGGCGGCCACCACCACCGAAATCGCGCAGCGCCTGGGCGTGTCCGAAGCCACGGTATTCACCTACTTTGGCGGCAAGCGCGAACTCTGCGTACGGGTGATCAGCGACTGGTACGACGAAATCATCGCCAAGGTCGAGGACAGCCTGCCCCACGTGCATGGCGCCCGGGCCCAGCTGCATTATCTGGTGCACGCGCATTTGCGCCACCTGTTGGCGGAAGGGACCGGCCTGTGCGCCTTCATCCTGTCGGAAGGGCGCGCGCGCAATGACGATTTCGGCGAGGTCTACGCCGGCCTGCAGCGCCGCTACACCGCGCCCCTGATGCGCATCCTGGCCCAGGGCCAGGCCGATGGCGACATACGCCGCGACATGCCGCTGCGGCTGCTGCGCTCGGCGGTCTACGGGCCGATGGAGCACGTGCTGTGGGACGCCATCCTGCGCGGCGCCCGGGTGGACGTGACGGCTACCGCCGACCAGCTGGTCGGCTTTCTGTGGCAGGCGCTGCAACCGCCCGCGCAGGACGCGCTGGCGCTGGCCCGGTTCCGCGGAGAGGTGCGGGACGCCCTGCATAGGCTTCAATTGTCGGAAAACAAGGACGGCGGCTCGTACTGAGGAAAGCCGTTGTAGGTTTCTCCCCGCTCCGCGGGCGGCAAGGTCCAGGAATGGCGGGCGTTGGGCACGCCGCCATCCACGCGGATGACGCTGCCGTTGATGAAGGCGGCCGCTGGCGACAGCAGGAACACCACCGCCGCCGCCAGCTCGGCCTCGGTACCGAAGCGTTGCAGCGGCACTTTGGTCCTGAGTTCACGCAGCACGGCGCGGTAGGCATCGTCGTAGCTGTCCATGCCGCTGGACGCGATCCAGCCCGGCGCCACGGCGTTGACCCGCACGCCGGCGTGGGCCCATTCGCAGGCGGCGGTTTCGGTCAGGTTCCAGACCCCGGCGCGCGCCGCGCCGGAATGCCCCATGCCCGGCATGCCGCCCCAGATGTCGGCCAGCATGTTCACAATGGCGCCGCCGTGCTGGCGCATGTGCTGGGTATAGACCTCTCGCGACATCAGGAACGTGCCGTGCAGATTGTTCTGCACCACGGCGTTCCAGCCGTTGGAGCTGATGCGTTCCAGCGGCGCGGGAAATTGTCCGCCCGCGCAATTGAACAGGCCGTCGATGGCGCCATGCCGCGCCAGCGCTTCGGCGACCGCGCCGCGCACCCCGGCCTCATCGCGAATGTCGCAGGCATGCAGGCTGATGCGCCCGGCGGCCTCGGGATAGATCCGCGCGATTTCATCCTGCGCCGCCTGCAGTTTCTCCGGCTTGCGTCCGACCAGCGCCAGGCTCGCGCCTAGTGATGCAAGCTCATGCGCGGTGCAGCGGCCCAGACCGCTGCCGCCGCCCGTCACAAGTATGGTCTTGCCTTCGTACAGTCCGGGTCGGAACACCGACGCATAGCGCTGGGAGGCCGCCGCGGCAGCCCTGTTCTGGCTCATGTCTCACTCCATTATTTTTTTGAGGATAACTCAATACTTATCCGATTTGGGTGTGGCCGGACAGGAAATTTCGCCCTAGAATCGATCGACAGTCGCTTTGCCTTTATTGAGCCTGAATCAAGAAAACTGGAGACCAGGAATGGACACGCCTGCCCCGCTGGATATCGCCCACGACGGCCCCATCGCCCGCCTGACGCTGAACCGCCCGGACATGCGCAACGCGTTCGACGACACGCTGATCGCCGCCCTGACCGGCGCCGTGCAGGCGGCGGTGGAAGATCCCGCCGTGCGCGTACTGCTGCTGACCGGCGCTGGCAAGGCGTTTTGCGCCGGCGGCGACCTGAACTGGATGCGCAAGATGGCCACGCTGACTGACGCCGAGAATCGCGCCGACGCCGCAAAACTGGCTCGTATGCTGCACACGATCTGGTCTTGCCCCAAGCCGGTCGTGGCCTGCGTCAACGGCGACGCCTATGCCGGCGGCATGGGCCTGGTGTCGGCCTGCGACATCGCCATCGCCGCGGACAGCGCGCACTTCTGCCTGTCCGAAACACGGCTGGGACTCTTGCCCGCCACCATCAGCCCCTATGTGCTGCGCGCCATGGGCGAGCGCGCGGCCAACCGCTATTTCCTGACCGCCGAACGCTTCGACGCCGCAACCGCTTTCCGGTTGGGCCTGGTGCATGACGTCGCGCCACTGGCCGACCTGCCCCGTCACGCCGAGGCCTTGTGCCTCGCCCTTTGCGACAACGGCCCTGGCGCGGTGCAGGCCAGCAAAAGGCTGGTGCGCGACTTCGCCGGCCAGGACATCGACGCCGCACTCATCGCCGATACGGTGGAACGCATCGCGGCCGTGCGCAGCACGGACGAAGCCCGCGAAGGCGTCAGCGCTTTCCTGGAAAAACGCGACCCTGCCTGGCGCGCGAAGCGCTAGGCGTCCAGCCGTTCGGCCAGGAAATCCGCGAAGGCCTGAATGCGCGCATGCCATAATTCCCTGCGCAATTTCAGGAAGTCTCATGCCACACGCTTTTCCTCCCCTGAACGCCGAGCGCCTCTGGGCCCGCGTCGAAACC
>NZ_JAYJLE010000019.1:0-53115 GCF_035282245.1 Achromobacter sp. D10
GAGGGATCCGAAGCGCAGCCCCATTGGGGCGAGCATCGGAATCCCGCAGTTCGGACGCCGGCGGCTCAAGAACCCCAGAACCCCGCGTCACAAAACAACCGATCCGGATTTTCCTCCTCCGGCCCTCCCTAGGAGCGGGTTTTCCTTGGCCGGCAGCGGTCAGGCGACCAGGCGGTCCAGGGCTTCGCGATACTTGGCGGCGGTCTTTTCCAGCACGTCCTGGGGCAGGCGCGGCGCGGGCGGGGTCTTGTCCCACGTCTGGGTTTCCAGCCAGTCGCGCACGAACTGCTTGTCGAACGAGGGGGGGCTGATGCCCACGCGATAGCCGTCGGCCGGCCAGAAACGCGAGGAGTCCGGCGTCAGCACTTCATCCATCAGGTACAGCGTGCCATCGTCGTCCAGGCCGAATTCGAACTTGGTATCGGCAATGATGATGCCCTTGGTGGCAGCGAACTTGGCGGCTTCGGCGTACAGCTTGAGGGTCACGTCGCGGATGCGTTCAGCCATTTCCTGGCCGACTTCCTTGACCACGTGGGCAAAGTCCACGTTTTCGTCGTGCATGCCGAATTCAGCCTTGGCGGCGGGCGTGAAAATGGGTTCGGGCAATTGGCTGGCTTGCTGCAGGCCGGCGGGCAGCTTGATGCCGCAGACGGCGCCCGTGGCCTGATAGTCCTTCCAGCCGGAACCGATCAGGTAGCCGCGGACCACCGCTTCCACCAGGATGGGCTTGAGGCGCTTGACCACCACGGCACGGCCGCGCACCTGATCCACTTCGTCCGGCGCCACCACGTCTTCGGGTTTGATGCCCGTGGAGTGGTTCGGCAGGATGTGGGCCAGCTTCTGCAGCCAGAACTCGGTCAGTTCGGTCAGCACCTGCCCCTTGCCGGGGATGGGGTCGTCAAGAATCACGTCGAACGCGGAGATACGATCCGACGCGACGATCAGCAACTTGTCGTCGCCCACCGCGTACATGTCGCGCACCTTACCGCGGCCCAGCAGCGGCAAGGACTTGATGCTGGATTGATGCAAAGCAGAAGTCACGGGAATGGCCTATGGCAATAATGAAGATTCCCGCCTCGGGCAAGCGCCAGGGCGGGAAGTAGAACGGAATCCGGAAACGCGGACAAGGCTGGCGCGGCACGCGCGGGCCCTGCAAAGCGCATAGGTTACTGCAAATAGGCCAGTTTTGCCGGACCGCTCGACGCCGCCCGGCGGCCGGGTTAGGCTCTGATCTCCAACATGATGCGCGCCGGCCGCCTCTGGCGTCACGACGCCGCCCCACACCCGGAGACAGAGTCGTATGCAGGATGCTTCACTCAAACGCAGCGCCCACGCCGACGCGCAAGTGCATTTCACTGGCGGTTGCCAGTGTGGCGCCGTCCGATACGCCATTACGGACGAACCCATCATGGCAGCCACCTGTCATTGCCGCGACTGCCAGTATTCCAGTGGCGGCGCCCCCGCCCACGCCCTGATTTTCACGACCGGCTCCATCACCCTGTTGCGCGGCAGCGCCAAGGAGCATCGCTACCGGGGCGAATCCGGCCATACCGTCATGCGCAGCTTCTGTGCGGACTGCGGCACCCCGCTATTTGGCAATTCGGCAGGCATGGGCTACGAAATCGTGCGGGCCGGTTCGCTGGACGACCCCGAGGCATTCCGCGCCCGAGCCAGCCTCTGGACCGAATCGGCGCCGTCCTGGCACCACGTGGACCGGACGGTGCCGCACTTTCCACGCAACTCGCCCGCCCCCTGAGGCACTGCACAGACAAAAAAAGAGCGGTCCGCATGGTTTGCGGACCGCTCTTTCATTGCATGGAGGCGCCGGATGCCGATGGCGTCCGGCGCGCCGTGCACGTGCTTACTGGACCACCTGGGCCAGCTTGCCCGACGCGTATTGCGCGGCGATTTCGGTCAGAGGCAGCGGCTTGATCTTGCTGGCGTTGCCGGCGGTGCCGAATTCGGTGTAGCGAGCCACACAGATGGCCTTGGCGGCGGCGCGGGCCGGCTTCAGGTATTCGCGCGGGTCGAACTTTTCCGGGTTTTCGGCGAAGAAGCGGCGGATCGCGCCGGTCATGGCCAAACGGATATCGGTGTCGATATTGATCTTGCGCACGCCGTACTTGATGGCTTCCTGGATTTCCTCGACGGGCACGCCGTAGGTTTCCTTCATGTTGCCGCCGAATTCGCGGATCTCAGCCAGCAGTTCCTGCGGCACGCTGGAGCTGCCGTGCATCACCAGGTGGGTGTTGGGCAGGCGGGCGTGGATTTCCTTGATGCGGGAGATCGACAGGATGTCGCCGGTGGGCTTGCGCGTGAACTTGTAGGCGCCATGGCTGGTGCCGATGGCGATGGCCAGGGCGTCCAGCTGGGTCTTGCGCACGAAGTCGGCGGCCTGTTCCGGATCGGTCAGCAGCTGGTCCATGGTCAGCTTGCCGTCGGCGCCGTGGCCGTCTTCCTTGTCGCCCTGCATGGTTTCGAGCGAACCCAGGCAGCCCAGTTCGCCTTCGACCGTCACGCCCAGCTTATGGGCGGTGTCCACGACCTTCTTGGTCACTTCCACGTTGTAGTCGTAGTCGGCGATGGTCTTGCCGTCTTCCTTGAGCGAGCCGTCCATCATGACGCTGGAAAAGCCCAGGTCGATGGCGCCTTGGCAGACCTTCGGCGACTGGCCGTGGTCCTGGTGCATGACCACGGGGATGTGCGGATAGGATTCCACGGCGGCCTGGATCAGGTACTTCAGAAAGCCTTCGCCCGCATATTTGCGCGCGCCGGCGGAAGCCTGCATGATCACCGGGCTGTCGGTCTCCGCAGCGGCTTCCATGATGGCCTGGACCTGCTCCAGGTTGTTGACGTTGAAAGCGGGAATGCCGTAGCCGTGCTCGGCGGCGTGGTCGAGCAACTGGCGCATGGAGACTAGGGCCATGAGTGGTCCTCCTTAGGTACTGTCTATTGAAAGATGGTTGAAGTCTTGCTGAATGGGGAGATTTTACGGGGGATTCGACGAAAGGTCTTGCAACCGCCCGTATCCGGTCCATTCAGATGAGCACGAAAGGCTCAGCCCCCCCTTCCCGATCCCCCAAAGGACCGATGGCGTCCCGGAGCCGACACGGCGCCGGGACGATGCCGGCTACGGCCTGCCGGCGTGCGAAACGTCCACCCGCGTCATCAGGATCCGGGCCTCGTGCTTGGCCCGACGGTTGGCTTCGATGAAGTCCGGCGCGGCGGCCATGAACAGGGTCCGGCCGTCGGGTCCGCCCAGGGCGGCGGCGAAGATACCGAATTCCCCCGTGTCGATCTGTTCCAGGATCTTGCCGCCGCGCGCGACGCGCACGATGCGTTTG
The DNA here is from genome assembly GCF_035282245.1 of Achromobacter sp. D10. Classification (NCBI taxonomy): domain Bacteria; kingdom Pseudomonadati; phylum Pseudomonadota; class Betaproteobacteria; order Burkholderiales; family Alcaligenaceae; genus Achromobacter; species Achromobacter sp. D10. Next base: position 3,345 of record NZ_JAYJLE010000019.1, read on the forward strand.
CCGATGGCGTCCGCCACCCACAGGGCGCCCTCCGCATCCAGCGCGCCGCCATCGGGTCCGATGGCGGAGGCGGCAATCAGGACGCCCAGGTCGTCGCTGGCGGGCAGCGGGCCGAAGTCAGCCCAGTCGCGGCGCGGCCCCAGCCCGCCGTCCGCCAGGATGTCGAATTCGGAAATACGGTTGCCGAAGGTTTCGTTGACGATCATGGTCTTGCCGTCCGGCGTGATGAACGAACCGTTCGGAAAACACAGCCCGTCGGCCACCATGCGCATCGAGCCGTCGGGGTCGACGCGCACGATGCCGGTATTGCGGACCGGCTCGCCGGCCATCAGGTCGAAACCGAAATTGCCGACGTAGGCCCTGCCCTGCGCGTCCACGACCATGTCATTGACCGGGCCGCCCGTGAGCGCCGACAGGTCGGCGTGCACCGCCAGCGTGCCGTCGGCCTCGCGGCGCAGGAGCTTGCGGTCCTTCATGGAAGCGATGAGGAGGCGGCCGTCCGGCAGCCACCCCAAGCCCGACGGTTGCTGCGGCACTTTGCAAACCTGCTCGACCTTGCCTTCCAGGTCCACGGCAATGACCTGTTCGGAGTAGAAGTCCGACGCCCACAGACGGTTCTCGTGCCAGCGCAGCCCCTCCAGATAGGTATATCCGGACGCCAGCACGGACAATTCGCGTTTCGGCATTGCCTAGTCTCCTTGTGCGGCCCCGCGCGGGGGCCCGTTGTTCGCTGTTGTTCGCGTTGCCCGCCGCCCGCTGCCGCGCGCGTCGGGATCAGTCCATTCTGGCACGCTGGCGGCCGATAGTGCAGCAGTTCCAAATTGATACAAATCTGCTATCGCCGCCTGCCCCGGGGAAGCTTGCTATCCGTCCCCCACCTGACAACTGCGTGTCAGCTGCGCGGCGTTAACATCGCGCCCCGAGGGTAAACCCGCATTTTTCGCGCACCCCCTGGCATTCCGTCTCTGGATCTCCAGCCCGCCCCTTGCCGGGCGCCGCCCGCCCGCGGGCCGGGCAAAGCGATCCCTGTTTTCCGTTTTGATCATGAACACTAAGAAGCTGACGCGTTATATCGGCATCGCCATGGTGCTGGGCATCCTGGTGGGCTACTTCTGCCACAAGTACGCGCAGAACGAGAAGGAGGCGGCCCAGATCGCCTCGTACTTCAGTCTCATCACCGACATCTTCCTGCGCATGATCAAGATGATCATCGCGCCCCTGGTCTTCGCCACCCTCGTGACCGGCCTGGCCAGCATGAGCGACGCCAGCGCCGTGGGCCGCATCGGGATGCGCGCCATGATCTGGTTCATCGCGGCCTCGGCCTTGTCGCTGTTGCTGGGCTTGGCGCTGGTGAATATTTTCCAGCCTGGCGCGCACATGAACCTTGCGCTGCCGGACGCTGGCATGAGTTCGGGCCTGAAGACGGGCGACTTCACGCTCAAGGCGTTCATTACGCACGTGTTCCCGCGCAGCATCGCCGAAGCCATGGCCAACAACGAGATCCTGCAGATCCTCGTGTTCTCGCTGTTCTTCGGCGCCGCCCTGTCGTTCATCCGCGGCAAGGGCCACAACACCATCTATAACCTGATCGATGAACTGGCCAAGATCATGTTCCGCGTGACGGACTACGTGATGCGCTTCGCGCCCCTGGGCGTGTTCGCGGCCATGGCCGCGGCCATCACCACGGAAGGCTTGGGCGTGCTGGTCAGCTACGGCAAGCTGATCGGCGAGTTCTACCTGGGCCTGGCGCTTCTGTGGGCCATTCTGTTCGCGGTGGGCTACCTTTTCCTGGGCAAGTCCGCGTTCCGTCTCGGGGGCCTGATCAAGGAACCCACACTGCTCGCGTTCTCCACGGCCAGCAGCGAATCCGCCTATCCCAAGACCATCGAAGCACTGACCCGGTTCGGCGTGCCCAAGCGCATCTCGGGCTTCGTCCTGCCGCTGGGCTATTCGTTCAATCTGGACGGATCGATGATGTATCAGTCCTTCGCGGTGCTGTTCATTGCGCAGGCTTACAACCTTCAGATGAGCTTTGCCCAGCAGCTAACGCTGCTGCTGGTGCTGATGGTGACCAGCAAAGGCATGGCCGGCGTGGCGCGCGCCTCGCTCGTGGTGGTCGCAGCGACGCTGCCGATGTTCAATCTGCCGGAAGGCGGCCTGCTGCTGATCATGGGCATCGACCAATTCTTCGATATGGGCCGCACGGCAACCAATGTGGTCGGCAACAGCCTGGCTACCGCCGTCATCTCCAAACTGGAAGGCAATCGCGAAGTCCCGGCCGAAACGGCGGACGCCTCTGACGAGGCCCCCGCGGAACAGGCCGCGAGCCAGCACGCCTGAAGCAACAGGCGATGAAAAACGGGCCGCATGGCCCGTTTTTTTATGGCTTGCGCCAGCTTGACCGGCGGCATCGCCGAGAGCAACATATAAGCCCTTCGCGACCTATCCCGGCGCGGCGCGCATGGGCGCCGCGCTCAGTTCTCATGCCATGAAACGCCCGAGCCTGCGCTGCTGCGCCCTGGTGGCTGCGGCCCTGATGTCCGCCACGCCCGCCTCATACGCCTGGACCCGCATTTCCTGCGAGCTGGGCGGCACCGTGACCAATCTGCCGGTAGTGATGCGCCAGTACCGCACCGACGGCACGGAACTGACGCAATTGATGTTCAGGCTCAGGGTCAGGAACGCGGACATCCCCGAGGGCGCCCGCGCCGATACGGACTGCACTGAATTCGTCGGCCGCGAGATCGACGTCGTGCTTGAGGACATAGCCGCCAACGCCGTCCGCAAGGGCAAATCCCTGAAGATGCTTTACCGCTATGACGATTCGCTGGGCCAAAGCCAGGCGACGAAGTTCGAGCTGGACCGAAACCAACGGCCCTAGCGGCTCTTGGCGGGTCCTAATCGTTGACGGAGCACGAGACGGGCGCGCCGTCCTCGAATTCCACGTCGTAGGTGTGCACCGGATCCCAGGGCAGCGTGAACCACAGTTCGTAACCGTCGCCGTCTTCATCGAACAGCCACAGGGCGCGCAGCACCGCGTGTTGCGCCATGGCTTCCGGGGTTTCTTCCTGCAGCAGCTGGTTGTCATCCAGGCCGAGCTTCTTGTAGTGCTCGTAGGAGTAGTTTTCCAACAGGAACTCGGCCGCGGCCAGGATCTGGTCGTCGAGGTCGTCGATGATGGCCTTGACCACCTTGGAGGCGCTGCTGTCGGGTTCTTCGCCGTCGGTCTGGACCATGACGTGGATCGGCGGGCGTCCCTTGCCGGCGGCGACGTTTTCCGCGGCCCACAGATCGGGTTCCTCGGGATCTTGGGTGAAATTGAATCGTGCCATCGCGCGCTCCGGAAAAAGGGCCGGCGCGCCGCGGAAATCGTGGTCACGCCTTTCCCGCCATTTAACCAGATGCGCGGCGTCCCGGCTGCGCATATCGGCGATGTTTTTGCGACGGAACGCGTCTGCTGCGCCACCCGGCCTCAGACGCGCTCCAGGGGCAGGTGCGGCAAGTCCGGCAGCACCACGCGGATCTCATCGCCCGCGCTCACCCGCCCTCCTTCGATCACGATGCCCATGATGCCGGCGCGGCGCATCAGGCTGCCGTCAGGATGCCGGCCCAGCACGGCGGCGGTCAGCCCTTTCTGGTAGTTGTCGAGCTGTGAGCAGGGATTGCGCAGGCCGGTAATCTCGACGATCGCTTGCGCCCCGAAGCAGAGGCGCGCGCCGCGCGGCAGGCCCAACAGGTCGATGCCTCGGGTGGTGATGTTTTCGCCCATGGTGCCTTCCGCCACGTTGAAGCCGGCCAGTTGCAGCTCGTCGTGCAGCTCGCCGTGGATCAGGTGGACCTGCCGCAGATTGGGCTGGGCAGGATCCGCCCGGACGCGGGAGCGGTGTTTCACGGTGACGCCCATGTGGGCGTCGCCTTCCACCCCCAGCCCCTTCAACAGCATGATTGCGGACACGATCGGCTTGCTGAACCCGTGCATCGGGCTGCAGGCCACGGCTGTCACGATGGGATGCATCATTTCTCTCCAGTATCCGGTTCAGGCCATCATGGCCTGCGCCTCGGGCGCCCGCTGCTCGTTCGCGCGCGCGTGCGCTTGCGGATAGTGCGCCGAGAATACCAGCCGTCCCGCCGACCAGGTGTGGCTGATCAGGGGCTGCGCCCCTACCTGCGCCACCGCCACCAAGTCCGCGCGCAGCCCCGGCGCGATCCGCCCGCGGTCGGAAAGGCCGCAAGCCTGCGCGGGATTCAGCGTGACCAGCGCAACCGCCTGCGGCAGCGTCAGGTCCGTCTGCGCAGCCACCGTGAAGGCGGCCGCAATCAGTGCAGAGGGCTGGTAGTCCGAGCACAGGCAGCTGGCCACGCCGGCCCGGATGGCGTCGATGGCGCGCATGGAGCCGCTCTGGCTCTGGCCTCGCAGCACATTGGGCGCGCCCAGGATGGTGGGCAGGCCGCAAGACACCGCGGCGCGCGCGGTATCCAGCGTGATCGGGAATTCGCTCATGGCCACGCCCAGGTTGCGCATGGTGGCGATGCGGTGGATCGAATCGTCATCATGGCTGGCGGTGGGAATGCCCCGTCCCTGCGCATGCGTCAGCAGCGCCTCCACCCGCGCCACCGCGCCATCCTTGGCGCGTGTCTTGGCCTGGGCAGCTTCTTCGGCCTGTTCTCGGCTCATCGCGTGGTTGCCCATCATGTATTGCAGATAGGACTCCAGCGTCTTGAACTGGCCCTGCCCGGGCGAATGATCCATGACCGACAGCAGGTCCACCGCGCCCTCGTCCATCAGCGCGCGCAGCACGTCCACCGAGGTGGCGTCGGTGACTTCATACCGGCAGTGGACGCGATTGTCGACCAGGCTGTGCTGACGAAAGGCCCGCAGGGTGCGCACCACTTCCGCCGCCGTCTGGTTATTGCGCACGCCCCATTCGCTGTTTGCGAACGACAGCGCGTGATAAGGCGTGGTGATGCCGGCCGCGGCGTTGCGGCGATCCACCTGGGCCACCGCGAAATCCAGTGGAAACAGCACACGCGAACGCGGCTCGGCTTCCTTTTCGATGGCGTCGCAATGCAGGTCGATCAAACCCGGCAGCAGGGTCTGGCCGCCAAGATCGATCTCGCGGTCCGCGCGCGCGCCGGCCGGCTCGATGGCGACGATGCGGCCGTCGTCGATCAGCACGGCGCTGTCCTCGAGGACGCGGTCTTGCAGGACCACGCGGGCATGGGTGAGATAGGTGCTCTGCATCATTGCTCCAGATCGGCCAGGGCGGGTTGGGCGGGACGCAATGCCAGGATCTGCGTAGCGACGGCATCGCGCACTTCGGCATCGTGGAAGATGCCCAGCAGGCAACGGCCCTCGGCCATGGCCTCGCGGATCAGCGCGATCACCACCTGGCGATTGTCCGCATCCAGAGAGGCTGTGGGCTCGTCCAGCAGCAGGATGGGATGGCGGGCGATGAAGCCGCGCGCGATGTTCACGCGCTGCTGCTCGCCGCCTGAAAAGGTGGCGGGAGCCAGGCCCCACAGGCGCGGGGGGACATTCAAACGTTGCAGCAGCTCGGCGGCGCGGGCCCGTGCCTCATCGACGTCCACGCCCGCCGCGCGCAAGGGTTCGGCCACCACGTCCAGCGCGGACACGCGCGGAATCACGCGCAGGAACTGGCTGACGTAGCCGATCACCTCGCGGCGCAGTGCCAGGATGCGCTGTTCGGGCGCGCCCGCCAGCTCCACCCACTCATCGTTCCAACGCACCCGGATGCTGCCCTCGGTCGCCAGATAGTTGCCGTACAGGCAGCGCAGCAATGTGCTCTTGCCGGTGCCCGACGGGCCCGCCAGCACCAGGCAGTCGCCAGCGGACGCGTCGAAGTCCACCGATTCCAGCACGGGCAGGCGCATGCCGCCCTGGTTGTGCAGGGTGAACATCTTTCCGAGGCCCCGCACCTCGATCATGGGAGTCTTTTCGCGCATGGTCAGCTCTGCAAAATGGAAGACACCAGCAACTGGGTGTAGGGATGCTGCGGGTCGTCGAGGATCTGGTCGGTCAGGCCGCTTTCCACCACCTCGCCACCGCGCATGACCAGGGTCCTGTGCGCCAGCAGGCGCGCCACGGCCAGGTCGTGGGTGACGACGATCGCGGCCAGGCCCAAGTCCGCCACCAACTGGCGCAGCAAGTCCAGCAGGCGCGCCTGCACCGACACGTCAAGCGAGGCCGTGGGCTCATCCATGAACACCAGGCGGGGATGCGTCACCAGGTTGCGGGCGATCTGCAAGCGCTGCTGCATGCCGCCCGAAAATGCGGTGGGCCTGTCGTCCAGCCGGCCCGCGTCGATCTCCATCTTCTGCAGCCAGTTGCCGGCGGCCTGGCGCAGGTCGCCGTAGTGCCGGTCGCCCACGGCCATCAGGCGTTCCGCGATATTGGCGCCCGCGCTGACCTGCATCCGCAGGCCGTCCCTGGCGTTCTGCCGCACAAAGCCCCAGTCGGTGCGCGACAGCAATCGCAGGCGCGCGCCCGGCAGCGCGGCCAGGTCGATAAAGCCCTGGTCACGCGTGTCGTACCAGACGCTGCCCGCGTCGGGCCGTGTCTGGTACGACACGGCCGACAGCAGCGTGCTCTTGCCGGAGCCGGATTCGCCGACCACGCACAGCACTTCACCGGGATACAGATCGAAGTTGACGTCGCGGCAGCCGTGCACGCCGTCCCAGGTGCGCGTCATGTTGCGCACGGAAAGCAAAGGTTGGGCGTTCATGCCGTGGCCTCGTCGGTGGATGGATTTACGCCCTGCCCCAGCTGGCGCGCATTGCAATATTCAGTGTCCGAGCAGACGAAGCGGCGCGTGCCCGCGTCGTCCAGGATGATTTCATCCAGATAGCTCTCCCGCGATCCGCACAGGTCGCAGCATTCGCTCCAGGTCTCCACCCGGAACGGGTGATCCTCGAAGTCCAGGCTTTTCACCTCGGTGTAGGGCGGCACGGCGTAGACCCGCTTCTCGCGGCCCGCGCCAAACAGCATCAGGGCGGGACTGCCGTCCAGCTTGGGATTGTCGAACTTGGGGATGGGCGAAGGCCGCATCATGTAGCGGCCGTTCACGATGACCGGATAGTCGTAGGTGGTAGCGATATGGCCGTGCTGGGCGATATCTTCGTACAGCTTGACGTGCATGCCGCCGTATTCGGCCAGCGCATGCATGGTGCGCGTTTCGGTTTCACTTGGCTCCAGCCAGCGCAGCGGTTCGGGAATGGGCACCTGGAACACCATGATCTGCCCCTCCGCCAGCGGCGTCTCCGGAATGCGGTGGCGCGTCTGGACGATAGTGGCCGCCGGGGTGGATTCCGTCGTCGCCACGCCCGTGACGCGGCCGAAGAAGCGGCGGATGTTGATTGCGTTGGTCGTGTCGTCCGATCCCTGGTCTATCACTTTGAGCACGTCGTCGGAACCGATGATGGACGCCGTGACCTGGATGCCTCCGGTTCCCCAGCCATAGGGCAAAGGCATTTCGCGGCTGCCGAAAGGCACCTGATAGCCGGGGATGGCAACCGCCTTGAGCAGAGCGCGGCGCAGCATGCGCTTGGTGGATTCGTCCAGATAGGCGAAGTTGTAATGGTCGTCGCGTGCGACCGTTGCATGTTGCGTAGTCATGAGGAAACGGCCTCGTCCATCAGATCGTTGCGCGCGGCCTCGGGCGCGGCGCGTTCGGCGCGCATGCGCCGCAATAGTTCCAGATTGGCCTGGAAGTCCACGTAGTGCGGCAGCTTCAAGTGCTGCACAAAGCCGGAGGCTTCGACGTTGTCGCTGTGGTAGAGCACGAACTCGTGGTCATTGGCCGGGGAATCCGCGCGCTCGCCCAGGTCGCGCGCCTTGAGCGCGCGGTCCACAAGCGCCATCGACATGGACTTGCGCTCGCCATAGCCGAAAGTCAGTCCGTAACCCCGGGTGAACTTCGGGCCTTCCGCGGCGGAGCCGGCAAATTGGCTGACCATCTGGCATTCGGTGACTTCGATTTCGCCTACAGTGACGGCGAATCCAAGTTCCTCGATGTGCATATCCACTTCCAGCGAGCCGTAGCGGATCTCGGCGGCGAACGGGTGGGTGTTGCCGTAGCCACGTTGGGTCGAGTAGCCCATGGACAGCAGGAAACCTTCGTCTGCGCGCGCCAGGTTCTGCAAGCGGGCCGCGCGCGATGCCGGAAAGTCCAGTGGTTGCCGGGTCAGGTCGAACGGTTCTGGATCGCCCTCGGGCACGGGCTCCGCATCAATCAGGTCGTCATGCGCCAGCAGATCGGTGACGCGCGGCATCGCACTGTCCAGCGCCTCGTCGCCCGCAGGCAAGGCATCGGCCTCGCGCTGCGCTTCCAGCGAAAAGTCCAGCAGCCGCTGGGTATAGTCATAAGTCGGCCCCAGGATCTGGCCGCCAGGCACGTCCTTGAACGTGGACGAAATGCGCCGCTGCAAACGCATGCGGCCGGTGTCGACAGGCTGCGTGTAGCCGAAGCGCGACAAGGTGGTGCGGTAGGCGCGCAGCAGGAACACCGCTTCGATCACATCGCCCGCAGCCTGTTTGATCGCCAGCGCCGCAAGCTGCGGATCGTAGAGCGAGCCCTCCGCCATGACCCGCGATACCGCCAGCGGCATCTGTTCACGGATCTGGTCCAGGCTCAGCTCGGGCACTTCACGATCGCCGCGCCGGTAGTCGTCCAGCATGCGGTAGGAATTGAGGATGGCGCGTTCGCCCCCTTTGACGGCTACGTACATGTCAGTTCTCCCTGCGGGTGCTGCGCGGCAACGCGCAAATCCGCCGTTCCTGCGTCAGGAACACATCGACGCCCAGCGGAAACCGTTGATGATTGATACGCCATTCGCGCCAGAAGCCTTCGGGCAGACCTGACGCGGCGAGGGTCTGCTGGCCCTTGATGCCTGGGCCGCTGAGAATCGCGGGCTCGCCCGCCGATAGCGATTCGACCTCGATCAGCAAGGTGGTCGACAAATCGGGATAGGCAGGATCGCCCTGGTGGCAGGCCGACAGCGCGGGCGCTTTGCCGCCAGCGGGCACCGCCGCAAAGCGCGCCAGCGATGGCGAGGGCACGATGGGGCAACCACAGTGAAAGCGCAGGAACGCGATCGCATCCGCGCTGACGGTCTCCGGCAGCCAAAGCGGCGTGTCCACGTCCACCAGCGTCAGCAGCATTGCGGTCATGGCGGGAGAGAGGCCCGCGGGAACGCCCGGCGCGGCCATGATGTCATGGATGCGTCCCGGATGCGCCATCGCATTGAGCGCGGCGCGGAACGTGGCCTGCGCATCGCCGACGGGATCCGCGAAACCCGCAAGCAGAGCCCGGCCCGAGGCCGCGGCGGCAGTTATCTGTTGCTGCATGTCAGTCCTCGCCTCGTACCATCGTGAAGAATTCCACCTTGGTCTGCGCGGCCACGCGGGCCTGGCGCTCGATCCGTTCGGCATGCTGGCGCGCCAACGGCTGGATCAACTGCGCCTGTACCGTGTCGTGCCATTCCGGCAATTGCAGGAGCGCGTCGGCCACGGCGGCCTGTTCGGCGTGGCGCTGCGAGCGGCCCTGTACGTACGCCACGCCGACCACGCCCTCGCCCATCGTCACCGCGCAACGTGTCACGGTCATTTCGCCCAGGTTGAAGCGGGCGCCGGTGCCGCCGCTGCGGGCGCGCACCATGGCCATGCCGGTCTGCGCGGGGCGCAGAGTCTGGTGCTCGGGTTTGCCCGCCAGCGCGCTAAAAGCGCCGTCCAGCGCGGCCGGGTCGGCCAGCGCCAGCACGCGCATCCAGGCGGCGCGCCGGGCGTTCGCCGCATCCTGCCCTGTCTTCGGGTGATCCATTTTTTCCTCTAAACGTCTAGACGACCGGATGGAGTATGATCGCTCCGAAATGGAAGTTCAACAGCCTGGCGTGAATTTTTGATGACAGTTGCAGCGTGCGCGCAGCGCCTTTCCGGCGGCCGCGGCATGGTGCACAATCACAGCCATTCTTCATGAAGCTGATGTGACAGCACGAGCACAACCTATGGTCGAAAGAGGTTCCGGCATCGCCGTCTGGCGGCAAATCGGCGAAGCGCTTGCGGACGACATCCGCAACAAGCTCTATGCGGCAGGCGAGCAATTGCCGTCCGAGCCCGAGCTGGCTGCCAAGTTTTCCGTCAACCGCCACACCATCCGCCGCGCGATGGGCGAACTCGAACAGGGCGGACTGGTCCGCATCGAGCAAGGACGCGGCACCTTCGTCCAGGAACATGCGATCGACTACGCCATCGGCAAACGCACGCGCTTTTCCGAAAACCTGCGCAGCCAAGGCATGTTGGGCCACCAGGAAGTCCTGGGCAGCCAGAGCCTGCGGGCTGGCGACATCGCCAAGCACCTGGGCCTGGGCCGCACCGCGCCGCTGCTGCGCGTGCAAATCGTCGGCAAGGCGGAGAACCGCCCGATCAGCGCGTCGGAACATTTCTTCGACGAAAAGCGGTTTCCCGATTTCGCGGAACGGCTGGCATCCCTGCGCTCGATCTCCAAGGTCTATGCCCACTATGGCATCGGCGACTACACACGGAAGTGGTCGCGCATCACGGCCGCCCTGCCCACGCCTGAAATCGCCCGCCTGCTGGGCCAACCCAAGACCCGCCCCATTCTGCAAGTAGAGGCATTGAACGTGGACCAGGAAGGCGCGCCGCTGCAATACAGCGTCGCCCGCTTCGTGGGCGACATGGTGCAGTTGATGGTGACGGACGACAGCTGACCGCATACCTCCGCCTGCGCGCGCAATAGCGCGCAGGCGGTAGACGATTGCCCGCCACGCCGCCCAACTCATCTAGACATCTGGTTGTAATGCAATCCCGCTAACGTCACGCCATGAACACACACACGCACGCCCCATCGCCCCTGGCCGGTGTAACAGGCCAACGCATCCTGACGCCGCGCGGCGTCGAACAGGCCTGCCTGCGGTTCCATGGCGGACTCATCGAAGGCTCGCCCGCGGCGCAGCGGAGCGCGGCGCCGTGGTTCGACGCCGGAAATCTGCTGGTGCTGCCCGGTATCGTGGACTTGCACGGCGACGCCTTCGAACGCGCCATCATGCCGCGGCCCAGTGTGACGTTTCCGTATGACAGCGCCCTGCTCGACGTGGATCGCCAATTGTTGGCCAATGGCATTACGACCGAATTCCATGGCGTCACCCTGTCCTGGGAAGGCGGACTGCGCGGCGAAGCCTATGCCGAGCGCATGTTCAGCGCATTGGAAACCATGCGCCACATCATGGGCGCCCGGCACTATGTGCATCTGCGCTTCGAAACGCATCACGTGGGCGGCCTGGAAACCGCCCAGCAGTGGATACGCGATGGCCGTGTCCGCTTCCTGGCGTTGAACGACCACTTGCCCAGCATGGCGCGCCGCCTCGGTGACGAACGCAAGCTGATGCAGTACGCGAACCGCGCAGAGTGCGACCTGGACGTCTTCCAGGATCGCATCCGCGCCGCCATGTCCGCGGCCGATTCGGTGGCGGACGCAATGCGCGAGCTGACCGCCTGCGCGCAGGAAGCCGGCTTGAAGGTGGCCTCGCACGACGATCCGGATGCCGCCACGCGCCGCTACTACCACCAGTTGGGCTGCGGCGTGGCGGAATTTCCGTTGACCCGCGAGGCTGCCGGCGTCGCCCGCGACCTGGGGGACTCCGTGGTCTTCGGTGCGCCCAATGTCGTGCGCGGAGGCAGCCACACAGGCGCGCCCAGCGCCACCGAGATGATCCGCGCGGGCCTGTGCGACATCCTGACCTCCGACTACTACTACCCAGCTCCATTGGCCGCCGTGATGCGGCTGGTCAACGATGGCGTGCTGCCGCTGGCGCAAGCCTGGGAGCTGGTGTCGCTGAACCCGGCGCGCGCCGCCGGCCTGAAGGACCGCGGCGCGCTGGCGCCGGGGCTGATCGCCGATGCCATCGTGGTGGACGACCAGGTGCCGGGCCTGCCCCGCGTCTGCGCCGCCATCGTGGGCGGCGAGCTGCGCTATGCCACACGCGCCTTCGGCGACAGCCACAGCCAGAGGATGGCCGCCTGACCATGCCGCTTGCCCATCGCTACGCCCTGTACCTGGCGCCCACGGGCCTCTGGCGCGAACACGGCAGCCGCTGGCTGGGCCGTTGCGCCGACACCGGCGAGGCCCTGCCGCCGCTGCCGGACCAACCCGCCGAGTCGCGCGCCTGGACCGAAGCACCTCGCCACTACGGCCTGCACGCAACGCTGAAACCGCCCTTTCGCCTGATTCCGGGCGCCAGCCCGCAACAGGTCGACGCCGCCGCGCGCCGACTGGCCGAAGGCAACGCTCCTTTCTCGCTGGAATTGGAATGCGAACCGCTGCGCGGTTTCCTGGCCTGGCGCATCGCAGCGTCCGATGCGCCAGGCCGGGCCCGGATCCAGACGCTGGCCGAGGCGGCCGTGCGCGACCTGGATTCCTTGCGCGCGCCCGCAACGCCCGAGGAAATCGCGCGCCGCCAACCGCAGTCGTTGAGCCCAGCGCAGCAATCGATGCTGGCGCGCTGGGGCTATCCGTACGTATTCGACACCTACGTTTTTCACATCACCCTGACCGGCAAGCTGCGAGACGATGCGCTGGCCCAGGCGCAGGCCGGCATTGCCATGTTCGCGGAGCCCTTGCGCGGCCAGGCCATGTACGTGCCCGGAATCAGCGTCTATGTGCAGTCCGCCCCGGGCGCGGACTTCGTCGCCGCGCGCCACTATGGCTTTGACGGCTCCTGCACCGACGCAGCGGGCGCCGCCTATCTGCAGGGTCCAGCGGCCACATGACTGCCTACGCTCCCGCCGACGGCACGCGGCTGATCTACTTGATGGGTCCGTCCGGCAGCGGCAAGGACACCATGCTGCGCCTGCTGCGCGCCGAGTTGCGGGGCGACGAGCCGGTGCTGGTTGCGCACCGCTACATCACGCGCGACAGCGGCGGCACCGAGGACGCGCTGCGCTTGACCGAAGACGAGTTCGGACGCCGCGCCGCGCTGGGGTGCTTCGCGCTGCGCTGGACCAGCCACGGCCTGCAATACGGCATCGGCATCGAGATCGACGCCTGGCTGTCCTGCGGCGCCGCGGTCATCGTCAACGGCTCGCGCGCGCACCTGGAAGAAGCGCATTCGCGCTATCCGGCGCTGACGGCGGTGGAAGTCACGGTGGACCCTGCTCTGCTCGCGCGCCGCCTGGCGGGACGCGGCCGGGAAAGCACGGAGCAGATCGCGCTGCGCCTGGCGCGCGCCACGCAGGCATTTCCGGTGCCGCGGCAATGCCGGCTGCTGCGGGTCTGCAACGATGCGGCGCCGGAGACCGCCGCAGCGGTCCTGCTGGATATCGCCCGCGGCAAGCTCGGCGCGTAGCGCGGCGCTTCAGCGCGAAGCGCCCTGCGCCCAAGGCGCGGCAGCGTCTCCGCACAGGTCCAGCAAAATCTCCGAAAAGCACTCTTCCGCTGCCAGCGGCTGGTCCCGCCTGCGCCGGATCAGGTTGATCGGCGGCAGTTCCCAACCGAAGTCCCAGGGCACCATGCCCAATTTTCCGCGCTGGCAGAGTTCACGGGCGATATCTTCCGGCACGACCGAAACAAAGGTCTCGTTCATCGTCAACATGCCCTCGATCACGTCGGTGGAATAGGCCTCCAGCACTGGTGACGGCGGCCGCAGCTCGGCGCGGATGAAATGCTCCACGATAAGTTGCCGCGTGGGCGTATTCGCCGCCGGCAGCACCCAGTCCATCGCCGCCACCGCGGCCCAATCCGGCTTGCGCCGCGCAAGCCGCTGCGCAAGCCGGCCATGCGCGATGAGGCGCGGCCGCTGGCGGTATAGCACGCGGTGGATCAGGTCGTCCGGCGCCAGGGTGGAGGTGGCACGGCTGATGATGCAATCCAGCTCATGCTGGCGCAGCATGGGAACCAGGTGGTCGGTCGTGGCGCGGTGCAGGCTTAGCGTCACCCCGTGGCGCTGGTGCAGTCGGCTGATCGCCACCGTCAACAGCGCGCTGGACACGTAGGGCACTACGCCCACGTGCAGATGCGCGGAACGGCCGGCGTGCAGCGCTTCGACCTCGCGCGCCCACAAATCCAGGTCGTTCAGCATGTGGCGCGCCCGCACCAGGGCCAGGTTGCCCAATGGCGTGGGCTGCAGGCCTCGCCCGGTGCGCGTGAAGAGCGGCGCGCCGAAGATGTCCTCGATTTCCGTCAAGGCCTTGGTAACGGCCGGCTGGCTGATGCCCGCAGCCGCCGCCACCCGCGTGAGTGAACCGTGCCTGGCGATATCGATCAGCAACGTAAGGTGACGATGCTTGAGACGGTTGGCAAGACGTGCGGCATCCCAGTTCAAGAGCTTTTCCTATAACCAAACGGTTATTCAATTATGCCAACAAAGGAAAAAACAGTTATTTCATGACCCTATACTGAAACACCTCCTCGCAGCCCGGAATGGTCCCATGAGCGCATCCTTCACCACTCGCCCTGAAATACGCGGCACCTTCGGCGTGGTTTCCTCCACCCACTGGCTGGCCTCGCAAGTGGCCATGAGCGTGCTGGAACGCGGCGGGAACGCCTATGATGCGGCGGTCGCGGGCGGCTTCACATTGCAGATCGTCGAACCGCACCTGAACGGACCCGGCGGCGAAGTGCCCATCCTGCTGTGGAGCGAGCGGGAACAGCGCATGCGGGCGCTATGCGGCCAGGGCCCCGCGCCCGCGCTTGCCACGCCCGCATACTTTCGCGGCCTGGGCGTGGAGCTGGTGCCCGGCATAGGCCTGCTGCCCGCCACCGTCCCCGGTGCGTTCGGCGCCTGGCTGACCTTGCTGCGCGACTACGGCACCTGGGAGCTGGCCGAGGTCCTGCGCCCGGCCATCGACTATGCGCGCGAAGGATTTCCCCTGGTGCCGCGCATCTCGCAGGCCATATTGGCGGTACAGGCGCTGTTTCGCGACGAATGGACCAGCTCGCGCGACGTCTGGCTCCCCGACGGCCGCGTGCCCGCGCCAGACGCGCTGTTCCGCACGCCCGCCATCGCCGCCACCTACACGCGCATCCTGGACGATGCGCACGCCAAGAGCACCGACCGCCGCGGCCGCATCGATGCCGCGCTGGATATCTGGTACCGCGGTTTCGTGGCCGACGCCATCGACGACTACTACACCCAGGCGGCGGTGCGCGATACCACCGGCCAGCGCAACCGCGGCCTGCTGCGCAAGGCCGACCTGGCGGACTGGCGCGCCACCTACGACGAACCCCTCACGGTCCAGTACGGCCGCTACACCGTGGCCAAATGCGGCGTCTGGTCGCAAGGGCCGGTCCATCTGCAGCAATTGGCGATGCTGCGGCATCTGAAGCTGGACGGGCTGGAGCCCACTTCCCCGCAATTCGTGCACCGCGTGGCCGAAGCGGCGAAGCTGGCTTTCGCCGACCGCTGCGCCTGGTATGGCGACCCTGATTTCACGCAAGTACCGCTAGCCGCCCTGCTCGGCGACGATTACGCGCGCGCCCGCTCGGCCGGCATCGGCGATCACGCCTCGTCCGAGCTTCGGCCGGGCAGCCCCGGGGGGCTGGCGCCACGCCTGCCCGACCTGGACGCAGCCGCGCGCACCTTGGCCGCGTCCGATACCCGCTTCGGCGTGGGCGAACCGACCTTCGCGGCGCTGCCGCCGGTGGCCGAGTGGGCCGCGCGCGAGATCTTCGTAGGCGACACCTGCCAGATCGACGTCATCGACCGCGACGGCAATATGGTGGCCGCCACGCCCTCGGGCGGCTGGCTGTCCTCCAGCCCGGTCGTGCCCGGCCTGGGTTTTCCGCTGACCACCCGCCTGCAGATGACCTGGCTGGACGAAGGCGTGCCGGGCCAGCTGCAGCCGGGCAAGCGGCCCTGCACCACGCTGTCGCCCGGCCTGGCTTTGCGCGACGGGCAGCCCTATATGGCTTTCGGCACGCCGGGCGGCGACCAGCAGGACCAATGGACCGTGGCGTTTTTCCTGCGCCATGCCATGGGTATGAACCTGCAGGAGGCAATCGAGTCGCCCTCCTGGCATATCGATCATTTTCCGGGCTCGTTCTGGCCCCGCAGCCTGACCTTGAACCGGCTGACCGTGGAATCGCGGATGCCGTCCGCGACGCTGGATGCCTTGCGCGCGGCGGGCCACGAGGTCAAGGTGGGACCGGACTGGTCCGAAGGCCGCATCAGCGCCTGCACCCGCGAGCCCGCGGCCGGCGGACGGCTGCTGCTGCGCGCCGGCGCCAACCCGCGCGGCATGCAGGGCTATGCCGCTGGCCGCTGAACCTGTTTCATTCAACCGGCACACAGACCGGACACCAAGCAAAGGGGTAAACACCATGAAACTGCAATTCAAACGACTGCTGCGCACGTTCGCGCTGGGACTGGCGCTGTCCGCGCCCGCGCTGGCCCATGCCGCGTGGCCCGAAAAACCCATCACGCTGGTCGTGCCGTGGGCCGCCGGCGGCTCTACCGACATCCTGGCGCGCGTGCTGTCCGAGGGACTGACCCAATCGCTGGGCCAGCCGGTCATCGTGGAAAACCGCTCGGGCGCATCCGGCAATATCGGCACCACCTTCGTGGCGCGCGCCAAGCCCGACGGCTACACCTTGCTGGTGGGCTCGATGAGCACGCACACGATGAACCAGGCCCTGTATTCCAGCATGCCGTTCGACGGCGTGAAGGACTTCACGCCCATTGCCGAGCTCGCCCTGGTCACCAACACCATGGTGGTAAACCCGTCCGTGCCCGCCTCCGACCTGAAGGAATTCATTGCCTACCTGAAGGCCAATCCCGGCACGGTGGCCTACGCCTCCGCCGGCCAGGGTTCCACCAACCACCTGAGCGCGGCGCTGTTCGAGAAAGCCGCCGGCGTGAAGATGATGCACATCCCTTATCGCGGTGGCGCGCCCGCGGTGCTGGATACCGTGGCCGGCCGCACGCAGGTGCTGTTCAGCGCCGGCACGCAGACGCTGCCGCACGTGCAGAGCAACAAGCTCAAGCTCCTGGCGGTCACCGAGGAAGCGCGTTCGCCGTTGCTGCCCGACGTGCCTACGGTCGCCGAGACGCTGCCGGGCTATGAACTGTCGGTCTGGTATGGCGCCTTCGGCCCGGCCGGCATGCCGCCCGAACTGACGGCGCGCCTGAACCGCGAGATCAACCTGATCCTCAAGCGCCCCGAGGTCATCAAGAAGATGGCCGACATGGGCGTGCTGCTGACCGACACCACGCCCGAACAATTCAGCCAGATCCTGGCGCGCGACGCTGACAAGTACGGCAAGCTCATCAAAGAACTGGGAATCAGCGCCGAATGACCGTCAGCAGCAACCGCGTCTCGCCGCCGCCGGCGCAAGCTGGCGTATCCGCCGTCGTCCTCGCCTACGCCGCCGCCGATCCGGCGGCCGCCTTCCGCGCCATCGACGCCCACGCGCACGCCGCCCTTGGGCATGCGCTGTGCACCGTCAACCGCTATGACGCGCAAGCGATGCGGGTGGTGCGCTTGTACAGTTCCAACCCCGAAGCCTATCCGCCGGGCGGCAGCAAGGACAAGAACGGCACGGCGTGGGGCCGCCATGTCCTGCTGGAGCAAAAGCTGTTCGTGGGCGAAGGCGAGGAAGCAATCCGCGAGTTCTTCGACGACCATGACGCGATCCAGCGGCTGGGCCTGCGGTCCGTCATCAATGTGCCGGTCGTGTATGGCGGAGTCTGCCTGGGCACCGTCAACTTCCTGATGCCCCGCGTGGCGGTCTCGGACGCCGACGTAGAAGCGGCGCAGCTCGCGGGTCTGCTGGCCTTGCCGGCGTTCCAGGCGCTGCAGCCGCAGGCGTGAGCATGGCGGGGCCCGCGAGGGCCCCGTCGTCTCAGATCAGCGCGCGCCGGATGCGGGCCGACGCCATGTCGATCACCACCACAAAGGCGACGATGATGATCATCACTGCGCACGTTTCGGCGTAGCGGAAGCTGCGGATGATTTCCCACAGTACGGTGCCTATGCCGCCCGCGCCCACGATGCCGACCACCGAGGCCGAACGCACGTTGGACTCGAAGCGGTACAACGAGTACGAGATCCACAGCGGCAACACCTGCGGGATCACGCCATAGACGATTTCCTCCAACGCATTGGCGCCGGTCGCGCGCACGCCCTCCACGGGACGCGGGTCGATCGCCTCGACCGCTTCCGAGAACAGTTTGGCCAGCACGCCCGTGGTGTGCACCCACAGCGCCAGCACCCCGGCGAATGGGCCCAGGCCCACCGCCACGATGAATAGCATCGCGAACACCATTTCATTGATGGCGCGGCAGGCATCCATCAGGCGCCGCATGGGCTGGTACACCCAGGCAGGCACCATGTTCGACGAGCACAGCAGCCCCAGCGGCACGGCTACCACAATGGCCATGAAGGTGCCCCAGACAGCGATCTGCACGGTGACGATCATCTCGTCCAGGTACATGCGCCAATCGCGGAAATTCGGCGGAAAGAAGTCGGCCGCGAACTGCGCCATGTTGCCCGAATCGCGCAACAGGTCCAGCGGCCGCATGTCCGCGCCCTTCCACGACATGACCAGCAGCGCCAGCACGACGGCCCATACGAGCAGGACTGGCAGCGACGAGCGCGGCGCGGCGGAAAGGCGAGAGGTCTGCATGGCTACGTTCATATGAAAAGGCGATCCGCGTTGTAGTGATCAGTGGCGGACAAGCCGGCGCGCCCCGCGGCGTTCCGGCTTGCCGGTGAGAGGCTTATTGCTTGGCGGCGGGCTGGCCCAGGCTGGCCAGCTTGCTGTCCAGTTCGGCCAACTGTTTCTGCTTTTCGGCCTGGCCCAGCGTGGTGTCGGCTTCGACCTTGGCCTTCTCGCGCGCCAGTTCGATCTGGCGGATCGGCACCAGTTGCTGGTTATCGGAAGCGCGGAAGCCCTGGTAGGTCAGCGCCTTCAGATTCGCGAGTTCACGCTCGGCGTCCTTGCCTTTGCCGTAGTTGACGAAGAAGTCGCGGATGCGGGCCTTCAGGTCCGCAGGCAGGTCGCTGCGCATGACCAGGGGATCCGCGGGAATCAGCGGCGACTTCCACAGCACGCGCACGCTGTCGTTGGCATCCTTGCCCGTGTTCAGGCGATAGCGCTCCAGCGCCTCGGTGTTGTTGACGGCCACGTCCACCTGCTTGTTGATGACCGACAGCAGGTTGGTTTCGTGGTTGCTGGCGCGCACCGTCTTGAAGAAGGTCTTGGGTTCGATCTTGTTGGCGGCCCACAGGTAATAGCCCGGCACGGCCGTGCCCGAGGTCGAGTTGGGATCGCCCGCGCCGTAGCTGAGCGCGCCGCCGCGCTTGAGCACGTCGTCCAGCGTCTTCAGGTCGCTGTCCTTGTTGACGATTAGCAACGACCAGTAGCCGGGGTTGCCGTCCTTGTCGATGACGGAGGCAAACACCTCGCCCTGGGCGCGGTCCACGGCTTCGATGGCGGATTTGTTGCCGAACCAGCCCATCTGCACCTTGTTAAAGCGCATGCCTTCGATGATGCCGGCGTAGTCGGAGGCGAAGAAAGGCTTGACCGGCACGCCGATGGCGCGGCTCAGGTCGTCGATGACGGGCTGCCACACCGACTTCAGGTTGGTGGACGACTCCGTCGAGATGATGCCGAAGTTCAAGGTCTTGGCATCTTGCGCGTAGGCCTGGGTGGACAGGGCGGCGGCGGCGATCAGGGTGACAAAGGTTCTGCGTAGCATGGAAAGGCTCCGGGGAGAAAGGGTTCGGAAGATCACGCGGCTCGCGCCAAACGGGACAGCGGCGCCATGCCCGGCCTGGCGGGCGCTTGCGGCGCATATTCGGGAAGCAGCTCGCTCAGCTCGGAGCCGTACAGCTCGCTCAGCATGGCGGGCGTCAGGTTCGCGGAGGGACCGTCATAGACGACTTTGCCGTGGCGCAGCGCCACCACGCGAGGGCAATAGCGCAGGGCCACGTCCACCTGGTGCAGCGACACCACCACGGCCACCTTGCGGCTGCGGTTGATCTGGGCCAGCGTGTCCATCACGCGGCGCGACGATTCGGGGTCCAGCGATGCGATGGGCTCATCGGCCAGGATGACGCGGGCGTTCTGCACCAGGGTTCGGGCGATGGCTGCGCGCTGCTGCTGGCCGCCGGACAGCGTGGAGGCACGCTGAAATGCGTAGTCGTCTATACCAACCTGGGCAAGCGCTTCGAGGCCCTGGCGCACTTCGCCGCGCAGGAACCAGCGCGTCAGGCTGCGCCACAGGGGCACGCGCGGCAGCAAGCCGGTCAACACATTCGTGATGACCGGCAGACGGCCCACCAGGTTGAATTGCTGAAACACGAACCCGATGCTGGCGCGCGCGGCGCGCACGTCGCGGCTGAGGCGGCCGTCGCGCTGGATCATGCGGCCGTTGACGGCGACGCTGCCCGAGTCTCCCGCCACGAAACCCGACAGATGGCGCAGCAGCGTCGACTTGCCTGAACCCGAAGCGCCCAGCAAGGCAACCATCTCGCCGTCGGCGACCTGCAGGTTCACGCCGTCAAGCGCCTTGGCGCCAGCATGAAAGCTCTTGCAGAGCCCTTGTACTTCGATGGCGTAAGTCATCGTTGAATCCCCATGGTTGTGTTCATGGCGGCATTCTGTTTTCGTGGCATGACAGCACGATGACCCGCGGATCGATTCATTTGGCTGAAAATAGGGACGCCGCAACGATCTGAAAGACGTTCGTCATAAAAGCCGGTTCCCGCGCCACGCGCCGCAGGTATATTGGGGATATTCCCCCACCAGCCTGGCGTTCATCATGATCAAAGGTTCCTGCCTGTGCGGCCGAGTCGCCTACGAGATCACCGGCCCGCTCACCGACGCCCTCAATTGCCATTGCACGATCTGCCGCAAAGCGCATGGCGCCGCATTCCGCAGCCGCGCGACGGTCCAGGCCAAGGACTTTGCCTGGGCACGCGGAGAAAACCACGTCACCTGGTACTGCTCGTCCCCGGGCAGCTATCGTGGCTTCTGCGAAGCCTGCGGGACGCCCTTGCTCACCCGCTTCGACCAGACCCCGGACGTCTACGGCCTGCCGCTGGGTCCGCTGGACGACGATCCGGGGATCAAGCCAGCTGCGCACTGCCATGTGGCCAGCAAGGCGCCCTGGTACGACATTACCGACGACCTGCCGCAGTACCCGGACGCGTATGGCGCAATGGAAGAAGATCATCCCCAGGCGGTTACATAAAAATTCAACCATATAGTTGAATCTCCCGCGGAGACTGGCCTATATTCAACCTCATGGTTGAATCAATGCCCTCCCCCATCCTTGATGCCGTCTTTCGCGCGCTGGCAGACCCCACGCGCCGCGACATGCTGCGCAGCCTGGCCCAGGGCGAGCAGACCATCGGCGAGCTGGCGGCGCCCCACCGCATGAGTTTCGCGGGCGCCTCCAAGCACGTGCAGGCCCTGGAACGCGCCGGCCTGGTCCGGCGGGCCATCCGCGGCCGCACGCACGTATGCAGCCTCAATCCCGAGCCCATGGCCGAGGCCATGCAATGGCTGCGCTTCTATGAACAATTCTGGTCGGGCAAGCTGGGCGCGCTGGAAGCCGCGCTCGTCGCCAGCCGTTCCCCGGCCGCGTCTCCTGGAGAACCTCATGAGTGATCACGGCGTCGTTCTTGACCCCACCTCCATCCGCTTCACGCGGATCCTGCCCGCCAGCGTCGAGGAGGTCTGGGCATTCTTGACCGAATCGGAAAAACGCGGCCGCTGGCTGGCCACAGGCGACATGGACCTGCGCGTAGGCGGCGGCGTCACGCTGCGTTTCATGCATGCCGACCTGTCCTCGGTCGCCGAGCCGGTCCCCGAAGCGTACAAGCCATATGAAGACGGCGTGACGACGCAAGGCATCGTCACGCGCTGCGAGCCGCCACGGCTGCTCGCGTTCACCTGGGGCGGTTCCCCCGGCCATCCTTCCGAAGTCACGTTCGAGCTGACGCCGCAAGGCCAGGAAACGCGCCTGGTGCTGACGCACCGCAAGCTGGCCTCGCGCGACGCCATGGTGGACGTGGCCGGCGGCTGGCATGTGCATCTGGGCGTGCTGGAGGCCCGGCTGGCCAGCCGCGCCCCCGGCCCGTTCTGGTCCGTCCTGGGTCAAGTGGAACAGGAATACCGGGGCCGGATCTCCGGCTAGCAGAGTCGTCGAGTAGCAACTATCACGGCGTGGCTACAGATAAATACTGGCTAATTATTGCTCGATGCAGTAACATAAGTCCGTGATTTTTCCGCAAAAACCGGGCTTCGGTCACTCTGAGTGCCAACCTGTACCGCGTGCGGGCAACGCTCCGGGGCAACCCGGAACTCGCCCGGTTTTCCCGGAACAAACCCGCCGCCAGGCGCGCCTGCTTCTCTACCGTTGCGCGGCCTGGCAGCAAACGCTCCACCCCGCTTCTTCCGGCGATTTGCGCAAAACGCGCCGCCGCGACCAAGCCGCGCATCGCGCGCACACTGCCCACGCGGCGCGAGTATCCGTCAATTCAGACATCCGCTTCGGATGCCATGGCCCATACCCGCGCTTGCCCGGACGTTTTACGTTCAAACCGCTGGACCTGCTAGTCCGGGTCCGACGCGCTTGCCGCTTCGCGCGGCGCGCCATGCCGCCGGTATGGCTGCGCGTTTTGATAGGAGAAAAGAATGGCTAAAGAAGAACTCATCGAACTGGATGGCATCGTTGACGAAGTGCTGCCCGATAGCCGCTACCGTGTCACGCTGGATAACGGCATCGAAGTCGGCGCCTACGCCTCCGGCCGCATCCGCAAGCACCGCATCCGCATCCTGGCTGGCGACCGCGTCACCCTGGAAATGTCGCCGTATGACCTGACCAAGGGTCGCATCAACTTCCGCCACAAGGACGAACGCGGTCCCGCGCCGCAGCGTCCTCAGCAATACCGCCGCTAAACCGGCGCGACAGGGCCGGCCTTGCGCCGGCTCCCCTTTTCTCGCGAGCCTTAACCTTGGGCCGCGCGATGCCGTAATGCGTGGAGCGCCCGTTCATGAAAGAATGGCGCCCTCTGCCAGGCGCGACGCCGGCAGGAAGAGCATGAAGCAAGATGGACCTGACACAAGACCTGCAAGCCGCCGCCGACCAGCTTGCCCTGGCGCGTAGAAAATTCGTCAAGGGCGAGGAAGGCTTGCGCCTGCTGCATCAGTCGCGCGAGACCTTCATCAACAGCTTGCGCAATACCGGCCTGACCTACGCCGAAGCTAAAACCAAATACGACAACTGCCTGGACGAACAGGAGTCCGAGCAGTTGCGGGTGCGGCAGCAGATGGAATATGCGGAGCGCGTGCATCAGCACGTGCTGCAGCTGATTGCGCAACAGGCCGCCACGGCCTGACTGCAAGCGGCGCCGGCTGCGCGGCGCCCCTCTCCCCTGGATCAGGGCTTGAATGCCCCGATGAAGATCGCCGGATCGACGCGCGCGTCGTTCAGGCTGACGTTCCAGTGCAGGTGCGGGCCGGTCGCGCGGCCTGTGGCGCCGACCTTGCCCACCAGCCCGCCGCGCGGCACCTCGTCGCCGACTTTCACGTCGATGGCCGACATGTGGCAAAACATGCTGACGAAGCCCTGGCCATGATCCAGGAACACCGTCTTGCCATTAAAAAAGTAATCCCCCACCAGCACGACCACGCCCGCGGCCGGCGCTTTGATCGGCGTGCCCGCCGGCACGGCGAAATCCAGCCCCGAATGCGGATTGCGCTCCTCGCCATTGAAGAATCGCCGCAGGCCGAACGGGCTGGACAGCCGGCCGCCATTCACCGGCCGGTCCAGCAGCAGATTGCTGGGCGTGACGCCCGCACGGTAGCCGCGGTTGGCCGCGGTCTGCTCGGCCAGCTCGCGTTCGATGCGCGCCATGTCGTCGGGATTCGGATTGACCTGGCGCGGATTCTTCAACGTGATGTGCTGGGCCTTGTACTCCTTGGCGCCGACCTTGAAGGACAGGGCGCGCTTGCCTTGGGCGTCCTTCACGTCCACCTGTTGCTCGCCGGGCTTCACGCTCAGCGGGATGCCGACCACGGCGATCCACTGCTTGCCTTCTTCACGCACGACCAGCACGCGCCGCCCCAGGAAGGTGACCTCGGGCGCGCGCTCGCCGTTGCCCAGACCCAGGACGGCAACGCCGCCCGGCACGGGAACATTGAGCTTGCGGCTGATGAAGCCCGCCTGCTGCGCGCGGGCCGGCAGGCCCAGGCAGAGAGCGGCGGCGGCCAGGCCCAGCCGCAGGACGTCGCGACGATGATGCATGGCGTTCACAGGCACAGATTGGCGGGTTCGATGATGCTCTGGTCGCGGCGGGCGATGCGCGTGGACAGGCGCACGTCCGTCTTGCCCTTCCAATGTATGGTCGTCAGCACGGCTTCCACCCCCAGGCTGTCTTCCTGGATCAGTTCAAAACCATTGCGCACCGCCTTTTGCTGGAAATTGATGCCCATGTTCTTCCAGGACTCCGCCACGCAGGCCGTGTAGTCCTCGGGCGTGCGCTGGGTAGAACCGTAGAAGACCGGATCGCGGTCGCGCACGTCTTTGACGTTGGCGCAAGCCGACAAGGCTGCCAGGACAGTAAGGGACAAAGCGGTGCGGACCTTCATGGCGATGGAACTCTCAAACGGTTGGAGGTGGATGGGGCGGCCAATATAACGTAACGCCGCGAGGCGTCAGGACGCGCGGCGGGCCGATTTGGGGCGGAAAGCCGCGATGACTTCCGGCCGGGTCTCGGCGTACGGACCGCCGATCAAGTCTATGCAATAAGGAATGGCGGCAAAGATGCCGGGCACCAGCACGGCGCCATCTTCGCCCTTGAGACCTTCCAGCGTTTCGCGGATGGATTTGGGCTGGCCCGGCAGATTCACGATCAGGGCGGCGTGATCGGGGGTTTCGCGGATGACCGCCACCTGGCGAGACAGGATGGCCGTGGGCACGAAACGCAGGCTGATCTGCCGCATCTGCTCGCCAAAGCCGGGCATTTCCTTGGTGGCGACGGCAAGCGTCGCCTCGGGTGTCACGTCGCGGCGCGCCGGTCCGGTGCCGCCGGTCGTCAGGACCAGATCGCAGCCGCAGCCGTCCACCAGTTCGATCAGCGTTTCGGAAATGCGCGCGGGTTCGTCGGGAATCAGGCGGTCCACCGCCTGCCAGGGCGAAACCAGGGCGCCGCCCAGCCATTCGCGCAGCGCGGGCAGCCCCAGGTCCTGATATGTGCCGCTGGAGGCGCGGTCGGAAACGGATACCAGGCCGACGATCAGTTCGTCGGGGTGCTTGCGGGCGATACGGGTAGTAGCGGTCATGGGCTGCGGATCTGGCTGAAGTGCATTCAAGCGGCGCGGATGCGGCCGCGGGCGAGGTCAATACTGGAAATCCAGAAGCCCCCCGCCACAGCGATGCTATCGCATTCTCTCCCTGCGGGATTCACGGCGCCGCCTGTGGCAAAAAGGCGAATCGGCCGCAGGCGCGGGTTTCCCACGCTTGTTCCGGTCATGGCCGCTCGATAACATCCGCTAACAAACCTCTCCTCTTACCTGGAAATAGAGGCGCCCCGCGCTTTATTGGTTCCCCATGTTCAAACGCACACTACGGCAGCATGCGCTGGCGGCGGCGCTGGCCTTCGCCGCGGCGGCTGCCGCCGGGTGGGGCGCCTGGCACTCCCTGGCGTTGAAAACGGAGCCGGTACCCGCCGCCGCGCCCGGGATCTACATCCCTAACCTGGGCAATACGCTGCAGGAGCAGACACGTAACCTGTCGCGCATGAGCCAGGCCTTGCGCACAGGCGACCGGCTCGTGATCCTGGGGTCGTCCGAACTGACCAGCAACGACCTGCGTTTCGTACCCTACCGCTATCTGGCTGACGAATTGCAGATGCCCGTGCTGGCCTATGGCCATTCGGGATTCCAGTCGCTGGGCATGCAGTTGGTGCTGGCAGCCATGGCCGAAGACCTGTCGCCAGCGTCCCGCGTGGTGGTGATGCTGTCGCCCGGTTGGTTCGATGGCGACGGCGGACTGGGTCCGGACGAGTTCAAGGAGCACGCCAATCCGCTGCTGCCCCGCCTGCTGCGGCAACCCGAGGGCCGGGCGGAGGTGGTCCGCTGGCTGCAGGCCAAGGGCGATGCGGGCGTCGCCTGGTCAATGGCGGCCGAGCAGGCCTACGTCTTCCGCCAGCGCCTGGTCGATCTATGGACGCCCGCCCACGCGGCGCCTGCTCCGGAACGCGAGCGCGAGGGACCGCCGGCGGCCGCCCGGGTGGTGGACTGGGAGGCACTGGCCGCGCAGGCCCAGGATGCCGAGCAGGCCCTCATGGCCGGCAACCGCTATGCCGTGCGCGACGAGTTCTTCAACAAGTACCTGCGCAGCATTCCCGCGGGCGGCAAGACCGCCTATCAGCCCCAGCCGCTGACTGGCCGGGATGAACTGCGCGAGCTGGACTCCCTGATGGCCCTGCTGCGCCAGCGAGGCGTCCCCGCCCTCTTCGTCATGCAGCCGCTGCATCCCCTGGTTTTCAAGGACCTGGACCGCTTCAGGCCGGTGCAGCAGGAAGTTGCGGCGCTGTGCCAGCGTTACGCCATGCGCTGCATGGACATGTACAGCGCGCCGTTCGAAGTGGGAATGCTGCGCGACGTGCAGCATCTGGGCGAGCTGGGTTGGCTGCGGGTCAACCAGAAAATCGCGGAAGTTTTCTATCCATGAAGGACTGCCGGCAATGAAAAGAACCCTTTGGCTGTGCCTTCTGTATCTGGGCGTCCTGGCGGTGATGGTGATCCAGGCGGACACGTCCGCCAACCTGGGCAAACCGATGGAAATCGAGTTCCAGTATTCGAAATTCTGACCGGCTGCGGGAGCAGTGCCTGCAAATTGGTAGCCGCAAGCAACCAGTGACAGGTCACAAATCTGCAATAATCGGCTCCTCTCGCCGGAACCTCCCCCGCCTCCATGTTCGACCTCTTCCACGGCCTAGACCTCTGGGTAGGCCTCAGTCTTGCGCTGGCCCTGACATTCGTCCTGGCCTTCGAATTCATCAACGGATTCCATGACACGGCGAACGCCGTGGCCACGGTCATCTACACCAAGGCCATGCCGCCCCACCTGGCGGTGGTGCTTTCCGGCATATTCAATTTCCTGGGCGTGCTGCTCGGCGGCGTGGGCGTGGCCTATGCCATCGTGCACCTGCTGCCCGTGGAACTGCTGATCAACGTCGACA
Source organism: Achromobacter sp. D10 (assembly GCF_035282245.1). NCBI lineage: Bacteria > Pseudomonadati > Pseudomonadota > Betaproteobacteria > Burkholderiales > Alcaligenaceae > Achromobacter > Achromobacter sp. D10. Next base: position 30,571 of record NZ_JAYJLE010000019.1, read on the forward strand.
CCGGCCGCGGGCTGGCCATGGTGTTCGCCATGCTGGCCGCAGCCATCGCCTGGAACCTGGGCACCTGGTATTTCGGCATCCCGGCGTCCAGCTCGCACACCCTGATCGGCTCGATCCTGGGCGTGGGGCTGGCCAATGCGCTGATCACCGACCTGCCCCTGGCGGACGGCGTCAACTGGGGCAAGGCCATCGACATCGGCCTGTCCCTGGTGGTTTCGCCCGTGGCCGGCTTCCTGGTGGCGGGCGGACTGCTGCTGATGCTCAAGCGCTGGCTGCCGCTGTCGAAGATGCACAAGACGCCGGAACAGCGCCGCGCCATCGACAACAAGAAGCATCCCCCGTTCTGGAACCGCCTGGTGCTGGTGCTGTCGGCCATGGGCGTGAGCTTCGTGCACGGCTCCAACGACGGCCAGAAAGGGATCGGCCTGATCATGCTGGTGCTGATCGGCATCGTGCCCGCCAACTTCGTGCTGGACACCAACAGCACCACCTACCAGATCGAGCGCACCCGCGACGCGGCCAACCACCTGAACGTGTTCTACCAGCGCAACGAAGCCATGCTGGGCGAGTACCTGGCGCTCAAGCGCGTGGACGCCACCACCGAACTGCCGCGCAACTTCCGCTGCGACCCCGAGTTGACCATGCCGACCATCGCCGCGCTGCAGTCCGAACTGCACGGCGTGTCCAACTACGCCGACCTGTCGGCCGAAAAGCGCATCGCCGTGCGCCGCTACCTGCTCTGTCTGGACGATACGGCCAAAAAGGTGGCGCGCATCGAAGGACTGCCCTCGCGCGAGCGCGCGGATCTGCAGCGCCTGCGCGCCGACCTGACGGCCACCACCGAATACGCTCCCTTCTGGGTGATCGTGGCGGTCGCCCTGGCGCTGGGCGCGGGCACCATGGTCGGCTGGCGCCGCGTGGTGCTGACGGTGGGCGAAAAGATCGGCAAGCAGGGCATGACGTATGCACAGGGCATGTCCGCGCAGGTGACCGCCATGGGCGCCATTGGCATTGCCAACGTCTTCAGCCTGCCGGTATCCACGACCCACGTGCTGTCTTCCGGCGTGGCAGGGACCATGATCGCCAACAAGAGCGGCCTGCAAGGCAGCACGGTGCGCAACATTCTGATGGCCTGGGTACTGACCCTGCCCGCCTCGATGCTGCTGGCCGCCGGCCTGTTCTGGGTCGGCGTGCAGATCGCCGGGTGATGATGTGCGGCCGTGCAGGCAATCTGCACGGCCGATGCAACACTCTGGCTACCCGGCCAGGCTTTCTTCCTTCCCGGCCCGCGTCTACCATGGCGCCATGGCTACCCCACACCCCACCCTGCATTACATTTTCGACCCGCTTTGCGGCTGGTGCTACGGCGCCGCGCCCCTGGTGGAGGCGGCCCGCGCCATCGCCGGTCTGGACATCGCCCTGCACGGCGGCGGCATGATGACCGGCAGCAACCGCCAGCCGGTCACCGACAGGCTGCGCCGCTACGTCATGCCGCATGACGAGCGCATCGCCGGCCTGACCGGCCAGCCCTTCGGCGACGACTATTACAACGGCCTGTTGCGCGATGAAGGCGCCGTGTTCGATTCCGAGCCGCCCACCACTGCCGTCCTGGCCGCGCAGACGCTCGCCGGCCGAGGACTGGACCTGCTAAAGCGTATCCAGCGCGCGCACTACGTGCAGGGCCTGCGGATTGCCGATCCGGCCGTGCTGGAGTCGCTGGCAGCGGACATCGGACTGGACCAGGACGCCTTCCGCGCAGCCTATGCTGGCGCCCAGGGCAGCGAAACGGCGGCGCACATCGCGGCCAGCCGCCGGTTGCTGGCCCAGGTCGGCGGCAGCGGCTTTCCGACTCTGGCGCTGGAACAAGGCGGCGCCTTCGACATGCTGGAGCCCAGCCGTTACCTGGGCCGTCCGGAGCAATGGCAGGCGGACTTGCGCGCTCGCATCGACCGCGGTTGAAGGCCCGGACTCCGCCTCAGGTTTCTTCGATGTCGCCGTCGCGCTGCAGCGCGCGGTGCATGGCTGGACGGTCGCCCAACCGTTCCGCATAGGCCGTGAACACCGGCGTTTCAGGCATGACCTTCACCTGCATCATGTATTGCAAGGTGCCGCCCAGCACGATGTCCACCGCCGAGAACCTCTCACCCAGGAAAAAAGGGCGTGCCTCCAGGACCCGGGTCAGCACTTGCTGGACCTCGTCGGCCGAGCCCCAGCCCAGCGCGCCCGCCTGGTGCGGCGTCTTGAAGGCGCGCTCGGCCATCGCGGGCTCGAACACGCCGGTGGAGTATGCCAGCCAGGTCAGGTACGGGCCGCGCAGCGGGTCGCCCACCACCGGCCCCAGCCCGGACTGGGGAAACAGATCGGTCAGATAGAGCGCGATGGCGGGCGTCTCGAATACGGGCACGCCGTCGTGCACCAGCGCCGGCACCTTGCGGTGCGGATGGATATCGATGTAGTCCGAGGGCATGTGGCCGGCGCTGTCGCTGCCGCGGATGGACACCATTTCGGTGTCGTAGGGCACCCCCAGTTCTTCGAGCAGCCAGAGTATCCGGAACGACCGCGAGCGCGGCGCGTGATAGAGCGTAAGCATGGTCGGTCTCCATGGAAGTCCGACCATTTTGCCCCGCGGGCGTTACGCCGCCAAGGCCAGCAACACCCCGTAGCCGGCCATGCCCAGCAGCACCGCAACGCCAGCGTTGCTGACCAGGCGGGCCGCCACGGCAGTCACCACCAGGCCGCCCACGTAGGGACCGATGGTCGCCGCCTGCTCGCCGGCGGCAAGCAGGTCCGGCACGATCACCGCGGCGGCGATCCCCGCCAGCAGCGAGGGCCCGAGTGCGGCCAGCGCCGAGCCTTCGCGCGACAGGTGGCGCAACAGGCGGCTGCGCTCGGACAGCATGAAGGGCAAGGCGCGTGTCAGATAGGTGATGGCCGCCATGGCGATCACCGCGCCCCAGAAACCCAGTCCGTCCACGTTCATGCGGACCTCCTCAGGCGATACGCGGCGCAGCCGATGACGGCGCCGGCCAGAATGGCCAGGCTGGTGTGACCCAGCGCGGCCACGACTCCGGCGCCCGCGACCGCCGCCACGATTGGTAGGCCCATGCCCCGCTTGGCGCTCTGGCACACCAGCGCCATGAACAGCGCAGGCAACGCAAAGCGCATTACCTGGGACAGCATGGGGTAGTGGCGTTCCAGCCCGTCGCCCGCATAGACGCCAACGGCGGTGCCGGCGATCCACGTGAGCCATGCGCCCAGCCCCAGGGCGATCATCCAGCGCTGGCGGCCCGCGGGCTCCACGGCCTGCAGGCGGTTGAAGGCAGTGGCGAACACCTCATCGGTCAAGAGGAACGCGACCTTCAGCCGGTCGCGCAGCGCGGCGGGCAGGAAACGGGACAGCAGCGGGCCGTACAACAAGTGGCGGGCATTGAGCAGCGAGCACAGCGCCACCACCCACAACCATGGCGTGCCGGCCTTGATGGAGGCGAGCAGCAGGAACTGGCTGGCCCCGGCGTAGACTAGCACGGAAATCAGCACGACCTGCAGGGGCGTGAGGCCTGCAGCCACCCCGGCGATGCCGAAGGTCACGGCTACCGGGAAGTAGCCGATCATGACGGGCAGGCAGGATTTCAGGCCATCGATGCGGGCGCCGCCCGCCAGGGCCGCCGCCGCGGGGGCAGAAGGTGTCTCCAAGGTGTGTTCGCTTATCCGGTTCTACGACCAGCTAGTTTACCCACCCGGGAAACGCCGCTACTTGTCCTCCAGGCCCAGCGCGCGCAACTGCGCCTTCAGGCGGCGGACTTCCTGGCTCAGGTCCAGGATCAGCGCCGCCGCGTCCAGGCCGGCGCCGTAATCGCGCACCAGGCGGCGGGCGTCCAGCGCGCGCTGCAGGTCGCTGCTGTAGAAGCGCCAGTCGGCGGGGCCGGGGCCGCTGGCATTGACGATGCCAACCTCGACCAGCCGCGCAACCCATTCGACTTCCTCGCCGCAGGCGCGGGCCAGATCGTCGGCGGATAGCGGGCGGGACTTGCCCACGACCGTGGCGGTGGTGACGACGATTTTTTTCATGGTCATACCCCCAGATGACGCCGCGGGTTGAAGGGCAGGTCCTGTTGCAGCTTGCGATAGGCCTCCTTGGCCGCCTCGCTGTCGGCGGGCGGCAGCACCAGGTCCAGCACGAGGTAGAGGTCACCCGGCGGATCGCCGGGAATCCCGCGCCCGCGCAGGCGCAGCTTGCGGCCGTTGGCGGACCCCGCCGGTATCGAGACTTCCACCGTGCCGCCCGGCGTCGGCGCGTGCACGCTGGCGCCCAGCGCGGCTTCCCAGGGCGCCACCGGCAAGGTCATGTAGAGATCGCGGCCATCGGCGCGGTAGCGCGGATGCGGCTTGAAGCGGACTTCCAGGTAGAGGTCGCCGTTCTCGCCGCCGCCGTAGCCCGGCATGCCCTGTCCGGCCAGGCGGATGTACTGGCCTTCGCGCACGCCCGCGGGAATGCGCACGCTCAACGTGCGGGTCTGCATATGGGGGCGGCCCTGCTCGTCCATCTGCATGGAGCGCAGGCTGATGTCGCGCGTGGCGCCCTTGAGCGCGTCTTCGAGATCCACCTCGATCGCGGCGTGGTGGTCGTCGCCGCGCGCGCGGAACTCCTGTTGCTGCGCGCCGCCGCGCCGGCCGCGGCCACCGAACAGCGAAGAGAAGAACTCGCTGAACTGCGCCTCGTCGCCGGGCGCCGCCCCGCGGTGGAACTCGAAGCCCTCGTCCCAGCCGGGCGGCGGCTGGAAGCTGCCCTCGGGCGATACGCCGGCGGCCAGGTTGTCGTAGGCCAGGCGTTTTTCCTTGTCGCGCAGCACGTCATAGGCTTCGTTGACGTCGCGCATGCGGGTCTCGGCGTCGCTTTCCTTGCTGACGTCGGGATGATACTTGCGGGCGAGCTTGCGGTAGGCGCGCCGGATGTCGTCTTCGGAGGCCTCCCGCTCCACCCCTAGAATGCTGTAGTAGTCCTTGAACTCCATGTGCAGCCCTTGGCAAAGCGTTGCGGCCGCCTCCGGGTTAGCCGGATCCGGCCTGGGATATCAGCAAGATAGGGGTTATGGGGCGATTTTTCAATGCGCCCGGTCAGGCTTTCGGCCTGCGCTCGCGTAGTATCTGCTTTTTCCATGGGCGCGATTCCGCCCGGACTTCGAGACAGGATCCACGATGAAGATGAGCAACATCCCCTTCGGCACCACTGACTGGTCCGAGGTGGAACCCACCGAACACGCCGGCGAAACCGGCATGGCCTACTGGCGCACCCGGCAATTCGGCGATCTGCGCGTGCGCATGGTGGAGTACACGCCGGGCTATCTGGCCGACCACTGGTGCAGCAAGGGCCACATCCTGTTCTGCCTGGAAGGCGAACTGCACACCGAACTCGAAGACGGCCGGCAATTCGTGCTGAAGCCGGGCATGAGCTACCAGGTCGCGGACCAGGCCGAACCGCACCGCTCCTCCACCGCCACCGGCGCCAAGCTCTTCATCGTCGACTGACTCCCTCCCCGGGGCGACACGCTGGCCGCAGATGCGTTACGCTTTGAAGTGTCCGCGGCCTCGCGCCACGGCCCTGCCGCTACCCGTCTGACCGGAGACTAGATTTTGGGCGCCCCGCTTACGCTATACGTCGATTCCCTGTTCCTCAGCCCTTACGCTATGTCGGTCTATATCGCGCTGACGGAAAAACAGCTGCCATTCGAGGTGCGTCCCATCGACCTGGAAGCGGGCGAACAACGCATGCAGCCCTACCAAAGCCGCGCGTTGACCTCGCGGGTGCCCGCGTTGACGCATGCGGATTTCAGCCTGACTGAATCCAGCGCCATCACCGAATACCTGGAAGACGCCTTCCCCGCCCCCGAGCACACCGCGCTTTATCCGCGCGACGTCCGCCAGCGCGCTCGCGCCCGCCAGTTGCAGGCCTGGCTGCGCAGCGATCTGGGCGCGCTGCGCCAGGAACGGCCGACCGAAACCGTGTTCTACGGCGCCGCCGGCCTGCCGCTGTCGGACGCCGCCCATGCAGCGGCGGCCAAGCTCATCCATGTGGGCACCCACCTGGTGGGCAATGGCCGCACTTCGCTATTCGAAGACTGGTGCATTGCGGACACCGACCTGGCGCTCATGCTCAAGCGCCTCTTCCAGGACGACCTGCCCGACGCCCTGCGCGCCTACGCCGACGCCCAGTGGCAACGCCCCTCCGTCCAGAAATGGCTGGAGCACAACGCGGCTGCGCGCGCCTGAACCGCCCCACAGGAGCCGCGATGCAATTGCTGGATCACGTCTCCATCGCCGTTACCCGACTGGACGCGGCACGGCCGTTCTACGACGCCGTCATGCAGGCGCTGGGCGCGGCCAAGGTCTATGACCGCCCCGATGCGCTCGGTTACGGCGAACGCTGCCGCGCCGGCAGCAGCCAGCACAGCTATCTGTCCGTATTCGCCGAGGACGGCGCGGCAATGCCCGCCGCGCGCCGCCACTGGTGCTTCAAGGCGCCCAGCCGCGCCGCTGTCGACGCCTTCCATGCCGCCGGCCTAGCCCATGGCGGACGCGACGATGGCGCGCCGGGCTTGCGCGAACACTATCACCCCCACTACTACGCCGCCTTCCTGCTGGACCCGTCCGGCAACCGCATCGAAGCGGTCTGCCATGACCCTGCTTGAGCTGTAGCCTGGCTGCCCGTTCCTAATGGGGACAGGTAGATCAAGCCTCTTTGACCTGTATCAAGATGTCCGATGTTGCAGCGCAACATCAGTTGCGGTGTAATGGAGAGGTCAACTCGGCCGGTTCCACTCGGAATCGGCGCGGCGGCTCGCCGCCGCATGCAACCTACAGGAGATCGCCATGGCCGGATCCGGCAACGATCGCGTACCCGCCCCGTCTTTCAACCCCTGGACGGCCGCCTACGAATACGCAGTGGACGCCTGGCAACGCGGCGTGCTTTATGCCGACGTGATGCGCCAGCGCGGCAACCAGTACCACGAACACATGGCCAAGCGCGCACCCAATGTGCTGAGCATGGAGTCCGAGCTGGTCATGGACGGGCGCTGCCTGCCCCGCCCCGTCAACTACGGACTGCTGCGCATCAAGCCGCCCGAGGGCGTGGAAACCGACCCGATCAAGCGCCCCTTCCTGGTGGTCGACCCGCGCGCCGGACACGGGCCTGGCATTGGCGGCTTCAAGCCTGAAAGCGAGATCGGCGTAGCGCTGCGCGCGGGCCATCCCTGCTACTTCGCCACCTTCCTGCCCCAACCCATGCCGACCCAGACCGTCGAAGACGTGATGATGGCCGAGGCGCGGTTCCTGGAAGAAATCATCGCGCTGCACCCCAATGCCGAAGGCAAGCCGGTAGTCGTGGCCAATTGCCAGGCAGGCTGGCAGATCATGATGACCGCCGCGGTGCGGCCCGAACTGTTCGGCCCCATCATCGTAGCCGGCGCGCCGCTGTCGTACTGGGCGGGCTGGCGCGGCATGAACCCCATGCGCTACGCCGGCGGCCTGCTGGGCGGCAGCTGGCTCACCGCGCTGACCAGCGACCTCGGCGACGGCAAATTCGACGGCGCCTGGCTGGTGCAGAACTTCGAAAACCTGAATCCGGCCAATACCCTGTGGTCCAAGCAGTACAACCTGTACTCCAACGTCGACACCGAGGCCAAGCGCTACCTCAGCTTCGAAAAATGGTGGGGCGGCCACGTCTTCCTGAACGGCCCGGAAATCCAGTACATCGTCGACAACCTTTTCGTCGGCAACCGCCTGGCCACCGCCGGCCTGGTGACCTCGGACGGCATCCGCATCGACCTGCGCAACATCCGCTCGCCCATCGTGGTGTTCTGCTCCAAGGGCGACAACATCACGCCGCCGCCGCAGGCGCTGGGCTGGATCCCCGACCTGTACCAGGACGATGCCGAAGTCCTGGCCCACGGGCAGACCATCGTGTATGCCGTGCATGAAAGCATCGGCCACCTGGGGATCTTCGTGTCCGGCAGCGTGGCGCGCAAGGAGCACCAGGAATTCACGTCCAACATCGATATGATCGACGTGCTGCCGCCGGGCATCTACCAGGCCGAGATCGCCGACAAGACGCCCGACACGCCCAATGCCGACCTGGCCTATGGCAACTACGTGCTGTCGTTCGAACAGCGCACCCTGGACGACGTGCGCGCCATTGTCGAACGCAACGAAGAGGACGACCGCCGCTTTGCCGCCGTTGCCCGCATTTCCGACATCAACCTGGGCATGTACCGCAGCTTCGTGCAGCCCTGGCTGCGCGCCCTGGTGACGCCGCAATCGGCGGAATGGTCGCAGCGCCTGCATCCGCTGCGCCTGCCTTACGAACTGATCTCCGACCGCAATCCGGCCATCGCGCCGATTGCCCAGGTCGCCGAGCGGGTACGCGAACACCGCCAGCCGGTATCGGCCGACAACCCCTTCCTGATGGCGCAGGAAATGTTCTCGAACCTGGTCGAAACCAGTCTGAACATCTGGCAGGAGCTGCGCGACTCCGCCGACGAGCGCACCTTCATGGGCGTTTACGGTTCGCCGCTGGTGCAGGACCTGGCCGGCCTGGGCGCGCGCTCCGGCCCGCCGCGCAAGCATCCGGGCGTGTCACCCGAGCACCGCCGCTTCATGGAAGAGCGCGCCGCCGAGCTGCGATCGCTGATGCTGGAAGGCGGCCTGCGCGTGGCCGCGATCCGCATGCTGCTGTATGTGTCGGGCGCCGAGGGCGGCCTGGACGAACGCAGCTACGCGCTGATCCGCAAGATGCGCGCCGAATCCGACACCGCGCTGTCGTTGCAGGAGTTCAAGGACATCATCCGCGATCAGGCTTTGATGATGACCCTGGACGCCGCCGGCGCCATCCAGGCCATACCGCACCTGCTGGACAACGCGCCCGCCGCCGCGATCCGCGAAACGCTCGACACCATGAAGCACGTGCTGGAAGCCGCCGAACCCCTGAGCGAAGCCGCCCGCATCAGCCTGGACGAGATGGAACGCATCTTCGAATACGCCGAGCGCCGTGCGCAGAAGCGTGAGGAGGCTCACCAGCCGGCGCCCAGGAAAACGGCGACCGTCGCGCGCAAACCGGTGCGCGAGGCGGCTGCCAGGCACGAAGCACCCTCGGCCACGGCCGAGCCTGCTGTCCCCGTACGCGCCAAGAAGCGTAGCGCCTCCGCCAAACCCGCCGCGCGTCCCGCGCGCAAATCCACCAAGGCAAAATCCGCATGACGCTGCCTACATCCACCCATTACGACAAGCTCATCGCGCGCGCGCAGACGCTAGCGCCCGCGCATTGCGCCATCGCCCATCCCTGCGACGAACCGTCGCTGTCGGCCGCGCTCGAAGCGCGCGACCTGGGCTTGCTGCGGCCGATCCTGGTGGGCCCCGAGCAGAAGATCCGCGCCACCGCCGCCGAGCATAAGCTCAACCTGGGCGACGCCCGCATCGTGGACGCGCCGCACAGCCACGCCGCGGCCGAATGCGCCGTCGGCCTGGTGCGCAGCGGCGAGGCCGAGCTGCTCATGAAGGGCAGCCTGCACACAGACGAACTCATGCACGAAGTGGTGGCACGCACCACCGGGCTGCGCAGCAGCCGGCGCATCAGTCATGTGTTCATCATGGAAGTGCCGACCTACGCCGAGCCGCTGTTCATCACCGACGCCGCCATCAATATTTTTCCGGACCTCGAAACCAAGGCCGACATCATCCGCAACGTGATCGACCTGCACCACGGCCTGGGCCTGGGCGAGCCGCGCGTGGCGATCCTGTCCGCAGTGGAACAGGTCAATCCCAGTATCCCCAGCACCATCGAGGCGGCCGCGCTGTGCAAGATGGCCGACCGCGGCCAGATCACGGGCGGCCTGCTGGACGGTCCCCTGGCGCTGGACAACGCCATCAGTCCCGACGCCGCCCGCATCAAGGGCATCCGCTCGCCGGTAGCCGGCGTGGCGCAGGTGCTGGTCGTACCCGATCTGGAAGCCGGCAACATGCTGGCCAAGAACCTGACCTTCCTGGCCAACGCCGAAGCCGCCGGCATCGTGCTGGGCGCGCGCGTGCCCATCATCCTGACCAGCCGTGCGGACAGTCCGCGCTCGCGCCTCGCGTCCTGCGCGGTTGCTGCGATCTACGCCCACCACCTGGGCCAGCAGGAAGCCCGCCCGCTCGCTTAACACATGGAAACCACCCCCTACCCGCTAACGCGGGCCCCCTCAAGGGGGCGGCACTGGCGGACCGGCAAAGCCGGATCCGCGGCGCCCCGGATCGGCTCCGACGCGTATTGCGCATGCCACGGCACGCTCCGAGTCGAGACGCTCGAACGGGATTTTTCGTTTTGTCTTCGGCAGGCCGTACCGCGGGCAGAGAAGCACGCGCGCAACTTGTCTCAACGTGGAATCACAGCGCCATGACCGACACCATCCTCGTCATCAACGCCGGCAGTTCCAGCATCAAGTTCTATCTATACGACATCGACGGCGCGCAGGAACTCGCCCCACGGCTGGGCGGGCAGCTCGAGGGAATAGGCACCTCGCACCCCAAGCTGCGGGTGCGCGATGCGGCCGGCCAGACCCTGGTCGAACGCGAAATCGCGCCCGGCCACGCGCCCGACGTGCCCAATGCCCAGGAAGTCGTGGGCACCTGGCTCAGCGGCCATCTGGGCGGCGCGCCGCTGGCCGTGGGCCACCGGGTGGTGCACGGCGGCCCCGAGCTCTCCGAACCGGTGCTGATCGACGACGCCATCCTCGCCAAGCTCGACACCTTCACGCCGCTGGCACCGCTGCATCAGCCAAACAACCTGGCGCCCATCCGCGTGATCCGCGAGCGCCGGCCCTGGATCCCGCAAGTCGCCTGCTTCGACACCGCATTCCATCGCAGCCACTCCGATGTGGCCGACCGCTATGCGCTGCCGGAACGGCTGTACCAGCAAGGCGTGCGCCGCTACGGCTTTCACGGCCTGTCCTACGAATACATCGCCCAACGCCTGCGTAAGGCGCTGCCCGACATCGCCGACGGCAAGATCATCGCGGCGCACCTGGGCTCCGGCGTGTCGGCTTGCGCCATGCACCATGGCAAGAGCGTGGACAGCACCATGGGCTTCACCGCGCTTGAGGGCCTGCCCATGGGCACGCGCCCCGGCCGCCTGGACCCTGGCGTCGTGCTGTGGATGATGGAACGCGGCATGAACCACGACGAGATCGAGCACTTGCTCTATCACGATTGCGGTATGAAGGGCCTTTCCGGCATCAGCAACGACATGCGCGAATTGCTGGCCAGTGACGCGCCGTCGGCCAAGCTGGCGCTGCAGTACTTCGCCTGGCGCGTGGCGGAAGGCATGATAGGCCTGGCCTGCGCGATGAACGGCGTGGACGGCATCGTTTTCACGGCGGGCGTGGGAGAAAACTCCGCCGAGATCCGCCAGGCGATCAGCGAGCACTGGGGCTGGCTAGGCATCAAGCTTGATCCCGAACGCAACGGCCGCCACGGACCTCGCATTTCCGCGGACGACAGCCGCATCGGCGTGTATGTGGTGCGCACCAATGAAGAACTGATCATCGCGCAGCACACGCTGGCGCTGGTGAGGCAGCGATGAGCGCGCTCTTGCCACTGGCCGGCAAGCGTGGCCTGGTGACAGGCATCGCCAACGCCGACTCCATCGCCTGGGGCTGTGCCAAGGCCTTCCACGCGCTGGGCGCCGAGCTTGCCGTGACCTACCTGAACGACAAGGCCCTGCGGCACGTGGAGCCGTTGGCCCGCCAGGTGGAAGCGCCGCTTCTATTGCCGCTGGACCTGATGCGCGACGGGGAACTGGAAGCCGTCTTCGACACCGTCGCCAACGAATGGGGACAGCTGGATTTCGTGCTGCATTCCATCGCGTTTGCACCCCGCGACGATCTGCACGGCCGCGTGACCGACTGCTCGCGCGCCGGCTTCCTGCAGGCCATGGACGTCTCCTGCTGGTCCTTCATCCGCATGGCCAAGCTCGCCGAGCCGCTGATGCGCAATGGCGGCACACTGTTCTGCATGAGCTACTACGGTTCGCAGATGGTGGTCGAGCACTACAACATGATGGGGCCGGTGAAGGCAGCGCTGGAATCCGCCACCCGCTATCTCGCGGCCGAGCTGGGCCCGCAAGGCATACGCGTGCACGCCATTTCTCCCGGACCGCTGAAGACGCGCGCCGCCTCGGGCATCGCCGAGTTCGACGCGCTGCTGGACCGCGCACAGGCCAAGGCGCCCACGCGCAGCCTCGTGTCCATCGACGACGTGGGCGAAGCCACCGCCTGGCTGGCCACCGACGCCGCCCGCCGCATGACCGGGCAGACGATCTACATCGACGGCGGCTATCACATCATCGACTAAGCCCTGCGCAAGGCGCGTGGCGCGGTAAGCCGCCCTTAGCCCAGCGCGGCGGGCGGTGCCTGGCGCCAGCGCTCGATCGCCTCGACCGCCTGTTCAGGGCTGCCAAAAATCTTCTCGCGGCCGATCTTCTTGACCAGGCCCGATCGCTCCAGCGCGGTGCGGAACTGACCGTGCCCGCCCGCGACCAGCAGCGTAATGCCGCGTTCGTCGAGTTCGCGCTTGAGCTCATACAGCGCCTCGACGGCATCGGCATCGGCCTGCGTCATGGCTTCCGCGTCCAGCACGAACCAGCGCACATCGCCCGCCTGCTCCATGACTTCCCGGGCGCGCCGGCGGAAGGTGTCGGCATTGAAAAACCAGACCGAGGACTCAAACAGCCAGATCACCGTGCCCGGCACCGGCTGCGCTTCGGGGTTCAGATGCAGCTTGCCCAGCACCGACTCCCCAGGCAGCCGGCCCAGCAAGGCGTCACGCGGATTGCCCGACACGTACATCGCGTACAGCAGCGTGGCGCCCACCGACACCGCCACGCCTTGCAGCACGCCGAAGCCCACCACCCCGACCGCGGCGAGAACGCCGAACGCCAGCTCGATGCGCGAAATTCGGGCCAGGCGCATGAAGGCGTGGCCGTCGAACAGGCTGACGGCGGCCAGCAGCAAAATGGCCGACAGCACTGCCTGCGGTAACCAATACAGCGGACCGCTCAACAGGCCCACCACGATGGCCAGCGCCGCCGCCGCGGTGACGCTGACCAAAGGCGAAGAACCTCCGGCCACCAGGCCCACCGCCGTGCGGGAATCTGCGCCCGTCACGACAAATCCCTGGAACAGGCCGGCCGCCATGTTGGCTGCGCCAAAGCCCACCAGTTCACGGTTGGGATCCACGTGCTCGCCGGTGCGCGCGGCAAAGCTGCGGGCCGTCACGATGCCGCTGGAAAAGCTCACCACCAATACCCCTGCGGCGCCCAGCAGAATGCCATCCACGCCCTCCAGCCGCAGCGGCAGGCTCAGGGCCGGCAAGCCCGCAGGCACTTCGCCAACGACAGCGATGCCCAGGCCAGGGAAATTGAAAAGCCATGACAACAGGCAGGCCAGCACCACCAGCATGATCGGGCCAGGCCAGGTCGGCCGCCAGCGCTTCACCGCCACCAGCAGCACGCAGGACGTCAGCCCCAGGATCAGGGTGGGTATCTGGATTTCCGGCAGGCGCCGCGACAGTTCCAGGAAGGGATGCACCAAGCCGCTGTTGCGCAGGCCCACGCCCGTCAACCCGCTCAATTGCGACAAGGCCAGCGTGATCGCCACGCCCGCCATGTAGCCGATCAGGACGGGCCGGGACAGCAGGTTGGCCAGCACGCCCAGCCGCAGCGCGCGCGCGATCAGGCACCCCACGCCCACCGTCAGGGCGATGCCGGTGGCGGCGACCAGGCGGTCTTCCGGCGTGGTCAGCGCCATGCCGGTCAGGGTGGCTGCGATCAGGGTGCAGGTGGCCGTGTCCGGCCCCACGATCAAGGTACGCGACGAGCCGAACAGGGCGTAGCCCAACATTCCGGCGATGGCTGCCCACAGCCCCGCCACCGGCGGCACGCCCATCATGGCGGCGTAGGCCAGGCCCACAGGCAACGCCACCGCCGCCACGCTCAGGCCGGCAGTGACGTCTCGCCGCGCCGATTCCCGGGTAATCCCACGGAAGTTGTTGAGGCCGGGAATGAAACGAAGATTCATGATGCTGCGGGAATCGGAGAGAAAGCGCGCACAGCGCGCCGATTTGCGCCAAGGCTACACCAAGCCAGACAGCCCCGGGCGGACCGGGATCAAAGCCCCATCACTTTATTCCTCCGAGGAATGAACTTCCTTAAATTTTTATCCCTTTTCGACAGCAGCCCCAATGCGTAGAGTCGCCAGCATAAGAAAAAGCGGCCGGCAGGCCGCGCCTGTACATCACTATGGCCGACTCTCCGCCTCCTCCCGGGCGGACAAGACGGCTCGCACAACTGGAGACACCATGTCGTTCGCTTTCCTGCGCCGCGCCGGCAGCGCGCTCGCGCTGGCCGCGCTGGCCACCGCCATCGCCCCTGCCGCCTCCGCCCAGTCCTATCCGGACCGTCCGATCAAGCTGGTGGTGCCCTGGCCCCCGGGTGGCGCCACCGACGCGCTGGGCCGCATGCTCGCCCAGCGCCTGACCGAGAGACTGGGTCAAACGGTCATCGTGGACAACAAGGCGGGCGCAGGCGGCAATATCGGAACCGCGGCATTCGTGCGGGAAAAACCCGACGGCTATACGCTGCTGGTCGCCACCAGCTCGACCAACGCGGCCAACCCGCACCTGTATGCCCGGCTGGGCTTCGATCCGGTCAAGGACTTCACGCCCGTCGCCTTCGTCGCCGAAATCCCCAATATCCTGGAAGTCCCGAAACAATCGCCCTTCCAATCCGTCGCCGACCTGATCACCGCGGCCAAGGCCAATCCCGGCAAGTTGAATTACGGGTCTGGCGGTGTCGGTTCATCGCAGCACCTGGCGGGGTCGATGTTCAAGTATTTGACCGGCGTGGATGTGATGCACATTCCTTACAAGGGCAGCGGGCCGGCGGTGTCCGATCTGCTCGCGGGCCAGGTCGACATGATGATAGACACGGGTTCCCTGGCCCAGGTGCAGGCCGGCGCCTTGCGCGCGCTGGCGGTGGCGTCGCGCCAGCGGCTGCCCGCGCTGCCCGACGTGCCCACTTTCGCCGAAGCCGGCGTGAAGGATATGTACGCGTCCGCCTGGTACGGCATCGTCGCGCCCGCCGGCACTCCGCCCGACGTGGTGCAACGCCTGAACAAGGAAGTCAATGCCGTGGTCGCCGATCCGGAGATGAAAAAGCGGATGGAAGGCATGGGCGCGCTGGTCCCCGAAGGCCAGACGCCCGAAGCCTTTGGCGCATTCATACGGTCCGAGATCGACCGCTATGCCGACATCGTGAAGATGTCGGGCGCCAAGATGGAATAGGCCATCCCAAGGCGGGACAGCCCCCCTACCTCTAACTCTTACTTGGTGGCCCGCGCTTCGAGCACGGCCACGGCGGGCAGCGTCTTGCCTTCCAGGAATTCCAGGAAAGCGCCGCCACCGGTCGAGATGTAGCCCACCTGCTCGCCGATGCCGTACTTGGCGATTGCGGCCAGCGTGTCGCCGCCGCCGGCGATCGAGAAGCCTTCCGATTCGGCGATCGCGCGCGCCACCACTTCGGTGCCATTGGCGAACTGGTCGAATTCGAACACCCCTACCGGGCCGTTCCAGACGATGGTGCCCGCCTGCTTCAGGATCTGGGCCAGTTGCGCCGCGGTCTTCGGCCCGATGTCCAGAATCATGTCGTCGTCGGCCACGTCTTCAGCCGCCTTGACGGTGGCCTCGGCGTCGGCGCCGAAGGACTTGGCGCACACCACGTCCACAGGAATCGGCACGGCGGCTCCGCGCTGCTTCATGATGTCGATCACGGCGCGCGCCTGATCGACCTGGTCGGGTTCAGCCAGCGACTTGCCGATGGACAGGCCGGCAGCCAGCATGAACGTGTTGGCGATGCCGCCGCCCACGACCAGCTGGTCGACCTTGTCGGCCAGCGACTGCAGGATCGACAGCTTGGTCGACACCTTGGAGCCACCCACGATGGCGACCAGCGGGCGCTTGGGTTCGTGCAGCGCGCGACCCAGGGCTTCCAGTTCGGCGGCCAGCAGCGGGCCGGCGCAGGCCACGGGCGCGAAACGCGCAATGCCGTGGGTGGTGGCTTCGGCGCGATGGGCGGTGCCGAACGCATCGTTGACGTAGACGTCGCACAGCGCGGCCATCTTCTTGGCCAGCGTCTCGTCATCTTTCTTTTCGCCGACGTTGACGCGGCAGTTTTCCAGCAGCACGACCTGGCCGTGATCGACCTGGACGCCGTCGACCCAGTCGCGCACCAGCTGCACGGGCATGCCCAGCAGCTCGGACAGGCGCTGGCCGACCTTGGCCAGCGAGTCGGCATCAGTCAGCACGCCTTCCTTGGGACGGCCCAGGTGGGAGGTGACCATGACGGCGGCGCCGGCGTCCAGCGCCATGCGGATGCCGGGCACCGAAGCGCGGATGCGGGTGTCTTCGCTGATGCGGCCGGCGTCGTCGAACGGCACGTTCAGATCGGCGCGAATGAACACGCGCTTGCCGGACAGGGCGCCGGACTTGGCCAGCGCGGACAGAGTGTTGACCTTGGACATATTTGGATTCCTACGATGGGCGTACAAAGGGGACGAACCCATTTTCCGCACGCGCGGAAAACAAATCCGTCCCCTCTATGGACTAGGGCCTGTTCACACTAAAGCGAGCCATGCACGGGCCCTCGCCGGGTTGCTTACTTGGCCGACATCAGCGCGACGGTGGTGTCGAGCATGCGGTTCGAGAAGCCCCACTCGTTGTCGTACCAGGACGAGACCTTGACCAGGCGGCCCGAAACCTTGGTCAGCGACGCGTCGACGGTGCTGGAGGCCGGGTTGTGGTTGTAGTCCACCGAAACCAGGGGCTCGGTGTTGTAGTCCAGGATGCCCTTGAGCTCGCCTTCCGAGGCGGCCTTCAGGATGCCGTTCACTTCTTCGACGGTCGTGTCGCGCTTGGCCACGAAGGACAGGTCGACGATCGACACGTTGATGGTCGGGACGCGGATGGCGTAACCGTCCAGCTTGCCATTCAGTTCCGGCAGCACCAGGCCCACGGCGGCGGCAGCGCCGGTCTTCGTGGGGATCATGCTCATGGTGGCCGAACGCGCGCGGCGCAGGTCTTCGTGGTAGACGTCGGTCAGGACCTGGTCGTTGGTGTAGGCGTGGACGGTGGTCATCAGGCCGTTTTCCAGGCCCAGCTTGTCGTTCAGCGGCTTGACCAGCGGGGCCAGGCAGTTGGTGGTGCACGACGCGTTCGAGATGACGGTGTCGGAGGCCTTCAGCACGCCATGGTTCACGCCGTACACGACGGTGGCGTCGACGTCCTTGCCGCCCGGAGCCGAGATGATGACCTTTTTGGCGCCGCCCTTGATGTGCGCGCCGGCCTTTTCCTTGGTCGTGAAGAAGCCCGTGCACTCCAGCACCACGTCGACCTTCAGGTCGCCCCAGGGCAGTTCGGCCGGGTTGCGGTTGGCCAGCACGCGGATCTTGTCGCCGTTGACGACCATGAAGTCGCCGTCGACTTCGACGGTGCCCGGGAACTTGCCGTGGGCGGTGTCGTAGCGCGTCAGGTGCGCGTTGGTCTTGGGATCGCCCAGGTCATTGATGGCGACGATTTCGATGTCGTGCTTCTTGCCACCTTCGTAGTGGGCACGCAGGATGTTGCGGCCGATGCGACCGTAACCGTTGATGGCGACGCGAATGGTCATGACTAAGCTCCTTTTTACAAAACTTGGCGGACGGTCTCGGCCACCTTGTCGGCGGTCAGCCCGAAGAACTTGAACAGAGCGCCGGCCGGCGCGGATTCACCGTAGCGGTCGATGCCGACGACGGCGCCTTCCAGGCCCACGTACTTGTGCCAGAAGGCGGTAACCCCGGCTTCGACGGCCACACGCGGCAGGCCCTTGGGCAGCACGGATTGCTTCCAGGCGGCGTCCTGGCGGTCGAACACGTCGGTGCTGGGCATGGAGACTACGCGCACGGCGATGCCGTCCTTGGCCAGTTGCGCCTGCGCGTCCAGCGCGATGGCGACTTCCGAGCCCGTTGCGATGATGACGGCGCGGGCGCCTTCGGCATCGCGCAGCACATAGCCGCCGCGGGCGATGGCTGCGACGGTGGCGGCATCACGCTGCACGAAAGGCAGGTTCTGGCGCGACAGCAACAGGGCCGTCGGACCGCCGTCGTGCACGTCCATGCCGATGCTGGCGGGGCGCGTCACGGCCGCGTTCCAGGCCACGGCGGTTTCAGCCGTATCGCAAGGACGCCACAGCGACAGATTGGGGATCAGGCGCAGGCTGGCCGCGTGCTCGATGGACTGGTGGGTCGGGCCGTCTTCACCCAGGCCGATGGAGTCGTGGGTGAACACGTGGACCACACGCTGCTTCATCAGCGCGGCCATGCGAATGGCGTTGCGCGAGTAGTCGGAGAACGTCAGGAACGTTCCGCCGAACGGCAGGTAGCCACCGTGCAGGGCCACGCCGTTCATGATGGCGGCCATGCCGAATTCGCGCACGCCGTAGTTGATATGGCGGCCGAACTGGATGCCCTTGTCGCCGGCGCGGACGGCGGCGACGCCCTTCCAGTCGGTGAAATTGGAACCGGTCAGGTCGGCCGAGCCGCCCAGCATTTCCGGCAACAGCGGAGCCAGCGCGGCGATCGCGAACTGCGACGCCTTGCGAGTGGCGACGGTTTCGGCCTTTTCAAGCGTGGCGTCCAGGAAGGCCTTGAACTGTTCGGCGTAGCCGGCGGGCAGTTCGCCCTTCATGCGGCGCTTGAATTCGGCGGCTTCGGCGGGGAATTCAGCGGCATAGGCGTCGAACGCGGATTGCCATTCGGCCTGAGCGGCGGCGCCCTGCTTGCGGCCATCCCAGCCGTCGTAGATGTCTTGCGGAATCTGGAACGGTTCCGACGACCAGCCCAGCGCGGCGCGGGTAGCGGCGATTTCGTCCTTGCCCAGCGGCGCGCCGTGCACGTTGTGCGTGCCGGCCATGTTGGGCGAACCCTTGCCGATGACGGTGCGGCAGACGATCAGCGTCGGCTTTTCCGATTGCGAGCGGGCGGCCTTGATGGCGGCGTCCACGGCGGCGACGTCATGGCCGTCGATGCCACGGATCACGTTCCAGCCATAGCCTTCGAAGCGCTTGGCGGTGTCGTCGGCAAACCAGTGCTCGACGTGACCATCGATGGAAATGCCGTTGTCGTCATACAGCACCACCAGCTTGCCCAGCTTGAGCGTGCCAGCCAGCGAGCAGACTTCGTGCGAGATGCCTTCCATCAGGCAGCCGTCGCCGGTGAAGGCATACGTATGATGGTCGACGATGGTGTGGCCGGGCTTGTTGAATTCGGCGGCCAACAGTGCTTCGGCCAGCGCCATGCCCACGGCATTGCCCAGGCCCTGGCCCAACGGGCCGGTGGTCGTTTCCACGCCCGGGGTAATGCCCACTTCGGGGTGGCCCGGCGTCTTGGAATGCAGTTGGCGGAAGTTCTTCAGCTCTTCGATCGGCAGGTCGTAGCCGGTCAGATGCAGCAAGGCGTAGATCAGCATGGAGCCATGGCCATTGGACAGCACGAAGCGGTCGCGGTTGGCCCAGGCGGGATCCTTGGGATTGTGACGCAGGTTGCCGGCCCACAAGGCTTGGGCGATTTCCGCCATGCCCATGGGAGCACCCGGATGCCCGGAGTTCGCTTGTTGCACGGCGTCCATCGCGAGGGCGCGGATGGCATCCGCCAAGGCAAGTTTAGGGGCGGTCGGATTGCTCATTCGGAAGGCTCTTTGAAGCTGGCGTGCCTACGGTCAAAATAGGGGCCAGTTGAGTAGGTTGCGAAGCATGGGATTTTAGCATCCAGGGGTTTCCCCCACGCCATCGGCCAGAAGGCGGCCCCATGCTAGGCTACCGCCCCGGGGGCAAGTGCCCCCGCGCCGCGCCCGGCAGCGGGCTGGCGGCCCCTTTTTTCCATAGCTAGCCGTACGTACATCCATCCATGTCAGCCCCCCGCTTCTTCTGCGACATCCCCCTGACCGCCGGCGCCCGCGTGGCGCTTCCGGAAGCCCTGGCGCACCACGCCCTGCGCGTGCTTCGGCTGCGCGCGGGCGAAGCCGTGGTGCTGTTCAACGGCCAGGGAGGCGAATATCCCGGCACGCTCGAGGTGGACGGCAAGGCCGGTTTCGCCCAGCTGGGCGAATTCGTACCGCGCGAGGCCGAGCTGGCCGGGCGCGTCACCCTGGTGCAAGGGCTGCCCTCCGGGGACAAGATGGACTGGGTGGTGGAAAAGGCCGTGGAACTGGGCGCCGCGCGAGTCAGCCCCATCGCGGCCCAGCGCAGCGTCCTGCAATTATCGGGCGCCCGGCTCGACAAGCGCTTGGCCCATTGGCAGCGCATCGCGCAGTCCGCCAGCGAACAATGCGGCCGCAACCGGCTGATGGCCGTGGACGCGCCCCTCACCCTGGCCGAATGGCTGCAACAGCCCGCCGACGGCCTCTGCCTGCTGTGCCACCCGGAAGCGGACGAGGACCTTGCCGGCACGCTGCGGGCCGCGGCCGGCCTGCAGGCCCTGACGTTGCTGGTCGGGCCCGAGGGCGGATGGTCGGATAAGGAATTGGCCCAGGCCCGCGAGGCAGGCGTGCAGGCCGTGCGCTTCGGCCCCCGGGTGCTGCGCACCGAGACCGCGGGGTTGGCGCTGTTGTCGGCGGCCAGCGCGCTGCTCGCCTGGTAAGGCAACCGGATCAGCTGTCTTCGCCGTAGGGCGCAGCCGCCACCCCGGGTTCGGGATCCGGATGGCGCCCGGCGTGTTCGATGACATACGCAAAAACGCGACCGTTCTCGCGCGCGAAATCCGCGGCGTCGGAACAGACGGTTTCGATGCGGCCAGAATCCTCTTCCAGCGCAGGGTCGCCCGAGTGCAGACGGTACAGCCAAAGCACCACGCCCGTTTTGTGGTCCAGCACGGTGTCGCACAGGCAGTCGTAGAGGGCGTCCAGGTTGCCGCCGAAGTATTCGGGGAAATCGACCGCCTTGACGATGGCGCGCAGCACCGCGGAACGGCTGCGGGCAGGATCGCAATTGGCGACGAACAGGGCCAGGCCGAGCTCATGGGCGGCGTCCACGACGGCCTTCTTGTCCAGCCCTTCATGGGCCAGCGCACCGCCGCGCATCAGTTGCCGCTGCAGAGTAGATTGGCCATTGCGCGTCATGCCTGAGCCTCCTTGAAAAAGGCGATCACTTCGTCGTTACGCTGCATCGTATCGGCATAACCCAGTTCAATCAATCGCTTGGTGTAGCTGGATTCAAATAAGAGGTAGGACATCAGCGATCCGCCGCCCGGACGGTCTGGATCGGACGATACACCGAGTACGCGGAAAAGAGCACGGGCTTGGGCCGGCATATCCCCCAAATGTTCCAGCGCCATGACATCCAGCGACTGGCTTGGGGTGATCGTCAGGACCTCGATGCGCCGCGCATGGCGCTGCGCGGCGTCCGCGCCGGACTGCTCCATGAGGAAGTTGATGCGTTCCAGGCGTTCGACGTCGGCCGACAGGCCGTCCAGGAAAATGCTGGCCAGCGCGTGCCCGCCGACCTGCGCCAGCGAGGGATAAGGCGGCGAGTCCTCGCGGTTCTCGGGATGCGTTTCGTCGCGGAAACCGGTGCCGATCACCAGCACGCGATGCGCGCCCAGATGGATGGCCGGACTGATCGGCGCCAGCTGCCGCATCGAGCCGTCGCCGCACCACTCCCCCTTGCCATGCACCTGTACCTGCCGGGCCGGAAAGACGAAAGGAATGGCGGACGAGGCCATGAGATGGTCGATACCGATAGGCGTGGGCAGCGCCAGGCGCAGATAGCGATGCCAGGGTTCGATGGGCGTATGCGCCTGGTAGAAGGTCAGGTGCTCGCCGCTGGTGTAGCCGGACGCCGTGATCGCCAGCGCCGACAGCGCCCCGCTTTCAAGGTTGGCGCGCAGATGCTGGAAGTCCAGCACGCGCTCCAGCAAAGCCTGCATGGGGCTGTTGTCCAGCAAGGAATGGGGCCGCTTTCGCGTCAGCCCCGAATACATCCATCCCAGCGACAGCAGACCCAGCCAGCGCACGCCGGTGCGTATGAGACCGGGCGCGTCGGCCCGGTAGATCATGTCGGTGTTCAGGGAAGACCACAGGCGGCGGATGCGGCGCACGCCCAGATGGGGCCTGTCGGCGCGGCAAGCCAGGGCGGCGGCATTGATGGCGCCCGCCGAGGTGCCGCAAATGATGTGGAATGGATTCTGGAAGCGCGAATGCCAGTCCGGATCCAGCAATTCCATGATGGCGCTGAGCACGCCCACCTGATAGGCGGCGCGGGCGCCGCCTCCGGTCAGGACCAGGCCGGTCGGCGTGCGCGGGCACGCCGGACCGGCAGGCGTTACTTCAACGCGGTGTGTTGACATCGACCACCGTCATCGCGGTCATGTTGACGATGCGGCGCACGGTGGAGCTGGAGGTCAGAATGTGCACCGGCGCATTCGCGCCCAGCAGGAA
>NZ_JAYJLE010000020.1:0-12444 GCF_035282245.1 Achromobacter sp. D10
CCGCGCCTGCGATCTGCTGGCCGCCCACATCCGCCTCACCTACGACGCCGTCGCGCGCCTGCCTTCAAACCTGTTCACCCCAGGCTGAACGCCCTCGTCAGTTGAAAAAAACCCACACTGGCGCGTGCCCACCCGTTGATTCGCTTACACCACTTCTATAGAATCTTCAATTCGGGCCTACGCCCATTCCTTTTCTCCATTCAATACACCACTGGGAGGCGCAAGATGATGAATCCGCATACCGCCGTCCCGCGCGTGTCTCCGCGACGCCATTAAGTCGTCGCCCGCGCGGACCCATCGCTGGATGCCTATCTAGCGACCGGTCCTCCGTGCCCGCCCCAAAACCCTAAACGCAATCGCCCGCGCTTCGCAGCGCAGGCCGTTCCTTCCTCTTTCCACACAAGGACACCCGGCGTCCTGGTGCCGCCGGGCCATTGCAATGGCTAGAAAAAAAATCGATCTACGAGGACAGACCTTCAAGGATGTCCTGGGCTTTACCTTCCGCCATTGGCGCGCGCAGCCCTGGCGTACCTCCGCCATCATCGCGCTCGCCCTGCTGTCGGCGGTGACCGATGTGCTGACACCGCTGTATGCCGGCAAACTGATCGACGCCGTGGCTTCCGGCGCGGCCGGCGAGGACATCGTCTGGAACGCGGCGCTCACCTCGTTCTGGCTGCTGATCGCGCTGGGCATCGGCGGCACGCTGCTGCGCCAAGCCGTGTTCCAGAACATCATCACCTTCACGCTGAAGATGATGAACGGCATCGTGTCCAACGCGTTCTACCGCGTGCAGCGCTTTTCCACGGACTGGCACGCCAACAGCTTCGCCGGCTCCACGGTGCGCAAGGTCACGCGCGGCATGTGGGCGGTGGACATCCTGAACGACACCCTGCTGGTCGCGCTGCTGCCTTCGGTCGTCATGCTGGTGGGCGCCACCGCCCTCCTGGGCGTGCACTGGCCGATCATGGGCCTGGTAGTGGGCTTGGGCTCGGTGCTGTATATCGCCGTGACGGCCGCACTGTCGCTGGGCTACGTGGCGCCGGCTGCGCGCCTGGGCAACGCCTGGGATACCCGCATGGGCGGCGCGCTGGCGGACGCCGTCAGCTGCAACGCCGTGGTCAAGGCCTTCGGCGCGGAAGAGCGCGAAGAAGTCAGGCTGGACCGTGTCGTCGACAAATGGCGGCGCCGCACCCGCCGCACCTGGATTCGCGGCACGATCAACGGCGGTATCCAGGGCGCGATGCTGGTCGCCATGCAGGCGGGCATCCTGGGTGCATCGCTGCTGCTGTGGTCGCGCGGCCAGGCCAGCGTCGGTGACATCACCTTCGCGTTGACGATGTTCTTCATGCTGCAGGGCTACCTGCGCGACGTGGGCATGCATATCCGCAACCTGCAGCGCTCGGTCAACGATATGGAAGAACTGGTCGCGCTGGAAAAGCAACCGTTGGGCGTGGACGACAGGCCTGGCGCGGGCGACCTGCGCATCACGGCTGGCGAGATCCGCTTCGAGGACGTGACGTTCCGCTATGGCGCGCACGACAAGGCGCTGTACGACCAGTTCTCGGTGCGCATCGCCCCAGGCGAACGGGTCGGCCTGGTCGGCCATTCCGGCTCGGGCAAGACCACGTTCATCAAGCTGATCCAGCGTCTGTATGACATCAATGGCGGCCGTATCACCATCGACGGGCAGGACATTGCCCAGGCGCGGCAGGCGTCCTTGCGCAGCCAGATCGCCATCGTGCAGCAAGAGCCGGTGCTGTTCCACCGCACCCTGGCGGAGAACATCGCCTACGCCCGTCCCGGCGCCACCCAGGCCGAGATCGAGCAGGCGGCGCGGTTGGCCAGCGCGCATGACTTCATCATGGCGCTGCCCAAGGGCTACGACACGCTGGTGGGCGAACGCGGCGTCAAGCTGTCGGGCGGCGAACGCCAGCGTGTCGCCATCGCCCGGGCCTTCCTGGCCGACGCGCCCATCCTGATCCTGGACGAAGCCACGTCCAGCCTGGACAGCGAAAGCGAAGTGCTGATCCAGCAGGCCATGGACCGCCTGATGGTGGGCCGCACCACCCTGGTGGTTGCGCACCGCCTGTCGACGGTGCGCGCGCTGGACCGCCTGCTGGTGATGGACCGCGGCCGCGTTATCGAGGAAGGCAGCCACGACGCGCTGATCCGGCTCAAGGGTGGCCTGTACCGGCGCCTGTTCGAGCGCCAGGCACTGGAACTGACCAAGGGCCTGACGCAGTCGGAACTGCTGGAAGACGGCGCCGTCCCGCCGCAGCCGAAGGACGAGGAAGCCGACGAGTCCTCGTACGCCTACGCCAAGTAAACCTGGCGGTCGGCCCCGTGGCGCAAGCCGCGGGGCCGACGGTTCAGGCCGGACGCTGGGCCACGGTCAGGCGCAGGCCAAAGCCGATCAGCGCCAGGCCGAACACCCGGCTCTGGATCTTCTGCGCGCGCGGGCTGGCCGACATCCAGCGTCCTACCGCACCGCCGGCCAAGGCGCACAGCACATCCAGGGCAAGCCCCAGGCTGACCAGGATCACGCCCAGCACCGCGAACTGCGGACCGATCGGCCCGAGGGCGGGCGACACGAATTGCGGCAACAACACCGAACAGAACAGCAAGGCCTTGGGATTGAGCACGTTGGTGAGCACGCCGCTCAGGAGCGCCGGCCCCAGCCCGGCCCGCTCCGCGACCGCCCGCCCGGCCGCGTCATAAGAGACCGGGCCTGACCGCAGCAGTTTGATCCCCAGCCACACCAGATAGCAGCCGCCCACGGTGCGCGCAACGTCGAACGCCCACGGATGGGTCTTGAACAGCGCCGCCAATCCCAGCGCGGCCAGGGTCACATGCGCGGCTCGCGCAATCGCCAGCCCCACAGCCACCGCCAAGGCCTGCGCCCTGCCGCGCAGCATGCCCGTTTCCAGCAGCAGGAGCATGTCGGGTCCGGGCACCACGTAGACAATCAGCAGCGCCCCTAGAAACATCGCCATATCCGCCATCGCCTTACCCTCTACCGTTACGCGTTGCAGGCGATCATTCTAGAAAAAGCGGGCTGGCATGTGCATCCTATTCATGCCATTGGATTTATCATGATTGGCATATTCCACCAATCTATAAACCCTGATCTTGATTCCATGCCAAAACGTGAACTGGATGCCTACGACCGCCGTATCCTGGAGGCGCTGCAGCAGAACGGCCGGCTGACCAATGTCGAGCTCGCCGAACAGATCGGCCTGTCTCCTTCTCCCTGCCTGCGGCGGGTGCGGCTGCTGGAAGAAGCGGGCGTGATCCAGGGCTACGAGGCCCGCCTCGCTCCGGACGAAGTCGGCCTGGGCCTGACCGTCTTCGTCGGCATCAAGGTAGAGCGGCACCACGAGCGCGACTCCGCCCTGTTCCGCAAGGAAGTCAGCACCTTGCCGGAAGTCATTGCCGCGCACCTGGTATCGGGCGAATCCGACTTCTTGCTGCAGGTGGTGGTGCCCGACCTGCGCGCCTATGAACGCTTCCTGCTGAACACCCTGCTCAAGCTGCCAGGCGTGAAAGACATACGCAGCAATTTCGCCATCCAGACCGTCAAACCGCAAAGCCCGCTTCCGCTGGACCACCTGGCCCGCTGAGCACTCATTCCATCGCCGCCGCGGCCCGCTCCACCGCCTGCGACCGGCGTTCGTACCGGGCCTGCGACAGCGCAAGATAACGCTGCACCACGGCCGGCTCGGACGTCTTGGGCGTGCCGCCGGGAAACGGCGGCTCGGGGTCGTACTCGATCTGCAGCTGGATCAGCTTGGCCACGTCTTCGCCGCACAGCATCGCCACGACCTTCAGCCCCATATCGATGCCCGAGGTCACGCCGCCGGCAGTGAACAGGTTGCCATCCACGCACATGCGTTCTTCGCTGGGGATGGCCCCGAAGTGCGACAGCAATGCACGCGCGCGCCAATGACTGGATGCGCGCCTGCCCCGCAACAGGCCCGCCGCGCCCAGCAGCAGCGAACCGGTGCAGATGCCAAACACATACCGCGCCGCGAGCCCCTGCGCGCGCGTGAACGCTACCCAGTCGGCGTCGACAATGGCATCATCCGTGCCCGGCCCGCCCGGCACCACCAGCAGGTCGCAAGGCGGGGCGGACGCGATGGTCTGCGTGGGCACGAAACACAGGCCGCGATCGCTGCGCACCGGATCGCGCGTTTTTGCGACAAAATCCACGGTGAAGCCCGGCGCGTTCGCCAACACTTCGTACGGCCCGGTCATATCCAGCTGGGTCAGCCCCTCGAACAAGAGAAAATTCACATGCATGACGATGCTCCGTTAGAAACGACGCCTTCCAGCATAGGCGGACGCGCCAGGAAGGCTGCGCCAATTCCGGCGCCGGATGCGCCATTGCGCGTGGTGTTCGTACTGTATGACGGTTTCCAGCCGCTGGATCTGGCCGGTCCCTGGCAAGCCTTCAGTTCAGCCAACGAAGAATCGGGCCGCAAGCTCTACCGCCTGGGCACCATCGCCGCCACGCCCCTGGTATCCACGTGGGAACAGGGGCTGCGCATGCAGGTGGACGGCACCTTCGCCGACGATGGCGATGAGCCCGTGGACATGATGTTCGTGCCCGGTGGACCCGGCGCGGATCTGGCCGGCGCCCATGGCGAAACGCGAGCCTGGCTGCGCCGCCGCGACGCGAATGCCGGGCGCACGTGCAGCGTGTGCACAGGCGCGTTCGTGCTGGCCTCGGCCGGCCTGCTGGACGGACGCGCCGTCACCACCCACTGGCGTTCGGCCGACAGGCTGCGCCAGCGCTACCCCGCGCTGCGCGTCGAAGACGATCGCATCTATATCGAAAGCGGCAAGTACTGGACCTCGGCGGGCGTCACCGCCGGCATCGACCTGGCGCTGGCGCTGATCGAGCGCGACTTCGGAGCAGACCTGTCGCAATGCGTCGCGCGCCGGCTGGTCGTATTCATGCGCCGCAACGGCGACCAACGCCAGTACAGCCAGGCGTTGCGCCTGCAGGATCGGGTGGCGGCGCCGTTCCGGGATCTGGTGGAAAGAATCGAGGCCCGGCTGTCGGCGCGCTGGTCGGTCGACGACATGGCCGACGCCTGCCAGATGTCGCGCCGCACCTTCCAGCGCAAGTTTGCCGCGCATTTCGGCGTGGCGCCCACGGAAGTGCTCAAGCGGTTGCGGCAGGAACGTGCACAAGCGCTGGCGGCGTCCGGCAAGGTATCGAGAAAAGAAATGCTGCGGGAGTTCGCCGTGCACGCCGCGCCGCAACGGACGGTGTCGGAATGAAAACCTGGGGCCAGGCGATGAAAACGCCTTCCGCGCTGCGCATGATGTTCGGGTTGCTGGCGCTGTTGCCACTGCTCACGGCCTGCGGCCGCGACCCGCCGCCGCAAGCGCTGGAGCAAACACTGCTGCGCGACGCCGCGCCGCATGAACGTTTCGAAGGCAGCCTGAACGGACAGCCCGTGCTACTGGTCGTCAGCGACTGCAAGGTCTATCTGCGCGAACCAGCCACGGACGGCGCCAGCGCGGCCCGCTGGGTCAAGGTGCTGGAACCGGAGTTCTATCCCTCGTTCACGACCTGCGTGCGGCAAAGCCTGAGCGCCGACCGCGCCGGCAAAGGCGTACGGGCCTTCCTGGGCGAGCAAGCCTTTGGCGGCGGCGGTTGCTGCGCCACCGGCGGCGAATACCGCTCCACCGACGGGCGCACCTGGACGAAGCAGTAGGCCGCCGCAGTCAGCCAGCCAGCCCCACCGACACCCCGCCGCAGACATACAGCATCTGCCCGGTCATGAAGCCTGCGCGCGCATCCATGAACATGGAGACCGCGTGGGCAACCTCTTCCGGTCGGCCCACGCGTCCTACCGGGATAGACGCCTCCAGCGCCAAGGTCTTCGGCGCGCCCGGCGGATTGGACTGGTTGAACAGTTCAGTCGCTATCGGCCCCGGCGCGACGGTGTTCACGGTGATGCCGCTGCCCGCCAACTCCAGTGCCCAGGTGCGCGCCATGCCCGCGAGCGCCGCCTTGGACGCGCCGTACGCAGTGCGCCCGTCCTTGCCCAACGCGGCGCGACTGCCGATGTTCACCACGCGCCCGTAGCCGGCCGCCCGCATGCCCGGCAGCAGGGCCTGCATCAGCAACACCGGCGCCGTGACGTTCAGCGCCATGGTGCGCGCCATCTGTTCCTGGGTCACCTCGTCCACACGAGCGACCTGGATCATGCCGGCGTTGTTGACCAGATGCAGGACCTGGCGTTCGGCAGCGAGCTCCCGCGCCGCGCCAATGGTAGCCGCAGGATCTCCCAGATCCACCGAGCGGAACGTCTCGCCGGGCAGGAGCGCCTCGGGCGCGCCGCGGCTGAAGTTGACGACCAGAAAGCCGTCGTCGATCAGGCGCGCGACGATGGCGCGGCCAATGCCCCGGCTGCCGCCGGTGACCAGTGCGGTGGGCGTATTCATTGCGCGGTGATTCCCTTGTCCTTGATGAGCCCGCCCCACTTCTTGCGCTCCTCGCTCTCGAAGGCTGCCAGGTCCGCGCCGAACAGCGTGCCAGGCTTGGCTCCCATGCCCGAGAAATTCTGGGCGATGGCCGGGGTTTGCAGTCCGCTGCGAGCGGCTTCGATCAACTGTTTGACGACCGCTTCCGGTGTGTTGCGCGGGGCGTACAGCGCAAACCACGCGGTGACGTCGAAGCCCGGCAGGCCGGACTCCGCCACGGTAGGCAGATTGGGCACCGAGGCGTCGCGCGCGGCCGAGGTCACGGCCACGCCGCGCACCAGGTTTCCGTCCTTGATCTGGGCCAGGGCGCCGGGCAGGTTGTCGAACAGCAGATCGACCTGACCGCCCGCCACCGCAGGCAGCGACGCGGACGTGCCCTTGAACGGGACGTGCAACATGGTCACGCCGGCCATGGCTTCGAAATAGGCGCCGGTCAGGTGCACCGAGGAACCGATGCCGGGCGAGGCGTACGTCAGTTTCTTGTCCTTGGACTGCTTGGCCGCCTTGATCACGTCGGCCACCGTTTTATAGGGCGATTTGGCGCTGACGGCGATGACATTGGGCGTGGTGGATACCAGCGCAATGGGCACCAGGTCGCGCTCGGGGTCGAACGCCATGTTGCTATAGAGAAACTGGTTGATCGTCTGGGTACCGATGGTGCCCAGGCCCAGCGTGTAGCCGTCGGGCTTGGCCCGCGCCACGTAGGCCATGCCGATATTGCCGCCCGCGCCGGGCTTGTTCTCGACCAGCACGGTCTGCTTCAGGCCCGGTTCCAGCGCGTGGGCGATGGCGCGGCCGAAGATGTCCGCGCCGCCGCCCGGCGGATAAGGCACGACCACCGTCACGGGATGATCGGGGTAGCCGGCGGCTTGCGCGGCTGGCAGCGCCAGTATGGCCAGCGCAGCGACGGCCAGCCTGCGCCACGCGGCATTCGGATGCGGCAATTGCGTCATGGACTTGTCTCCTATCGAATCCGCTGATTGCGGATTTCTTTTGTGGCTTCTTGCGGGTCTCTTTTTAAAGTACGTAAATACGTACTATATTAATAAAAACATAGAAAACCTCCAGGAGACAAGCAGATGAAACGCTGGACCCAACGCCCCGAAGGCTCCACATGGGGCGACTTCGGCCCGGATGACGAGATCGGCCGCCTGAACCTGCTGACCGAGGAAAAAGTGCTGCAGGCCGTGCGTGAAGTGCGCGCGGGCAAGGTGTTCTGCCTGTCGCTGCCGTTGGACCTGCCGGGCGGCAACGTGCTGAATCCGCGCCGCCACGCGCCGGTCCTCAAGCCCACGTTCCGCGAAGGCACGCCCTATCTGAACTTCCAGATGTCCCAGGTGCAACCCGAAGCCGTGGACGTGCTGTCCGATGACCAGGTCACCATGTCCATGCAGTACTCCACCCAATGGGACGGCCTCTGTCACGTGGGCGCGCTGTTCGACATCCAGGGTGACGGCGAGGCGCGCCGCGTCTACTACAACGGCTACGCGGCCGGCGTGGACGTGTTCGGCGGCGCGGATCCCGACACCTCGCCCGACGCCTGCTGCCCGCCCGGCGGTTCGTACGCGCGCAAACTCAGCATCAGCCGCTATGCCGAGAAAGGCATGCAGGGTCGGGGCGTGCTTGTCGACCTTGCGCGCGCCTTCGGCCCCGGCCGCACCCTCGTGGACCTGGCACGCTTGCAAGAGGCCATGCAAGCGCAGAACGTGACGATCGAGTCCGGCGACATGCTGGTGCTGCGCACCGGCTTCGCGGAAGCGATCGTGGCCATGAACGGCCAGCCCGACGCGCATCGGCTGGAACAGACCGGCGCCGTGCTGGATGGCTCCGACCCGGCGCTGCTGGACTGGATCACGCAGTCCGGCATTGCCGCGATCTGCGCGGACAACTACGCGGTCGAAGCCTATCCCGCGCGCAGCGCCGGCCCCGGCCATTCCATCCTGCCGCTGCACCACCATTGCCTGTTCAAGCTGGGCGTGCCGCTGGCGGAACTCTGGTACCTGAAGGACCTGGCCGATTGGCTGCACGAACAAGGCCGCAGCCGTTTCCTGCTGACGGCCCCGCCCCTGCGCATGCCGGGCGCCGTCGGTTCTCCCGTGACGCCGATCGCCACGGTGTGACGGCCATGCCGCATACGACTTTCTCCGCCCACCTGGACGCGCTGGTTGCCCGCCAGCCCGACGCGACTATCCTGATTGACCAGGACCAGCCGATTAGCGCCGAACTGCTGCGCGCGCGCAGCCGCGCGCTGGCCGCCGGGCTTGCGCGCATTGGCGTGCAACCGGGGCAGCGGGTCGCGGTCTGGCTGCCGAATTGCGCGGCCTGGGTGGAGTCCTTCTTGGCCAGCGCCCACCTGGGCGCGCTGGTACTGGCGGTCAACACGCGCTTTCGCGCATTGGAACTCGCCGACATCCTGGGCCGCGGAAAGGCCGACTGGCTGGTGTTCTGGCCGGGATTCAAGGGCATCGACTTCCAGGGCATCCTGGGCGAGGTGGCGCCCGAGCATCTGGCGCGCCTGCAAGGCGTGATCGCGCTGACGGGGGTGGGCGAAGCGCTGCCCGACGCCATGCATGGCAAACCCGCGCATCGCTACCTGGACCTCCTGGCCTGCCCGGACCCCGCTCCGCCGGCCCAACCCAATGCGGGCGTGCTGTGCTTCACCACGTCCGGCACCACGTCCAAGCCCAAATTCGTGCTGCACGACCAACGCACTCTGCTCAACCATGGCGAGACCGTGGCCCGGGCTTTTGACTACGCCCCTGGCGCCTGCGTGCTGGCCAGCGCGCCATTCTGCGGCGCCTTCGGTTTCGCGACGCTGGCAGGCGGCCTGGCGCAGGGCGTGCCCGTGGTCTGCGCGCCCGTATTCGACGCGGCGCAGTCCGCCGCTGCGGTGCGCCGCCATGCGGTCACGCATACCTATGCCAACAACGAAGCCCTGGTCGGCATGATGCGGGCCGCGGGCCAGGGGGATTTCGCTTCCGCCCGCCTGTTCGGCTTCGCCAGCTTCACGCCCGCGCTGGACAACATGCTGGACCTGGCTCGCGAGGCCGGCGTGCCGCTTACCGGCCTTTACGGATCCAGCGAACTGGTGGCGCTGGTTGCCGGCCAGCCGCGTGATCCAGCGGAGGGCGACGTATCCGTACGCCACCAGCCGGGCGGCACGCTCATCTACCCGGAAGCCCGCGTGCGCGCGCGCGATCCGGCCACGGGCGAAGTCCTGCCTCACGGCCAGTCCGGCGAACTCGAAATCCTCTCGCCCAGCCTGATGCAGGGCTATCTGGACAATCCGGAAGCCACCCGCGGCGCACTGACCGACGACGGCTACTTCAAGACTGGCGACCTGGGCTACACGCTGAACCCGCGCCAGTTCGTGTTCCAGACCCGCATGGGCGATTCGCTGCGCCTCTCGGGCTTCCTGGTGAATCCGGTGGAAATCGAACAGGTGGTCGAAACCTTGCCCGGCGTGCGCGCCTGCCAGGTGGTGGGCGCCACGCAGGCCGGCAAGACCGTGCCCTATGCCTTCGTGCTGCTGCGCGAAGGCGCCGCGCCGGACCCGGCAGGCTGGACCCGCGCCTGCAAGGCCGCAATGGCAGGTTTCAAGACGCCCGCGGGCTTTACCGTGCTGGACGCTTTCCCCTCGGTGGAAAGCGCCAACTCGGTCAAGATCCAGAAGCACCGGCTGCGCGAGATGGCCGATGCCATACTTGCAGCCCCGCCCTTGACGCCTTCGGCCTGAACATGCCCGACCCCAAGCTATTCTCGCGCAGCCCCCAACCCCTGTATCTGCAGGCGGCGGCGCTGTTTCGCAGCAATATCCAGAATCGCACCTGGCGGCCCGGGCAGCAGATCCCGCCGCTGGAATCGCTGATGGAAACCTACGGCATTTCGCGGGCCACCATCCGGCAGGCGTTCGGCCTGCTGGAAGATGACGGCCTGATCCGCCGATCGCGCGGATCGGGCACGTTTGTCAACGCGGAGCTGCCCGAAACGCCGACCCTGCTCATCCCCAAGACCTGGGCCGAGACCGTGGAACTGAGCAATCAGCTGGGCACCGTGTCCCTGGTGGAATCCAGCGCCGATTCGCCCCTGCCGGACACGCTGGGCATGCCCTGCAACGCCGACCGCAGCGGCAGCTTCCAGTATCTGCGGCGGGTGCACACCACGGACGGCGCTCCCTTCTGCTATAGCGAGGTCTTCCTGGACAGCGTGTTGTTCCGCAAACACCGCGCCCGCATCCGGAAAAGCACCGTGGCGCCCGTGCTGGATCAGTTCTACGGCGCCCGCATCAGCGAAGCGCGCCAGGTGCTCAACGTGATCGAGGCCGGCCAGGAGTCCGCGGAGTCGCTTCAGATACCCGTGTCCTCTCCGGTGGCGGAATTGCGCCGCTACGCCTGCATCGACGGCCGCGTGGTGTATTTCGCGCGGCTGGAATTTCCGTTCCGCAAGGTACGGATGGAATTCGATCTTCTCCCCCACCGCTAAGGCCTATCCCCACCAAAGAGCCCGCCCCCCGTCGCAACCCGCCATAACAGAGCGCAGCAGCTGATTCTCACAAGCGCCCGCAGTATCCGAACAAGATCCGGCATCAAAGGAGACAACCATGAAATGCCGTAGAACCCCCCGGATTTCCTTGAAGTTGCGCAGCACGCTTGCCCTGTTTTCCGCGTTTGCCGCCGCGCCTGGCGCCCTGGCGCAGGCAATCTCCGACGATGTGGTCCGCA
Source organism: Achromobacter sp. D10 (assembly GCF_035282245.1). Classification (NCBI taxonomy): domain Bacteria; kingdom Pseudomonadati; phylum Pseudomonadota; class Betaproteobacteria; order Burkholderiales; family Alcaligenaceae; genus Achromobacter; species Achromobacter sp. D10. The sequence continues at coordinate 11,220 of NZ_JAYJLE010000020.1, forward strand.
TGGGCCTGATCCTGGACATGAGCGGCGTGTACGCCGACGTCACGGGCAAAGGCAGCGCCACCGCCGCCGAAATGGCCATTGCGGACTTCGGCGGCACCGTGCTCGGCAAGAAAATCGACCTGCTTGTGGTGGACCATCAAAACAAGGCCGATATCGCGGCCGCCAAGGCCCGCGAGTGGTACGACACCCAGAAGGTGGATGCCATCATGGACGTGGCGGGCTCCGCCCCCGCGCTGGCCGTCCTGGAAGTGGCGCGCGAGAAAAAAAAGATCGTGGTCTACAGCGGCCCCGGCACCGAACGCATCACCAATGACCTGTGCTCGCCCTATTCGGTCCACTATACCTACGACACCTGGTCGCTCGCCAACACCACGGCGCGCGCCACCGTCGAGCAAGGCGGCAAGAGCTGGTACTTCCTGACGGCGGACTATGCGTTCGGCCATACCTTGCAGGCGTCCGCCACCGAAGTCGTCAAGGCCAATGGCGGCACCGTGCTGGGCGCATCGCGCCACCCGCTGGGCTCCAGCGATTTCGCCTCGTACCTCCTGCAGGCGCAGGCCAGCCGCGCGCAGATCGTGGGACTGGCCAACGCCGGCGGCGACACCGTCAACGCCATCAAGGCCGCCAGCGAATTCGGGCTGACCAAGGGCGGCCAGAAAATGGCTGGACTGCTGCTGTACATCAACGACATCCACGCCATCGGCCTGGAAGCGGCGGCCGGCCTGACGCTGACCGAGGCCTTCTATTGGGACATGAACGACCAGACGCGCGCCTGGTCCCAGCGCTACTACGACAAGCTCAAGAAGATGCCCAACATGAGCCAGGCGGGCACGTACTCCTCGGTCATGCACTATCTCAAGGCCGTGCAGGCCGCCGGCACCGACGAGCCCGCGGCGGTGATGAAGCAGATGAAGTCCATGCCCATCAACGACTTCTTCGCCACCAATGGCCGCATCCGCGAGGACGGACGCATGGTGCATGACATGTACCTGTTCGAAGTGAAGAAGCCGGCCGAGTCCAAGGGCCCTTGGGACTACTACAAGCTGGTGGCCACGCTGCCGGGAGACCAGGCCTTCATGCCGCTGTCCCGGTCGTCCTGCCCGCTGGTGAAGAAGTAGCGATGAAAGGCGGGCGCCATTAAGGCGCCCGCGACAACTACGCCCGCAGCGCCCGGTCCAGTTCCAGGACGGACTGATACAGCACGCGGGTGCCGTCCAGCAGTTGC
>NZ_JAYJLE010000021.1:0-3465 GCF_035282245.1 Achromobacter sp. D10
TGCGGAATAAAAGCTTGACGATGACCTACTTTCACAGACGTCCGTCCACTATCATCGGCGCAAAGTCGTTTCACTGTCCTGTTCGGGATGGGAAGGAGTGGGACCAACTCGCTATGGTCGTCAAGCGTAACTGGTTGAGCAGCTGCGGGTAAACGCAACCGCTCCAATCTTGGAAGAAACACAACGCGTGGTGATCAGAGTCAGACTCGATGATCACGCACGATGGGATGTAATTGGTGTTGGCTGGCTGCCGACGGTGCAGCCAGATTTTGTATTGAACGACACTTGGTACGCTATATCACCAGGTCATAACCATCAGTGTTATAGGATCAAGCCTCACGGGCAATTAGTATCGGTTAGCTTAACGCATTACTGCGCTTCCACACCCGACCTATCAACGTCCTGGTCTCGAACGACCCTTCAGGGGGATCAAGTCCCCGGGATACCTAATCTTCAGACGAGTTTCCCGCTTAGATGCCTTCAGCGGTTATCTCTTCCGTACTTAGCTACCCGGCAATGCCATTGGCATGACAACCGGTACACCAGAGGTACGTCCACTCCGGTCCTCTCGTACTAGGAGCAGGCTCCGTCAAGTATCCAACGCCCACGGCAGATAGGGACCAAACTGTCTCACGACGTTTTAAACCCAGCTCACGTACCTCTTTAAATGGCGAACAGCCATACCCTTGGGACCGGCTACAGCCCCAGGATGAGATGAGCCGACATCGAGGTGCCAAACACCGCCGTCGATATGAACTCTTGGGCGGTATCAGCCTGTTATCCCCAGAGTACCTTTTATCCGTTGAGCGATGGCCCTTCCATTCAGAACCACCGGATCACTATGTCCTGCTTTCGCACCTGTTCGACTTGTCAGTCTCACAGTCAAGCACGCTTATGCCATTGCACTATCAGCACGATTTCCGACCGTACCTAGCGTACCTTCGAACTCCTCCGTTACACTTTGGGAGGAGACCGCCCCAGTCAAACTGCCCACCATGCACTGTCCCCGATCCGGATAACGGACCAAGGTTAGAACCGCAAACAAACCAGGGTGGTATTTCAAGGATGGCTCCACGTAATCTAGCGACTACGCTTCAAAGCCTCCCACCTATCCTACACAGGCCGGTTCACAGATCAATGCAAAGCTACAGTAAAGGTTCATGGGGTCTTTCCGTCTAGCCGCGGGTAGATTGCATCATCACAAACACTTCAACTTCGCTGAGTCTCAGGAGGAGACAGTGTGGCCATCGTTACGCCATTCGTGCAGGTCGGAACTTACCCGACAAGGAATTTCGCTACCTTAGGACCGTTATAGTTACGGCCGCCGTTTACCGGGGCTTCGATCAAGAGCTTGCACCCCATCACTTAACCTTCCGGCACCGGGCAGGCGTCACACCCTATACGTCGACTTTCGTCTTTGCAGAGTGCTGTGTTTTTAATAAACAGTCGCAGCCACCGATTCTCTGCGACCCCATCATGCTAAGCGCGCAGGCGCTTCACACTACCGGGGTATACCTTCTCCCGAAGTTACGGTATCAATTTGCCGAGTTCCTTCTCCTGAGTTCTCTCAAGCGCCTTGGAATATTCATCCCGTCCACCTGTGTCGGTTTGCGGTACGGTCTCGTACAGCTGAAGCTTAGAGGCTTTTCTTGGAACCACTTCCAATCACTTCGCAAGCAATGCTCGCTCGTGCCACACCCTTGATTTACGCGCCCGGATTTGCCTAAGCGCCATCTTCGATGCAGCAACAGGGACATCCAACACCCTGATGATCTTCCGCGATCCGTCCCCCCATCGCACTGTACGACGGTGCTGGAATATTAACCAGCTTCCCATCAGCTACGCATCTCTGCCTCGCCTTAGGGGCCGACTCACCCTGCGCCGATGAACGTTGCGCAGGAAACCTTGGACTTACGGCGAGGGGGCTTTTCACCCCCTTTATCGCTACTCATGTCAGCATTCGCACTTCTGATACCTCCAGCAGCCTTTACAAGCCACCTTCGCAGGCTTACAGAACGCTCTCCTACCGCGTGCACAAAGTGCACACCCGCAGCTTCGGTTTATCGCTTAGCCCCGTTACATCTTCCGCGCAGGACGACTCGATCAGTGAGCTATTACGCTTTCTTTAAAGGATGGCTGCTTCTAAGCCAACCTCCTGACTGTCTATGCCTTCCCACTTCGTTTCCCACTTAGCGATAATTTGGGACCTTAGCTGGCGGTCTGGGTTGTTTCCCTCTTGAGTCCGGACGTTAGCACCCGGTGCTCTGTCTCCCAAGCTGTACTTGCGGGTATTCGGAGTTTGCCATAGTTTGGTAAGTCGCCATGACCCCCTAGCTATAACAGTGCTCTACCCCCCGCAGTAATACTTGAGGCACTACCTAAATAGTTTTCGGAGAGAACCAGCTATTTCCAGATTTGTTTAGCCTTTCACCCCTATCCACAGCTCATCCCCTAATTTTTCAACATTAGTGGGTTCGGTCCTCCAGCACGTGTTACCGTGCCTTCAACCTGGCCATGGATAGATCATCTGGTTTCGGGTCTACACCCAGCGACTGAATCGCCCTATTCGGACTCGCTTTCGCTACGGCTTCCCTATTCGGTTAACCTCGCCACTGAATGTAAGTCGCTGACCCATTATACAAAAGGTACGCAGTCACCCCACAAGGAGGCTCCTACTGTTTGTATGCATACGGTTTCAGGATCTATTTCACTCCCCTTCCGGGGTTCTTTTCGCCTTTCCCTCACGGTACTGGTTCACTATCGGTCGATCACGAGTATTTAGCCTTGGAGGATGGTCCCCCCATCTTCAAACAGGATTTCACGTGTCCCGCCCTACTTTTCTTACGCTTAGTTCCACACACAAAATTTCGTCTACAGGGCTATCACCTGCTACGGCCGGACTTTCCATTCCGTTCGACTATCTTGCGTGCTAAAACGTAAAGGCTCTTCCGATTTCGCTCGCCACTACTTTCGGAATCTCGGTTGATTTCTTTTCCTCGAGCTACTGAGATGTTTCAGTTCACCCGGTTCGCCTCCACTGGCCTATGTATTCAGCCAGGGATACTGCTTGCGCAGTGGGTTTCCCCATTCGGATATCTGCGGATCAAAGCTTGTTTGCCAGCTCCCCGCAGCTTTTCGCAGGCTACTACGTCCTTCATCGCCTGTGATCGCCAAGGCATCCACCATATGCACTTAGTCGCTTGATCCTATAACGCTGTAGGCTATAGGACCTGAGTATTAGCGTTTGTGCCGTTCATAAGTTTCAAAGCAGCCCAGGGTTATTCACCCTAGTCTTGAGAACTTGGAACAAAATTAATGCAATCACAACCCGTACCCATCTTCATCAGCAATGCTGATTACTTGATGAGCACATTTCGTTGTGCTTCTTCCAGATTGTTAAAGAACAAAATATAGCTGTTGAGTAAAACCCAACTCATAACGCTGCAAGCAGCACTATGAGTTAGC
>NZ_JAYJLE010000023.1:0-3539 GCF_035282245.1 Achromobacter sp. D10
TGGTGCCGGCCGGGGTGAAGTACACCTTGGGCGTGCTGGACACCTGCACCGTTACGCTGGCGTAGCGGTCGTTCTGGTTGCGGAGGGACGCGGCCGAAATGTCGGCATTGCCGGCCGCCTCGAGGGTGGCGGAGGCGTTCACAAGCGAGGCGGCCGGGCCGATGGCGTGGCCGCTGCCATCCAGCGCGCCGCCGATACGCAGGTCGACATCCGCGTGGATCAGCGCATGATCGCGGTTGACCAACGACGCCACCCCCAGGTCCAGGTCGGCACGCGAGGCGATGACCGCCCCGCCGCTGCCTCCCCCATCCGCGCCGTTGACCAGCGCGCCCGCCTGGATCGACACGGCATCGCCGTAGATGCGGCCGGTATTGTCGACGTGGCCTGCGGTGATGCGGGTCGAGCCGCCGTCGATGAGGCCGGCGTTGGTCAGGCCCTGCGACACCGCGATGGTGTTCACGCCCGCAGCCAGCAAGGCGCCCGAGGCCTGGTTGTTCAGCGAATCCGCGGTAATGCTCAAGTCGCGGCCGGCACTGACGCGGGCGCGGTTATCCAGGGCCCCGCCGATCACGAGGCTCAGGTCTCGGCCACTGGAGATATCCCCGTCCTGGTCCAGGGATCCCGCGTGTTGCAACCCCAGGTCGCCCGCGGATTGCAGCGATCCGACTCCTTGCAGCGCTTGCACGATGACAGTCAGGGTCCGGTTCGCGTGCAGCTGGCCGCGGGAGTTCCTGAGCGTGTCGGCGACGATGCGCGAATCGCCCAGGGAGGCGATCTGGCCGCCGGTGTTGTCCAAGTGGGAGGAGGTCAGGTTCAGGGCATCAACGGCCTGGATATCCCCCGACCGGTTGTCGATGCGGTCCGCCATGAGGGAGACCACCTTGCCGAGCACGCCTGTCGGCGGCCTGACGGCGTCCGGGATGCTGCGGTTGCCAAGACCGGCGGCGCCTGTGGCGCGGTTGTCGAGGCTGGCCGCGTTCCGGGCCAGTGTGTTGTCGAGACTGGCCGCGCTCAGGGCCAGCGTGTTGTCGGCCTGGATCAGGCCGCCGCGGTTGTCCAGCGCGCCGGTGGCGGTGACGGCAAGGTCATGGGCGGCGAGCGTGCCCTCGCGGTTGACGAGACTTGCGGTCTGGATGCGCGCGTCGCCCGCGGCGGCGATCACCCCGTCAGTGTTGTTCAACGCCGCGCTCAGATTGATCGCGGCGTCGCCCGTCGACGTGAGTTGGCCGCGCTGGTTGAAAAGATTGGCGGCAGCGATGTCCAAGACCCCGCTTTGCACAACGGCGTTGCGGGTGTCCAGGCTACCTGGCGTGGCGAGAACAAGTCCGCCGACGGCGGACAGCTTGCCGTCCGCCAGATTCAATCCACCCGCGGATAGGCTCAGATCCGTGCCGGCGAGGCTGGTGCCGTCATGAACGATGGCGTTCGCAGTCAGCGTGATGCTGCCCGGCTGGTTGAGCGCGCCATCGGTGTCCACCCCGGCCACGAAACGGCCCGCGTTGGAAAGTGAGCCCGAGGCGGTGGCGATCAGGTCACCGCCTGCCAACACCGAGCCGGCGTTGTCCAGCGCGGATCCGGCCCGCAGCTTGGCGTGCGTGTCCGCCGAAGCAACGCCCGCGTTAAGCAGCGCGCCGCCCGCGTTCAGATCCAGCGCCGCGCCGGCCTGCAGGCGGCTGTCCGCCGTGACGGTGAGCTTGTCCGCGGCGCTGACGACAAGGTTGCCCGCCTGCGTGGCGGTGATGCCGCCCAGCGTGGCGTCGGTGCCGGCCCGCAAGGTCATGCCTTGTTCGGCGGCAGCCGAGCCGAGCGCGGTCAACGCGCCTGCCGCTTGCGCGGTCAGCGCGCCCCCTGCCTGCAAGCGCGACGCCGCGCCCAGTGCGATATCGCCGCGCTGCGCGGTGAGCGACAGGTCGCCTTGCAAAGCGGCGACCGTGCCGTCGATCGTGATCGTGTCGCCCGCGATCAAGGCCTGCGAGCCGCCCGCCAGCAGGCGTCCGGTCGCCTGCAGCGCGCCTTGCGCGCTGGCGGTGAGGTTGCCGCCGGCCTGCGCCACCCCACTCGGCCCGACCGTCACGTCGTGGCCCGTCAGCGTCAGATTGGCGTGGGTGGCGGCGAAGCCGTCCACCCGCGCGCGACGTGCAGCGTCCATGCGCAACTCGTCAACCGAGCTCAGGGCGCCAACCACGCTTAAATCGCGCTTGGCACGGGCGGTCAGCGTGCCAGCGGCCTGGACCTGCCCGCCCTGCTTCACGACGAGGTCGCCTTTGGCGTTGAGGGTCGCATTGCCCGCCGCGCGTTCGCCCAGCGCCGCCACGACGCCGCCCAGCAGGATGTCTCCCCTTGCGGCAAGCGTCAGGCCACCGCCCGCGGCAATGACGCCATCGGAATCCAGGTCTGCGCCTGCGCGGGCATTCAGGCTGTCCGAGGCCTGCAACCTGCCCGCCGCGCCGACTCGCAGGTTCGCGCCAGCTTCGGCCGTTAGGTCGCCTTCCAGCGCCGTGGCGATGCCGTCGAGGCGGATGTCGCGCTGCGCGCCCAGGACGATGGGCGAGCCGGCGGTCGCCGTGCCGGTGATGAAGAGGTCGCGGCCCGCCTGCGCCTGCAAGATGCCGCCCGCCGTGCGGGCAGGCTGGAGAGATCCGCCCACAGTGCGGGCACCAACCCCGGCACCCGCGCCGGTGCCTGCGGTGCCTGCGGTGCCTGCGGTGCCTGCGGTGCCTGCGGTGCCTGCGATGCGCAGGTCCTGGCCCGCGCCCAGCTGCAGCCGAGAGCTGCCTTGCGCGAGCCCCGCTTCGCCTATGGTCAGGTTCCCTGCCGCGTCCGCGCGCAGGGTGCCGTTGGCGACCGCCTTGCCGTTGGCGTGGAGATTGCGCCGCGCGCGCAGGTCCGCGTCGACCGTGGAGGCGAGGACGCCATCCAGAACCAGATCGCGCCCGGCGTCAGTGCGCACGCCCTGGCCTTGCAATTGGCCACCCGCGCCCAGCCGCAGGTCACCCCCGCTTTTAAGATCCAGGGGGCCGGCATGGGCCAGTGCACTGCCGTCCACGCGCAAGCCGCGCGCGGCAGCGAGCGCGACGGCGCCGCCCGCCTGCGTCGTGCCTTGCACGGTCAGGTCGCGGCCGCTGTCCAGGCGCAGATTGCCGGCCGCCTGCGCGGCGCCGCGCGGCGCGATACGCACGTCGCCCGCGGCAGTGAGCTGCAGGTCGCCCGTCAGCGCCACCAGATTGCCGCCGATGTTCACGCCCACCCCGGCCTCGGTGCCGATCAGGCGCACGCTGTTGGCGTACATGCCGCCCAGCGCCGCGGTATCCAGGGCGAGCTCGGGCGCCGCGCTTTGCACAGCCTGGGCTGAGACGGCCCCCGATGCGTAGTCGACCCGCGCCGCACCCGCGCTTATGTTGAGCCGGTCTGCCCAGACGTCCGCATTGATCTGCAGCGTGCGCGCCAAGAGGTCTACCTGGCTGAGATTGGCGCCGTTCAAGCCCGCGCCGTCGACGTGGATCTTGCCCGCCGCGATATCGAAGCCGATGCCGCCCTCG
>NZ_JAYJLE010000024.1:0-1921 GCF_035282245.1 Achromobacter sp. D10
GACCACACCGCGGGCGACGACTCCGTCAAGGACAACTTCACCGTCACCGTCACCGACGTGGCCGGCGTGTCCACCAGCAACGACCTGGTCATCCAGATCCTCGACACCGCTCCGGTCGCCAACGACGACAACGGTGGCACCGTCACCGAGGACGCCGCCATCAGCTCGCTGAGCGGCAACGTCGTCACCAACGACACCAAGGGCGCCGATGCCATCACCGGCGTCACCTGGAACGTCACCGACGCCCAGAAGGCCGCCATCGAGCAGTACGGCACCCTGACCCTGAACAACGACGGCACCTGGGAGTTCAAGCTCGACAACTCCAAGCCCGCCGTGCAGGCGCTGAACGCCAGCGACAAGCTGAACTTCACGCTCGGCTACACCGTGGCTGACGCCGATGGCGACACCTCCACGGCCAACCTGAACTTCAGCATCCAGGGCCAGACCGACGGTCCTCCGGTCATCACCCCCGAGGACAGCGACGGCAACGTCTCCGGCGCGCACAATAGCGTCGTCGAAGGCACCAACGCCACCGTCACCGGTTCCGTGACCGTCTCCGCCGAAGCCGGCATCGCCAGCGTCACCGTCGGCGGCAAGGACGTCACCGGCGCCAGCGCCGCCAACCCGGTCGTCATCACCACCGACAAGGGCATCCTGACCGTCACCGGCTACAACGCCGCCACCGGCACCATCTCCTACTCCTACCAGGAGACGGGCGGCGCCGATGACCACACCGCGGGCGACGACTCCGTCAAGGACAACTTCACCGTCACCGTCACCGACGTGGCCGGTGTGTCCACCAGCAACGACCTGGTCATCCAGATCCTCGACACCGCTCCGGTCGCCAATGACGACAACGGTGGCACCGTCACCGAGGACGCCGCCATCAGCTCGCTGAGCGGCAACGTCGTCACCAACGACACCAAGGGCGCCGATGCCATCACCGGCGTCACCTGGAACGTCACCGACGCCCAGAAGGCCGCCATCGAGCAGTACGGCACCCTGACCCTGAACAACGACGGCACCTGGGAGTTCAAGCTCGACAACTCCAAGCCCGCCGTGCAGGCGCTGAACGCCAGCGACAAGCTGAACTTCACGCTCGGCTACACCGTGGCTGACGCCGATGGCGACACCTCCACGGCCAACCTGAACTTCAGCATCCAGGGCCAGACCGACGGTCCTCCGGTCATCACCCCCGAGGACAGCGACGGCAACGTCTCCGGCGCGCACAACAGCGTCGTCGAAGGCACCAACGCCACCGTCACCGGTTCCGTGACCGTCTCCGCCGAAGCCGGCATCGCCAGCGTCACCGTCGGCGGCAAGGACGTCACCGGCGCCAGCGCCGCCAACCCGGTCGTCATCACCACCGACAAGGGCATCCTGACCGTCACCGGCTACAACGCCGCCACCGGCACCATCTCCTACTCCTACCAGGAGACGGGCGGCGCCGACGACCACACCGCGGGCGACGACTCCGTCAAGGACAACTTCACCGTCACCGTCACCGACGTGGCCGGCGTGTCCTCCAGCAACGACCTGGTCATCCAGATCCTCGACACCGCTCCGGTCGCTAATGACGACAACGGTGGCACCGTCACCGAGGACGCCGCCATCAGCTCGCTGAGCGGCAACGTCGTCACCAACGACACCAAGGGCGCCGATGCCATCACCGGCGTCACCTGGAACGTCACCGACGCCCAGAAGGCCGCCATCGAGCAGTACGGCACCCTGACCCTGAACAACGACGGCACCTGGGAGTTCAAGCTCGACAACTCCAAGCCCGCCGTGCAGGCGCTGAACGCCAGCGACAAGCTGAACTTCACGCTCGGCTACACCGTGGCTGACGCCGATGGCGACTCCTCCACGGCCAACCTGAACTTCAGCATCCAGGGCCAGACCGACGGTCCTCCGGTCATCACCC
>NZ_JAYJLE010000025.1:0-1456 GCF_035282245.1 Achromobacter sp. D10
GGCGCGTTCGCGCGACCGCCAGGAATACACCAGCGCCTATCGCAATACCCTGGCGGGCCAGCCTATCGAGCTGCCGGTCGGCACTTCCGGCGGCAATCTCACCGTCCAGCTCCACGGCTCCCGCCCCGGCGCCAGCCATGGCGGCATCGCGCCCGGGCCAGTGCAGGTCGTCAACGTCAGCCTGCCCGGCGCCACCGTGGTGCGCAGTGTCTCCACCCCGGCCGCCGTCCCGGATAACCAATTATTCGCGGTCAATGGCCGGGCGGACGCCCCTTACCTCGTCGCGACCGATCCGCATTTCGTGGGGCAGCGTCCGGTCGTCTCCAGCGATTACCTGTTCAACCTGTTGGCCAAGCCTGGCGCGCAACCGGGTAATTGGGACACGCAGACGCCCGCAGGCGCCATGTTCCTGACGCCTTCGGGCCACCCCAAGCGGCTGGGCGACGGCTTCTACGAGCAGAAGCTCGTGTCCGACCAGATCCTGGCCACCACCGGCCAGCGCTTCCTCGACACGTACAGCGACAACGACAGCCAGTACAAGGCCCTGCTTGCCGCTGGCGCCCAGTTCGCCCGCGGCAACGGCATCCAGCTCGGCGTCGCGCTGACCGAGGCGCAACAGCGGCAGCTCACCACCGATCTGGTCTGGCTGGTCGAACAGACCGTCACGCTGCCCGACGGCACGACAGAGTCCGTGCTGGTCCCGCAGGTCTACCTGCTGGTGCGCGAAGGCGACCTGCAGGGCGACGGCACCCTCATGGCCGGACGCAACGTCAAGCTGGTGGCCGAAGGCGATATCGCCAATAGCGGCACCATCGGCACCATCGGCACCATCGGCGCGCGCGCAGCCACCGTCATGACCGCGGGCAACATCGTTAACCAGCGCGGTGGCCTGATCCAGGGCGCTACGGTCGACCTGGCCGCGCGCGAGGACCTGACCAACCTGGTATCGCTGATCAAGGGCGACGCCGTCACCCTGAAGGCGGGGCGCGATATCGCGCTGACGTCCACCTCGGCTGCCGAGAACTTCGGCAGCACCTGGGGCACGCACGTGAGCGGCGTGGCCCGCGTCGATGCCGGCAACCTCAACATGCAGGCCGGCCGCGATATCACGCTGACCGCGGCGCAAGTCTCGGTCAAGGATGATGCGCGCCTGCAGGCTGGGCGGGATATCGCGCTGGAAACGCTTACGGAGAACCATGGCGAAACGCTGGTTCTGAAGAAGAACAATCGCCACGACCTGAGCACCAGCGCCGAGGTCGGCTCGACCGTCGCGGCGGGCGGCAACCTTACGCTGGTCGCGGGGCAGGACGTCAACGCGCGGGCGGCCGAAGTCACTGCCGGGAAGGCACTCGCCGTGGGCGCCGGGCGCGACCTCCACCTGGCCGCCGGTGCAGAAACCGGCTCGGCCTACGACGAGGTCCGCTACAAGACCAAGCGCTTCCTCTCGTCCAAGACC
>NZ_JAYJLE010000026.1:0-1199 GCF_035282245.1 Achromobacter sp. D10
CGCAGCGCCCGGTCCAGTTCCAGGACGGACTGATACAGCACGCGGGTGCCGTCCAGCAGTTGCGAGGGCTCGATCCATTCTTCCGGGCAATGGCTGCGGCCGTTCAGGCAGGGGATGAAGATCATCCCGATGGGTCCGGTGGGCGCCATGTAGACGGCATCGTGGCCCGCGCCGCTGGGCAGGCGCATGCAGGCGTAGCCCAGCTGGCCGGCGGCGGTCTGCACCGCGTCCATCACCAGCGGCGTGCAGTCGGTGGGCCGGGCGCGGCTCAGCTGCGTGAAGCTTGCGGACAGGCGCAGCGCCGTCAGGTCCGTGGCCACGCCCGCCATCAGGGTTTCGGGGAAAGCATCGAGCACGGCGTCGCTGTCGCTGCGCACTTCCAGGGTGAGTTCGACGCAGCCCGGCACCGCATTGGCGGCGTTGGGCGTCATGGACAGGCGGCCCACCGTCGCCACGACGTAGTGCGGATTGCCGCTAGCGGCGCTGGCCTGGCGGTGGGCGGCGTCGATGATGCGGGCCGCGCCCACCAGGGCGTCGCGGCGGATGTCCATGGGCGTGGTGCCGGCATGGTCGGGCTGCCCTTGCACCGTGATCTGCACGCGGCGGATGCCGACGATGTTGGTGACCACGCCGATGGGCAGGCCGCGGCTTTCCAGCACCGGGCCCTGTTCGATATGCAGCTCGACGAAAGCGGCGGTGCCGCCGGGGCCGCGCAGCGGCGCGCCCAGCGCTGACGGATCCCCGCCGATGCGGGCAATGCCGGCCGCGAGCGTTTCGCCCTCGGGGTTGCGGGCCTGCAGCATGTCCGCGGTCAATTGGCCGCAGAGCGCGCGGCTGCCCACGCAAGAGATACCGTAGTCGCTGGGTTCCTCGGACAGGAAGTCGATGACCTCGAAGGGGTGTTCCAGCTGGACGCCGTGTTCGCGCAGCGTGTGGGCCACCTCGATGCCGGCCAGCACGCCGATGATGCCGTCGAACCGGCCGCCGGCCATGACGGTGTCGCAGTGCGAGCCGGTCGCGATGGGCTTGCGCGCCGGATCGCGTCCGGCCAGCGTGCCGACCAGGTTGCCGCCGGCGTCCAGGCGGGTGGTGAGGCCAGCGGCTTCGAATTCACCGCGCAGCCAGGCGCGCGCTTCGTCAAACAGCGGCGAGAACGCGCGGCGCGTCCAGGGCACATCGGGCAGGGTGAATCGGGACAG
>NZ_JAYJLE010000027.1:0-1141 GCF_035282245.1 Achromobacter sp. D10
AGCCACGTCGAAACGGCCTGCCTGCACGAGCGTGATGGCGCGCAAGGTGTCGAAGGAGCCGGTAGTCGCCAGCGTGCCGCCGCTGAACGTCAGGCCACCCGTGGCCGCGCCCAGGTTCGCGTCCCGATCGACTTGCAGCGTGCCGCCCGCGAGCCGCGTGCCCCCGGTGTAGCTATTGTTGCCAGCCAGCACCAGCGTGCCGGCGCCAGCCTTGGCCAGCGTCCGGCCGTCCCAACCCGTCGCGGCGTTGGCCATCTGGTCGACCAGCGGCGCGCTCACCACGAAACGGTCCGTGGCGTTGGCCAGCGTGAAGGTGCCATGGCTAAGATTGTTGCCGGCCGTCCAGGTCAGGCCATAGGTCGCGAGGTACTGCCGGTTGTCCGCCGACTTGCGCGTATTGACATTCAGATAGTCCACCGCGCCCGTAAAGCCGCCCACGCTCACCGAGCCAAACTCGCCGCCGATACCCGAACGAGTATCGATCAATACCTTGTCCAGTTGGCCCGCGCTGGAGATTCCGCTAAGCCTGAACGCCACGCCATCGCCCAGCGTGATGCTGTCGGCCGTGATGGACGGCCCGCCCGCGCCCGCGGCGATATCCAGCACCGTGTGATCGGCCAGGCCAATGTCGCCCGCCACCGCCAAGGTCGCAGGGCCTTGTACCGACAGCGTGCTGCCGCCCGCCACTCGCAGATTGCCGCCCAGGCTGCTGGCCGCGCCCGCCACCCCATTGCCGAACTGCAACACGCCCCCAGCCACGTCGGCCAGGCCGCTCAACACGCCCTGCACCACCAGCTTGCCTTCCGACACCGTGGTCTTGCCGGTGTAGCCCGCGTGGTTGCCGGTCAGGTCCAACACGCCTGTGCCTGTCTTTACCAACGCCCCGCTCCCGGAGATCGCGCCGGCGAACGTCCCGTCAGTCGCCTGCTCGAACACCAGCATGCCGCCGTTATCGACGTTGCCGCGGACGGACCCCGCGTTGCCGATCAACGTGCCCGACTGGATCCAGGTATTGCCATAGGCATTGCCTGCATTGCTCAGGCGCAGCGTGCCCGTGCCGACCTTGACGAGGTCGCCGCTGCCGGACACGCCGCCCGCCAGGCCCAGAGTCGTCCCCGCCGCCACATCCACGCGGCCCGCC
>NZ_JAYJLE010000028.1:0-1011 GCF_035282245.1 Achromobacter sp. D10
CGCCTTGCCGTTGGCGTGGAGATTGCGCCGCGCGCGCAGGTCCGCGTCGGCCGTGGAGGCGAGAACGCCATCCAGAACCAGATCTCGCCCGGCCTCAGTGCGCACGCCCTGGCCTTGCAGTTGGCTGCCCGCGCCCAGGCGCAGGTCATCGCCGCTTTTAAGATCCAGGGGGCCGGCATGGGCCAGTGCGCTGCCGTCCAGGCGCAAGCCGCGCGCCGCCTCGATGCGCACCGCGCCATCGGCCACGGCAGCACCGGCCAGCGCCACGTCTTCGCCGGCGCGTACCGTCAGGCTACCGCCGGCCCGCAACTGCGTGCCGGCGTCGGAGACGGCCTCCGCGCCAGCCAGCATCTGCACCGTGCCCGAGGCGTATACCTGACGCGACAAGCGCAAGTCGCGCCCCGCCAGCAGCGTGATGCCGTCCTTGGCGGACACCACGCCCCCCGCCACGGAAGCGCCGCCGTCTTGATCGCCAGGAGCCGCCGGCTCCGGAGACTTGCCGGATCCCGCGCCGGAATGGGTGCTGGAGCCGGTGCCCGAGGTCGTGCCCGAACCCGAACCCGAGCCCGAACCCGAACCCGCATCCTCGCCGGCTCCTCCACCCGCGATTGCCCCCTGGCCGATAGGCGGCACTGCCGCGCCGCCCGCCACCATCAGGTTGCGCCCAGATTGCACGCGCACGTTTTGATCCGAAGTCAGCAGGTCCGACGACAAGGCGAGATCCTTGCCGGCCGTCACGCGCAAGGCGCCTCGCGTGCGCAAGCTGCCCTGCGCCCCGACCGACGCGTCGCCACCGGCCTCCATGCTCAAGGACGCGCCCGCGCCGACAGCGCCTTGAACGGAGGCATCGCGCGCGGCAGCGAGCGCGACGGCGCCGCCCGCCTGCGTCGTGCCTTGCACGCTCAGGTCGCGGCCGCTGTCCAGGCGCAGATTGCCGGCCGCCTGCGTGGCGCCGCGCGGCGCGATACGCACGTCGCCCGCGGCAGTGAGCTGCAGGTCGCCCGTCAGCGC
>NZ_JAYJLE010000029.1:0-874 GCF_035282245.1 Achromobacter sp. D10
ACGCCAGCGTAACGGTGCAGGTGTCCAGCACGCCCAAGGTGTACTTCACCCCGGCCGGCACCACCGACATGTACGACGCCGCAAGCCACTGGTTGTGCGACGAAGTGACGCCCATGTGCAGCAAGGATCCGGCCTGGCTGAATGACGACCCGGAGCGCATGTTCCTGCTGCCGTCCGCGAAGTACCCCGAGTCGCGCTATGGGCCGCCCTTCGACTACGCGCCCAGCTTGAAGGGCAAGGGCGGTAAGACGTCGCCGATCACGCCAACCTACACGCCTGTCACCACGGTATGTGATGGCACCGGCGGCGATGCGGGTGCGATCTGCTCGGACGTACCGGAAAAATTCCGGTACGGCGCCCAGGAACGCATCTGGTCCGTTTTCGGGGTGACGCCGCCGTCTGGCCCCATGCCCGTCTGGACGGCGCCTGAGCGGGCTTGCTACAACCACGCCACCTGCGACGCCGAAGCCGCGCGCCGCAAGGTCTACGAAGAAGCCTATGCCGCGTACAAGGCGCCGCATATGGCGTTGGACGCGCGCATCCGGGAGTTCAACGCCGACTTCAACAACCGCCTGGTCGGCACGTTCACCTATTACCAGGTCCAGGAGACCGTCAGCGAGACCCGCACCCTGTCCTCCGACCCCGGCAAGATACTGTCGGGCGGGGCCATGATGCTCACCGGTGCCGTCGCCAACGACAAGAGCCAGATCGCCGCGGGCGGAGCGCTCACGGTGGCCGGCCCGGCCATCCACAATATCGGCGCGGGCGGCGAACGCATCATCACGCGGGTCGGGACCGCCACGGTCACCCAGGCGCGTTCGCGCGACCGCCAGGAATACACCAGCGCCTATCGCAATACCCTGGCGGGCCAGCC
>NZ_JAYJLE010000030.1:0-852 GCF_035282245.1 Achromobacter sp. D10
GAAACCGGCTCGGCCTACGACGAGGTCCGCTACAAGACCAAGCGCTTCCTCTCGTCCAAGACCACGCACACCATCACCTCCAGCGACTGGGAACAGGCCAAGGCCTCGACCTTCACGGGCGATACGGCCGTGTTGATGGCCGGGCGCGACCTGAACGTGGCCGGGTCGAATGTCGGCGCGCAGAAGGACCTGGTCCTGTCCGCCGAACGCGACGTGAACCTCCTGCCCGGCCAGAACACCGAGGACCGCTACGACTACAAGATGGTCAAGAAGTCCGGCTTCGGCGCAATGGGCGGCTTCAGTTATGGCACCCGCAAGCAAACCGACTGGATCGACGGCGAGAAAGTCTTCAACACCGCCAGCACCGTCGGTAGCGTCGAAGGCGATGCGCTCATCAAGGCCGGCAAAGCGCTGGACATTACCGGCAGCAATGTCCTCGCGCGCCAGGGCGACATCACGCTGATCGGCCAGGAGGTGAACATCGGCGCGGCGCTCGATACCGCGCAAGAGAAGGAGTTCCATGAGATCAAGCAGACGGGGCTGACGCTTACCGCCAGCAACCCCATCGTGAGTGCCGTGCAGACCGGCATACGCATGGCAGAAGCCGCGGGCAAGACGGACAACACCGTCATGAAGGGCCTGGCCGGGGCAACCGCCGGCGTCGCTGCCGTCAACGCCTACGACGCCGTGCGCGCCTCCGCCAAGGCGGCCGAGGCCGCCGAACTCGCCAAGGCCGGGTCGAGCAACAAGATCGATCAAGTGGGCGGCGTCAGCATCAAGCTCAGCCTCGGTACCAGCAAGAATTCCAGCACCACGGATCGCAGTTCGTCCAGCGCCCATGGTTCGACGATC
>NZ_JAYJLE010000031.1:0-851 GCF_035282245.1 Achromobacter sp. D10
CCGGATGTCGTGTAGCCGTATCACTGCTTGTCTCCTGGTGGCGCCCGCCGCCGGCTTCATGCCGGTCGTCATCGCGACGCTTTTTTCTACGATAAGCAGCATAAATCTCGGCGTCAATAATTTTTATCGAGATTTTTTGAACGCAGTGATAAAGTACCTCCCATGTCAGACGGCGCCACCCTCCCCCCGCTCGCTCACTCCGCCTCCGCCAACACCCTGGTCGGCGCGGCCTACGTCAACCTGCGCCGCGACATCATCCAGGGCGTGCACCCGCCAGGCTCCCGCCTGCGGGTCGAACACCTCAAGGACGACTACGGCGTGGGCGCCGGCACCCTGCGCGAAGCCCTCGCGCTGCTGGTCTCCGATGCCCTGGTCATCGCGCAAGGACAACGCGGCTTTCACGTCACCCCGATCTCGCTCGAAGACTTCCGCGACATCACCGAAAACCGCGTGCTGCTCGAAACCCAGGCCCTGCGCCAGTCCATCGCCCTGGGCGACGACGACTGGGAAAGCGCCGTGCTCGCCGCCTTCCATCGCCTGAGCAAGGCCGAACAACGCCTGGCCGCCGACCCCGACACCCGCTTCGAGGAATGGGAGCAGCGCAACCGCGAATTCCACCGCGAACTGATCCGCGCCTGTCCCTCGCGCTGGCTGCATCATTTCCTGGGCATCCTCTACCAGCAGGCAGAGCGCTACCGCCGCCTGACCGTCACCCGCAAACCCATCGCGCGCGATCTCGACGACGAACACAAGGGCATCCTGGACGCCACCCTGGCCCGCGATGCCGACCGCGCCTGCGATCTGCTGGCCGCCCACATCCGCCTCACCTACGACGCCGTCGCGCGCCTGCC
>NZ_JAYJLE010000032.1:0-754 GCF_035282245.1 Achromobacter sp. D10
ATGCGCGAATCGCCCAGGGAGGCGATCTGGCCGCCGGTGTTGTCCAAGTGGGAGGAGGTCAGGCTCAGGGCTTCAACGCCCTGGATATCCCCCGACCGGTTGTCGAGGCGGTCCGCCATGAGGGAGACCACCTTGCCGAGCACGCCTGTCGGCGGCCTGCCAGCGTCCGGGATGCTGCGGTTGCCAAGACCGGCGGCGCCTGGGCCGCGGTTGTCGAGGCTGGCCGCGTTCAGGGCCAGCGTGTTGTCGGCCTGGATCAGGCCGCCCCGGTTGTCCACCGCGCCGGTGGCGGTGATGGCAAGGTCATGGGCGGCGAGCGTGCCCTCGCGGTTGACGAGACGCGCCGCCTCGATGCGCGCATTGCCGGCGGCGGCGATCACCCCGCCGGAGGTATCCAGCTCGTCATCGACCTTGATCGCGGCGCCGGCCGTTGTGGTCAGTTTGCCGCGCTGGTTGTAGAGATTGGCGGCAGCGATGTCCAAAGCGCCGCTTTGCACAACGGCGTTGCGGGTGTCCACGCTACCTGGCGTGGCGAGAACAAGTCCGCCGACGGCGGACAGCTTGCCATCCGCCAGATTCAAGCCGCCCGCGGACAGGCTCAGATCCGTGCCGGCGAGGCTGGTGCCGCCATGAACGATGGCGTCCGCAGTCAGCGTGATGCTGCCCGGCTGATTGAGCGCGCCATCGGCGCCCACCCCGGCCACGAAACGGCCCGCGTTGGAAAGTGAGCCCGAGGCGGTGGCGATCAGGTCAC
>NZ_JAYJLE010000033.1:0-706 GCF_035282245.1 Achromobacter sp. D10
TCCTTATCAAAAATCGGCTTCAGCGCATTCAAGGTGTCCGAGGTATCCCGGTTCAACGCCACGATCGTTTCCGCCGCCGTCATCCCCGTCAGATGCTGCTGCGCCGCCTCGTCGCGGATTACGACCGTGCCGCCGCTGATGGCGCTTTGTGTGGTCGAACTGCTGCTGCCCTTGGCGCCCACGACGATGGGTGTGCCCATGCCAAAGCCGCCGCTGCCAGTGGCGACGGACGAGCCATGCTCCTTGCTGGCGCCGCCCGCCACCTGGCCGCCCTTGGTCGTGCCCAGGCCTGCGTCTGCGCCCTTGCCGCCTCCGAAGCCGAAGCCCCCGCCGATGGACACCTGGCCGCCGCTGTATTTGGCGCGGTTCTTGATGTCCTCGGTGATCAGCGTGCCGGTGTCGAGCGTGTTCAGCCCTTGCGCCACGGCCCGGTCGCTGCTGGCGAGGACGCTGCCGGCGAGCTTGGTCTCGTTCTTGACGTCGATCTGGAAGCCGCCGTCGCCTGCCCGCAAGCCCGTCTGTTCCATGACGGACTTGAAGTCGCTGTTCATCTTGCCGGCGCTGGCGTTGGCCGAGAAGCTGCTGGCGCCCTGGCAGTACGGCGGGATGCATAGACTCAGCCCGAAGCCTGCGCTCTGGTTCTTGGAGTCGTACTTGCTGCGGTCCTGCAAACTCTCCAGCAGCAGGTTGCCGCCGACGGATGCGA
>NZ_JAYJLE010000034.1:0-630 GCF_035282245.1 Achromobacter sp. D10
GACAAGGCGCGCTTCGCGCAGAAGACCGACGCCCGCAAGCTGGCCGAGGTGATCCAGGGCGCCGATGTGTTCCTGGGCCTGTCGGCCGGCGGCGTGCTCAAGCCCGAGATGGTCGCCGCGATGGGGCCGCGCCCGCTGATCCTGGCGCTGGCCAATCCCACGCCCGAGATCCTGCCGGAAGTGGCGCAATCGGTGCGCGACGACGTGGTCATGGCCACCGGCCGTTCGGATTATCCGAACCAGGTCAACAACGTGCTGTGCTTCCCGTACATCTTCCGTGGCGCGCTGGACGTGGGCGCCACCACCATCACCCGCGAGATGGAAAAGGCGGCGGTGTACGCCATCGCCGAGCTGGCCGAGGAAGAACAGAATGAAGTCGTGGCGGCGGCCTATGGCACCTACGACATCTCCTTCGGCCCCGAGTACCTGATTCCCAAGCCCTTCGATCCGCGCCTGATCGTGCGCATTGCCCCGGCGGTGGCCAAGGCGGCCATGGATGGCGGCGTGGCCACGCGTCCGCTGGCGGACCTGGAAGCCTACGAAGAGCAATTGCAGCAGTTCGTGTACCACTCGGGCGCCTTCATGAAGCCCTTGTTCTCGGCAGCCAAACGCATCGTGCGCGAAGGCGGC
>NZ_JAYJLE010000035.1:0-590 GCF_035282245.1 Achromobacter sp. D10
AAACAGGGCGGGGGCACTCTCGTCTTGAGCGGCAGCAATAGCCATGACGGCGGTACGACGATCGAGGCAGGCACCTTGCAAATCGATCGCGATGCGAACCTGGGCGATGCCATAGGCGGCCTGGCATTCCATGGCGGTGCGCTGGCCACGACGGGATCCTTTGCTTCCTCGCGCGCCGTAACGCTTGCGCAAACGGGTCGCTTCGACGTCGCAGCTTCGACCACGCTGGGCGTGAACGGCGCGGTGTCGGGAGCAGGCGGGCTCGTCAAGAGCGGCGGCGGCGCGATGGTCTTGAACGGCAGCAACAGCTACGTCGGCGGCACGACGATTGCCGACGGCATCCTGCGTATCGGCCGCGACGCGAACCTGGGCGCCGCCGCAGGCGGCCTGACGTTCAACGGCGGCACGCTGGCCACCACCGGCACGTTCGACATCTCGCGTGCCGTGACGCTGGCGCAAACGGGCCGCGTCGACGTGGCTGCCGGCACGACGCTGGGCTTGTCCGGCCTGGTGTCGGGAGGCGGCTCGCTCGTCAAGGCCGGGGCCGGCACGCTGGTGCTGGACGGCATCAATGCCTATGGCGGCGGCAC
>NZ_JAYJLE010000036.1:0-569 GCF_035282245.1 Achromobacter sp. D10
TTGCGCCGATGATAGTGGACGGACGTCTGTGAAAGTAGGTCATCGTCAAGCTTTTATTCCGCAAACCCCCGCAGGTTATCCTGCGGGGGTTTGTCTTTATATAGAGTGAGAGCCTCAGGTTCTCGACGCGGCGAAGCTGGAAAAATTCAGTGGAACGGCGGTTTTGCAGGAAAGGATGCAGGTTAGGCAAAAGCCAGCTGCATGAACTGCAAAAAAGATGTTATAGTTTGCGGCTTGGCTGCTACCGAAAAATCAGGGTTTACCCCGACATTTCGATAGTTGCTAAGGGAAGCGAAAACCAGGGTCTGCCCTGGTGAGTAAAGAAGGGCCTAGGCAAGTTCTAGGCAGCAAGTAGCCAGGTCTGGGTGCTGCGGGTGAGTTAAAAAAACTCAAACAAAAGCGACAATGATTTGACAAACGCTAAAAACTTCTTCATAATCTCGTTTCTCTGCTGCTGACTCAGCGGTTTCTGCGAAAGCGGAGATGAGCGAAGTTTGCGGCAAGATGCAGTAAGTAGTACCGAATTTAGCAGTACCGCTCTTTAACAATTAAACAACCGATAAGTGTGG
>NZ_JAYJLE010000037.1:0-558 GCF_035282245.1 Achromobacter sp. D10
GATGCGGCGCACGGTGGAGCTGGAGGTCAGAATGTGCACCGGCGCATTCGCGCCCAGCAGGAACGGGCCCACCGCCACGTTGCCGCCCGCGGCCGTCTTGAGCAGGTTGTAGGCGATGTTGCCGGAATCCACGTTCGGGCAGACCAGCAGATTGGCTTCGCCCTTGAGCGTGGATGACGGCAGGATACGCATGCGCAGCGCTTCGTCCAGCGCGCAGTCGCCATGCATCTCGCCATCGATCTCCAGGTCCGGCGCGGCCTGGCGCACCAGTTCCAGCGCGCGGCGCATCTTCGCGCCCGACGCCGAACTACCCGAACCGAAGTTCGAGCGCGACAGCAACGCGACCTTGGGCGCCAGGTTCATGCGGGCCATTTCCTGCGCCGCCATCACCGTGAATTCGGCGATCTGTTCGGCCGAGGGTTCATCGTTGACGTGCGTGTCCACCAGCACCACCGTGCGCTCGTTGAGCAACAGGATGTTCATGGCCGCGTACACATTGTGGCCGGGGCGGCGGCCGATGACCTCGTCCACGAAGCGCAGGTGGTCGTGGTAGGCGCC
>NZ_JAYJLE010000038.1:0-540 GCF_035282245.1 Achromobacter sp. D10
GTCTCCCCTTGCGGCAAGCGTCAGGCCACCGCCCGCGGCAACGACGCCATCGGAATCCAGGTCTGCGCCTGCGCGGGCACTCAAGCTGTCCGAGGCCTGCAACCTGCCCGCCGCGCCGACTCGCAGGTTCGCGCCGGCGTCGGCCGTCAGCCCGCCTTCCAGCGCCGTGGCGATGCCGTCAAGGCGAATGTCGCGCTGCGCGCCCAGGACGATGGGCGAGCCGGCGGTCGCCGTGCCGGTGATGAAGAGGTCGCGGCCCGCCTGGGCCTGCAAGATGCCGCCCGCAGTGCGGGCAGCCTGGAGAGCTCCGCCCACAGTGCGGGCACCAACCCCGGCACCCGCGGTGGTGCCTGCGGTGCCTGCGATGCGCAGGTCCTGGCCCGCGCCCAGCTGCAGCCGCGAGCTGCCTTGCGCGAGCCCCGCTTCGCCTATGGTCAGGTTCCCTGCCGCGTCCGCGCGCAGGGTGCCGTTGGCGACCGCCTTGCCGTTGGCGTGGAGATTGCGCCGCGCGCGCAGGTCCGCGTCGGCCGTGGAGGCGAG
>NZ_JAYJLE010000039.1:0-525 GCF_035282245.1 Achromobacter sp. D10
CTGGTCCGTCGTCTTCACGCAAGTCTGGTCGCCTGTGCTGGCGCAGACGCTGCCGATTTCGGTGGACAGGAACGTGCCTGGCGCAAAGCCTTCGGTGGGCGTCAGCAACGGCGTGCCCGTCATCAATATTGCGCCGCCTTCCGCGGGCGGTGTTTCCAATAACCGCTACACGCAATTCAACGTCGGCCCGTCCGGCGCGGTGCTCAACAACAGCGGCGGGCCCAGCCAGACGCAACTGGCCGGCCAGGTGGGCGGCAACCCCATGCTGGGCAACCAGCGCGCCCGCACCATCCTCAACCAGGTCACCGCGCCCAATCCTTCGCAGCTGCTGGGCACGCTGGAAGTGGCCGGCAACCGCGCCAACGTGATCGTCGCCAACCCCGCGGGCATCACGTGCAACGGCTGCGGCTTCCTGAACGCGGACCGTGCCACGCTGACCACGGGCAAGCCCCGGGTGGGCGCCGAGGGCGGCATCGGCTTCGATATCGCGGCGGGCAAGATCCACGTCGACGGCGCGGGCTTGAA
>NZ_JAYJLE010000040.1:0-505 GCF_035282245.1 Achromobacter sp. D10
TGGAGTCGTACTTGCTGCGGTCCTGCAAACTCTCCAGCAGCAGGTTGCCGCCGACGGATGCGACGATGCGTTCCGCCTCTCCCGTCGCGCCTTTGAGGGTGGTGTCCCCGCCGGCTTGGATGGCCAGCACGTTGCCCGCGGTGATGAGGCTGTTGGTCCAGCTTTCGTCCTTGCCGTTGGCCTTGCCCCGGCCAAGCGACGCGCCCAGCTCCAGCGTGAAGCCATTCTGCTTGCCGCCCGTCGAGTAGCCGATGCCGATGCTGGCGCTGCTGCTCTTGCTGTCGGTCTGCTGCTCGAAGGCGTTGCGCGCGGCCTGCAGGATGACATCGCCTTCGGCCTTGAGCGCCACCTTGTCGCCCGCCGACAAGGTGGAACCGGTGACGGTGATGTCGGAGTCCTTGCCCGCGCCTTGCGCAACGACGGTCAGGTCCCTGCCCGCGGTGATCGTCGAACCATGGGCGCTGGACGAACTGCGATCCGTGGTGCTGGAATTCTTGCTGGTACC